>NZ_KI866522.1:1174878-1214451 GCF_000511135.2 Microbispora sp. ATCC PTA-5024 | reverse complement strand
GGGCGCGGCGCGCGCGGTCAGCCGCCCGTTCGCGACGCCCTCCTTCACGATCACGCCGAGGCCCGCCGCGTGGGCCCGGGCCAGGGCGTCGCCGGCCGAGCGCTCCAGCAGATTCCACGTCGACTGCACGGTGTCGAACAGTCCCGTCGCGACCGCCCGGTCCACCGCGTCCGCCTGACGGGGGCCGGTGGTCGACAGCCCGACGGCCACGCCCTCGGCCCGGAGCGCCCGCAAGCCGTCGAGGACCTCCTCGTCGTCGAACACGCCGCTCTCGACCGTGGCGGAGTGGATCTGGTAGAGCGACAGGTGGTCGCCGAGCAGCGCCCTGGTCTCCCCGAGCTGGCGGCGCAGCCGCTCGGCGGACAGGTCCTTCACCTCGTGGCGCTCGGCGTCGAGCCGCCAGCCGCCGACGTACTCGTACCCCCACTTGGAGCTCACGGTGAGCTCGCCGGGGGCGACGCCGCGCGCGGCGAGCCAGCCTGCCAGGAACTCCTCCGCCCTGCCGTACGAGCGGGCGGCGTCCACGTGCCGGACACCGGCCTCCCTGGCCGCGTCGAGCACCGCCCACGTCCGGTCCCGCATCGCGGCCACGTCGCGGTCCCCGCCCAGGTCGTCGTCGCGGCCGAGCGTGATGTACGCGGGACGGCCGATGGCGGCCAGCCCGAGTCCGACGGGCGTCACCTCGAGGCCCGTGCGGCCGAGGGTCGTCACCTTCAGGCCATGCCGGCCGGCGGGTTCCTCCACGGGACCAACCCTAACCCCCTGTGCCGAGCGGGGCCGGACGCACCGCCTCCGCCCGACATTTCGCGTTATTTCGATGGCTCTTTTCCCGGGAAACGCCGCCATTTCGGATTTTGGCATACGGGCAGCTCAGCGAATTAAAGTTCGGAATTGACACACGGAAAGGCCGCCGCACATAATCGGAGCTGTTCAGCGATCTCGCTCTCCCGAAACGACATTCACCGGCGATTTCCCTGTGCCCCTGAAATTGCAGGCGAAAAAGCTGTCGGACCGTTATGCCGTAACCGGAAAAGAATGGTGGTGGGGGTTGTGACGGAAACGGTGGACCCGGCCGTGAACGGCGCGCGGACGAGCCTCGGCACGGCGGCGGCGCGAAATCTCGCGACGACGACCAAATCCGTGCCGCAGATGCAGGGCATCTCCTCGCGCTGGCTGCTGCGGATGCTCCCCTGGGTGCAGGTGTCCGGCGGCACGTACCGGGTCAACCGCCGGCTGAGCTACGCGGTGGGCGACGGCCGGGTCAGCTTCACCTCGACCGGGGCCCGGGTCGAGGTCATCCCCGCGGAGCTGTGCGAGCTTCCCGCGCTGCGGGGCTTCGACGACGGGGAGGTCCTCCAGGCCCTCGCGGGCCGGTTCGTCCAGCAGGAGTTCCAACCGGGGGACGCCGTGGTCGAGGCGGGCGGCCCGGCCGACCAGATCGTGCTGATCGCGCACGGCAAGGTCACCAGGCTCGGCGAGGGGCCGTACGGCGACGAGGTCGTGCTGGGGGTGCTGGCCGACGGCGACTACTTCGGCGAGCAGGCGCTCCTCGGCGAGGCGGACCGGTGGGAGTTCACGGTCCGGGCGACGACCCCGTGCACGGTCATGGTCCTGCCCCGGCAGGTGTTCGCGAGCGTCATGGCCCAGTCGGACGCCCTGCGGTCGCATCTGGACCGCTACCGTTCGGGCCCCCGCCTCCCCCAGAACCGGCACGGCGAGGCCGCGATCGAGCTCGCCTCGGGCCACTCCGGCGAGCCCGATCTGCCGGCCACGTTCGTCGACTACGAGGCGACCCCACGGGAGTACGAGCTGAGCGTCGCGCAGACGGTCCTGCGCGTGCACACCCGCGTCGCCGACCTGTACAACGAGCCGATGGACCAGGTCGAGCAGCAGCTCCGCCTGACGGTCGAGGCGCTGCGCGAGCGGCAGGAGCACGAGCTCGTCAACAACCGCGAGTTCGGCCTGCTGCACAACGCCGACCTCAAGCAGCGCATCTACACCCGCACCGGCCCGCCGACCCCCGACGACCTCGACGAGCTGCTCAGCCGGCGGAGGAGCTCCCACTTCTTCCTCGCGCATCCCCGCACGATCGCGGCGTTCGGCCGGGAGTGCACCAGGCGCGGGGTCTACCCGGCGCCGGTCGAGCTGCACGGGCGGACCGTGCCCGCCTGGCGCGGCGTCCCCATCCTGCCCTGCAACAAGATCCCCGTCACCGAGGCCAGGACCAGTTCGATCCTGGTCCTCCGCACCGGCGAGGACGACCAGGGGGTGATCGGCCTGCACAAGACCGGCATCCCGGACGAGTACGAGCCCAGCCTGTCGGTCAGGTTCATGGGCATCAACGAGAAGGCCGTCATCTCGTATCTGGTGAGCGCCTACTATTCCGCCGCCGTTCTCGTGCCCGACGCCCTCGGCGTCCTGGAGAATGTCGAGATCGGGCACTGACGAAGGACCCCTGAGGTTTGGCGCTGAAGCGCGGACGAGGGCGACGAGGCCCCCGGATCCCGGTACGGGTGCCCCCGCCGGGATCCGGGGGTACGTAGAAGGTCCCGGCACGGCGTCCCTGATCGGGCTATGGGGCTCGCGGGACGCGGCCGGGGCGGGCGGCTTCCTGACCCGACAGATGGGTGGTGATGGCTGTGACCGTTGACTCCCGCAAGACCCCGGCCCCGGACGGGCGGGCGGCCGCCGTTCCGGACGTGCGGCGCGCGGACGAGGTGCTGGGCTGGGCCAGGGGACTGCTCGACCTCCCCCTGCGGCAGTCCGTGGCGACGCTCGCCCCGCCGATGCGGCGGGTGGCCGGCTACCACTTCGGGTGGTGGGACGAGCGCGAGCGGCCGATCGAGGCCAACGGCGGCAAGGCGCTGCGCCCCGCGCTCGTGCTGCTCGCCGCGGAGGCGGCCGGCGGGCAGGCGGAGGAGGCCGTCCCGGCCGCCGTCGCGGTCGAGCTCGTGCACAACTTCTCCCTGGTCCACGACGACGTCATCGACGGGGACACCACCCGGCGCCACCGGCCCACGGCCTGGAGCGCGTTCGGCCGGACGGCCGCCATCCTGGCCGGGGACGCCATGCTGTCGCTCGCCTTCACCGCGGTGACGAGGGGAGGGCGGGCCGGCGAGGGCGTGCGGGTGCTCGGGGCGTGCGTGCAGTCGCTGCTGGACGGCCAGAGCGCCGACGTGGACTTCGAGCTGCGGACCGACGTGGGGCTGGCCGAGTGCCTGCGGATGGCCGAGGGCAAGACGGGCGCCCTGATGGGGTGCGCCTGCGCCCTCGGCGCCCTGTACGGCGGCGCCACGAGCGGCCGGGCCGCGAATCTGGCGGCGTTCGGGGAACGGCTCGGGCTGGCGTTCCAGGTCGTGGACGACCTGCTCGGCATCTGGGGCGACCCCGCGGTGACCGGCAAGCCTGTCCACTCCGATCTGCGCAGCAGGAAGAAGTCGCTGCCGGTCGTGGCCGCGCTGACGTCCGGGACGCCCGCAGGCGCCGAGCTCGCCGAGCTCTACCACCAGGAGCCGCCGCTGTCGCCGTGCGACCTGACCAGGGCCGCGGAGCTGGTCGAGGAGGCCGGCGGCCGCGAGTGGAGCGTCGCGGCGGTGGACGACCTGCTGGCCGAGGCCCTCGACCGGCTGCGGGCGGCCGAGCCCGAGCCGCGCGCCGCGGCCGAGCTGGAGGCCCTCGCCCGCCTCGCCGCCGACCGCGACCACTGAGCCGTTCTGGCGCCGGTCTCTCCACGTCGAGCACGGCCGGGACGGCGTGGTTCAGGACGGGACCTCCGCTTCGGTGCTCGCGCAGATCGGCTGGGTGCGGCGCAGGTAGGACAAGGCGGCCGCGGCCAGCGCGATGCCGTACACGGCGAAGGCGCCGAGCCCGAACCAGGTCACCAGCAGGGCGTCCCCCGGGGTGGGGAGGTCCCCCCGGGAGACGGTCACCACGCCCACCGTGCCGAGGGCGGCGTACACCGCTCCGGCCGCTCCGTAGGGCGCGAGCGTTGCGGCGCCGATCAGCGCGGGGGTGAGCGGCAGCCAGCGAGGCACCCGCCTGCCGCGCAGGGCGAGCGTCCACCGGGGGAACACCTGCCCCCACGGCCGTACCAGGCCGAGGATGAGGAACACTCCGAGCGCGGCCAGCAGCGCCGTGGCGTCGATGCCCCAGTGGGCCAGGGTGAGCCACACCCCCGAGGCGCCGTTGCGCTCGGCTGTCGCCAGCATCTGGGCTCCGCTGACACCGGCGAAGGTCCCGCCCAGCGCCCATGTCGTCTTCATGGCCGCGTACGGGAGGAACGCCGCGGCGCCCGCGTAGGCCATCACGCGGACGCGGCGTGGAGCGGCTGTGGGCTCCGGCCTGCGCCGCCCGGTGGAGGAGGTGTGCGCGGCGCCGCAGTGCGGGCAGGCGCCGTACGCGGAGGAGCGGTGGGAGCGGGCCGTGGCGATGAGCAGCACCACGCCGGCCGCGGCGAGCGCCCGGTTGCCGGTCGCCGTCCAGCTGTCGACGGTCTGGTTGAAGACCAGAGTGATCGCGTCCATCAGCAGGCCGAATGCGGCCATGCCGCACACCACGCCCAGGCTCACCAGCGTGACGCGAAGGACCGGCCGGGGAATCCGCCGGCCCCACGGCGCCAGGCCGGCCAGGGTCGCCGTCGCCGCCGGGACGGCCACGGCCACGACGGCCCAGTCCAGGCCGACCGGCAGCGGCTCCGCGGCGCGGTAGAAGACCGCGGTCCCGGTCAGCGCGGCGACCAGGCCGAACGTCCCGTAGACCACCGACCAGCCGAAGGCGGCATACCCGGTCCAGGACGACCGACGGCGCCACCGGCCGGGTGCCGACATTCGGTTCTGTGACAGTCGAGCGTCCGTCATGTTCCGCAATGTATGGGGGAGAGCCTGTGGCGACGCTGAGGTGGGCTGAGAGGACTCACAGATGCTTCGCCGGCGGCACGGCCTCAGCCGGCGCGGCTAACGCCGGCTGAGGCCGTCGAGCATGAGAGACAGGAAGCGTTCCGGGACGACGCCCGGATGGCAGGCGAAAACGCTGAGCAGCTCCATGAGGTCGCCGGTGCCGGCATCCGAACGCATCGCACCGTCCGCCTGCGCCTGCCGCACCAACCCGTCGAGGCGCTGCACCAGTGCCTGCCTCGCCTGCGGCGCGGAGGTCCCGGCCAGTGCGGCCGCGCTGCTGACGCGTCCCGTCGGGGCCGACGCCACGTACGAGCTCACCGGGCCGTCGGCGCCCACGCATGACGAGGTCGCCGCCGAGGTCACCCGCGCGTCCGGCCGGGCCGTGCGTTACGTGGACCTGTCCGTGGAGGAGGCCGCCGTTCACCTGGAGAAGCGCGGCATGCCCGCCCAGACTGCCCGTGACCTGGCCGAGCTCATGGCGCAGATCGGGGACGGGCGCTGGGCGGGCACGACCACGACCGTGGCAGACATCCTGGGCCGCGAACCGCGCTCGCTGCGGGAGTTCCTCGGGTAGGCGCGCGGACCGGCGTCTCCGCCTCGTCCTCACGATCCGGCGAGGGTGACGACCACCTTGACGTCGTCCTCCTCGTGCCCGAAGGCCTCGGCGAAGCGGTCGAGCGGGACCCGGCGGGAGATCAGCCGCATCAGCCACGCGGGGTCGGCCTCGGCGAGCGCGGCGGCCGCGGTGGCGTAGTGGCCCATGTTGGCGTTGACCGAGCCCACCACCACGTCGTTCTCCAGCACCATCTCGCGGTTGAGCGTCCCGGCGTCCACCGTGAGCCGCCGACCGGCGGGGGAGACGCCCGTCAGGCACACGATCCCGTACGGCGCGGTCGTGGCGATCGCGTCGAACACGACGTCGGCCACGCCGGTCGCCTCGATCACGACGTCCGGCCGCGCCTTGGCGACCGCCTCGTCGAAGGCGCCGGAATGGTAGGTGGCGCCGAGACCGGCGACGAGGCCAGGCTTGGGGCCCGTGGTGACGCGGTCGAGGACGTGCACGTCGAGCCCGCGCTGCACGCCGAGCAGCGCGGCCAGCAGGCCGATGGGCCCGGCGCCCGTCACCAGGGCCGTCCGCGGCTCGAACCAGGCCCGTGCCCCTACCTTGTCGACCTGCTCCCACGCCTTGGCGACCACCGAGGTGGGCTCCATCAGCATGCCGACCTCGGCCAGGCCGGGGTCGAGCCGCACCGCGTACTCCGGCTCCACGGCCCACGACTCGCTCGCGTACCCGTCGAGCTCCTTGATGCCCCGCTCGGTGTAGCGGCCGTTGCGGCACATGTCGAACTGCCCGTGCGCGCAGGCCCCGCACGGCACCGGGTCGGGCCGCCGGACCAGGCCGACGACGAGGTCGCCGGGGGAGAAGCCGCTGCCGGACGGGGCCCGTCTCACCCGCCCCAGGGACTCGTGCCCGATCACCAGCCGCTCGCGCCCGGGCGGCGCCCAGCCGTAGTCGCCCGCGGCGATCTCCTTGTCGGTGCCGCACACGCCGACCGCGAGCCCGTCGACCAGCAGGTCGCCCGGCCCGGGCTCGGGCTCCGGCACGTCGGAGACCGCGAGCGAGCCGCCGGTCCGCGGGACGACCGTGAGTGCGCGCATGACGCACGTCCTTCCGTCAGGCCTGTAAGGGACGGCCGTCGCCGCCGGGCGTCACGGCCCCGGCGGCGGCGGTCAGCTCGGTGAGGGTGTCGGCGAGCGTCCGCCGGGTGGCGGGCGGCAGGATGCCCAGCGCGGCGGCGATGTCCCGCCGGCGGGCGGCGCGGAGCTCGTCCAGCGACCGCCGTCCCAGCGGGGTCACGGTGATGCTGATCTCCCGCCGGCTGTGCGGGGCGAGCAGCCGGGCCACCAGGCCGGCCGCGTCGAGCCGGGCCACCAGCCGTCCGGCGGCCGAGATCGACATCGCGAGCCGCGCGGCGAGCGTGCTGAGGTTGAGCGGACCGTGCCGGTCCACGGCCAGCAGCACGCGCAGCTGGGTCAACGACAGCTCGCTCTGCTCGGCCACGGCGTTGAGCGTCATCTCCACCAGCGCGAGCGAGGCCTCCTCGACCCGCCACGCCGCGTCCGCCAGGTCGTCCCCGCCACGGGCGCCGTCTTCCGGCACGCCGCCCTCAGACGCGCGCTCCCATGCGGCGCCGTCCTCAGGCACGCCGTTCTCACACCCGCGCTCCGGCGCGGGGTCGTCGCTCTCCCGCGGCGCGTCCTCCCGAGCGGGGCTGCCGGGCCTGCATGCCGGGGGGCTCATCAGGGGGCTCATGCTCTCCTCCACGTTCATCTCTGGCCCAGGACCTGGGGGCGTCCGGGCCGCCGGGCGATGCGCCGCTCGGGGTAGGGGCCCAGGTCGTCCCCGCGGATGGCGGAGGCCAGCAGCTCCGCCAGGTGCAGCGCCTGACGTCCGGTGCCCGCGTTCTCGATCTGCGTACGGCAGCTGAACCCGTCGGCGAGGATCAGCGTCTCGGGGCCGGCGTCGCGGACGGCCGGGAGCAGCTCGCTCTCGGCGCACGCGAGGGACACGTCGAGGTGCCCGGCCGTGAAGCCGAAGTCGCCGGCCAGCCCGCAGCACCCGCCCACCGCGTCGAGGCGTACGCCGGCGTCGCGCAGCAGGTGCCTGTCGGTGTCGTAGCCCAGCACCGAGTGGTGGTGGCAGTGCGGCTGGGAGACGGCGTCCCTGTCGATGCGCGGCGGCCGCCACCCGTCGGTCCGCGTGAGCAGCTCGGCGAGCGTGCGCGTCTGCTCCTTCAGCCGTACGGCGTCGCGGTCGTGCGGGAGCAGGTTGGCCGCGTCGGAGCGGAACACGGCGGCGCAGCTCGGCTCCAGGGCCACGATGGGCGTTCCCCGCCGCAGCGCGGGCGCCAGCGTGCGGAGCGTCCGGCGCAGCACCCGTTCGGCCACGCCGAGCTGTCCCGTGGAGATCCAGGTGAGGCCGCAGCACAGGGTGCGCGGCGGGAGCACCACCCGGTAGCCCGCCGACTCCAAGACCGCGACGGCGGCCCGGCCGATGTGGGGGGTGAGGTTGTCGGTGAACGTGTCGGGCCACAGCACCACCGTCCCCCGCTCGCCGTCGCCGCGCGGGCCCCTGCGCCGGTACCAGTCGCTGAAGCGAAGATCGGCGAAGTACGGCACGGGACGGGCGGGCTCGATCCCCCCGGCCCGCTTGGCGAGGGCGCCCAGCCCCGGCGTGTGGGTGAGAACGTTGACGGCACGCGGCGCGAACGCGGCCAGCCGGGCCAGCACCGGCAGCCATCCCATCGAGTAGTGGGCGGCCGGGCGCACCCGCCCGGAGTAGTGGTGGGACAGGAACTCGGCCTTGTAGGTCGCCATGTCGACCTCCATGGGGCAGTCGTGGCTGCACCCCTTGCAGGCCAGGCAGAGGTCGAGGGCGTCGCGCACGGCCTCGGAGCGCCAGCCGTCCCGGACCGTGGAGTCGGCGTGACCGTCGAGCATCTCGAACAGCAGCCGGGCCCGGCCGCGCGTCGAGTGCTCCTCCTCCCTCGTCGCTCGGTACGACGGGCACATCACCCCGCCGGAGGGCCGGCGGCACTGGCCCACCCCCACGCACCGCATGACGGCGCGCTGGAAGCTGCCCTCGTCGGCCGGGTAGCCGAAGCGGGCGTCCGGCTCGGCCGGCGTCCAGCCGGGCCCGAGCCGGAGGTTCTCGTCCAGCCGGTAGGGCGCCACGATCTTGCCGGGGTTCATCCGGTCATCGGGGTCGAAGACGGCCTTGACCTGCTCGAACGCCGTCATGACCGCGGGGCCGAACATCCGCGGCAGCAGCTCGCCCCGCGACTGCCCGTCGCCGTGCTCGCCCGACAGCGAGCCGCCGTACGACACGACCAGGTCGGCGGCCCGGTCGAGGAACGCGCGGAAGGCGCGCACGCCGTCGGCGGTGACGAGGTCGAACGGGATGCGGGTGTGCACGCAGCCCTGCCCGAAGTGCCCGTACAGCGAGGCGTCTCCGTACCCGAACTCCTCGAACAGCCGGTACAGGTCGCGCAGGTAGTCGCCGAGCCGCTCGGGCGGGACCGCGGAGTCCTCCCAGCCCTCCCAGGTCTCGCGCATGCCGGGGACGCGGGCCGTGGCGCCGAGGCCCGACTCGCGGACCTCCCACAGCTCCTTCTCCAGCCGTTCGGTGTCGAAGAACGCGACGTGCGGCTCGTGGTCGCTGCCGCGCAGGTCGTCCACGAGCGCGTTCGCCCGGTCGTCGGTCTCCTCCTGCGAGTCGCCGCCGAAGGAGACCATCAGCCAGCCGCCGCCTTCCGGCAGCTCCTTGAGCGCCTCCGGGTGCATGCCCTTGCGCCGCTCGTAGCCGACGAGCTTGTCGTCCACGCCCTCCAGCTGCAGCGGGCGGTGCGCGGCGATGCGCGGGACGGCGTCCCCCGCCACCGCGATGTCGTGGTAGCCGAGGACGACGAGGCTCTCGGCCTTCGGCGCCGGGACCAGCCGCAGCTCGGCCCGCAGCACGGTGACGAGCGTGCCCTCGGAGCCGACCAGCGCCCTGGCCAGGTCGAAGTCGCCGCCCGGGAGCAGCTGGTCGAGGTTGTAGCCCGACACCCGCCGGGGGATGTCGGGGAAGCGGCGGCGGATCTCGCCGGCGTGGGCGCCGACGACGTCCCGCAGGCCGCGGTAGATCTCGGCGCGCCGCCCGCCCTCCGCGAGGATCCGCTCGAACTCGTCCCCGCCGGTCGGGCCGACCCACGTGCGCAGCCCGTCGTAGGTGAGGATCTCCAGGCGGGCGACGTTGTCGGCGGTCTTGCCGTACGCCTGCGCCGTCGAGCCGCAGGAGTTGTTGCCGATCATGCCGCCGAGCGTGCAGTGCGAGTGGGTGGACGGGCGGGGCCCGAACATCAGGCCCGTGTCCCGCAGCAACAGGTTGAGCGTGTCGAGCACGATGCCGGGCTCGACCACGCAGGTGTGCGCCGCCCGGTCGACGGAGACCAGCCGGTGGCAGTACTTCGACCAGTCGATCACGACGGCCGCGTTGCAGGTCTGGCCGGCCAGGCTGGTGCCGCCGCCACGGGAGGTGACCGGCGCCCGGTGCTCGCGGCAGACCGCCACGGCCTCCGCCGCGGCCTCCACGCTGCGCGGCACCACCACCCCGATCGGGACCTGCCTGTAGTTGGACCCGTCGGTGGAGTAGGCGCCGCGGGTGCCCGGGTCGAAGCGGACCTCGCCGTCCACGCGGGCCGCGAGGTCGCGCTCCAGCTCGCGCACCCGCACGTACGGCTCACGGGGCCGCCGGGTCACCGGCGTGGGGACGAAGGCCTGGGCGGTCATCGGCCGGTCACCTCCCGAGCTGCGAGATCTTGTCCTTGAACAGCGTGGTGGCGATGGCCGCCTTGTGCGGCTGGCCCTTCAGGAAGGCCTCCGCGAACTTGATCGCCTGGTCGTGGCTCACCTTGCCCGGCATGGGCGGCTCGTTCGGGTCCACGTCGACGTCGACGAGCGCCGGCCCCTCATGGGCGAGCGCCTGCCGCACGGCCTCGTCGACATCGGCCGGGTCGGTCACCTTGCGGCCGTACGCGCCGCACGACCGCGCCCAGGCCGAGAAGTCCGTCGCGGGCAGCCCGAACCGGACGCCGTGCTCGGGATAGCCGAGCACCATCTGCTCCCACAGGATCTGGCCGAGCGAGTCGTTGTTGTTGACCACCACCGTGATCGGCAGCCCGAGCCGGGCGGCCGTGTGGAACTCGGCCATCAGCATGGCGAAGCCGCCGTCGCCGATGAACGAGATCACCTGCCGTCCGGGGTGGGCGAGCTGCATCGCGATCGCGTACGGCAGGCCGGGCGCCATCGTGGCGAGATTGCCCGACAGGTAGAACTCGCGGCGGCCGCGGATCGTCCAGTGCCGCGCGGCCCAGGTGGCGATCGTGCCGGAGTCGCAGGTCAGGATGGCGTCGTCGGAGGCCGCCCGGTCGACGCAGCCGATGAGGTACTGCGGGGCTATCGGGCTGCGCTTGGGCGACACCAGCGCGGCCATGTCCTCGCGCCACTTGCGCATGGCGTCCTGGTACTTCTCCAGGTGGGAGCGGTCGTCCCGGCGCCGCAGCAGCGGCAGCAGGGCGGCCAGGCCCTCCTTGGCGTCGCCCACCATCGGCACCTGGGTGGGCAGCCGCAGCCCGGCCCTGACGGGGTCGGCCTCGATCTGCACCACGGCGACCTTGCCCGGCTCGGGCAGGTGCTTCGTGTAGGGGAAGTTGGTGCCCACCATGAGGAGGGTGTCGCAGTCCTCGACCAGGTCCTCGCCGGGCCGGGTGCCGAGCAGGCCGATCCCGCCCACGGCGAACGGCGAGTCGTCGGGGATGACGGCCTTGCCCGGCAGCGTCTTGATGACCGGCGCGCCCAGGGCGTCGGCGACGGCCAGCACCTCGTCACGCGCGTGCAGCGCCCCTGCTCCGGCCAGGATCGCGGGCTTCGCGCCCCCGTTGAGGACCTTCGCCGCGGCCTCGAGATCCTCCCGTCGCGGCGTGCCGGGCGGGGACAGGTAGATCGGCGCGGTCGCCGGGGGCCGGGCCGGCGCCACGTGCTGGTAGGGATCCTCGTCGGCCGGGGCGACCTGCACGTCGTTCGGCAGGCACAGGTGGGCCACGCCGCGCCGGGCGTAGGCCGTGCGGACCGCGATGTCGACCACGCCGGGCAGCTGCGCGGGGTTGTCGACCACGAGGTTGTACTCCGCGACGTCGGCGAAGAGCTGCTCGAGGTGGACCTCCTGCTGGTAGCCGGTGCCCAGCACGCTGGTCTCCTGCATGCCGGTGATCGCGAGCACCGGCATGTGGTCGAGCTTGGCGTCGTACAGCCCGTTCAGCAGGTGGATGCCGCCGGGACCCGAGGTGGCCAGGCAGACGCCGATGCGCCCGGTGGCCTTGGCGTGGGCGGTCGCCATGAACGCGGCCGCCTCCTCGTGGTGCACCAGCACGAACCTGATCCGGTCGGACTGGCGGCGCAGGCCTTCCATGATCCCGTTGATCCCGTCACCCGGGAGCCCGAAGACCGTGTCGACACCCCAGTCGGCCAGCCGCCGGACGAGCACTTCGGAGGCGATTTCACTCATACCTGCCGCGCTGCCCGTCCTCGGGGATCTGACACTCACCGCATGGAAAATTTTTCCTCTACGAATGTTTCGCCGTTTGGGCACCGTCCGCGGGGTAGGGCGAGGACCACGCCCGCAGTCCGGGCCCGGATCCCGGGCCGCGGTCCACGACATGCTCCGGAGGCGGCATGACCAGCATCCGCGCCGTGCGCGCCGCGGCCTACCGCATCCCGGCCGACCTGCCCGAGGCGGACGGCACCCTGGCGTGGGACGCGACCACGCTCGTCGTGGCCGAGGCCGACGCGGGGGACGCCGTCGGCCTCGGGTGGACCTACGCCCCCGCCGCCGCGGCGTCCTTCGCGGCCGGGACGCTGGCCGGGGTGGTGACCGGCGCCGACCCGTTCGACATCCCGGCCGTCTGGACCGCGATGGTGCGCCGGGTCCGCAACGCCGGGCGGAGCGGCGTGGCCGGGTACGCGATCTCGGCGGTCGACGTCGCGCTGTGGGACCTCAAGGCGCGCCTGCTCGGGACGCCGCTGGTCCGCCTGTTCGGCGCCGCCCGCGCCGAGGTGCCGGTGTACGGCTCGGGCGGCTTCACCACCTACGACGACGAGACGACCGCCGCGCAGCTCCGGCACTGGGTGCACGGGCAGGGCATCCCCCGCGTCAAGATCAAGATCGGGGAGTCGTGGGGGAGCGAACCGGCCCGCGACCTCCACCGGATCGCCCTGGCCCGCCGCGTCATCGGGGACGACGCCGAGCTCTACGTGGACGCCAACGGCGGGTACGGCGCCAAGCAGGCCGTACGGCTGGAACGGCGGATGCGCGACCACGGCGTGCGGTGGTTCGAGGAGCCGGTCTCGTCCGACGACCTGGAGGGGCTCCGGCTGGTCCGGTCCCGCTCGGAGGCCGACGTGGCCGCCGGGGAGTACGGGGGAGACCTCGGCTACTTCACCCGGATGTGCGAGGCGGGGGCGGTCGACTGCCTGCAGATCGACGCCACCCGCTGCGGCGGCTACACCGGCTGGTTCGGCGCGGCCGCCGTCGCCGCCGGGCGCCACCTCCCGGTGTCGGCCCACTGCGCCCCCAACCTGCACCTGCCGGCGGCTGCCGCCACGCCGAACCTGCGCCACATCGAGTGGTTCCACGACCACGTGCGCATCGAGACCGAGCTGTTCGCGGGCGCCGCCGACCCGGCGGGCGGCCTCGCCCGCCCCCGCACCGACGTACCGGGACACGGCCTGGAGCTGCGCCGCGACGCCGCCGAGCGCCACCGCGTTGCCCCGGCGGGATAGGAGATCCGTCCATGCGCATCGAGGACTACGCGCTGATCGGCGACATGCACACTGCCGCGCTGGTGGGCCGCGACGGCTCGGTGGACTGGCTGTGCCTGCCGCGGTTCGACTCCGGGGCCTGCTTCGCGGCGCTGCTCGGCGGCCCGAAGGCGGGCCGCTGGCTGCTGGCCCCCGCGCACGGCCGGCCGTCCACGGGCCGCCGGTACCGCGACGGCACGCTGGTCCTGGAGACGGAGTGGGACGCCCCGGAGGGGTGCGTACGCGTGCTGGACTTCATGCCGCCCCGCGGCGAGGCGCCCGACGTGGTGCGGATCGTGGAGGGCGTGCGCGGCCGTGTGGAGATGCGCATGGAGATGGTCCTGCGCTTCGACTACGGGAACGTCGCGCCCTGGGTGCGCGGCGAGGACGGCGAGCTGGCCGCCGTCGCCGGCCCCAACGCCACCTGGCTGCGCGCCCCCGTCACGCTCCGCCACGAGCGCCGCCCGCACCGCACCACGGCGTCGTTCGCGGTCTCGGCGGGGGAGCGGGTGCCGTTCGTGCTGACCTGGCGGGAGTCGTGGCTCGGCCGTCCCGATCCGGCCGACCCGATGGACTCGCTCGCGGGCGCCGGGCGGATGTGGAAGGAGTGGCTGGGCCGCTGCACGTACGAGGGCGAGTACGAGGAGGCCGTCCGGAGCAGCCTGCTGACGCTCAAGGCCCTCACCTACGCCCCGACCGGCGGGCTGGTGGCGGCGGCGACGACGTCCCTGCCGGAGCAGCTGGGCGGCCCGCGCAACTGGGACTACCGCTACAGCTGGCTGCGCGACGCCACCTTCACCCTGCAGGCGCTCATGCGCGCCGGGTACGACGAGGAGGCCACCGCCTGGCGCGACTGGCTGCTGCGGACGGTGGCCGGGGACCCGGCCGACCTGCAGATCATGTACACGATCGAGGGCGCCCGCCGCATCCCGGAGTGGACGGTCGGCTGGCTGCCCGGCTACGAGGGCTCCCGGCCGGTCCGCGTGGGCAACGCCGCCTCCCGGCAGTTCCAGCTGGACGTGTACGGCGAGGTGATCGACTGCCTGCACCTGGCCCGCGAGGAGGGTCTGGGCGCCGATGAGCAGGCGTGGGACGTGCAGTGCGCGCTGATGGAGTACCTCGAGGGCGCCTGGAAGGAGCCCGACAACGGGCTGTGGGAGATGCGCGGCCCCCGCCGCGACTTCACCCACTCCAAGATCCTCGCCTGGGTCGCCGCCGACCGGATGGTCTCCGCCGTCGAACGGCAGGGGATGGACGGGCCCGTGGCCCGCTGGCGCGCCCTGCGCGAGGAGATCCATCACGACGTGTGCACCCGCGGCTACGACCCCGGCCGCACGACCTTCACCCAGTACTACGGCTCCAAGGGCCTGGACGCGGCCCTGCTGCTGATCCCCCGGCTCGGGTTCCTGCCCATCGACGACCCCAGGGTGTCCGGCACGGTCGACGCCGTCCGGCGTGAGCTGATGGAGGACGGGTTCGTGCTGCGCTACCGGCAGAAGGCCGACGACGTGGACGGGCTGCCCGGCGGCGAGGGCACGTTCGTGGCCTGCTCCTTCTGGCTGGCCGACGCACTGGCCCTGCTCGGCCGCACCCAGGAGTCGCGCCGCCTGTTCGAACGGCTGCTGTCGCTGCGCAACGACGTCGGCCTGCTGTCGGAGGAGTACGACGTGACCGCCCGCCGGCAGATCGGCAACGTCCCCCAGGCGTACAGCCACGTGTCGATCGTCAACACCGCCGCCGCCCTGGCGCGGGGAGGCGACGCCCGCACCCCGCGGGCCCGCCGGCATCCCGCGGACGGGGCCGCGGTCACCGGTGGTAAGGGGGGTCGGTGACGGCGGCCCGCGACTCCAGCCGGCCCTGCCGCACCTTCCGGATGGAGGCGCCGACCCGAGGGTCGATGCGCTCGCTGAGCGCCATCGCGCGGTTGAGCGCGGCGTCGGCGGCGGCGTCCTCGTCGAGCGCGAGCAGCGCCTCGCCGAGCGTCACCAGGGTCTGCGCCTCGTCCAGCGGGGCCTGCATCTTGCGGAACAGCGTCACGGCCTCCTGCAGCCGGGTGACGGCCTGGGAGGGGTCGCCGTCCGCCATCGCGAGCTCCCCGAGCCCCACCAGGACCCGGGCCTCGGCGAGCTGGTGATGGGACGTGCCGGCCAGGGTCAACGCCTGGCGGAGCGCGGTCTCGGCCTCGGCGACGTTGCCCCGCCGCATCCGGGCCATGCCCAGCCCGTGCAGCGCGTACGCCTCGCCGGTCGGGTCGCCGATGTCCCGCACCACGGCCAGCGCCTCGCGGAACACCTCCTCGGCCTGCGTGAGGTCGTCGGACTGCAGGTGGAGGTGGCCCATGCGGTGCAGCACCTGCGCGCACACGCGCCGGCTGCCGCCGGCCTTGCTGAGCGTGAGGGCCTCCGACAGCAGCGGCATCACGCCGTCGAGGTCGTCGCACTCCAGCTTGAGCCGGGCGAGGTTCTGCAGGGCGTAGGCCGCGGCCACCTGGTCTCCGGTGGTGCGGAAGATCTCCAGGGCCTGCTGGTAGCGCTTCATCGCGGCGTCGAAACGGCCGTTCATCCGGTCGAGGAAGCCGAGGTTGCGGACCGCCAGGGCCACCCCCTGGTCCTCGCCCACCTGCCGGAACAGCTCGACCGACGCCTCGAAGCTGCGCTGGGCGTCGACGAACCGCTGCTCGCTGATGCACAGCGAGCCCAGGGAGTAGAGCAGCGCGGCCTGCCCGCGGGCGTTGCCGCTCTGCCGGGTGGCCTCCAGCGCGATCTCGTGGGTCTCCCGCCAGTCGTCCAGGTAGACCCGCGACTCGAAGAACGGCACGACGTTGGCGGCCAGCGCCCAGCACAGGTCGACGAACCCGGCCTGGGCCGCCTGGCGGATGCCCGACACGAGGAACAGCCGCTCGCGCTCGAACCACGACAGCGGCGGCGAGATCAGCCGGTCGACCAGGCTCTCGGGCAGCGGCCACTTCGGCGCGTCGTTCTGCACCAGGACGTCCTCGCCGTACTCGCGCCTGCGGGCGGCGTCGGCCAGGTAGAGCAGGCCCCCGAGCACCCGGGCGAGCGCGGCGTTGCGCTCGGCGGGCGACTCCTCGGCGGCCAGGCGCTCCCGGGCGAACACCCGGATGAGGTCGTGGAAGCGGTAGCGGGTGTGCACGCCCCGTCCGACCCCCGTCGTCTCGACGAGCTGCGCGTCGGCCAGGTCGTCGATCAGGTCCTGGGCGTCGGGAAGCGGCAGGTCGAGCAGCGCGGCGCTGGTCCAGGCCGAGAACAGGTGCGAGTCGAGGATCGCCAGCCGGCGGAACAGCCGCCGCGCGTCCGCGCTCACCGCCTCGTACGTCAGCGAGATGCTGGCCCTGATCCCCATCTCGCCGTGCTTGAGCTCGTCGAGCCTGCGGGTCTCGTCCTTCAGCCGCTCCACGAGCTGGAAGATGCTCCAGTGGGGGCGGGCGGCCAGGCGTGCGCCGGCGATGCGCAGCGCCAGCGGGAGGTGACCGCACAGCTCGGCCAGCTCGGCGGCGTCCTCGGCCTCGCCCTGCACCCGCTTGGCCCCGGCGATGCGCGACAGCAGGTCGATCGACTGGTCGGAGTCGAACAGATCGAGGTCCACGTGGATGGCCCCGGCCAGCCCGGCGAGCCGGCTCCTGCTGGTGACGATGACGGCCGAGGCCGGGTTGCCCGGCAGCAGCGGCAGCACCTGGCCCTCGTTGCCCGCGTCGTCGAGCACGATGAGCATCCGCCGGTCGGCCAGCAGGGCGCGGTACATCTCGGCCCGCTCCTCGACCCCCTCGGGGAGGCCGCTTCCCGGGACGCCGAGCACGCGGAGGAACCGTTCCAGCACCTGCGCGGGGCTGACCGGCCGGCTCACGCCCGCGTGCAGGTCGGCGAACAGCTGGCCGTCGGGGAAGTGGTCGGCGACGCTGTGCGCGGCGTGCACCGCGACCGTGGACTTGCCGATGCCGCCCTTGCCGACGATGACGATGATGGGCACGGCGAACCTGGCGGCCCGCGTCGACGCGCTCATCAGGCGCTGCCGGATCTCGTTGACCTGCCGGGCCCGCCCAGTGAAGTCGGCGATGCCGGTCGGCAGCATGCCGGGCACGCTCGGCAGCGCGACCGGGGGGTCCAGCGTCACCTGCACCGGCTGCTCGGGCAGGTCGAGGCGCTCGTCGCAGGTGAGGATGGCGTACTCCAGCTGCTGGAGCCGCTCGTTGGGCTCGATGCCCAGCTCCTCGATCATCGTGGCGCGGGCCTCGCGGTAAGCGTGCAGCGCCTCGGCCTGCCGTCCCGACCGGTACAGCGCCAGCATCAGCTGCTCGCGCAGCCGTTCGCGCAGCGGGTGATCCTCTACCAGCCTGGTCAGCTCGCCGACCAGCTCGTGGTGGCGGCCGAGCTCCAGCTCCAGCTGGATGCAGTCCTCGTTGGCCGTGATGCGGTGCTCGGTGAGCCGTGCCGCGGCCGACTGCACGATCCTGCTCTCGATGCCCTCCAGCACCGGGCCGCGCCACAGCGCCAGCGCCTCCCGGTAGTGCTTGACGGCCGCGTCGTAGGCGCGGCTCTCGCGGGCCCGCCGGGCCTGCAGCACGAGGTTCTCGAACCGGTGGGAGTCGATCTGCTCGTCCTCGACGTGGATCGCGTATCCCTGCGGCCGGGTCGTGATGAGGCTCGACTCCCCGTTGGCCGCGAACATCCGGCGCAGCGCCGAGATGCAGATCTGCACCTGGGCCCGCGAGGTCGTGGGCGGGTCGTCCCCGTAGATCGCCTCCATCAGACGGGTCGTGGTCACGGCCCGGTTCGCGTCGAGCAGCAGTACGGCGAGGACGGTCTGCTGCCTGATCCCCCCAAGGTCAAGGCGTTTACCCGACGCGTCGACCTCCAGCGCCCCCAGAACCCGAAACTCCACCGCATCTCCCTGAAGACAACCGCGGTCGTGCTCGTCGAGGTCTCCGCCCCCCGGATGCGACAGGTGGCGGGCCGATGTCCCCAATACATTAAGGCGTCGTAATGATAGGCTCCGCCGTATTGGGGCCGTCCCTAGACATCAAGCGCGTAAACCGTGTTGCGCACCGCCGGTGCCGACAATCGCCGTGGAGTCAGCTCCTTCCGGTGACCCCGGTCCCCCCCGGGTGAGTGATGGCGCCGCCACCACCCAGAGTCGCTCTGTACGCGATGTCTCTTTCGTGCGGATTGTACCCCTGTTGATGGACGAGGGCTAGGCGGATGCTCGTTCGTTTATTCCGGACATTGCTCTTAATAGCACTTAGTTACGGAAAAAGGACATGGAAAACGGCCGGGGACATCCGTCCCCGGCCGTTGCTGCGGGCCGGTCGCCTGCGCGTTCAGTCCCAGGGCGTGCCGTCGGTCGTGGCGATCGGCGTGGGAACGGGGGTCGGCGTGCCGGTCACGGTCAGCGAACCCGAGTCGGCGGCGGCCGGCGCACTCATCGCGACGAGGCCGAGGCAGGCCACGAGGACGGCGATGGCGACGGAGAAGGTGAGTCGGAAGGCGGGGCTGCCGAAGGTCTCGCTCATTTCTGCCTACCTCGTGTCGTGTCGCGTAAGTGGGGTTTTGCCTGGCGTTCGGTCGATCTGTGCTCACCTTCACAGGGGCCGCCATCCGCTTCTTATCGGCGCGCTTCTCGATCGCCATCACCGCAGGTCACGCGCGTGGTAAACGACTTTTTTCGGCGCTTTTCCGATAAATATCGGCATTTGTTGAGGGGGCGCGGGGCATTCGCCGGGTCGTACGGCCCGATCTCCCGTCCATATGGCGATAGAGGGCCGATGGGACGCCGATAGCGGAATACGTGAGGCTGGACCGCGTCCCGGGCGGGTGCGCGCCGCGCAGGTGCCGGGTTCGGCACACAAAAGCGGCCCCTGGGGGCGTACCGGGCGGATAAGGTGGCGTGGACATGGGCATTGCTGTTCAAGCGCTGGACGGCGTGTACGGCCGATCGGCCGCCGGCGTCCGCACGCGACTCGACCACGCCGACAACGGCGGCTGGAGCTCGGTCGCCGAGGCCGAGACCGACCGGGAGGGCCGCGTCCAGATGTGGCGCGGGCGGAGGTTCGACCGCGGTCTCTACCGGATCGTCCTCGACAGCGACCGCTACTTCGTGGGTCTGGGGCTGAGCGCCGCCTATCCGGAGGTCGCGCTGACGTTCCGCATGCGGGCCGAGACCGACTCCTATCAGATCCAGGTCATGCTCTCGCCGTACTCCTATTCGGCCTATTTCGGGTCGTGACCAGCGGCGACGCCCCGGGTCCGCCCACAGCGGCACGACGCGGCCGGGCCCGGCGATAGCGCGGCGATAACGCGGGGAAGGCGGCCGTCCCTAGCGTTGCCTGCGTCGCCTCCGCCACACGGAGGCCGTACGGAGAGGTGGCGCGCGATGCGGCGGATCCAGTGCAGGAGGCCCGGGCGGCGCGGCGGGGGGACCCGCGTGCGCGGCCCGCTCGACCTGCGCACCCCGTCCGGCCGCACCCTGCCCTTCTGAGCCCGTGTTGTGTCACGCGCGCATCCGCGACGGAGGCCGGTCATGGTCCTGGTAGAGCGAGACGAGGAGATCGCCGCCCTGGAGGGCCTGCTCGCCAGCGCGGTCATGGGCAGGGGCAGGATAGCCCTGGTCGGCGGCGCCGTCGCCACGGGCAAGAGCGCGCTGTTGCACGCGTTCGCGGAGCAGGCGCTGGAGCACGGCGCGCTGCCCGTCACCGCGACCGGCTCCCGCATGGAGCGCGACCTGCCGTTCGGCGTGCTGGGCCAGCTCGTCCGCGACGCGCCGCTCGTCCGCGGGGAGCGCGAGCGGGCGGCCGCCCTGCTGGAGGAGGGCGCACGCAGCGCGCCGGCGTCCGGGCCCGCCGCGGACACCCTCCAGCAGGTGGACGCCCGGATCGTGGACGGCCTGTGCGGCATCCTGCTCGGGCTGTCGGAGCGCTACCCGCTGCTCGTCGTCGTGGACGACGTGGACCAGGCCGACCGGGCCTCGCTGCTCTGCCTGGCCTACCTGTCGCGGCGCCTGCGGGTCTCCCGGATCCTCGCCGTCTTCGGCTGCTCCGACCAGGGCGGCCCGGACGAGTTCTTCGAGACGGAGGTGCTGCGCCAGCCGCACTGCCGGCGGCTGCGCCTCGCCCCGCTCTCCCCGGTGGGCGTCGTCTCCCACGTCGCCCGGCTGGTGGACTGCGACGCTGCGGAACGGCTCGGCGAGCAGTGGCACACGGCCAGCGGCGGCAACCCGCTGCTGGCGGGCGCGCTGGCCGACGACTACCGGGACGCGGCACGCGCCGCGGGAGGCGCCCCTCCCGGCATGCTCGTCACGGGTGAGCGCTACGCGGCCGCCGTGCTGGCCTGCCTGCACCGCGCCGCGCCGTCGACGCTCCGGGCGGCCCGGGCCCTCGCCGTGCTCGGCGGCCCCGACCTGCTCTCCGGGCTGCTCGGTGTCGGGCCCGCGGACGTCATGCGGGAACTGCACGCGCTCACCTCCTGCGGGCTGGTGGAGCGGGGCCGGTTCCGGCATGAGGCGGCCCGGGCCGCCGTGCTGGCCGAGCTCGCGGGCCCCGACCGCGCCGGCCTGTACCGCCGGGCCGCCCAGCTGGCCCACGACGCCGGCGCCGCGCCCGAGGTCGTCGCGCGGCATCTGGTGGACGCCGGGACGGCGGACCTTCCCTGGGCCGTCCCGGTGCTGGTCGAGGCCGCCGAATGCGCGCTGCGCGCCGGGCGGGCCCGCCCCGCCGCCGACTACCTGCGGCTCGCGTGGCGGGCGTGCGACGACGAGCGCCGCCTCCGGATCGGCATGCTGCTCATGGCCGCCGAGTGGCGGCTGGATCCCGGCACCCCCGCGGCCCAGCTGGGGCACCTGGCCGACGCCGCCAGACGCGGCGGCCTGCGGGGGAGCGACGCCGTCGTCCTCGCCCGCGCGCTGCTGTGGCACGGCCGGTTCGACGACGCACGCGACGTGCTGGCCCGCGTCGAACGCGCCGCGGCGACCCCCGCGCCCCACGGCACCGGTCCCGCGCCCCACGGCACCGGTCCCGCGACGACGGCCCCTTCCGCGACGACGGCCCCTTCCGCGACGGCGGCACCCTTCGGGGCGGCGGATTCCGGGAGGGCGGCCCTCTCCGAGGCGGCCGTGCCCTCCACGGCGGCGGATGCGGAGACGACGGTGGAGCTCGCCGTCACCCGGCTGTGGCTGCGCGCCACCCATCCGCCGTTCCTGGAGAGCCTGCTCGGCGGGGAAGGGCGGGCCGCCGGCTCCTCGGGGCCGTACACGCCGGGGCGACACGTTCCCGGGCCGCACGCCTCGGAGCCATATCTCGCGGAGCCGCACCCCTCGGGGCCGTATGAGGGGGGCGAGCCTGGGCACGCCTCGCCTGCGCTCATGCCGGCCCCGCTGCGGGGGCCTGCGCGGGCCACGCTGCGGTCTTCGCCGCCGGCGCTGTCGCCGTCGGCCCTGCGGCGGCTGGAGTCGGCGCGCGCGCTGAGCGACACGCTGTCCCGCGGGTCCCGGGACGGCGACGTGGAGGCGGTCGAGCGCGTGCTCCAGGCGAGCCGGCTCGGGCACGCGGCCACGGACGCGGCGACCGACACGGTGGAGAGCGCGCTGCTCGCGCTCGCGTACGGCGGCCACAGCGACCGGGCCGCCTCCTGGTGGGACCTGCTGACGGGCGAGGCGCCACCGGCGCAGGCCCCGAGCCGTGTGGCCCGGTTGGCGGCGGTCCGCGCCGAGATCGCGATCCGTCAGGGCGACATGCCTGCGGCCGAGCACCACGCCCGGGCCGCGCTCGCCGCCGTCCCGCCCGCGAGCTGGGGCGTCGCCGTGGGCGGGCCGCTCGGCAGCCTCATCATCGCGCAGACCGCGATGGGCCGCTACGACGCGGTGCGCGAGCACCTCGACCAGCCGGTCGGGGAGGCCGTGTTCCAGACCCGGTACGGCCTGCAGTACCTGCACGCCCGGGGACGGTACGGCATGGCGGCCGGTCTGCCGGCGCTGGCGCTGCGCGACTTCCAGCTGTGCGGCGAGCTGATGACGAGCTGGGACCTCGACGCGCCGGGCCTGGTGCCGTGGCGCGCGGAGGCGGCGGAGGCTCTCCTTCGGATGGGGCGGCCCGACCAGGCCCGCCTGCTCGTGGAGGCCCAGCTCGCCCTCTGCGGCCCGGACAGCCCGCGCGAGCGCGGTGTGGCGACCCGGCTGCTGGCCGCCGTCTCCGACCCCCACCAGCGGCCCGTCCTGCTGCGCCAGGCCGTCGACCTGCTGCAGGAGGCGGGGGATCGGTACGAGCTGGCTCGGGCGCTGTGCGACTTCGTCGACGCCTGCAACGCGCTGGGGGAGAACCGGCGGGCGGCGTTGATCGCCGCGCGGGCCCACGCGCTGGCGGTCGAGTGCCGCGCCGACCCGCTCACCCTCGCGCTGCCGAGCCGCCCCGAGCCGATCCGCGTGCCGGCGCCGCCGTCCCCCGAGCCCGTCGAGGTGCTGAGCGACGCCGAACGCCGGGTCGCGGCGCTCGCCGCCGCCGGGTACACGAACCGGGAGATCGCCGGGAAGCTCTACATCACGGTCAGCACGGTCGAGCAGCACCTGACGCGGACGTACCGCAAGCTCAACATCAGCAGGCGGGCCGACCTGCCGTCCAGCCTGGAGTTCGGCGACCACGCCGTCGCCTGAGCGACGCCTTCGTCCCGTCCCATGCGGCCGACATCGGGCCGCGGCCACCGCGGCCACCGGAGCCGGGGCGGGGTGCGCACGCGGGAGGATGCGGCCGCCCGCCCGCGCGGGCGACGCTCGAGGCGTCGCCGAGTCACGGGAGGTCCGATGGACGACGCGCCGCTGATCCGGGTGGTTCGCGGGAACCCGACGCCGGAGGAGATCGCCGCGCTGCTCATGGTGATCAGCGCCGGTGCGGCCGCCTCCCGGTCGGAGGGGGACGCGCGCGACGCGGCCGAGGACCGGGCGCGCCGCGCCCGCCTGCTGCGCGGCCCCGTCGTCCCGGGCCCCGGCGCCTGGCGCGCCGCCGTCATCCGCTGACGTCCGGGAAGCCCTCGTACGGGGTATTCACCACCGCGTCGACTCGATGAAGGCGTTGACGATCGCGGCGAGTCTGGGGCCCTGGTCCTCCTGGACGAAGTGGCCCGCGTCGGCGATGGTGGTGTGCGGTTGGCCGTGGGCGCCCGGGATGCGCTCGCGCAACCACTGGTCGGGATTGGGGACGGCGTAGCTCGGGTCGTCGGTGTCCGGCGCCTGCGGCAGCAGGATCACGTGGTCGCTGAACGCGCACAGGAACGGTATGGACAGTGTCTGCAGCACGGCCCACGCGTTGCGGTTGGGAACGGTGGCCTCGTCCCAGGCCGTGGTGGGCACCAGGAGGGGGAACTGGCGGGCGCCCTGCCGATAGCTCTCATCCGGGAACGGCGCATCGTATCCGGCCTTCACCGCCGGACTGAGCTCGCCGAGCGTGCCCGCCTCGACGACGGATCCGGCGTCGAACGGGTCGGCCCGCTGGCTGTACTGCGTCCACGCGTGAAAGGCCCGGCCGACGTCCTGGTCCCCGGTCGGCAGATAGGTGTTCGTCGCCACCACACGGCGGAACCGGCCGGGGTGCTCGGCCAGCAGTCGCAGGCCCAGCAGGCCACCCCAGTCGTGGCACACCATGGTCACGTCGTGCAGGTCGAGCCTGTCGAACACCGCTTCGCGCAGCCAGTCCACATGACGCTGGTAGGTGTATGCGAAACGGGACGCGGGCTTGTCGGAGCGGCCGAACCCGACCAGGTCGGGGGCGACGCAGCGATGCCCGGCGGCCACGAGCGGCGGGATCACGTGCCGGTACAGGTAACTCCACGACGGTTCCCCGTGCAGAAGCAGGACCGTCTGCCCGGACGGCCTCACCGCGGCGGCCGGCCGCTCGTCGACGTAATGCACCCGCAGCCGGTCACCGGAGCCGTCGCCGGCGTCGACGTGGACGTAGTGCGGCTCGAACGGGTAGTCGGCCAGGTCGCGGAATCGGGACTCCGGCGTACGCACCACCTTCATGTGGGGGGAAGGCGCCGAGCGCGGGTGCCCGTCATGCGCCGAGGGCGGGAATCGGAGCAGACCGCTCGCCGCGGCGGCGGTCCCGGCGCCGAGCATGTGGCGGCGAGTCAGGAAGGCCGGCGCGGAGGCGTCGTCACGGTCGTCCGGGCGATGTGCGGTCATGTGTTCCTCGCTGTCTCCGGTTCGCGGGCATGGTGAGGCCGTACGGGACGGCACCCTGGCGTTGTCGACGGCGAGGTCGATCAACCGCCAACCTGAACACATATGTTCAGGTTCTGACGCTATCACCAAGTCGAACATTCGTGTCCGACTTGGCCTTCTTGCGCCGCCTCTGGCCGGCCGCGGCAGGGCGAGGAAGCGGTACGCGGTGGCAACGTGAACTACACTGTTCGAGTTGGTGGGAAACGTCGGCCCGGGGAGCACAGGACCGAAGATGGCAGCCACACCGCGCGGCGCCGGCGACAGGTCGCGGTCCGCGCAGCCCCCCGCGGCGCAGACCGAGCGGCGAGCCGACGCCCGGCGCAACATCAGGTCCATCCTGGACGCGGCCCAGCTCTGCCTGGCCCGCGACGCCGACGCCAGCGTTGCCGACATCGCCAAGGCGGCGGGGGTCGGCCGGGTCACGCTCTACGGGCACTTCAAGACCCGGGCAGACCTCGTCGACGCCGTCCTGACGCGCACGATGGAGCAGTCCGACGCCGCGCTCGACGCGACCGACACCACCGGTGACCCGGGGCAGGCGCTGACCCGGCTCGTCGGCGCCTCCTGGCAGATCGTCCACCAGTTCCACTCCGTGCTTCAGGCCGCCCAGCGCGAACTGCCCCCGGAACGGATCCGGGCCGTCCACGACCGGACCCTGCAACGGGTCCAGGCGATCGTGGACAACGGGCGACGCGCCGGCGTCTTCCGCGACGACCTGCCCGAGCGGTGGCTCGTCACGACCGTGTTCAGCCTGATGCACGCCGCGGCGGAGGACACCGCCGCCGGCAGGCTGGACGCCGGCGATGCCGCGCGCGTCGTCTCGGCGACACTGCTCGCCGCCCTCACCGCGCCCGGCACGGCCGTCCCCACGCCGGCCCCGTAACCGCCGGCACCAGCCTTCGTCGCACACGCCGCAGCGACGCGACCCGGCATGGTCGTCTCCGGATGAGAAGGCCTCAGGCCTGACTCGCCACCGTGCAGCGACACCGCACGCCTCCTGCTTTCCGGCATCGCCGACCGATATCCCGCCCGCCGGGTGCTGGTGGCCTGCGACCTGCTCTCGGCCGGCTGCGTGACGCTGATGGCCGTCCCGGCGACCCCGCTCGCGGCGGTGTTCGTCCTCCGCTTCGCCCTCGCGATGATGTCGCCGGTGTTCACCGGCACCCGGGCGGCGAGCCTGGCCGACATCCTGTCCGGTGACCTGTACGTCCTGGGCCGCTCGCTGGTGCGGACGGTCTCGCAGGGGTCCCAGATCATCGGCTACGGACTCGGCGGACTGGCCCTGGTATGGCTGTCACCCCGCGCCGCGCTGCACGTGACCGCCGGTACCTTCCTCGGTTCCGCGCTGCTCCTGCGTCTGGGCACCCGCGGCCGTCCGGCCCGGGTGTCGGGGGGGCGGGGCGACGATGCGCGCTTCGATCGCCTCCGCCCGGCGGTTGCTCGGTATCCCCCGGGTCCGCGCGCTGCTGCTGATGTGGTGGATCCCGCCGATGTTCTTCATCGTCGCCGAGGGAACCGCCGCGCCTTTCGCGGACGCCGCGGGTGCGGGCTCGGCGGGGTTCGGGCTCCTCATGGCCGCGATGCCCGCGGGGACCGCGGTGGGAGAGGTGCTGGCGGGCACTGTGCTCGGGGCGGCCGCCCGCGAGCGGATCGCACTGCCGCTGGCAGCGGGGTCGATGCTGCCGATGGTCGCGTTCGCCGTCCATCCGCCGTTGCCGCTCGCGGTCGCGCTCCTGCTGCTCACCGGGCTGTGCGCCGCCTACACGCTCGGCATGGACCAGTGGTTCGTGCAAGCGGTGCCTCCGGCGGTGCGGGGCAGCGCCATGTCCCTGCTGGGAGCCGGCCTCATGACCCTCCAGGGGCTCGGCGTGATCGCCGGCGGCGCCATCGCCGCGTCGGTTCCCCCGTACGCGGTCGTCTGCGGAGCCGGTACGGCCGGGACGGCCTGCATGGTCGTCATCCTGCGATCGGTCCGGGCGACGCGGACGACGGCGCCTCCCGCGGACGCGGAGACGTGGACGCGAGACCCCGCCCCCACGACGGGCGCCGGACCGTAGGAGGCCGGCCCGCCTCCGTATATCGTCCGGATTCATGGGTGACCAGGCAGGGCGCTGGCGGGAGTTGAACAAGGCGTACTGGGACGAGCGGGTGCCCATCGTTCAGCTTCGTCCTCGACGACGAGACCGGAAGCACGGTCACGCACGACTACTTCAACGAAGGCCCGGAAGCCTCGGGAGGCGCCGGAACGTACGCCGATGAGACGGCGGTGACCGAGGACAACGAGACCGTCGAGTGGCGGCACAGCCTGTCGGCCGTCGTCTCGGCGATCGCCGGAGCCGGGCTGCGGATCCGGTTTCTCCACGAGCACGACTACACCTTCTACCTCCAACGCCAGTCACTTGAGCGCCACGACGGCGAGGTCTACCGGCATCGCGAGGGCGCTCCGCGCATCCCCCTCACGTACTCGATCCGTGCGGAGAAGGCGTGAGCCACTCGGCGCGGACCGGGCCCCCGATCAAGGCCCGAACAGGTCACGGTCCTATGAGGCCGGTGCCGGAACGAAATCGGCGATGGCGCCGGCCACCGCGGCCGGACTGTCGACCGGGACCCAGGTCTTGGCTCCGGGAACGGCGACCAGCGTGGCGTGGGGGAAGTCGGACGCGAGCCGTCGCGCGTGTGTCATCGGGAAGAAGTCGCACGATTCGCCCCAGATCAGCAGGACGGGCCGGCCGAACCGCGGGATCGTCTCGGCGGCATCCGTGAGGAGCCGCGGGCGGAAACCGGCCGAGGCCGCGACGAGATCGCCGGCCACACGTCGATCACGTCGTGCCGGTCCGAAGAACGACTCGGCCCGCTCGTGGTCCAGTCCGTACGCGGTGACGGCGGAGACGGTCCTGCGCCGCAGAGCCGGCCATCGGAGCTGTAGCCGAAGAAACGCCCGGGCGAGCCGGGGCAGTGTGCGAGACAGCGCCGCCGCCTTCTTGAGTGCGTCCGGAGGGAACTGGTCGTAACTGTCGCAGTTGGTCAGGACAAGACTGCCCACGCGCCCGAGAGCCGGATGGCCGGTGGCCAGCGACAGGAGGAGCAGCCCGCCGGCCGTGTCGTTGGCGACCACCGTGGCGTCGTCCACGTCGAGCAGGTCGAGGCAGTCGAGCAGCAGCCGGGCCAGCGAGGTGGACGACAGGTCGGCTCCGGGCGTCATCGGCCAGGGGTGCGCTCCCAGCGGGAGGTCGATCGTGATGCAGCGGTAGCGGTCTTCGAGCGCGGCGACGACGTCGCGCCACAGGTCGTGGTTCGCGAGCGCCCCGGCGAAGAAGACGAGCGCCGGTCCTCGGCCGCGACTCTGCCAGGCCAGTGGTCCGAGACGGGTTTCCAGTCTTCCGGATTCCATAGGTATAAAACATACTCTTGGTATGTCAGTGTGACAATCCCGGTCGACGCGTGTTCGTCAGGTGCGGTGTGCGCGGTGCTCACACCATTCGTGATCAGGCGCGTGCCTTGCCGGCGAGGTCACCGCTCCTTGCCCGCGGCCAGACCTTGGAGCATCGCGTGGAGCGCCTGTCCGAGCGTCTGTCTGGTCTTCTCCGGATCGCCGACGTGGGCGATCAGCATGCCGCTCAGCCCGAATGTGCCCCGGATGAGGTGGGCGAGAAGGTCGGGGTCGAGGTCGACGATCTGGCCCCGCGCGATCGACGCGGCGATGAACGACCGCAGGTCGACGTGGCCCCGCTGCCGGTCGGCCGCATCCAATATCTCCTGGCCGAGGACGACCGGCCCGTCGATCAGCCCGATCCGCCGGGTCTCCTCATCCAGCGCCGCGTCCAGGTAGGCGTTCATCCTGGCGATGATCTGGTCGACCGGCGCCCCGCCGGGGTCTCCGGCTCCCGTCGCGCGCGCCTCCGTCTCGGCCTCCACCTCCGCGTACACGGCGCGGAACAACGCCTCCTTGCTGGCGAAGTGGTGGTACACGGCGCCCTTGGTGACCCGGGCCGCGTCCGCGATCTCGTCCACCGACGTCTGGGCGTAGCCCTTCCTGCCGAACAGGGAGCGGGCGGCGGCGAGCACGGCGCGGCGAGTGGCCTCGGCGTGCTGCGCCCGCAGCATCGTCGATGTGTCGGGGCTGCTGCTTCCGTCCGTCCTGGGTCGCCGGGGCATGCGGCCAGTATCCCACCGGCGGCGATCACGACGACGATCCCCTCGGAGGTGCGGTCATCAGGCGGCGGTCATCAGGCGGCGGTCGCCCCAGGCGGCGCCGGCACCGCCCGCTGGGACAGCTCCCGCGACCCGGCGGGAACCGGCCGATCCGGGAACGTCGCCACGACGAAACAAAAGATCACCCGACAAACGAGACTCGGTCTTGGTGCCGCAATCCGGGAGATGTTTCCCAGGACCTCGCATATGACCATGGAATGGTCCGGCCGCCAGCGTGCGACCGCCGGAATCCGAAGTGAAGCTTGAGGAGGCGGCCTTTTCATGCCAACGTTTTTCGGTTCCGTACGCAGGCTCCTGCTCACGCCGTCCCTGGCCGACGTGACATTCGAGGTGCGGGGATTTCCTGTCACGCCGACCGACGCCACCCGCCGGCTGGAGGCCATTCCGCAATCGGTGATCTGCGGGTTCGAGTGGGGGATCGACGCGCGCGACCAGTGGGAGGTCGAGCGCCGGCTGAGCCTGGTCGACGCCGAGTTCCGCGGCTTCGCCTACGAGGGCGCCACGATGGCCTTCACCGTGCTCGACGCCATGGGCGGCGGCCGGGGCACGCGCACCCGTGACCTCATGACGGGACCGGGGCGGCCGCACATCTTCCTCACCTACATCGGCATCGGCTTCGCCATGGCCCGCCTGCCCCGTCCGCTCTGGAGGAAGGTCGTGCCCGACATGAGCGGGTCGCCGTACTACCCGACCATGAGCTGGCTGGCGGTCGACGGCTACGGGTTCGACCGGGCGTACTTCGACACCCGCCGGTGGGTCGACGAGCAGCGCGTCCCCGCGCCGTACGCCTGGGAGGGCTCGCCGGAGTACTTCCTGCGGGCCGTGGACCAGGGGATCGGCCGGGCGCTGTGGTTCATCCACGGTGGGCGGGTCGAGGGTGTGGCGGCGGCCGTTCGGGGCTTCGCGAGCCACCGCCACGCGGACCTGTGGAGCGGCGTCGGCCTGGCCGCCACCTTCGCGGGCGGCTGCGACGCCGCCGGCCTCGCCGAGCTGCGCAGGGAGGCCGGGGAGCACCGGGCCGAGCTCGCCCAGGGCTCGGTGTTCGCCGGGAAGGCCCGCAGCTACTCCGGGTTCGTCCCGGGCCACACCGAGGTCGCGACGGCGGCGCTCGCGGACCTGTCGGTCGCGGACGCGGCCGCGCTCGCCGACGACACCGCCGTCGACCCCGCCCCCTCGGGCGGCGTCCCGGCCTACGAGCTGTGGCGGGCCGCCGTGCGCGCCCGCGTCGCGGCGTCCGAGCGCGTCGCCGGCTGACCCTCCCGGCGGGGGCGGACGGCGCCTGCGCCGTGCGGAACACCGTTGACGGCGGTTCTAGAAACGCGGGCGAATTCGCCGCGCGTTCGTTCCGTCATGTCGTCGATTTGTGGATCGGCACAAGTGGGCACTCTTGAAGTGGCCCGCGGCCCGATACGTGTGAATAAATTCGAATAATAAAAGATCACCCGTTGAAGAAAGGGCCGACCGGAGGGCGGTACGGAATTGACGAGCTTTCTGCGTTCAATGAGACGCCGAATCATGACGCCGGACATCTCCGAGACGAAGATGTCCACGCGCGGATTCCACGTGAAGACCCCGGAGGCCCGGGACCTGCTGGAGAAGGTCGGCGAGACCTTTCTCACCGGGTACGCGTACGCGGCCGAGGCGCGGACGACCGCCGAGGCCGAGGAGCGACTGGAGCAGGTGCCGGAGCGCTTCCGCGGCTTCGCCTACGAGGGCGCGGGCATGGCCTTTGCCATCCTCGACGCGCTGCCCTTCGGCCGCGGCCGCAAGACGGAGGAGTTCCTGGCCGGCCGTGGCGACAAGCACATCTACATGGTCTACGTCGGCATCGGCTGGGCCATGGCCCGGCTGCCGCGGTTCCTGTGGCCCAAGGCCGAGACCCTCGACCCGCTGCTGCGCTGGCTGGTGCTCGACGGCTACGGCTTCCACCAGGCGTACTTCAGGACCGAGCAGTACGTGACCGGGCAGTACCAGGACCCGGCGTTCCCCTGGCCCGCCGACGGCACCCGGCCGTACGCGAACCGCGCCATCGACCAGGGCATCGGGCGGGCGCTGTGGTTCGTCGGCGGCACCGACCCCGAGGTGGCCGTCTCGCTCATCGAGCGGTACCCGGCGCACCGGCACGCCGACCTCTACGCGGGCGCCGGCCTGGCCGCCACGTACGCCGGCGGGGCGCCCGAGGACGAGCTGCGGGAGCTGTGGGACCGCGCCGGCGTGCACCGCTCCCAGGTCGCCCAGGGGTCGGCCTTCGCCGCCGAGGCGAGGGTGCGGGCCGGGCTGCTCGGCGACCACACCCGGCTCGCGAGCGAGATCTTCTGCGGCACGACGGCGGAGCAGGCGGCCCTGGTCACCCAGCAGGTGCGGCCACCGCAGCCGGTGGACGACGGCGAGCGGACCGCCTACGAGGCGTGGCGGCAGCGCATCGCCGCCGAATTCGTTTCCCTTGGAGGTGTTACCCAGTGACCGCGACCCTTGGCTGGCTGCGCAGGCAGCTGCCGGGCATCGTGGCGCTCGTCCTGGTCACGAGCGTCTTCCTGATCGCCCGCCTGCCCTCGTACTCCGCCGCGCAGACGGCGGAGATGGCGAGCAAGTACTCGTTCAAGCCGCTGTCGATCGCGCTGCCGAGCGGCTACCCGCAGCAGTCGATCCGCAAGGTCAACAAGGACTACACGCACATCGACGCCTGGATCTCCTCGGTCGGCGCGGCGATCGCGATGAACGACCTCGACGGTGACGGCCTGTCCAACGACCTGTGCCTCGTCGACACGCGGATCGACCAGGTCGTCGTCACGCCCACGCCGGGCGCCAAGGCGAACCGGTACAAGCCGTTCGCGCTGAACCCGGCGCCGCTGCCCGTCAACGACCACATGGCGCCGATGGGCTGCGTCCCCGGCGACTACAACGAGGACGGCCGGCTCGACCTGCTCGTCTACATGTGGGGTCGCACGCCCATCGTCTACCTCGCGAAGGCGGGCGCGTCCGGGCTGTCGGCCACGACGTACCAGCCGACCGAGCTGGTGCCCGGCCCCAACTCGACCAACGGCGTGTACACCGGCCCGCAGTGGAACACCAACGCGGCGACCGTGGCCGACTTCGACGGCGACGGGCACGACGACATCTTCATCGGCAACTACTTCGCCGACGGCCCGGTGCTCGACCCGACCGCCAACGGCGGCGTGCACATGAACCACTCGATGTCGAACGGCCACAACGGCGGCGAGGACCACTTCTTCCGCTGGACCGCGGCCAAGGGCGGAGACAAGCCGTCGGTCGCCTACCAGAGGCTCGACCACGTCCTCCCCGAGGACGCATCGAAGGGCTGGGAGCTCGGCGCGGCCGCCAACGACCTCGACGGCGACCAGCTTCCCGAGCTGTACCTGGCCAACGACTTCGGCCCGGACCGGATGTTCTACAACCGCTCCACGCCCGGCCACATCAAGCTGTCGCTCGTCGAGGGCGTGCGCTCGCCGCTGATCCCCAAGTCGAAGACGGTCGGCCACGACTCGTTCAAGGGCATGGGCGTCGACTTCGGCGACCTCAACCACGACGGCGTCTACGACATGTTCGTCAGCAACATCACCACCTCCTGGGGCATCGAGGAGAGCAACTTCGAGTTCGTCTCCACGGCCAAGGACCAGACCGAGATGCGGGCGAGCCTCCGCGACGGCGTGGCGCCGTACGTGGACCGCAGCGGGCCGTCGCAGACCGCGTGGTCCGGCTGGGGCTGGGACGTCAAGATCGACGACTTCAACAACGGCGGCGAGCCGGCCATCGCGCAGGCGACCGGCTTCGTGAAGGGCTACACCGACCGGTGGCCGCAGCTGCAGGAGCTGGCCACGGCCAACGACGAGCTGCTGCAGAACCCGACCTGGTGGCCGAACGCGCGAGCCGGCGACGACATCGCGGGCAACCAGACCCTGCACTTCTTCGTGAAGGGCCCGGAGGGCCGCTACGCCGACCTCGCCCCGCAGCTGGGTCTCGCCGTCCCGGTGCCCACCCGCGGCATCGCGACCGGTGACGCCGACGGGGACGGCCGCCTCGACTTCGCCGTGGCCCGCCAGTGGGACGCGCCGATCTTCTACCAGAACCAGAGCCCCTCCCAGGGCGCGTACCTGGACCTGCACCTGACCAGGGCCGAGACGCCGGTCGCCGGTCGCTTCCCCGCCCCGGGCTCGCCGGCCACGGGCGCGCAGGTCTGCGCGATGACCGCCGACGGCCGCATGTACATCGGCCGCGTGGACGGCAGCAGCGGCCACTCCGGCCGCCGCACCACCGACGTGCACCTCGGCCTCGGCCAGAACGTCACCGGGCCGGTGAAGGTGCACCTGCAGTGGCGCGACCGCACCGGACAGGTGCGCGAACAGGACCTTCAGCTGACCCCGGGCCGCCACTCGCTGGAGCTCGGTCTGCAGGCCAAGGAGAAGTGATCCACATGGCTGAGAACACCCCACCCGCCGCGGGGCCGCGCCACGACCCCAAAGTGGTCATCGCGCTGAGGAACTTCGCGATCTCGATTTCGGTCTTCAACATCATCGGGTACACCGTCCTCGGCTTCGAGCAGCCGTGGGTGTGGCCCTTCCTCGCCCTCGCCACCGGCTACACCACCGAGATCGGCCTCGAGTGGATCGCCGCCAGGGCGGAGGGACGCGCGCCCCGATACAAGGGCAACGGCCTGCGGGGACTCGTCGAGTTCCTGTACCCGGCGCACATCACCAGCCTGGCCATGAACATGCTGACCTACGTCAACGACCAGGTCCTCGTGCTGATCTTCGGCGTCGTGGTCGCCGTGGGCGCCAAGTGGGTGCTGCGCGCCCCGGTGAAGGGCCGGATGCGGCACTTCATGAACCCGTCGAACTTCGGCATCGCCGTCATCCTGCTGGTCTTCCCCTGGGCCAGCATCGCCCCGCCGTACCACTTCACCGAGAACGTGGACACCTGGATCGACTGGCTGGTCCCGTCGATCATCATCCTCGGCGGCACGATGCTGAACGGCAAGCTGACCGGCCGCATGCCCCTCATCGTCGGGTGGGTGGGCACCTTCGCCCTCCAGGCCGTCGTGCGCGGGATCTTCTTCGGCACGTCGATCCCGGCCGCGCTCGGCATGATGACCGGCGTCGCGTTCGTGCTGTTCAGCAACTACATGATCACCGACCCGGGCACGAGCCCGTCGAAGCCCGCCTCGCAGATGGCCTTCGGCAGCGGCGTCGCCCTCCTGTACGGCCTGCTGACCGCGGTGCACATCTCGTACGCCCTGTTCTTCGCCACGGCCGGCGTCTGCGCCATCCGGGGCGGCTTCTTCTGGGCGCTGCACTTCGTGAACAAGGCCCGCCAGCAGGCCGCCGCCGCGCCCGCCCCCGCGCAGGCCCCCGACCCGGCGCTGGCGCCGTCGCCGATGGCGGCCCCGGTGGCCGTCGCGGCCGGCCCCGCCTCGCTGAACGGGAAAGAGGCGGCGTCCGTATGAGCAGGATCGCGATCGTCGGCATGGCGTGCCGCTACCCGGACGCCGCCTCGCCGAGAGAGCTGTGGGAGAACGCTCTCGCCGGTCGCCGCGCCTTCCGCCGTCTGCCCGACGAACGGATGCGCCTGGAGGACTACTGGGATCCCGATCCGTCGGTCCCGGACAAGTTCTACGCGCGCAACGCGGCCGTCATCGAGGGCTACACGTTCGACCGGATCGGCTACAAGATCGCCGGCAGCACGTACCGGTCGACCGACCTCACGCACTGGCTCGCCCTCGACATGGCGGGCCGGGCGCTGGAGGACGCCGGCTTCCCCAAGGCGGAGGGCCTGCCGCGGCAGCGGACGGGCGTGGTGGTGGGCAACACCCTCACCGGCGAGTTCACCCGGGCGAACATCCTGCGCCTGCGCTGGCCGTACGTCCGCAGGACGGTCGGCGCGGTGCTGAAGGAGCAGGGCTGGGACGACGAGCGCCTGGCCGCGTTCCTGGAGGACCTGGAGGCCACCTACAAGAGTCCGTTCCCCGGCGTGGACGAGGACACCCTCGCGGGCGGCCTGTCCAACACCATCGCCGGCCGGATCTGCAACCACTTCGACCTGAACGGCGGCGGCTACACGGTCGACGGCGCCTGCTCGTCGTCGCTTCTGTCGGTGACGACGGCGTGCAAGGCGCTGCTGGACGGCGACCTGGACGTGGCCCTCGCGGGCGGCGTCGACCTGTCGATCGACCCGTTCGAGATCATCGGCTTCGCCAAGACGGGCGCCCTCGCGAAGGGCGAGATGCGGCTGTACGACCGGCACTCCAACGGCTTCTGGCCGGGCGAGGGCTGCGGGATGGTCGTGCTGATGCGCGAGGAGGACGCCGCCGAGTCGGGCCGCCGCGTGTACGCCACCATCGCCGGCTGGGGCATCTCGTCCGACGGCCGGGGCGGCATGACGCGGCCCGAGGTCAGCGGCTACCGGCTCGCCCTGAGCCGGGCGTACGAGCGGGCCGGGTTCGGCATCGAGACGGTCGGCCTGTTCGAGGGCCACGGCACCGGCACGGCCGTCGGCGACATGACTGAGCTCACCGCGCTGTCGACCGCCCGGGCGGACGCCGACGCGGCGGCCCCGCCCGCGGCCGTGACCTCGATCAAGGGCATGATCGGCCACGCCAAGGCCGCGGCCGGTGTGGCCGGGCTCATCAAGGCCGCCATGGCCGTGCACGAGCAGGTCCTCCCGCCGGCCATCGGCTGCGTCGAGCCCCACCAGGTGCTCACACAGGAGGGCGCCCCGCTGCGGGTGCTCCGCAAGGCCGAGCCCTGGCCCGACGCCCTGCCGGTCCGCGCCGGCATCACGGCCATGGGCTTCGGCGGCATCAACACCCACGTCGTGCTGGAGAGGAGCGGCCCGCGCCGCCGGTCGCTGCCCTCCCGCACCCGGACGCTGGCCGCCTCCCTGCAGGACGCCGAGCTGCTGCTGGTGGACGCCGCGTCCCCGCAGGACCTCCGGGAGCGGCTGGTTGAGCTGGCCGGCTTCGTGCCGGCGCTGTCCTACGCCCAGCTGGCCGACCTCGCCGCCACCCTCCAGCGGCGGCTGCGCGACCTGCCGTACCGGGCGGCCGTGGTGGTGTCGTCTCCCGACGACGCCGAGCGGCAGCTGGGCCGGGTCGTCAACGCCCTCGACGGCGGGGAGAACCGGCTGTTCGCCCCGGACGGCCGGGCGTTCCTCGGCCGGGCCGACGGGCCGGGCAGGATCGGCTTCCTGTTCCCCGGGCAGGGATCCGGCCGCGGCACCAGCGGGGGCGCGCTGCGCCGCCGCCTCGCCGAGGTCGAGGAGATCTACGTCCGGGCGGCGCTGCCGACGGCCGGGGACATGGTGGCCACCGCCGTCGCCCAGCCGCGGATCGTCACCGGGTCGACGGCGGGCCTGCGGGCCCTGTCGCTGCTCGGCGTCGAGGCCGAGGTGGCCGTGGGGCACAGCCTCGGCGAGCTGTCGGCCCTGCACTGGGCCGGGGCGATGGACGAGGAGGCGCTGCTCCGGCTGGCCGGCGACCGCGGCCGGGCCATGACCGAGCACGGCACCGAGGCCGGGACCATGGCCGGCGTCCGCGCCGCCCCCCCGGCGGTGGCCGACCTCGTCGCGGGCCTGCCCGTGGTGATCGCCGGCTACAACGGCCCCGAGCAGACGGTCGTCGCCGGGCCGGTCGCCGCGGTGGAGGAGGTGGGCCGCAGGGCCGCCGAGGCCGGGCTCACCTGGACCTCGCTGCCGGTGTCCCACGCCTTCCACTCGCCGCTGGTCGAGCCGGCCGCCGAGGCGTTCGGGGAGCGGCTCGCCGGCGAGCCGTTCGACCGGGTCGCGCGGCGCGTGGTCTCCACCGTCACGGCGGAGGCGCTCCGGCCGGACGCCGACATCCCGGCGCTGCTGCGCCGGCAGATCACCGAGCCGGTGCGGTTCACCCAGGCGGTGGAGCTGGCGGCCAAGGACATCGACCTGTTCGTGGAGGTCGGCCCGGGCCGGGTGCTCACCGCCCTGGCCTCCGCCGCGACCGACGTGCCCGCCGTCGCGCTCGACACCGACGACGAGTCGATCGCGGGCCTGCTGCGGGTGGCCGGCGCCGCCTACGTCGTCGGCGCCCCCGTCCTGCACGAGGAGCTGTTCCACGGGCGGCTCGTGCGGCCGCTGGAGGTCGGCGCCGAGTTCTCGTTCTTCGCCAGCCCGGCCGAGCAGGCCCCGCAGGTGCAGCTGCGCGCCGCCGTGCGCCGCGCCGAGGAGCCCGCCGCGGCGGCGTCCCCGGCGGCCGGGACCGGCGTTCAGGACGGCGAGGGCGCCGCGTCCAGCATCGACCTGCTGCGCAGGCTCGCCGCCGAGCGGGCCGAGCTGCCGCTGGAGATGGTGGGCGAGGACAGCCGGCCGCTCGACGAGCTGCACCTCAGCTCGGTCACCGTCATGCACATCATCGACCAGGCCACTCAGCGGCTCGGCGTCCCGGCCGGGCAGGCCCCGACCAACCTGGCCACGGCCAGCCTGCGCGAGCTGGCCGACGCGCTCGACGCGCTGGTGGGCAACGGGGGACAGGCGGCCGCGCAGGTCGTCGCCCCGGCCGCCTCCTGGGCCCGGCCGTTCGCGGTCGACCTGGACGAGGTGCCCGCGCCCGCCCGCAGCGCCGCGGAGGAGAGCGGGACCTGGCAGGTGTTCGCCCCCGGGGAGTACCCGGCCGCCGAGCCCCTGCGGGACGCGCTGGAGCGCGCGCGGCTCGGGAGCGGCGTGCTCGTCTGCCTGCCGCCGGACTGCGCCGAGGACGACGTCCAGCACGCGCTCCTCGGGGCGAAGGCGGCGCTGGCCGCTCCGCGCGGCACCCGGTTCGTGCTCGTGCAGCACGGCAACGGCGCCGCCGGGCTCGGCAAGACGCTGTGGCTGGAGGCCCCGCACGTCCGGACGACGATCGTCCGCGTCCCGGCCGGGACCGACGCGGCCGACCGGGTGGTGACCGAGGTCGCCGCGACCGAGGACTTCGCCGAGGTCCACTACGACGAGGCGGGCGCCCGCCGGGTGCCGACCCTGCGGGCCCTGCCCGTGCGGCCCGCCCGGGAGCGGCAGCCGCTCGGCCCGTCCGACGTGCTGCTGGTGACCGGCGGCGGCAAGGGCATCACGGCCGAGTGCGCGCTGGCGGTGGCCGGGGACAGCGGGGCGAGGCTCGCGGTGCTCGGCCGCTCCGACCCGGCCGCCGATCCCGAGCTGGCCGCCAACCTGCGGAGGATGGCGGACGCCGGCGTCGCCGTGCACTACGCGCGGGCCGACGTCACCGACGCCGCCCAGGTCCGCCGCGCCGTCGGCGAGATCCAGGAGGCGCTGGGGCAGGTCACCGGCGTGCTGCACGGCGCCGGGCGCAACGAGCCCGGCGGGCTGGCGGGCCTCGACGCCGACGCCTTCCGCAGGACGTTCGCCCCGAAGGTGGGCGGCCTGCGCAACGTGCTCGCCGCCGTCGAGCCGGACGCGCTGCGCCTGTTCGTCACCTTCGGCAGCATCATCGGCCGGGCGGGCCTCCACGGCGAGGCGCACTACGCCACCGCCAACGAGTGGCTGGCCGGCCTCACCGAGGAGTTCGCCGCGCGGCATCCGGACTGCCGGACGATCTGCATGGAGTGGTCGGTCTGGTCGGACGTCGGCATGGGCGAGCGGCTGTCCGTCGTCGACGGCCTGGTCCGCAAGGGCATCGCGCCGATCTCGCCCGAGCAGGGCGTGGAGATCATGCGCCGGCTCGTCGCCGACCCCGACGCGCCGGCTGTGGTGGTCGTCAGCGGACGCGCCGAGGGCGTCGGCACGGTGCGCCGGGAGGCGCCCGAGCTGCCGCTGCTGCGCTTCGTCGGCACCCCGCTCATCCGCTACCACGGCGTCGAACTCGTCACCGAGGTCGAGATGAACGCCGGCACCGACCTCTACCTCGCCGACCACCTCCTCGACGGCAACCTCCTGTTCCCCGCCGTCCTGGGGATGGAGGCCATGTCGCAGGTGGCCACCGCCGCGCGCGGCGGCGACGGCGCGGTGACGGTGATCGAGCGGGCCGAGTTCCTGCGGCCCGTCATCATCCCGCCGGAGGGCAGCACCACGATCCGCGTCGGCGCCGTCCTGACCGCCGACGACACGGCCGAGGTCGCCATCCGCAGCGCCGAGACGGGCTTCGACGTCGAGCACTTCCGGGCGCGGGTGCGGTTCGCCGGCGAGAAGGCCCCCGACGGGCCGCCGGACCAGGCCGAGGGCCTGCCGCCGGTGCCGCTCGACCCGGAGAACGAGATGTACGGCGAGGTGCTGTTCCAGGGCGGCCGCTTCCACCGGCTGCTCGGGTACCACCGCGCCGCCGCCCGGCACGTCGACGCCGACGTGGCCGCGCTCGACGCGCCCGGCTGGTTCGCCCCCTACCTGCCGGCCGAGCTGCTCCTGGGCGACCCGGGCATGCGCGACGCGCTCATGCACGGCAACCAGGTCTGCGTGCCCGACGCCACCCTGCTCCCGACCGCGATCGAGCGGCTGCACCTGTCGATGGGGCACGGCGGCGGCCCGGCGCTGGCCGAGTCGGGGGTGCTGCGCTACTGCGCGACCGAGCGCTCCCGGGACGGCGACACCTACATCTACGACATCGCCGTCCGCGACGCGGCCGGCGCCGTCGTGGAGCGGTGGGAGGGCCTGCGCCTGCAGGCCGTGCGGAAGAAGGACGGCCGCGGCCCGTGGATCGCCCCGCTGCTCGGGTCGTACCTGGAGCGGACGCTGGAGGACCTCACCGGCGCCCGCGTGGCCGTCGCCGTCGAGCCGTACGACCCGGCGGGCCCGGACGGCGAGGCGGAGCGGTCGGCCCGCACGGCGCTCGCGGCCGGACGCGCCCTGGGCCGGCCCGTCGAGGTGGTCCGGGACGAGGACG
>NZ_KI866522.1:1163981-1174610 GCF_000511135.2 Microbispora sp. ATCC PTA-5024 | reverse complement strand
AGCAGGAGTGGGCGGACGCGCTCGGGACGCGCGCGCCGCTCGCCGGACAGGTCGCCGCGGTGACCGGGGAGGGCCCCGGCGGCGCCGGCGCCCGCGTCCTCGCCGCCGCCGAGTGCCTGGAGAGGGCCGGCCTGCCGGCGACCGCCCCCCTCGCCGTCCTCCCGGGCGCGCGGGACGCCTGGGCGGTGCTGGCCTCGGACGGCCTGCGGATCGCGACGCTCGTCACGACCCTGCGGGACGCCCCCGATCCCGTCGTGATCGCAGTGCTCACCGAAGGGCGGTCGTAACCATGGGCAAGTACTTCGAATACCTCCATACGGTGGGGTTCGAGGAGACGAACATCGTCGGGAACGTCTACTACGTCAACTACCTGCGCTGGCAGGGACGCTGCCGGGAGATGTTCCTCAAGGAGCGGGCTCCGGACGTGCTGGCCGACGTCCAGGAGGACCTGAAGCTGTTCACGCTCAAGGTCGACTGCGAGTTCTTCGCCGAGATCACGGCCTTCAGCGAGCTGTCCATCAGGATGCGCCTGGTCGACCTCACCCAGACCCAGATCGAGTTCAGCTTCGACTACGTCCGGCTGGACCGCGCCGAGGACGGGCGGGAGCGCGAGACGCTCATCGCCCGCGGCAGGCAGCGCGTGGCCTGCATGCGGGGGCCGAACGCCAGGACGGTCCCCTCCCGGGTCCCCGAGTCCCTGGTCAGGGCGCTCGAGCAGTACGCGTCCTAGGGCAATCGAGACAGCGAGCCAGGAGGCAGCAGCGTGACCATGCACGATTCCATCCCCCTCCGTCAGGCGGTCGACGGCAAGGACCTGCGGCGGGCGTTCGGGGCCTTCGCCACCGGCGTCACCGTGGTGACGACCGGCGGCCCCATCCCGCACGCCATGACGGCCAACTCCTTCACCTCCGTCTCCCTCGACCCGGCGCTCCTGCTGGTCTGCGTGGACCGCGCCGCCGTCATGCACGGGTGCCTCACCGAGACCGGGTTCTTCGGGGTGTCGGTGCTCGCCTCCCACCAGGAGACCGAGGCCCGCCACTTCGCCGACCGCTCCCGGACGCTCGGCGCGGCCCAGTTCGACGGCGTCGATTGGGTGCCGGGCCCGCTGACCGGGACGCCGCTGCTCGGCGGCGCCCTGGCCCGCTTCGAGTGCGAGCTGTGGCGCGAGTACGACGGAGGCGACCACACGGTCTTCATCGGGAAGGTCCTGTGGCTCGACCACGACCCGGCGGGCGACGCCCTGGTCGTCTACCAGAGCAGGTTCCGTCAGGTCATGCCCGACTGGAGCGAGGTGACGGCATGACCCTCACCCGGCGGCGCGGCGCGGCCGTGCCGGACGGGCCGCCCCGGCCGCGGAAGGACTACCCGGGCCCGCCCTTCTGGGCGGGGCCCGGGCTGTTCCGGAAGCTGGTGGCCGACCGGCTCGGGCTGATGACCCAGGCCGCGACGTACGGTGACGCGGTGAAGCTGTCCATCGGGCCGAAGACGCTGTACTTCTTCAACCACCCCGACCACGCCAAGCACGTCCTCGCGGACAACAGCGGCAACTACCACAAGGGCATCGGCCTGGTGCAGGCCCGCCGGGCCATCGGCGACGGCCTGCTGACCAGCGAGGGCGACCTGTGGCGCAAGCAGCGGCGGATGATCCAGCCGGCGTTCCAGAACAAGCGGATCGCCCGGCAGGACGAGGCCATCGCCCGGGAGGCGGCCGGCCTCGTCGAGCGGCTGCGCGCGCACGAGGGCGGCGGCCCGGTCGACGTGGTCGCCGAGATGACCGGGCTCACGCTCGGCGTCCTCGGCCACACGCTGCTCGACTCCGACCTCGGGTCCTTCGGCTCGATCGGGCACTCGTTCGAGGCCGTGCAGGACCAGGCGATGTTCGAGATGGTGTCGCTCGGCATGGTCCCGATGTGGGTGCCGCTGCCCAAGCAACTGCGCTTCCGCCGGGCCCGCCGGGAGCTCCAGCGCGTCGTGAACCACCTGGTGGCCGACCGCGAGGCGCGGCCCGGCGGCGACGACGTCATGTCCCGCCTCATCGCCTCCGTACGGGAGGAGACCGACCCGCGGGTGGGCCGCCTCCGCATGCGCGACGAGCTCGTCACGCTGCTGCTCGCCGGCCACGAGACGACCGCGAGCACGCTGTCGTGGACGTTCCACCTCGTCGACCGGCACCCCGAGGTGCGCGAGCGGCTGCGCGCCGAGGCGGTCGAGGTCCTCGGCGACCGCCTGCCGAGGTACGAGGACCTCCAGCGGCTGCGGTACACGGCCATGGTGGTGGAGGAGGTCATGCGCCTCTACCCGCCCGTGTGGATCCTGCCGCGCCAGGCCCTCCGCGACGACGTGGTGGGCGGCCATCACGTCCCGGCGGGCGCCGACGTCCTGGTCAGCCCGTACACGCTGCACCGGCACCCGGCGTTCTGGGACGACCCGGACCGGTTCGACCCCGGGCGGTTCGACCCGGACAGGCCGGTGACCCGCCCCCGGTACGCCTACATCCCGTTCGGGGCCGGGCCGCGGTTCTGCGTCGGCAACCACCTCGGGATGATGGAGGCGACGTTCGTGATCGCCATGGTGGCCCGCGAGCTGCGCCTGGAGGCCCTGCCGGGCCGCCCGGCCGTCCCGGAGCCCATGCTCTCGCTCCGGGTCAAGGGCGGTCTGCCGATGACGGTCCGCTCCGCCGGGAAGCCGCCCGGGGAGTGACGACGGAGTGAGACACGGCACCCGACGGCCGCGGCGTCCCGCCGCGGCCGTCTCCGTTTTCCGGGACGGGCCACCTGCCGGGGGAGCGCCGGGGCATTCTGGAGGAAGTCGATCAGTCGATACGGAAGGGTCGGGTGCGGCGCATGATCGCGCGCGTGTGGCGGGGCTGGGCCTCGGCGGAGAAGGCCGACGACTACCAGCGGCACTACGAGTCCGACGTGGCGGAGCACCTCCGCCAGGTCCCCGGCTTCCGCGGAGCCCGCCTGCTCCGCAGGCAGGACGGCGACGAGGTGACGTTCACCTCCGTCACGTTCTTCGCCAGCATGGACGATGTGCGCGGGTTCGCCGGGGATGACCCCGAGCAGGCCGTCCTGGAGGACGGCGCCCGCCGCGCCCTGACCCGGTGGGAGGACCGCGTCGCCCACCACGAGGTCGCGGTCGACCTCCTCCTCTGACGCCCCGTTCCCGGCGGGGCGCGGACCGGCCGGAGGGACGGTCAGCGGCCCACGGCGAGGGCGGGGGAGAGACCGGCCGGCAGCAGCTCGCGCAGCGCGAGCAGGACCGGCGGGTCGAATGCGTTCATGGGCCGCAGGGCCAGGTCGGCCTGCTCGGGCCCGGCGCCCGCCTGGACCGTGATCGGCCCGTGGCGGCCGATGCACAGGGCCTCGTCGCCGCTGGCCGGGAGGTTGAGGGCGCCCTCGTGGCCGTCCGCCGCCGACTGCGCGATGAGGTGCCAGCACCCCTCGGGCACGTCCTCCAGCACGTACGGACCGGGGGTGTGGATGATCGTGTAGGAGACCGGCCAGCCCTCCAGGATCCGGTCGGGGAACAGCCCGGCGAAGACGGGCCGCCCCTCCAGGGGAGAGGAGATGTCGCCCCGGACCGTCATCGCGGTCGGCACCCGGGCGGGGCGCCGGTCGGCGGCGGCCGCCGGGGAGGTGAGCCGGTCGAGGTGGCGGTAGCGGGTGGGGGACACGCCGACGCTGCTGGTGAACCGGGAGCTGAACGTCCCCACGCTCGAGTAGCCCACCCGGTGGCTGATGTCGGTCACGGTCAGCGTGGTGGCGGTCAGCAGCCGCTTGGCCTCGCGGAGCCGCACGGCGGAAAGGAAACGTCCCGGCGACAGGCCGGTCACCCGCTGGAAGACCCGGGAGAAATGGAACTTGCTGAACATGGCGGTGCGCGCCATCTCATCGATCGTGAGCTGCTCCCCGAGATTCTCCTGCATGCTTTCCACGACCCGCAGGACGGCCTCCGTTATTACGTCGTCCATTGCTCCTCCCGTGCATCGGAGGCGCCGGCCGAATTCGACGGGAATCAGCCGGCAATAGGCGGTGACCGGACGGTCACGGTGTGCACGTGCATGGCGAACTGGCTGGCCGGTGCGGGGTCCACACGGATCCGCGGGCAATTCCGAACGGAATCGACCGGCTTCGCCGATGCCGGCTAATCGCCTGTTCGGTTATTACACGCGGCGGGGGACGCGGAACGCTGCATGGCGGCGCGGATTTCTGAGGAATTGTTCGCGCGTTTCCGGGAGATCCGCGCGCAAAGGCGGCGGAGTATTCCGTACGGGCGTGCGGACCCTCCGTACGGCCGTGCGGAACGGTCCCACGGGCCGGCGCGCCGGAGCGCGCGGGGGCGAGGCGGGGCGCTCACGCCGCCCCCCGCTCGGGAAGGATCTGCCGGAGCACGCGACCCTGTCTGTGGTGGGGTCGCCGCTCGCGCGGGTACCCCAGTGAGACCTCCTCGAACCTCACGCCGTCGTGCCAGGTGGTCCTGGGGATGTGCAGGTGCCCGTACACCACGGCGGCGGCCCGGTAGCGCAGGTGCCAGTCCGCCGTGTGCTCGGTGCCGCACCACTGCGCCAGCGGCTGGTGGCGCAGCACCTCGGTCGGCTCCCGCAGCAGCGGGAAGTGGTTGACCAGGACCGTGGGGAGCCCGGGGTCGCGGTCGTCCAGGCGGGCCTCGCTCTCGCGCAGCCGTGCCCGGCACCACGCCTCCCTGCTCGGGTACGGGTGGGGGTGCAGCAGGAACTCGTCGGTGCACACCACCCCCGACTCGTACGCCCGGGCCAGCGCCTGCTCCCGGGTCGTCCGCGGCGGGCGGAAGGAGTAGTCGTACAGGAGGAACAGCGGGACGACGGTCGCCGGCCCGCCCGCGCCCGTCCAGACGGGGTAGGGGTCCTCCGGCGTGAGCACGCCGAGCCGGCGGCAGATCTGCACCAGCCGCCGGTAGCGCTCCTCTCCTCTGAGCTGCTCGGGGTCGCCGGGCGTGGTCCACAGCTCGTGGTTGCCCGGGACCCACGCCACCGTGGCGAAGCGCTCCTTGAGCAGCCCGAGCGCCCACTCGACGTCGGCGATGCGCTCGCCCACGTCGCCGGCCACGAGCAGCCAGTCGCCGTCGCTCCGCGGTCGCAGATCCTCGACCACGGCGCGGTTCTCGGCGTAGGCGACATGGAGGTCGCTGATCGCCAGCAATCTCCCGTTGCCCTTCTCCTCGGCCGCCACGCGGCGATCGTATGCGCGCCGGTCAGGGCGGGGAATCGGCGCGCGGGGATATAGGGACCCCTCATTCCGGATAAGGGCGGGGGGCGTCCCGATAGGGGTTGTGGCTCCAGGTAGGCGCGGCCAATTCTGGGAGCGTTGGCCCAGGACTGCGGGCACGCCGCCGCGAGCGCCGCCACCCGCCACCCATTCCCGACCCATCCGACGTGCGGTGCCTGGGACGCGTTGGCCGTTTTGGAGTGTGAGCAGATGGCCGAGGCTCACGACGACGAGTTCTCGCGCTACGTGAGGGAGGCCAGGCCCGCTCTGCGGCGTACCGCGTTCCTGCTGTCGGCGGACTGGCACGAGGCCGACGACCTGGTCCAGCGGACGCTGATCGCGCTCCACCGGCGGTGGGACACGCTGCGGCAGCGCGACAAGATCGCGGGATACGCCCGGACAGTGATGCTCAGGCTCATCATCAGCGACCGCCGCTCCCACCGCTGGTCGCGGGAGGTCCTGCACGACCTGCCGCCCGAGCCCGACCCCTCACCCGACCCCTACGGCCTCGTGCTCGACCGGCTGCTGCTGATGAACGCCCTCGCCGGCCTGGGGCCCCGGCAGCGCGCCGCCGTGGTGCTGCGCTACTGGGAGGACCGCACGGTCGAGGAGACCGCCTCGGCCCTGGGAAGCGAGGGCTCGACCGTGCGCAGCCAGACCGTGCGGGCGCTGGCCTCCCTGCGCGCCTCACTGAAGGACCAGCTCGCCGCCGACGAGGACGCCGTGGACCCCGTGGACCCCGTGGACCCAGTGGAATCCGTGGACGCCGCGGGCGGGCCGCCGCGGGACCCGGAGGGCAATGCGGAAGATGCGGCCGGCGCGACCCCCGCCGGACCATGAAGGGGACCTGAGTCGAACTGAGACACGAGGGAACGCCCATGTCGCCGCGCACCTCAGCCGAAGAGAAGCCCAGGACCGTCACCCTGGAGGCCTTCGCCGACACGATCGTCCCGGGTGAGAAGCGGCACCCCGGTGACAGGGCGGTCGCCGGCGCGGCGCCGGGCGGCGGCGCGGTCGCCGCCGGCGCCATCGAGCTGCTGGAGTGGGACGCCACCGGCGTGTCCGAGGGACTCGACGACTTCGCCCTCCTGCTGAACGACCACGCCACCGCGTACGCCGCCGAGCAGGGCCTCGACCTCGACGCGTCGGTCCCGCCGTTCGTGGCGCTGCCGTTCGAGCACCGCACAGCCCTGGTGCAGCGGCTGACCGCGCCCGGTCACCCCGAGAAGCAGTTCTGGGTGATGCTCACCCTGTTCAGCAACATGGCCTACGACTCCGCGGCCCACATGCACACCGCCGAGGCCATCGCGGCGGGGCACCCCGGCCTGACCGCCATGGGCGTCACCGCCCCCGGCCCCGACGGCCTGTGGCGGTTCCCCCGGTTCTCGTACGGCCGGCCGCTCGCCCGCCTGCACCCGGACACGACCCCTTCAGGGAGCCCCGCATGACCAGCACAGAGCGCACGGACGTCCTCGTGGTCGGAAGCGGTTTCGGCGGCGCCATCACCGCCTACCACCTCGCCGCCGGGGGCGCGAAGGTCGTGATCCTGGAGCGCGGCCCGTGGCTGGCCGCGAAGGACTTCGAGCACGACTTCATGCTGGGCTCGTCGTACACCCGGATCTTCGACTTCGTCGTGGGCGACGGGATGAGCATCCTCGGCGGCAACTGCGTCGGCGGCGGCAGCGTCGTCTACTTCGCCGCCATGCCGCGCGCCCCGCGCTTCGTCTTCGAGCGGCACGGCTCGATCGGACGCCGGATGTGGCCGGCCTCGGTCAGCCGTGACACCCTCGACCCCTGGTACGACCGGGTGGCCGAGTCGATCCCGATCACCAAGCAGGACTGGAACGACGTCACGTACGCCGGGGGCCTGTGGGCCGCCGCCTGCGACCACGCCGGGCGCACGGCGAACCCCGTCCCGGCCGCCATCGACCGGGGCAGCTGCGCCAACTGCAACTGGATGATGGCCGGCTGCCGGTTCGACGCCAAGCAGTCGCTGCTGCTCAACTACCTCCCCGCGGCCCTCGCCCACGGCGCCGAGATCCGGCCGCTGCACGAGGTGCAGCGCATCACCCGGACGCAGGACGGCGGCTACCGGGTGCACTACGACCTCATCGACGGGGAGGACTACCGCATCCGGTCGGCCGGCGGGACCATCGACGCCAAGGTGGTCGTGCTCGCCGCGGGCGCCGGAGCGACCCCCGTCATCCTGCAGCGCAGCGAGGCGGACCTCGGCGCCATGCCGCACGCCGTGGGCCGCTACTTCTCCGGCAACGGCGAGCGGCTCAACACCGCCGTCCTGAACGAGGACCGGGTGCGCGAGGTGCTCGGCCTCAGCCGCGACGACGGCCTGGCCTACGCCGCCAACCAGATCGGCAAGGGCCCGTGCGTGGCCAACTGGGACCGGCTCGACGGCTCGCTGCCCGAGTACACCCGTTACTCCCTGGAGCAGCTCTACTTCCCGCCGGGGCTCGGCACGATCCTCGCCCAGGTCGCCGACACCGGCGGCCCGACCTGGTTCGGCGCGCGGAAGAAGGAGATGCTGAAGCGCTGGCAGTCGTGGCTCATCATCTTCCAGATGATCGAGGACGACAACGAGGGCGTGTTCGGCCCGCCGCCGGCGACGGGCAACGCCGACCGCGTCTCCCAGCAGATGCTCGGCCTCGGCCGCCTCCGCTACGACCCCCACGAGACCACGCTGCGGGCCTGGGCGATGGCGGACGCCGAGTGCAAGGACATCCTGGAGCGCGACGGCCTGGCCGAGGTCACCGCGTGGACGAACGACGTGGTCGGCGCCTACACCGTCCACCCGCTGTCGTCGTGCCGCATCGGGGACGACCCCGGCACCTCGGCCCTGGACGACCGCAACGAACTGCGCGGCCACCCCGGCATCTTCGTCACCGACGGCTCCGCCGTGCCGGGCGCGCTCACCGTGAACCCCGCGATGACGATCGCCGCGCTCGCCGAGCGCGCCGTCCCCGGCATCGTGCGGGCCGCCCAGGAGCGCGGCGTCGACGTGACGTACGGCGCCCCGGCGCCGTCCGGCGCCACCAGCGGCCGCCGCGGCGTGGCCGACCTGGTCCCCAGCCTGATGCGCAAGTAGCGAGAGGAGACGGCGATGGGCGAGATCCTCAGCCGCGCGACGCTGCGCGGAGCCCTGGCGCAGGTGCGCCACGTGACCCCGGTGCGGCCGTCCGGCGCCCCGGAGCCGGTGGCCGCGGTGTACGCGCAGGTGGAGCGCGACTTCGGGATGCTCGCGCCGCCCGTCGTCCTGCACTCTCCGGCCCCCGGGGTCCTCGCGGCCGCCTGGGCCGTGCTGCGCGAGTCGCTGCTCGCGTCCGGCGCGGCGAGCAGGGCGCTCAAGGAGGTCGTGGCGACCGTGGTGTCGCTCGGCAACTCCTGCCCGTACTGCGTGCAGGTGCACGGCGCGACGCTGCGGGGCCTCGCCCGCGGCCGGTACGCCGCCGAGCTGGCCGAGGGCCGGCTGGCCGACATCCCCGACCCCGGTGTCCGGCGGGTCGCCGAATGGGCGCGCGACCTCGGCCGTCGCGACACCGCCGCCGCGAGCCGGCCGCCGTCGCCTCCGGACGAGGCGAGGGAGCTGGTGGCCGTCGCGGTCGCCTTCCAGTACCTCAACCGCATGGTGAACGTGTTCCTGGGCGACTCGCCACTGCCGCCGGAGGTGCCCGCGCGCGCCCGTCCCGGCCTCATGCGGCTGTTCGGGCTGGTCATGAGCCCGGCCGCGCGCCGGGGCGCGACCCCGGGCCTGTCGGTAGAGCTGCTCGCCCCAGCGCCGGCCGCCTCCGACCTGGCCTGGACGGCCGGCGGCGACGTGCTCGCGGAGGCGTTCGCCCGGGCCGCCGCCGCCGTCGACGCGGCGGGGGAGCGCTCGGTGCCGGAGTCGGTCCGCGCGCTCGTCGGCGCGGCGCTGGCCGTCTGGGACGGATCCCCGCCCGGTCTCGGCCGGTCCTGGGCCGCAGGACCGCTCTCGGGCCTGCCGGAGGCCGACCGGGCCGCGGGCCGGCTCGCCCTGCTGACCGCCATGGCCTCCTACCAGGTGGACGACTGGGTGGTGGCGGACTACCGCCGCACCGCCCCCTCGGACCGGGCGCTGGTCGAGCTGACCTCCTGGGCCGCGATGGCCGCGGCTCGCCGTACCGGGGCGTGGACCCTGGCCGCCGCCGCGCCCGCCACTGCGCCCGCCACAGCGCCCGCCACCGCCTGAGACCCCCGGCGCAGAACGGGGGCCCGCCGGCCGCGCGAATCTCGCCCGCGAATCGGCGCGGAGTGCGGGCGCGATCCGGATGGAATTCGAGCGGAATTCCGCGTGTGGAATTCAGGGGAAATCGGGGCCCGGGAAAAGGCGCGAGGAATGGCACGCCCGGAGATGCCGTGTTTCCCGCGGCGACGCATGCTGAATCCGGCGGCGGTTTCCGGCCGGAACTCCCGCGCCCTCCCGGCCGCCGCACCCCGCGGACGGCGTTCGGACGCCCGCCGCGGCGACGAGCGCCCACCGACGATTCGCGAGCGAGAGGACGGGCAAGTGACGTATCTGGAGGACGTGCTCCGCGACCTGACCGCCGAGGCCGACGAGGTCGACCGGCTGGTCGCCGGCCTCGAGCCCGAGCAGTGGGCGCGGCCCACTCCCGCCCCCGGTTGGACGGTGGCCGACCAGGTCGCCCACCTGGACTTCATCTTCCGCATCGCCGGGGCGGCGGCCGCCGACCCCGCGGTGTTCGAGGCGATCGCCGCGCGCGCCAAGAACGGCTTCGACGCCGCCGTCAACGCCGCGCTGGGCGAGTACGCCGGCCTCTCCCCGGACGACCTGGTGTCCCGCTGGCGCGCCCAGAGGGCGTCCACGATCGCGGCCCTGGGCGGGGTCCCGGAGGACGCCACGGTGCCGTGGCTGGTCAACCCGCTCCCGCCGGCCGTGCTGGCCTGCGCCGGATTCATGGAGGTCTTCGCCCATGGGCAGGACATCGCCGACGCCGTGGGGGCCCGCTTCGAGCGGACGGACCGCATCCGCCACCTGTGCCTGTTCGCGGTGCTGACCAGGGACTTCGGTTACCAGGCCCGTGGCCTGACCCCGCCGGACGTCCAGTTCCGCTACGAGCTCACCGCCCCCTCCGGCGAGGTGTGGGAGTTCGGGCCGGCCGACGCGGAGCAGCGGGTCGCCGGCTCGGCCGCCGACTTCTGCCTGCTCGTGACGCGGCGCCGGCACCGCGACGACCTCGACGTGTCGGCCGTCGGCGCCGACGCCGACCAGTGGCTCGACATCGCGCAGGCGTACCGGGGGCCGGCGGGAGCCGGGCGCACGCCGGGCCAGTTCGCCGTGCTGCAGCACTGAGCGCCGCCGTCCCCACGGCCCCACCCCGCGACCGCGGCG
>NZ_KI866522.1:1156867-1163725 GCF_000511135.2 Microbispora sp. ATCC PTA-5024 | reverse complement strand
GCCCTCGCGCGTCCCGGCCGGGCGCCCCGGCCCGGCCGGCGACGGGGAGGGCGGCGCGCCCGCCCGCCGCTTCGCGGAAATGACAGGAAGCGGTTGCCGGCGGGCAACTTACTGCCTTTCCTTCGCCTGGCCCACCGGCCGTCCGCGTCAGAAAATCAAGGTACGAGAAACACACGGCAGCGAGAAAAGGCGAAGAAAGGTCGGTGCACATATGGTTATCGTGATGGCCGCGGACGCCACCCCCTGGGACATCCAGGCGATCGTCGAGCTCGTCGAGGCGGCCGGCGGCGAGGCGTTCGTCAGCCGCGGAGTGAGCAGGATCATCATCGGCCTGGTCGGCGACGTCGACCAGTTCGCCACGCTGAACCTGCGCGGCATGCCCGGCGTCCGCAACGTGGTCCGCATATCGGCGAAGTACAAGCTGGTCAGCCGGGAGCACCACCCCGAGCGGTCCACCGTCAGGGTGGCCGGGGTGCCGATCGGCCCCCGGACCGTCACGCTGATCGCCGGGCCCTGCGCCGTCGAGACCCCCGACCAGACCCTCGCGGCCGCCCGCATGGCGCAGGCGGCCGGCGCCACCCTGCTGCGCGGCGGCGCGTACAAGCCGCGCACCTCGCCGTACGCGTTCCAGGGGCTGGGGGAGCGCGGGCTGCGCATCCTCGCGGAGGTGCGCGAGGAGACGGGCCTGCCCGTCGTCACGGAGGTCGTCGGCGCGCACGACGTCGAGACCGTCGCGTCGTACGCGGACATGCTGCAGGTCGGCACCCGCAACATGCAGAACTTCGCGCTCCTGCAGGCGGTCGGCGAGGCCGGCCGCCCGGTCCTGCTCAAGCGCGGCATGAACGCCACGATCGAGGAGTGGCTGATGGCCGCCGAGTACATCGCGCAGCGCGGCAACCTCGACATCGTGCTGTGCGAGCGCGGCATCCGGACGTTCGAGCCGTCCACCCGCAACACGCTCGACATCTCGGCGGTGCCGGTCGTGCAGCGGCTGTCGCACCTGCCGGTCATCGTGGACCCGTCGCACTCGGGCGGGCGGCGCGACCTGGTGCTGCCGCTCAGCCGGGCCGCGGTCGTCGCCGGCGCGGACGGCGTCATCGTCGACGTGCACCCCCACCCCGAGATCGCCCTGTGCGACGGGCCGCAGGCCCTCGTCCACGAGGACCTGGAGGAGCTGGCCAGGTCGGTGGCGGAGCTCACCGCGTTCATGGGCCGCCGGCAGCCCGCGGGCGAGCTGGTGGCCGGCTGAGGGCGAGGGCAGGGATCAGGGGAGCACCGATGGAAACGACCGCCCTCCGCCGCGTCACCGTCATCGGCACCGGGGTCATCGGGACCTCGATCGCGCTCGCGATGCGCCGCGCCGGCGCCCGCGTCGCGCTGGCCGACCGCGACCCGGCCGCCCTGGCCCAGGCGAGGCTGATGGGCGCGGGCGTGCCGCTGGCCGCCGGCGACCCGCCCGCCGACGTGGTGGTCGTCGCCACCCCGCCCTCCACCGTCGCGGCCGTGCTGCGCGACGCCCAGGACCGCGGGCTCGGCGTCGTCTACACCGACGTCGCCAGCACCAAGGCCCGCATCCTGGCCGAGGCCGAGCTTGCCGGATGCGACGTGTCCGCCTACGTGCCCGGCCACCCGATGGCCGGCCGCGAGCTGTCGGGCCCGGCCGCCGCGCACCCCGATCTGTTCGACGGCCGTCCCTGGGCGCTGTGCCCGCATCCGGCGCTGCCGGCCGAGACCCTCCGCGTGGCCGCCGAGCTGGTGCGCGCCTGCGGGGCGCGGGCCCGGATCCTCGCTCCCGACCAGCACGACCGCGTGGTGGCCGAGGTGTCCCACGCCCCGCACCTGGTGTCGGCCGCGCTCGCCGCCCGCTTCGCCGCCGCCGACGAGACGGTCCTGTCGCTCGCCGGGCGGGGGCTGCGGGACACGACGCGGATCGCGAACGGCGCGCCCGTGCTCTGGTGCGACATCCTGGAGCACAACGCCGACCAGGTGGCCGCCGTGCTGGAGGACGTGGTGCGCGATTTGGCGGAGGCGGCCTCCGCGCTGCGCGCCTCGGGCCGCCTCCGGTCGGGAAGCCTCGCCGACCTGCTCACCCGCGGAAACCAGGGCCGCCGCCACATCGCCGACCGCGTCGCCTGAGGACGGAATCCGCGCGACGGGCTGAAACATTCATCGGCTGGAGCCGGTGCTGACCTGGGGAACGGCCGTGGAGAAGGTGATCGCGGGACGCGGAGGCTGGACCGCGCCACCTCCGCGTCGCATGATCTGAGGAGAGTCCTCCCCGGTCCGTCCACCGTTCCGGCGTCGAGGACGAACGGGGAGTGACGGCCAAGAACGGCCGCGCGCGCCCGGGCACCGTGCGGCTCACCGGCCGGCGGGCCCGAGGTCGCCCCTTCCCTGCGCGACGGCACGATCCCGTTTCCGACCTTGTACGCCGCGGACCGGTCCGGGGGACACGGCCGCCCGGATGAAAGAGGTCCCATGCCCGTTCTCCGTTCCCGCAGGTCCGCCGTACGCGGCGGCCTGCTGCTCGCAGGCTGTGCGGTCACCGCCACGGCGGCCCTGGTCGCGAGCCTGACCCCCGCCGCGGGCGCGGCGCGCAACCCCGTCGCGGCGGTCACCGCCGACACCACCCCGCCCAGCACCCCGGGCGGCCTCACCTCCCGCTACGTCCAGACCGACGGCGCGGCCGGCCTCGCCTGGAAACCGTCCACGGACGACGTCGGCGTCACGGGGTACGAGGTGTACGCCTGGACGCACGGCCAGGCGAACGACGCTATCGCCCGCGTCAACGCCTCCATCACGACCTCGGCCGACGAGGTCACCGCCGTCGTCAGCGGTCTCATCCACGGCCGGAACTACCTGTTCTCCGTGGTGGCCGTCGACGCGGCCGGCAACCGGAGCGTGGCCAGTCTCCTCGTCCGCGTCACCGCGGCGGCCTACCCGCCCATCCCCAGCCCGACTCCCATGATGCCGGTGCAGACACCCACGGCCCTGAGGTTCGACCCGTATCCGGGGGAGCCGACCTCCGGGTTCCTGTCGTGGAACTCGAGCGGCAACCCGGCCGGCACGTACTTCGAGGTGTTCCGCCGCTCCTCCACCGGCTGGGATCACGTGGACTCCACCTCCCTGCCGCGGACCATGGTGTCCACCGGCAGTGAGCCCTCCTACGCCTTCCAGGTGGTGTCGCGGGGCACGTCCGAGGACCTGAGCACCCCGTCGGAGCCACTGACCGTTCCCGGCGTCCCGGCGTCCCCACCGCCGTCGTCGCCCCCGCCCTCGTCTCCGCCACCGTCGTCGCCTCCGCCCTCCTCGGGCTGCGCCGTCACCTACACGGCGTGGAGCTGGCCGAGCGGCTTCACCACCGATCTCGTCGTCAGGAACACGGGCGCCACGGCGATCGACGGGTGGCGGCTGGAGTTCGCGTTCCCGCTGTCCACGCAGCACGTGACGTCGGGCTGGTCGGCCACCTGGGCGCAGTCGGGGACGGCCGTCAGCGCGACCAACCTCGGCTGGAACACGACGCTCAAGCCCGGCGCCTCCGTGCGCATCGGGTTCAACGGGACGCACTCCGGGAGCAACCCGTCACCCACGGCCTTCACCCTCAACGGCCGCGCCTGCACGACCGGCTGATCGGCTCGATGGGGATGTGACGCAGAGATCCCGCACCGGCGACGGGGGGTTGGCCGGTGCGGGATCTCGTCCGGAGGGGCCGCGGGGGCCCGGGTCAGTCCAGGCCCTGACCCTCGACGGCCACCTGGAGTTCGGTGGCCGCCATGCGCACCGCCGTCAGGACGGCGGGCACCTCGCACTCGTCGGCCAGCCGCGTCAGCGCGGCGTGGCACTCGAGGAGCCGCTGCTCCTGGTCCGCCGACAGCTCAGCTCGACCGTTCATCATGGAACCTCGCCGCCTTCACCTCGAAACGGGGGAGCGTGCCGGGCTCGGCGTACTCCACGTCGGGACGGATGCCGATCTCGCGCTTGACCGCGGTGCTGACCCGTTCGCCGAGCGCCGCGAGGTCGAGGCCCGCATCGGCCTTGGGCTCGATCCGCAGGACGATCGTGTCGAGCCCGCGGACCGTCCGCAGGACCGTCTGGTACTCGCCGACCTCGTCGAAGCCGCGCAGCACGTCCTCGATCATCACCGGCGTGACCGAGACGCCGCGGATCTTGCGCATGTCGTCGCGGCGGCCCAGGATGCCGCCGTCGTACCAGTCCCAGGTGCGCCCGCAGCCGCACTCGTGCCAGGGCCGCTTGACCACGAGGTCGTCGGTCCAGTGGCGGAACAGCTGGATGCCCTCGCGGCCGAGACCGGTGGTCACCCGGATCCCCTCCTCGCCGTAGTCCACCGGGCGCAGGGTGTCGGGGTGGAGGACCTCCTCGATGATGGCGGTCTCGATGATGTGGCAGCCGCCGTGCAGCGACGGGCACTCGAACATCGACACCGTGCCGAACTCCGTGGTGCCGGCCGCGTTGAACACCCGCGCGCCGAAGCCCTCGGAGATGGCCCGCGTCGTCGATTCGGGCCGGGGCTCGCCGCCCGCCATGATGATCTGGACGTTGCCGTCCACGGCGAGGTCGACGCCCATCTCCTTGGCGGTCTCCAGCAGCCGCATGGCGTAGCTCGGGGTGCAGCCGAGCACCTCGATCTGGTGGTCGACGAGGAGCTTCACCCGGGTCCGGGAGTCGAGGCCGCCGGCGGGGACGACCGTGCAGCCCATGCGCTCCAGCCCGTAGTGCATCCCCCAGAAGCCGATGAACAGGCCGTACCCGAAGGCGACCAGGCCCTTGTGCTGGGGGCGCACCCCCATGCCGTACAGGACGGTGCACCACACGTCGACGCCCCACACCCAGTCGTGGGGGGTGTCGAAGGTCCGGACGGGGAGGTCCCCGCTCGTCCCGCTCGTCTGGTGGTACCGGATGCCGAGCGAGGGGTCCACCGACGGCAGCGTGCCGTACGGCGGGGCCTCCTGCTCGGCGGCGATGATCTCCGACTTGCGGAGCAGCGGGACCCGGGCGGCGTAGTCGTCCAGCGACCGGATGTCGTCCGGGAGGCGCTCGCTCCAGAACTTCGACTGCTTCCTCGCGCGCTCCAGGGCGCGCCGCAATTTACGCCACTGCCACTGCGCCAGGTCCTGGCGCGGCATGGTCTCCGCCCTGCGGTTCCAGTACTCCAGCTCGTCGGGGCGTACTCGCTCGAACGATGCCATCACGTCTCCCTGAGGTCAGGGCCGGACCCGGCCTCGGCCGCGAAAGGCAACGGTCGATCCGCCGAGCCTGGCTCCGACATCGTTACGCCGGACGGCTCGGCCGCACATCTCTGAAAATGCGGTATTGGGCTTATTTCGAGCGATTGTCTCCTATTAGTAGCGTCATTACCTTACTCGCCAATAGGCCGCTCCGTAAGGTCTCTATTCAAGCATTTCAGGAGATGTCCGTCATGCGGCTCTGACGTAAGGATGGCCAGGTCAGGATCGGCAGATTCCCCTTTGCCCGTGAATGGACTGGCCGGAACGACGTCGGTCGAGCTGATGCATACATGACGGGAGACACCGAATGGTGGCAACTGAGGCGTCGAGCGGGCCACGCGTGGCGTCGCCCGGCGCGAGAAGGGAACCAAGGTTCGACGGCCTGCGCGGCCTCATGGCGTTCGGCGTGGTCGTCTTCCACGTGGCCTACGAGGCCGGGGTCAGCAACCACATCAACGACAAGGGCGCCGGCATCTGGGGCTTCATCACGGAGGGGCTGGAGGTCTGCCTGCCGCCCTTCTTCGTGCTGTCGGGCCTGCTGCTGTACCGCTCGTTCGCCCGCTCGATCCTCGCGGGCACCCCGCGGCCGTCCGCCGGCCGCTTCCTGTGGGGCCGCGTGCTGCGGATCATCCCGGGCTACTGGGTGCTCACCGCCGTCGCCCTGCTGATCTTCAACTTCTTCAGCATCGGCAGCGTGTGGGACGTACTCAAGCCCGTCCTGCTGCTCCACTTCCTGTTCACGGTCGACCCGGCGAACTGGCTCATCGGCATGGAGCCGACCTGGACCGTCCCGGCCGAGGCGTTCTTCTACGTCTCGCTGCCGATCATGGCCGTGGTCGTCAACCGGTACGCCCGCAGGGCCGCCGACACGCGGACGCGGATGCTGCGCATGCTGGTCCCGCTGGCCGCCATCGCCCTCATCGGCCACGCGTGGATCGCCTTCGCCTACCTGCCCGCGACCTCGGCCTACGTGTGGTACTTCAACTTCTGGCCGTTCGGGTACATCGGGTTCTTCGCCGCCGGCATGGCCCTCGCGACCGTGTCCGCGTACGCGGAGGTCAGCGGGACCACGCCCGGGCTCTACCGGTTCGTCAAGAAGCACCCCAACCTGCTGTGGCTCGGTGCCCTGGTCGTGTTCGTCGTCAACGTGCCCAAGCCGTTCGGCGAGCCCGGGGCCGGCACCTGGGGCGCCTTCGGCCAGGAACTGATCATGCACACGCTGCTGTTCGCGTTCGCGGTGCTGATCGTCACCCCGCTGACCGTGCCGGGTGCCCGGTCGCGTCTCATCGACGCCACGCTGACCACACCGCCCGTGCGCTACCTCGGCAAGATCTCGTACGGCATCTACCTGTGGCACGTGCCGTTCATCCACCTCTGGTTCAAGAACGCCAGCATCTTCGGCGTCCACCCCGGCACCTCCCAGTCGTTCCGCGGGGACGTCGGGTTCTGGCCGCTGCTGGCGTACGTGATGGTGGGCACGGTGATCGTGGCCACGGCCAGCCACTACCTGATCGAGCGCCCGGTGCAGCGGCTGCGCGGCCGGCGCGAGCGCGCGGCGCGCGAACCGGGCGCCGCGCTCGCCCCCGCGGAGGGCTGACCGCGCGGGAGGCCC
>NZ_KI866522.1:1141941-1156733 GCF_000511135.2 Microbispora sp. ATCC PTA-5024 | reverse complement strand
GGCGCCGCGCTCGCCCCCGCGGAGGGCTGACCGCGCGGGAGGCCCGGCGGGACACCGCGATCGCGAGGGCCGGCCGCCGGTTCCCGGCGCGCCCGGGAGCCGGCGGCGGCCTCGCGGCACACCCGGGGGAGGGGACCTCCCCGGCGCACGGACACACGGACACCGGATCCCCTCTGACAGCTCACGACCACCACGGCGCCCGCCGGTGCGGGCGCCGCACGCGCTCGCCGAGGAGGCACACCATCGTGACCGCAACGCCGAAGATCGTCGCGATCAACGGATCCGAGAGGGACGGGAACACGGCCGACGTGCTGCGGCACGCCGCGTCGGTCGCCGCCGAGCGGGGCGTCGACTTCGAGGCCGTCGACCTGCGGAACATCAGGATGCTGCGCTGCGGCCCGTGCGGCGACTGCAACGACCGCACGATCCGGTGCGAGCAGACCGACGACGTGCCCGGGGTGGTGGACAAGATGATCGCCGCCGACGGCATCATCTACGCCGCGCCTGTGCACGGCTTCGGCACGGCCAGCCTCATGCAGACGTTCATCGAGCGGGCCGGCGTCGGCTACCTGCGCTTCGACCGGCCGCTCGCCAACAAGGTGGCCGGGATCGTCTCGGTGGCCCGCCGCTACAGCGCGGGCGAGGTCTGGGCGCAGCTCACCGTCAACGCGCTGCTCAACCGCATGATCGTCGTCGGGAGCGGGTTCCCGGCCGAGGTCCACGCCCTGCACAGGGGTGACGCGGCCAAGGACGAGGAGGGCCTGACGAACGTCGCCCGCATGGTCGACCGCATGATCGACATGATCGACCTGCTCAGCGAGCACCGCCGTCTCACCGGGCGCCGGGACGTCCTCGGCGTCGGCGAGCGCAACGAGCGGGTCGGCCTGGCGCTCGACGAGCTGCGGGAGCACCTGTGACGCCCCCGTCCGCCACGGGCCTCCTCCCGGCGGCGCTGCCGGCGGCGGAGACCACCGTCCTGCGGCAGCCGGCCGGCGACGAGGCGTTCTGGCGGGACTACCAGCGCGTGCTCGACCGCTTCCATGCCGGCGAGATGACCCCAGGCGACCGGTCGCGCTGGCGGGCCGAGCGCCTGCGGGCCGTGCTGCGGCACGTCACCGGGCGCTCCCCGTTCTACCGGCGCCACCTGGCCGGGATCGACGTCGGCGCGGTCACCCCGGGGACCCTGTCCGCCCTGCCGTTCACCACCAAGGACGATCTGCGCAGGGAGATGTACGACGTGCTGTCGGGGAGCCCGGCGGACGCGAGCATCTTCTACGAGACGACCGGCACGACGGGCCCGTCCACCCCCTGTCCCCGCGGCGTCCGCGACATCCTGACCAGCAACTCCGCGGTCGAGGAGTCGTGGCGGCGGCTTTTCCGGGCCCGGTTCGGCGACCGCCTGCCGGTCGTCGGGCTCATGGGTCCCTCGGAGCTGTACGCGTTCGGCGACGTGTTCACCGCGGTCGCCGCGTCGCTCGGCGCCTGCCACGTGAAGATCTGGCCGGAGTCGCCCCGCGTCGGCTTCCGCAAGGCGCTGCGGCTCATCGAGGAGCTGGGCGTCGAGGTGGTCGTCTGCGCCCCGGCTCTCTGCCTGAGCCTCGCCAAGGCCGCCCTGCACTACGGGTACGACCTGTCGCGGCTGCCGGTCGCGATGTTCCTCGTGCTCGGCGAGATCTGCACGCCGCAGTTCGCCGCGAACGTCGCGTCGATCTGGCCGCGCGCGACGGTCCACCCCACCCTGTACGGCTCGCAGGAGGCGCTGTGCATCGCCACCGGCGCCGTCACCGGCAGGCTCCACCTGTCCGAGCTGAACTACATCGCCGAGCTGGTCGACCCGGACACGGGCGCGCCGCTCGGCGACCGCGGCGAGGGCGAGCTGGTCCTGACCATGCTCGTGGACGGCGTCAAGCCGCTCGTCCGCTACCGTACGGCCGACCTCGTGCGGATCGAGGACGCGCCCGCGGACTCCCCGCTGCCCGGCCCAGTGGTCGAGGTCGTCGGCCGGGTGGCCGACCGCATCCGGCTGGGCGAGGCGACCCTGCAGCCGGCCGAGCTGGAGTCCGCCGTGCTCGACGGCGTCCGGGGCTGCCTCGGGTACCAGGTCGTCATCGACCGGGACGAGGACGGCCGCGACCGGGTGACCGTGCGGATGGATCTGCTGCCGAGGATCGCGGGCGACGCGGCGGCCGTCGGCGCCGGGGTGGCGGCGCGGCTGCGCGAGCGGACCGGGGTGAGCGCCGCCATCGCCGTCGACGCCGAGCTCGACCCGGTCACCAACACCGGCGCCTTCGTGAGCTGGAAGGCGGCCCGGATCCTGGACAACAGGACCGAGGCGGACCACGCCGCGGTGGTCGCCCGGCAGGTGGCCCACCGCTACGCGATCACGACCTGACGGGGGTTGCGGCATGAGGGAGCGAATCGACCGAGCCGCGCTGCGGGTGAGCACGTCGCGCCGTGAGGTGCCGCCCACGGGCAGCCTGTCCGCCTACCTCGCCCTCGCGGAGCGGTTCGGCCGCGACGAGGTGTTCCTGCTGGAGTCGGCCGCCGGCTCGGTGCGCGACCGGCGCTACCGCTTCACCGGATTCGGCGCCCTGCTGACGGTCGCGGTGACCGGCGGCGTGGTGCGGGTCGAGGGGGTGCCGGAGGTCCGCGACGCCGTGCTCGCCCGGCTCCGCCCGCTCCTGGACGGCGACGCGGACGGCCGGGAGGGCGGCGGGCCGCGGCTGCGGCGGCCGCGCGACCTGTGGCAGGTCCTGCGGGCCGTGGGAGGCGTGTTCGACGCCCGGGGCTCGGCCTCGCGGTTCCGGTTCGGCTTCCTCGGCTACTTCGGCTACGACACCGCCCGCTACATCGAGGACCTGCCGTACCTCATCGAGGGCGACGACGGCATGGCGGACGTCTACCTGGTGCTCCACCGGGGCTGTCTCGTCGTCGACCTGGCCACCGGCCGGTCGGAGCTGCTGCTGCACGAGTGCCCGGCCTGGCCGGCGCTCGACCCCGCCGAGATCGCCGCCCTCGTCGGCGACGCGGACCGCACGCATCCCGAGCCGGTTCCGGCCCCCGTTCCCGAGGCGTGGATGTGCGACGACACCGATGCCGCCCGGTTCGCGCGCAACGTAGAGCGATGCCTGAAGCACATCGCGGTGGGCGACATCTACCAGGTGCAGATCGGCCACGAGCTGACCGTCGCGAGCGCCGCCGACCCGCTCGACGTCTACCTGCGGCTGCGCGCGCGCAACGCCTCGCCGTACATGTACCTGACGTCGGTGGACGGCCACACGGTCGTGGGGGCGAGCCCGGAGCTGTTCGTCCGCGTGGAGGACGGCGCCGTGACCATGCGGCCCATCGCGGGGACGGTGCCGAGGAGCGCCGGCGGTGACGAGTCAGAGGACGACGCCCTGGCGGCCCGGCTGCGCGAGGACCCCAAGGAGGTCGCCGAGCACACCATGCTCGTCGACCTGTGCCGCAACGACATCGGCCGCATCTGCGCCCGCGACAGTTTGGGCGTGCGGGAGACGATGGTCGTCGAGCGCTACTCCCACGTGCAGCACCTCGTGTCCACCGTCACCGGGCGGGCCGAGGGCGGCGTCGACGCGTTCGACGTCATCCGCGCGCTGTTCCCCGCCGGGACCATGACCGGCACCCCGAAGATCCGGGCCATGGAGATCATCGAGGAGCTGGAGACCACCCGCAGGGGCCTGTACGCCGGCGCCCTCGGCCTCATCGACGTCGGCGGCTACGTCAACCTCGCCCTGTGCATCCGCACCCTCATCCACCGCGACGGCGTCTACCGCACCCGCGCCTCGGCGGGCGTCGTGGCCGACTCCTCCGCCGAGCGCGAGTGGACCGAGACCCTCGCCAAGTCCAGCGCCGCGTACTGGGCGGTGACCGGCAGGGAACTGCTGTGACAGCCTGACGCCCGGGCCGGGACCGGCCCGGGCCCTCGCGCGCCGCCCGGCCTGACAGCGATCGTTGACGTTGCTGACGAGAGGAAGTCGTGAGGTACTACCACCTGCCCCGGTTCTCCGGCATCGACGCGCTGCGCCTCGACGAGCGCGACGTCCCCGTCCCGGGGCCGCGCGAGGTGCTCGTCCGCATGCGCGCGTGGTCGCTCAACCACCGCGACCTGCTCATCGCGCGCGACGCGTACGGCCGGGGCATGAAGCCCGACCTCGTGCCGCTGTCGGACGGCGCGGGGGATGTGGTGGAGACCGGCCCGGAGGCGACGCGGTGGAAGGTGGGCGACCGGGTGACCGGCGTGTTCCTGCCCGGGTGGCTCGGCGGCCCGGTCACCGCGGCCAGGCTCGCGAGAGCGCTCGGGGGCACCGTGGACGGCGTGCTGGCCGAGTACGTGGCCTTCGACGAGGAGGCTCTCGTCGCGACCCCCGCCCACCTGGACGACGCGGAGGCGGCCACGCTGCCCTGCGCGGCGGTGACGGCGTGGCAGTGCCTCGTGGTGCAGGGCGGGCTCGGCCCCGGTCAGCGGGTCCTCACGCTCGGCAGCGGCGGGGTGTCGGTGTTCGCGCTGCAGTTCGCGTCGCTGGCCGGCGCGGAGGTGGTCGCCACGTCGGGCAGCGACGCGAAACTGGAGCGGCTGCTCGCGCTGGGCGCGGCCCACGGCGTCAACCACGCCCGGGTGCGCGACTGGGGCCGGTACGTCCACGACCTGACGGACGGCGGGGTCGACCACGTCATCGACGTCGGCGGCGGGGGCACGCTGCCGCAGTCGATCAGGGCCGCCCGCACGGGCGGCCGGGTGAGCGTCGTCGGCGTGCTGAGCCCCGGACAGGGCATCGACCCGGTCCCGCTGCTCCGCAAGGCCCTGATCGTGCAGGGCCTGCACGTCGGCAGCCGGGAGGCGTTCGAGGCGATGAACCGGGCGATCGGGCTGCACCGGCTCCGCCCGCTCGTCGACCGGTCGTTCCCGTTCTCCGACGCGGTCGCCGCGTACCGCCACCTCGAGTCGGGCCTCCACCTGGGCAAGGTCGTCATCGTGGCGGACTGACCGATCGCAACTCGCGGCTGCGTCCGTCTGACGGCCGCAGAGAACAGACCGCGCATCAGTGCAGGGGGCCCGGCCGCCTATACGCGGGTCGAGCATCTGGACGGCGGGACCTGGGAGTTCAAGCTCACCCAGAAGGTGCCCGCCTGCCAGGCGGGCCCTGTCCAGGGCCTGATCACGAACATCTATCTGACCCGCGCCGAGTACGACCGGTTCGCCCCGCTCCCTGCCACAGAGTTGTCCAAGATCCGCTTCAGCGTCCCGCCACTGAGCATCGACGTCTTCGATCCGCCCCTCCATGGTCTGGTCCTCGGCGAGGCCGAGTTCACCACGGACGAGGAGGCGTCGTCCTTCCTCCCGCCTCACGCGATCACCGCCGAGGTGACGGATGACGCCCGCTTCACGGGCGGCAGACTCGTCCGCACCCGGCGGCACGAACTGCTCGAGTGGCTCGCCGAGTACGCGATCACGCCGGCGTCCACCCCGCCCGACTGAGCATTCTGGAAGAACCCCGGAGGCTCCCCGGCCGATAAACTCAGTGACGGAGAGTGACCACGGGCGAGCGCGCACCAGGTGAGAGCCCGTCCCGGCGGGCCGCCGGGCCCCCACTCCCACGGCGTCGCGGAAATCAGTCGCGATTGGGCCTCACCGATCGCGCCCCGGATGTCGAGAACCGCCGGCCCGCTCCGACCCACATACGGAGGAGGCGCCCGGAGCGACGTCCGGTAGCCGAACGACACGCAGACGAGCGAGGAGCCCCAGGGCGGTGGCTCCGACACGACAAACGTAACCAGGAGGCGACTCGATGAGCGCGACGAAGACGGACACGCTGCAGGTTCCGGGCGCGAGCCTGTACTACGAGGTGCGGGGCGACGGACCCGTGCTCCTGCTGATCCCCGGCGCCCCCGGCGACGCCGCCATGTTCGGCGGCCTCGCGGAGGCCCTGTCCGACCGGTACACGGTCGTGACGTACGACGCGCGCGGCCTGTCGCGCAGCACGCTGGACGGCCCGGCCGAGGACCAGCGGATCGAGGTCCACGCCGACGACGCCCACCGGCTGCTGTCGGCCGTCACGAGCGAGCCGGCCTACGTGTTCGGCGCCAGCGGCGGAGCCCTGGTCGCGCTCGACCTGCTGACCCGCCACCCCGAGCAGGTGCGGGCGCTGGTCGCGCACGAGCCGCCGGCGGTGGGCCTGCTGCCCGACGCCGACCACTGGACGGCCTTCACGCAGGAGATCTCCGACATCTACGCGGCCGCCGGCTGGGGCGCCGCCATGGGCCGCTTCGGCGAGGGCATGGGCCTCGGCGGCCCCGAGGAGGGCGACGGCGGCGACTGGGAGCAGCAGGGCGAGCCCGACCCCGAGATGCTCGCCGCCATGGCCCGGTTCGAGGCCAACGCCGACTTCTTCTTCAAGCACGTGTGGAGCTCGTTCATGAGCCACACCCCCGACGTCGAGGGCGTGCGCTCGGCCGAGCCGCGCGTCGTCATCGCGGGCGGCGACGCCTCCGACGGGCAGGTCCCGCGCAAGGCCGCGGCCGCGCTGGCCGACCGCCTCGGCACGGGCATCGTGGACGTCCCCGGCGACCACGGCGGCTTCACCACCCAGCCCGACGCGTTCGCCGAGACCCTCCACAAGATCCTGCAGAACGACTGAGCAGACGACGACCACCCGACGACACCCGACGACACCCGACGACACCCACGACCACTCCGACGGCCCGCGGCGCCCCGCCGCGGGCCGTCCTCGTCCAGGGGCGGACGGCGTGGGTGACCGTACGGCGGAAGGGAGACGCATGGCCGAGCACGTCACCGAGCTCGCCGGGAGCCCGGCCGAGCTGATGGCGGCCCTGGTGTCCAGCGAGGGGCGGCGGAACCGGCACGCCGTCTACGACGCGCTGCGGGCCCACGGGGGCGTCGTGGCGGCTGGGGAGGGCCTGCTGGCGGTCCTCGGGTACGCCGAGTGCCTGCGGGCCCTCAGGGAGCCCGCGCTGCGGGTGCAGGACGAGCGCAGCCACGACGTCGTGCACCCCGGCTGGCGGTCGCACTCGTCGCTGCGCGGGTTCACCGACTCGATGCTCTACACCAACCCGCCCGACCACACCCGCCTGCGCCGGCTGGTGACGGGCGCGTTCACCGCCCGCCGGGTGGCGGCCCTGCAACCGGCCGTCGAACGGCTGACCGAGCGGCTGCTCGACCGGATGGACGCGGCGGCCGCCGGGGGGACGCCGGTGGACTTCATGGCGGAGTTCGCCTTCCGGCTGCCGGTCGCGGTCATCGGGGTGCTGCTGGGCGTCCCGGAGGACGACCAGGTGTGGTTCCGCGCCGCGGCGGCCGAGGTGACCCTGGCCCTCGAGGGCCTCACCGACCTGTCCCGGCTCGCCCGCGCCGACGCCGCCATGGACGAGCTGTCGGCGTACTTCACGGCGCTCGTCGAGGAGCGGCGCCGCCGCCCGGCGGACGACATGCTCAGCGCGCTGGTGCGGGTCCACGACGACGACGGCGACCGGCTCAGCGGCGACGAGCTGATCGGCAACCTCGTGCTGCTGCTGGTGGCCGGCTTCGACACCACCACGAACCTGCTGGGCCACGCGCTGCGCCTGGCCTTCGAGCATCCGGCGCACGCGGCGCGGCTGCGGGAGGGGGAGCCCGGGTTCGCCGCCGCGTACGTCGAGGAGACGCTGCGGGTCGAGCCGCCCGTCCAGGCCACCAGCCGCTGGGCGGGCGCGCCGTTCGACCTCATGGGCACGCCGGTTCCCGAGGGGACGAAGCTGCTGCTCCTGCTGGCCGCCTGCAACCGCGACCCGCGCCGTCACCCCGATCCGCACCGGTTCGACCCGGAACGGCCGGACAACCGGCCACTGAGCTTCGGGGGCGGCGTGCACCTGTGCGTCGGCGCGAGCCTCGCCCGCATGGAGGCGACGGTGGCGCTGCCCCGGCTGCTGCGCCGCTTCCCCGGCATCGCCCCGGCCGGCGCCCCCGCCTACCGGAACCGCCTGGTCGTGCCCGGGTTCGAGCGGTTCCCCGTGTCCGTCCCGGTAGGCCTGGCAGGAACAGGTCACCGCGCGTCAACTTGCTGAGTGCCGCGTGCCCGGATCGCCGGCCGTCCGTGCCGCACAGTGGGGGTGCGGGAACACCCGCGGCCCCGACGACAAGGACGGCGACAATGACCGACGCACCGACGATCCTCGTGGTGGACGCCTTCGACAGCTTCGTCTACATCATCCGGCAGTACCTGATGTCCGCCGGCGCCGAGCCGGTGATGGTCCGCTCGAACGAGCTCGACCTCGACGACGTGCGGTGGATGCGCCCGGACGCGGTGCTGCTCGGCCCCGGCCCCGGCCACCCGTCGGAGTCCGGCCACGTGGAGATCGTGCGGGCCTACGGGGGAGAGGTGCCGATCCTGGGCGTCTGCCTCGGGCACCAGGCGATCGGGCTGGCGTACGGCGCGACGATCGCGCGGGCGCAGCACCTGATGCACGGCAAGACGAGCCCCATCCGGCACGACGGGCGCGGCCTGTTCGCCGGGATGCCCGACCCCTTCCCGGCCACCCGGTACCACTCGCTCGTGGTCGAGGAGGACAGCGTGCCGTCCTGCCTGGAGGTGAGCGCCCGGTCGCTCGACGACGGGTACGTGATGGGGCTGCGGCACCGGTGGCTGCCGATCGAGTCGGTGCAGTTCCACCCCGAGAGCATCTGCACCGAGGGCGGCATGCGCATCATCGGCAACTTCGTCCAGGCCCACGCGGGCTTCCCCGCCTGGAGCCGCGCCGTGGCCGCCTGAGTGCGCCGCCTGAGTGCGCCGCCTGAAGTGCGTCGCGTGGACCCCGGCGCGCGGGCCTCAGGGCAGGATCTCCAGCCGCACGTCGAGCCCCTCGTACAGGTACGGCGTGGTGGTGACGATCCGCCAGCCCCGCCGTACGGCGTGGACGGCCGCGTGCGCGGCGACGAGGACCTCGGGCAGCTGGGCGTCGGCGGCGGCGGCCGGCCGGTGCCGGCGAAGGCTCGCCATGATCGCCTGGGCGTACGGGCCGCCGGCCACGGCGTCGTCGGGGGACAGGGCGCCGGTCACCACCATCGACATGCGGAGGAAGCGTTCGAGACGGGGCTGGATCGGGCCCAGGGACAGGACCTGGACCGCCAGCGCGGGGACGAGGAGGGTGACGCCGTGGGCGGAGGACTGCAGCACCACGGCCCGGCCGTACATGCTCTTTCCCTCGATGAGGTGGACGACGGCGTCGAGGTCCAGCACGTGGCCGGACAGGACGCCCGCCGGTGGGACAGGGTCGCTCACGCGGCGTCCGCCGTGGCGTCGCCGCCGACGAGGCGGGCCGCCCGGGCGCGGTCGTCGTCACCGATGCCGTCCTGCCAGCCGGGACCCCATAAATCGGCCATGATGGCCAGGTCGTCCTGGATGCGGCGGCGCTCCCGGAGCGCCGCGGCGATGTACGCCGAGGCGTTGCCCGACGCCTGCGCCTCGTCGGCCAGCTCGTCGGGCAAAGAGATCGTAATCTTCCTGGTCATACTTGGGAGAGTACTCAGTCATACCCGGCCGGTCCACCGGTTCGCGGGAAGAGGCCCGGGACGGCGGAAGGGGCGCCCGCCGGTGTGGACGGACGCCCCTTCCCTCCCGGGACGCGGAGGCGGTCAGGCGGCCGCCCTGGCGGGGCGGCGGCGCCGGCGCTCCACCAGCCACTTGGCGACCAGGACGTTGAGGACCCAGCCCCAGGAGATGGCCTCCAGGAACAGCATCATGTCGAACTGGACGCCCGTGATCCCCATGAAGATCACGACGACCCGGCCCCAGGAGGTGCCGAGGGCGAGCGCGAAGCTGTAGTACATCCAGCGGCGGTGCTCGGCGTACCTGTGGGCGCGCTGCATCCGGTAGCCCTGCACGGTCGTGACGATCCAGGCCACGGCCATCCCGAACAGCCCGACGCGGCCCGTGGGGGCCTGGGAGAAGGGCAGCAGGGCGAGGCCCAGCAGGGCGGCCGGCAGGGCGCCGGCGAAGACGTACAGCCACCCGCTCACCCGGTGGAACCGGACGCTCCTGCGGCGCAGCCACGGCAGGAGCTGCAGGAAGCCCGTCACCATCGTCACGTTGCCGGTGATGGCGTGGATCACCACGGTCGGGTAGTGCAGGTGCCCGGGGAAGTTCGGGCTCAACGGGATCCGGGACAGGGCCGGGTCGAACGTGAGATACGTCGGCAGCGCCCAGATCAGGTTGAACACGACGAGCACCGCGAAGGCGACGGCCCACGCGCCGCGCCACCACGGGACCCGCTCGCGGGGCGCGGCGGCCCGGCCCCGGGTCCGCTGGGGCGGCTCTTGGGTCCAGGTGGCCTGGACTCCGGCGGTCTCCACATCTTGTGTCACGGCGGGTTCCTTTCTCGCTTCTGGCCGGGCCTCGGGGTCCCCTCCGGCTGTCGTCGCGGCCCGGCGGTCGCACAGCCGCCCACGCGGCCAGCGTCACACCCGCCCGTGGTGCCGGGCACCTCCCTGCTTGCGCAGTTAGCGCTGGTCGCGGGGGAGATCCTGGGTCTGGGGGAAGGCGAGCGGCTCCTCCACGCGCAGGACGGCTCCCGAGCCACCGGCGGCCGCCACGGTGACGCCGCCGGGCTCGCCCCGCATCTCGAACGAGCCGAAGTCGACCACCCAGAGAGAGCCGTCGGCGGGGTGGAACCGGACGTCGATGGGCCGGCTGAGCTCCGAGCTGAGCAGCACGTGCTGCCGCCAGTCCGAGGTCCGCACGAGGGTCAGCGCCCGGCCCACCTCCGGGTGGCCCGGCGCCGCCGTCATCGGCGTCTCGTCGCCGAACAGCGCGACCGCCAGGAAGCCGCCGCCGGGCGCCACGTCGAACTTCGTGGCGGCCGTGTGGCTGTGGAACTCGGCCAGTGGGCGCTCCGGCTTGGGAAGCTCCGCGTGGTTGGCCAGGATGAAGCCCGGCGCCGGGCCGGTCTCCGGCGCGAACCGGGGGTCGGTGACGGGCACGCCGCCCATGAAGTCGGGCCAGCCGTACCACGCGCCGGGCCGGATCTCCCACAGGTAGTCCGGCACGTTCGCCACCGGGCGGCTGCCGCGGTCGTCGGCGCCCTGGTCGAGGGCGAGCAGACGCCCGTCCGGCAGGAACTTCAGCCCGAACGCGTTGCGCACCCCCCAGGCCACCAGCTCGACGTCCGTGCCGTCCGGGTTGGCGCGCAGGACGGCGGAGGTGGCCGGCGTGCGGCCCGGCAGGCGCGTCCCGGCGGGCAGCCGCTCCCCGAACTGCGTGTACGGTCCGGTGACCAGCGTGGCCGAGGGGTCGTCGCCGAACGGGTCGCGGGTCTCGACCGCCACGCCCGTCAGCTCGACGTCGTAGCCCGGGACGTCCACGCTGTGCGGCAGCTTCTTCAGCCAGCCCATCACCAGGGCGTCGAGGCCGACCAGGCCGGTGTTGGTCATCGCCCCCTGACCCCAGTACATCTTGCCGTCCGGGCCGAACGCGACCTCGTTGGTGTGGTAGTTGCCGCCGCCCGGCAGGTCGTCGAGGACGTGGGTGAGGCGGCCGTCGAGCTCCAGGCGCGACACCCGTCCTGGATCGCTGCCCTGCGACACCCACAGCGAGCCGTCGTGGAAGACCAAGCCGGTCACCGGGGAGCCCAGCCCCTCGGCGAGCACGGTCGTGCCGCCGTCCGGCTCGACGCGCAGGACCCGGCCGCCCGGCGCGGCGCCGCCGAACGGCAGGCCGGTCTCGGCGACGTACGCCCCGCCGTCGTCGTCGAACGCGAGGGCGCTGGGGAACGACAGTCCGTCCGCGACGACCGACACGCGGCCGAGCTTGGCGGAGGTGGTGCTGTCCAGCCACGACATGGTGATCCTCCTGCGGGTGGGGTCGGTGTCAGACGGGCCGGCGGCCCCTCACGGACGGCCGTCCGGTCAGGAGCGGCGGGAGGTTCGGCAGGTCACGCGGGCGCACGACCGGACGCCAGCCCGGCGGCCCAGGCGACCAGCATCCGGTGCTGCTCGTCCAGTCCGTGGACCTGCGTGCCGGCCGGGTCCTTGAAGAAGAACGCCAGCTCGGGGAGGCAGCCGCGCCGTCCCGCCGCCAGCGCCCGGGCCGTCAGCCGGGCCAGGTCGAGCACGAGCGGGGCGGCCAGCGCGGAGTCGCACCCCTCCCAGGTGAACTGCATGCGCATCGGGGTGCCGAGGAACCCCTGGAACGTGACGTGGTCCCAGGCGGTCTTCCACTCGCCCATCTCCGGGACGTTGTGGATGTGCACGCCCCCGCTCACGGGATGGCCGAGGAGCGCCTGGAGCACCCGTTCCTTGGAGTCGATCTTGCTGGCCGCGGCGGCCGGGTCGGCGAGCGTGGCGCCGTCGCCGGCGCCGAGGAGGTTCGTGCCCGACCAGGACGTCACCCGCAGCGCCCGGGCGGCGAACATCGGCGCGAGCACGGTCTTCAGCAGCGTCTCGCCGGTCTTGCCGTCGCTGCCGCCGTACGGCACGCCGCGCCGCCGGGCGAGCTGGTCGAGCGCGACGAGCCGGGCGCCCCTCGACGGGGTGAAGTCGACGTACGCGCATCCGGCCGACAGGGCGGCGTAGGCGTAGCGCGAGCTCACCGGCAGCGCGTCCACCCCGGCGGCGAGCGCCTCGTCGAGCAGCGCGAGGTCGGCGGTCGCGGGGTGTGGCTCGGCGGGGGGCTCGGTGGAGGAGACGTTCACCACCACCACGGCGCCGAGGCCCTCGCGCTCGCGGAACGCCGCCAGGTCCGCGGCGAGGTCGGCGACCTGCTCCGCCTGGGAACGCCGGTCCGCGCCGTCGACGCCGGGCCGCACGCGCGCCTCGGCGGCGTCGAGGTCGGCGGCGACGGCCGCGGGCAGGCCCGCCGGGACCACCCCGTCCAGCGCCAGGCGCTCGGCGCGCTCCCGCAGCGGGACTCCGGCGACGTCGTGGCCGCCGAAGACGAGGTCCCCGTACGCCGGCAGGGGCACCGAGGAGAACTGCGGCGAGTCCGTCACGCAGCCCACCGGCGGCCGCAGGCCGCGGGCGAGCGCCGCCGCGCCCACGACCGTGGTCACCGCGACCGAGCCGCGCGCCCCGACGAGCCAGACACCTGTCCGCATGAGAAGACCTCCAGCCGGGGAGCCGGTCGTCCGGGGCGTTCCGCCCGATGGGAAGGGGTCCGGCGCCGTTGGCGGACCGCCACCCACCAAGCGTGCATCACGATGATCGGGACGCCTTCTCCCAGCGTGCTCTCCCGCCCGCGCGGCGTGCTCGCGGGCGCGGGCAGACGCGGGCGTGGCGGGCCTCCACGATGGGAGGCCCGCCACGCGCCGGGAGGAGACGGGGTCAGGACAGCGAGTACGCGAGGAACTCGGGCACCGGCTGGTCGAAGAAGATCGGCGAGGCCGCCCCGATGTAGAGCGTGTCGCCCACCACGGCGGGGAACGAGTTGATCCCCGCCTTGGTCTTGGTGCTCCACAGCGTCTTGCCGGTCCGCACGTCCATGCCGTAGATCGTGCCGTCGTAGGTGCTGGTGAACACGACGTCGTTGGCGACGGTCGCGGCGCCGAAGTTCTCCGACGGCAGGTCGCGCTTCCACAGCACCTTGCCGGTGGCCACGTCCACGGCGAGGATGCCGCCCGTGCCCGAGGCGAGGTCGGGGAAGTCGTAGCTGGTCGAGCTCATGGGGGACGAGGCGTCCACCCACGGCACGAACAGCCGGCCGTCCGAGACCGACATCGGCGTCTGGACGCCGCCGAAGATGCCGGGGTAGACCTGCACGGGCTGGTCAGGCAGCGGCCCGGTGTCGTTCTGGTGCCTGCCGACCGGCAGCGACCACAGCGGCTTGCCGTCGTCGGCCCGGTAGGCGTGGACCGAGCCCATCTTGCCGGCGACCACCACGACCTCCGTCCGCACGCCGTTGAGCGTGGCGTACGTGATGATCGGCGAGATGTGCAGGTCGTAGTCGCGCAGGTCGTGCGGGGCGACCTGCTGGTACCACAGCACCCTGCCCGTCCTGCCGTCGAGGGCGACGAGCGAGTTGGTGTAGAGGTTCGGCCCGGGGCGGCTCGCCCCGTTCGGGTACTCCGGCGTGCCCGGGAACGGCGCGGGGTCGCCGACCGCGACGAACACCCGGCCCCGGTCGTCGACGCCCGGCGGGAACCACAGGCCGCCGCCGCTGTTGATCTCGGGGTGGCCCCACAGGTAGCCGTCCTTGATCGTGTTGAACGACCACTTAGGCGTGCCGGTGGCGGCGTCGAAGGCCCAGACCGTGCCCATCGAGCCGGGGGCGTACGTCGTGAGGGTGGAGGGCACGGTGCTGACGACCACGGTGCGGTCGTACAGCTGCGGCGCGATGTCGACGCCCCCGTCACCCTCCTTGACCAGCTCGCGCGACCACACCGTCGCGCCGGTGCGCGGGTCGAGCGCGAAGACGCCGGTGTGGGTGGTGCCGAACAGCAGCCCCCAGCCGTAGGCCACGCCGTTGGGGCCGACGTTCGGGCTGTCGAACGAGCGTTGCCACTTGACCCGGCCGGTGGACTGGTCGAGCGCGGACACCTTGCTGTTGAGGTCGATCAGGTAGACCGTCCCGCCCACGACGATGGGGTTGGACGAGAACGTGCCGAAGAACTCGTTGCTGTCGAGCGCGAAGCGCCACTTCACCTTGAGCCCGGCGACGTTCTTGGACGTGATGGAGGTCCGCTTGGTCGCGCGGGTGTTGGCGAGGTCGTAGTTGTGCCCGGCCCAGACGCCGGCGGTCGAGCCCCACTCCGGCGGGGCGTCCGTGGCCGGCAGCGAGGCCGCGGCGCTC
>NZ_KI866522.1:1104989-1141794 GCF_000511135.2 Microbispora sp. ATCC PTA-5024 | reverse complement strand
GGGCAGGACCGCGAGCGCGACGAGCGCGGCCAGGGCGATCCTCCGCCGCCGCCCGCGCCGCCGTGGCGCGGGGTCGGGGGCCGGTCCTGTTCCTATGGTGTCCACGTGTTCTCCCTTGTGAACGAACCCGGCGTGGTTCCGCCGGGAGTCAGCGCAGCGGGCGGACGAACGCCCGCACGTCCTCGACGAGCAGCTCCGGCTGCTCCATCGCGGCGAAGTGGCCCCCGCGGTCGAACTCGGTCCAGTGGGCGAGCGTCGGCAGCAGCCGGTCGGCCCACCGCCGGATCGGCAGCGCGGCGTCGTGGGGGAAGACGGCCACGCCGACGGGCGCGCGGAGCGGCCACGGCCCGCCCCACGTCGTGACGAACGCCTCGTCGCCGCGGGCCGACTCGTAGTAGAGCTGGGCGCTGGAGCCCGCGGTCGCGGTGAGCCAGTAGATGGTGACGTTGGTCAGCAGGTGGTCACGGTCGACCGCGTCCTCGGGCGCCTTGTCCGAGTCGGTCCACTCCTTGAACTTCTCGACGATCCAGGCGAGCTGCCCCACGGGCGAGTCGGTGAGCCCGTACGACAGGGTCTGCGGGCGGGTCGACTGGATGCGCTGCCAGCCCATGCCGTCCTGCTGGAAGCGCAGCGCGAACCCGAGCCTGGCGTTGTCGGTGTCGTCCAGCTCGGCGAACGCCGACGGGTCGTCCGGGGGGAACGTGACGAACATGTTGACGTGCACGCCGGCCACGTGCTCGGGGTCGGCGAGGCCGAGCTCCAGCGAGATGGCCATGCCCCAGTCGCCGCCCTGCACGGCGTAGCGGTCGTACCCGAGACGGCGCATCAGCTCGGCCCAGGCCCGGGCGACGTGGCGGACGTCCCAGCCCGTCTGGCCGGTGGGGCCGGAGAAGCCGTACCCGGGGATCGACGGGATGACCAGGTGGAACGCGTCGCGGGGGTCGCCGCCGTGCGCGGCCGGGTCGGTCAGCGGGCCGATGACGTCGAGGAACTCGGCGACCGAGCCGGGCCAGCCGTGCGTCACGATCAGCGGCACCGCGTCCGGCTCAGGCGAACGGACGTGCAGGAAGTGCACGTCGACCCCGTCGATCTCGGTGATGAACTGCGGGTACCGGTTCAGCCGGGCCTCGGCGGCCCGCCAGTCGAACTCGGTGCGCCAGTACTCGGCCAGCTCCTTGAGGTACTCCACGGGCACGCCGCGGTCCCAGCCCACGCCGGGCACCTCGCTGGGCCAGCGGGTGGCGGCGATCCGGCGCCGGAGGTCGTCGAGGTCCGCCTCGGGGATGTCGATTCGGAAGGGACGCATCTGACTGCCTTTCGGTCACGTCCGCCGGCGGTGGGGCCGGCCGTGACCGGCCGGGGGTGACGGTTCGCAGCCACGCCGGCGGGGGTACGGCTGCGAGCGGCTGCGGGCCCGGGGCCCGGCCGGCCGCGGGCACGCCCGGAGCGGGGCTGGGGACTGAGGGCTGAGCCGGGGGCTGGGGTTCGGGGAGGCTGGGGGCTGGTTCGGGGAGGCTGGGGCACGGCCGCGGCGCACCGGCGGTGGCCGGTGCGCCGGGATGGCGAGGGCACGGGCGAGGGTTCAGGCCCCCCGGCCCGCTGTTGACGCCGTGGACGCCGTGGACGCCGGGGACGCCGGGGACGCCGGGGACGCCGGGGACGCCGGGGATGCCGGGGATGCCGGGGACGCGGACCGCGCGCCGTCCTGCACGGACGGGACGTCGGGCCGGGCGACCGGCTGGGCGACGGGCTGGGCGACGGGCTGGGCCGAGGGCTCCGGCGCGGCGGCGGGCTCGGGGGCCCGGCCTCCGTGCCGCAGCACGCGGAGCACGGTGCCGGGGCGCAGCAGCGCCTGCGGCGGGTCGATGAGGCCGGCCACCCGGATGAACGCGTTGCCGAGCGCGCTGTCATGGACGGCGGCCCGCTGCAGCCGGGAGACGTAGGCGTTGATCAGCCGGACCTTCGGCGTCCTGCGGCCCTCGACGCCGGCGTAGCCGAGGTCGGCGCCGGCCGACAGCTCCCAGGGCGAGGCGATCTCGCGGGCGATGTCGCGGAAGAAGGCGCGCGGGTCGGGCAGGGACCCCTCGCTCAGATGGCGGCGCAGCACCAGCGACTCCAGCGCGGCGACCGTCATGCCCTGGGCGTAGATCGGGTTGAAGCTGCACACCGCGTCGCCCATGACCAGCAGCCGCTCCGGGAAGCTGGCCAGCCGCTCGTAGTGCCGCCACACGCTGACCGGGTACTTGAACATCACCGGGTCGTCGACCGGCTCGGCGTCGCGCACCGACAGGTAGATGTCCGGGATCGGCAGCGACCGGACGAACTCCAGGAAGCCGTCGGGGTCGGTCGGCGGGTGGTCGCCGAGGATGCCCGTGAGCGACAGCTCCAGCAGGCCGTCGTTCCCGGGGAGGCGGTAGTAGAAGGCGCCGCGCGGGTGGGCGGGCGTGGCGGCCGGGATCATCGCGAGGTCGCTGCCGAAGGGGTCGACGTCGACCCGGTAGTGGCGGGTGGTGTACGCGAGGTCGATCTTGACCCGGTCCTCCTCGGGACGCCCGTAGCCGAGCTCCTCCAGCCAGACGGGGGTGCGGGAGCCGCGCCCTGTCGTGTCGACGACCAGGTCGGCGTCCAGGACCAGCGGGTCCCCGCCGCCGCCCTGCGGCTGCACCCGGGCGCCCACGACACGCCCGCCGCCCGGCGTCGTCGCCAGGCCCAGGATGTCGTGCCGCTCCAGGAAACGGACGTTCGGGATGGCCCGCACCCGCTCGCGCAGGTGGTGCTCCAGCACCGGCCGCGTCGCCGGCACCGACAGCAGCCCCGAGTGGGCCGGCTTGACCCTCTGGCCGTTGAAGTACCAGCGGATGTCCCCGTTGAAGTCCCCGGGCCGTACGCCGGCGGCCTCGAGCTCGGCGGTGAGCCCGGGGAACTGGCTTTCGAGGATCTCGTGGCCGCGTGCCACCAGTCCGTGGGCGTGGCGGCCGTGCGGGACGCCGCGGCGGGGGCCGGAGACCCCCAGCAGCGCGTCGCGGTCCACCAGGAGAACCTCGGCGAAGCTCTCGGAGAGCACCCGGGCGGCCAGCAGGCCCCCCATGCTCCCGCCGAGCACCACGACGCGGTCGCCGGCTCTGGCACCCATCGCGGTCACCTCCTCAATCCGTGTCGCGGTCCGGTCAGGAAGCGCTGATGGGCGTGTTCTGGTAGGCCGTCACCAGCCACTCGCCGTCCACGCGGGCGAGCAGCCACGAGGCGCGGACGGCCTTGCCGGGGGCGAGCTCGGTCTCGCCGGCCTCGATGACGCCGCCACGGGTGATCATGAGGACGAGGTCGTCGGACAGGCGGCGGATGGCCAGGGGCGTCCCCGTCACGCGGCTGCCGGCGTACGGCCCGGCATAGGCGGCCTCCATGTAGGCCCGGATCCGGTCGCGCCCGGTCACGAAGACGTCACCGGGAAGGATCATGGTGGCGTGCTCGGTGAAGACCGAGGCGAAGCCGGCGGCGTCGTTGTCGGCCCACGCCGCGATGACGCGCTGGGGGACGGCCGCCGCCGCGGTCGCCTCGACCGCCACGGTGGTCGGCGAGTTCACGGGCATCTCTGCCTCCAGGAGTGTTGGCGCGCACGCGAAAGGAGTTCGCCTGCGGGGAATCCGGGGAAAGGCGGTCGGGTCGCGTTTCCGTTCGCCGATCCTGACTTTTGAATCGTCCCTGCCGCCGCTGTGAACCGCATCTCCTGAATTGCGGATCAATGCACCTTTCAACCGGTCAAGACGACGGCTCGATCGACAGCGCGTGATGGAAGACGTTGCGCGGGTCGTACCGGTCCTTCACGGCCTGGAGGCGGGGGTAGTTGCCCTTGTAGTACAGCTCGTGCCAGGGGACGCCGGAGGTGTTCCACGCGGGGTCGGCCAGGTCGACGTCCGGGTAGCTGATGTACGAGCCGTCGTCGACCTCGCCGGGCACCGGCACGCCGCCGGTCTCGGCGTAGACGTCGCGGTAGTACTCGCGGACCCACCCGATGTGCGCCGGGTCCTCCTCCTCCGACACCCACATCCCGGCGCTGTAGGAGGCCTTGAGGATCGAGTCGCGCTGGGGGATCGCGGTCGCGCCGGGGGCGACGGCGTTCACCCGGCCGCCGAAGCCGGTGAGCACGAGGCACGCCGCGGGGTTGTCGTAGCCCTCGCCGCCCAGGTGCCGGTAGACGGCCGCCATCTGCCTGTCGGTGTAGCGGCGGCGCAGGTAGGCGGCCTTGTGCTTGTAACGGCCGTTCGGGTCGCTCGGCCAGCTGTACGACGGCATCCAGGTCTCCATCCACGGCACCACCTGCTCGGCGTCCGCGACCGGGTCCACCCCGACGCCGTCCGTCAGGGCCTCGACCTGGGCCGCCAGCAGCCGCTCCGCATCCGGCACGTCCGCGTCGATCACCGAGGTCAGCCCGAACGCGCCCGCGGACCGGTGGGTGACGATGAGGTTGCTCCACAGGTGCCGGTACGGGGAGTCCGGCTCGCTGTTGGCCTCGAACCAGGCGCAGTAGTTGCGCAGCAGCGTCGTGAACGCCTCCTCGGTCATCCCCGCCCACGGCCACGCCAGGTCGCGCCGGCGCATGCGGGCGGGCGCCGCCGGCAGCAGGCGGGCCGGGTCGGCCGACTCCACCCCCGGGCTGCGCAGCCAGAAGCGGGTGACCACGCCGAAGTTGCCGCCCCCGCCGCCCGTGTGGGCCCACCACAGGTCGCGGTGCGGGTCGTCCGGCTCCCGGGTGGCCACCACCACCCGGGCCCGGCCGTCCTCGCCGACGACCACGACCTCGACCGCGTACAGGTGGTCGACCACGAGGCCGTCCCGGCGGGACAGGTGGCCGTAGCCGCCGCCCGTGATGTGGCCGCCGACCCCAACCTCGAAGCAGGTGCCGGCGGGGATCGTCACCCCCCACCCGTCGTGCAGCACCCGGTAGACGTGGCCCAGGGTGGCGCCGCCCTCGACCGCGAACGCCCGCCGCTCCTCGTCGTGGTAGACGGCCGACATGGGGGACAGGTCGAGCAGGACCTGGACGTCGGGCGAGGCGGTGAAGTCCTCGAAGCAGTGGCCGCCGCTGCGGACCACGATCCGCCTCCCGGCGGCCACGGCCTCCTCCACGGCCGCCGCGACCTGCTCGGTGGTGGCCGCCCGGCGGACGTAGTCGGGGGCGGGCGTGAAGCGGTGGTTGTATCCGCAGACCAGGTCCCCGTAGCGCGGGTCGTCCGGTGTGACGGTGACCGGCCCGGGGGCCGGGACCGGCGTCCCCGGGCCCGGCGCGGGGCGGACGGCGGTCATCTCGGTCATGGTCCTCACCTCCGTGGAAGACGTCACCTGACCGTGGCACGCCGCCTCCCGGCGCCGCATCTCGCCGATTGCCTCCTTGCCCGAGCTCGCGCGGCGCGGAGCGCGGCCCCTCACCCGGCGGGAGAGGGGGACGCCCCGCGCAACGCGACCGGCCCCGCCTCCCGGGGGGCCGGATGGGAGGCGAGGCCGGTGGTCCGGTATGGGCGGGGGATCAGCCCGCGGTCTGGAGGGCCGGCTCGTCCGTGGCCGGCTGCTCGCCCTGCTCGGCCGGGCCGGTCGGCGGCACGTGCCGCAGCAGGGTGGCGGCGAGGACGGCCACGGCGGCCAGCAGGACGGCGCTGACCGCGGCCACGACGTTCAGCCCGCTGGTGTAGGCGTCGCGGGCGGGAGCCAGCAGCGCCTCGCCGGCCTGGGCGGGCAGCCCGGCCGCCGCGCTCGCGGCGCCGGTGATGCTCTCGCGCGCCGCCCGCGCCGCCGCGGCCGGCACGCCGTCCGGGACCGTGATGGCCGCCCGGTAGACGGCCGCGCCGATGCTGCCGAGCGCGGCGATGCCGAGCGCGAAGCCGAACTGGCCGCTCGTCTCGTTGATGGCCGCGGCCGACCCGGCCTTCTCCTGCGGGGCCGAGCCGATGACCAGGCCGGTGCCGAGCGTGACGAGCGGACCGGCGCCGAGGAAGATGAGCGCGAAGCCGGAGGCCAGGAGGCCGGGCGCCGAGGCGGTCTGCACCTGGGTGATGACGACCAGCCCGGCCACCGAGATCACCAGGCCGCCGCCGATGCAGTACGCCGGGCGGAACCGGCGGGCCAGCATCGGGGAGACCATGAAGCTCACCGTGTTGGCGGCCACGGCGGGCAGCATCCACACGCCCGCCTGGAGCGGCGACAGCCCCTGCACCAGCTCGAAGTGCTGGGTGATGAACATCATGATCGCGCCCATGAGCAGCGTGCCGAACAGGATGCTCACCAGCGCCGCGCTGAACGACCGGTGGGCGAACAGCCGTACGTCGAGCAGCGGGCTGGCCAGCGCCCGCTGGCGCCGGACGAACACCACGCCGAGCGCGAGGCCGGCCACGATCGCGGACAGCGCGCCGGCGCTCCAGCCGCTCTTGGCCAGTTCCTTGAGCCCGTAGATGATCGGCAGGATCGCGGCCATGGACAGCGCGACGCTGGCCAGGTCGAGCCGGCCCGCGCCCGCGTCGCGGTACTCGGGCAGCAGGACGGGACCGAGCACGAGCAGCAGCACCATGGCGGGCACGCCGAGCAGGAAGACCGAGCCCCACCAGAAGTGCTCCAGCATGGCGCCGCCGACGAGCGGGCCGATGATGGCGCCGGCGGAGAAGCACATGGCCCAGATGCCGATGGCCGTGCCGCGCTGACGGGCGTCCCGGAACAGCGTGGTGATCAGCGACAGCGTCGACGGCGCGAGCGTGGCCCCGGCCACGCCGAGCACGCCGCGGGCGGCGATCAGCATCTCGGGGCTGCGCGAGTAGGCCGACACCACGGACGCGACGGCGAACGCGGACGCGCCGATCAGCAGCAGCCTCCGGCGGCCGATGCGGTCGCCGAGGGTGCCCATGGTCACCAGGAACCCGGACAGCATGAAGCCGTAGATGTCGATGATCCACAGCTGCTGGGTGCCGCCCGCGCCGAGGTCCGTGCTGAGGTACGGCAGGGCGAGCAGCATCACGTAGACGTCGATGGAGACCAGGAGCGTGGGCAGGGCCAGCACGGCCAGCCCGATCCACTCCCGCCGCCCGGCGCGCGGGCCGGCCACGGCAGAGGTCGTGTCGTGCATGGGAGATCCTTTCCGGCTCTCGGACGCCAGCGGCGCCCTCCGGGGCGCCTCTCATGAAGAGGTCGGAGCGGGCTCCGGGATCTCGACATCGACACCCCGGCGGCGCGCCCGGCCGTCGTGGTCGCCGCCGTTGGGGTTCCGCCTGTGGTCACTCTGGGTCACCGACCGTATCAACCGGGTCCGACCTGCGGCTTCTTCCAACGTGCGCGATTCGAATACGACGGATCCGGCATTTCGCGACAGCGCAATCCGAGAGATGCGCCGCCGTCGGCGCGGGTGTGAAGGTCGGGTGGTGCGGATCGGCGGACGGCCGGGCCGGACGAGGACCTGCCGCGACGCCGGCGCCCGATCCCCCGTCACGACGCGCACGCCGGGCGTGCTCCGGCTCCTGCCGCAGTCCAGAGGAGGAACTGATGGAAACCACCCAAGCCCCCCCGCGGGAGGAACTCGTCCGCCGCGCGTCTGAGCTGGTGCCCCTGTTGCAGCGGAACGCCGCCTGGGGGGAGGAGAACAGGCGCCTCGCCGACGAGACGGTCGAGGCCCTGACGGACGCCGGCATCCTCAAGATGCGCGTCCCCACCCGGTACGGCGGCTACGAGTCCGACATGCGCACGGTCGTCGAGGTCGTCTCCGAGCTCGCCCGCGGCGACGGCTCGGCCTCCTGGACCGCCGCCGTCTGGGCCATCAGCGCCTGGATGGTCGGCCTGTTCCCCGACGAGGTCCAGGACGAGATCTTCGCCGACCCCGACGTCCGCGTGAGCGGCATCCTCAGCCCGAGCGCGCTGGCCGTCCCGACCGACGGCGGCGTGGTGGTCAACGGCGCGTGGAAGTTCAACAGCGGCTCCCAGCAGAGCCAGTGGAACACGAACGCGGCCGTCCGGCCCACCCCCGACGGCGGCTTCGAGCCCGTCATGATCGCCGTGCCGCTGTCCGACCTGACGGTCGTCGACGACTGGCACACCGCGGGCCTGCGCGGCACCGGCAGCGTCACGACCGTGGCCAAGGACGTCTTCGTGCCCGAGGCGCGGGTCCTGCCGATGGTCCCGGTCCTCATGGGCCAGCACCGTTCGGTCGCCAACGCGGACTCCCCGATCTACCGGGCGCCGTTCATGCCGACGGCCTGCGCGACGGTCAGCGCCCCCGCGCTCGGCCTGGCGAAGGCCGCGAAGGAGGCGTTCTTCGAGCGCCTGCCCGGCCGGAAGATCACCTACACCAACTACGAGAACCAGAGCGAGGCCCCGATCACCCACCTGCAGGTGGCGGAGGCGACCATCAAGATCGACGAGGCGCAGTTCCACGCGTACCGCGCGGCCGACCTGGTCGACACCAAGGGCCCGACCGGCGAGCCGTGGACGCTGGAGGAGCGCGCCCGCATCCGCCTCGACCTGGGCGCGGTGTGCCAGCGCGCCAAGGAGGCCGTGGACATCCTCAACACCGCGAGCGGCGGCTCGTCGATCTACACCTCGGTGCCCATCCAGCGCATCGAGCGGGACATCCAGACGATCAACCTGCACGCGATCCTGCACCCCAACACCAACCTCGAGCTGTACGGGCGGGTCGTCTGCGGCCTGGAGCCCAACACCGTCTACATCTGACCGTCCCGTTCCCCGCCGCGTCGCCCGGCTGAACGCAGTGGTCGGTGCCGGCGTACGGCTGTCCGTCGGCGTCCGGCGGCGGTCCCGCCAGCCGACCGGCCTCACGATCGTCTGGAGGTTCCATGGAAAGCCGCTGCCCCGTCACCATCGACCCCGCCGGCAACGACATCCACGGGGAGGCCGCCCGCATCCGCGAGCAGGGCCCCGTGGGCCGGATCGTCCTGCCGGGGGGCGTCCCCGGCTGGTCGGTCACCGGCCACGAGGCCGCCAAGCAGGTGCTCAGCGACCCGACCGTCTCGAAGGACCCGCGCCGGCACTGGCTGGCGTACGTGAACGGGGAGATCGGTGAGGACTTCCCGCTCATCGGGTGGGTGCTGATGGAGAACCTCACCACGATGCACGGCAAGGACCACACCCGCCTGCGCAGGCTGACCGCGGGCGCCTTCACTCCCCGCCGGGTGGAGGCCATGCGCGACAGCGTCCGGCAGATCGTCTCCGACCTGCTCGACGACCTCGCGTCGGCCGAGCCGGGGGAGGCGGTGGACCTGAAGGCCCGCTTCGCCCACCCGTTCCCCGCGCAGGTGATCTGCGACCTGTTCGGGGTGCCGGCGGAGTCGCGCGCCGACATGCTGCGCGGCGGTGAGGTCAACGTCGACACCACCATCAGCCCGGAGGAGGCCGCGGCCAACGTCGAGCAGTGGCACCGGGAGATGCACGAGTTCGTCGAGTCGAAGCGCCGCGAGCCGGGGGACGACCTGACCACGGACCTCATCGCGGCGCGCGACGAGGACTCGCGACTGACCGACACCGAGATGGTCGGCACGCTGCACCTGCTGCTGGCCACCGGCACCGAGCCGGTCATGAACCTCATCACGAACGCCGTCTGGGCGCTGCTCACCCACCCCGGCCAGCTCGAACTGGTCCGGAGCGGACGGGCGACCTGGCGCGACGTGATCGAGGAGACGCTGCGGGTGCAGGCCCCCGTCGCCCACCTGCCCTTCAGGTTCGCCACCGAGGACATCGAGGTCTGCGGTGTGACGATCCCCAAGGGCGAGCCGATCCTCGTCCACTTCGCCGGCGTCGGCCGCGACCCCGAGGTGCACGGCGGGACGGCCGCCGAGTTCGACCTCACCCGGGACGACAAGGACCACCTGTCGTTCGGGCACGGCGTCTACCGCTGCATCGGCTCGCCGCTGGCGCTGCTGGAGGCCGAGATCGCGCTGTCGGCGCTGTTCGAGCGCTTCCCCGACCTGACGCTCGCCGTCTCGCCCGAGGAGGTCGAGCCGCAGGTCACGTTCATCATGAACGGCAGGAGGACCCTGCCGGTGTACCTGACCGCGAAGGTCCCGGCCGGCGCGGGCGCCCCCGCCTGAGCCGCTCCGGGGGCGACGAGGCCCCCGGCGCCCCCTTCGATCCACCCGCAGCGAGCGTCCGTCCCGCCACCGGCCCGGTGGCGGGCCGGACGCGTCCGCGCATCACCAAGGAGTCGTCCATGAAGGCTGCTGTCGTCGCCCAGGCCGGCGCCCGGTGGGAGATCCGCGAGGTTCCCACGCCGCGTCCCGGCCCGGGCCAGGTGCTCATCAAAGTGCACGCGTCGGGCGTCTGCCACAACGACGTGTGGCTGACCAGCGGCGTCTACCCCTTCCCCCCGCTCGACCCGGTCGTCGTGGGGCACGAGCCCGCCGGCGAGGTCGTCGAGGTGGGGGAGGGCGTCACGTCCAGGAAGGTGGGCGACCGCGTCGGCGCCACCTGGGTGCAGGCGGGCTGCGGGCGGTGCGACTACTGCCGGCTCGGCCTTCCCGTCACCGGGCAGACCGGGATGAACTGCGCCGCGCCCGTCATGACCGGCATGACCGCGCCAGGCGGGCACGCCGAGTACGTCGCGGTGGCGGCCGACAGCACGGTCCTCCTCCCCGACAACGTCACGTACGAGCAGGCCGCGCCCGTGCTCTGCGCCGGGTACACCGCCTGGAGCGCGCTGCGGGCCGGCGAGCCCCGGCCGTACGAGCGGGTCGCGGTGCTGGGCGTCGGCGGCCTCGGCCACATGGCCCTGCAGTACAGCAAGGCGTGCGGCTACGAGACGGTCGCCGTGACGCGCTCGCCCGACAAGCACGAGCTGGCCCGCGACCTCGGCGCGGACATCGTCGTGGGCGGGGGCGAGGAGCTGCGCGAGGCCGGGGGCGCCGACGTGATCCTGGTCACCGGCACGTCGTACCCGGCGGCCTCAGACGCCCTCCGCGGGCTGCGCGTGAACGGCCGCATGGTCCTGGCCACCATCGACCCGGCCGGGTCGTTCGCCATCGACCCGACGCTCCAGTTCTTCGCCCAGCGGCAGCGGATCGTCGGCGCCAGCCACGACGGCCTGCCGTACCTGGCCGAGGCGCTCGACCTGGTGGCGAGCGGCCGGGTGACGCCGATCGTCGAGGTGTTCCCCAAGGAGCAGATCGCGGACGTGATCGACAAGGTCGACAAGGGCGAGGTGCGCTTCCGCGCGGTCGTCACCTACCACTAGGCCGCGTGGCCACACCACCCGTACAGCGGCGAGAGAGCGAGGAAGCGATGGCGAGAACGACGGTGGACCCCGTCGACATCGGCAAGATGTACGACGAGTCGGCCCCCATCTCGGACACCTTCAACGAGGGCCAGATCCACCTGGCGTACTGGTACGGCGACGGCGACGACACCCCGATGGTCGAGGCGTCCAAGCGCATCACCCGCAAGGTGGCGGACGCGCTCGGCCTGCGCCCGGGGGAGCGGGTGCTGGACGCCGGGTGCGGCCTCGGCGCGCCGGCGATCCTGATCGCCCGGGAGACCGGCGCGGACGTCACCGGCGTCACGGTCAGCGCTGTCGAGGCGGGCGAGGCGCAGCGGAAGGCCGACGCGAGCGGCATCGCCGAGCGCGTCCGGTTCGAGCAGGCCGACTTCTCCGCCCTGCCGTACGGCGAGGGCCACTTCGACGCGGTGCTGGCGATGGAGTCGCTGCAGTGCGCCCCCGACCTCGGCGCCACGCTCGCGGAGCTGTTTCGGGTGCTGCGGCCGGGCGGCCGGATCACGTTCGCGGACTACACGACCGAGGAGCGGATGGGCCTCGACGAGGCCGAGGCGTTCGCGGCCGCCATCAACCTCAACCGGCTGCCGACGCTGGCCGAGTGGTTCGCCGCCCTGGGGGCGGCCGGCTTCGCGGTGGAGGAGTACACCCAGTGCGGCCCCCGGGTCTTCGGCATGGGGCCGAAGTTCGTCGAGTCGGCCGAGACCGCCCGCGGCGTGCTGGCCGAGCGGTTCGGCGACGAGATGGTGACCGGGCTCAAGGACGCGCTGCGCGACTTCTTCGCCCCCGGCCCCGACCGCATCGGGTACGTGATCGTGTCGGCGCGCAAGCCCGGCTGACCGGCGGGCGCGTTCGTGACTGTGGCCGAGGTCCGGCGCGGACCTCGGCCACAGTCATGAGCACGGTGACAAGCGCGGGGGGCGGCTACAGCTCCGGGCCGGCCTCGAACACGATCGGCCGCACCTCGACGGCCGTGTGGCGGGCGTCCGGGATGAGGGCGGCGAGCTCGTCGGCGCGCTCCCGCGTCGCGCAGTCGACGACGTAGTAGCCGCAGAAGAACTCCTCGCCCGGCACGTACGGGCCCTCGGCGACCTTCGCGGCGCCGTCGCGCACCCGCACGACCGTGGTCTGGGAGGGGTCGCCGATCGCCTTGGTGCCGACCATCTCGCCCGAGGCGATGATCGTCTTCTGGAACTCGTCGTGGCCCTGGAAGACGGCGCTCTGCTCCTCCTCCGACAGGGACTCCCAAATCGTGGGGTTCATGTACATGCTCAGCAGGTACTTCATGCGTGGCTCCTCATGGGTCGGGGCGCCGCGGCGCCTGTCACAAGGGGGTCGGAGCGGCCGGCCCGTCCTCGACGTCGCCGCGACGCCTTTTTTCAGGTCCCCGGGGGTTTCTCAGGTCCCCAGCGGGGCGGCGGGGGCGCCGAGCACGTCGCGCAGCACCTCGCCCAGCCCGGCGACGATGCGCATGGCCGTGCTCTTGTCGTACAGGTTGCTGCTGTAGCCGAGCTCGCCGATCAGGTCGCCGGTCGAGTCGAGCTCCAGGCACAGGAGGGTGCCGTCCGGGATGTCCGAGCCGACCGTCTGCGCCAGCATCCGCCGCCGTACGGCGGAGAACTCGAGGTCGCCCACCCGGTCGCGCTCCATCATGTGCGGGGTCTGGATGACCTGGAACACGCACGAGGCGAGCCCGTCCACGGCGGTCAGGCTCATGAGCTCGGGGGCCTCGCCGAGCACCTGGGCCAGCGGGATCTCACGGGAGTAGGCCGACAGGCAGGCCGACCGGGTGCGGGCCACGACGTCGGCGAACGTCGCGCAGCCGGACAGGTCGACGCGCAGCGGCAGGCAGTTGAAGAACGAGCCCACGGCGTCCTGGAACTGCGCCTGGTCCCGGCCCGGGGTGAACGTCGGCACCACGACGTCGGTCGTCCCGATCGTCCGGTGGACGAACACCGCGAAGGCGGCCAGCAGCACCATGAACGGCGAGCTGCGGGTCCGCGCGGCGACCCCGGTGAGGGCGGTGCGCAGCTCGGGCCCGTAGGAGAAGCGGTACCACGCGGTCGAGAACTCGGGCTCCTGCGACCGCAGCCGGTCCGTGGGCAGGGCCAGCGCGCGGGCGTCCCGCAGCCGCTCGCGCCAGTAGCCGCGGGCCGTCGCCGTGGACGCGGCCGACAGCCGCTCCCGCTGCCACGCGGCGTACTCGCGGTACTGCGCGGGCTCGGGCAGGTCCGGCGCGGCGCCGGCCAGGCGCGCCCCGTAGCACGCGGCGAGGTCGCGCATGATGAGCTGCATCGACCACGCGTCGGCCGCGGTGTGGTGGGCGATCAGCGCGAGGACGGCGTCGCGCTCGTCGAAACGCCCGAGGACGGCCCGCAGCAGGGGCAGCTCGCGCACGCTGATCGTGCCGGCGGCGATGTCGTTGAGCAGCTCCTCGGTGCGCAGGTCGCGCAGCGAGGGGTCGACGCCGGGCAGGTCGAGCACGGTGAGCGGGACCGGGCTCGGCGGCAGGATCCGCTGGTAGCGGTCGTCCCGCACCACGGTGGTGCGCAGCGCCTCGTGCCGCGCGACGACGTCGTCCAGGGCGGCCCGCAGCGTGTCGAGGTCGATCTCCCCGCTGATCCGCCAGCCGTCGACGATGTGGTAGCGCGGGCCGAACGGGCCCATGTCGTCGCCCTTGTCCCACATGCACAGGAACTCCTGCTGCACCGACAGCGGGATCCGCTCGCCCGCCGGGGCGTGGGCGGTCTCGGAGACGGTCATGACGCCGCGGCCTCCGGCGCCTCGGCCAGGGAGGCGGCGCGGGCGGCCACGCTGCGGGCGAAGGTCCGCAGGTCGGGGTCCTCGAACAGCTCGCCGAGGTCGACCGGGACGCCGAGCTCGTCCTCGATCCGGGCGGTGATCCGGACGGCCGAGATCGACTGGCCCTCCAGCTCGAAGAACGTGGCGTTCTCCAGCGCCGCCGGCATGCGGAGGATCTCCCTCCAGATCTCCTCGACCCGCCGCTCGATGTCCGGCAGGGCCGCCTCCCGGAGCCGGTTGCTCTCCATGGTTTCCTCCCGCTAGTCGTGGGCCGCCGGCCGTGCGCCCGCGGCGTCGCGGCTCAGCCGCCGAGCGTGCTCTTCCTGACGTGGCGCAGCTCCTCGAACGACGACAGGTCGGGCACGGTCCACCCGTCGAGGTCGTACTCGTTCAGGCACTCGTCCACGAAGGCCGTGTACTGGTCGATCTGGCCCGAGGCGAGCTGGGCGAACATGAGCTCCACCCGGGTGTTCTCGTGGTTGCCCGCGTAGTTGCGCTCGTACAGCTCGTGCCGGCCGCCGAACTCGGTGCCCACGGCGTCCCACAGCAGCTTCATCACCTTGGCCCGCTGGACCGCGTCCACGCCCTCCGAGCCCCGCACGTACTTGTCGAGGTACGGCCGGACGTCGGGGTTGGCGAAGTCCTCGGCGCTGGAGTTGACGTAGATGAGCCCGCTGGCCACGTCCTGCATCACGATCTCCTTGATGCGGGGGTAGCCGATCTGCATGAACCACCGGTAGGCCATGCCGTACTGGGGGTTGGGGAGCAGCGCGCCGTTGCGCCACGGGACGGGGTTGCGGGCGGCGGCGTCGGACAGGGCCCAGAACAGGTTGCGCCAGGCCAGCACCTCGCCGAGCCGGGACTGCACGCCGCGGAAGTCCTTCGTGCCGGTGATCTCCAGGGCCTTGGTCAGCAGGCCGGCGATGAACTCCAGCTTCACGGCGAGACGCGTGCAGCCGTGGAAGGTGAACCGCTCGGGGAACCCCGACCTGCCGGTGAACATCTGGACCTTGCCCAGGTCGCCGTAGATGAACACGTTCTCCCACGGGATCAGGACCTTGTCGAGGACGAGGATCGAGTCGTTCTCGTCCAGACGTGACGACAGGGGGTAGTCGAACGGGCTGCCCATCACCGCGGCCGTCGCGCTGTAGGACGGCCGGCAGATGAGCTTCAGGCCCGGCGCCCCCATGGGGACGGTCGCGACCAGGGCGAACTTCTTCTTCTTGATCGGCAGGCCGTAGTGGGCGATGAAGTTGTAGTGCGTCAGGGCGGAGGCGGTGGCCACCACCTTGGCCCCGCTGACCACGAGGCCCGCGTCGGTCTCCCGCTCGACGTGCACGAACACGTCCTCCACCTCGTCCGGCGGCCGGTTGCGGTCGACCGGGGGGTGCACGATGGCGTGGTTCCAGTAGAGGACCTTCTCCTGCGACTCGCGATACCAGCGGCGCGCGTTGTCGTCGAACGGCTCGTAGAAGTCGGCGTTGGCGCCCAGCGTGCCGAGGAAGGAGGCCTTGTAGTCGGGGCTGCGGCCCATCCAGCCGTAGCTCATCCGGGCCCAGGCCGCGATCGCCCGCTGGTCGGCCACCAGGTCGTCCACGGTGCGCGGGGTGGTGAAGAACCGGTGGGTGTACCCCTGCCCGCCGCTGTCGAGGGGGGCGGTCAGCACCGGCCCGCGCTCGGGGTCGTGCAGGGCGTCGTACAGCCGGGCCGTCATCCGCACGGGGTTGTGGAAGGCAGGGTGCGAGGTGACGTCCCGGACCCGCTCGCCGTAGATGTAGATCTCGCGGTCGTCGCGCAGGCTGTCGACGTACTCCGCGCCCGTCAGCGGCCGCGTCGCGGGTCTCTCCTCGGCGGCGACGCCGCCGCCGTGGTCGGTGGTGCGGGGGTCGGCCATCGACTGCTCCCAGTGGTGAGTCGGGCGTGGGCGAACCTCATCGTGGCACCGGGCCGCGCCGCCCCACCTCTTCCAGGTTGCGGAGTTCGTCCCGGTCCGGCTCGCGGGCACGATGACCGGGCGGTACGGGGCGAAGAGCGCATTCGGGGAGATGTCGCCTCGTCCCGCGCGGCCGATGATGGGCCGCAGGCCCCTCGCCCCCCGCCACGAGGAAACCCGAGGACACGAGGACATCTGAATGAACAGTCGCGAGAAGGTCGTCGTCCGGGTCTGGCTCAACGACTACCCGGTGGTCCCGCTGTTCCTGACGGAGACGAAGGAGCTGGCCAGGAGGTTCGGGGAGGCCCATCCCGAGTACGAGATCGAGGTACGCGGCTGCGACTTCCTGGAGCTGCCGCGCCGGGTCGCGGAGGCGGCCCGCCGGGGCGACCCCCCGGCCATCGTGCAGAACTTCTACACCTCGACGCAGCTGGCCCGGGACATCCTGGGGGCCGACGGCGGCCCGCTGTTCACCCCCGTCGGCCGCGCCGTGGCCGGGCGCGAGTGGATCCTCGGCGAGCCGGTCGTGCTGGACGACCTGGTCCCGGCCGCCCGGGACTACTACACGATCGACGGCGAGCTGGCCGCGATGCCGCCGCTCACCTCCACCACCCTGCTGTACGCCAACACGACGCTGCTGCGGGCCGCGGGCGTGACCGAGGTGCCGCGCACCTGGCACGAGGTCGAGGCCGCCGCCAAGGCGGTCGCGGCGCTGCGCGGCGGGCCGGAGCACGCGATCACCTGGCCCAACCACGGCTGGATCTTCCAGCAGGCCGTGGCCCAGCAGGGCGGGCTGCTGGCCGGCAACGGCAACGGGCGGTGGGGCCGGGCCGAGACCGTCGACCTGGCCTCGGACGAGATGCTCGCCTTCGCCGAGTGGTGGGCCCGCCTCCACCGCGAGGGCCACTACCTCTACACGGGCGTGCGGGCCGCCGGGACCGACACGTACCGGGCCTGGGAGGAGAACTACGCGGCGTTCGCCGGGCAGCGGACGGCGCTCGTGCTCAGCACCTCGGTGGAGGCCGACCGCATGGTCGGGGCCGGCCGCGAGGGCGGCTTCACCGTCGTCGCGAGCCCGATGCCGTGCAACGGCGAGGTTCCGTACGCCGGCAACCTCATCGGCGGCGACTCCCTATGGCTGTCGGGCGGGCTCGACGAGGCCACGCAGGACGGCGCGCTGGCGTTCCTGCAGTTCATGGTGCACCCGGCGAACGCCGCCGAACGGCACAGGACCAGCGGCTTCATCCCGATCACGCGGGCCTCCGCCGACCTGCTGGAGGAGGAGGGCTGGTTCGACGCCAACCCGCACCACCGGGTCGCGCTCGACCAACTCGCCGCCGGCGACGGCTCGCCCGCGGCGCGCGGCGCCCTGCTCGGCGACTTCGTCGGCATCCAGGACGTCATGACCGCGGCCATGCACGACGTGCTCGCCCACGGCGCCGAGCCGGCCGCCCGCCTCACCCGGGCCACCGCCGAGGCCCAGGCGCTGCTGGACGACTACAACGCCCACTGTCTCGGCACCGCCCCCGGCCCCCGCGGCCCCAACCGCTTCCGCGTGGGCTGACAGGGCCCGCCACCTCTACGAAGGGACGTGCTCCATGAGTGTCACCACCGCCGCCGACGTGACCGTCTCCGACCTGCTGGACGCCGTCATATCCGCGCCCGCCGTCCGTCTCGACGCCGAGTTCCTCCGGCTGGTCGACGCGCTCTGGGACGGCGGGACGCTCACCGCCCTCGCCCTCCCCGCCGTGCCGCTCGTCCTGGAGCGGCTCGACCGGGCCGGCGACGACCGCAAGGGCCACCTCCTGGTGCTGCTGGGCCTGCTGGCCGAGGCGGAGTACCCGGACACCGAGGGCCCGGTGACCGCCGCCGTGCGCGAGGGCCTGGACGCGTACCTCGCCCTGCTCGGCCGGTGCGCCAAGGGCGAGCCGCTGACGCTGGCGCTGCTCTACCTGCTGTCGCACCTGCCCGGCGACCGCGAGCGCGTCCTCGCGGTCGCCGGCGGGCTCGGGCTGGACCTCGACGACCTCACCCGCCTCGACCGGTGCCTGCAGAGTCTCGACCCCGGCGACGTGGTGCTCGGCCGGGTGTGGCCGTCGCCGTGGGAGTGGTCGCTGTCGGAGAGCGAGCGCGACTTCGACCGGGGATGGATCGGCACGCTCACCTCCGAGCAGATCACCGCCACCTGGCGCGGTGACACCCGCTCCGTCCTCGCCTACACGGGAGCCAAGGCGTACTGGGCCGTCCGGCACGGGAGGCCGACCGTCGTGGCCGACACCCGTGGCGACGACGGCGGCGCGGCGACCGGCGCCCGGGAGGTCACCACGCGGCACGCGGACGCCTTCCGCTGTCCCACCTGCCGGGGCGGGCTGGAGTTCGGCGCCGACCGGGTGACGTGCCGCGCCTGCCCGGCGGCCTACCCCGTGGCCCGCGGCGTGCTCGACTTCCTCAGCAGCGCCGACGAGGCCCACGACGCCGACGACGTGCTGCAGAACGCGGCCGGCATGCAGGGCATCGGGCACTACTACGAGAACGTGCTGCGCCCGGCGTTCCTGCGGGTCATGGGTTCCAACTGGGGCGGCGCGGTGACCCCCGCCGACGAGGACGCCTACCTGCTCGACCACACCCGGCTCGCGGACGGCCCGCTGCTCGACCTGGCGGCCGGGGCCGGCCGGTGGACGGCCGTCGTCGCCGAGGCGGCCGGCGCCGGCCGGGTCGTCGCGCTCGACGTCATCACCCCCATGCTGACCGACCTGGCGGCCCGGCTGCCCGAGGTCGAGACCGTCCGCGCCAGCGCGCTCCGGCTGCCGTTCGGCGACGCCACCCTCGGCGGCGTGAACTGCTGGAACGCCCTCCAGGCGCTGCCCGACCCGAAGGCCGCCATCGACGAGATCGGCCGCTGCCTGCGGCCCGGCGGCGTGCTGACGATGCTGACGTTCCGCTGGTCGCCCGACCCCGTCTACCGGTACTTCCAGCACGCCCACAGCTTCCCGGGCAGCCCGGACGGCATCGAGCTGTTCGAGCCGGGGCAGATCCGCGGCTGGCTGGACGGCGCCGGCCTGGTGGTCCGGGAGGAGTCGCGGCCGGGGACGTTCGTCTTCGTGACGGCCGAGAAGGCCTGACCGGCGCGAACCCCGCAATCGGCGAGATGCGCGGCCCCGCCCGCCCGTGTGACCGTGGCTGCATGGGCGAATTGCTGCACAACAAGGTTGTGGTGGTCTCCGGCGTGGGCCGCGGCCTCGGCCGGGCCCTCGCCGTCCGGTCGGCCCTCGCGGGCGCGGACGTCGTGCTGGCCGCGCGGACCGAGCAGGTCCTCGCCGAGGTCGCGGAGGAGGTCGAGAAGACCGGCCGCCGGGCGCTGCAGGTGCCGACCGACATCACCGACGCCGCCTCGGCCGAGGCGCTCGCGCAGGTCGCCGTCGGCACCTTCGGGCACGTGGACGTGCTCGTGCACAACGCGTTCGCGGTGCCGCCGATGGAGGACCTCGTCACCGTCGACGTCGACGCCGTCCGCGGCGGGTTCGAGACCAGCGTGTTCGCGGCGCTGCGGCTGACCCAGCTGCTGCGTCCCGCGCTGGCCGCCGCAGGGGGGTCGATCGTCATGGTGAACGCCGCCGTGCTGCGCCACTCCAAGCGGTCGTTCGGGCCTTACAAGATGGCCAAGGCCGCGCTGCTCGCGCTGGCGCAGAACCTCGCGACCGAGCTGGGCCCCCAGGGCGTCCGGGTCAACACGGTCGTCCCGAACTACATCTGGGCCGAGCCGCTCAAGGCGTACTTCGACTACATGGCGGGCGAGCGCGGCGTGCCGGCCCGGCAGATCTACGACGAGGTGGCCGCCGACCTCGACCTGCGCCGGCTCCCCGAGCCGGAGGAGGTCGCCGACGCCGTGGTGTTCCTGGCCTCCGGCATGGCCGGCGCCATCACCGGACAGTGCCTCGACGTCAACGGCGGCGAGTACCACCGCTGACGCCCCCGGGCGCCGGGGCTCGGTGACCGGGGCTCGGTGACCGGGGCTCGGTGACCGGGGCTCGGTGACCGGGGCTCAGTGACCGGCGCTCTGGCCGCCGTCGACGTGGAGGATCTCGCCGGTGACGAACGGCGCGTTCTCCAGATAGATCACCGCGTCGACGATGTCGCCGACCTCGCCCATCCGGCCGAGCGGGTGCAGCCCGGCGAGGAACTCATGGGTCTCCGCGGTGTGCATGGGGGTCTTGACGACCCCTGGCGAGACGGCGTTGACGCGGACGCCGCGGCCGGCGTACTCGACGGCCAGGGCCCTGGTCGCGGCCTGCAGGCCGCCCTTGGTGAGGGAGGCCAGCACGGAGGGCAGGCTGGAGTTGGGGTGGTCGACCAGGCTCGTGGTGATCTGGACGATGTGCCCGCCGCCCTGGGCGAGCAGGTGCGGCAGGACCCGCTGGGTGATGTGGAACCACCCGCCCACGTTCACCGCCACCAGCGAGGAGAACTCCTTCGGGGTGTAGTCGGTGAACGGCTTCGAGATGAAGAACCCGGCGTTGTTGACCAGGGTGTCGATGCGGCCGAACCGCTCGACGCCGGCCTCGACGACACGGTCGGCGGTGGTGGGGTCGGCGATGTCGCCCCGCACGCCGAGGACGTCCGGGTCCCGCGACTCGGGCATGCTGCGGGACGTGGCGACGACCGCGTAGCCGAGCGTGCGGTACGCGGCGACCAGGCCGGCTCCGATGCCCTGCGACGCCCCGGTGACGATCGCGACCTTCTGCCCGGGAACATTCATGATGACCTTCTTCGGTGGACGATACTAACCGACCGGTCAACTATTTCTCACGCTACGGGCCACGTCCGGCGGCTGTCTACGAGGCGCCGGCAAACAGTCGGAAGATCGTGGATGGCGCTCCCGGGCCGCAATCCAGAAGATGCGCCGCCGGAAGGGCGCATGGGACGGTCGTGGGGTGCGGCGGCCTTCGGCGGCGCGTGCGAGGGCGCCCCGCCACCCCCGCCACTTACGCGATCCGATCAGGAGTGTTCATGGATACCGCTGCGCTGACCGCGCTCAGGCAGGAGATCGCCGGCGAGGTCGTCCTCCCAGGCGACGACTCCTACGAGCGGCTGCGGAACGTCTTCGTGCACCCCGGCAGCCCGGACGTCGTCGTCCGCTGCCGCGACGCGGCCGACGTCCGCACGGCTCTCCGGTTCGCCCGTGACGCCGGCCTGACGGTCTCGGTGCGCAGCGGCGGCCACAGCAACGCCGGCTTCAGCACCGACGAGGGCGGCCTCGTGGTCGACCTGTCCCTCATCGACGGCGTGGAGATCGTCGACCCCGCCCGGAACGTCGTGCGGATCGGCACCGGCGCCCGGTGGGGCCGGGTGGCGGCCGCCCTCGCCGACCACGGCCTGGCGATCTCCTCGGGCGACACCTCGACCGTCGGCGTCGGCGGGCTCCTGCTCGGCGGAGGCATCGGCTGGATGGTCCGCAGGGACGGCCTCGCCCTCGACAACGTGGTGGGCGCCGAGGTCGTCACCGCGGACGGCCGGGTGCTGCGCGCGAGCGCGGACGACAACCCCGACCTGTTCTGGGCCATTCGCGGCGGCGGCGGCAACTTCGGCGTCGTCACGACCTTCGACGTGGTGGCCCGCCCGGACTCCGGCGTCCACTTCGGCGCGGTCACCTACCCGGCCGAGGACGCGGTCGCCGTCGTGCGGAACTGGAGCCGCGCCATGCGGACCGCCCCCGACGAGGTCACCTCGACCGTGGCGCTGTACCCCGGCTTCGGCGACGCGCCGCCGCCCGTCATCATCACGGTCTGCTACGCCGGCGACGACCCCGCGGCCGCGGCCGCCGCCGTCGACCCCCTGCTCCGGCTCGGCGAGCCGATCGAGAACACGATCAGGCCGATGCCGTACGCCGGCGTGCTGGAGGACCCGTCCGACCTGCCGCCCGGCTGGATCCCCCGCGTGAAGAGCGCGTTCGCCCCGGTCTGCGGGGACGGGTTCGTCGAGACCCTCATCACCGGCGCCCGCACCTTCGACACGCTGTTCGTGGAGCTGCGCAGCCTCGGCGGGGCCGTCGGCCGCGTCCCCCGCGACGCCACGGCGTTCGCCCACCGCGCGAACGAGGTCCTGCTCACCACCGTCCTGCTGGGCGCCGTCGAGGACACCCGGCCGCAGGAGCCCGCGTTCCAGGCGTTCTGGGCCACGCTCGCGGAGCACACCGAGGGCGCGTACAGCAACTTCCTGAGCCAGGTGGACGAGGACGACGTCGCGGCCGTCTACCCGCCGGAGACGCTGGCCCGCCTGAGCGGCGTCAAGACCGTCTACGACCCCGGCAACGTCTTCAGCCGCAACCCCAACGTCACGCCGGTGCGCGAGCCGATCAGCGCGACGTCGTGACCACCCCAGGGCGTGGCCGCCGGCCCGGCGGCCGCGCCGCGCGAGTGCCAGGCCATCCGAGACGAAGGACCGCGCAGCGATGACAGTCGCCACGAACGCCCCCGAACGGGAAACCACGCTCCCGCCCGAGCCCGGGCTCACCCCGGACGAGATCGTCGCGCGGGCCGAGGCGATGGCGCCGTCCCTGGTGGCGCGCCAGGCCGAGACCGAGGAGCGGACCTTCTACGCCCCCGACACCCACGAGGCGTTCTCCGAGGCCGGCTTCTACCGGATCCTCGTGCCCCGGCGCTACGGCGGGTACGAGTTCGGCGTCGACACGTTCCTGCGCGTGTCCATGGCGCTCGCCCGCGGCTGCCCGTCCACCGGCTGGATGTACTGCCTCGGCGCCGCGCACGCGCTGTTCGTGGCGACGCTGTTCGAGGAGCGCGCCCAGGCCGAGATCTTCGCCGGCGGCGACTTTATCAGCCCGGCCGTCATCGCCCCGAGCGGCACGGCCGAGCGCACCGCCGACGGCTGGCTGGTCAACGGCACCTGGAGCTACTGCTCGGGCGTCCCGTACGCCACGCACTTCATCGGCCACACGCTCGTCCCCTCCGCCGACGGGGAGCCCAAGCCCCTGCTGTTCATCGCCCCGCGCGGCGAGTGGCGGCGGCTCGACGACTGGGGCGCCCAGCTCGGCCTGCGGGGCAGCGGCTCGCACAGCGTCGTCATCGAGAACGGCCGCATCCCCGCCCACTACGCGTTCGAGGCGCTCCACATGAGCGAGGTCGACGTCAGCACGGGCAGCGTCGGCCGCACCCTGCACGGCAACCCGCAGTACGGCGGCGGCCCGCTGAGCTTCATGCTGCTGGAGGCCGCCACACTGGCGGTCGGCATGGCCAAGGGCGCGCTCGACACCTACGAGGACCTGATGCGCACCAAGCGGACGATGTTCACCGACGTCCTGCGCGCCGACGACCCCGACTTCCAGCTCTGGTACGGCCAGGCCTCCGGCATGATCGCCACGGCCGAGGCCGCCATATCGGACGCCGTCCGGCAGTGGAGCGAGACCTGCGCCCGCGGCCCGGCGGCCTTCACCCGGGAGCAGGACGTCCGCATCGCCACGATCTGCCGCGAGGTGATCGCCCTGTCCTGGCGGGCGGTCGAGTCGTACCTGTTCCCGACCGCGGGGTCGAGCTCCGCGCGGCGCGGCGAGCGGCTGGAGCGGATCTGGCGGGACATGTCCACCCTGCACAGCCACGCCGGCATCGCCGTGCTGCTGGCCACGGTCGCCACCCGCGAGCGGGCCAAGGCCCGGTTCGCCTGAGGGGGGAGCGACCCGATGACGATCGCCGGACCCCGGCACGTCTTCGTCGCGGCGCCGGGAGAGCCCGCGTACGAGACGGCGACCCGGGTGTTCAACCTCGCGGCGCCCGCCCGGCCCGCGGCCGCCGTGACGGCCCGCACGCTCGACGAGGTGCGGGCGGCCGTCCGGTACGCCGAGACGGAGGGCCTGGGGGTGCGGGTGCACGCGACCGGGCACGCCGCCGGGTCCGTTGCGCCCATGGACGGCGCGCTGCTGATCCGCACCCGGTTAGCGGGGGGCGTCGAGGTCGACCCCGGCCGCCGCGTGGCCCGGGTGCCCGCGGGCGCCCGCTGGCGGGAGGTGGTCGAGGCCGCCGCGCCGCACGGTCTCGCCGCTCCCCACGGCTCATCGCCGACCGTCGGCGTGGTGGGCTACCTGCTGCGCGGCGGTGTCAGCTTCTACGGCCGCAAGGTCGGCGTCGCCGCCAACGGCGTGCGCGCGGTGGAGCTGGTGACGGCGGGCGGCGACGTCCGCCGGGTGGACGCGTCGTCCGATCCCGAGCTGCTGTGGGCGCTGCGCGGGGGAGGCGGCGGCTTCGGCGTCGTGACCTCCGTCGAGCTCGACCTGTTCCCGGCCAGGGGTGTGGTGACGGGGGCGGCGTTCTGGCCGGCCGCGCACGCGCCCCGGCTGCTGCGCCTGTGGCGGCGGTGGGCCCGGCACGCGCCCTGGGAGGCCGCCACGTCCGTGCGGATCCTCAACCTGCCCGACCTGCCGGAGATCCCGGCCGAGCTGCGCGCCGGCCCGGTGCTCTGCCTGGCCGGCGTCGTGCTGGCGGGCGACCACCCGGCGTCGGCCCCGGCGCAGGCGGAGGAGCTGCTCGGCCCGCTGCGGTCGGCGGCCCCGCCGTTGCTCGACACCTGGCGGCCCGCACGGCCGGCCGAGGTGCTGGAGACGCACATGGACCCCACCGAGCCGGTCGCCCTGCACGGCGACCACCTGCTGCTGGGGGAGATCGGCGACGACGCCGTGGACGCGTTCCTCCGGGTCGCGGGGGAGGGATCGGGCTCGCCGCTGGTCTCGGCGGAGCTGCGGCAGCTCGGGGGCGCGCTGGCCGTGCCCGTGGCGGACGGCGGCGCGCTGGACCACATCGACGCGTGCTACGCGTACATGGGTGCGGGGCTTCCCGAGGGGCCGGAGAGCGAGGAGGCGATCGCGCGGCGCTTCGCGCTGGTCCGCGCGGCGCTCGCGCCCTGGGACACCGGCCGCACGGCTCCAACGTTCGTGGAGAGCACGGACCGGCCGCAGGGGCACCTCACGGCGGAGCAGGTCGAGACCCTCGACCGCGTCAGGCGGCGGGTCGACCCGCCGGGGCTGTTCCGTGGGGACGTGACTCCCGGCGCGTCCGCGGCGGCGTAGCCCGCCGGGCCGTCGAGGCCCGTCATGGCGTCCGTCGCGGCGGCCCGGGACCTGCCGGTGCGCTCCGGCAGGTCCCGGCCGGGAATGGTCGTCATGGGCCCGTCACATCTCCGTCCCGCCCTGGTCGAGCAGCGGCCACACCTCGACGCCGTTGTCACGGGCCGCCGGGTAACGGGACGCCAGCTCGAGGGCGCGGTCGAGGCCGTCGCAGTCGATGATGAAGAAGCAGCCCAGGTGCTCCTTCGTCTCCAGGTAGGGTCCGTCGGCCACGACGAGCCTGCCGCCGCGCACCCGCACGGTCCTCGCGTTCACGGCGTCGGCCAGCCCGTGCACGCTCACCAGCTCGCCCGAGTCGCGCAGCTCCTTCTGGAACGCCGCGTCCTCGGCGATCAGCTCGGCGAACTCCTCCGGCGACAGCGCGCCCCAGGTGTCCTCGTTCCCGTAGACGGAGAGCATGTACTTCACGTCCCGCTCCTCACGCGGTAGGCGGCGCCCGTTCCGGCGCCTCTCACAGGAAGGTCGGAGCGGGGACCACGTCCTCGACATCCCCGCGCGGGGATTTTCCGCGCCGGCCCGCCGGCCCTCCGCCGCGTCTCCCGTCCGGCGCCGGCGAAACGAAAAACGACGCCGAATCCGCGCCCGTTCCGAGAATGCCGTACGGCGGGACCGCACTTTGAAAGAGGCGCCCCGGCGACACCCGGGATGAAACTGTGAACGTGCTGAATGATGCGGTTGCGACCGGTTTATCGCGCGGATATGAGTTCGGCGCCGGGGAAGCTCCGACGTCGTATGCGCAAGATGGGGCCTGGTTCTTAAACGAATTGTTTCCCGGTTCTCCGGCGTACAACGTGTACCGGGCGTACCGGATCTCGGGGCGGCTGAACCTGAGCGCGGTCCGCGGCGCGTGGCAGGCCGTGGTCGACCGGCACGAGATCCTGCGGACCACGCTCGCGGAGGCCGGGGGACGCCCGGTGCAGCGGATCGCCGCCGAGGCGGGGGACACGGTCTTCTTCTTCGACCTGGGCGCGGTGCCCCCGGCCGACCGGGAGGCGTGGGCCGACCGGCTGTGCGCCGCGGAGGCCGCCCGGTCGTTCGACCTCGTGGACGGGCCGCTCGCCCGCCTGGTCGTCGCGCGGCGGAGCGCCACCGAGCACGTCATGGTGCTCGTGCTGCACCAGGCCGTGGCCGACGAGGGCACCCCCGCCACCATCATGCGGGAGCTGGCCGAGGGCTACGCCGCGGCCGTCGAGGGCCGCTCGCCCGCGCTGCCGGCCCTGCCCGCGCAGTACGCGGACCACGCCCGGGCCCAGCGGGAGCGCGAGCCGTCCCCGGAGCTGCTGGAGTGGTGGACCGCGGCGCTCACGCCGCCGCCCGCGTCCCCGGCGCTGCCCGCCGACCGGCCGCGTCCCGCCGAGCCGTGCTTCCGCGGCGGCGCCGTCCGGTTCGACTGGGGCGCCGGCCTCGCCCACGGCATCGCCCGCCTGGCGGAGGCGGAGGGCGCCACCCCGCTCGCCGTCGTGCTCGCCGGGCTCCAGGCCCTGCTGTACCGGTACGGCACCGAGGGGCCGGTGGCCGTCGGGGTGCCCGTGCCGGTGGGCGGGAGCGCGACCGAGGCCCTCGCCGGCCCCTTCCTCAACCCGCTCGTGCTGAGCGCCGACCTGTCGGACGGCCCCGCGTTCCGCGAGCTGCTCGGCCGGGTCGCCGGGCACGTGCGGGACGCGCTCGACCGGCGCGACCTGCCGTTCGCGCACCTGGTCCGGGCGCTGAACGTCGAGCGCGACCCCCACCGCTTCCCGCTGTGCGACGTCCTGCTCGCCGTGCGGGAGGAGCCGGAGGCCGACCCCGTCCTCCCGGGCACGGAGGTGCGCCGCATCCCGGTGCACAACGGCTGGGTGGCGACCGACCTCACGCTCACCGTGGAGGTGACGGCCGGCTCCTGCTCGGGGTCGCTCGCGTACCGCGGCAGCCTGTTCGACCCGGAGACGGCGCGGGCCGTGGCGGACCAGCTCCGCACGCTGCTGGCGGCCGCCGTCGCCGAGCCCGGGCTGCCGGTCGACGAGCTGCCGCTGGAGGGGCCGGACGCTTCGGGGGCCGCCCTGCGCGCGGCCGACCTGATCGAGGAGGGCGCCCACGCCGCCGGGGCCGTGCACGAGCTGGTGCGCGCCCAGGCGGAGCTGCACCCGGACGCGGTCGCGGTCGCGTGGCCCGAGGGCGACCTCACGTACCGGGATCTGGTCGACCAGGCCGGGCGGATCGCCGCCTGGCTGCGCCGGACGGCGCGAGTCGAGGGCCCGGCGGAAGACTTGGCGGAGGGCTCGCTGGAGGGCGCGGCCGTGGCCGTGCGCATGCCGGCGGGACCACGCCGGTTCGCCGCACTCCTCGGCGTGCTGGAGGCGGGGGCGCACCTCGTCTGGTTCGGCGCGGGCGACACGGGGGAGCGCGGCAGGGCCGTGCTCGACGACCTGCGCCCGGCCTGCCTGCTGGTCGACGGCGACCCCTCGTCCGACGTCCTCGCCGCGTGGTTCCGCGACGACCTGGGCGGCGTGGTGGCCGACCTGTCGGCCGCGGACCTGTCCGCCGTCGAGCCGTACGCCGCGCCACCGGCCCGCCCCGGCGACCGGGCGTACGTCGCCTACACCTCCGGTTCGACCGGGCGGCCCAAGGGCATCCCGCAGTCCCATCGGGCGCTGGCGCAGTTCACGACGTGGATGGCCGCACGCTTCGGGATGGGCCCGGGCTCCCGGGTGGCGCAGTGGGTCGCGCCCGACCACGACCCGGCCCTGTGCGAGGTCTTCGCGGCGCTGGTCTCCGGCGCGACGCTCTGCCCGCCGCCCGAGCGGACCCGCGTGCACCCGGAGAAGCTGGCCGACTGGCTGGCGCATGAGCGGATCTCGTTCCTGCAGACCGTGCCGAGCTTCGCCAGGGAACTGCTCGCGGCCGTCACCGGCCGGGGCACGGCAGAGGACCTCACGCCGCTCTCCTACCTCGTGCTGATGGGCGAGGCGCTCAGTGAGGACCTGGCGAACGGCCTGCGCGCGACCCTGCCGGCCGCGCGGCTGGTCAACCTGTACGGCCCGACCGAAACGATCGCGGCGACCTGGCACGAGGTCTCCCGGACGCTCCGGGGGACGGCGCCCATCGGCCGTCCGATCCCCGGGCGCCAGGTGCTCGTGGTGGACGAGCGCGACCGGCCCTGCCCGGTGGGCGTGACCGGGGAGATCGTCGTGCGCAGCCCGTACGTCACCCCCGGCTACACCAACGCGGAGGCGGGAGAGGCGTTCGCCCCGATCCGCGACACGCGGGCCGGGGGCGGGGACGTCGCGTGCTACCGGACCGGCGACCTCGGGCGCAGGCGGCCGGACGGGCTGCTGGAGTTCCGCGGGCGCAAGGACTTCCAGATCAAGCTGCTCGGCAACCGGATCGAGCTGACCGACATCGAGGCGGCGCTGGCCACGCACGAGGCGGTGGCCGAGTGCGCCGCCGTGGCCGTCGCCAACCGGGAGGGCCTGGTCAGCCGCCTCGTCGTCTACGTCGTCCCGCGGCCGGACGCGCCCGTCGCCGGCTCGCCCGCCGCCTGGCGGGCCCACCTGCGCGCCCGCTTCGGCGCCCTCACGCTGCCCGCCCTCTTCAAGGTCATGAACGGGCCGCTGCCGCGCAACGTGGCGGGCAAGGTCGACCGGCGCCGCCTCCCCGACGCCGGCCCGCTGCTCGACGAGGACGCGACGACGCCGCGGACGCCCGTGGAGAAGGCCATGGCCGCGATCTGGTCGGAGCTGGTGGGCGTCGACACGATCACCACGGAGGACACGTTCTTCACCGTCGGCGGGCACTCCATGCTCGTCCCGCTGCTCGCCAGGCGGATCCGGGAGCGGCTGGGCGTACGGGTGTCGCCGCGCGACTGCCTCGCCAACCCCTCGCTGGCCGCCCTGTCCGCGATGGTCGACGCGGCGGGCGGGGGAGAGCCGGCCGATGAGAGCACCACCGGCCCGTCGAACCGCTCGGTGCCGGCGCAACGCCGTTCATGACAGCTGTCGGCAAGGCTACGAAGGAGTGAGTGAGTTGACTCTGCTCGAGACCGAGGTTGCGGTCGATTTCGACGGCGAGAGCCTGGACATCGCGGGCATCCGCCGCGTCGCCGAGGACCGGGCGCCGTGCAGCATCGCCCCCGCCGCCCTGGAGAGGGCGACGCGGAGCCGGGAGATCTTCGAGGACATCGCCCGCCAGGACATCCCCATCTACGGCGTGACCACCGGCTTCGGCGAGATGATCTACATGCTGGTGGGCACCTCCAAGGAGGTGGAGCTGCAGACGAACCTGGTGCGCAGCCACAGCGCCGGCGTCGGGCCGTCGTTCCCCGAGGACGAGGCGCGCGCGATCGTCGCGGCCCGCCTGAACGCGCTGGCCCGCGGCTACTCGGCCGTCCGGCCGGTGGTGCTCGAGCGGCTCGCGCTCTACCTGAACGAGGGCATCGTGCCGGCCATCCCCGAGATCGGCTCGCTGGGCGCGAGCGGCGACCTGGCCCCCCTGGCCCACATCGCCAGCACGGTCATCGGCGAGGGGTACGTCCTGCGCGACGGGCACCGGGTCCCGACGGGCCAGGTGCTCCGCGAGTTCGGCATCGAGCCGCTCACGCTCCGGTTCAAGGAGGGGCTCGCCCTCATCAACGGCACCTCCGCGATGACCGGCCTCGGCGCGCTCATCGCCGGCCGGGCGCTCCAGCAGGTCCGCCACGGCGAGATCGTCGCGGCGCTGGTCATCGAGACCCTGCAGGGCTCGACCAGCCCGTTCCTCGCCGTCGGGCACGACATCGCCCGGCCCCACCGGGGCCAGATCGACAGCGCCGCCAACATGCGCGCCCTCATGGACGGGAGCGGGCTCACCGTCGACCACGCCGACCTGCGCCGCCAGGCCCAGGAGAGCCGGCACGACCAGGTCGTGGCCCGCACCCAGGTCTACCTCCAGAAGGCGTACTCGCTGCGGGCCATCCCCCAGGTGCTCGGCGCCGTCCGCGACACCCTCTACCACGCGGTGGACAAGCTGGAGATCGAGCTCAACTCGTCCAACGACAACCCGCTGTTCTTCGAGGGCCAGGAGATCTTCCACGGCGCCAACTTCCACGGGCAGCCGATCGCGTTCGCGATGGACTTCACCACGATCGCGCTGACCCAGCTCGGCGTGCTGTCGGAGCGGCGCACCAACCGGCTGCTCAACCGCCACCTCAGCTACGGCCTGCCGGAGTTCCTCGTCGCGGGCGACCCCGGCCTCAACAGCGGGTTCGCCGGCGCGCAGTACCCGGCCACCGCGCTGGTGGCCGAGAACCGCACGATCGGCCCCGCCAGCATCCAGAGCGTCCCGTCGAACGGCGACAACCAGGACATCGTGAGCATGGGCCTCATCTCGGCCCGCAACGCCCGCCGGGTCCTGCAGAACAACGACAAGATCCTCGCCGTGGAGTTCCTCGCCGCCGCCCAGGCCGTGGACATCTCCGGCCGGTACGAGGGCCTGAGCCCGGCCGCCAAGGCGACGTACGAGGCGGTGCGCTCGCTCGTGCCGACCCTGGACGCCGACCGCTTCATGGCCGACGACATCGAGGTCGTCGCGGCCGCGCTGTCGGAGGGCCGGTTCGCGGACGCGGTCGCGCAGGCCGGCGTCGGTCTCCGCTGACGGAGCCCGCCCCGCCGGGCCCCGAGCCTGACCGGGGAGACGGCCGCGCCGCACCCCCTTCCCCCGCCGGCGCGGCCGTCTCCCCGACGGTCCCTGTCTTCACGTGAAAACGGGCCGGGAACGGCCCCGGGAAATCGCCGGACAAACGCCCGGAATCCTTTCGGCGTGCTTTTCCGCGCCGCTGGATTCCGGCGCCGGACGGCGGCTTTCTCGCACATTGCTGAATACCGCCCCGACATCGACGGTGCATATTGACGGTGCCCGTGCCGGACGTTTCCATTGGTTGTGAGCACGCCCCCTCGTGTCGTCGCCGGCGCCCCGCGCGCGTGACGGGCGCCGGGGAGCTCGCCCGGCGAGGACGCCCGGCGCGCGCCCCGTCCGGCGGACGCGAGCCGGCCGGCTCCGCCGAGGGATCCCGGGGTCGCCGGCGAGGAGGTACTGATGGCGCCCACACCTGCGAGCCCCTGGCCGGCCACGTCGAGCGCGTCCGGGTCGCCCGAAGCCCGCGGTGGGATCGCCGAGTGCCTCGGCGGGGAGGTCCACCTCGCGTACGCCGAGCGGTCGGGAAGCGGCGCCGTCACCGTGGCGGCCGGCTTCTCCCCGGGCGCCGCGCGGGCCCGCGCCGAGGCCAGGGCCTCGGCGCTCGACAACCTGTACCGGCTGCCCGACGGCCTCGCGCCGCTCCGCGCGGGCGAGGGGGACCGCCATCTCGGGCTGGCCGACTTCATGCCGCGGCCGCCCGACGACAGCGCTTCGCGGGTGACCGGCGTCGGCCTGCTGAGCAGGGAGCGCTACCAGCTGCCCGTCGAGGTCGTCTGGCTCGGCGAGCGCGACTGCCGGGTCGAGCCCACGCTGGTGGGCGTCGTCGACGACGGCGTCTCGGAGGCGATCGCCGACCTGCTCGCCCACGACGTGGTGATCCGGTGGTGGTCGAGCCCCGGGTTCCCGCTGCTGCGCGTGTCCGCGTACCTCGACCGGCTGATCCCCCCGGGCGTCGTGGCCGCGGCGTCCGCGCTCGGCCTGTGGGTGTCGGCGTTCGTGCTGCCGGGCCCGGGCTTCCACATCGCCCTCGTCGGCGTCGGCGGGGAGGGGACGACGGTGGCCACGGCCGCGGCGAGAACGGTGCGGGCGGCCGTGGGGGAGGCGTTCCTGCGGGCGATGGCCGCGCGGGCCCAGCCCTGGAACACGCTGCCCACCGGCGACTCGCTGCGGCGGCTGACGGTGTGGCACCGCGAGTCGGACTACCTCGCCTACCTCGAACGGTCAGCGATCGACGCCGACCCCCCGGCCCTGGACGAGCCGGCCGTCTGGGAGGGGCCGATGAGCTGGCCCGACCTCGCCTGCCGTCGCTTCGGGCACGAGCCCATCCTCATCGGGCTGGACGCGCCGAGCGGGCCGGTCAAGGTCGTCTGCCCCGGCGCCGCCTGCTACCGCACCGCCCCGCCCGGCACCACCCTGCCCTGCCCCGTCCCCTGACGGATGCCGTCACCCGGCCGGGGCTCAGCGCTGACGGGCCCTGCCGTTGCCGTTGGCGCTCGCCGCGGCGCCGTCGCGTTCGTGGACCAGGCGCCACAGCAGCCTGTTGAACTGCTCCCGCTCGTCCGGCGACAGCGGGGTGAGGAACGCGTCGAGCGCGCTCAGCATCGCCGGCCCCAGCTTGTGGCGCAGCAGCGACACCCCCTCGCCGGTGAGCGCGATGGCGTACTTGCGGCGGTCGTCCGGGTCGCGCGAGCGCTGCACCAGCCCCAGCCGCTCCAGCCCGTCCACCACGCTGACCATCGTCGTCCGGTCGATGCCGTGGGTGCGGGCGAGTTGCTGCTGCGACTGCGGGCCCATGGCGTCGATCGCGGTGAGCACGGCGAAATCCTTCGATCGCAGCCCAAAGGGCTCCATCGCCGACTCGAAAATCTCGACGAAGAGATTGTTGGCCTTGCTCATCAATACGCTCGTCGAGCTGGACAGGAACCCAGGGGCGGAAAGATCGGCACGGGGGGATTCGGTGCTCACCTATGTCCCTTCCATCGCTATATGTCGCGTACCGCGCAAGGGTGCCGAATAGGCATCGGTATATATCGCACGAGTGTCACACGTGTGCATTCGGTGGCGCAACAGGGGAGACGAAACCGTCAGTGTTACTGATTGACGTGACTTCTGATTGTCAGTAATACTGAGTATGGGGCGGGGTGTGCGCCTCGGGCGGGGGCCCGGGACCCGCTCCGATAAGGAGGACGCCATGTCTGCGGCCAGATTGGCTCCGGGCTCCGGCATCACCTGGGACCAGGCAGGACGGCGCGAGCGACGCGAAGCCGGAGGACTCCACCGACGGCCGTGAGGACTGACGGCGAGGAGGGGACGGCCGTGGACGGAGACGGTCGCGAGGCGCCGGCCGGCGCCGGACCGCTCGCCGCGTCCACCTGCTGGCTGCTCGGCGACGCCGCCCGGGAGGTCGCCCAGGGCATGGAGAAGGCCCTCGAGGGCGAGACCCTGCGCCGGCGCGAGTACGGAGTGCTCGTCGTCCTGGAGGCGGACGGGCCGCTGTCCCAGCAGGAGATCGGGCGGCGTCTGGCGATCGACCGGTCGACCATGGTGCACGTCGTCGACGTCCTGGAAGGCCGTGGTCTGGTCGCCAGGACCAGGGACCGGGCCGACCGCCGGGCCTACTCGATCGCGCTCACCGGCCTTGGCCGGGCGTTCCTCGCTGACGTCCTCCACCCAGCGGCCGCCGCCGTACAGGACCGGCTCATGGAACGGCTGTCCCGCGAGGACCGTACACGCCTCAACCGCATTCTTGCTCAGTTGGTCATGGGCACCTGATACGCACGTTGCGAGAAGATCCGGACTATCACTGCTCTGATAGTTTGTGAATACGCATATTGCGTGCCTGGCAAAGGGTGAGGCGTCCCCGCCACCCCCTGGAATGTGGCGCATGCCGGGAGGTGTGCCATGGACGTTTCCGTCATCGGTATCTCACCGGAATCGGTGGAAATTTATCGGTACTTTCTCCGGCACCGCGGAGAGGGCGTCGGCGAGGCCCGGCAGGCCCTCGACATGGACCCCGACACCGTCGAGGCCGCCATAGAGGATCTGGAGCGGCTGTCGCTGCTCGACCTCGGCGACCGGCACAAGGTCGTCGCCACCGAGCCCAGGATCGGGATCGAACGGCTCGTCGAGCGGCGCCTCAACGAGCTCAACGCGGAGATCCGCCGCGTCCTGGCCGCCCGGGACGCCATCGCCGTCTTCATGGAGGACCAGCAGCAGGGCGAGCGGGCCGCGAGCGTCCTCGACATCGAACGGGTGGAGGGCCTGGAGCGGGTCCGGCAGCGGCTGGACGACCTCGGCTTCTTCTCCTACAAGGAGACGCTCTGCCTGCATCCCGGCGGGCCGCTGTCGCGCGGCGCCATCGAGACCGCGCTGCCGCTCGACACCCGCTCGCTGCGCCGCGGGCTCGCCGTCAAGGCGGTCTACCACCCCAAGGCGCTCGACGACCCGCTGATGGCGGCGTACCTGCGGGACGTGGTCAGCCTCGGCGGCCAGGTCCGCATCACCGAGGAGTCGATGGACCGGATGGTCGTCTTCGACCGCAGCGTGGCCGTCGTCCCCATCCACCCCAAGGAGAGCGCCCGGGGCGCGCTGCTGGTCCGCGAGGCCGGGCTGGTCTCCCAGCTCGTCACGTACTTCGACGGCGTGTGGGACGCGGCGACGGACCTGCGGGAGTTCACCGAGCCGTCGAAGGAACCGCCGCTGCTGTCGGAGCTGGAGAGGCGGGTCCTGTCCGTCATGGCCACGGCAGACAAGGACGAGATCGCGGCGCGGGAGATCGACGTGTCCGTCCGGACCTACCGCCGGTACGTCGCGGACCTCATGTCCCGGCTCGGCGCGGTGAACCGTTTCCAGGCGGCGCTGCGCGCCAAGGAAGAGCACTGGATCTGACGGGGACGGTCTCCACCTGACGCGGACCCGATCGGCGTCGAGGAGGCGGCCCGCAGGGGCCGTTCTCGCGGGGTTCCGGGAGTGCCTCAGCGCGGTGCCCAGCGGCTGTCATGCTCGGGCTGCTTCACGGGCTGCTTCACCGTGGCGCTGCGGCCTGCTGCACGGGATGCTTCGGGATGCTTCGCGCGGTGTCCGGGGGGCTCGTCTCGCGGGGTGCCTGCCAAGCCGGTCGCGCATTCTCCTGGGCCCAGGATTTTTCTTTTTCCTCTTCGCCGGCGTCCCGGCGGTCGTGCTTTTTCTTCTGTTTCTCGACGCCCTGTGGCGGGTGTTTCTCGCTTTTCCGATCCTGCGTCCGCCGATTTGGCGATTTCACGCCTCCGGCGATGTGTCCTAGTCCCAGGTGGTGCCGTTGGTGGTGGCGGGAGCGGAGTCCCACGTGGTGCCGTCGGTCGTGGCCGGGGCCGAGTCCCAGGTGGTGCCGTCCGTGGTCGCCGGGGCCGAGTCCCAGGTGGTGCCGTCGGTGCCGGCGGCCACGACGCGTGGGGCGTCCCAGGTGGTCCCGCCCGCCGCGGCCTCGTAGCCACCCATCCCCACCGCGCAGGCGAGGGCGCCGGACGCGATGGCCACCGACCACTTGACGAAACGGGCGGAAATGCGGGGGGAAACGGTCCGGGAGACAATCTGAGTGTTCATTTCTTTTCGCCTTTTCGCTGAGTCGTTGTGTTTTGTTCTCGCACAACCAACTCTGCGGTTTTCGCGGCCCCGCAACCAGATAAAACGGCGGCAGCATGCTGCCGGGCGGCGACAGCTTCCTGCCATCGTCGCGGCACATGTACGGGGCCGGGCGATGGCACACAAGAAGGTGACAGCGCCGACGCGGCCGCCTTTGACTGGAGTGGGTATTGGAGGAGATGTCGATGCTGGTGAGCATTACCGGTGGCACCGGATTCGTCGGCGCGCATTCCGTCGCGGCCCTCGTGCGCGCGGGCCACCGGGCCCGTCTGCTCGTCCGCGACCCGTCGAGGGTCGAGCCCGCCCTGGCCCCGCTGGGGGTCGCATCCGGCGCGGTCGAGGTGGTCCGGGGCGACGTCACCGACGCCGCCTCCGTCGCCCGGGCGATGCGCGGCGCGGACGCCGCGCTGCACGCCGCGTCCGTCTACTCCTTCGACAGCCGCCGGCACGCCCGCATGCGCGAGGTCAACGAGCGGGGCACCCGCATCGTGCTGGACGCCGCGCTGCGGGCCGGCGCCGACCCCGTCGTTCATGTCTCCACCATGGTGGCGCTCTTCCCCGCACCCGGACGGGTAATCGACGAGCGGTCGCCCATCGGCCGTCCCAGGGAGACCTACATGGCGACCAAGGCCGCGGCCGAGGCGGTCGCCCGGCGCCACCAGGAGGAGGGCGCGCCCGTGGTGATCACCTACCCGCCCGCGCTGCTCGGCCCGGACGACCCCCACCTGGGGGACCAGAACGCCCGTCTCCGCGACGCGCTGCGCGGCCTGATGCCGCTGTGGCCGTCGGGCGGCTTCCCCATCGGAGACGTCCGGGACACGGCCGCGCTGCACGCGCGCGTCCTCACCTCGCCGGTGGCAGGATCCGGACGCCACTTCGGGCCCGGGCGGCACGTGCCGACCCGCGAGTACATGGCGACGCTGCGCGAGGTGACCGGCCGGGCGCTCCCGGCGGCGTTCCTCCCGGCCCGGGCGATGCTCCCCGTCGGGCGCGCGGCCGACCTCCTGCAGCGGGTGTGGCCGTGGCACATCCCGGCCGAATACGGCGGCATCTACACCTGTGCCTGCGACACCCGCCCGTCGGAGACGGCCGACACCGGCGGCATCGCCGCCCGGCCGCTCGCCGAGACCGTCGCCGACACCGTCCGGTGGCTGCACGACCGCGGTCACCTGTCGGCCCGTCAGGCCGGGATCGCCCGGATGGGCTCCCCGTCCGAGCCCGCCCGATGACGCGCCGGACGACCTGCGGCCGGACGACCTGCGGCCGGACGACCTGCGGCCGGAGGCCCGGCGCCGCCGTCCGCACCCTGCACGAACGAGACCCTTCACGAACCGCCCGACATATTGACGACCTCGACGCCGAGGAGCGCTGATGACGATCACGAACATCGACCCCGTCGTGGTGACCGTGCCGCGGCGGCGCGACC
>NZ_KI866522.1:1093408-1104869 GCF_000511135.2 Microbispora sp. ATCC PTA-5024 | reverse complement strand
CGCCCGCTCCACCCGCCGTTCCCGTCCCGGCGGGTCCGCAGGCCGTACCGCAGGCCGTACCGCGGGCCACGCCGCAGACCACGCCGCAGACCACGCCGCAGGCTCCGCCGCCGCCTCCGTCCATGCGGACGCTGCGGGAACGGCGCGACGCCCTGCACGACGAGATCGTGGCCGGGACGCGCGCCGCGGTCGACCGCCAGCACGCCCTCGGCAAACGGACGGCCAGGGAGCGGCTCGCGCTGCTGCTCGACGAGGGGTCGTTCGTCGAGATCGACATGTACCGGCGGCACCAGGCCCACGGCCTCGGCATGGAGCGGCGTCGCCCGCACACCGACGGCGTCGTCACCGGCTCCGGCACGATCCACGGCCGCAGGGTGTTCGTCTACGCGCAGGACTTCACCATCTTCGGCGGCTCGCTGGGCGAGGCCCACGCCGTGAAGATCCAGAAGGTGATGGACCTCGCCGTCTCCACCGGCTCGCCGTTCATCGGCATCAACGACAGCGGCGGCGCGCGGATCCAGGAGGGGGTGATGTCGCTCAACGGGTACGGCGGCATCTTCCAGCGCAACGTCCAGGCGTCCGGGGTGATCCCGCAGATCAGCGTGGTCCTCGGGCCCTGCGCCGGGGGAGCGGCCTACTCCACGGCGCTGGCCGACTTCACGTTCATGGTGCGCGACGCCGCCCAGCTCTACCTCACCGGGCCGGACGTCGTGGAGGCCGTCAGCGGCCAGCGCGTCACGCACGACGAACTGGGCGGCGCCCAGGTCCACGGCACCCGCTCCGGCATCGCCACGTTCGTGCACGACGACGAGGAGACGTGCCTGGAGGACGTGCGCTACCTCGTCTCGATGCTGCCGGCCAACAACCTCGAACTGCCGCCGCGCGGACCCTCCCGCGACGCGGCGTCCGACCTGCGCCCGCGCCTGACCGAGATCGTCCCGGTCGAGCCGAACAAGCCGTACGACATGCGGCAGGTCCTCGCCGAGGTGGTCGACGACGGCGAGTTCATGGAGCTGCACGAGGGCTGGGCGGGGAACGTCATCTGCGCGCTCGCCCGCATCGACGGCGAGGTGGTCGGCGTCGTGGCCAACCAGCCCCTCGTGCTCGCGGGGGTGCTCGACGTGGCCGCGTCGCAGAAGGCCGCCAGGTTCGTCCGTTTCTGTGATGCCTTCAGCATTCCGCTCGTCACGCTCGTCGACGTGCCCGGCTTCCTCCCGGGAACCGACCAGGAGTACGCCGGCATCATCCGGCACGGCGCCAAGCTGCTGTACGCGTACTGCGAGGCGACCGTGCCGCGGGTGCAGGTCATCCTCCGCAAGGCGTACGGCGGGGCGTACATCGTGATGGACTCCCGTTCGATCGGCACCGACCTGTCGCTGGCCTGGCCGACCAACGAGATCGCGGTCATGGGCGCCGAGGGCGCGGTGAACGTGATCCACCGGCGCGAGCTCGCGTCCGCGGCCGACCCCGCCGCCCTTCGGGCCGAGCTGGTTGCCGAGTACTCGCGGCAGCTCGTCCACCCCCACTACGCCGCCGAGCGCGGGCTCGTGGACGACGTCATCGACCCCGCACACACCCGATCGGCGCTCGCCCGCGGCCTCGCCATGCTCCGTGACAAGCGCCGCCCGGCCGTGCAGCGCAAGCACGGCAACGTCCCGCTGTAGGGCGTCCCCGTACGCGCGCGGCGTTTCCCGCCGGGTCCGGCACGCCGAACGCGGCGGGCGGCGGGGGTGGGCTGCCGGGGCGGGCGCCTGCGGGGGCCGGCGGGCTGGAACCTCCGCCCTGTCGCCAGGCCGCCGCCTGGTCCACGGCGTGGGGGCTCAGCGACCGGCGGTCACGGCTTTGCCGAAGGCGAGCAGGGTGAGCCCGGGGACGGGGGTCCAGTCGCGCTCAGGCAGGCGGTCGAACCCCTTCGCCCGGTAGAGGCGCTGGGCGGACGTCATCCTGGGCTGCGTGGACAGGACGAGCCGTCGCGCGCCCCGGGACGCCGCCAGGCCGGCGACCGCCTCGACCAGCGCCCCGCCCACGCCCCGGCCGCGCGCCGCCGGATCGACCGCCAGCGCGCGCATCTCCGCCTCGCCGGCCTCACGGGCGACCTCGCAGCCGGGCCCCCACAGCTGCAGCATCGCCGTGCCCACCGCACGGCCGTCCTCGACCGCGACGAGCACCTCCCCGTCGCCCCGCGTACCGAGCAGCCGCAGGGTCTCGGCGTAGGCCGGATTGGCCGCCAGCAGGTCCTCCGCCTCGTAGGCCGCCACCCGCAGCCGCCCGACCTGGTCCATCTCGTCCGGCCGTGCCTCACGTACGATCACGGCCGTATCCAACCAGGCCGGACCGACACCACGGCCCCGGGCCCCCCAAACGCTCGCCGTGCCGAGCGGCCGGCATGGGTCGACGCCGCCTCGTCGTCGATCACCTGTGTCGCGTCGGCCGATAGGTCAGCACCTGCGTGTGGCCGTCGAAGGTCCGGGCCTCGATCAGTTCGAGGTCGAAGTCGTCCGCACCGTCGAAGATCCGGTCGACGCCGGTCGTCCCGGAGATGACCGGGAAGACCGTCACCTCGATGACGTCGATCAGGCCGGCGTTCAGCAGCGCCCGGTTGAGCGTCAGGCTGCCGTGGGAGCGCAGCGGCACATCGGACTCGGCCTTGAGGCGCGTGACCACCTCGACGGGATCGCCGGACTCGATGGTCGTGCCCGGCCACTCGAGGGGCTCGGTCAGCCGGCTGGAGAGCACCGTGACCGGGGAGTCGAACATGCGCGTGATCCACTCGTCCAACAGGCCCCGATCGAAGCCTGCGCCGAGGAACGGCGCGTTCGACGCGTAGGTCGTGGCCCCCAGCACCATGCGCAGCGGGCCGCGGTGGGCGGCGGCGCGATACTCCAGGAATTCGGGGCCCTGCTTGCCCCAGTAGCCGCCCCAGTCGCCGCTGTGGTTGGCGAAGCCGTCGAGCGTGGAGAAGATGTCGAAGGTGTAGGTGGCAGTCATGGTGTCTCCTCGCGGGAAGCCGGTCGCGCCCGCCTTGTGGCGGCCTCACCCCTGCTACGAACACCACCGCCCCGATCCGACACGCTTCCGGATCTCTTCCAGAACCTTCCGGGCTCATGCGGTCTGCGGGTGTAGCGGAACCCCCCGGCCTCGATCAGCGTGTCGACGCCGACGGCCTGCACGCCGTCGAGACGGTGCGGGGTCAGACATAGGAGCCTTCACTCGCGAGCGTGCCACCCGCGGCGGCCGACACCTGTGGGCCCGCGTCCCCGGTGTCAGCCGGCGATCCACTCGCTGCGCAGGATCGAGTAGTAGACGCTGTCGCGCCAGGTGCCGTCCCCGCGCGGCCAGTCGCGGCGGACCAGCCCGTCCCTGACCGCCCCCAGACGGTGCAGCGCCTGCTGGGACCGGACGTTGTCGGGGGCCGTGCGGAACACCACCTTCTCGCAGGCCAGCTCCGTGAAGGCGTGCTCCAGCAGGAGCCGCTTGGCCTCCCGGTTGATTCCCGCACCCCACCACGCCCGTCCGAGCCAGGTGGATCCGATCTCGACCTGCCGGCGCACGTCGTCCGGATACCAGTACGACGTGGTCCCGGCCACCTCCCCGCCGGTCACCACGGCGAACGGCAGGCGCACCGCCTCACGGCTCAGCGCCGCACGGATCCACTCGCCCATGGCCTGCACGGTCGGCGGACGGTCGTACGGCAGGGTGGCGAAGACCTCGTCGTCCGCCGCGGCCCACAGTCCCTTGGCGTGGCCGGGGGACAGCGGCTCCAGGCGGACACGCGGGCCGGACAGGACGAACGGGCGCCGTGGAAACACCCAAGAAGTCTGCCAGCCGGCGACCCCGCACCACCACCCGAGACGCCTCCGGCCCTATCGGATGGCCAATTGCCGCGACGTCCGGCCTCTTGGCGCCCCGCAATTGTTGGTTTTCTTTTTTTCATTTCGCGGCGCCATTCTTGGTGTCATTTCCCCGGGTGGCCGGATGGTGTCGTCCCCGGCCCGGAGTGGCCGCTTGCGGCAAAGTGCCAGGTCAACGGGCATTACAGGATGCGGACGCGGGCCGGGCACGCCTGGAGGGGATGGCAGGAAGCTGTCGCGGCGAGGCAACTTGCTGCCGCCGTTTTGCCTGGTTGCCGGGCTGTGGAAAGCGCAGAGTTGGTTGTGCGAGAACAAAACAACCGCTCACCGAAAAGAGTAATGAAATGAACAGCCGGATTGCCTCCCCCGTGAATTCCCCCCGTTTCGCCAAGTGGTCGCTCGCGATTGTCTCCGGCGCCCTCGCGTGCGCCGCCGGGCTGGGCGGCTACGAGGTCGCCGCGGGCGGCACCACATGGGACTCCCCGCGGGCGGTGGCCGCCGGCACGACATGGGACTCGGCCCCGGCCACGGCTGACGGGACGACCTGGGACGCGGCGCCCGCCACGGACGACGGCACGACGTGGGACTCGGCCGGGACCACGGACGGCACGACGTGGGACTCCGTCGCTCACACCGACGGCACCACCTGGGACTGAGTCCGAAGGCGACGACCGATGCTTGTTCAGTTGACGATGCGCCGCACGGCCGGCCACGCGCCGCCCAACTCGCCGATCGACGGAATCCGGATCATGGCGCTGCTGCCCCGGAGATGGCGCGCCGACCTCACGCAGGCCACCGGGGACATCATCATCCGGGTCCAGACCGACGAGGACGTCACCGGCGCCGAGATCGGCGCCGAGATGGCCGAGATCCTCACCAATCCGGAGGTCAGCCACTGGCGGCTGGCGGCCTGCCGCACGCTCTCCGGCCCCCCCGACGCGAAACCCCCCGACGCGAAACCCCCCGACGCGAAACCCCCCGACAGCAAGCCGCCCGTACAGCACGAGAAGGAGGAGCACCGATGATCGCCACCATCCTGAAGACGGCGGAGTGCCGCGTGTGGTGGGCCGACCCGTGGCAGCAGACCGTCGAGACGCTGACCAGCGTCCTCAGCGAGCCCGAGCTCGACCGGGCGGCCCGCTTCCACCGGGAGCAGGACCGACGACGGTTCCTCACCGGCTCGTGGCTGCTGCGGACCGTGGCCGCCACCCAGCTGGGCACGTCCCCCGAGGACGTCCAGATCGACCGCCGGTGCCCGGACTGCCCCAAGCCCCACGGCAAGCCGTACGTGCGGACGGGCGGCGTCCCCCTGCACGTGTCGGTGTCCCACTCGGGGAACCGGGTGGTCGTGGGCGTCACGACCGCCGGGCCCCTCGGGGTCGACGTGGAGGAGGTGCCGGCCGCCCCGGTCGACGAGCTGGCCGAGTGCGCGCTGTCGCCGTCCGAGCTGGAGCTCCTCGACGCGGTCCCCGCGTACGACCGGCACGCCGCCTTCGCACGCGTGTGGGTCCGCAAGGAGGCCGTGCTCAAGGCCACCGGTCACGGGCTGCGGATCCCGCCGGACGAGGTCCTGGTCAGCGGCCCGGACGAGGCGCCCGCGCTGCTCGGCTGGCCGCTGGACGTCCCGCCCGAGAGCGTCCGGCTGCGCACGCTCGACCCCGGCCCCGGGTACGTCGGCGCCGTGGCCGTGGTCTCCGGCGCACAGGTGATCACCCTCTCGGAGTCGCACGCCGCCGACCTCGTCGAGGTCTCCCACGCGTACACGCTGCCCGCCGCCGCGTGACGCACGTTGACGAGCCCCCGCGCGGGACGGCTGAATGGCTGTGGGAGCCGCGCGGGAAGCCTCGTCGTCCGCCTTCGGCACAAGGCGGCCCGGCGCGACCCCCTCCGGGGTCGTCCGAGCCGTGAAGGAGAGGAATGACCTTCCGTGAACAAGCCCATCGTCCTGATCCCCGGCCCCTGGACGGGCGCGTGGATCTGGGAGCCCGTCACCCGCGGCCTTCGCCGCCTCGGCCACCGCGCGCTGCCGGTCACGCTGTCGGGCCTCGGCAGCGCTGACGGGGACGTGTCCGCCGTCGGCCTCGGCACGCACGTCGACGACGTGCTCGGCTTCCTCGCCGCCGAGGACCTGACCGGCGCCGTCCTCGTCGCGCACAGCTACTCGGGCATCGTCGCCGGCCAGGTGGCCGACCGGGCCCCCGAGCGGGTGGCCCACACCGTCTTCGTCGAGGGCTTCCTGCCCCACGACGGCAGGTCGATGCTGCACGCCTTCCCGGAGCGGCTGCGGGCCGACGAGCTCCGGCTCATCGAGGACAACCGGGGCCGCTGGCCGGCCCCCGACCCGTCCGTGGTGGCCGACGGCCAGGACCTCTCCCCGCGGCAGGCCCGCTGGCTCGCCGAGCGCTTCGTGGGCCACCCGGGACGCACGATCGCCGAGCCCGCCGTCCTCACCCGTCCGCTGGCCCAGCAGCGGGCCACGTACGTCATCTGCGAGAGGGAGCACTTCGGCGGCAGGGTCTCGGCCGACGTCACGGCGCTGCGCGCCGCCCCCTCCTGGACTTTCCACACGATCGACGCCGGCCACTGGCCGATGGTGTCGGCCCCCGGGCGGCTGGTCGACCTGCTCGCCGGCATCGCCGCCGCGGACTGACCCCGTCGCCCCGCCAGGGAAACCGGCGAACGGGATCGGGGCGTCGAACCGGGGGCGTCAGCGCGCGGCGGCCTCGAGGGCCTCGTCGCCGGTCTCGAGGAGGGTCTTCAGCGCGGAGAGGATCCGCGGCCAGCCCTCGCCGATGCCCGCCAGCAGGGCGCCGCCGGGCTCGAAGCCGTCGTGGACGACGGTGAGCCTGACCCCTTCCTCGACGGGCTCGATGTCGAACGTCACCTTCGACCGCGGCTCCGCGGCCAGCCGGGCCAGGGTCTCCTCGTCCATGGCGGTGGCGGCACCCATCTCGGGGGTGAACGTGTGCCAGGTGTAGGCGAGCCGCCGGTAGGGGTCGCTCTCCAGGACCACCTGCTCGGGTCCCGCCGACGTCGCGCCGGCGTAGTGCCAGACCATCGGCGAGCCGGGCGACCAGTCGGTGTCGAACGTCGCCCCCCAGTAGCGGCGGGTGAACGCCGGATCCGTCAGGGCCCGCCACAGCCGCTCCGGGCTGGTGCCGATGTAGGTCGTGTAGACGAAGGCGTCGTCGGCCATCTCCGTTGCTCCCTGTCCGTGGTCGCGAACATGCAGCCGTTCGGCTGCCTGAAACGATAGGCAGCCGAACGGTTGCATGTCAATCGGAGCTCACGAGGAGGGGAGACCTGCGGCGAGGAGCGGCGCGCCGAGGGCGAACGCCACGGGACCCGTCGGGACCGTCTCCTGCGGCCCCCTGGCGGCGCTGACGGCCACCTCGTACGCGCGCCCGGGTTCCGGACTCAGATCGCAGCTCGTGGCGGCGACGGGCAGCTCGGAGCGCCGGAACGGCTCCCCGGACCCCGTGTCGCGCAGGTGGAGCCAGTACCCGCTCGCGCCGAAGACCGGTGTCCAGGAGATCCGCACGCCACGGCCGTACGGGCGGACGGTGAGTCCCCGGGGCGGCCGGATCGGCAGCGGGTCGGGCGTCCGGGGGATCGGGACGGCGAAGTCCAGCCGGCCGCCGGCGAACGCCGCCGAGAACGCGTCGGCGAACGCCTTGGCGATCGTGAACTCCCCGGCGCTGTTGGGGTGGAGCCCGTCGTACGCGTCGTGACGGGGGTCGTACACCCCGGCCAGGCCGACGGGCACGATCGGGGAGGAGTTCGTGGACAGCCGGTGAAGGAGGCCGGGCAGGCGCTCGTTGTACGACGCGGTGACGCGCGGCAGGTCCGGACTGTGGCCGAGCGGGGTGCGGTGGACGATGTCGGCGACGAGGAAGCGCAGACGAGGGCCGGCCGCACGCGCCTCCCGGACGAACGTGCCCACGTCGTCGAGGAGGCGGCCGGGGCCGGACACACCCCAGGCGAGGTCGTTGAAGCCGAGCCCGACCATCAGGTACTCGGGCCGGTGGGCGGCGACGGCGGCCCCGATCCCGTCCTTGGCCTCGGCGAGCAGCCGTCCCCAGCGGGCGTAGTGCCTGCTCCCGGGAAAGTGGATCCCGGGGCGGTAGCGGCCCTCGCAGCCCGGTTCCGCGGCCCGCGCCGGGTAGCCGGGCGGCTGGCGGACGGGCAGCGTCGCGGTGCCCGTCCACGGGCCGACGAAGCGCGCCGCCACCCCGTGGGCGTCGAAGTGCCGGGCCAGCCGGTAGCGCCAGGTGTAGTCGCCCTCCAGCCCCTGGCTGATCGAGTCGCCCACGATCATGATGGTCGGTCGCAGCATGGCGGGCCTCTCGGACGGCGTGCGCGCACGCTCGCGCCCGGCGCCGCCCCGGCCTCGGCGGGAGGCGGGAGCGACGCCGTGGTGCGTACGGCGAGGTGGAACGCGGCCCCGCGCGGAGGCGGGCTAGCGCGAGCGGGCCTCCGCCCCCGGCTGAGGGCCGGGGACCGGTGCGCCCGCGGGGGGCCGGGCGGCCGCCAGGCGCAGCAGCGGCCGGACGTACAGGAAGGCCAGGAGGCCGAGCCCGGCGAGGAGCAGCAGGGCCGTGAACACCCACTCCATCGAGCCGCCGGGGCCGTAGACGCGGCTGGGCCGCCCGACGTCCACGGCCCTGGTGCGCTGCCCGGTCCGCAGGTAGTCGCGGTCGGCCCCGTACAGGGCGACGCCGGCGCGGCGGACCGTGCCGTCGTCCGAGCGGAAGTCGCCGGACCAGGTACAGGCCTCGTGCCCCGGGTGCTCCACGCAGTCGAGCCGGGTGGCGGTGAAGGTGCCGGGGATCCCGTCCGCGCGGGCGGCCCGCACCGCCGGCCCGATGCTGGGCACGGCCAGGTACAGAAGGAACAGCCCGATGAGGGTCAGCACCGCGGTGAAGCCCGGGGAGCGCCGGCGCCCGGCGGGCGGTTCCTGCGCCATCACGCGGCGGCGGCCGCGGCGGCGGTGGCGGCGACGGGGGCCGCGCAGGTGCACACCATCAGCGCCCGCTCGGCGCGGCTCGGCCGCCGGTGCAGGATCATGGCGACGACCATGGGGATGGTCACGATGGTGTTGTAGAAGAGGTGCAACTCCATCCGCGGCACCAGGAGCTGGATGATGCTCGTGGGCACCGGCCGGCCGAGCAGGTGGTCGCCCGTCATGGCCTGCAGGAGCAGGAGCAGGTGCTCGAAGTGGTGCCACACCTGGATCCCGAGCGAGACGTTCCACCACACCCGCGCCCTGCCGCTGAAGCCGCGCCGGAGCGTGAGGAGCCCGATCAGCATGAGCAGCGCGTAGCCGTAGTGCATCCACTCAGATGTGACCAGCCACGGGAACGGCAGCCCGAGGACGCCGCGGGCCTGCGGGAGCGGCCAGCCGAGGACGTACACCTGGATGGCCTGGGCTATGTGCTCGGCCCAGTGGGCCACGACGATGAAGGCGAACACGCCCAGCGCGGCGCGGTGGTAGCGGGTGTTGAGCGCGGTCATCCACGTCCGGGAGGGCGTCGACGATGCGGCTTCGGTCGCCATGCGAGAACCTCGATCCCACGGATGCAAGTCGTCGCGCCGCGGCCGGCCGGGGGTGCACCGGTGCCCGTTGTCTGCCGGGCCAAGGGCGGCACGCCTCATTATTCGTTGATCGGCTAGGGGATGTTTCTCCCGGTTTGCTCTATTTCGCTTTTCGGGTGTGATCTTTTTCCGGCTCCACGGCCGAGGCGCCGGCTCCGCGGCCGAGCCGTCGGCGGCTCAGACGAGAAGGGCCCAGGCGAGGCACCCGAACGCGGCGGCCGAGGCGGCCGCCCGCACCAGGTTCCACCGCACCCAGGTCGCCTCGAACCGGTCCCGGACGAGGCGCGGATCGGCGAGGCGGTCCGGCGCCCCGGCGGCGTCGAGCGCGTTGTTGAGCGGGATGTTGACCGCGAAGGTCACCGCGAGCGCGGCGCAGTGGAAGAGCAGGGCGGCCCCGGCCCACGGCAGCGCCCGCCGGGCGTCCCCGCCCAGGTGCAGCGCCGCCGTCACGGCGGTCAGGACCGGCGCCCCGGCGAACGTGAGCGCGAACCAGCCGTTCAGGATCGCGACGTTGATCCGCTGCATCGCGTCCACGAGGGTCCGGTCGGCCGCGCGCCGCAGCCCCGGCATGACCGCGCAGGCGAACGCGTAGAACAGCCCGGCGATCAGTCCTGACGTGATCACGGCGGCCAGCAGCGCGACCGTTCGCAGGGTGTCCGGCACGTTCGTCCTCCTCGTGGCGTCGGTGGTTCGGTGGTCCCCAGTAAACCGGCGGTCGTCGAGACGGGAAATGGCCGAGGATCGCGCGGACATACGCGAGCGTCTACGGTGGGCGTGTGGACGCCCTCGCGCGACTCCTGGACGGCCCGAGAGCCGAGGGGGCCTTCCTGCTCCGCTCGCTCCTCGCCCCGCCCTGGTCGCTGCGCATCGAGGACCGGGCGCCGCTCACGCTGGTCGCCCTCGTGCGCGGAGGCGCCTGGATCGTGCCGGACGACGCGGAGCCGGCGCGGCTGGGACCGGGGGACGTGGCGATTCTGCGCGGCCCGGACGCGTACACGGTCGCCGACGACCCGGGCACGCCGCCGCAGGTGGTCATCCACCCGGGGCAGCGCTGCACGACGCCGGAGGGCGAGCCCCTCGGCGACGTGATGCGGCTGGGCGTGCGGACCTGGGGCAACGACCCCGGCGGACCGGTGACGATGCTGACCGGCACCTACCAGATGCGCGGGGAGATCAGCCGCCGCCTGCTCGGCGCGCTGCCCGCGCTGCTCGTGCCGCCCGCCGGCGCGTGGGACGGTCCGCTGGTCGGGCTGCTGGCGGACGAGATCGTCAAGGACGAGCCGGGCCAGGAAGCCGTCCTCGACCGGCTCCTCGACCTGCTGCTGATCGCGGTGCTCCGCGCCTGGTTCGCGCGGCCGGAGGCGGAGGCGCCGTCCTGGTACCGGGCGAACGCCGACCCCGTCGTGGGGCGCGCCCTGCGGGCCGTGCACCGCGACCCGGCCCAGCCGTGGACGGTGGCCACGCTGGCGGCGGAGGCGGGCGTCTCCCGCGCCGCGCTGGCCCGGCGTTTCACCGGCCTCGTGGGCGAGCCGCCCATGGCGTACCTGACCTCGTGGCGGCTCGCGCTCGCGGCCGACCTGCTCCGCGAGACCGACGCCACGATCGGGGCGGTGGCGCGGCAGGTGGGGTACGGCACGGCCTTCGCGCTCAGCGCCGCCTTCAAGCGGGAGCGCGGCGTCAGCCCCCGCGACCACCGCCGCGACCACCGCCGCGCCGACGGCCGCGCCGGAGTGTGACCCCGGCGTGCCGGGCTCGTCCGGCCAGGGTGCGACAAGGAGCGCGTCCGCGGATCCCCATGAACGGCCCCGGACGCCTCTGGGCGCCCCCGTCGCCGGGTAGGCCGGGACAGGGGAGGAGGACGTCATGGACCTGGCCGGTGCGCGGGTGCTCGTCACGGGAGCGTCGTCGGGCATCGGGGCCGCCACGGCCGAGGCGCTGGCCCGGCGGGGCGCCAGCCTGGCGCTCGCGGGGCGCGACGCCGCCCGGCTGGCCGGCGTGGCCGAGCGGACCGGCGG
>NZ_KI866522.1:1091204-1092834 GCF_000511135.2 Microbispora sp. ATCC PTA-5024 | reverse complement strand
CGCCGTACGGGCCGGACCGGTGGACGTGCTGGTGGCGAACGCGGGGGAGGGATGGAGCGGGCCGCTCGCGGCCATGCCGGACGGCACGCTGGAGCGGCTCGTCGCGGTGAACCTGACGGCCCCGATGCGGCTCACCCGGCTGCTGCTGCCCGCCATGGCCGAACGCGGCCGGGGCCACCTCGTGTACGTCGCGTCGATCGCGGGCGCGCTCGGGGTGCGGGAGGAGGCGGTGTACGCGGCGACCAAGGCCGGGCTGCTCGCCTTCGCGGAGAGCCTGCGCTACGAGGCGCCCGGCGTCGGCGTGACGGTCGTGCTGCCCGGGGTCGTGGACACGCCGTTCTTCGAGCGGCGCGGCCGGCCGTACACGCGGAGCCGCCCGGCCCCCGTCCCGCCCGCGAGGGTGGCGGCCGCGGTGGTCGCCGCCGTGGAGCGCGGCCGGGCCGAGGTGTACGTCCCCGGGTGGCTGCGGGTCCCGGCACGCCTGAGGGGCGCCGCGCCCGGGACGTTCCGCGCCCTCGCGCGCCGCTTCGGCCGTCCCTGAGCCCGCGACCTCCCAGGCCTGCCGTCAGGAGCCGCGCAGGGCGCGGAGGGACTCGCGCAGCGAGCCCAGCGTGGCGAACACGGCCGTCGGCTCGTAGCCGCAGTGGGCCATGCAGTTCGCGCAGCGCGGGTCGCGCCCCCGGCCGTACGCGCTCCAGTCGGTCTCCTCGACCAGCTCCCGGTACGTCCGCGCGTAGCCGTCGGCCATCAGGTAGCAGGGCCGCTGCCAGCCGAACAGCGAGTACGACGGGATGGCCCAGGCGGTGCACGGGAAATCCACACGCCCCTCCAGGAAGTCGAGGAAGAGCGGGGAGTGGTTGAACCGCCACCTGCGGCGGTTCCCGTTCGCGAAGGCCTTGCGGAACAGCTCCCGGGTCTCCCGCACGCCGAGGAAGCAGTCCTGGTCGGGCGCCTTCTCGTAGGCGTACCCCGGAGAGATCATCATCTCGTCCACGCGCAGGTCGTCGTTGAGGTAGTCGAGCACCTCGATGACGGTCTGCGGGCTGTCGGTCGTGTAGAACGTGGTGTTCGTGGTCACGCGGAACCCGCGGCGCCGGCACTCCCGTACGGCGGCGACCGCCTCGTCGAACACCCCCTCCTTGCACACCGAGGCGTCGTGCCGCTCGCGCAGCCCGTCGATGTGCACGGTCCACGCGAAGTAGCGCGACGGGGTGAACTGGTCGATCTTCTTCGGGATGAGCAGGGCGTTGGTGCACAGGAACACGTACTTCCTGCGCCGGACCAGCTCCCCGACCAGCTCGGCGATCTGCGGGTGCATGAGCGGCTCGCCGCCGGCGATGGAGACCATCGGCGCGCCGCACTCCTCGATCGCGGCGACGGCCTGCTCGACCGGCATGCGCCGCCGCAGCACGTCGGCCGGATGCTGGATCTTGCCGCAGCCCGCGCAGCGCAGGTTGCAGGCGAACAGCGGCTCCAGCTCCACGAGCAGCGGGAACTTGGAGCGCCCGCGGATCCTCTGACCGAGGATGTAGCCGCCGACGCGTAGGGCCTGGCGGATCGGCATGGGCATCAGGGTCCTCCTTCGCTCGCGCGCGCCCGGCCGTCCCGCCCGTCCCGTCCGGCGCCGGAC
>NZ_KI866522.1:1087761-1091106 GCF_000511135.2 Microbispora sp. ATCC PTA-5024 | reverse complement strand
GCCCCACGCGCGCGAGGCGGCCGCCAGCGCGGGCCCGTACGGACAGGGGAGGACGGCGCCGTCCCAGCGGACCTCGGTCGCCACGAGGACGTCCCCCGGGCGGAGGCCGTCGTCGAGGGCGCCGCCGAGCCCGGCGACGGCGAGCGCGCCGAACGGCGGCAGCGCCGCCGCCGCGCGCGCCGCCCGAACGGGTCCCATTCCCACGCGCACCACCAGGGGGGAGCGCCGCGGCCCGCGCACACGTCGCGGCCCGCCATCGAGGCCGCGCCGGATCGCGCGCGACTCCAGAGCCAGCGCCACGCAGACGACGAGGCCGGTCACGGCGGTGCGTCCTCACCCGCGCGCAGGTACCGGCCGAGCGCGCCGACCGGGAAGACGAGCCGGTAGAGGTGGTAGTTGATGTAGAAGTCGCCCGGGAAGCCGGTGCCCGTGAAGTGGGGCTCGTCCCAGGTGCCGTCCGGCCGCTGGTGCCCGGTCAGCCAGCGCACCCCCCGCTCGACCGCCGGGGACCGCCCGTCGGCGGCCAGCAGCCCGATGAGCGCCCACGCGGTCTGGGAGGCGGTCGAGGCGCCCTGGCCGATCCAGCGGGGGTCACGGTAGGAGCGCAGGTCCTCGCCCCAGCCGCCGTCGGGGTTCTGGTGGGCCCTCAGCCACGCCGCCCCCCGCCGCACGCACGCCGCCCCCGGGCGCACCCCCGCCGCCAGGAGGGCGGGCAGCACGGCCCCCGTCCCGTACACGTGGTTGGCCCCCCACCGGCCGAACCACGATCCGTCCGGCTCCTGGGCCCGCAGCAGCCACAGCACGGCCCGCCGTACGACGGGGGAGCGGGCGTGCCCCTCGGCGGCCAGCGCCTCGACGACGTGCGCGGTGACGTCGGCTGACGGCGGGTCGATGACCGCGCCGAAGTCGCAGAACGGCAGCCGGGTGCACAGCGCGCGGGTGTTGTCGGCGTCGAACGCGGCGAAGCCGCCGTCACGCGACGCCATCCCCGCCATCCACCGCAGCCCGCGGGCGATCGCCGGCCGCGCGTCGGCCCGGCCCGTACGGCGGAGGGCGAGGATCACCTCGGCCGTGTCGTCGATGTCGGGGTAGCCGTCGTTGTCGAACTCGAACGCCCACCCGCCGGGAGGCAGCGCCGGCCGCCGGACCGCCCAGTCGCCGGTGACCGTGATCTCCTCGCCCAGCAGCCAGGTGGCGGCGCGGTCGACGGCGGGGTGACGGGCGGGCACGCCCGCGTCGAGCAGCGCCCCCACCGCGAGGGCCGTGTCCCACACCGGGGACTGGCACGCCTCCAGCCTGCGGCCGTTCCCGTCGCGGATGGTGAAGCGCTCCAGCCCCTCCAGGCCCCGGCGGACGACCGGGTCGTCCAGGCCGCGGCCCTCCAGGTGGAGCGCGATGAGCGAGTAGACCCACGGCGGCTGGATCCCGCCCCAGGAGCCGTCGGCCTCCTGCCGGGCGACCACCCACTCCGCCGCCCGGCGCAGCGCGGCCCGGCGCAGCCACGGGACCGGCCGCCGCCCGTACCGGTGCAGCGCCCGGTCGAGCGCATCGAAGGCCGCGTCCCAGCCCGTCCGCCGGCCGTGGCCGGGACGGCGGCCCGTACGCAGCTCCGCGATGCCGAACGGCAGCGGCCGCACGGGCCGGTGCGCGCTCACGATGGTCAGCGGCACGATCGTCTGCCGGGCCCAGCAGGCCCAGTCGTACACGTTCAGCGGGAACCACGGCGGCAGGAGGATCATCTCCGGGGGCAGCACCGGGAGGTCGTCCCAGGGCCACTGGCCGAACAGGGCGAGCCAGATCCGGGTGAAGACCCTCGTCGCCTCGACGCCCCCGGCCTCCCGGGCGAAGGCGGCGGCCGCGCGCATGTGCGGCGCCTCCGGCGGGTCGCCCGCGAGCCGCAGCGCCACGTACGCCTCGACCGTGGTGGACAGGTCACCGGGGCCGCCGTGGAAGGTGGCCCAGGTGCCGTCGGCGCGCTGCTGGGAGCGGATCCAGCGGGCCGCCCCGGCCGTGTCCTCCGCGGTCCGCACGCCGAGGAACTCGCGCAGGAGCAGGTCCTCGGCGTCCATCGTCACGTTGGTCTGCAGCTCGCCCTTCCACCACCCCTCCGGCGACTGGAGGCCGAGCAGGTGGTCGCGGGCCGCGCTCAGCGCCGCCTCCGCCTCGCGCACGCCGGGAGCGGCGTCCCTGGCGATCGTCATGCCGGCCACCCCTCGGCCGCGCCGGGGGCCTCCCCGGCCGCTGCCTGCTCCAGATGCCGCCTCGCCAGGCGGGCCGCCTCCAGGCCGCTGCGCACGGCTCCCTCCATCGTGTCGGGCCAGCCCGTGTCGGTCCACGCGCCGGCGAGGTACAGCCCGGGCCAGCGGGTGGCCGCGCCGGGCCGCAGCGCGCCGCTGCCGGGGGACTGGCGGAAGGTCGCCCGCCGCTCCCGGGTGACGAAGAAGTCGCGCACCGCGGCCCGCCGCGCGGCCGGGAGCAGCCGTTCGAGCTCGGGGACGAACGCCTCGCGCATCTCCGACGTCGGCACCTCGATCCAGCGCCGGGCGGCCGACACCGAGACCGCGAGGTACTGCCCGCCGGTCACCCCTCCGGCCACCGTCTTGTCGAAGATCCACTGCACCGGCGAGCCCACCGCGGCGGCGAACGGCAGCGTCGTGACCGGCCGGTCGTACACGACGTGCACGTTGACGATGGGGCTGGCGCCGAGCCCGCGCCACCGGTCCCGGCCGGGGGCCGCGCCCGCGGGCACCAGCCGCGCCGCCTGCTGGTGGGGCGTCGCCATGACCACGGCGGACGCCGCGATCCTGGCGCCGTCCACGACGATCCACGGCCCCGGGCCGACGGCCTGGACCTTCGCCGACAACCGGACCCGGCCGCCCCTCCTCTCGATCGCCGCGAGGGCGGCCGTCCCGTGGAGCTCGCCGAGGGGGACGGCGGGCAAACCGATGTCGGCGGCGCCGGCCCGCCCGAGCAGGGCCGTGGTGAAGACCATGGCGGCCGGGCCGAGCGCGGCCTCGTCGGCCCCGATGTTGAGGGCGGCCACCGCGAACAGGTCCCACAGGGCGTCCCTGGCCGCCCGTCCCTGCCCGTGCTCGGCCAGCCAGGCGCCGAGCCCGATGCCGTCGAGCCGCGGGTCGGCCGGGTCGAGCCCGCGCAGCGCGAGCGCGCCGCGGACCGCCCGCAGCCGGTCCGCCGGCGAGAGCAGCCCGTACGCCGCGAGCGCGGGGAGCAGGTGGAGCGGCCCGGGCAGGCGTCCGCGGCGCAGCCGTCCCCGCCGCCCGCCGGGCGTGAGGACCCGAACGTCGAAGCGGTCCTGCAGGCGCACGCGGTGGGACACGCCGAGCC
>NZ_KI866522.1:1075246-1087421 GCF_000511135.2 Microbispora sp. ATCC PTA-5024 | reverse complement strand
AGCAGCGCAGGAAGACGTGCTGGCCGTTGTCGGCCACCAGGCCGCCGCGGTCGAAGGAGTGCGTGGCGCCGCCCAGCCGCGGCCGCGCCTCGTACACGGTCACCGGCAGGCCCGCCTCGGTGAGCGCGAGGGCCGCCGCGATGCCGGCGAGCCCCCCGCCGACGACGGCGACCGGCGGCGGGCAGGCGTCGCGCCGCCTCATCGGCCGGCTCCCGCCACGGCGCGGGCGGCCACCATCGCCTTGACCCAGGGCGCGAGCGACAGGCGTCCCCCGAGCACGTCCGCCGGGTCGGAGGCGATGCGGCCGAGCAGGCGCCGGTAGATCCCGGCCATCGCCGCGGTGCAGGCGGCGCTGCGCCGGTCGAGCAGGCCGATGAGCCGCATGCCCTCGGCGTACCAGGTCAGCGCCCGTTCGGCCTCGAACCGGATGAGCCGCGTCAGGCGGTCCGGCGGGTCGGTGAAGCGCCCCTCCGCGTCGAGGCCGAGCGCGCACCCGAACCGGCGCAGGTCCTCGCCCGGGAGGTAGACGCGCCCGGCCAGTAGGTCCTCGCCGAGGTCGCGCAGGATGTTGGTGAGCTGGAGCGCCACCCCGAGGGCGTCCGCCAGCCGCTCGGCCCGTCCGCCGCACTCCTCGGCGCAGCCGAACACGCCGAGCGACAGCCGCCCGATCGACCCGGCGACGTCGCGGCAGTAGGCCACGAGGTCGTCGTAGGTCTCGTAGGACGCCCCGGTGACGTCGGCCGTGCATCCGTCGATGAGCTCCTCGAACGCGGGGAGCGGGATGGGGAAGCGGGCCGCCGCGTCGTGCAGCGCGACGAGGACCGGGTCGCCGGGGTCGGGCTCCGCCGCGCGGATCTGCGCGCGGGCCGCGGACAGCGCCGCCAGCCGCCGGTCCGCAGGTCCCGAGCCGTCCCCGATGTCGTCGACGCGCCGGGCGAACGCGTAGACCGCGCTGAGCGCCCGCCGCTTCGGCGGCGGCAGCAGCCGGATGCCGTACGCGAAGTTCCGCGCACGGAGGCGGACGATCCGCTCGCAGTGCCGGTAGGCCTCGGTCGCCGTCACCCGCTCACCTTCCTCTCGCGAGGATCCGCAGCCAGGCGCGCAGCAGAACGGCCCGGCGGGGCCGGACCGCGCGCCCGAGAACGTCGTGGCCGTGTCGTTCCAGGGCCGCGACCACGGCCCGGCCGCCCGCGACGTATCCGGCCACCGCCGTGCGCGCGACGCCGGGCAGCGTGCCGACCAGCGGCGCGCCCTCGTCGAGCAGGTGCGCGGCGCGTCGCGTCTGGAGCGCGACCACGTCCCGCAGCGGCTCCGTGGTGTGCACGGCGGTCAGGTCCGCCTCGGCGCACCCGAGCCGCCGCAGGTCCTCCGCCGGCAGGTAGACCCGGCCGCGTGCGAGGTCCTCGCCGACGTCCTGGCAGTGCTCGAGGATCTGGAGCGCCGAGCAGATCCGGTCGGACAGGGCGATCCGGGCCGGGGTCGCCGCGCCGAAGACGTGGAGGACGATCCGCCCGACCGGGTTGGCCGACAGGGCGCAGTAGCCGAGCAGGTCGGCGAAGGTCTCGTACCGGCTCACCTCCTGGTCGCGGCGGTTCGCCTCCACCAGGTGGTGGAACGGCTCGGCGGGGACGGCGCAGGCGTGGACGGTGGGGGCGAGGACGCGCACCACCCCGAGGCGGGGTGCCCGTCCCGCGTACAGGCGGCGCAGGTCGGCGTCGACCGCGTCGAGCAGCTCCCGCCGCTCGCCCGGCGGGGCCTCGTCGCCGATGTCGTCCACCCGCCGGGCGAAGCCGTAGACCGCGAGGAGGTGCCGGCGGACGGAACGGGGGAGCAGGAGGGAGGCCACCGGGAAGTTCTCCCGGCGCGGGGGTGCCGCGTCGAGGTGATGGAGCGCGGCCTCGGAGGACATGAGGGGAGGATCTCCTACGCATGTGGCTACAAAACACCGCATAAGGGACGTACGGCTTTGCCTGGGTAAGGGTCTGGGACGGCGACGGCCGCAACGGGAGCGGGTTCGTCCGGGGAGGGCAAAAGGCCGGTCGTCCTCTCCGGAGGCTGGGGATGGTGTCCTTTCCCGCCGCTTTTGCCGTACCGGCGGGGGGTAAAAGCTTGCCGCCGTCCCGCGTCGCGGTGTCCTCCCGTCCCCGGGGGTACGACCTGCTGTGGGGCGTGTGCACGACGACAGTACCTGCGGCCGGTGCGGGTCAGGGGACGGCGTGCTCCGCCAGCGGGCCGACCTGGAGACCGGCCGCCCGGCAGCGCTCCACCACCGGCGCGAGGGCCCCCAGCGCCGAGCGCCAGGAACCGGGTGCGGAGGTGTGGTCGCAGTCATGGAGCAGCAGGGTCGAGCCGCCGCGCAGGCCGGGCGCGAGGGCCGCCTCGACCGAGGCGGGGGTGGCGTCCGCCGTCCAGTCCCGGCCCCAGGCCGTCCAGAGGACGGGGCGGAGCCCGTGCCGGCGCGCCGCGATCAGGGCCTCCGCGCTCAGCACCCCGTACGGCGGCCGGTACCAGGCCGGGCGCGTCCCCGTGACCTCGGCGACGAGGCGCGCGGCCCGGCCCATCTCGGCGGTGACCCGGCCCGGACGGCGGAGCAGGGTGGGGTCGTGGCGCCAGCCGTGGACCGCCATCTCGTGACCGGCCTCGGCGATCCGGCGGCCCGTGCCGGGATGGCGTTCCAGCATCTCGCCCAGGACGAAGAAGGTCGCGCGACAGCGGAGCCGGTCCAGCTCGTCGAGGAACCGCGGGGTCGATGCGGGATCGGGGCCGTCGTCGAACGTCAGCGCGACGTGGCCGGGCGCGCCGTCCCCCGACAGCCCGGGCACCCACCGGCGTACGGCGGGCAGCCAGGTCGCGGCGGGCCCGGCGTGGAGCAGGGCGGCCCCGGCCAGTCCGAACGCCAGCGCGGCACGCGTCACCCCTCCAGTGTGCGCGGCCGCCCCGCGACCGTCCCCGCCACCGCCCGGAGTGCCCGCAGTGCCCGCCTCCCTCCGGCCCGGGCACGCGCGTGCCGGTGGTGCCGGCGGCCGGCGGCGGCGCGGACGTCGGACGGCGACGGCGTGGGCGAACGCGCGGCGGCGGCGGAGAACGCGGGAGACCGGTGACGGCGGGGTGCCGGCGGCGGTGACGGCGTATGCGGAAGGGCGGTGGGGTCGATGGCCGCGGAGCGGGACAGGACGGTCCTGATCCTCAGCGCCGGGATGGGCGCGGGGCATGACCGGGTCGCCGCGGAGCTGGCGTCCCGGCTGGCGGCAAGGGGCGCCGGGGCGCGGGTGCTCGACGTGCTCGACCTGCTGCCGCTGAGGCTCGGGGCCGCGCTGCGCGGCGGCTATCGATGGGCCGTCGGCTCGGCGCCCTGGCTGTACGCGCTGACCTACCGGGTCTTCTTCGTCTCCGGCCGGACGCCCCCGGTCTCGCCGCTGACGTCGCTGCTGGCCCGCCGCCTGGAGGAGGTCGTACGGCGCCTGCGGCCGGTGGCCGTGGTCTCCACGTTCCACGTGGCCGCGCAGGCCGCCGGGCACCTGCGGGCGGCGGGCCGGCTCGCGGTCCCCAGCACGGTGGTGGTCACCGACTTCGCGGCCCACCGGCTGTGGCTGCACCCGGGCAACGACCGGTACCTGTGCCCCGACCCCGCCACGGCCGCCGCGGTGTGCGCCGCCACCGGCCGCCCCGCGTACCGCCACGCGCCGCTCGTGCGGCCGGACGTCGCCCGGGTCCGCTCGGACGGTGCCCGCTCGGAGGGGGTCCTTTCTGAGGGTGTCCGTTCTGAGGGGGTCCTTTCTGAGGGGGTCCGCGAACGGCTGGGGGTGCGCCCCGGTGACCGGCTGGTGCTGGTCTCCGCCGGTTCGTGGGGCGTCGGGCGGGTGGAGGAGACGGCCCGCGTCCTGGCCGCGACGGGGCGCCACCTGCCCGTCGTGCTGTGCGGCGCCAACGACCGGCTGCGCCGCCGCATCGAGCGCGCGGGCGCCGGGCTCGCCCTCGGCTGGCGCGACGACGTGCCCGCCCTGCTCGCCGCCGCGTACGCGCTCGTGGACAACGCCGCCGGCCTGACCTGCAAGGAGGCGTTCGCCGCCGGCGTGCCCGTGGTGTCCTACCGGCCCATCCCCGGGCACGGCGGGGACGGCGCCGCCGCGATGGCGCGGTCGGGGCTCGCCCTCTACGCCCGGGACGCGGCCCAGCTGGTCGCCGCCCTGGACCGGCTCGACGGCACGGCGGAGCGGGAGGCGATGGTGGCACGGGCGGCGGGCCTGTTCAGCGCGGCGCCCGCCGAGTCGCTTGTCGCCCTTCCGCCGGAGTGAACGGCGCCTCGCCCTCCAGGGTGGCCGAGCGCGACAGCAGGAGGCTGCCGTACAGGATGAGGGAGATTCCGGCGAGCTCCGGCACGATCCAGGGGCCGGTTTGGATGTCCTCCCCGAACAGGGCCACGCCGTACGCCGTGCTGGCCACGGGATCGGTCACGGTGAGGGCCGGCTGGACGGCGACGAGCGGCCCGCTCTGCAGGGCGTTCTGCAGCAGGTAGAGGCTGGCCAGCCCGGCGGCGACCATGGCGTAGAGCGACCAGGCGCGGGGCAGGTCGGCGAGCCCGGCGGTGGCCAGGGTGGTCGTGCGCTTCATCAGCACCGCCGTGTAGGCGAAGCCGAGCCCCGCGGCGACCCCCAGGAGGACGGCGCGCGGCGCCCCGCCCGCGGCCAGCGCGAGGGCGACGCAGCACGCGATCGCGCCCGCCGTCGCCCCGGCGGAGACGGCCCAGCCGGCCACGCCGGGAACGCGGTCGCCCGGCTCGGGGGACGCGGCCGCGAGGAAGCCGCCGAGACCCGCCGTCAGCGCCCCGATGGCCACCCACGAGGCCGGCTCGATCCGGACGCGGAACACCCGGCCCGCGAGCAGCATCGTGAACGGCAGCTCCGCCACGAGGATGGGCTGCACGAGGGCGAGGCCGCCCGTGGTCAGCGCGGCCGCCTGGAACAGGAACCCGCCGATGAGGGCGCCGATTCCGCCCAGCCACAGAGGGCGCCGGAGCAGGTCCCAGATCAGCCTGACCCGGAACGCCTCCTCGGGGGGCGCCGCCCGCGCGGCGCGGCGCTGCAGCACGGACGCGACGGCGTTCGCCGCCGCCGCCAGCACCGCGAGGAGTATGGCGATGTGCACCGCGCGCCCCGATCCGTCGTCCCGGCCGGACTCTCCGGTAACCGTCCCCCTGTGGCGACGGGTCATGTCACGCGACGCTGCATATCCAATGGGTGTTTAAGGGAGTAAAGCTAATTAAATACCGACTTATTAATCTTTTGGGAGAATAGCGGCGTGGGGTCGGGTACGGGCGCGTTGTCCAACGCAATTCATCTGGAAAGGCGGAACGGACATGGTCCGACCGACCGGCCTAGCGGGCCAAACCGACGTGGCGGAACTACGGCAGACATTCGACCGGGCGGGCTCCACGGCCCCCGCGCAGATCATGGACGGTCTCACGTTCCTGGCGGGGCTCTACCTCGCGATATCGCCGTGGGTCGTCGGGTTCTCCGGCGCCAGGAGCCTGGCGGTGAACAACCTGATCATCGGTCTGGCCGTCGCCGCTCTCGCCCTCGGCTTCGCGTCAGCGTTCGGCCGCACCTACGGCGTGAGCTGGATGACGCCGCTGTTCGGGATCTGGACGATCATCTCGCCCTGGATCGTCAGCGGACGCCCCGCGACCACCGGGACGATCTGGAACAACGTGGTGACCGGCATCCTGATCTTCGTGTTCGGCGCGGGCGCCCTCGCGACGGCGCTGGCGTTCCGCAGGCACCGGCACGGTGAGACGTCGGGCCGCCGGCTCGGCAACTGGTAGCCACGCGCGTGGGCCGCATCCCGGGCCGCCCGACGCTCGTCGCCGGCGGCCCAGCGCGGCCCTCGTCTTTCTCCCGGCGGATCCTCACGGCGGACGGCACCCGTCCGGGCGGTGAGCCGCCGGGACGACCGGTTTGCCCCCGAGGGCCCGGGGTACCCGAGGTGCATGTCCGAGCAGCCGAACAGCACCCCGCCACCGCAGACACAGCAGTACCCGGGCGAGAGCGGGCAGATGACGCCCGAGCCCCGGGACGAGATGCGCGACTACGTGGGCCGCGGCCTGCTGGAGGGCAGACGCGCCCTGGTCACGGGCGGCGACTCCGGCATCGGACGGGCCGTGGCCGTCGCGTTCGCCAAGGAGGGCGCCGACGTCGCCGTCGCGTACCTCACCGAGCACAAGGACGCCCAGCACACCAAGGAGCTCGTCGAGCGGGAGGGCCGCCGCTGCGTGACCATCCCCGGCGACCTCGCCGACGCCCGCCACTGCGACGAGGTCGTCGAGCGGACCGTCCGCGAGCTGGGCGGGATCGACGTGCTCGTCAACAACGTCGCCACGCAGTCGCCCGTCCAGTCGCTGGAGGAACTGTCCGACGAGCAGTGGGAGCGCACCTTCGCGGTCAACATCCACAGCTACTTCCGCGTGACCAGGGCCGCCCTCCGGCACATGGGCGAGGGCGGCGCCATCGTCAACACCTCGTCGATCAACGGCCTGCGCGGCAACAAGACCCTGATCGACTACTCGGCGACCAAGGGCGCCATCAACGCGTTCACGTACTCGATGGCGCAGGTCCTCGTCGACCGGAGGATCCGGGTCAACGCCGTCGCGCCCGGGCCCGTCTGGACGCCGCTCATACCCTCGACGTTCCCGGAGGAGAAGGTCGCGTCGTTCGGGGAGCAGGTGCCCATGGAGCGGGCCGCCCACCCCGACGAGATCGCGCCGTCGTACGTCTTCTTCGCGGCCGACCGCCTCTCGTCGTACTACACGGGCGAGGTGCTCGCCCCCATCGGCGGCGAGACCCTGCCCGGCTGACGACGCCGCGTCCCCCGCGGCTCCGGCCCGCGGGGGACGGGAACCGCCGGGCGGCGCGACCATGGGCGTTCGGGAATCACCGGACGGCGGGGCCGCACCACGGCGAGGCCCCGGGGCGGACATCGCTCCCGGGGCCTCGCCGTGCTCCGGCCCCTCTCGGGCCCGTTCCGCCGCCGTTACGCGCCGGTCCCGCTCACGCGCCGTCCTCGTTCAGGCGGCTGCTGTGCTCCTGCAACTCGTCGATCAGCTTGGACGCCTCGGCCTTGCTGAGCCCCTCCGGCACGTCCCGCCCCGCCTCCCGGGCCAGCGTGCGCAGGTAGGACTCCTGCGGCGCGGTCATCGGCTCGTCGCCGGTCGCCCAGTCCTCCGGATCCTTCTCGACAGGTCCTCGATCCATGACTCCTCCAGTATCGAACCTCCGTTCGCCTACCCGCCCGGCGGCGCCGGTAACGGGCGGGAGCGGAGGTCAGCCGGCGGGCACGTGCCGCACGTACTGCGCCTGGGTGGAGCGGGCCTGCGACTCCCGGCCGGCGCGCCTGTCGAGGGCGCGCGCCGCGAGGACCGCCCCGGCCGCGCACCCCGCGAGCAGCGCCGCCGTCGTGGCGACGATCCCGGCGCCCCCGGCAGGCGCCGCCGCCTCCCGTACGGCGGGCCGGCGCCACGCCTTGAGCCACAGGGCCTCGGCCGCCGCGTCGAGCAGGTACGTGGGCCGGATCCGGCCGACGGGGACGTAGGCCAGGTCGATCGCGAGCAGCGTCGCGGCCGTCGCCATGCCGATGCGCCGGGCCTGCTCGACCCCCTCGGGTGTGGACGCCCCCCGGAGCTGGGTCCAGCCGATGCCCACGAGGAGGCCGGCGACCGTGCGTTCCAGCCACCGGTCGGTCTTCGGGCCGAACACCTTCTCGAAGCTCTCCACGTGCAGCAGCGGCCACATCCCGCCCGCGATGTTGAAGAGCCCGTGGGCGCGGGCGAGAGCCGCCGCACCCCTTCCGTCCTGGATGTCCATAGGCCGTCGATGCCCGGGGCCGAATCCGACAAACCACGCTTCCCGTCGTCCGCGGAACCGGCCCGCACACGCCCGGCCTGCGCCGGCCGCCAGGGTGCGGCCGGCCTTCCGTCGAGGGCCGGTCGCGCTTCCGTCCCGGGCTCAGCCGTCCGTGCCCATGGCCTTACGGATGAGGTCGCGGGTCCTGTCCATGATGGCGACCGGCGGGCCGAGCAGGACGTTCGCCGTCGCCGACTCCACACCCGGGTGCGGACGCGTGGGGGCCATCGCCTCGGCCGCCTTGACGCCGAGGGTCATCGACCGGCGCTCGGCCTCGTTCGTCAGGGCCCGGAGCAGGGTGAACTCGTACCGTTCCTCGCTGCGGGCGTGGGCGAGGACGGCGGCCCGCAGCACCTGGAGGTTCTTGTCGAACTCCGGGTCGTCCGGGCCCAGCTGGTCGAGCCTGTCCAGCATCTCCTTCGCCTCGTGCTCCTCGGCCAGCCGCTCGTCGATCACGTCCTCGCCGCCGTCGAGCACGCGCCGGGCGACGGGGTGCACGATCTCCTCCTCTGCCGTCTCGTGCACGGCGAGCATCCGGACCAGGCGGCGGAACGCCCCGGCCCTGTCGCCGCCCGTCTCGACCTCGTCGAACAGGTCGCGGATCAGGGCGTGCTGGCGCAGCAGAAGATCGACGACGTCCGCCTCGTCCGTCGTCGTCTCCGTCGTGGGCCGGTGGTCGCTCATGGGGGTCTCCTCCGTGTGGACGTCCGCCCCAGCTACCCCGGCCCGTCGCCTGAAACGGCGGAGACGGGGCCGCGTGGGGGCCGGGCTTGCCCTACCGTCGCGGGCGCGTCGCCGTCACACGAGCGGGCGTCGGCTCAGCCGCCGCCGGTCTCCTCGGCGCGCGTCGAGACGTGGGCGCGGCCGTCGTCGCCCAGGTAGACCAGGCCCTCTCCGCTCAGCACGTCGACGGCGCGCCGGACGTCCTCGGGCCGTAGGCCGTGCTCCTCGACGAGGGTCTCCTCCGGCGGGAGCGGGCAGTCGGGCTCGATCCGCCCGTGCAGGATCTCCTGCCGCAGGGCCGCCGCGAGCCGCCGGTATGCCGGGTCCGGTTCATCGGGTTCGTTCGCCACAGCCCGGACACTCCCCCCGGCGCGCCGTCCTAACCCGGCCGGGACGAGCCCTCCGCGGTCAGGGACGGCCGGGTTCGACGACGACCTTGAGGCCGCGGCGGGACACGGCGGCGGCGAACGCCTGCTCCGCCCGCGACAGCGGGAACCGCTCGGTGACGAGCGAGGACACGTCGATCCGCCCGCTCTCGACGAGACGCGCGGCGCGGGGGTAGGTCGCGTTCATCCGGCGGACGAGCGCCAGCGTGAGCCCCTTCCGCCGGGCCAGGGACGCCGGGAAGGACGTCCGGTCGTCGTCGGGGATGCCGGCGAGCACCACGCGGCCGCCCGGCCGGGCGGCGGCGAGGGACGTCAGGACCGCGTCGTCGTTGCCCGCCGCCTCGAACGCCACCTCGGCCCCGGGGCCGGCGAGCTCCTCCCACACCTCCGGGGTCGCGTTCCCGGGTGTGAGCGCGTGGTCGGCGCCGAGGCGGAGGGCGGCCTCCCGGCGGTGGGGGAGGGGATCGACCGCGACGACGGTCGAGGCTCCGGCCAGCCGCGCGAGCTGGACCAGCAGCAGCCCGATCGGCCCGCACCCGATCACGGCCACCGGGGCGCCGAGCTTCAGGTGCCCGAGGTCGGCCGCGTGCAGCGCCACGCCCAGAGGCTCCAGCATCGCCCCGTCCGCGTCGGAGAGCGCGTCGGGCAGCGGGTGCAGCAGGTCGTCCGGCCACGCCATCAGCTCGCGCAGCGCGCCGTCGAGCATGCCGTGCCCGGCGAAGCGCACGTCCGGGCAGAGGTTGTGCCAGCCGGTCCGGCAGGTCGCGCAGACGCCGCAGGGGATGGCCGGGTCGACGGCCACCCGGGTGCCCGCCCGGGGGCCGCCCTCGATCACGCCGGCGAACTCGTGTCCCACCACCAGCGGGCGGCGTAGCGTCGCGTCGCCGATCCCGCCCTCGGTGTACCAGTGCAGGTCGGATCCGCAGAGCCCGACCGCCGTCACCCGGACCAGGCTCTCCCCGGGGCCGGGCACGGGCGTGGGCTCGTGGTGGAGCCGCAGGTCCTGCACACCGTGGAGCCGCGCGGCCGTCATCGGTCCGTCGTCCGCGACGCTCGCGAAGACGCCGGCGGGGACGTCACCAGTGATGCTCACGCAGCCTCCTGTTCCCTGTCCGATACGCGGCGGAACCCGTGGAGTGTCCAAAAGGCCGGGATTCCGGGCGGTGCGCCCACGATGCTAACCCCGCCAAGATCGGGGCCCGAGGCAGGGGTGGCGGCCTCCCGGGCCGTCGAGCAGGGATCCCCGCCGGCCTGCCGCCCCGGCCCGTGCCTTCCGGGGAGGCCAAGGCGGTGGATCCGCGGCGAGGCCCGGCCATCAGGCCAGGTGAATTCGCCGCGAAGGCCGGGCCCTCTGTCCCGAGGGATCCGGGCCGGCCTCCCGCCGATGACTTCACGGGTGAACGCGGCGAAGGCCCGGCCCTCTGCCGAGGTCCGGGCCTCCGATCGGCGGCGCGACCTCTACGGGCGCGCCTGCTCGGTCACCTGGCGTGCCTGGTCGCGGGCCTGCTCACCGGTGGTCCTGGTGGCGTCCGCGGCCGTCTCCTTGACCTCCTGCGCGGCCTCCTTGGCGTCCTGGCCCACCTGCCGCGCCGTCTCCTGCACGACCTGCCGGACCGGCTCCACCACGTCGCCCGTGCGCTCCTTCAGCTGCACGGCCACCCGCTCCTCCGCCGGCGTGCGGGGGATGAGGGTCGCGGCCAGCAGACCGGCGCCGAAGGCGATGAGCCCGGCCGCGAGCGGGTTGCCCTGCGTGCCCTGGAGCGCCTGCTGCGGGGCGGACCTGACGGTCTCGGCCGCCTGCCGCGTGCCGTGCCGGACGGTGTCCGCGGCCTCGGAGGTCGCGTGCCGCACGGTGTCGGCCGTCTCGGCGGTCGCGTGGCGGACGGTGCCCGCCGCGTCGGCGGCGGCGTCGCGCACCGTGCCGGCCGCTCCGGTCGCCGCGTCGCGGACCGTCCCGGCCGCGTCGCCCGCCTGCTCCCGCACTCCCTGGCTCGCGTACGCCGGGGCACCCATCACCTTCTCGCGCATGGTCCGCGCCGCCTCTCGCATCCGATCCGTACGGCGCCGCACGATGCGCGCCGGGCTTGTCCTGTCGGCCAGCCTGTCGACGTCCGCGGCCAGTTCGGCCCGCGTCGCCGCGATCTCCGCTCTCATCTCTTCTGGGCGCGCGCCCATCGCACGTCCTCCTTCAGGGTCTCGACGGTCTGCTGGGGCACCGGGTCGACCTCTCGAATGCGCTCCCGCCCCTTGACGAACAGCACGGCGGCGACGACGCCCCAGACGGCGGCGACGATCAGCGCCGCCCAGCCGAGGCTCATCCAGGCGCCCAGGCCGAACATCACGGCCAGGGTCGCCAGCAGCGCGGCCATGTACCCGGCGAAGCCCGCCCCGCCGAGGAGCCCGGCCGCCCTGCCCGCCTTGCCGGCCTCCTCGCGGATCTCCGCCTTGGCCAGCTCCACCTCCTGGCGGAACAGCGTGGACAGGTCCTCGCCGATCTCCCCGACGAGCCTCCCGAGCGAGGGCTCGGGATCCTGGGCGGGGTGGCTCACCGCAGGTCACCTCCCGTCCCCGGGGCGCGGTCGTCGCGGTCGTCATCGAACTCCGCCTCGTCCCCCGAACGTCCCGCGGTGGCGCCGGCGGCGCCCGTCCCGTACGAGCCGGCGGGCGCGCCGTAGGGCGCCGTCCCCGTCGTGCCGGTCGTGCCGGTCGTGCCGGTCGTGCCGGTCGTGCCGGTCGTTCCGGTCGTGCCGGTCGTTCCGGTCGTGCCGGTCGTGCCGGTCGTGCCGGTCGTCCCGGTCGAGGTGGCCGATCCATAACCGGCCGTCCCCGTGCCCGGTGTCGTCCCGGTGCCCGTCGTCCCGGTGCCCGTCGTCGTACCGGGGGCGGTCCCGAACTCGGTGCCGTACCCGGTGCCGCCCGGGCTCGTCACGCCGCCGGCCCTGGAGCCCGGCGTGGCCTCGTAGCCGCCCGCGGTCCTCGACCGGGTGTCGTACGGAGTCTCGTAGGGGGTCTCGTAGGGGGTCTCGTAGGGGGTCTCGGGCCTGGACGTGTACTCCGGCGTGCCGGTGCCGTAGGCGGAGCCGCCCGGCCCGCGGTCGCCGTACCCGCCGGCCTGGCCGCCCCCGTACGCCGGGGAGCCGCCGCCGGGGCCTGACATTGCCGATTCATGAC
>NZ_KI866522.1:990743-1075226 GCF_000511135.2 Microbispora sp. ATCC PTA-5024 | reverse complement strand
GGGGAGCCGCCGCCGGTCGGGCCCGCGGCGTCGTCGGCGCCGGAGACGGCCTTGGCGGCCCGCCCGACGAGGAAGCCCGCGGCCAGGGCGCCCGCCAGGAACAGGCCGGGGCGGCGGCGGGCGAACGCCTGCACGTCGCGGACGACGCCGTTCAGCCCCTCGGTCTCCAGGTAGTCGGCGACCCGGGTGCCCCGGTCCGCCACCTGCTGCACCACTCCGTGGACGGGGGAGTCGGGCTTGACGCCGTCGCCCACCGCGGACAGCTCGTCGCTCCACTGCCGGACGGCGTCGGCCGCCCGCCTGCTCTGCTGCTGCGCCTGCTCGGCCGTACGGCGACGGAGCTGGTGGGCGAGCCGCCGCGTCTGGTCGCCGGCCTCACGGGCCACCAGGCGGGCCTGGTCCCTGGCGGTCTCGGCCACCTCCCCCGCGGCGGCCCTCGCCTGCTGCGCCGTCCCCTGGGGCCCGGTGGAGGGCCTGGTCTCGGGATGGATGTCGCTCACTGGGTGCCTCCCTTGGGTCGTGTCCGTCCCTGGGCGGCGGCTACCCCGGATGTCCAGCAGCACACGAGGAATAGTGAAAAAGGTTAAAAATGCGTACCTACTACGCAAATCGATCGCAAAGCGGGCCGGACCGGCGCGGGGACGACGGTCCGTCGTGCGGAAGCCCAGGTCCGTTGCCCTTGGGGCTCCTGAGTCGAAAATGGAGAGCGCTCTCCGTAGAGGAGCGATCGCACAGCGGAAGGGGCATCACGGCCTGCCGCACAACACGGACGAAATCCTCCGTTTACCATCGGGTAACAGCTGGGTCTCGGAGACATCTCAACCTCGGCCTGCGGGCCCGTTCCGCCCCGGCGGAGGCCGTCAGCCCTTGACAGTGGCTCGCCCACCGCGACACGCTTCCCACAGTGGAGAGCGCTCTCCCGCTTTCCCCGCCGCCACGAGCGGCGGGGGACAAGGTTCGCAGTGAGGAGAGGTCGTGCTTGCGTCCCGCAACCTCGGTGTGACGGCACCGGGTGGAGCAGGCCGCGGCGGACCCGGCCGGACCCGGCCGGAGTCCGCCCGCCCCGGGCCCGTGTCGGCGGGACCCGTCCATCCGGGGCCCGTCCACGCGACAACCGGTCGTCAGGGTGCCGTCCACGCGGGACCCGCGTCTCCGGTGTCCGCCCATCCGGCGTCGTCCGCCTCCGGGGTGTCCGTGCACCCGGGCCCGGGCACGCCTCGCCGCCGTCCCGCGACACACCCCCCGACCCCGCTGCCGCCGCAGTCGGCGGCGCCTGTCCGCTACCAGTGAGGAACAACCGTGCGCATTCGCAAGCCGTACCTTCTCGCCGCCGCCGGGGCGCTGGTCCTCGCCGCCTCGGCCTGCGGTGGCGACAACTCGTCCAAGGGCGGAGGATCCACCGGCGCCGCCGAGCAGACGATCACCTACTGGGCCTCCAACCAGGGCACGAGCCTGGAGAACGACAAAGAGGTCCTGAAGCCGGAGCTCGACCGGTTCACCAAGGAGACCGGCATCAAGGTCAACCTCGAGGTCGTGCCCTGGTCCGACCTGCTGAACCGCATCCTCGCGGCGACCACCTCCGGTAAGGGCCCGGATGTCGTGAACATCGGCAACACCTGGTCGGCCTCGCTGCAGGCGACCGGCGCCTTCGTCCCGTTCGACGACAACCAGCTGGCCGCGCTCGGCGGCAAGGACCGCTTCCTCGGGCCGAGCCTCGCGGCGACCGGCGCCCCCGGGCAGCCCCCGACGGCCGTGCCGATCTACGGCATGACGTACGGCCTCTTCTACAACAAGAAGATGTTCAAGGAGGCCGGCATCGACAAGCCGCCGGCGACCTGGGACGAGCTGATCGCGGACGGCAAGAAGCTGACCAAGGACGGCAAGTGGGGCCTGGCGGTCGAGGGCGCCAGCGTCAGCGAGAACTCCCACCACGCGTTCATCTTCGGCCAGCAGCACGGCGCCGACCTGTTCGACAGCGCGGGCAAGGCGCACTTCGACTCCCCGCAGGAGGTCGCGGCGATCAAGCAGTACCTCGACCTGATGGCCGACGCCAAGATCGTCAACCCGAGCAACGCCGAGTACGCCAACGGCACCGAGGCCGTGCAGGACTTCGTGTCCGGCAAGGCCGGCATGCTCATGTGGCAGTCGATCGCCACGCAGCTGAAGCAGGCCGGGTGGACCGAGGACGACTACGGCCTCGCCCCGATCCCGCTGCCCGACGCCTCGTCCGGCGGCAAGCAGGTCAACGCGATGGTCGCCGGCATCAACCTCGCCGTGTTCAAGTCGGCCAAGAACCAGGACGGCGCGCTCAAGTTCGTCAAGTTCATGACCTCGAAGGAGACCGAGCAGAACCTCAACAAGGCGTACGGATCGCTGCCGACGGTCAAGGACGCGTACGACGACCCCGCGTTCAGCTCGAAAACGATCAAGACGTTCCAGCAGATCCTGGCCACCACGGCGGCGCCGCTGCCCCAGGTCGCGCAGGAGAGCCAGTTCGAGACGCTGGTCGGCAACGCGATGAACCAGATGTTCGCGGACGCCGCGAGCGGCAAGCCGATCACCGAGGACTACGTGAAGGGCAAGCTCACCGAGGCCAACCAGCAGATGGGCGGCTGATCCCACCCGCCTTCCCCGGTGCCGGGCGGTGCGACCGACCGCCCGGCACCCCTGTTTGACCAGCGATCGAGAGGACGTCCATGGTCGTGTCCACCACGTCCCGGCCCGGCGGGGGACGGGAACAGGGGGCCCGCGGAGGGGCCCCGCCGTCCGCCGGAGGCCGGCGGCGGAACGGCCTGCTGCCGGTGCGGCTGCGCCGCCTCGGCCTGCCGTACCTGCTGATCCTGCCCGCACTGCTGCTGGAGCTCCTGGTCCACCTGGTGCCGATGGTCATCGGGATCGGCATGAGCTTCCTCCAGCTCACCCAGTTCTTCCTGCGGAACTGGTCGGCGGCGCCGTTCGCCGGCCTGTCGAACTACCGGGTCGCGGTGGACGTCAACGCGGCCGTGGGGCGGTCGCTGTTCCACTCGTTCCTGGTGACGATCGCCTTCACCCTGATCACGGTCGCGCTGGCGTGGCTGCTCGGCATCGCGGGCGCCGTGCTCATGCAGGGCTCGTTCCGCGGCCGCGGCGTGCTGCGCGCGCTGTTCCTCGTGCCGTACGCGCTGCCCGTGTACGCCGGGGTGATCACCTGGAGCTTCCTCCTCCAGCGGGACTCCGGCCTGGTGAACCACGTCCTGGTGGACCAGCTCCACCTGTTCGGCGAGCGGCCGTTCTGGCTGATCGGGGAGAACAGCTTCATCTCGGTCGTGGTCGTGTCCGTGTGGCGGTGGTGGCCGTTCGCGTTCCTCGTGCTGATGGCCGGGCTGCAGAACATCCCGTCCGACCTGTACGAGGCGTCGGCCATCGACGGCGCCGGATGGGGGCGGCAGCTGCGCTCGGTCACCCTGCCGCTGCTGCGCCCGGTCAACCAGGTGCTGATCCTGGTGCTGTTCCTGTGGACGTTCAACGACTTCAACACGCCGTACGTGCTGTTCGGGAGGACGGCGCCGCGCGACGCGGACCTGATCTCGGTGCACATCTACCAGAGCTCGTTCGTCACCTGGAACTTCGGCTCGGGCTCGGCCATGTCGGTGCTGCTCCTGCTGTTCCTGCTGCTGGTCACGGCCGTGTACCTTGTGATCACCTCGCGGAGGAGGAGCGATGCGTGAGCCCCGCTGGCTGCCGTGGGCGCGCTGGGTGGGCCTCGGCCTGCTGACCCTGTTCACGGTGACACCGCTGTACGTCATGGCGACCACGGCCATCAAGCCGCTCCAGGACGTGCAGGGCGACTTCAACTGGATCCCGACCAGGATCAGCTTGTCGCCGTTCGCCGACATGTGGAGCACGGTGCCGCTGGCCAAGTACTTCGGCAACAGCCTGGTGGTGTCGTCGGTGGCCGCGCTCATCTCCGTGACGGTCGCGGTGTTCGCGGCGTATGCGATCAGCCGTTTCCGCTTCCCGGGCCGCAGGGTCTTCTCGATCACCGTGCTGTCTACGCAGATGTTCCCCGGCATCCTGTTCCTGCTGCCGCTGTTCATGATCTACGTGAACCTCGGCACCGCCATCGGGGTCGAGCTGTACGCCAGCCGTCTCGGCCTGATCATCACGTACCTGACGTTCTCACTGCCGTTCTCGATCTGGATGCTGGTCGGCTACTTCGACTCCATCCCCACGGCGCTCGACGAGGCCGCCCAGGTCGACGGGAGCGGCCCGATCGGGGCGCTGCTGCGGGTCGTCATCCCTGCTGCGATCCCCGGCATCGTCGCCGTCGCCATCTACGCGTTCATGACGGCCTGGGGCGAGGTGCTGTTCGCCTCCGTCATGACCGACGAGAACAGCCGCACGCTCGCCGTCGGCCTGCAGGGCTACGCCACCGAGAACGACGTCTACTGGAACCAGATCATGGCCGCCTCGCTCGTGGTCAGCGTCCCCGTCGTGGCCGGCTTCCTGCTGCTCCAGCGGTACCTTGTCCAGGGCCTCACCGCGGGCGCGGTGAAGTGACCCGCGGAACGCGAGCGACCACGACGACCCCGACCTCTCCCGCACCCCACCGTAAGGAGAACACACGCATGGAGCCGCTGCGCGGCGACGACCCGGACCTGACCGCCTTCGAGGACTTCGTCTGGGGCGTGGCCACCTCGGCCTACCAGATCGAGGGCGCCGTCGCGGAGGACGGCCGCCTGCCGTCGATCTGGGACACCTTCAGCCGGGTGCCCGGCGCGATCGACGGAGGCGACACCGGCGACGTCGCCTGCGACCACTACCACCGCTGGCAGGAGGACGTCGGGCTGATCAAGCTGCTCGGCGTCGACGCCTACCGGTTCTCGGTCGCCTGGCCCAGGGTCGTTCCCACCGGGTCGGGGGAGGTGAACGCCAAGGGGATCGCCTTCTACGACCGCCTCGTGGACGCCCTGCTCGAGGCCGGCGTCCGCCCGTTCGTCACCCTCTACCACTGGGACCTGCCGCAGGCGCTGCAGGACGAGGGCGGCTGGCCGTCGCGCGACACGGCGTACCGGTTCGCCGACTACACCACCGCCGTCGTCGAGGCGCTGGGCGACCGGGTCGCCGACTGGACGACGCTCAACGAGCCGCTGTGCTCCTCGTGGATCGGCCACCTCGAAGGCACCATGGCGCCGGGCTGGAAGGACCTGGAGGCCGCCGTCCGGACGTCTTACCACCTGCACCTCGCCCACGGCCTGAGCGCGCAGGCCATCCGCGCCGCCGCCCGGATCACGCCGTCGGTGGGCATCGTCAACAACCTCAGCCCGTGCGACCCGGCGACCGACAGTGACGAGGACCGCGCCGCCGCGCTGCGCCTCGACGGCCACGTCAACCGCTGGTGGCTCGACCCCGTCACCGGCCGCGGCTACCCCGAGGACATGGTCAGGCTGTACGGCGTCGACCTGCCCATCCAGGACGGCGACCTGGAGACCATCGCCCAGCCGCTCGACTACCTCGGGCTGAACTACTACTTCAAGCAGGTCGTGACCGCCGACCCCGACGGGCCCGTGCCGTACGCGCGGCAGGTCGAGGTCCCCGGCGCCACCACGACCGCGATGGGCTGGGAGGTCGACGCGAACGGCCTGGAGCGCCTCCTGCTCCGCCTCACCCGCGACTACGGCGCGGAGCGCATCTACGTCACCGAGAGCGGGTCCGCGTGGCAGGACACGGTGGGCCCTGACGGGACCGTCGACGATCGGGAGCGGTCGGCGTACCTGGAGGACCACATCGCCGCCTGCGCCGCAGCCATGCGGCAGGGCGCGCCCGTGGCCGGATACTTCGCCTGGTCGCTGCTCGACAACTTCGAGTGGGCGTACGGCTACGACAAGCGGTTCGGCCTGGTCCACGTGGACTACGAGACGCAGGCCAGGACCGTCAAGGCCAGCGGCCGCCGCTACGCCGAGCTGATCGACGCCAGCAGGCGGCTGCGCGTCGCGTGACCCCCGGCGGCCTCGTGGTCCGTCAGGCCGACTGGCGGACCACGAGCGCCGGCTGGAAGATGCGCGAGGTCACCGGCAGGCTCGGGTCCTCGATGTGGGCGAGCAGCATCCGCGCCATCTCGGCCGCCATGTCCTCCATCGGCTGGCGCACGGTGGTCAGCGGCGGACGGCAGGCGGCCGCCGTGCTGTCGTCGAACCCGATGACCGCCACGTCCTCCGGCACCCGCCGGCCGTGGTCGCGCAGCGCGAGCACGGCCCCCTGCGCCATCAGGTCGTTCGCCACGAACACGCCGTCGATGTCGGGGTGCTCCTTGATCAGGCGGTGCATGCCCGCCTCGCCGCTGTTCTGCCTGAAGTCCCCCTCCACGCCCGGGACGTACGGGTGCCCGTGCCCGGCCATGGCCTCCTGGAAGCCCGACAGCCGGTCCTGGCTGGCGGGCACGTCGAACGGGCCGGAGATCGTCGCCACCCGGCGGCAGCCGCGCTCCACGAGGCGGTCGGCCGCCAGCGCCGCCCCCGCCCGGTGGGCCAGGTCGACGTAGCTGATCGGGGTCGGCCGGGCGGGCCGGGCCCACAGCACCGCGGGCAGCCCGGCGTCCACCAGCAGCCGCGGCAGCGGGTCCTCGCCGTGGGTGGAGACGATGAGCGCGCCGTCCGCGCTGCCCTGCCGCAGGTAGGCGATGACCTCGTTGCGGGCCTCGGCGGTCTCGGCCAGCATCAGGACGGGGTGCACTCCACGGGGGCGGAGGAACCCGACCACGCCGCCCGCGACGCGGCCGAAGAACGGGTCGGCGAACACCCGCGACTCGAACGGCTCGTCGCCCGAGTAGTCGCCCGCGCCCGAGACGACCAGGGCGATGGCGCCGGTCCTGCGGGTGACGAGCGACCGGGCGGCCCGGTTGGGGACGTAACCGGTGGTCGCGATGGCCCTGTTCACCGCCTCCTGGATCTCGGGGGCGACGTTGCGGATGCCGTTGATCACCCGGGAGACGGTGGCCCGGGAGACCCCCGCCACCCGGGCCACGTCCTCCAGCGTGGGGACTCCCGACGATGGCGGGAGATCAGTGCTCATGGAGCCATTTATAGCATGGCAAGGAGAGCGCTCTCCGGCCATGAGCTGGCCGTTCTTCCGATTCGGCCTCCTCGCGTACGCGCGGGAATCGGCGTGTCGCGGACGGCGGCGCCGACGGGCTCGGGCGCCGGGCCGCGCAGCGCAGGAGCGGCGTCGCCGTCACCCCTCGCCGGGCGCGGTGCCGGGGGTGGTGCCGGACGTTGGGAGTGCTCCCGGCGCTCCGGGCCCTACCGGCGCTACGACGACGGCGGCGCGGAGGGGGAGGTCCACGGCCGACCGGCCGGCGTGCACCTCGAACGTTCCCGGCTCGGTGCGCCACCCCCGCTCCTCGACCGACCAGTGGCGCGTCGCGCGGGCCGGGACGGTCACGGCGACCTCCACGGTCTCGTCCGGATCCGCCTCGATCCTGGCGAATCCCGCGAGCCAGCGCTCCGGGCGGTCGAGGGCCGACTCCGGGCGCGACAGATACACCTGTACGACCTCCCCGCCGCGGCGGGCGCCCGCGTTCCGCACCCGTACGGTGGCCGTGAACGGGCGGCCCGGCTCGACGCGCCCGGGAGTGTCCAGCGACTCGTACGCCCATTCTGTGTAGCCGAGGCCGTGGCCGAACCAGTAGGCCGGGGCGTCGTCGCGTCGCAGCCAGGCGCGGTAGCCGATGTGCAGGCCCTCCGCGTACTCCAGCACGCCGTCCACCGGGGTCGTCCCCGCGATCGCGGTGCCGGCCCACGTGGTGGGCAGCCGGCCGCCGGGCTCGGCCCGGCCGAACAGCACGTCGGCCAGTGCGTGCCCGGCCTCCTGACCCGGGAACCACCCGAGCAGGATCGCCGCCACCTCGTCCCGCCAGGGCAGCGCGACGGGCCCGCCGGAGTTCACGGCCACGACGGTGGACGGGTTGGCCGCCGCGACGGCGCGGACGAGGTCGTCCTGCCGGCCGGGCAGCGCCAGCGAGTCGCGGTCGGCGCCCTCGCTCTCGATCTCCTCGGTGGTGCCCACCACCACGATCGCCGCGTCGCACTCGCGGGCCAGCGCCGCGGCCGCCGCCAGCTCCGCGTCCTCGTCGCGCCCGCGCGGCGGGTCGGCGGCGAGCGCGGACGCCCGTCCGGAGTCGCGGTCGAGCCGCCGCCAGGCGACCACCTCGACCTCGCGGCCCGCCTCCAGGTCCACCTCCGCTGTCCGGTACGGCGGGTGGAGGTGCACCGTCGCCGGGTCGTCGGTGTCCCGCACCACCTCCTCGTCGAGGACCATGCGGCCGTCGACCGTGAGGCGGACGTGTCCCCATCCGGCCACGGAGAGCCGCCACGCCCCGCCCGTCGCCGGCCGCAGCCGGGCTGCGATCTCGACCGCGCGGGCCCCGCGGACCAGGGCGGGCTCCAGGATGCGGCCGCTCAGCCGGTGCTCGGCGTGGATCTCCTCGCCGTGCCCGTCGAGCAGGCGGACCAGCACGCCGGGACGGCCGTCCCGGGGGTCGCACACCCCGGTGAGCCCGAGCGGCGTCGGACGGTCGTCGATGTGCGCACCGGGCGTGTGGACCACCTCGGCCCGTCCCGCGAGCGCCGCCCGGACGCCCTCCAGCGGGGAGACGACCACCTCGGGGTAGACGCCGGCGCTCCCGCCGCCCTGCACGCGCGCCGTCGCGGCGTTCGGGCCGAGCACCGCGACGCGTCGCAGCCGCGCCGGGTCGAGCGGCAGCAGGCCGCCCTCGTTGCGCAGCAGCACACTGCCCGCCGCCGCCGTGCGCCGCACCAGGGCGCGCGCGTCCTCGTGTCCGTGCCCGCCGCCCGTCGCCGGGTCGGCGGAGTCGGCGTCCTGAGCGGTGCCGGCGGTGGCCGGGGACAGGGCGCCGACCCGGGCGGCCAGCCGGAGGAGACGCCGGACCTTGTCGTCGACCGCGGCCTCGGGCACCTCGCCCGCGCGGACGGCCCGGGCCAGGGCCTCGCCCCAGTGCTCGTTGGGGCCGGGCATGGCGAGGTCCTGGGCGGCGCGGCCCGAGGCGGCGGTCGACCGGACGGCCCCCCAGTCGGAGACGACCACGCCGTCGAAGCCCCACTCGCCCTTCAGCGGCTCGGCGAGCAGCGGGCTCTCGCTCATCGTGTGACCGTTCACCTGGTTGTAGGCCGACATCACCACCCACACCCCGGCCTCGACGGCGGCCTCGAACGGCACCAGGTACAGCTCGCGCAGGGTCCGCTCGTCCACCCGGGCGTCGAGCGTGAGCCGCTCGGTCTCGGAGTCGTTGGCCACGTAGTGCTTGGCGGTCGCGGCGACGCCTCCGGCCTGCACGCCGCGGATGAGGGCGGCGCCGACGCGGGCGGTCAGGACCGGGTCCTCCGAGTAGCACTCGAAGTGCCGTCCGCCGAACGCCGAGCGCTGCAGGTTGAGCGCGGGAGCGAGCACGACGTCCACGCCCTTGCGCCGCGCCTCGGCGGCGAGCAGGCCACCGAGACGAGTGAGGAGGTCCTCGTCCCAGGTCGCGGCGAGCGCCGTGGGGGAGGGCAGCAGCACCGACGTCCTGCGCTCGTCCCAGCCCTCGCCGCGCACGCCCGCGGGCCCGTCCGAGGTCACGATGGGCCGCAGGCCGACGGCGGGCTCGGCATGGAGGCGCCACACGGTCGCGCCGTCGAGCAGGCGCACCTTCCGGTCCAGGTCCAGCTTCTCCACGAGGTGGTCGAGCTCGTCGTCGTTCACGTGGGCGTCCTCTCGGAAGTCAGGTGGAGAGCGCTCTCTGATCACTTAGCCTCGACGTCCCGTCGTCGTCCTGTCAATGGGCGGATGCCCGTCGTACGGGGACGCCGGGCACCGCCGGACGCTCAGGCCGACCGGCGGACGACGAGTTCGGCCGGCAGGACGACCGGGTCCGCCGGACCGTTCTCCAGCAGGCGCAGCAGCAGCCGCACCCCGGCCGCCGCCTGCTCGCCCATCGGGTTGCGGACGGTGGTGAGCGGCGGGTCGGCGTACTGCGCGGCCTCGATGTCGTCGAAGCCGACCACCGCCACGTCTTCGGGCACCCGGCGGCCCGCCTGGCGCAGCGCCTGGAGCGCGCCGACCGCCATCAGGTCGCTCGCCGCGAACACGGCGTCGAGGCCGGGGTCGTCCTCGAGAAGCTGTCGCATGGCCGCGGCGCCCGAGTCGCGGGTGAAGTCGCCCAGCGCGACCATCGTCCGGCGTCCCGCCTCGCGCAGTGTGTCGCGGTAGCCGGCCAGCCGGTCCTGCGCGACCGGCAGGTCGAGCGGGCCGCAGATGGTGCCGATCCTGCGGCGTCCCCGCTCCAGCAGGTGGCGGACCGCCATCGCGGCGCCGCCCGCGTTGTCGTTGTCCACGTACGGCAGGCCGGGGCGCGCGGCGGGCCTGCCCAGCGACACGACGGGCACGCCGAGGGCCTGCAGTCGTCCGGGCAGCGGGTCGGAGGCGCGGATCGGCACCGTGATGACGGCGTCCACCCGCCCGGCCGCGACGTAGGCCTCCACCCGCAGGCGGCTCCGCGGCGCGTGCGCGAGCAGCAGCACCACCTGCCTGCCCGCCTGATCGAGTTCGTGGCTGGCCGCCCGCAGCACGGTCGACAGCATCGGGTCGTCGGTGATCAGCCCCTCGGGCGGCGCGGAGAAGACGAGGCCGACCGCGTCGGTGCGCCGTGTGACGAGCCGGCGGGCCGCCGCGTTCGGCACGTACCCCAGCTCGCCGACCGCCCGCAGCACGGCCTCGCGCAGGCCGGGCGTCACGCTCCCGTCGCCGTTCACCACCCGGGAGGCGGTGGCCCTCGACACGCCGGCGCGGGTCGCGACCGCGTCCAGCGTGGGCCGCCTGCCCCGCCCGTCCCCGCGAGTTCCGGTCGGCGACGCGCTCATGGGACCTCCCGTTGGCGATCGTTGGAGAGCGCTCTCCACTTAGGAACCTTGGGCGTCGGCCGCCGTCTTGTCAACAGGTCGTCGCGGGGCGATCCTGCCCAGGGCGGGACCCCGGCCGGGGACGGCGCGGGCCGGTGTGGTTGGGTCGTCGGGTGGTTGGTGAGCTGCTCGGCCTGGTCGTGGTCGGAGTCGTGGCGGGAGTGGTCAGCACCGTCGTGAGCCTGGCCTCGGTCGTGTCCTATCCGGCGCTGCTGGCGTTCGGACTGCCCCCGCTGAGCGCGAACGTCACCAACACCGTCGCGCTGCTGTTCACCGGCATGGGCGCGGCCGCCGGCTCCCGGCCGGAACTCGCGGGCCAGACCCGGCTGGTCGGGCGGCTCGGGCTGGTCACGGCCCTGGGCGGCGCCGCCGGAGCAGCGCTGCTGCTGGCCACGCCGCCGCACACGTTCGAGACCGTCGCCCCCTGGCTCATCGGCGGGGCCTCGCTGCTCCTGCTGCGCCCGCCACGTCCCGGGCACGTCGGTCTCGGCGGCCCGGACGGCAGGGCCCTGCGGGCGGCCCTGTTCTGCGTGGCCGTCTACGTCGGGTACTTCGGCGCCGCCGGAGGCATCCTCATGTTCGCCGTCCTGGCGACGGCGCTCGACCAGGCGCCGGCCCGGGTCAACGCGGTCAAGAACATGGTGTCCGCGCTCGCGAACGGCGTGGCCGCGCTCGGCTTCGCGCTGTTCGGCCCGGTGCGGTGGTCGGCCGCGCTGCCGCTCGCCGCCGGGTTCCTCGTCGGGGGCTGGCTCGGGCCGGGCGTCGCCCGGCGCCTCCCCGGCCAGTCGCTGCGGATCGTCGCGGCGCTCTGCGGGCTCGCGGTCGCCGTCAAGCTCGGCGTGGACGCCTACCGGGGCGGTTGACCGGCGGGGCAGGCCCGCGAGGAGGCGGGACCCTACCGGGGGCGGCTGACCGATGGGCCGGCGCGCGGCGCGATGGCGGGACCGTGCCGGGCTACCCTCGCGCGTGGCGGGGCGGCTGACGGGTGGGAGCGGCCGGGTGCGACGAGGGGTCGCCTATCGGCCGGGGCGCCGGGTGGTCTCGGCCGATCGCACGGCCTCGGCGTGCCGGGCGCGCAGGCGCTCCCTGATCTCCTCCGGGCCGTAGGCCCGCCTCCGGCGCTCGGCCCGGGCGATGACCACCCCGGTCGCCGCGACGCCCGCGAAGGCCGCCAGACCGAGTACCTTCCACCAGCGCATGTGCCTAGGCTACTGCCGTGCCCGATACGCGGATAAGTCTCGACACGGCGCTCGAACTCACCCGGACCGGTGACGTCTGGGTGTTCCGGGGACGCTCCGTCCCGGACCGGGCCATCCAGATGACCACCAACAGCCCGGTCAACCACGTGGGGATGGCGGTCGTGCTCGACGACCTGCCGCCGCTGATGTGGCATGCCGAGCTGGGCCGGTCGCTGCCGGACATGTGGTCCGGCACCCACCAGCGCGGCGTCCAGCTCCACGACCTGCGGGACGCCGTCCGCGTGTGGGCCCGCAGGTACGGCCAGCGGGCCTGGCTGCGCCAGCTGGAGCCGTCCGCGACGCGCGCGATGGAGGACGCGGTCCTGCGCACGATCGCCCGTCTCGACGGCACGCCGTTCCCGTCCACCGCCAGGCTCGCCGGGCGCTGGCTGCGCGGGCGCCTCCCGGCCCTGCGGCGCGGGGCGCGGGACACGGCCCTGGAGACCGCGTACTGCGCCGAAGTCATGGCCGTCACGTACGAGGCCATGGGCCTGCTGCCGCCGCGCCGCCGCCCGAACTGGTACGACCCCGGCCGCTTCTGGAGCGGCGACAACCTGATCCTGAACGGCGGCGCCCGCCTGGGCGGGGAGATCTTCGTGGAGATTCCGGAGGGCGAGCTGACCCTTCGAACCGGTGAATCCGCAGGTGGATGACCGGGCCACCGGCGTACGGTAACGCCGCGGAGACGATTTCGCGGCACCCGTCAACCGGCCGTCGAGGTGGCGCGTCAGGTGTAGGCACCGTTCGTCGAGACGCGGAGGGCAGGGTTGCATGCCTACTCCTGAGATCGGAAACGAAGGTCTCCTGGGCACGAGTGAGCGCGCGCGCCGGGCGCTCGACGCCCTGCGCCGCCAGGGTCCCGAGGCGGTGCAGGAGGAGACGCTCCGCATGAAGGCCGAGTTCGTCCGCCTGTACGGCTGGGAGGGCTACCAGCGGGTGATGGCCAAGATGGAGAGCGACCTGGCCCGCCTCCGCCAGTCTCGCTGACCCGGCCCCACCTCACCGGGCGACGCCCCGGGGTGGGCGGGGGTCCGCCCCAAAAGTGAGTAGGGGACTACTCATGCCCGCACCGGCGGCCGTGCGGTCCCATCGAGGCATGACCGAGCAGATTCCCCCTCAGCCGAGGCCGGAGCCCGAGCTCACCGCGGGCGATCCGCCTCAGGTGTTCGACGAGCCCGATTACGACGAGGTCGATCGGGAGGTGGCGCGCGATGCCGAAGGCCAGTGAGCTCCTGAAGGAGATGACCCGGTACCTCGACTATCGGGAGTCCTCCAGTGGGAGGACGGTCTTCGGCGTCTCCTACCGTGAGCGCAAGAACCTGGAGCGGGCCTTCGACGTGGCCCCGTGGTGCGACATGTTCATCGCCCAGTGCTCGCTCGCCGCGGGCGGGAAGGACATGTTGAGCGTGGTTGGCGACTTCGCCCTGACGACGAGCCACGCGGACTGGTTCCGCCGCCAGGGCCGATGGCACCGGGGCACGGACGGGATCCGGCCCGGAGACATCGTCTTCTTCAACTGGCCGGGCGGCGACTCCATCGACCACGTCGCCACGGTCGAGAAGGTCCACTCCCTGGACGACATCCAGACGATCGACGGCAACGTCGGCGACATGTGCAGTCGTCGCCGCCGCAGGAGTTCGCTGATCGCCGGGTACGGACGACCGGCCTACGACGACTCCCCGGCCGTCCCGGATCTCGCGCTCGTCTCCGCCCTGGCGGAGCTCGGGGACGCGCCGCGCTTCCCCGGCGCCGTCCGCTCCGGCCAGAAGGGCGCGGACGTCCGGCGGGTGCAGGAGAAGCTGCGCCGCCGCATGTTCGGTCTCGGCCCGTCCGGCGTGGACGGCGACTTCGGCCCGGCCACCACGACCGCGGTCACCGCCTTCCAGTCCCGCAACGGGCTGGACGCCACCGGCGTCGTCGACGAGGAGACCTGGCGGGCCCTCTGGGAAGCCCCTCTCACGCCCTGACGGGCGGCGCGGAGGTGCCGGAGGGGGAGCAGGGGCGTGGCCGGACACCGCCTGAAAGACTGGCCGTCATGACGCACAGCCACACCGGGGAACCCGCCCACGAGCTCTCCCATGGTGGAGCGGCCGACGAGGATCCCGCGTGCGCTGTGGCCCATGGCGGTGCGGCGGTGGAGGATCCGGCCTGCGCGGTCGCCCATGGCGGTGCGGCCGTGGAGGAGACGGGGCGCACGCTCGTCGCGGTCTTCGCGTCACCGATCGCCGGCCACCTGCTGCGTTTCGGCGTGGAGCTGGGCTTCCGCCCGATCCTGCTGGAGCCCGACCGGGCCCGTACGGTCGACGGCCTGCCCCCGGGCTCGGTCACGGTCGTATCCGAGCCCGGCGACTACCTGGACGACACCGCCGACGTGGTGCTGACCGACCACCACCGCCCGGAGATCGGGCCGATCCTGCGGGACGTCCTGGCCCGCCCGGCCCGCTGGGTCGGCATCATGGGCAGCCCTCGTCACGTCGGCCCGCACGTCCAGGCGCTCACCGACCTGGGCGTCCCGCCCGGGGAGATCGCCCGCGTGCACCGCCCGATCGGGCTCAACATCGGCTCCCGTACGCCTCCGGAGATCGCCCTGGCCACGCTGGCCGGCCTGATCGCCCACCGGAACGGCCGTCCCGGCGGCTTCGCCTTCTGAACCCCGGTACGGGTACGGGCCTGTGGCGCTGGAGTCACCACACGTACCCGCCTGCGGTCCTAGCGTGGTCATCAGGGCGCCGCCACGCACGCGGCCGCCGAGGAGTGGGTGCCATGCGGGATCCCGGGATGTCGCCGAGCCGACCGCGGAGTCCTTCCGGCCTCGTGCCGGCCGAGACGACCGTCGCCGTCCGTCTCCTGCGGTTGAGGACTGTCGAAGGCGTCCGGCCGGCGACGCGCGTCCATATGGTTTTCGACGACGTCGTGCTCCCGTGGCGGGCCTACGGGGAGATCGTGAAGGAGCGGAGCGGCGTCGCGTCCGCGGTGGTCGACGCGATCGCCCGGCAGATGGCGAGCCGGGCGGCCGAGGACGCCTGGAGCGTGACATCCCGGTGGCGGGTCGTGGACGTGGGCGGGCTCGACGTCGTCGCGCGGCGTCTCGCGGCGGTGAAGGACCACCTGCACGGGACGGTGGGAAGTGGAGTCGAAGCCGGCGCCTCCCTCCTCGGAGCCCCTTCCGGATTGGCCGAGGCGGCGGGATGGGTCGCCATCGGAATCGCGCTTCCCGGTGACCGCTACTTCCTCCGGATCAGGCGGGCCATCCAGCTGTGCGGTTTCCTCATCGGCCTGGCCGCCGGCAATCCCGTCCTGGCCATCGCCGGCGTCAAGTCCTATCTGCGCGACCGTCTGATGGACGCCCTGGCGAACGGGATACGAGGGTTTCTGCACGGTTCCGATTCACCTCGACCACGCTCGGACCTTCGCCTGGATCGGCAGAGTGATACCGGCCGGGCCGGACGGCCCACGTCCTCAGGTGACGAGCGCACGCGGGATCGTGCGAACCGGGACGAGCCCTCGGCGCGGGCCAGAGCCGTGACGCCGGACAGGCATGCGACGCGAGACGGGACGACGGCTCCCAACGGGAGGCCGGCACAGCGCAGGACCGCTCGGCGCCCTCGCTCGCCACAGAACGAGACCAGGGAACGCGCCGAAGCCGCGGAGCAGGTGCGCCGGCAGGCGCCGGGCATGCGACGCCCGCCCGCGCGGAGCCGCCGGGATGCCGGCCGGGACAGACCACCGGCCGGCAACGGGCCCACACGGGACGACCCGGAGCCTCAGCCGCCAGGACCCCAGCCGCCCGGTTCTCAGCCGCGCGGGCCACGGCCGTCAGGGTCTCGGCCGCCGGGACCGGGTGACGGTCCTGCCGAGGGCGGCACCGGAGACAGCAAGGCCCGCCGGCCGGGTCCCACGACCCCGGCGCCTGCCGACGAGCGCGGGGGCGTGTGGTGGGGGTCGTTCGAGCGGCTGGGGGGTCGTTCCTCGGGCGGGTCACCCGACCTGGTTCCGGCGCCTGCCGACGAGCGCGGGGGCGTGTGGTGGGGGTCGTTCGAGCGGCTGGGGGGTCGTTCCTCGGACGAGTCGCCCGACCTGGTTCCGGCGCCTGCGGACGAGCGCGGCGCGGTCGAGGTGGACCGGTCGCGCGATCTGCGGGACGACCGTCCTTCCGGCGACCGGTCGCCCGGCCGGGGCAGGGCAGGCGGTATCTCCCGGCCGCTGGGGCGCGGGCGCGATGACTGGCCGGAACCCGGGGGGTATCCGGGGCGCTGACGGCGCGCCCGGCCGCGCACTCCCGTCATCACGCCCGTCTCCGGCCGTCCCGCCCATGCCCTTCGTCGACCTCGGCCTCGGCAGCCTGACCTGGCTGGGCTTCCGTTACTCCGCTGGACCCGCGTTTCGGGCACAGCAAGGCTGCCGAAGCGACGCGGAACCTCGACGGTTGGGACACGAAGGCTCACAACCTTCTCGATTGTGACATGCGGCCCGCTACCATTTCGGCTCGTGAAAAACGCCAGCCCGGAGAACACCGCTGTTTTCGTGGACCAGAGCGGCCGCCGGGCCAGGATCTTGACCATGGCGGCCATCGCGTTGGCGGTCGTCGTCATGGCGCTCGTCCTCACACTCGTCAGCGGAGTCCTGGCCGGGACGAAACTGCCGTCGCTGGGCTGGCCGGGCGGGGCGCAGGGGCGACCGGTCTCCGGGTACTCCCGGTCGCCGTCACCCTCGCCGTCCGCCCCCTCGTCAACGGCGCCCCGTGGCCGGACCAGCCCGACGGCCGGTCCTCGGCCTAGCGGGACGGCGTCCCCGACGCGCCGCGCCACCTCCTCTCCCAGCCCGGAGAGCTCCGCCTCTCCGTCGCCGAGGCCGCACGTGACGTCCTCGCCGTCCGGGCGCCCGACCGGGCAGCCCTCTCCCTCGCCCGGGAAGCCGTCACCCGAGGCCACCCAGCCCACGGCCACGCCCACGCCGGCGCCGAATCCCGGTCACGGCGGCACACCTCCCGGACGCGTGGGGAAGACGTCCGGAGCGAGATGATGGGACGACAGCGGCGGCCGTCCGACCCTCGAGGCCACTGGTTCCTCGTCGCGATGTGCGCGCTCCTCGTGACGGGAGCGCTGCTCCTGAACGGGTACGTGCACAACGTCGTCGGGGAGACCCGCGCGCCGGTGGCGGACCGGGGCAGCTCGCCCGAGCTGGATCGGGTCCATGCCGGGGGCCCCGTGGTCAACATGTCGCAGGCGCGCCCGCTCAGCGTGCGTCCCGGGCGTCGCCGGGTGGCGCTCACCTTCGACGACGGCCCCGACCCGCGGTGGACGCCGCAGGTGCTCGACGTGCTCCGCAGACACGGCGCGAAGGCCACCTTCTTCGTGGTCGGCGCGCACGTCGCCGAGCACCCCGAGCTCGCCCGCCGCATGGTGGCCGAAGGACACGAGATCGGCGACCACACCTACACTCACGCCGACCTGACGGCCACGCCCGCCTGGCGAACGGGACTGGAGATGTCCCTCACCCAGAGGGTGCTGGCCGGAGCGACGGGGATCCACACCCGTCTGGCCCGTATGCCGTACTCGTCCTCGCCTGCGGCGGTCGGCGACGGGCAGTTGGCGGCGATGCGGGTGCTCGGCGCCGACGGATACCTGCTGGCGTTCGCCGATCTCGACTCCAAGGACTGGAGCCGCCCGACGGTGGACCGGATGCTCGCCGCGTCCCTCCCGCGCCAGGGCAAGGGCGCCGTGATCATGTTCCACGACGCAGGGGGCGACCGCAGCCGCACGGTGGTGGCCGTCGACCGCCTGCTGACCCTGCTGGAGAAGAGGGGATACCGCGCCACCACCCTCACCGACGCCGTGGGGCTCCCCTCGGCGCACACTCCCGCCGACACCGGCGAGCAGGTCCTCGGAAGGGTCCTGACGTTCGCCCAGCGGGCCGCATCGGCGTTCACCGGCGCGCTGGGCTGGGTTCTCACCGCGGCGGGCGTGCTCACCCTGGCCAGGCTGCTGTTCTTCGTGACGCTGGCGTGGGTCCACGCCCGCAGGGCGCGGCGCAGAGCCGCAGCGGGGGACGCGAGCCGGCGCCGGGACCGCGCGCCCCGGTGGCTCACCCCGCCGCCCGTCACGGTCATCGTCCCCGCGTACAACGAGGAGGCGGGCATCGAGGCGACCGTGCGTTCCCTCGTGACGACCGACTACCCGGGCCAGGTCGAGGTGCTCGTGGTCGACGACGGCTCGACCGACGCGACGGCGAGGATCGCGGCGTCACTGGGGCTGCCCGGCGTGCGGGTGATCCGGCAGCCGAACGGCGGGAAACCGGCCGCACTCAACACGGGGATCGCCCAGGCCCGCCACAACATCCTGATCATGGTCGACGGCGACACCGTCTTCGAACCCTCGACCATCGGCAATCTCATCCAGCCGCTCGCCGACCCCTCGACGGGCGCTGTCAGCGGCAACACGAAAGTCGGCAACCGGCGGGGGATGATCGGCCGCTGGCAGCACATCGAGTACGTCATCGGGTTCAACCTGGACCGCCGCGCCTTCGACCTCCTCGGCTGCATGGCGACCGTTCCCGGGGCGATCGGCGCCTTCCGCCGGCAGGCGCTCGCCTCGGTCGGGGGTGTCAGCCTCGACACACTGGCCGAGGACACCGACCTCACCATGGCGATCTGCCGCGCCGGCTGGAGGGTCGTCTACGAGGAGCGTGCCCGGGCGTGGACCGAGGCCCCCACCTCCATCCGGCAGCTGTGGCGGCAGCGCTACCGATGGTGCTACGGGACCCTGCAGGCCATGTGGAAGCATCGCGGAGCCGTCCTGGAGAGACGTCCCTTCGGCCGCCGCTGCCTGGGATATCTCACCCTCTTCCAGGTGGTCTTGCCGCTGCTCGCCCCGGTCGTCGACATCATGGCGGTCTACAGTGTGGCGGTCGGGGACCCGCTGCCGGTGATCGCCGTGTGGGCCGGGTTCGTCACCGTCCAGGCCGTCAGCGGCTGGTACGCGCTGCACCTGGACAACGAGCGGCCCTCGGCGCTGTGGGTGCTGCCGCTGCAGCAGTTCGTCTACCGTCAGCTGATGTACCTGGTCGTCATCCAGTCGGTGGCCACCGCCGTGCTGGGGGCGCGGTTGCGCTGGCACACGATTCGTCGTGAGGGGACCTTCAGCAGCGCGAACGAGGTCGAGGCCGTCCCCGGGCCTACGACCCACGAACTCGCCGGCGGTCCGCCTCCCACGCGCTGATCCGGTCGCCTCCATGGCGCGGCGTCGGACACGTTCACCGCGGCGCTGCGTCGCGGACCGGCCCGCGACGGGCGACCCGGACGGCGTCAAGGAGAACGGTCGCGTCAAGGAGGGGCCAACGTACGTCGCCGACTGCCCGGTGAGGGAGGGTCCGTCCAGCTGAAAGTTGCACGGGAACGCGGTCGTCCGCGCAGGTCGCGGCGACGTGACGGCCGGCGTCCTTGACCCGGCCGAGCGCGCGCGGCGACCATTCCGGGGTTCCGAGCAGGCCCGATAGCAGGGAGCCCCATGTCCGGCCGCCATTCCGACGTCCGACGCCGCACACGGCTCGTCGTCGCCCTCGTCGCGGCGCTGTCCGCCTGGCTGGCGGCGGCGCCGCTCGCGGCGGGCGCGGTCGCCGACCCGCCCGCACCGGTGACGGGCAACGCCACCTACTTCGACGCGCTCGGCTCGCCGTACGGCGGGTGCGGTCTGCCGCAGTCGGAGCTGGACACGCAGGACTTCGTCGCGCTCAACGTGTACGACACGCCCGGCGACTACTCGTTCTACCCGCGGCCGCTGACCGGCGCCAACGCGTCCAAGGCCGGCATGTGGAACAACGGCCTCAACTGCGGCCGGTTCGTGAAGGTCACCATCTCCGACTACTGCACCGGGGTGAACGACGGCGCCCCCGGCCAGGCGTTCTGCCGGAACGGCTCCTGGACCCAGGACGCGTACAACGGGGCGACGCTGATCATGCAGGTCGCCGACAGCTGCGGCGACTCCAACGCCTGGTGCCGCGACGACCGCTATCACCTCGACCTGGCCAAGGGGTCGCTCAACAAGTTCGTGAAGAACGGCTCCGCGGTCGGGGACATGTACCCCTCCCACTGGAACAACCGCCACATCACGTGGTCGTACGTCCCGGCGCCCGACTACTCGGGCGACATCAAGATCGGCTTCCTGCAGGGGGCGCAGGCGTGGTGGCCGGCGATCGCCGTGTCCCACCTGGCCAACGGCATCCACGGGGTCGAGTACTACGCCAACGGCTCCTGGCAGCAGGCCCAGATGAACGGCGACATGGGTCAGTCGTACATCATCGGCGGCCTCACCTCGGGCTCCACGCAGTTCCAGATCCGGGTGCGCGACGTATCCGACACGCTGATCAACAACGGCCGCGTCTACAGCTTCTCGCTGCCGTCGGCGTGCGGCTCCCAGTGCAGCGCGGCGTACACGAGGACGACCTACACGACGAGCGGCCCCAGCGCGTCGCCCTCACCGAGCCCGTCACCGAGCCCCTCACCCTCGCCCAGCCCGTCCCCGTCGCCGAGTCCGTCGCCCAGCCCGTCGCCGTCGCCGAGCCCCTCGCCGTCCCCCTCCGGCACGGTGTCGTGCCAGGTCGGCTACCAGGTGGCGAACTCCTGGCAGGGCGGGTTCACGTCGACCGTCACGGTGAAGAACACGGGCGCCACGACGTGGAACAACTGGACCGTCGCTTGGACCGTCCCGTCCGGCGTCTCGCTCGTCAGCGCCTGGAGCTCGACCATCACGACGAACGGCACGAGATGGACGATCAAGGCGCCGAGCTGGGCGACCAGTCTGGCTCCCGGCGCGTCCACCAGCTTCGGCTTCCAGGGCTCCGGGCCCTCGACGCCGTCGCCGTCCGCCATCGCCTGTTCCTGACCCGCCCCGGACCAGGGGCGGACCCGGCCCGTCGGCGGGCCGCCGGTAGCATTCGATCACTGCGATCGACGGCGGCGGCCCGTCCTGACCGGTCAACCCTTGGAGCGACGATGTCCCGACCTCTGCCCGGAGACACCCGGCCCGGCGACCTGGTGATCGGCGGCTACACCCCCGACACCGACGGGTCGGGGCCCGGGCTCACGGTCGTCCGCACCACCCCCGACGGCGTGCTGCGGGCGCTGGCGCGCACCCCCGCGTCCGGGCCCTCGTTCGTGGTCGAGCACCCCGGGCTGCCCCTGCTGTACGCCGTGCTGGAGCGGCCCGACGGCGGCGTGGCGGTGTTCGCCGACGAGGCGGACGGCCCCCGGCCGCTGGCCGAGCACCCGAGCGGCGGCTCCTACCCCTGCCACCTGGCCGTGGACCCCGCGGCGGAGTGGCTGGCCGTGGCCAACTACGGCGACGGGACGGTGGCGGCCTACCGGCTCGGCGGGGACGGCATGCCGCAGCCCGGGCCTGTGCTGTTCCCCAACGAGGGCGGCGGCCCCGACCCCGATCGCCAGGAGGGCCCGCACGCCCACGAGGCGGTCTTCGGCCCGGACGGCGTGCTCCACGTCACCGACCTCGGCACCGACGAGATCCGGCGCTTCCTGCCGGGCATGGTCCCGCACCCCGGCGGCCCGGTGCGGCTGGCCCCCGGCAGCGGCCCGCGCCACTTCGTCCACCACCGCGACCTCTGGTACGTCACCGGCGAGCTCGACGGCATGGTCCGCGTGTACGACGCCGGCTGGCGGGAGGTCGGCGGCGCGGCCGCGAGCACGAGCGGCGGGCGCAACCAGCCCTCGCACATCGCCCCGTCGCCCGACGGCCGGTACCTGTACGTCGGCAACCGCGGCCCCGACACCGTCAGCGTCTTCGAGCCGGACGGCGCCCGGCTGGAGCTCGTGGCCGAGGTGCCGGCCGGCGGCCGGTGGCCCCGCCACTTCGGCGTCACCCCCGACAGCCTCTACGTCGCCGCGCAGCGGTCCGGCGAGGTGACCGCGATGGAGCTCAAGGACGGCGTCCCGCAGCCGGGCGAACGCGCGCTCGAGGTCGGAACCCCGTCCTGCGTGCTCGTTCGGAGCCACGCCGCGGTCTGACCGTCCCGGACCGAGCGTCCCGGGGTTGAACGTCCCGGGGTTGAACGTCCCCGGCGCGCCGGATCAGGGGAGGCGGCCCACGCCGCCGACGATCCAGACGCGCTGCGCCTGGGCCTCGCTCTGCGGGGTCTCGGGCCGCCACTGCCGGATGTAGACGAGGCCGGGCTCGACGAGCTCCGTGCCGTCGAAGAAGCGCAGCACCTTCTCCCGGTTGCGCGCGTCGCCCTGCGGGACGATGCGGCGGAACAACGCGAGGATCGGGTCGGCGAGCTCCGGCCGGCTGTCGAAGACGGCGTGCCCGATGGCGATGAAGCTGCCCGGCGCGAGGCGGTCGCGCAGCTGGGCGACTCCCTTGTACGGCTCGTCGGCGTCGGGGAGGTACTGCAGCCGCGCCGGGATGAGCACGCCGACCGGCCGGTCGAGGTCGATGAGCCGGGTCATCTCGGGGTCGGCCGTCATCTCGGACGGCCGGAGGATCGAGCCCTTCACGACCCCGGTGTTGCGGTTGCGCGCGAGGACGGCCCGGGCGTGGTTGAGCACCACCGGGTCCTCGTCCACGTACACCACGCGGGCCGCGGGCAGCAGCTCCTGCGCGACCTCGTGGGTGTTGCGCTGCGTCGGCAGCCCGGACGCGATGTTGACGAACTGCGTGACGCCCTCGCCGACGAGGAACCGCACGACCCGTTCGATGAAGTCCCGGGTGTCGACGGCCATCGTCTTGACCTCGGGGGCGATGGTGAGCAGGCTCTCGGCGAACTCCCGGTCGGCGGCGAAGTTGTCCTTCCCGCCGAGCAGGTAGTCGCTCATCCGGGCGATGTTCGGCGTGCTCGTGTCGAGACCCGCCACCCCGCGCCCCTCCGTGCCGCTCAACCCGGTCTCCTCGCCTCGCAAATCCGGTTCAGAACGATTATCGCCCAACCAATCCCTCTATACGGGCTAAAAGCGCAGGAAGCCAGCCCGAATATGTCAATCCCACCAGAAAGACCACGCGTTCTGCCCCATGATCTGCTCGGCGTAGTCGGTCAGCGTGCCCGGTCCCTGCAGGATGCTGTCCGGGCAGAACGTCCAGTGCTCGGCGGCCACGTGCAGCGCGTGCGCCGGGGTCGCGGGCGGGGCCGCCACGCTCAGGTCGAGCGTGTTGAACCCCATCGCCACGACGCGCGCGCCGAACCGGTCCTCCCAGCTGCGCACGACGGCGGCCAGCGGCACCGTCCACTCGTTGTGGTGCAGCGCCCCCTGCCAGCCGATCGCCACCATGGCGTCGGCCCCCCGCGACACGGCGGCCAGGCCGAGCGGCGTGACGCGCTCGGCCACCACGTCCGCGTACCAGTCCGCGACCGCGTCCGGGTCGGCCACCAGCGTCCCCGGCGGCGCCGGACCCGGGCACGCGCGCCCGAACGGCGCCAGGTCCTCCTCGCGGCCCTCGACCAGGTCGTCCCAGGCCTCGGCCATGAACCCCGCCGCCGAGTAGTGGTCGATCTCGTCGACGGGGTCGGGGGCGATCTGCCCGGCCGACCACGGCTGCACGCCGTCCTCCAGCAGCACCGGCCACAGCCCCGACCGCGGGTGCTCCTGGCGCAGCCGGCTCCACAGCCCGGCGGGGACGGGGTCGTCGCTCAGCCAGAAGGACGGCCGGTGGTGCGTGCGCAGCCGGTCGTAGTCGGGGTCGGGCCAGACGAGTGTCCCGGAGGGCAGGTCGACCGACAGCGCGCGCCCCTCGCCGCCGTCGCCGAACAGCAGCTCCAGTCCCGGGGGGAGCCGCCATCGCTCGTGAACCGACATGCGCCAATAATGTCGGACCCCGCCGCGCCGCGCCCCGCGAGGGCGATCTCCGGGCTACCGGCTACGGGACGTCGACCCGGCACAGCCCCTCGGCGAGGACCTTCGTGGTCAGGCGGGTGCGGCTGTCGCACCCCAGCTTGGCGAAGATGTGCTCCAGATGGGTGGTCACGGTCCGGACGCTGAGCACGAGCGCGGCCGCGATCTGCGGGTTGGAGTCGCCCTGGGCCACCCGCGTGAGCACCTCCACCTCCCGGGAGGTGAGGTCGTACGGCAGGTCGCAGGGCCGCTCGGCGATGACCGCGCCCTGGATGGCGCCGTGGGCGCCGACGCCCGCCCGGTGGATCCGCACCTCCCGCCACTGGCCCCCGGCGTCGGGCCACAGCCCGCGCCGCGACAGCTCGCGGGACTCGATGAACCGCCGGGCCAGGTCGGCCATGGCGGGCTCGGCCGCGAGGGCCTCGGACGGCGGCCAGCCCGCGACGTCCCGCCGCCGCCCGCCGCGCTCGAACGCGACGGCGTGGAAGCCGGGCGGCAGCCCGAGGGGGTCGATGACGCACCGGGTGAGGTCGGTCAGGTGGGCGAGGGCGGGGGAGACGGCGCTGATGACCGGGGCCGCCTCCGGCGGCAGGTCCGACCGCGCGCTCACGTGCAGCAGGCCCGTGTACCGGCCGCCGGACAGGAACAGGGGCGTGGTGATGCCGCAGCGCCAGCCGTACGGCTCCAGGTGGCGCCGGAAGTACCGCTCGGTGCCGGGGGAGCCCATGACGACCGGCGTGCGCATGGACATCGCCCGCCGGTAGGCGTCGAGCCGCGCGTACTCCTCGGCCGCGTCCTCGTCCACCCGGGCGTATCCGGCGGACACCAGAGACCGGTGGCGGCCGGTCGCCGGGTCGAACGCGACGAACTCGTAGGCCTCCACCGGGATGACCTCGCGCAGCGCCGTCATCGCGCCGTGGGCCCCGTGCCGGGCTGCCTGGAATCCCAGTTCGGCGACGGCGTGGAGGTGGCGCGCGCTGAGGTTGATCTGATCCATGGGTCCTCCATGGTCAGCCTGCCGTGTATAGAACCAGTAAGGAATACGTAAACCATCCGATGCATTGACTGTGCGCCTTACCTACCCTCACCGGCAACACGACGGAGAGGCGGAGGATCAGTGCGGGTCACCAGAAGACGGGCCGCCGCCCTCGCTGTGGCGGCGGTCATGCTGAGCGGCGGGTGCGGAGGGTCGTCCCAGGGCGGCGCCAAGTCGGAGGGGAACACCTTCTCCGTCGGGCTGACCGAGCCCGACCACCTCACCCCGGGCAACACCTCCAGCAGCTACTCCCTGACCGTGCTCGACACGCTCTTCGACACGCTCGTCTCCATCGACGCGAACGGCAAGCCGCAGATGCGCGCGGCCGAGTCGGTGACCAGCACCGACCAGACGGTGTGGACCATCAAGATCAAGCCGGGGCTGAAGTTCGGCAACGGCGAGCCCGTCACGGCCCAGAGCTTCGCCGACTCCTGGAACGCCACCGCGTACGGCCCGAACGGCTGGACCAACAACTACTACTTCGCCAACATCAAGGGGTACGACGCGCTCAACCCGGAGAAGGGCGACCCGTCCACGAAGGAGATGAGCGGGCTCGAGGTCGTCGACCCGGCCACCCTCCGGGTCACGCTCACCGGGCCGTTCAGCCAGTTCCCGGTCACGCTGGCCTACATCGCGTTCGCGCCGATGCCGAAGGCCGCGTTCGGCGACCTCAAGGCGTACGACCAGGCGCCGGTCGGCAACGGCCCGTTCGTCCTCGACGGGCCGTGGCAGCACGACCGGCAGATCGCGGTGAAGCGGTCCCCGACGTACGCGGGCGACCGGAAGGCCAAGTCGGACGGCGTGACGTTCAAGATCTACTCCAGCCGGGAGACGGCGTACACCGACCTGCGGGCGAACCGGGTCGACCTGCTGCAGACCATCCCGCCGGCGAGCGCGCCGGAGGCGAAGCGGCTGCTCGGCGACCGGTACGTCGCCAACCCCGGCGGCACGATGGACTACCTCGGGTTCCCCGTCTTCGACAAGCGCTTCGCCGATCCCGGCCTGCGCCGGGCGATCTCGATGGCGATCGACCGGCAGGCCATCGTGGACGCGGTCTACAACGGGACGTTCAAGCCCATGGCGTCCCTGCTCGCGCCTCTCGTGCCCGGCTACCGGGAGAACGCCTGCGGCGAGGCGTGCACGTACGACCCGGCCAAGGCCAAGCAGCTGTTCGACCAGGCCGGCGGGTTCAGCGGCACGCTCACCCTCTACTTCTCCAACGCCGACGCCAGCTACGAGCAGTGGATGACGGCCGTCGCCAACCAGCTCAAGCAGAACCTCGGCATCAAGGACATCACCTTCCGCAAGGTCCCGGCCTCCGACTACCTCACCATGCTGCGCGAGCACAAGGAGGACGGGCCGTACCGGAACAACTGGGTGATGGACTACCCCAGCCCGCAGGACTACCTCGAGTACATGTGGGGCCCGGGCAACCGGATGGGCTGGGAGAACAAGGAGTTCGACGACCTGGTCAAGCAGGCGAACTCGGCGCCGAGCTTCGAGGCCAGCCTGCCGCTGTACCAGAAGGCCGAGGACATCGCCCTGGCCGAGATGCCGATGATCCCGCTGTGGAACTGGCAGGACCAGTCCGGCTACTCCACCCGGCTCACCGGCGTCCGGCTCACCCCCTACAGCGCCAACCTCGACACGATCTCGGTCAAGCAGCGGTGAGGTACGCCCTGCAGCGCCTGGTCCAGGCCGTCCCGGTCTTCCTCGCGACCACGTTCGTGATCTACGCGATGGTGTTCGCGCTGCCGGGCGACCCGATCCTGGCGCTCGCGGGGGACAAGCCGGTGCCCGAGCAGGTGCTCGCCGTCATGCGCGAGCGCTACCACCTCGGCGACCCCCTGCTCGTCCAGTACGGCCGCTACATGCTGGGCGTCCTCCACGGCGACCTCGGCGAGACGTTCACCGGGCAGCCGGTGAGCGAGCTCCTCCAGGACCGCTGGGGGGTGACCGCCCGGCTCGCGCTGACCGCCTGGGCGTTCGAGCTCGTCGTCGGCATCGGCCTCGGCGTCCTCGCCGGCCTGCGCCGGGGCGGCGTCGCCGACACCGCCGTCCTGGCCGGGACGACCTTCGTCATCGCCGTGCCGGTCTTCGTCGTCGGCTACACCGCGCAGATCGTGCTCGGCCTGCACCTCGGGCTGTTCCCCACCGCGGGGGACGACGAGGGCTGGCCGGGGAGCTACCTGCTGCCCGGCATGGTGCTCGGCTCGTTCGGCCTGGCGTACGTCGCCCGGCTCACCCGCACGTCCCTCGTGGAGAACCTGCGCGCCGACTACGTCCGCACCGCCGTCGCCAAGGGCCTCGGCAGGCGGCGGGTCGTCGGCGTGCACGCGCTGCGCAACTCGCTCATCCCGGTCGCGACGTACCTGGGCGTCGACTTCGGCAACCTCATGGCCGGGGCGGTCGTGACCGAGGGGATCTTCAACCTGCCGGGCATCGGCCAGCAGGTGTTCCAGTCCATCCAGCTCCAGGAGGGCCCGGTCGTCGTCGGCGTCACCACCCTGCTCGTCATGATCTTCATCCTCGCCAACCTGGCCGTCGACCTGCTGTACGGCGTGCTCGACCCGAGGATCCGCCGTGCTCGCGCGTGACGCGTGGCTGGAGCTGCGCCGCCGGCCGGTGTTCTGGTTCTCCGCCGCCGTCCTGCTCCTCGCGGGGGCGATGGCGGCCGTCCCGCACGTCTTCGCCCGGCTCGGCCCCAACGAGCACTGCGACCTGCGGCTGTCGAAGCACGGGCCGGGGGGCGGCGCGCCGTTCGGGTACGACCTCCAGGGGTGCGACTACTGGTCGCAGGTCGTCCACGGCACCCGCGCGTCCGTGGTGATCGGGCTGGCGGTGACCGTGTCCGCGCTGGTGGTCGCCGTCGTCCTCGGACTCGTCGGCGGGTTCTACGGGGGACTCGCCGACGCGCTCATCTCCCGGGTGACCGACGTGTTCTTCGGCATCCCGTTCGTCCTCGGCGCCACGGTCGTGCTGGTCGCCTTCCCCGAGCACGGCATCTGGGCGATGACACTCGTGCTGGTGGTGCTGGGCTGGACCACGATGACCCGGATGATGCGCGGCCAGGTGATCGCCGTGCGGGACATGGACTACGTCGAGGCCGCCCGGATGCTCGGCGCCGGTGACGGACGGCTGATGCTGCGCCACATCCTGCCGAACTCCGTCTCCCCGGTCATCGTCGTGGCCATGCTCAACGTGGGCAACGTCATCGCGGGCGAGGCGACCCTCGACTACCTCGGCGTCGGCCTGCAGTACCCCGAGGTGTCGTGGGGCCTGCAGCTCAACGTCGCCCAGTCGTTCTTCGCCGACCACCCGCACCTGCTGGTCTTCCCCGCCCTGTTCCTGACCGCGACCGTGCTGAGCTTCCTCCTGCTCGGCGACGTCGTCCGCGACGCCCTCGACCCGCGCCTCCGGTAGCGGGGGCGGGGGCGGCGCTCAGACGCGGCAGAGGATCTCGCCGTGCAGGATGGACAGCCAGCCGTCGGCGGCCTCGGCCCACTCCAGCCACCCCTCGGAGATGCGCCCGAGGTCGCCCTCCGTGGCGGCCCCCATGGCGAGCGCCTGCCTCGCCACGGCCGAGTGCAGGACCCGGTCCGCCCACATCGCGCCCCACCAGGCCCGATCCTCGGGTGTCGCGAAGCACCAGGTCGACGAGCCGGGCGTGACGTCCGTGAAGCCGGCGGCGCGGGCCCACGACAGCAGCCGCCGCCCCGCGTCCGGCGCGCCGCCGTTGCTCTCCGCGACCCGCAGGTAGAGCGCCAGCCATTCGTCCAGGGCCGGGATCCGCGGATACCAGGCGAAGGCCGGGTAGTCGCTGTCGCGCGCCGCCACGAGGCCGCCCGGCTCGGTGACCCTGCGCATCTCGCGCAGCGCCAGCACCGGGTCGCCGACGTGCTGGAGCACCTGGTGGGCGTGGGCGACGGAGAACGTGGCGTCGGGGAAGGGGAGGGCGTGCACGTCCGCGACCGCGAAGGCGACGTCGCCGGCGCCGGCGGCCGCCACACCCGCGCGGGTGAGCTCCAGGGCGTCCGCCGTCACCTCGGTCGCCGTCACGTGTCCCGTGCGCGCCGCCAGGCCGGCGGTGATCGTGCCGGGACCGCTGCCCACGTCGAGGACCGTCATGTGCCGCGTGAGATGCGGCAGCAGGTACGCGGCCGAGTTCTCCGCCGTGCGCCACCGGTGCGAGCGCAGCACCGGCTCGTCGTGGCCGTGTGTGTAGACGGCATCCATGGGAACCCCCTCGTTCTCCTCCGATGCCGTGGAACCTACCGTCTCATCTCATCATTAGAGAAGTGTCGTCTCACATAGTGGATGACTCACTCGACAGCAGCCGGTCGAGGACGCGCACGCCGAACTCGAGGCCCTCGACGGGGACGCGCTCGTCCACGCCGTGGAACATGCCGAAGTAGTCGAGGCCGGGCGGCAGGAAGAGGGGGGCGAATCCGTAGCCCCTGATGCCGATCCTGGCGAACCACTTCGCGTCCGTGCCGCCCGTCATCACGTACGGCACCGGGCGGCCGCCCGGGTCCTCGGCGAGCAGGGCCGCGGTGAGGTCGTCGAACAGGCCCTCGGCGGGGGAGGACACGGCCTCCTCGAAGCTGACGAACTCCCGGGTGACCTTCGGCCCGAGCAGCCGGTCGACGGTCTCCAGGAACTCGTCGCGCTGCCCCGGCAGGAACCGGCCGTCCACGTGGGCCTCCGCGCTGCCGGGGATCACGTTGACCTTGTACCCCGCGTTGAGCATGGTCGGGTTGGCCGAGTTGCGCAGCACGCCGCGGAACAGGGCGGCCGCCCGGGGGACGCGCCGGATCTCCTCCTCCAGGCGGTCGACGTCGATCGGCGCGCCGAGGGCCCGCGACAGCTCGTCGATCAGCCGCGCCACCTCCGGCGTGAGCCGTACGGGCCACCGGTGGTCGGCCAGGCGGGCCACCGCCCGCGCGAGCTCGGCGACCGGGTTGTCCACCGCGGGCTTGGATCCGTGGCCGGCGACGCCGCGGGCGGTCAGGCGCATCCAGGCGGTGCCGCGCTCCCCGACGGCCACCGGATATATCCGGACGTCGCCCTCGTGCCAGGTGAAGCCGCCCGACTCGCTGATGGCCTCGGAGCATCCCTCGAACAGGTCGCGGTGCCGCTCGATCGCGTGGCCGGCGCCGTACGCGCCGGTGGCCTCCTCGTCGGCGAGGAACGCCAGCACGAGGTCGCGCCGGGGGCGGGCGCCCCTGCGGGCGTTCTCGCGGGCCCAGGCGAGGGTCATCGAGAGCGTGCCCTTCATGTCCACCGCGCCCCGCCCGTGCACGCAGCCGTCCGCGATCTCCCCGGAGAACGGGTGCACCCGCCACTCGGCGGGGTCGGCCGGGACGACGTCGAGGTGGCCGTGGACGAGCAGCCCGTCGGGGTCGTCTCCCGGGACGCGGGCGACGACGCTGGTGCGGCCCGGCGCCGACTCGAACACGTGGGGCTCGATCCCCACCTCGTCGAGGAGCCCGGCCACGTACTCGGCCGCCCGCCTCTCGCCGGGGCCGTCCCCGCCGCCGTCGTTGGTCGTGTCGATCCGCAGCAGCTCCGAGCAGATCTCGGCAACCTCGGTCATGCCGTCCCCTCCAGGGTGAGCGGTGGGACCTCGGGCGTCGGGAACCCGAAGATCAGGCCGTAGAACGCGAGCTCGGCCTCCAGGACGCGGACGATGGTCGGCTCGCGCCGCCACCCGTGCTGTTCCCCCGGGAAGGTGAGGAAGGCCCAGCGGCCGCCGTGTCGGGCGAGCGCGGCGGCGAAGCGCTCCGACTGCGACGGGTCCACGACCTTGTCCTCCAGGCCGTGCATGAGCAGGGCCGGCCCGGAGGCGCGGGCGGCGTGGAGCTCGGGGGAGCGGTCGAGGTACCGCTGCCGGGTCCCGGGCAGCGGGCCGATGAGCCCGTCGAGGTACCGGGACTCGAAGTCGTGGGTCTCCGCCGCCCAGCCCTCGGGGTCGGAGATGCCGTAGTGGGAGACCGCCCCGCAGAACACGTCGCTGTGCACCAGGGCGGCCAGCGAGGTCCAGCCGCCGGCGCTGCCCCCGCGGATCGCCACCCTGGTGGCCCGCCCGGTGCTCGTCAGCCAGCGCGCCACGGCCTCGCAGTCGCGGACGTCGACAACCCCCCAGTTGTGCCGCAGCCGCTCCCGGTAGGCCCTGCCGTACCCGGTCGAGCCGCCGTAGTTGACTTCGGCGACCCCGATGCCCCTGCTGGTGAAGTACGCCACCTCAAGGTCGATCACGGGCGGCGCCGAGCTGGTCGGCCCCCCGTGCACGAACACGACGTACGGCGCGGGCCCGTCGGCGGACGGCGGGTAGACGTGGGCGTGCACCCCGTCGACGGTCACGGCCTCGGGGCGGGGGATCAGCTCGGCCGGGGGCAGCTCCTTCCGCGGGGAAAGGACCTCGCGCGTCCCGCTTTCCAGGTCCACCCGCACCACCTCGTACGGCCGGTACGGCGAGGCGGCCACCCCGACGACGCTCACTCCGTCGGATGACAGGGTGGGCGCCCAATAGGTGTAGTCGCCGCCGACGTCGCGGATCGGGGCGCCGGGCGCGGGACGGTCGATCACGCCCAGCCGGCGCTCGTCGGCGGTGCCGTACATGGCGACGAGCCGCTCGCCCGCGAGCGCGAAGAACGTCGCGCCGAGCTTCCAGGTGGCGTCGCCGAACTCCAGCGGGAGCGGCGTCAGGTTGGTGGCCGTGCCGTCGAGCCCGATGTGGTGGATGTTCCACCAGCCGTCCGGGTCGGCGACGGCGTACAGCCCGTCGTCGTCGCGCCACTCGGCCTGCACGATCGAGGCGCCGGAGGCCACCACCCGGCACGGGCCGCCCTCCACCGGGGCGACGCACAGCTCGGTGGCGTCCCACGGCATGTCGGGGTGGTTCCAGCCGATCCAGGCGATCTGCCGCCCGTCGGGCGAGATGCGCGGATTCATCAGGAAGTGGTGGGTCCGGATGACGCTGCGCGGCGGCGAGCCGTCGAGCGGCACGGCGACGATGTCGCGCGTCACGTCGTGGCCCTCGCCGACCTCCCGGACACACCACACCTCGTCGCCGTGGACGACCAGGTCGCCGTACCGGGCCGGGCCCTCGGGCGTCAGCGGGACCGGGTCGCCGCCGGGCTCGCAGAGGTGGATGCGGCCGTCGGACCAGTCGGTGAAGACGAGCCTCCCCCGGTGGACCCGCCACGAACGGCCGCCGTACTCGATCACGCGGTTGCGGGCGTTCCAGCCCTGCGGGAGGACGTCCTCGATCGTCCCGTCCGGCCTCCGCCGCACGACGCAGCGGCGGCCCCCCTCGTGCGGCCGCGGCTCGTCCCACCAGACCTCGGGCCCGGCGTCCCGCGGGCCTTCGGCGCGTTCCGCGATCTCCACCCACAGCGGTCGGTCGTCCATGCGTGCCACGTCGACGGCTCGGATCGTCACCAGTTTCCCTCGGAGGTCGGAAGCGGAATGTCCGGGGGGTGGACGACGTGCGCGATCCCCCCGCTGCCCGTGGCCCGCAGCCACACGTGCTCGAACGCGGCCCTCGGATAGACCCGCCGCACGCCGGCGTCGGCCGGCGCGGCCGGGTCGTTGGCGATCACGTCGCCGTCCCGGGTGAACCCCGTGACGACCATGATGTGACCGCCCGTCGAGTAGCCCGAGCCGGGAAGCTCGTGCTCACGGAACGATTGGGAGGTGATCACCGGGACTCCCGCGGCGATGAAACGCTCCACCTCAGCCAGGGAACGAAGCCGGGTGACGAAGCCCTCCAGGCCGTACCGCCCGGCGTAGGCGACGCCGAACGGCCAGTTGCCCGTGCCCTGGTAGCTGTGGTCGTACATGTCGCGGGCGGCGTGGTCGACGGCTGGGCACGGGTCGTCGGCCGGCACCCAGGCCAGGTCGGCCGGCGCGGGCCCGCGGCCCCAGTAGTCCAGCACCATCGTAAGCGACGCCGGGCTGCACCATGACGCGCCGCCGCCGTCCCATTGCGGAAAGTGCCCGTCGTGGAGCTTCTGCGACCGCCGGGGCACGTCGAGCTCGATCGGGACCCGGCTCGCCGCCGACGCCGCCGGAGGCCCGGGGTGCGCGGCCACGGCCGACGCCATGACGCTCATGGAGCGGACCCGGCCGCCCTCGCCGTACAGCGTCGCGCGGAGCCGGTAGGCGACCACCGGGCGGGCGGCGACGAAGGTGTCCACGGCCACGTCGCCGTCGTCGTCGCCCTGGCCGGGCAGGGAGGTGCGGTGGACGTCGGCCCCGGTCTCCGCCCACCGGCCCATGACATACCACTTGGTCAGCGCGCCCCCGGACGTGCGGGCCTGGATCTCGACCTCCAGCCAGGCCCCCGGCGGCGCGTCGGCCGTCCAGGAGGGGACGAGCTCGGTCGCCGGGAAGCCGATCTCACGCTCCTCGGAGGTCCACCGGACGTACGGCCAGGTCCGCTCCCCGCCGTCCCCGAAAGGGTCCAGGTAGACCGCCGTCCCGGTCTCGCGGCCGTCCACGGCCCACCGGTGGAGGACGACACGGCTCAGATCGGCCGACAGCAGCGTGACCACCTCGCCGATTGTTGTTTCCGGCCTGATGCGGCACATCGGATGGTTTACGTATCCGACACATGGGACGGTACGGCATCCGTGAGGCGCCGCTCACCGGTCGCCGGCGAGGGCGGCGGCCGATCCGGCCGCCGCCGGTCAGCCCTCCGCGGGAGGCGCTTCCGCGGGAGGCGCTTCCGCCGGAAGCGGGGGGAGCGCCAGCGTCAGCCGGGCGCCCCTCCGGCTCGGGACCAGGACGGCGGTGCCGCCGTGGGCGGCGGCGATCTGGCGGACGATGGCCAGGCCGAGACCGGAGCCGGGACGGGAGCGGGCGGCGGCCGAACGATAGAAGCGGTCGAAGACGTAGGGCGCGTCGGCGTCGTCGATGCCCGGGCCCTCGTCCGCCACGGTGACGGCCCCGTCGCGGACGTGGACGTGGACCACCCCGCCCGGCGGGCTCCACTTGACCGCGTTGTCGAGCAGGTTGCCGACGGCGCGCTCCAGGGCGTCGGGATCGCCGAGGACCAGCGTCGCCTCGCCGTCGACCGCGAACCGCAGCCCCGGGGCCCGCGCGGAGGCGCGCTCCACCACATGGGCGGCGAGCAGGTCGAGCCGGACGTCCTCCCGGTGCGCCGACGATCCGTAGCGGGCCAGGTCGAGCAGGTCGCCGATGAGGACCCCGAGCCGGCGGGCCTGCTCCCGGGCCGTCCCGACCAGCTCGGGGGCGGCCGGGTCGGCCAGGCCCTGCCCGTCGGCCAGCAGGTCGAGGTCCGTGGTCAGGCTGGTCAGCGGGGTGCGCAACTCGTGCGACGCGTCGGCGACCAGGCGCCGCTGGGCGGTGACCGAGTCCTCCAGCTCCGCCATCATTGCGTTGAACGCCCCGGCCAGCCGGCCGATCTCGTCGTCGCCCCGTACGGCGATGCGGGCGGACAGCTCCTGGGTCGCGGCGACGTGCTCGATCGTCTCCGTCAGCCGCGCCACCGGCCGCAGCACGCGGTCGGCCGCCAGCCGGGCCACGACGAGCGCCAGACCCCCGCCTGCCGTCGTGAGCACGACCAGCAGGACGCCCAGCCTGCCCAGGGTCGCGGTCGCGTCCGACCGCGGCCGGGCGATGCGGACGAGCGAGCCATCCGTCTGGGGGACGGGTGCCGTGTAGACGCGGTAGCCGACCCCCCGGAACGAGACGTCCTGGAAGTACGGCCGGTCGCGCAGGCGGGCGACGTCCGCGTCCCGCTCGGTGACCGGGATGAACGCGTCGGTGGGCCCCGGTTCCACCGGCGGGGGGACGAACTGGAGCTGGATGCTCCCCACGCTCACCATGCCGGTCGATCCCGCCGGAGCCGACCCTTGCTCGGTGGTCTTCTGCTTCAGCCGGTCGAGGATCTGCGGCGAGTTCGCGGCGGTCTGGATGAGCGACAGGTCGATCTGGTCGCGGAGCCTGCTGCCGATCGCCGGATACAGGATGAGCGAGGCGGCCAGCAGCGCGCAGAACACGACCGCGCCTCCGGCGAGCCCGAGACGCGTCCGCAGGCTCACGGCTCCTCCCGCAGCACGTACCCGATGCCGCGCACGGTCTGGATGAGCCGGGGCGCGCCCCCCTCCTCCAGCTTCGCGCGCAGGTAGCTGAGATGGACCCACAGGGCCGTCGAGCCGCCCGTCCCGTCGTACCCCCAGACCGACTCGTAGATCATCTCCCGGGTGAGGACGCGGCGGGGGTTGCGCAGGAACAGTTCGAGGAGCGACAGCTCCGTGCGGGTCATCGCGAGGGCCCGGCCGCCGCGGGAGGCGCGCTGCTCGGTCGTGTCCAAGGAGACGTCGGCGAACCGCAGCACCTCCCGGGTCGCCCCGCTCCGCCGCAACAGGGCGCGCAGCCGGGCCCGCAGCTCCTCGAGGGCGAACGGTTTGACCAGGTAGTCGTCGGCCCCGGCGTCGAGCCCCGCGACCCGGTCGACGACCAGGTCGCGGGCCGTGAGCATGAGAATCGGGGTGTCGTCGCCGCGCCGCCTGAGCCGCTTGCAGACCTCGAGGCCGTTCGGCTCCGGCATGAGGACGTCCAGGACGATCGCGTCGTGCCGTACCCGGGAGAGCCGGTCGAGCGCGGTCAGCCCGTCGGCCGCCTCGGTGACCGCGTAGCCGTCCCTGCGCAGCGCATGAGAGAGCGACCGCCGGACGGCGTCGTCGTCGTCGACGATCAGAACCCTCATGTCCCCCAACTCAGCCCATCTTCTTCAGCGTGTCCACCGCCGCCGCCAGCTCGTGCGCCGTCTTCCCCACGCTTTCGGCGATCGCGATGAAGGCCGGGTCGCCGGGGCTGAGACTGTCGTCGTTCGCGGCCGCCAGCTGCTCGAGCCGGCCGCCGACGTCGTGCGCCTGCTCGCCGCTGATCCCGAGCTCGGAGGCGAGGATGCCGATCCTCTCCTCCGTGAAGAACGTCTCCTGACGGGGGGCGACGCCCTGGTCGGCGGGCTTGGCGTCCTTGCCGGCGTGACTGCCGGCGACGGGGTTCGCCGGGCCGGCCGAGGTGGCGAGGGCGATGCCGGACCCGCCGGCGACCACCGCCGCGGCCGCGCCCGTGACGAGCAGCCAGGTCTTGATGCGCATGTCGGTTCTCCTTGGTCGTGGTGCCGATGACCCCAGGAGACCGTCCCGAGTTTCAGCGCCACGTCGCCCGACCTTCAGATCACCTTAAGCCTCGCGCCCGCCGGACGTACGGGACGAATCCGCGCGCATCCGACGGGTCGACCGGTCCGTCTAGAGGTAGAGGCCGGTGGAGGCGGGGGGCTCGGGGGGCCCGGCCGGACGGCCCTCGCGCAGCGCGAACAGCTCGGCCAGGGTGGCGCCCGCGGGGCCGACGCGGCCCGGCTCGCCGAGCCACTCGGCCGCCTGCGCGGCGTCCAGCGGCCCGACCTCGATCTGCGCGAGGCACCGCCCGGGCCGTACGACGGCGGGGTGGAGCCGGCCGAGCTCCTCGTTCGTGGTGACGGCCACGAGGACGTCCCGGCCCTGGCCGAGCAGGCCGTCGGTCAGGTTGAGCAGCCGGGACAGGCCCTGGCCCGTCGACTGCTTCGCCTCACCGCGGATCAGCTCGTCGCAGTCCTCCAGGACGAGCAGGCGCCACCGCTTCTCCTCGTCCTCGTCGTCGCCGTCCCAGCCGACGGCGACGTCCATGAGGTACCCGGGGTCGCTGAAGAGCAGCTCGGGGTCGAGCACGCAGTCGACCTGGCACCACGGCGCCCACTCCCGCGCCAGCGTGCGCAGCAGCGTGGTCTTGCCGGTGCCCGGCGGCCCGTGGAGGAGCAGCAGACGGCCCGTGACGTCCGCCGCGCGGACGGCCATCAGCCCGTCCAGGGCGGGCGCGGCCGTGCGGGAGTAGTTCCCGCGGATCCGCTCCCACGGCGTCGTGGTGATCGGTTTCTCCGAGCGCTGCGGCCCGCGGCCCGACCGCCACCAGAAGCCCATGGTGACGTGGTCCTCGCCCGCCGTGGTCTCCTCGGCGCCCTTCGTGGCCTCCTCCAGCACCGCGCCGGCCAGCTCCTGGGTGACGGCCGTCGCCGTCACGAGGGCGGCCCGGTTGGCGTAGCGGACCACGCGCAGCGTCCAGCCCTCGCCGGCGATGAGCCGCGACTCCATGCCGTTGACGTGCTGGGCCACCCGCAGGACGCGGCCGCCCTCGGCGGTCATCACGGCGTCGGCGCGGACGCGGTCGATGCTGGCGCTGCGCGAGAAGGGCTGCTCGCCCGTCGCGAACGGCGACAGGGCCAAGGCGTCGATGACGTCGGCCGGGCTGTCGCCGTCGTCCAGCCACATCCGCATGGGCAGCGGCTCACGGGCGGGCCTGGGGGATTCGGCGGAGAAGTCGACCTCCTTCACAACGGACATGAGACCATGATCCTGAGGCCAGAACGGCATGTCGACGGATTTACCGCCTCCTGCACCTGATACCTCCGTTTGAACCTATCAATCTCGGTAAAAAGGGCGTAGCCGTTCGATCGTTCCCACTACGCTCAACTGTCCCAGCGTCAGGTCCCCCCGGAGATTCCCTGTGGCCATCGATCTCGTCTCCCGCGCTGCATGGGGTGCGCGTGCCCCGAAGGGTTCGTACTCGCCGCTCAGCTCCACACGAGGCGTGAAGGTGCACTACACCGGCGGCCGGGTGGATCCGAAGATCGTCGACGACCACGCCCTCTGCGTGGCCATGGTGAAGTCGATCCAGAACTTCCACATGGACGGCAACGGCTGGCTCGACATCGGCTACAGCATGGTCGCCTGCCCGCATCGCAAGGTCTTCGTGGGACGCGGGCCGGGCCACCTGCCTGCCGCCAACGGGCCCGGCCTCAACTCCGGCCACTACGCGGTGCTCGGCCTGGTCGGCAACGCCGGGCTCGTCCAGCCGACCGACGGCATCCTCGACGCGATCCTCGACGCGGTCGACTACCTGAGGGACAAGGGCGGCGCCGGCCGCGAGATCAAGGGCCACCGCGACGGCTACTCCACCGACTGCCCGGGCGACGCCCTCTACGCGTGGGTCAAGAAGGGCGCCCCGCGGCCCGGCAGCAGCAGCGGCGGCGGCGGCACGACCGAGCCGCCGCCGTCCTCGGCGCCGGCCTGGCCGGGACGGCTGCTGCGCTACCCGCCGGTCACCAGCGGCGACGACGTGCGCGCCTGGCAGCAGCAGATGAAGAAGCTGGGCTACGACATCGCGGTCGACGGGGACTACGGCCCGGCGTCCAAGGCGGTGTGCGTGAGGTTCCAGCGGGACAGGCACCTCGACGCGGACGGCGTCGTGGGCCGCCTCACCTGGGACGCCGCCTTCGCCGCCACCTCCTGACCCCCGGGCCCCCGGACACGCCGGTGGGACCCCGGGGAGCGGTGCCCGGACTGTTCGGCCTAGCATCCGGTTCATGACGGTGCCGCCTGTTGACCTCGCCGATCCCGCCCCGGACTTCCCCGCGGCCACACGGGACCAGTGGCGGGCGCTCGCGGCCGGGGTGCTGCGCAAGTCCGGGTGGGAGGGGCCGGCCGAGGAGGTCGAGCGGGCCCTGTCCACCACGACGTACGACGGCGTCACGGTCGCCCCGCTCCACGACGCGGGCGACCTGCCGGCCGCCCCCCGCCTCGTGCGGGCGGCCGGGCCCTGGGACGTCCGGCAGCGGCACGCCGACCCCGATCCGGCCGCCGCCCGCGAGGCCGTCCTGGCCGACCTGGAGAACGGCGTCACGTCGATCTGGCTCGACCTGACCGCGATCGACCCGGCCGCGCTGCCCGCCGTCCTGCGCGGCGTCCACCTCGGCCTCGCGCCGGTCGTCCTCGACGCCGGCGCCCGTACGGCGGAGGCGGCGGAGATCTTCCTCGGCCTCCTGGCGGACGCGGCGCCGCCCGGGGGGAACCTGGGCGCCGACCCGATCGGGCTGGCAGCCAGGACGGGAGGGCCGGCCGACCTCGCCCCGGCCGCGGACCTCGCCCGGCGCTGCGTCGCCGACCGGCCCGGGCTGCGCGCGATCACGGTCGACGCGCTCCCGTACCACGACGCCGGCGGGTCCGACGCGCAGGAACTGGGGTGCTCGATCGCGACCGGGGTCGCCTACCTGCGCGCGCTGACCGGCGCCGGGCTGACGGTCGCGGAGGCGCTGGGGCAGATCGAGTTCCGCTACGCCGCGACCGCCGACCAGTTCCTCACGATCGCCAAGCTGCGGGCCGCCCGGCGGTTGTGGGCCCGGGTGGCCGAGGTGGTCGGCGGCCCGGGGACGCAGGTCCAGCACGCGGTGACGTCCTCGGCCATGATGACCCGCCGGGACCCCTGGGTGAACATGCTCCGCACCACCCTGGCCTGCTTCGCCGCAGGGGTGGGCGGGGCCGACGCGGTGACCGTGCAGCCGTTCGACGCCGCGCTCGGGCTGCCCGACGCGTTCGCCCGCAGGATCGCGCGCAACACGCAGTCGCTGCTGGTCGAGGAGGCGAACGTCGCGCGGGTGGCCGACCCGGCCGGCGGTTCCTGGTACGCCGAGCGGCTCACCGCCGACCTGGCCGCCCGGGCCTGGGAGTGGTTCCGGGAGATCGAGCGGGCCGGGGGGATGCCGGCGGCGCTGGAGCGGCTCGTGCCCGAGCGCCTGGCCGCCACCCGGGACGCACGGGCGGCGAACCTCGCCCGCCGCCGCGACCCGATCACCGGGGTCAGCGAGTTCCCCGACGTCCGCGAGCGGCCGGTGACGCGGCGGCCGGGCGCCGGTCTGGCCCGGCCCGCCGCACATGGAGTGCAGGCGGGGGAGCGGGCCGGCGGACAGGGCGGCGGGCTGCCCGCCGTCCGGTACGCCGAGGAGTTCGAGGCGCTGCGCGACCTCGCCGACGCGCTGCCGGAGCGGCCGGTCGTCTTCCTCGCGACGATCGGCCCGGTCGCCGCGCACACGGCGCGGGCGTCGTTCGCCGCCAACCTGTTCGGGGCGGGCGGGATCGCCACCGTGAGCGGCGGCCCGGGCACCGACCCGGCCGCCGTCGCCGCGGCCTTCCGCGACGCCGGCACCCCCGTCGCCTGCCTGTGCTCCAGCGACCGCCTGTACGGCGAGCACGCCGCGGCCGTGGCCGCCGCGCTGCGGGAGGCCGGGGCGAGGAAGATCTGGCTGGCCGGGAAGGGCGACTATGAGGGGGTGGACGCCACCTTGTACGCCGGCTGCGACGCGCTCGACGTGCTCCGGACGACGTTCGACGACCTGGGAGTGACCCGATGATTCCCGATTTTTCAGGAATTGAGCTGGAGTCGGAGGCGGGAGCCGTACCGGCCCTCCCGGAGGGCGGCGAGACCTGGGAGACGCCGGAGGGCATCGCGGTCCGGCCGCTGTACACGGCCGAGGACCTCGGCGAGGCCGGCCCGCTCACGACGTACCCCGGCATCGCGCCCTACCTGCGCGGACCGTACCCGACCATGTACGTCACCCAGCCGTGGACGATCCGCCAGTACGCGGGGTTCTCGACGGCCGAGGAGTCGAACGCGTTCTACCGGCGCAACCTGGCGGCCGGGCAGAAGGGCCTGTCGGTCGCCTTCGACCTCGCCACCCACCGGGGTTACGACTCCGACCACCCCCGGGTGGCGGGCGACGTCGGCATGGCCGGGGTGGCGATCGACTCTATCTACGACATGCGGCAACTGTTCGACGGGATCCCCCTCGACCGGATGAGCGTGTCGATGACCATGAACGGCGCGGTGCTGCCGATCCTGGCGCTGTACATCGTCGCCGCCGAGGAGCAGGGGGTGGCGCCCGACAAACTGGCCGGGACCATCCAGAACGACATCCTCAAGGAGTTCATGGTCCGCAACACCTACATCTACCCGCCCGGGCCGTCGATGCGGATCATCTCGGACATCTTCGCGTACACCTCGGCGAGGATGCCGAAGTTCAACTCGATCTCCATCTCCGGATACCACATCCAGGAGGCCGGGGCCACCTGCGACCTGGAGCTGGCGTACACGCTGGCGGACGGCGTGGAGTACCTGCGGGCCGGGCTGGGCGCGGGTCTCGACATCGACGCGTTCGCGCCGCGGCTGTCGTTCTTCTGGTGCATCGGCATGAACTTCTTCATGGAGGTGGCCAAGCTCCGCGCCGCCCGGCTGCTGTGGGCCCGGCTCGTGAAGGGGTTCGGCGCGAAGGATCCCAAGTCGCTGTCGCTGCGCACCCACAGCCAGACCTCCGGGTGGTCGCTGACCGCCCAGGACGTGTTCAACAACGTCGCCCGCACGTGCGTGGAGGCGATGGCCGCCACCCAGGGGCACACCCAGTCGCTGCACACCAACGCGCTCGACGAGGCGCTCGCTCTGCCGAGCGACTTCTCCGCCAGGATCGCCCGCAACACCCAGCTGCTGCTGCAGCAGGAGTCGGGCACCTGCCGGGTCATCGACCCCTGGGGCGGCTCCTACTACGTGGAACGGCTGACGCATGAGCTCGCGCGGGCCGCGTGGGGCCACATCCAGGAGGTCGAGCGCGCCGGCGGCATGGCCCGGGCCATCGACCAGGGCCTGCCGAAGCTCCGCATCGAGGAGGCCGCCGCGCGCACCCAGGCGCGCATCGACTCCGGCCGTCAGCCGGTCATCGGGGTCAACACGTACCGTCCCGAGGCGGACGAGCCGATCGAGGTCCTCAAGGTGGACAACACCGCCGTGCGGAACCAGCAGCTCGCCAAGCTCCGGCGGCTGCGCGAGGAGCGGTCGGACGCGGCGGTGACCGAGGCGCTGGAGGCGCTGACCAAGGGCGCGGCCGGGGGCGACAACCTGCTGGAGCTGGCTGTCAACGCCGCCCGCGCGAAGGCCACGGTCGGGGAGATCTCCGACGCGCTGGAGAAGGTCTTCGGCCGGCACGCCGCGGAGATCCGTACGATATCGGGGGTCTACCGGGCGGAGGCGGGCGACGGCGTGGACGTGGTCAGGCGGGCGTGCGCGGCGTTCGAGCGGGCCGAGGGGCGCCGCCCCCGCATCCTGGTGGCCAAGATGGGCCAGGACGGCCACGACCGCGGCCAGAAGGTGATCGCCAGCGGCTTCGCCGACCTCGGGTTCGACGTGGACGTCGGCCCGCTGTTCCAGACGCCGGAGGAGGTCGCCCGGCAGGCGGTCGAGGCGGACGTGCACGTCGTCGGGGTGTCCTCGCTGGCGGCCGGTCACCTGACCCTGGTTCCGGCGCTGCGGGCGGCCCTCGACGAGCTGGGCGCGGACGACATCATGATCGTGGTCGGCGGCGTGATCCCGCCCGGCGACATCGAGGAGCTGCGCGCCGCCGGGGCGTCGGCCATCTTCCTGCCCGGGACCGTGATCGCGGACGCCGCGCTGGAGCTGCTGCGCGACCTGTCCTCCCGGCTCGGCCACCCCTCAGCCGCGGCGCAGTGACCGGCGCCGCGCCCGAGGACCACCTCCACGGCGTGCTGGCCGGCGACCGGCGGTGGATCGCCCGCGCCATCACCCTGGTGGAGTCGACCAGGCCCGACCACCGGGAGGCGGCCCAGCGGCTGCTCGTCGAGCTGACCCCGCACGCCGGCAAGGCCCGGAGGGTGGGCGTGTCGGGCGTGCCCGGGGTCGGCAAGTCGACGTTCATCGAGGCGCTCGGCACCCGCCTCACCGCGGCTGGGCACCGGGTGGCGGTGCTGGCCGTCGACCCGTCCTCGCGCCGGTCGGGCGGCAGCATCCTGGGGGACAAGACGCGCATGGCCCGCCTGGCCGCCGACCCCCGGGCGTTCATCCGGCCCTCGCCCACGGCGGGCACGCTCGGCGGCGTCGCCAAGGCCACCCGCGAGGCGATGGTCGTGGTCGAGGCCGCCGGGTACGACGTGGTGCTCGTCGAGACGGTCGGGGTCGGCCAGTCGGAGACCGCCGTGGCCGACATGGTGGACACCTTCCTGCTGCTCACCCTGGCCCGTACCGGCGACCAGCTCCAGGGCATCAAGAAGGGCGTGCTGGAGCTCGCCGACGTCATCGCGGTGAACAAGGCCGACGGCGAGCACGAGACGGCCGCCCGCCGGGCGGCCCGCGAGCTGTCCGGGGCGCTGCGGCTGCTGCGCTCCGACACACCCGTCCTGACCTGCAGCGGGCTGACCGGCGCCGGTCTCGACGAGCTGTGGGCACAGGTCGTCCGCCACCAGGAGAGCCTGGACGTGGACGCCCGACGGCGGCAGCAACAGGTCGAGTGGACCTGGGCGCTCGTCAGGGACCGGCTGCTCGCCCGTCTGCAGGAGCGCACCGCCCCGCTCGCGCCCGGCATCGAACGGCAGGTCCTCGACGGGACCCTGACGCCCTCGCTCGCCGCCGACCGGATCCTCGCCGCCTTCCTCGACGGCCTGGACGGCTCCGGGGACCGGGAGGAGTAGAGCCGAGTCACGTTCGGGAGATTCCCTTTCCTCCCGGGTGACAGATATCGCTACCGCCGGCGCCGCTGATGCACGATTGCACGTTTCCGCTGGATACCCGCGTGTGACGATGGCCGCGCTCTCCGGCGAGACGCCCGGAGACGCCGGACCACAAGGGGGACCTGCGATGCGTCATGATCCGATGGTGCCGCCGCCCGTTGGGCGGGCCCTGCGCGACTACCGCGCGCTGCTCGCCGAGCACGGGCCGACCTGGGGCGAGCCGCCGCTGGGATACGTGCGGATGATGTCCTACCTGCGGTTTCCCAATCACGCCAGGAGGATGGAGGCCGGGCCGGACGCGGACCTGGACGCGGCGTTCCGCGACGCGCTGGGCGGCGAGGTGCCCCGGGGTCTGGCCGTCCTGCGGCTGACGCCGGGAGGCCACCGGCTGGACCACGGCCCGGCGCTGGCGCTGCTGTCGCCCGGGCGGGTCGCGCTCACGCTGCTGGCCGACTCCTCGCGCGACGCGCCCGTCGAGGTCGTCGTGGACGGCGTGGCCCACGAGGTCCCGCCGGGCGGGGCGCGCCTGCTGGAGGCGACGACCGGCTCGGCCGTGACGGCCGGCGGGCGCGCGGTCGACCTGCGGCCACTCACGCGACCGGCGGAGGCGGCCCGGCTGCGGGTGCGGGCCGGGTTCCCGTGCCGCTGGACGGTGGTGTCGGAGGGCGGCCAGGGCTGGTACCCGCCCGGCGTCCCGGAGCGGCGCGACAACTCCGACGCGCCGTTCTTCCACGGCGACGACCTCGTGCTCGACGTGCCGGCCGAGCCGGTCACGGTCCGGGTCGCGCGCGGCATGGAGTACGGCACGGCCGAGACCGTCGTCGTGCCCGCCGCGGGGGAGGAGACGTTGGTCGAGCTCGCCCCCCGGCGGCTGTACGACGCCGCGGCGCGCGGCTGGTACGGCGCCGACCTGCACGTCCACATGAACTGGGCGGGCGACCTGGTGGCCGCGCCCGCCGAGGCCGCGGCGGCCCAGCTCGGGGAGGACCTGCACGTGCTCAACCTCGTCGCGGGCAACGTCGCGGGAGAGCGGGTCTACGACGTGGAGGCGCTGCGCCACTGGGCGGGGCGGGACCTGCCCTGGTCGGACGCCTCCCATCTGGCCCGGATGGGCGTGGAGTACCGCAACGACCTGCTCGGCCACGTCCACGCCTTCGGTGTGGCCGCCCCGCCGCGGGTCTACCACACCGGCTTCGCCGGGGACGCCGACTGGCCGCCGAACGGCGCGGTCTGCGGCGAGCTGCGCGAGCCCCAGGCCGTCCTCGGCTACGCCCACCCGTTCCACGGCCCGGTCGCCACACCCGAGGACCTCATGGCGGACGGCGAGCGGAACTGCACGGCCCGCGCCCTGGTGGTGGACGCCGCGCTCGGACTGGTGGACGGCGTGGAGCTGCTCCACTTCTCGGACATGTCGGCCACACCGGGCACGGTCGAGGTCTACCGGCGGCTGCTCGGTGCGGGGAACCGCCTCGCCGCGCTGGCCGGGACCGACACGATGCTGTCCTTCACGCGGCAGGACACGGTCTCCAGCCCGCCCGGCTGGGAGCGCGTCTACGCCCGCCCGGAGGGGCCGCTGACCGGGGAGTCGTACGCGCGGGCCCTGCGGCGGGGCCGCACCTTCGTCACCACGGGCCCGTGGCTGGAGCTGGAGGTGGACGGCCGGGGGCCCGGGGAGACCCTGGACCTGCGGCGCGGCGACCGGGTCACGCTGGTCGCCCGGTCGGCCGGGCCCGAGGTCGAGCGGCTGGAGCTGCGCACGGCCGACGGCCCGCTGGCGGAGGGACCCGGCGGCGAGCTGCGGGCGACGCTCACGGCCGACGAGGCGACGTACGTGGTGGCCGTGGCGACCGGCGGGAGGTCGGCCCGCTCCCCGCTGCGGGACGCCTTCGCCCACACCAGCCCGGTCCATCTCGACGTGGACGGCCGCCAGGTGGCCCGGCGCGAGGACGTCCGCTGGTGCCTGCGCTGGCTGGACCTGCTCGACGAGCTGATCCGCGCCCGGGCCCGGCTGCGCACCCGCGCCCAGCTGCGCGACCACCTCGACCTCGTCGAGAAGGCCCGCGCGGTCTACGAGTCCCGCCTCTGAGCGCCGGTCCCATGGCCCGCCGGCCGGGTCACAGGTCGAGGGAGGAGCCGCCGAAGCGGTCCCGCAGGAACCGGCCCTGGTCCCGGAGGGCCTGCTCGTCCCCCTGGTAGACGGCCTCGGCGATCCTGCCGAGGCCCGTCTCCAGCAGGCCGAGCTGCGTCATCAGCTCCTCGTGCGCGCTGCGCTCCCGCTCGGCCCGCCGGGTCAGGGCGTACGACCGGGGGAGGTTGGCGTACGCCTCCAGGCTCGTCGGCAGGTAGTCGCGGACGGCCTGGGAGACGACGTGGAGCTGGTCGGGGGAGGCGGTGAGCACCTCGGCCCGGGCCAGCACGTCGCGCAGCATGGCGGCGAGCTCGCCGACCCTGGCCACCACGTCCTCCGGGAAGCGCGGCGGGGTCACCTTCGCCACCAGCGCGTCGAGGTCCTCCCGCAGCCGCCGGGTCTCGACCTCGGCGTGCGAGATCGTCAGCCGCACCCGGTCGGGCGGCGTCAGCAGCGCGCCGACGCCGTAGAGACCGGCCACGACGACCGGCCACAGCGACCCGGCGAGCCCGATAAAGTGCAGCCCGAGGCCCACGAGCGCCAAGACCGAGCCAACGATGTTGCGCGTCGACCCCAGGTAGGCGAGCATCCGGTCACTGGTAGCCACGGATCTCCTTGAACGCCGACGCGAGCGAGCCCGTCCTGGCGTCGAACGCGGCGCCGCCGGTGAGCTGGGCGACCTGCCGCATCTCGCCGACATCGCTGTCGCCGAACAGCACGACGAACGTCGGAACCTTGCGGCGCGCCGTCCGGTAGTAGGCCGCGAAGTCGTCGTAGGAGGAGCCGTCGGTGTTCTCGCCGTCCGTCATCAGCACCACGGAGGTGAAGTCGTCGTTCGACCGCTCCCCCGCGAGGGTCTCGTACGCCGACCGGAGGCTGTCGTAGATGGCGGTGCCGCCGAACGCGTGCAGGGCGTCGCCGTACGCGCGGATCCGGCCGAGCACGCCGGTGGCGTCCCTGTCGGGCACGGTGAACGTCTGCGGCGTGGCGGGGGCGGAGCTGAACGGCAGCAGCGTCACCGTCTCCCGGTTGCGGAAGCGGGAGAACTGCCCGGACACGGAGGTATCGGCCCCGGTCAGCGCGGCGAGCGCCTGCTTGAGGGCGTCGATGCGCTCACCCTCCATCGAGCCGGAGGTGTCGAGCACGAACAGCGTGCGCGACGGCCGGCGGACCTGGTTGAGGTACGCGCTGATCAGCTCGTCGGCCGCGCTGCGCCGGTTGGGGAAGGGCAGCTCCAGGAGCTGGGCGTCGCCGAACCTCTGGTCGGGCCGCACCTCGGGGACGATGGGCCGCCGGTTGGTCGTCGTCATGATCTCTCGCTGCACGGCGGGGGTGCGCAGCCAGGCCGCCAGCTTCCCGTACAGCTCCTTCTTGGGAGAGGAGGCGAGCAGCGTGAGGGGGTAGTCGGCGGTGACCACGCCGTCGCTGGGATAGACGAGCGTGAGCGGCTCCTTGAGCCTGCCCGCCAGCCCGAGCAGCACCGACTCGTAGTTGATCAGCCCGTCCACCGAGCCGCCGGAGCCGCCGGAGCCGCCGGAGCCGCCCTGCCGGGCGTACGCGTCGGCGAGCCAGCCGGAGGAGCCCGCGGTGAGCGTCTGGGCCGAGAAGAACCGGGTGAGCTGCGGCGTCACCGACTCGATCTGGCTCTTGTCGAGCGCCTCGCCGGCGTCCGACAGCGCCGCCGTCACCCCCACCAGCGCGGAGAAGCCCGAGTTGGACGACGCGGGGTTCGTCATGCCGAAGGTGAACCGGTGCTGTCCCGCGGCGGTCGCGATGTCCGCCCAGGTCACACGGCGGGTGTCCCAGCCCAGCTCGTGCGCCTTGGCGCGTCTCAGGCCGAGCACGACGGGGGAGACCATCACCTTGGTCTGGGTGGACAGCTTCGCCGACGCGCCGTCGATGAGCGACAGGTAGCGGTTGGAGGAGAACCAGGTGGCGTCGTAGCGGCCGTCGGCGCCGCCGTTCGCGACCTCCTCGGCGCCGTCGAGCGTCCCGGCGTAGCTCAGCCGGACCTTGACGCCGACGGCGCCGGCCGCCTTGGCGAGCAGCGGCTCCAGGTCCTTGACCTCGCTGCCGGCGAGGACGCGCAGCACGTCGGGCGCGTCCCCCTCCGCTTCGCCGCCGGAGCCGCCGCAGGCCGCGAGGGGAAGCAGCAGCAGGGCCGCGGCGGCCGCCGCGGTGACCCGCCTCGTGACCCGCCTTGTGACATGCCTTGTGAGTCTCGTGCCGGGCCTCATGACGAGACGGCCTCGTCGCCGCGGCGGGCCCGCTCCAGGAACGTGCGGGCGTGGTCGAGCTCGGCCGTGAGGCTGTCGACCGTCACGGCCATGTTCTCGACGGCCTTGGCCTTGAAGCCGTCGATCATGTCCATCGTCGAGTAGATGTTGTCGAAGGCCTTGCTCAGCGCCTCCATGCTCACGGAGGTGGAGGCGGCCTGCGTCTGGATCTGGCCCGCCTGCGTCCGGAGCATCTCGCTGGTCGCGAGGATCAGGTCGGAGGTGGTGGTGGTCAGCGCCGAGATCTGGTCGAGGACCAGCTTCTGGTTGGCCAGCGCCTGCGCCACCGTGACGGCCGTGCGCAGCGCCGCGACCGTCGTGGTGGTGGCGCGGTCCACCCCCTTGATCAGCTCCAGGTTGTTCTTGCGCACCAGGTCGAGCGCGAGGTAGCCCTGCGCCGAGACGGCGAGCTGGGTCAGCAGGTCCTGGTGCTTCTGCCGGACGCCGAACAGCGCGTCGGACTTCAGCGCCGTCGCCTTCTCCGCGTCGGTCAGCTCGATCGTGGCGATGCGCTCCTCAAGCGCCGCGTCGAGCGCCGCCGCGAGCACCGCGTACTCCTGGAGCTTCGTCATCGACTCCCAGAGGTTGGCCTTCTCGCCCTCGATCGCCGCGTTGTCCTTGCGCAGCTCGTCCTGGCCCGACTTCAGCGCCCGGATGATGTCGTCGATGTGCTTCTGCGCGCTCTGGTACTTCGCGAAGTAGTCGCGCAGCCGGTCGCCGAACGGGATCAGCCCGAGCAGCCGCTTCGTGCCGCCGGTCGCCTGCTTCGGGTCGAGGTCGACGATGGTGCGGCGCAGGGCCACCAGTTGCCCGGCCACCTGGGCCTGCCCGTCCGCGGCCTCGCCCTTCGCCGCGGCCAGCGCCGCGACCGGGCGCTTCAGCATCCGGTTGGCCACCTGGGCCGACGCCCGGATCTCGGCGTCGCCCATGGCCGTGATGTCGTGCACCTTCCTGCCGAACTCCGGCGACCGGGGGTCGAGCCCCGACAGCTCCTCGGCGAAGCCGGCCGCCCTGCGGGCGAGCTCGGCGCCCCGCTCGTCGGGCAGCGGGAGCATGGTGGACGCCTTCTCGACCGGCACCGGCTCTACGGGGGCGGGCGGGGTCAGCACCAGATCGTTGGACACCGTTCGGTTCTCCTTGTGGGGGCGCCCGTGGGGCGGGTTCAGGACGACGGCTTGGCGCCGGCCAGGTAGCGCTGCTGGATCGTCGAGATCAGCCGCTCGAGGTGCTCGTACGTCGGGGGTTCGACGACGTCGACCAGGCCGGCCGGGATCGGCGCCTTCGACGACGCGACGAGGCCGGCGAAGACCCGGGGGTCCGACGTGCGGAAGCCGTACTTCGCCTCCAGGCGGGCGAACGCCGGGTCCTCCTGCAGCAGCCGGCCCACCTCCGCGGCCTTGTCCGTGAACGGCACCAGCGTGTGCTTGCTGAGCACGGTCGGAGAGGGGTAGATGAGCCGCATGTCCGGCCTGATCGCCCCGTCGGCGGCGAACAGCCGCGACGCGTACTGCGCCTCGTAGATCACGACCATCGGCGTCTTGCCGGCGCCGATCGCGAGGTAGTCCTCGAACGGCGCCTCGCTGGACGACTCGGAGTACCCCTGGTCGAGGAAGAGCGGGGCGACGACCGGGGCCACCGTGGCGACCTGCGCCGACGAGCTGACGACGTCGTCGTCGTTCGCCACGTAGCTGGTGGCGGCGAGGTACATGGCGGCCGAGTTCGACGTGCGGATGTCGGTGGTCGTCAGCAGCACCCGCTTGCGCGCCGGGTAGGCCGTGTTGCCCGGCAGGGCGTCCCAGCGGGTGCCCTTGGCCACCAGGCCCAGGAACTTCCCGAGGTCGAGGACCTGGTAGCCGCCGCCCGAGTCCCGCACCACGCCGGCCTTGGTCAGCACGTCGACGATCGGCTGGAACGTGGCGATCGCCATCGGCGAGTAGAACGGCGAGTAGACCCGCGTGGCGCCGCGCTCCTGCTTGATCTTCTCGGCCGCCGGCACGCTTGAGGGGAAAGCGAAGTCGTATTTGCGCAGGTCGACCGAGGTGGCGATCTCGCGCGAGCCGGCCGTGTCGACCTCGACCCGCAGCCCGTGCCGGGCGAACGCGGCCCGCACGCCGGGGTCGTCGAAGAACGGCTTCTTCTCCGAGCCGATCATGCCGCGGACCGTCACGAGGGCGGCCGGGCCGCCCCCGCCGCCGCTGCTCCCGCGGTTTCCCAGGACCACGGCCGCGACGACGGCCACGCCGAGGAGCAGCGCCAGCCCGACGCCGATCCAACGCTTCATTCACTGTTTCCTTCGCGAGCTCCCGTAGCCCGAAGGCCCCGCACCCCGAATTATGAGATATGCCGGGAATACGCGAGCGACGAAAGGAAAACGTATTTGGAATTCAGCTGTCGTTCACCGATATTTCATGCGAAAAGGGCCCGACCCCAGTAGTCGCCGGCGTCCACCACTCCCGGAGGGCAGGCGAACAGGCCGCTGGAGACGTGCTTGATGTACTCGTTCAGGGCGTCCTTGGCCGACAGCGTCTTCTGGATCGGCACGAACTGCGTGCGCGGGTCGCGCTGGTAGGCCATGAAGAACAGGCCGGCGTCGAGCCGCCCGAGCCCGTCGGAGCCGTCCACGAAGTTGTAGCCGCGCCGCAGCAGCCGCGCGCCGCCGTGCGACGAGGGGTGCGCGAGCCGCACGTGGGCGTCGGCGGCGATGACCGGCGTGCCGTCCGGACCGGTCTTGGCGAAGTCGGGCGCGTCGAACTCGTTCGTCCCGGTGAGCGGCGCCCCCTTCCCCTTGTCACGGCCGAAGATCGCCTGCTGCTCGGCCAGCGGGGCCCGGTCCCAGGTCTCGACGTGCATCCGGATCTTCCGGGTGACCAGGTAGCTGCCGCCGTCCATCCAGGACGGCCCGTCGCCGGGGGCGGCCCACAGGTAGTCGCGCAGCATGTCCGTGTCCTCGAGCTTCATGTTGTTCGTGCCGTCCTTGAAGCCCATGAGGTTGCGCGGGGTCGCCTGCGCCCGGGACGTGGACGACGTGCGGCCGAACCCGAGCTGGGAGTAGCGCACCGCGACCTTCCCGAACCCGATCCGTGCCAGGTTGCGGATGGCGTGCACCGCCACCTGCGGGTCATGGGCGCACGCCTGCACGCACAGGTCGCCGCCCGAGATCTCCTTCTGCAGGTCCTCACCCGGGAAGGCGGGCAGGTCGGCCAGCACGGGGGGCCGCCGGTCGGCCAGGCCGAACCGGTCGTCGAACAGCGACGTCCCGAAGCCGATCGTGAGGGTCAGGCCGGACGGGGGCAGCCCGAGCGCCTCGCCCGTGTCGTCCGGCGGGGCCTCGGGGTCGCCGCCGACGGCGCCGAAGGTCCCGGCGTCCTTGCCCTGGGTCATCCGCGCCGCCGCGGCCGTCCAGTCCTGGAGCAGCCCGGCCAGCTCGGCCCGCTCCTTGGTGATCACGTCGAACGTGACGAAGTGGAGCCGGTCCTGCGCCGGGGTGGTGATGCCGGCCTGGTGGGAGCCGTAGAACGGGACCGGGCCGGACGTGTCGGAGGCGTGGGCGACCGGCTGGTCGACGAGCGCGCGGGTGGTGACGGCGCCCGCCCCGACCGCGGCCACCCCGGCGACGCCGAGACCGAACAGGCCTCTGCGGCTGATCCCGCTCACGACGGCTCCTCCCCTTCCCGGGGTGCGGTGCGCCCGTTCACTTCGCGATCACCGACGCGACGCGGCTGATCGGCTCGGCGAGGGCGTTGATCGCGTCGGACAGCGCCTTGAGCTGGTCCTTGGACAGCTCGTCGTGCAGCTGCCACCCGTCCCCGCGGCGGTGGGCCTCCAGCGCGGTCTCGGCGGCGGCGAACTTGTCGTCCAGCGTCTTGACCAGCTCGGGGTCGCGCTGCTCCAGCACCGGGCGCAGCGACTGGATGGCCGCCTTGGACCCCTGCAGGTTGGCGTCGAAGTCCCACAGGTCGGTGTGGGAGTAGCGGTCCTCCTCACCGGTGATCTTCCCGGTGGCGACCTCGTCGAGCAGGCCCTTGGCGCCGTTCGCCAGCAGCACGGGGGACAGCTCGGCGGCGTTGGCCTTCTGCACGATCGTGGTGACGTCGGCCAGCAGCTTGTCGGCGATCGGGCCGTCGGCGCCGACGTCCTTCTTGACCCACAGGTCCTTCTCGATCCGGTGGTAGCCGGTCCACTCCTCGCCCTGGGCCACGTCGTTCTCGCGGGCGTCGATGGCGGGGTCGAGGTCGCCGAAGATCTCGGCCACCGGCTCGATGCGCTCCCAGTACGTGCGGGCGACCGGGTAGAGGTCCTTGGCCTTGGCCACGTCGCCCGCCTTGACGGCCTCGGCGAACTCCTTGGTCTTGACGAGCAGGGTGTCCGACTGGCTCTTGACGTACCGCTTGTAGCTCGCGACGGCGTCGGCGAGCTCCGCGTTCTGCGCGAGCGGCTTGTGCTCGCCGCTCACCTTGAGGGGGTTGCGGATGCCGCGGCCGATCATGCCGGGCTTGCAGGTCGCCTCGTACAGGCCGGGCGGGAGCTCCACGACCATGTCGCGGGTGAGGCCCGGCACGATGTTCTCCACCTCACCCATCACGCGGTCACCCGCGGCGTACACGTAGAACTCGGTGACCTTGCTGCCGTTGTTGGTGACGGAGAAGGTGGAGGTGCCGGCGGCGAGCTGGCCGGTCGCGACCGTGCACTCGGTGTCGGTGGCGGCGACCGCGATCTTCCCGGCTGCCGCGCCGGCGCTCGCCGCGCCGGAGCCGGAGCCGTTCGACGAGCATCCGGCAAGGCCGGCGAGGGCGAGCACGGCGGCGGCCATGACGGTGGGGGTACGCATGCGGGGGACTCCGGTCAGGAAGCGGTGGGGGCGGAGGTGGGGCTGGGGGCGGCGGGCTTCTTGGCCGCCGGCCGCCGCAGGAACAGGACGAGCACGGGCACCGCGTACAGCATCCACGCGACCGTCTCCAGGACGGTGGGCTGGGCCGTGATGTTGAACATGCCGCTGATCACCATCGAGTACCAGGCGCCGGGGTCGAGGACGCCGCTGATGTCGAATGCGTGGGTGCCGAGGCCCTGCAGCACCCCCGACTCCTGCAGGTCGTGCACGCCGTACTTGAAGATGCCCGCGGCGACCAGGACCAGCAGCAGCCCGGTCCAGGTGAAGAACTTCGTGAGGTTGATGCGCAGAGCGCTGCGGTACAGGCCCCAGCCCAGCGCCACCGCGGTCAGCAGCCCCAGCGTGATGCCGGTGAGCGGGCTCGCGGTGGTCGTGGCTCCCTGGACGGCGGCGAACCACAGCAGCGCCGCCTCCAGGCCCTCCCGGGCCACCGACAGGAACGCGACGACCACGACGGCGGTCGCGCCGAGCTCCAGGGCCTCGCTCAGCTTGGCCCGCAGCTCGCCGGACATCTTCCGCGCCGCCGTCCGCATCCAGAACACCATGAACGTGACGAAGACGGTGGCGCCCAGCGACGCGACGGCGTCGAAGAGCTCGTGCTGCTGCGAGTCGAGGTGCGCGGCGGTGAACGTGAGCAGCGCGCCGAACCCGACCGACAGCGCGATCGCGACGGCCACGCCCGCCCAGACGAGCGGCAGGCGGTCGCGGCGGTCGCTTTTCACGAGGAAGGCCACCAGGATGGAGACGACGAGCGTCGCCTCCAGGCCCTCACGCAGGCCGATGAGGTAACTCGCGAACACTGGAGGCCCTTCACTCGCTAAGCCTTACCTAAATTAGGACAGGGTTACCTTACCCGCAAGAGGCGGGGACGATGTAGCGGGGTAGGTCTTTGTCACTTTCCGGGGCCGTTGTGACGCGGCAACACCGGCGTGACCTGGGAGTTCATCCCGAGACCGGTCGACGGGCACGCCGGGGCCGCACCCGATCGGACCGCGCCGATCGCCCCGGGAAGCGCCAGGTTCGCGGCGGGGAAGCGCCCCGGTCGGGGGGCCGCGTCCGGGGTGGCGCCGGGTCACGCGGTCGCGCCGGGTCGCGCCCGGGGGACGGCTCGAATAATCGGTGGCGCCGGCCGTGCCTGCTGTCTAGCATCGTCTCTCGTCCTGCCGCCGCACCCCCGGAGGGTCCGTTGGAGCTCTGAGGTCCGACACCGCGTCGCCGTCCCCGCGAGGCCGGTCCGGCGCAGCGACCTCAGCGGATCCTTCGCGTGGCCCCGGCGGCCGGCGTCGACTCCCTTTTCTGCGGCCCTGTGCCCGCGGTGTCTCCAGGTGTTCGCACGCGTCACGCGTGCCGTCCCGTACCGCCTGATCACCTTGGGGAGCCGCCCATGTCTGGTTCCGTGTCCCATTCCGTCGCCTGCGCCGGACTGTCATTCGCCTGGCCCGACGGCGAGCCCGTCTTCGAGGGCCTCGACTTCGCGTTCGGCGCCGGCCGCACCGGCCTCATCGGGGTCAACGGCTCCGGCAAGTCCACCCTGCTGCGGCTCGTCGCCGGCGAGCTGCGGCCCACTGCCGGGTTGGTGAGCGTGACCGGACGCGTCGCCTACCTCCCGCAGAACCTGCCGCTCGGCGCGAGCCGTACGGTGGCCGACCTGCTCGGCGTCACGCCCGCCCGTGAGGCGCTGCACGCCATCGAGCGCGGCGAGGTCAGCGAGGCCGCCTACGACGCCGTCGTGTGGGACGTGGAGGAGCGGGCCCGCGCCGAGCTCGACCGGCTCGGTCTGGCGGGGGTGGACCTCGACCGGACCGTCGCGACGCTGTCGGGCGGGCAGGCCGTCATGGTGGGGCTGGCCGCCCGGTTCCTCGCCGAGCCGGACGTCCTGCTGCTCGACGAGCCGACCAACAACCTCGACCTCGACGCGCGGCGCCGTCTCTACGACGCCGTGGCGTCCTGGACGCGGACCCTGGTCGTCGTGAGCCACGACCGGGCTCTCCTGGAGCTGGTCGACCAGGTCGCCGACCTGCCCGCCCGCCGGACGTTCGGCGGCACGCTGAGGGAGTACGAGGAGGTGCTTGCCGTGGAGCGCGAGGCGGCCGAGCGGGCGGTCCGCACGGCGGGGGGCGACCTGCGGCGGCAGCGCAGGGAGTTGGCCGAGGCCCAGGTCAAGCTGGCCCGGCGGCAGCGGTACGGCCAGAAGATGTACGACCAGAAGCGCGAGCCGAAGGTCGTCATGCAGGAGCGCAAGCGGCAGGCCCAGGTGTCGGCCGGCAAGCACCGCGCCACGCACGAGGAGCGGCTGGCCGAGGCCCGGGAGCGGCTGGCCGAGGCCGAGGAGGCGGCCCGCGTTGAGGCCGAGATCCGGGTCGAGCTGCCCGGCACCGAGGTGCCCGCCGGGCGCGACGTCCTCGTCCTCGACGGGCTGGCCACCGTCGCCGGCCCGGCGGGGGACCTCGTCGTCCGGGGCCCGGAGCGGATCGCGCTGCTCGGCCCGAACGGCTCGGGCAAGACGACCCTGCTGCGCACGATCACGGGAGAGCTGGAGCCGGCGGAGGGCTCGGTCCGGCTCGCGGTGCCCGCGCGGTACCTGCCGCAGCGGCTCGACGTGCTCGACGACGACCTCAGCCTGGTCGACAACGTCCGCGCGCTCGCGCCCTCGGCGTCCGTGAACGCGATCAGGGCCCGCCTGGCCCGGTTCCTGTTCCGCGGAGACCGGGCCGACCGCCCGGCGGGGACGCTGTCCGGCGGCGAGCGGTTCCGGGCGGTGCTCGCGGCGCTGCTGTCGGCCGAGCCCCCGCCGCAACTGCTCCTGCTGGACGAGCCCACGAACAACCTCGACCTGGCCAGCGTCGCCCGGCTCTCGCAAGCCCTGTCGGCCTACCGGGGGGCGCTCGTCGTCGCGAGCCACGACCTGCCGTTCCTGCAGTCCGTGGGGATGACGCGGTGGCTGACCGTCGAGCCGGACGGGCTGCGCGAGGGCGCGGCCGCCGCCGGCGACGGGGCGGCGGAGCCGTGTTGACAGGCGATCCGGGTCCGTCGACAGTGGGGCGGTGATCTCCCCCCGGATCCCCGCGGCCCTGCTCGCCGCGGCGTTCGCGCTGGCCGCCTGCACCGGCGGGGCCGGGCGCCCGCCGGGCGGCGACCCGTCCTCGGCCGGCGACGCGTCCGGAGGCCGTGTCTCCGAAGGCACTGTCTCCGGGGGCACCGTCTCCGGGGGCACCGTCTCCGGGGGCCCGGTCTCCGGAGGCGCCGCGTCGCCGGGGGCGCCTCCGGAGCTGACGCCCGAGGCGTACGAGATCGCGCTGGAGGCCGTGGGCGGGCCCTTCGGCACGGCTGTGGGCGACATCGCGAAGGCCCGCACGATCCGGTCGCTGAAGCAGCGGATCGGGCGGGCCCGCGACGCCGCCGGCGCCGGGGCCGGCCGGCTCTCCGGCGTACGGCCGCCCGCGGACATCGGGCCGGAGCACGCCGACTACCTCGCAGCGCTGCGGGGCGTCGGCGACAGGCTCGGCGCCCTGGGCGACGCGGTGGACGGGCACTCGCTCTGCACCGGGCGCGCCGTCCTCGCCCGGCTGGGCACCTCGGACGAGTTCGCCGCGCTCAAGGAGGCGGGGGCCGACCTCGCGGGCGGCGGCGACTACCGCGGCGGGATCGTCACGGTGAAGCCGCCGGCCGAGCGCTCCCGCCGGCTCGGCAACGGCGCCGTCCTCAGGTCGGCCGTCCGCGGCGGCTACGCGAGCCTCACGGTGAAGAACGGCAACCCGCGCGACGGGGTCGTCACCCTTCTCAGGGGCCGCACCAAGGCGCTCAGCTTCTACGTTCGCAAGAAGTCCACCGCGAAGATCGGGAACATCCGGGACGGCACGTACCACGTCTACTTCACGACGGGCGCCGACTACGACCGGTCCGCCCGCGTCTTCACCCGCGACTGCGCCTTCCAGCGCTTCGACGACACGATGCGCTTCCACACCAGCCGGGTCGGGTCGCAGATCCGGTGGACCAACTGGCGGCTGACGCTCAACCGCACCGCGGGCGGCAACGCCAAGGTGGACGACGTGGACCCGGACGACTTCCCCTCCTGAGCCGCCCGGGACACGCCGGCGCCTCCGGGGAAGGGCCGCGACCCGGAGGTCACGGCCCTTCCCCGTCCGCCTTCATCTCACGTGTGTGCGGCTCAGCTGGAGAACAGCATGCCGACCCAGCTGTGGCCGCGGTGGTGGCCGTAGTGGCCGTGGTGCGGCGCGCCCCACGCCGGGCCGCCGTGCGCGGGCGGCGGGGGAGCGTAGTGCTGCTGGGCCCACTGGGCCTCCATCCGGCTGAGCGTCTCCAGTTCGCCGTAGTCGAGGAAGATCCCCCGGCAGTTGTCACACTGCTCGATGTGAACCCCGTTGCGGTCGAACGTCCGCATCCGGCCACGGCACTTGGGGCACTCCATCCAACTCTCCCTGTCTCAGGTCCACGTCTCGGGCCGGCGTCCAGTGTGGATCAGATGGACGCCTCGGCGGCCGCGGCGATCCGCCGGCAGGCGGACACGAGGGCCGCGGCCGCCTCGTCGAGTGGTTCCCCCGCCCGGGCCGCCGCGGCCGCCGCCGTCGCGGCCAGTTGGACCGTCAACGCCCGGGCGGGAGCGTCGAGTTCCCGCCACGGATCGCCGGCGGACACGGCTGTTCCGCCCGCCTCGAGGTAGGCCGACAGGAACCGGTTCCAGTCGGCGGGGTCGAGCAGGCCAGCCGCGTACCAGGCGGCCGGGCGGGCGAGGTCCCAGGCCCGGTCGCCGCCGCCCAGGTCGTCCGGGTCGATGAGCAGCCATTCCCCCCGGTGGCGGACGATCTGGCCGAGGTGCCAGTCGCCGTGTGCCAGCCCGTCCGGCGCGCCCTCCGGGAACGGCGCCGGCGTGGCGTACGCCTTCCGGATGGGCGCGGCGACCTCGGCCGGGGCGCCGGACGCGGCCAGGTCCTCCAGAGCGCGCGGCACCCGGGGCGGACCCCCGGCGGGCGGCAGGCCCGGCGGGACGGGCCGGGTGTGCAGCAGCGCGAGCAGCCGCCCGCCCGCCTCCCACGGCGCGCCGCCCGCGTCCAGGTCGGCCGGCGTCAGCGGCTCCCCGGCCGGCCAGAGCGTGACGAGCCTGTCGTCGAGCCGTTCCAGGCCCAGCGGCGGGAGCATGATCCCGGACAGCTCGCGGGCGGCCGCCAGCCGGAGCCGGAGGGCGCCCTCGTCCGTGTCCGGAGGGTGGGCCTTGACCACGAGGTCGCCGGCGCGGACGACCAGCACGCGGGTGTCCTTGAGCACGGTCGCCGGACCGCGGTGCCCGGCGAGCCGGGCGAGGTCGTCGGCGCGCACGGCCGTCAGCGCGTACGGGGGGACGGGTGGCGATGGATCACACGGGACAGCCTAGGGTGCCGATATGAGGATTGGCTTTGCCGTACCGGTCTCCGGCTCCTGGGCCACGCCGGAGAACATGAAGCGGATCGCCCGCAGGGCCGAGGACCTGGGCTACGACAGCGTCTGGGCGTTCCAGCGGCTGCTCTACCCGGTCGGGCACGCGATGGGCCCGACCTACCGGAGCGTCCAGGACCCGGTCGTCACGCTGTCGTACCTGGCCGGGCTGACCGAGCGGGTCCGGCTCGGGATCGCCGTGCTCAACCTGCCGTTCGTCTCGCCGGCCCTCATGGCCAAGCAGCTCGGCACGCTGCAGAACGTCTCGGCGGGCCGGCTCGACCTCGGGCTCGGCCTGGGCTGGCTGCCGGAGGAGTTCACCGCGTCGGGCGTGCCCATGGGCCGCCGCGGCCGGCGCGCGGAGGAGTACGTCGAGCTGCTCAGGCGGCTGTGGACGGAGGACGCCGTGGAGCACAAGGGGGAGTTCTACGAGTTCCCCCACGCCCACCTGGCCCCGCGTCCGGCGACGCTCCCGCCGCTCCTGCTCGGAGGCACGGCTCCGGTCGCCCTCGCACGGGCCGGCCGCATCGCGGACGGCTGGATCAGCTCAAGCCGGGCGAACCTGGACGAGATCCACCAGCAGATCTCCATCGTCAAGGAGGCGGCCCGCGAGGCCGGGCGCGACGCGGACGCCCTGCGGTTCGTGGTGCGCGGCGTCACCAAGGTCCGCGCCGAGGACGGCGGCCCGCTGACCGGCTCCTACGAGAAGATCCGCCGGGACGTCGAGGACCTGGAGGCCAAGGGCGTGACCGAGGTCTTCCACGACCTCAACTTCGATCCGGAGATCGTGGAGACCGCCGCGGACCCCCGCGAGTCCCTGCGGCGGGCCGAGGAGGCGCTGGAGGCCCTGGCCCCGGACGCGGGCTGACGCCCCGGGCTGGACGTCGCGGGCTGAGGTCGCGGGCTGACGTGGCGGTACCGCGGCGCCGGCCGGCGCCGCGGGTGGCCGGGCCGCCCGCGGCGCCCCGCTCCGGGCCGGGCCTCAGCCGAGCATGCCGTACGCGCGGGCGACGAGCTCGTAGGAGCGCAGGCGCGCCTCCCCGCCGTGCACCATGGTGGTGATCATGAGCTCGTCGGCGCCGGTGCGCTTGCGCAGCTCCTCCAGCCCGGCCCGGACACGCTCGGGCTCGCCGTACACCACCGTGGAGAGGCGGTCACGGACGAACTCCTCCTCGATCGGCGTGTACGGGTAGGCGGCGGCCTCCTCCGGCGTCGGCATCCGCCCCGGGCGGCCGAGCCGCATGCGCAGCCACGACAGCGCGCCCGGCATGGCCTGCCGCAGCGCCTCCTCCTCGGTGTCGGCCGCGAGCGCCGCCACCCCGATCAGCGCGTACGGCCGGTCGAGCACGGCCGACGGGCGGAACGAGGAGCGGTACAGGTCGAGGGCAGGCTCGGTGTTGGCCGCGCTGAAGTGGTGCGCGAACGCGAAGGGCAGCCCGAGCAGCCCCGCCATCCGGGCGCTGAAGCCGCTGGAGCCCAGCAGCCAGATCGGGGGACGGTCGTCCCCGCGCGGCGTCGCCTGGAGGGACGCGTAGGGGTGACCGGCGGGGAAGGAGCCGTCGAGGAAGCCGGTCAGCTCCGCCACCTGCTGCGGGAAGTCGTCCGGGTCCACCTCCGCCTGGCGGCGCAGCGCCCCGGCGGTGGCCATGTCGGTGCCCGGGGCCCGGCCGAGCCCGAGGTCGATCCGCCCTGGATGCAGCGCGTGCAGCGTGCCGAACTGCTCGGCGATCACCAGCGGCGCGTGGTTGGGCAGCATGACGCCGCCCGACCCGACGCGGATGGTGCTCGTCGCCGCGGCCAGATGCGCGATCAGCACGGCGGGGGAGGAACTGGCCACCCCCGGCATGCCGTGGTGCTCGGCGACCCAGAGGCGGTGGTAGCCCCACCGCTCGCCCCTCCTCGCCAGCTCGGTCGCGTCGCGCAGCGCCTCGCCGGGCGTCACGCCCTCGCCGACGGTGGCGAGCTCCAGAATCGACAGCGGCGCCTCGGCCGTCCCGCGCGGCACGCCGCGGATGGTGTCCGTGCTCATGTACGTCACCAACCGGAGGTCTGTTCCGCATATTTCCGCTCGTGGGGAGAGATCTCCGCGATGTGCCCCGCCGTCGCGCACCTGCCATGCTTGGACCATGAGCGAGCGAAAGCCGATCCAGTCGTGGCTGTCCGACATGGACGGCGTGCTGGTCCACGAGGGGCAGCCGGTCCCGGGCGCCGACCAGTTCATCAAGAGGCTGCGCGAGTCGGGGAAGCGGTTCCTCGTGCTCACGAACAACTCGATCTACACACCCCGCGACCTGTCGGTCCGGCTTCGGGCGGCGGGGCTGGAGGTGCCGCCCGAGTCGATCTGGACCTCGGCCCTCGCGACCGCCAAGTTCCTCGCCGACCAGCGGCCCGACGGCTCGGCGTACGTCATCGGCGAGGCGGGGCTGACCACGGCGCTGCACGAGGCCGGATACGTCCTGACCGACCTCGACCCTGACTACGTCGTGCTCGGCGAGACGCGCACCTACAGCTTCACCTCGATCACTCGGGCCATCCGGCTGATCGACAACGGCGCCCGGTTCATCGCGACCAACCCCGACCCGATCGGGCCGTCGACCGAGGGCTCGCTGCCCGCGTGCGGCGCCGTGGCCGCGATGATCACGAAGGCGACCGGCGTCGAGCCGTACTTCATCGGCAAGCCCAACCCGATGATGATGCGCAGCGCGCTCAACCAGATCGACGCGCACAGCGAGAGCACCGCGATGATCGGCGACCGCATGGACACCGACGTCGTCTGCGGCATCGAGGCCGGCCTGCACACCATCCTCGTGCTGACCGGTGTGACGCAGCGGGAGCAGATCGACCGCTACCCGTTCCGGCCCTCGCAGGTCGTGGAGTCCGTGGCCGATCTCGTCGACCTGGTCGGCTGAGGGGTACCTGCCGGAACCTGGCAGGTACGGATGGGAGGCTGTCGGCCATGTCCTCCGTGTCCTCCGTGTCTTCCCCGCCGTTCCCCGTCTACCTTGAGCTCGGGCCCAAGAAGGTCTTCGCGTGCTCGGTCGAGTGGCCGGGCTGGTGCCGCATCGGCAGGTCCGAGGAGCACGCGATCGGCGCGCTGCTCGACTACGCGCCCCGCTACCGCGTCGTCGCCGAGCGGGCGGGGCTCGGCTTCGCGCCCGGCGAGCCGGTCGTGGTCGAGCGGGTGAAAGGCGACTCCACCACCGACTTCGGCGCTCCCAACGGCGTGGCCGCCCTGGACCTGCTGCCGGTGGGCGCCGAGGAGGCCGCCCGGGCCGCGGCGCTCGTCCGCGCCGCCTGGGAGGTGTTCGCCGAGGTGGCGGCCGCGTCCCCGGAGGAGTTGCGCAAGGGCCCGCGGGGCGGCGGCCGCGACCGCGACAAGATGGTGAGGCACGTCGTCGAGGCCGAGCGGGCGTACGCCAGGAAGATCGGGGTGCGGCACAAGCCGTTCACGGACGAGGCCGGTCTGACGGCTCTGCGCGAGGACATCGCGCGGGTCCTCGGCCGGCCCTCCGACGGGCGGCCCGTCGTCGAAGGCGGCTGGCCCGCCCGCTACGCGGCCCGCCGCATCGCCTGGCACGTCATCGACCACGTGTGGGAGATGGAGGACCGCCGCGAGTAGCCGCCCGCGCCCAGGCGGCAGGCGGGCGCCGGCCCGCCCCACACCATCTGAGGCCCGCAGGCCGGGGTCCGGGCGACAGGCGGGTGCGAACCCGGCCCGCACCGCGGAGGGTGTACACGCCGGGGGCTCGGGCGACAGGCGCGGGGCGCGAGCACAGCCGTGGCGGCCGCTGTGCGGCGGCGCTGGGGCGGGCCCTGCGGCGACGGGACGACGAGTCGACTGCGCTCCGCACAGGCTGTTCCGAAATCTTGTGAATGCGTATTGACACCACTCCTCCTCGCGATCACAGTACCGGGAGAGCGCTCTCCCGCACCCCCCACGTGTCGCCTGGAAGAGGAGTTGCTCCATGCGTTCCCCTGCCCGCCCACCCGCGCGACCCCCTGGCCGCGCGCCGGCCCTGAGAGCCGCGATCGGCCTGCTGCTCGCGCTCGTCGGCTGCGTCGCCGTCGTGCAGACGGCGCCCGCGAGCGCCGCGGCCACGCTGCTGTCCCAGGGCAAGCCCGCCACCGCCTCGTCGGTCGAGAACGCCGGCACCCCCGCGTCGGCCGCGGTCGACGGCAACCCCGGAACCCGCTGGTCGAGCGCGGCGAGCGACCCGCAGTGGCTTCAGGTCGACCTCGGGACCACGGCGTCCGTCTCCCAGGTCGTGCTCACCTGGGAGACCGCGTACGCGACGGCGTTCCAGGTCCAGGTGTCCGCCGACGGGTCGTCGTGGTCGCCGGTGTACTCGACCACGTCGGGGACCGGCGGGACGCAGACGCTCACGGTCAGCGGCACCGGCCGCTACGTCCGCGTGTACGGCACGGCCCGGGCGACCGGCTACGGGTACTCCCTGTGGGAGTTCCAGGTCTTCGGCACGACCGGCGCGGACGCGGGATGCGGCGCCGTCAACGCCGCCCTCAACCGCCCGGCCACGGCCTCGTCCACGGAGAACGCCGGCACCCCCGCCTCGGCGGCCGTCGACGGCGACGCCGGGACCCGCTGGTCGAGCGCGGCGAGCGACCCGCAGTGGCTTCAGGTCGACCTCGGCTCCGCGAAGTCGGTCTGCAAAGTGGCGCTGACCTGGGAGACCGCCTACGGGAAGGCGTTCCAGGTCCAGGTGTCCGCCGACGGGTCGTCGTGGTCGCCGGTGTACTCGACCACGTCGGGGACCGGCGGGACGCAGACGCTCACGGTCAGCGGCACCGGCCGCTACGTGCGGGTGTACGGCACGGCCCGGGGCACCGGCTACGGCTACTCCCTGTGGGAGTTCGCCGTCTTCACCACCGACGTCACCGGCACCCCCTCGCCCACGCCGACGCCGTCCCCCTCGACCAGCCCGCCGCCTCCGGGGACGACCCCGATCTCGGCGTACAAGCAGGTGACGGCGTCCTCGTACGAGGGCGGCAACGCGCCCGCCGCGGCCCTCGACGGGCGGACCACCACCCGCTGGTCGAGCCTCTACACCGACAACCAGTGGCTCCAGGTCGACCTCGGCGGCGCCGCCACGATCACCGGCCTGACGCTGAACTGGGAGTCCGCCTACGCCACCGGCTACCACGTCGACGTGTCCGACAACGGCACGACCTGGACGCCCGTCTACACGACCACCACGGGCAAGGGCGGCGTGGAGAACCTGAAGGTCTCCGGCAAGGGCCGGTACGTGCGGTTCGCCGGCACGGCCCGGGCCACCGGCTACGGCTACTCCCTGTGGGAGTTCCAGGTCTTCGGCACGATCGACACCTCGGCCTCGACGGCGCCCCTGCTGTCGCGGCCGGCGAAGGCGCCCGCGACGACCGGCCAGTTCGCCCTGTCGGCGCCCGCCGACCACGCGATGGTCACCACCACCCGGCGGCCCGTGCTGTCGTGGGCGGCGGTGCCGGGGGCGGCGCACTACGAGGTGTGGATCAACATCAGCCGCACCGACTACGACTTCACCGCCGCGGGCAGGCTCATCGACCTCTACACGAAGGTCGCCGAGCCCACCGGCACCAGCTACACGCCCACGTGGGACGTCTCCGACCGGTGGACGTACAAGTGGTTCGTGGTCGCGGTGAGCGGGTCGGGCACGACGACCACCTCGAACATCCGGACGTTCAGCCTCTACATCCCCGACATCGAGGCCGTCGACGACGGCGTGAACGTGGTCGACGGCGCCCGCGACCTGAACAAGAACGGCACCATCGAGCCGTACGAGGACTGGCGGCAGCCGGTCGAGACCCGGGTGAGCGACCTCCTCGGCAGGATGACCACCGAGGAGAAGGCGTACCAGATGTTCTACGTCGCCCAGACGTACCCGCAGTCGGGCTGGCACTTCGGCCCGGCGCTCCCGGCCGACCTGCACAAGGTCCTGCTCGGGGCGGCGGGAACGCGGCTCGGCATCCCCCCGGTCTCCGCGGGCGACACCATCGCCGGCTACCAGACCACCTACCCCCTGCAGAGCGCCCTGGCCGCGGGCAAGGACTACGCCCTCGACTACAGGCTCGGCGACATGCAGCGGCGGGAGGAGCTGGAGGTCGGCGCCCGCGGGGTGCTCGGGCCCCTCGCGGAGGTCGGCACCAAGGTGCTCTACCCCCGCATCCAGGAGGGCAACGGCGAGAACGCCGACGTGGCGGCGGCGCAGGTCAGGGCGCTGGTCGCGGGCCTGCAGGGCGGTCCGGAGCTCAACCCCGGCTCGGTCCTCGCGACCGTGAAGCACTGGCCGGGCGAGGGCGCCGGAGGCGAGGCCGGAATCACCTACGACGGGGTGACGATCAAGTACCACATGATCCCGTTCCGGGCCGCGATCGAGGCCGGCGCGGTGAACATCATGCCGGGCTACGCGGGCAGCTCCTACCTCGACCCGGGCGGGCCGGGTGCCGGCGACAGCAAGCCGATCCTCGACTACCTGCGCACCAACCTCGGGTACACCGGCCTGATCACCACCGACTGGCTGCCGTACAGCGGCTGGGTGAACGCGGCGAACGCCGGGTCCGACGTCATGGGTGGCGCCGACCCGGGCACGGCCGGGTTCTCGATGGCGACGTTCGTCTCCAGCGTGCCGATCGCGCGGATCAACGACGCGGTGACGCGGATCCTGCGGCTGAAGTTCCAGCTCGGGATCTTCGACCACCCGTACGGCGACCCGGTGAACGGGCCCTACCGGTTCCACCAGCCGTCGTACGTCGCCCTGGCCAACCAGGCCGCCCGCGAGTCGATCACGCTGCTGAAGAACAACGGCGTCCTGCCGCTCAAGCTGAAGGCCGGCGACAACATCGTCGTGGCGGGCCCGCGGGCCACCGACGGCACGGCGTGCTGCATCTGGACGAGCTACTTCCACCAGGAGTACGGCTCGCTCACGCTGCTCGACGCCATCAGGGCGCGGGCGTCCGCGGCCGGGGTGAACGTCTACCAGGACACCGGGCCCTCGCCCAAGCTGGCCGTGGTGGCCGTCGGTGAGCCGACGTACACCCACGCGACGGCCTGGGTGAAGGAGCAGCCGTACCTGCCGGCCGACCAGCTCGCCGTCATCCAGAGCTTCCACAACCAGGGGATCCCGGTGGTCGTGGTGATGGACCTGCCCCGGCCGACCGTCATCGCCGACTGGAACGGCATCGCCGACGCCATCGTGATGACGTACCGGGGCGGCGAGGAGGTCGGGCCCGCCACGGCGAGCCTGCTGTTCGGCGACTACACGCCGCGGGGCCGACTGCCCTGGCAGCTGCCGCGCAGCGTCGACCAGGTCCTCAAGCCGGGCGGCACGGACACCCAGGCCGACGCCGTCGAGGACTGGAACATCCCGTACGACCTGGGAGCGACGGCCGCCGAGCGGGCGGACATCCGGGCGCACATCGACGCCGGGCAGACCGTGCCGACGACGTACGGGAACCCGCTCTACCCGTACGGCGCCGGTCTGCAGGGCTGGCAGTAGGCGCCCAGAGCGCTCTCCATCCCGTGAACGGGGGGGAGAGCGCTCTCCGGTCACGCGGATCGTCAGTCGTCGCCGCGCCGCAGGCGCTTGACCTCCGAGCGCTGCCGCTTGGCCGCGAGGCGCCGCTCGACCGACCCGCGCGAGGGCTTGGTGGGGCGGCGCTTCTTCGGCGGCGGGGCGACGGCGTCGCGGAGGATCCCGGCGAGCCGCAGCTCGGCGGCCTCCCGGTTGCGCAGCTGTGAGCGGAACTCCGACGCCGTCACCGTGATGACGCCGTCGACCAGGCGCGGCGCGAGCCGTTCGAGGGCCCGTGCCTTGAGGGCCGGGCCGAGGGCGGTGGTCGCGGCGACGTCGAAGCTCAGCTCGACACGGCTGTCGGTGGTGTTGACCCCCTGGCCGCCGGGCCCGGACGAGCGGGAGAAACGCCACCCGAGCTCCGCCTCCGGTATCACCACCGAACCGCGGACGTGCAACGGGCCTGGCATCGTCTCCTCCTCGTGTGTTTCTCCGGCTCGTGCGGCCGTGCCTCTCCGGGCATGCCCAGTGTGCAGCCTCGGTCGCGCCGGATCATCTAATTTATCGCCGTAAATCGGGCTTCGGGTTGTCACGGTCCACGGCCTCGTGCACAGTGTGCCGGGGTACGGCTGCGACTGGGCGGGAGCATGACCACGATCGTCGGAGTGCACGGCATCGGGAAGTACCACTACTACGAGGACGCCGGGGGGTCGGCGGGCGGCGCGGCCGAGACGATGCGGCTGAAGTGGAACGGCTACCTCCACAAGGGCCTGACCGGGCAGACGGCGGGCAAGGCGCCCGACTATTTCGCCGAGGTCGCCTACTACGCCCATCACCTGCACACGGGGCCGGTGAAGCCGCCCCGGCAGATGGACCCGCCGGCCAAGCTGGTGTTCGCCGACTGGGCGGGGCAACTCGACGGACGCGTCCGGGGCGTCGCGGGGGAGTCGCTGACCGGGCTGGCCCACCGGCTGGCCGAGTGGCTGGTGACCCGGTTCGGTCCCGAGGCCGTCCGGTTCGCCCGGGACTTCTGCCCGGAGGTCGCCACGTACCTGGGTGGCGGCGATCCCCGCACCCGGGCGCGCGACGCCGTGGCCGACACGATCCGCCGGCGGCGGCCGGAGGTGGTGGTGGCCCACTCGCTCGGCAGCGTGGTGGCCTACGAGGCCTTCTGGGCTCATCCGGACCTGTCGGCCGACCTGCTCATCACGCTGGGCAGCCCGCTCGGGATGCGCAACGTGGTCTTCGAGCGGCTGGTCCCCGTCCCCGTCAAGGGCCGCGGCGCCCGGCCGCCGGGGGTGCGCCGCTGGATCAACATCGCCGACAAGGACGACATCGCCGCGATCCCCGACGCGCTGCGCCCCTGCTTCGAGGGGGTCGAGCGCGACGTGTCCTGCAACATCGACTGGCTCGACTTCCACACGGTGCGCAACTACCTGGGCTGCGCGACGGCCAACGCCTTCCTCAAGCCGTATGTGGCCTGAAACCGAACACCGGGTATGATCGTTCAATCATGACTCTTGTTCTCTTTGACTACGGCAACGTCATCTCCCTGCCCCAGGACCGCGACGACGTGGCCCGCCTGGTGCGGATGGCCGGCGAGGTCCCCGGCTTCGAGGAGCGCTACTGGGAGTTCCGGCTCGACTTCGACCGGGCCGCGCTGGATCCCGCGGAGTACTGGTCGCGCGTCTGCGGCAGGCCGGTCACCGGCGACGAGCTGGACCGGATCGTGGCGGCCGACGTGGAGAGCTGGTCGCGGCCGAACGAGGACACCACGGCCGTCGTCGGCGAGCTCTCGGCGGCCGGCGTGCCGATGGCCCTGCTGTCGAACGCCCCGATCTGCGTGGCCGACGGCGTCGACACGCTGCCGTTCATGGCGCCGATCGGCCCCCGCTTCTACAGCGGGCGGATGGGCCTGGTGAAGCCCGACCCGCGGATCTACCGCCGGGTGGTCGAGACGCTCGGCGTACGGGCCGGGGACGTCGTGTTCGTGGACGACCGGCTGGAGAACATCGCGGGAGCCGAGGAGGCCGGGCTGTCCGGGATCCACTTCCGCGACGCCTCGACGCTGCGGGACGACCTCAAGGCGGTGCTGCACCGGCCCGTCGGCTGAGCCGGGACCGCGGCGGTGGGCGGCGTTAACGGAGCCGAGCCCGGCGCGTCAGCCTCCGTTCAGCAAGGACGGGTAGTCAGAATCACTGTTCACCGGCGGTTTCCGGCCGGGTAACGGCGGTAAAGGACGGCCGTCGACCGGGGCGCGTCCACTGGTGGCGTGCAGACGAATGCGTCACGAAGAGCCTTTCTGTCCGCTCTCGCGGCCGGAACCGGCGGCCTGGTCCTCGGCGGCTCCGCGCTGCCCCAGTTGCCCCAGGGGCTTTCCTCCCGCGCGCTCCGGCAGGACCCGTTCGCGCTCGGCATCGCGTCCGGCGACCCCACGCCGGGCGGCGTGGTGCTGTGGACCCGGCTGGCGCTCGACCCGACGTCCCCCGACGGGCTCGGCGGGATGCCGTCGCGGCCCGTCGACCTGCAGTGGCAGGTGGCGGCCGACGAGGGGTTCTCCTCCGTCGTGAAGTCCGGGACCGTCACCGCGCGGCCCTCGTCCGCGCACAGCGTGCACGTCGAGGTGGACGGCCTTGAGCCGGGCAGGGAGTACTTCTACCGCTTCCGCGCCGACGGTCACCTGTCGGACACCGGCCGCACCCGCACGGCCCCCACGGCGATGTCGCCGCTGCGCTTCGTCGTGGCCGCCTGCGCCCACTGGGAGCACGGCTACTACACGGCCTACCGCCGCATCGCGGAGCAGGAGCCGGAGCTCGTCGTGCACCTCGGCGACTACATCTACGAGTACCAGCCCCAGGGCTACACGGCGCTCGGGGGCGCGGTGCGCGAGCACGCGGGCAACAAGTGCCAGACGCTCGCCGACTACCGGGTCAGGCACGCGCAGTACAAGACCGACCGCGACCTCCAGGCCGCCCACCTCGCCGCGCCGTGGCTGGTGGCGTTCGACGACCACGAGATCGAGAACAACTGGGCCGGTCCGGTCTCCAGCACCGACGCCCCCGGCTTCCGGGAGCGGAGGGCCTACGCCTTCCAGGCGTACTACGAGAACATGCCGCTGCGCCGGGCCAGCGTCCCGGACGGGGCGTCGATCCGCATCAACCGCCGGGTGCAGTGGGGGCCGATGGCCGAGTTCCACCTGCTCGACACCCGGCAGTTCCGGGACGACCAGGCCTGCGAGGACGGCGACCGCTCGGGCTGCGACGAGCGGCTCGACTCGGGACGGACGATCCTGGGGGCGGCCCAGCACCGCTGGCTCCTCGACGGCCTCACCGCCTCGCAGGCCCGGTGGAACCTCATCGGGCAGCAGGTCCTCATGGCCCAGCGGGACTACAGGTCCGGCCCCGGCACCGAGCTGAACATGGACAGCTGGGACGGCTACCCCGCCGAGCGGGCCCGCCTGCTCGAGGGCATCCGCGGCTCGGGCGCCGCCAACCCGGTCGTCCTCACGGGCGACGCCCACATGCACCACGCGGCCGACCTGAAGCCCGACTTCGACGACCCCGACTCGCCCAAGGTGGCCGTCGAGCTCGTCACCTCGTCCATCTCCAGCGACGGGGACGGCTACCGCGACCAGGCCCGGGTGGCCCAGCTGCTCCGGGAGAACCCACACATCTCGTACATCGACCAGCGGCGCGGGTTCATCGTCTGCCGGCTGTCGGAGGAGGAGATGCGGGCCGAGTTCCGCACGCTCGACTACATCAGCCGGCGGGGCGCTCCCGCCAAGGTCTCCGCCCGGTTCACCGTCCCCACCGGGCACGCCCAGCTCAACGCCTGACCCGCCGCGGCGCCCGTGCCGTACCGGATCGTCCGGTACGGCACGGGCGTTCTGCGCCGCGCCACGCCGGCGCGGCGCAGGCCTCCGCGGCGGCGCCGTCCGGCCCGTCCTGTCCCGGCGACACGCCGCGCGGCTCAGCTGAGGGCGTAGCCGAACAGGTCCGACTCGCCGCCCCGGTCGACGACCGTCGCCGAGCCGGGGACGACGCCCGGGTACGACCCCTTCTTCTTGCTCGTCCCGACCAGGGTCAGCTCGCCCGAGCCGGGGGCCGCCACCAGCAGCCGGCCGCCCACGACCGTGACCGAGGAGCCGAAGTCGCTGTCCCTGCGCCCGGTGACCAGGGCGTTGTGGTTGCGGGTGAGGCCGCCGGTCCTGGTCCCGGCGATGACCTGGACCGCGTCCTCGCCCGGCACCCCGACGACGAGCTCGTCGTCGCCGTCGCCGTTCAGGTCCCCGGCGGCCAGGGAGGTGCCGAACCGGTCGTAGTAGCGCGGGGTGCCCTTCAGGATCGTCTGCGACCAGATCTCGCTGCCGATCGCGCTGAGGCCGCGCGACGTGCCGTACAGCACGTTGACCGCGCCGTCGCCGTAGTCCATGCCGCGCTGCAGCAGCGACAGGTCCTCACCGGGGACGCCGATCGCGAGGTCGTCCCGGCCGTCGGCGTCGAAGTCGCCCGAGGCGAGCGAGGCGCCGAAGGCGTCCCACTTCTCGCCGTACCCCTTCACGTTGGGGCTTTCCTGCGTGTAGACCCCGGCGTACCGCCTGCGCACGTCGAGGATGGTGACGACGCCCGCCCCGTACCGCAGCCCGCCGCCGCCCGGCGCGCCGACCGCCAGCTCGTCGCGGCCGTCGCCGTTGAAGTCGCCGGTGGCGAGCGCCGCGCCGAACAGGTCCGTCTGCCCGGGGTCCTGGCCCACCCAGCCGGTCGACTCCGTGATGAGCGTGCCCTTCCCGTACGGCGAGGCGTGGCCGAGGCCGAAGACGCCGACGCCGCCGCCTCCCGCCAGCCCGGGCGCGCCCACGATCAGCTCGTCGTCGCCGTCCCCGTCGAGGTCCCCGGCGGCGAGGGCGGCCCCGAAGCGGTCGGTGCCGTGGTCGCGGCCGAGATGGGTGACGTCGATCGTCCGCGCCCGGCCCAGCCCGTCCGGGGAGCCGTACAGCACGTGGACGACGCCGTGCCCGTCGGCGTCCGCCACCGGCGGCCCGAAGAACTCCTCCGACGCCCCGATGGCCAGGTCGGCGCAGCCGTCGCCGTCGAAGTCGCCCTGCGCGAGGGCGGAGCCGAAGGCGTCGTTGAGCTCGGGTTCGTCCCCGATGCCGTCCGCGCCCTGGTGGAGCACCTTCGTCTTCTTCAGCCCGCCGCCCTGCTCGGCGAACAGGGTGACCGACCCGGCGTGCGACCGTCCCGCCACCGTCGCGTACGGCGAGGCCACGGCGAGGAAGGAGGGGCAGGACCGGGCGGCGGCCGGGGCGGCCGCGACGAGCGAGGGCAGGGTGAGGGCCGCCGCCAGCAGGGCGGATGCGCGTGAGACGCTCATGGCCGGATCGTCCCCGCAGATCAGGACACCCGGCCCACGGGTACGTGAACCTCCCACGTCCGCCGCCTGAACTCGTCCCGTCGAATCGCGAGGGGCCCCGTCCATCGAGGCGGCGTTCCCGCGGAACTCTCCGCGGCTCTCTGAACGTATCAGCGGCATTCGCCCGTCCGAAGCCGTCCACCTGCGAAGACGTGGACGCCGTCGGGCGGCATCCTTTCCCCGGCACGGTATTGACCCGATGATTCGAGCCGAGACGGCGAGATCGAAGGGACTCCTCATGCACCCATCGGACAGGACACGCCTGCCGACGGCGGCGCGCCGAGGTCGCCGGAACACCCGTCCGGCACGCCGTACGGCTGTCGTGGCGGCGGCGCTCGTCACGGGCTGCCTGGTCGCCGCGGTGCCCGCCACCCAGGCCTCGGCGGCCGCGGGGTGCGCGGTCACCTACACGACCAACGACTGGTCGGGTGGTTTCACCGCGGCGGTCACGATCCAGAACCTCGGCGACGCGATCAGCGGGTGGACGCTGGGCTTCGCGTTTCCCGCCTCGGGTCAGAAGGTGACCGACGGCTGGGCGGCCACCTGGACGCAGAGCGGGCAGAACGTCACGGCCAGGAACCTCGACTGGAACGCGACCATCCCCACCGGCGGGTCGGTGTCAGTGGGCTTCAACGGCGCCTGGTCGGGTTCCAACCCCACACCGGCCTCCTTCACCCTCAACGGCGTCACCTGCACCGGCTCCACCGGCACCCCGACACCCACGCCAACGCCAACGCCGACGCCGACCCCCACACCGACCCCCACGCCGACCCCCACGCCGACCCCGACTCCCACCCCCACCCCGACGCCGACGCCGACGCCCACGGGCGGGACCCCCACGGTGGCCGCCGACGGTACCGGGAGGTACCGGACGGTGCAGGCCGCGATCGACGCCGTGCCGGCGGGCAACTCCAGCCGGAAGGTCATCACGATCAAGCCCGGCACCTACCGGGAGACCGTCACGATTCCCACGAACAAGCCCTTCATCACGCTGCAGGGCCTCGGGTCGTCGGCCAGGGACGTCGTGATCGTGAACAACCACTCCGCCGCCTCGTACGGCACCTTCGACAGCGCCACCGCGTTCGTCGACGGCCACGACGCCGCCCTCACCAACCTGACGATCTCCAACGACTACCAGGAGAGCTCGTCCACCAGCGGACAGCAGGCCGTCGCGCTGAACCTCGACGCCGACCGGTCGGTCCTGTCGAACGTGCGGCTGCTCGGCGACCAGGACACCTTTCTGGTGAACGCGTCCGCCCGCGCCTACATGCGCGGCTCGTACGTCGAGGGCACCGTCGACTTCGTCTTCGGCGACGGCACGATCGTGATCGACGACAGCGACATCTACGAGAAGCGCAGCACCGGCGCGCCCATCACCGCCGCAAGGACCGACATCGCCAAGACCTACGGCTTCCTGATCTACAGGTCGCGGATCTCCGGCGCCACGGCGGGGACCACACAGCTGGGCCGCCCCTGGGGTCCGAACGCCCAGGTGCTCTACCGGGAGTCCACCCTCAGCTCGACGATCAAGACGTCTCAGCCCTGGACCGACATGTCCGGCAACTCCTGGAAGAACGCGCGCTTCTTCGAGTACAGGAACACCGGCGCGGGCGCCGGCGTCAACTCCAGCCGCCCGCAGATGAGCGACTCCCAGGCCACCGCCTACACCCCGCAGAAGTACCTGGCCGGATCCGACGGCTGGAACCCGATCGGATGACTCCCCGCCTCGCGCGGAGGACACCCGCGCGAGGCCCAGACCGTTCAGCCCGCCAGGACTCACGCCGGCCCTCCCATCCGAGCCCACTCGTCCATCGCAGGAGAACTCATGCCTCTGGCCATCCCCCGGTCCCCGGCGGGCCGCCTGGCCGCCGTCGCGGCGGCGCTCTCCCTGGCCGCGCCGGCCCTCGCCCTCGCGGTGCCCGCCACCCAGGCCTCGGCGGCCGCGGGGTGCGCGGTCACCTACACGACCAACGACTGGTCGGGTGGTTTCACCGCGGCGGTCACGATCCAGAACCTCGGCGACGCGATCAGCGGGTGGACGCTGGGCTTCGCGTTTCCCTCCTCGGGTCAGAAGGTGACCGACGGCTGGGCCGCCACCTGGACGCAGAGCGGGCAGAACGTCACGGCCAGGAACCTCGACTGGAACGCCTCCATCCCCACCGGCGGGTCGGTGTCAGTGGGCTTCAACGGCGCCTGGTCGGGTTCCAACCCCACACCGGCCTCCTTCACCCTCAACGGCGTCACCTGCACCGGCTCCACCGGCTCCACCGGCACCCCGACACCCACGCCGACGCCAACGCCGACGCCAACCCCGACTCCCACCCGCACACCGACCCCCACACCGACCCCCACACCGACCCCCACACCGACCCCCACACCGACCCCGTCCCCCACTCCCACGAGCGGCGGTTCGAGTCCGATCGGCTGGGCCGCGATGAACGGCGGCACCACGGGCGGCGGCGCCGCCGCGACGGTCACGGTGTCCAGCGCCTCGGCGCTGTCGGGCGCGATCTCGGGGTCCTCCGCGTCGGTGGTGCGGGTGACCGGGACGATCTCGTGCTCGGGCATGCTCACGGTCGGGTCGAACAAGACGATCGTCGGCGCGTCCGGGGCCACCATCGCCGGGTGCGGCCTGAACGTGTCCGGCGCGAAGAACGTGATCATCAAGAATCTGGTCTTCCGCGACTGGAGCGACGACGCCGTCAACGTCCAGCACTCGACGAACGTGTGGATCGACCACAACACGCTCTCCCACGGATACGACGGCGCGATCGACATCAAGCGGGCCAGCGACTACGTGACCGTCTCGTGGAACCACGTCTTCGACCACGACAAGACGATGCTGCTCGGCCACAGCGACGACAACGGGGCGGAGGACCGCGGCCACCTGCGGGTGACCTACCACCACAACTGGTTCGACGGCACCGTCCAGCGCCATCCCCGGGTGCGCTTCGGCAATCCCGTGCACGTGTTCAACAACTACTACTACAACAACAGCGGGTACGGCGTGGCCTCGACCGTGGAGGCCGGTGTGCTGGTCGAGGGCAACTACTTCGAGAACGTCGCCGACCCCTACCACCGGGGTGAGGGGTCCTCTCCCGGCGGCAACCTCGTCGCCCGCGACAACTACAAGGTGAACTCGGGGGCCGGCGACACCGGCGGCGGCGTCGCCTCCATCCCCTACTCCTACACGCTGGACAGCCCGTCGAGCGTCAGGTCCATCGTGAGGAGCGGCGCCGGCGCGCACTGACCGCCGGCCCACCCCGCCGCCGTGCCGGCCTCCGGCACGGCGGCGCTCGTCACCGATCCGCCGGCCTGTCCGAAGTCGTGATCAACGAGCCTTTTTATCGTGAGTAGCGGTCGTCTTCGACGGCTTCAACGACGAGGGGCACGGCGCCTGCGGTCAGAACGCGTGCATTGACGACAAGGTCAACGCGTACCTGCTGGAGGGGACGGTCCCGCCCAAGGGCACGCGCTGCGGCTGATCAGGCGGGGATCACAGGCCGTAGGACGGGAACAGGTTCGTCGACGGCCAGGAGTTGGAGCCGACGCTGTCGGCCGCCTGGTGCATCAGGTTGTCGATCTCGACGTCGTACCCCAGGGCACGGCCAGCGATCCGTACGGGATGTTGCGCGCCTGCATGTAGCTCTTCAGCGTGTCGTCGAAGGGCTTCAGCGACGACGGTCGAGTCGCCGGGGCGTCAGGACGACCGGCGCACGGCGGCGAGGCCGGAGACCACGTGGTCGACCAGGCCGTACTCCCTGGCCTCCGCGGCGGTGAACCACCGGTCGCGGTCGGGTTCCGCCTCGATGCGCTCCAGAGGCTGGCGGTATGGAAGGCGGTGCGATACGCGGATCCATCATCTGGATGCGCAGCATCAACCGGGCCCGCGGTGGCGGCGCCCGGCCGGTACGCCGGACGCCGCGACCGCTCAGGTCAGGCGGGCGAGGTGACCGCTCGGCGGAAGTGCCGGGCGAAGAACCGGACCGCGCTGTCGGCCTCGAAGCGGGGCAGGTCCTTGTGCTTGCCCGAGTTCACGTGCAATGACTTCTCCTTCGAAGCGAAGGCGTCGAACAGCGCGAGACCCTCCTCGCGCGAGATGTGCTCGTCGTCCCACTGCAGGTCGAACTCGATCGGGATGGTGATTTGCCTCGCCTTCTCGGCCAGGACATCGGGCCAGTGCTGACCGAAGACCGCGGCCGTGATCCTGGGTTCGATCGCCACGAACGGTATGCCGATCGCGGTGCCCATGTTGATGCCCCAGAAGCCGACCGGCCCGCTGGCGCCGATCTCGGGAAGTTCCTGGAGGGCGTCCAGGGTCGCCTGGTACTCGGGCACGGCGAGCTTGGCCAGGTGGTCGTTGTAGCGAATGACGATCGGGCCTTCCGGCTCGCCCGCCGTCCTCGCCCGAAACAGCTCGGCGATTTCCGCCTCGTCGTGCGCCGTGCGCGGCCTGTCGCCGTGGCCGGGCGCGTCGAGGCAGGCGACGTGGAAGCCGCAGCCGGTGACGAGCAGGCCTGCGCGACCGGACATCGCCGGGTGCTTCTTGTGGTTGCCGCCGCCGTGGGCCATCAGGATCAAGGGTGCGCTATCGGCCGCGCCGGAGGCCGGCGACCATAGGACACCGGGGACGCCGCCCACGGTGAAGTCACGTTCGATCACGTCGTTCGACGACGACTCGGCGGTGAACTGCAGAGAGTGCATGGGTGTTGCCTTTCGGGAGTGCCTTGTTGTCGAGGCGCTCCCGGCGACACCTACGTCAATCGCCCGACCGTGACGAAAGGGGGAGCACCCACATCGATACAGCGTTCATGGGTCTCACCTCCTCGGACGGTGTCGCGGCCGACTGAAAGCTACCAGCCCGATCGTCGTCCCGGCCAGCCCGTTTCGCCGCCAATGATCACAACTCCAGGCAGACCCTAGCCGCGAGACGCGGTGGGAGGGCGGCGCTCCAGCGGGGGGCCGTCCACCGAGCAGTGGCTCCTCGACGCGGGCGGAGGGGTGGCGGTGAGCACGTTCGTCCTGATGGTGACGAACGTGACCGCGGCGGCGACGGCCATCATGGCGGCGCTCACCAGCATCGAGGTGTGGAAGCCGCGGGTGAAGTCCACGGGGGAGTCGTACGCCTCGCCGGTCAGGCCCACGAGCGGCGGGACGGCGGCCACGGCGAGCAGGCCACCCGTCCTGGCCAGGGCGTTGTTGACCCCGCTGGCCACGCCGGCGTACCGCTCCTGGGCCGTGGCGAGCACGGTGGCGGTGAGCGGGGCGACGGCGGAGGACAGGCCGAGCCCGAACACCACCGCCGCGGGCACCACGTCCGCCAGGTACGACGAGCCCGGCCCGATCCGGCTCATCAGCAGCAGCCCGGCGGCGCACAGGAGGATGCCGATCGTCATGGGCAGGCGCGGCCCCACCCGACGGGCCAGCTCGCCGGCGCGGGCCGACAGCAGCAGCATCAGGATCGTGACCGGGAGCATCGCCGACCCGGCGGCGATGGGGGAGAAGCCGGCCGACACCTGGAGCTGGACGACCAGGAGGAAGAACACCAGGCCCATCGCCGCGTACATGACAAGGGTCACGACGTTGACCGCGGTGAAGACGCGCGAGGCGAAGACCCCCACCGGGACCAGCGCGTCCGGCGAGCGCCGGGTCTCCACGATCACGAAGCAGGCGGCCAGGACGAGCCCCGCCGCGAGGGGTAGCAGTCCGTCGCCCGCGAGGATCAGGCCGTACGTCAGCCCGGCGAGCGCGGGCGCGGCGAGGACGGTCCCGAGCACGTCGAAGCGGCCGTGCGGCCCGGCGTCGCGGGTCTCGGGCACGTGGCGGGCGGCCACGCCGACCACGACGGCCGCGAGCGGCAGGTTGAGCAGGAACACCCACCGCCAGCCGGCGGTCTCGACCAGCCAGCCGCCGAGCAGCGGCCCTACGGCCGCGGCGACGCCGCCGAGCCCGGACCAGGCGCCGACGGCGCGGGGCCGGTCGTCCGGGACGAAACTGGCCTGGATGATCGCGAGCGAGCCGGGGATCAGCAGCGCGCCGCCGATGCCCTGGAGCGCCCGGGCGAACACGAGCACCGCGATGTCGGGCGCGAGCCCGCACAGCGCGGAGGCGAGCGCGAACCAGGCCACGCCCACCACGAAGATCTTCCGCCGTCCCAGCCGGTCGCCCAGCGACCCGCCGAGCAGGATCAGGGACGCCATCGTGAGGGTGTAGGCGTTGACGGTCCACTGGAGGCCGGACATCCCGGCGTGGAGATCGCGGCCGAGCGCGGGGAGGGCGACGTTGACGACCGTTCCGTCGAGGGTGGCGATGCCCGACCCGAGGACCGTGGTGAGCAGCACCCACCGGCCGGTGCCCGACGCTAGTCGGATATGTCCGGTATCCATATGGGTCATCCTGCGGCATCCGCGAGGGTGCTTCCGCCCGTCGTCCGGCGACGATTACACGATTACGATCGCTCACAGCGAACGGGCGCAAATCAGGGAACACGATCACACTCCTGTTAGTTGAGTCGGCATAACTCAACCTTTGGAGTTCGCATGTCACAGATCCTTCCCGTCCTTCCGCTGGACGACGAGGTCGTCCTGCCCGGCATGGTGGTTCCTCTTGATCTGTCGGCCTCCGAGGTCCGGGCCGCCATCGAGGCCGCGCGGGCCAGCGGCGAGAGCCGGGTGCTCCTCGTGCCCCGCGTGGACGGCCGGTACGGCGCCATCGGCGTCGCCGCCGTCGTCGAGCAGGTCGGGCGGCTGCCCGGCGGCGAGCCGGCCGCCGTGGTCCGCGGCGTCGACCGCATGCGGGTCGGCACCGGCACCACCGGCCCGGGCGCGGCGCTCTGGGTGGAGGCCACGGTGCTGGACCAGGTCGCCGTCGGCTCCCGGGCCGAGGACCTGGTCAAGGAGTACAAGGCCCTGACGACCACGATCCTGCAGAAGCGCGGGGCGTGGCAGGTTGTCGACGCGGTCAACCAGATGGAGGACCCGGCGGTGCTGGCCGACAGCGCGGGCTACGCGCCGTGGCTGTCCACGCCGCAGAAGCTCCTGCTGCTGGAGACCCTCGACCCGGCCGAGCGGCTCGACAAGCTCGTCGGCTGGGCGCGCGACCACCTGGCCGAGCTGGACGTCGCGGAGACCATCCGCAAGGACGTCCAGGAGGGCATGGAGAAGCAGCAGCGCGAGTTCCTGCTCCGCCAGCAGCTCGCGGCCGTCCGCAAGGAGCTGGCCGAGCTGAACGGCGACCCCTCCGACGAGGAGGAGGACTACCGGTCCCGCATCGAGGCGGCCGACCTGCCCGAGAAGGTGCGCGTGGCCGCGCTCAAGGAGGTCGACAAGCTGGAGCGGACGTCCGACCAGTCGCCCGAGACCGGCTGGATCCGCACCTGGCTCGACACGCTGCTCGACATCCCGTGGAACGTGCACACGACCGACGAGTACGACATCGCCGGCGCCCGGGCCGTGCTGGACGCCGACCACACCGGGCTCGACGACGTGAAGGACCGCATCGTGGAGTACCTCGCGGTCCGCAAGCGCCGGGCCGACCAGGGCCTGGGCGTCGTCGGCGGGCGCCGCAGCGGCGCCGTGCTCGCGCTGGCCGGTCCTCCCGGAGTCGGCAAGACCTCGCTCGGCGAGTCGGTCGCCCGGGCCATGGGCCGGACGTTCGTCCGCGTCGCCCTCGGCGGCGTGCGGGACGAGGCGGAGATCCGCGGCCACCGGCGCACCTACGTCGGCGCGCTGCCGGGCCGCATCGTCCGCGCGATCCGCGAGGCCGGCTCGATGAACCCGGTCGTGCTGCTCGACGAGATCGACAAGGTCGGCGCCGACTACCGGGGCGACCCGACGGCCGCCTTGCTGGAGGTGCTCGACCCGGCGCAGAACCACACGTTCCGCGACCACTACCTGGAGGTCGAGCTCGACCTCAGCGACGTGCTGTTCCTGGCCACGGCCAACGTCCTGGAGCAGATCCCCGGGCCGCTGCTGGACCGCATGGAGATCGTCACGCTTGACGGCTACACCGAGGACGAGAAGGTCGCGATCGCGCGCGACCACCTGCTCCCGCGTCAGCTGGAGAAGGCCGGCCTCACCTCCGAGGACGTGTCGATCGACGAGGGCGCGCTGCGCCGCCTGGCCGGCGAGTACACCCGCGAGGCGGGCGTCCGCTCGCTGGAGCGCTCGCTCGCCCGGATCCTGCGCAAGGTGACCGCGAAGGTCGCCCTGGACGAGACGGCGCTGCCGGTCGCGGTAGGGGCGGACAGCCTGGTCGACTACCTGGGCCGGCCCCGGTTCGTGCCGGAGTCGTCCCTGCCCGAGGCGCGGCAGCGCACCTCGGTGCCCGGCGTGGCGACCGGGCTGGCCGTCACCGGCGCGGGCGGCGACGTCCTGTACGTCGAGGCGTCGCTGGCCGACCCGGAGACGGGCTCGACCGGCGTGACCCTGACGGGCCAGCTGGGCGACGTGATGAAGGAGTCGGCGCAGATCGCGCTGTCCTACCTCCGCTCGCGCGGGGTGGAGCTCGAACTGCCGGTCGGCTCGCTCAAGGACCGGTCCGTGCACATCCACGTGCCCGCGGGCGCGGTGCCGAAGGACGGCCCGTCGGCCGGCGTCACCATGACGACCGCCCTCGCGTCGCTCCTGTCGGGACGGCCGGTGCGCGGCGACGTCGCGATGACCGGCGAGGTCTCCCTCACCGGGCGGGTGCTGCCGATCGGGGGCGTCAAGCAGAAGCTGCTCGCCGCCCACCGGGCCGGCATCACCACGGTGCTCATCCCGGCGCGCAACGAGCCCGACCTGGACGACGTCCCGGCCGAGGTGCTGGCCGACCTCACCGTCCACGCGGTGAGCGACGTCCGCGAGGTCCTCGACCTCGCCCTCGCCTCCGCGACCGTCGAGCAGCACGCCGCCGCCTGACCGCGCTCGCCGCACGGCCCGCGCCTCGTTCCGGGGCGCGGGCCGTTCCGCGTCGCGGGGCCGCGGGGTGCGGGCCGTACGGCGTCGCGAGGTCGCGGGGTGCGGGCCGTACGGCGTCGCGAGGTCGCGGGGTGCGGGCCGTACGGCGTCGCGAGGTCGCGGGGTGCGGGCCGTACGGCGTCGCGGGCCGCGGGTGCGTCTCCTACCGCCGCCCGGGCAAACCGAGTAACGTTCGGTCATGCACCCTGGAGCGATCGCGGCGGTGACGCCGGACAAGCCTGCGGTGATCATGGCCGGCTCAGGCCGCGTGATCACGTTCCGGGAGCTCGACGAGGAGTCCAACCGCCTGGCGCACCTGTTCCGCGCCGCGGGTCTCCAGCCGGGCGACCACGTCGCGTTCATGCTGGAGAACCACCCGCTCTTCCTCGTCGTCGCCTGGGCCGCCCACCGGTCGGGGCTCTACTACACGGCGATCAGCACGCGGCTGCAGTCCGAGGAGCTGGCGTACATCGTCGACAACTGCGAGGCGAGGATCTTCATCTCCTCGGCGGCGCTGGCCGAGGTGGCGACCTCGATCACCGAGGCCACCCCGCGCGTGGAGCTGCGGCTCATGATCGACGGCGAGGCCCCCGGCTTCCGCTCGTACGAGGAGGCGACGGCGGGGCAGCCCGCGACGCCGATCGAGGACGAGTGCCAGGGCGTGGACATGCTCTACTCCTCCGGCACCACCGGGCGGCCCAAGGGCGTCAAGCCGACGCTGAGCAAGGCGGACATGGACTTCGCCGGGCCGCTGGTGCAACTCGTGCAGGCCCTGTTCGCGCCCTCGGCCGGCAGCGTGTACCTGTCGCCCGCCCCGCTCTACCACGCCGCGCCGCTGCGGTACTGCATGACGTTCCAGCGGCTCGGGGCGACCGTCGTCGTGATGGAGAAGTTCGACCCGGAGAAGGCGCTGGAGCTGATCGAGCGCCACCGCGTCACCCACTCCCAATGGGTGCCGACGATGTTCGTCAAGATGCTCAAGCTTCCCGAGGAGACGCGCGGCCGGTACGACCTGTCGTCGCTGACGTGCGCCATCCACGCGGCCGCGCCCTGTCCCGTCGAGGTCAAGGAGCGGATGCTCGAGTGGTGGGGGCCGGTCGTCCACGAGTACTACGCCGGCACCGAGGGCAACGGCTTCCTCTACGTCGGCCCGGAGGACTGGCTCAAGCACAAGGGCACGGTGGGCCGCCCGCTGCTCGGGATCGTGCACGTGTGCGACGAGCAGGGCGACGAGCTGCCGCCGGGCGAGCACGGGACGGTGTACTTCTCCGACGGGCCGCGCTTCGTCTACCACGGCGACCCGGACAAGACCCGGGCGGCCCAGGACCCGCGGGGCCGGGGCTGGACCACCCTGGGCGACATCGGGTACGTCGACGAGGAGGGCTTCCTCTACCTCACCGACCGGCGCTCGTACATGATCATTTCCGGTGGGGTGAACATCTACCCGCAGGAGGCGGAGAACGTCCTCGCGCTGCACCCCAAGGTCGCCGACGTCGCCGTCTTCGGCGTCCCCGACCCGGAGATGGGCGAGCAGGTGAAGGCCGTCGTCCAGCCGGCCTCGCCGGAGGACGCCGGCCCGGAGCTGGAGGCCGAGCTGATCGAGTACTGCCGGGCCCGCCTCGCCCACTACAAGTGCCCGAGGTCCGTCGACTTCCGCGACGAGCTTCCCCGCCATCCGACAGGAAAGCTTTACAAGCGTCTTCTCAAGGACGAGTACTGGCCCGCGACGTCCTGATATAAGGAGCGCGTACGGCCTGGTGGGAGCGTGCAGCTGATCGCTTAGCGCGACCTTATCGCGGGTTTGCGAAAGTAGTCGTGTACCGGCGGAGAGCCGGGATTACCGGCAGATCCATTGAGGGGGATGGCGATGAGCTCACAAGAGCACGTTCCCGGCAACGAGAACACCGACGTACTCCCCGGTCACGGCTGGAGCCAGTTCGGCAGGACTCCGCCGCAGCACGGGCAGTACGGTGGCCAGCAGTCGTACGGGGGCGGCTATGGCGGATACGGCGGGTACGGCCCGCAGGGGCCCTTCGACACGGCGGCGCTGCCGGGGCCCGCGGCGCCGCAGAAGGCGAGGCTGACCGGCCGGCAGAAGGCCGGAGCGGGCCTCGCCCTCGTCGCGGTGGCTCTGGGTGGCGGGGCGACGGGGGCCCTCGTCGCCAACGCCACCAACGGCGGCCAGACGGTCATCTCCAGCCCCGTCGTGAGCCCCGCCTCGAACACCTCGGCCAACACGATCGCCGCGGTCGCCAAGGCGATCATGCCGTCCGTCGTGTCGATCAAGGTGACGACGCAGAACGGCGGGGGCGAGGGGTCGGGGGTCATCCTGTCGGCCGACGGGCTGATCCTGACCAACAACCACGTCGTCGCCGACGCGCAGGGGGGCACGGTGACGGTGAAGTTCAGCGACGGCAAGACGGCCTCGGCCGTCGTCAAGGGCACCGACCCGACGACCGACCTCGCGGTCATCCAGGCGCAGAGCGTCTCCGGCCTGACCCCCGCCTCTCTCGGCGACAGCGACAAGCTCCAGGTGGGCGACGCCGTCCTGGCGATCGGCAGCCCGCTGGGCCTGGAGGGCTCGGTCACCTCGGGCATCATCAGCGCCCTGGACCGGACCCTCACCGAGGGCCCCGAACAGCAGCAGCAGCCGCAGTTCCCGTGGGGCCTGGAGCAGCCGCAGCAGCAGCCGCAGCAGGGCACCACGATCGGCGGCATGATCCAGACCGACGCCGCCATCAACCCCGGCAACTCGGGCGGCGCGCTCGTCAACGCTGCGGGCCAGGTGGTCGGCGTGAACACCGCCATCGCCACCTCGGGCTCCAGCTCGGGCAACATCGGCGTCGGCTTCGCGATCCCCATCAACACGGCGAAGCTGGTCGCCCAGCAGCTCATCAAGACCGGCAAGGTCAGCCACGCGTTCCTCGGCGTGAGCGTGGCCGACGCGACCGGCGACACCTCGGGCGCCGTGATCAGCTCGATCACCGCCGGCAGCCCGGCCGACAAGGCCGGCCTGAAGGAGGGCGACCTGGTCACGAAGATCAACGACACCCAGGTGGACGGCGCGGAGGCCCTGGTCGGCGCGATCCGCAGCGCCCGCCCCGGCGACAAGGTCACGATCGTCTACACCCGGGACGGCAGGAGCTCGACCGTCACCGCCACGCTGGCGGAGCAGTCGGCCGGCTGACGGCCCGGCGTCCGTCGCCGGTGAGCCCCCGTCGCGGGAGGCTCACCGGCGACGCCGTTTTCCGGCACGCCCCGGGCGGTGCGATCCGGCGTCAGCGGCGGCGGGTCATCGCCTCCGACTCCCACAGGTCCCGGTAGTAGCCGGGCGCGGACACCAGGTCCGCGTGGGGGCCGCGCTGGACGACCCGGCCGGCCTCCAGCACGACGATCTCGTCCACCTGCTCCAGGCCGCGCAGCCGGTGGGTGACCAGCAGCGTCGTGCGGCCGCGGGTGGCGTCGAGCAGGTCGGCCATGAGCAGGTCGGCCGTCTCCTCGTCCAGCGCCTCGGCGGGCTCGTCCAGCAGCAGGACGGACGGGTCGAACAGCAGCGCCCGGGCCAGCGCGAGCCGCTGCAGCTGGCCACCCGACACCGTGCGGCCGTCCTCGCCGAGGACCGTGTCCCAGCCGGTCCGCTCGGCCCACGCCTCCAGCCGGGCCCGCCGCACGGCCTCGGACAGCTCCTCGGCGGTGGCCTCCGGGCCGGCCAGGCGCAGGTTGTCCCGGACGGACGCCTGGAAGACGTACGGGTCCTGGGTGAGGCCGGTGATCCTCGCCCGCACGTCGTCGGACCGGTACCGCCGGACGTCGATGCCGTTGAGGAGGACCTCGCCCGACTCGATCTCCACAGTGCGCATCAACGCCGACAGCAGCGTGCTCTTGCCCGCGCCGCTGGGCCCGACCACGGCGACCCGCCTGCCGGGGGTGAGCGTGAGGCTCACCCCGTCGAGCGCGGGCTCGCGGCCGCCGTGCCGTACGACGAGGTCGCGGACCTCCACGGTCAGGGGCGGCTCCGGCGGGGGAGCGGGGTCGGCGGGCTCGGTCACCGCGGGCGGCGTCGCGCGGATCTCCCGCAACCGGCGCAGCGCCGCCAGGACGCCGGAGAACCGCTCGCCCGCGGCCGCCAGCGGCAGCACCGGTTCGAACGACACCAGCGCCGCCAGCGCGAGCACGGCGGACGGGACGCGTGCCAGCCCGGCGGCCTGGGCCGCCAGCACCACGCCGACGACGGTCAGCCCCTGCGCCGGCATCCCGATCCCGAGCGCGACGGCGTTGATCCCGGCCTGACCCCGCTCCAGCCGTCCGAGCCGCCCGTCCGCCGCCATCGCCGCCGACAGGGCCCGGCCCCCGGCGCCGTACGCGGCGAGGTCGGCGGCGCCGTGCACCAGGTCGGCCACCCGGGCGGCCAGCTCGGCGCGGGCCGGGGCGATCCT
>NZ_KI866522.1:975716-990666 GCF_000511135.2 Microbispora sp. ATCC PTA-5024 | reverse complement strand
GGGGCGATCCTCGCCGACCGCCGCCGGGCGGCGGCCGCCGTGGCGGCGGGCAGCAGGAGCCCCGCGACGAGCAGGCCGGCGGCCAGCACGAGCGCCGCGGCGGGCAGCAGGAACCCGGCGAGGACCACGGCGGCGACGCCGGTCACGAGGGCGGCGACGGCCGGGAGCAGGCACCGGACGAGCAGGTCCTGGACGGCGTCGGTGTCGTCCACCATCCGGCTGAGCAGGTCGGCGCCCCGCTGCGGCAGCGGCCCGGCCGGGATCAGGGCCTCGTAGAGCCCCTCCCGCGTCCCGGCCTGGGCGCGCAGCGCCACGTCGTGCCCGGTCAGGCGCTCGCCGTACCGGAAGACGCCCCGTGTGGTCGCGAACGCCCGCACGGCCACGATCGCCACGGACAGGGCGGCCAGCGGCGGCTGCTCGGCGGCCCTCGTGATGAGCCACGCGGCCGACGCGATCAGCGCCACCCCCGCGAGGTCGGCGGCGGCTCCCGCGAGCGCGGCGAGGACCAGCCTGCGGGTCGTCCCCGCCGGCCGTACGGGGCCGAGGTGCGCGGTCACGTCGTCGTCCCCTCGTCGGCGTGGACGGTTCCGGCGCCCGCGGGCGCGACGAGCCGGCCGCCCTCGACGCGGACGACGCGGTCGGCCAGGTCGATCATGGCGGGCCGGTGGGCGACGATGATCGCCGTACGGCCCTCGGCCAGCCGCCGGGTGGCCTCGACGACGGCCGCCTCGCTCCGGCCGTCGAGCCGGGCGGTCGGCTCGTCCAGGAGCAGCACCTCGGCGGAGGGGCGGCAGAACGCGCGGGCGAGCGCCACCCGCTGCCGCTGCCCGGCCGACAGGTCGGCCCCCCGCTCTCCGAGGACCGTGTCGTACCCCTGGGGGAGGTCGTCGACGAACTCCGCGGCCTGCGCCGCCGCGGCCGCCGCCCGCACCCGCCCGGCGTCGGCGCCGGAGCCGAGCGCGATGTTGTCGGCGACCGACGACGCGAACAGGTGCGGCCGCTGCGGCACGAACGCGAGCCGGCGCCGCCACGCGTCGAGGTCGAGCGAGGCCAGGTCGGCGCCGCCGACCAGCACGCGGCCCTCTGACGGCGCGACGAACCCCATCAGCAGGTGCAGCAGCGTGCTCTTCCCCGCGCCGCTCGGGCCAACGACGGCGACCCGCTCGCCCGGCGCGATGACGAGCGAGACGTCCCGCAGCGCGGCGTCCTCCCGGCCGGGGTAGCGCACGGTCACCCCCTCCAGCCGGATCTCCGGCGGGGTCGGCGGAGCCGCCCCGGCCTTCCCCCCATCGGGCGCGGGCCCAGGACCGGGCGACGGCTCCCGGCCGTCGCCGATCACGGCGAACGCCTCGTCGGCGGCCGCCACGCCCTCCATCGCGGCGTGGAACCTCGTGCCCATGACCCGCAGCGGCAGGTACGCCTCGGGGGCGAGGAGCAGGACGAGCAGCGCGGTGTGGAGGTCGAGGGACCCCGACAGCAGCCGCAGGCCCACCGGCACGGCGACCAGGGCGAGGGACAGCGACGCCACCAGTTCGAGCACGAGCGACGACAGGAACGCCACCCGGAGCGTGCGCATCGTCGCCGCCCGGTGGGCCTCGGCGACCTCCCGGATGACCGACGCCTGGTAGCGCGCCCGCCCGAACGCCCGCAGGGTCGGCAGGCCGCGCACCACGTCCAGGAAGTGGCCGCCCAGCCGGGCCAGCGCCCGCCACTGCCGTTCGGTCACGGCCTTGGTGGTCCACCCGACGAGGGCCCCGAAGACCGGGATCAGCGGCAGCGTGAGCAGCACGATGACCGCCGTCTGCAGATCGGCCGCGAACAGCCGGACCAGGACGGCGACCGGCACCACCCCGGCCACCGCGACGGCCGGCAGGTAGCCCGTCAGATAGGGGTCGAGCGCGTCGAGGCCGCGCCCGGCCAGGGTGACCAGCTCGCCCGACCGGTACGAGGCCGGGCCCAGCTCCTGGAACCGGGACAGCAGCCGCCGGCGCAGCACGGACTTGACCGCGGTCGCCGTACGGCCGGCGAAGACGCCCTGGCCGAAGCCGAGCAGCCCGCGCGCCGCGACCACCAGGGCGAGGGGGAACAGCGCGGCGACGGCGAACGCGCCCGAGAGCACCCCGGCCAGCAGTTCCGCCTGGACGATGACGAGCAGGCCGGCCGCCACCGCCGCGCCGAGGCAGGCGGCCAGGTGGAGGCGGACGGCCGCCTCGGCCCGCGCCAGCCGCAGGAGATCCTTGTGCAAACGACGGTCCCCTCAGAAGAACGACGGCAGGGCGCCCCTCGAGAAGGTGCGCCACACCCATACTTGCGCGCCCACCAGGAGGGGGGCGAACGGCACCACCATGACACCGAGGACCGTCAGTGTCCCGTCCGGGGCGGCGTTCTCCACCATCGCCGAGGCGAAGACGGCCGCCCCGCCCACGGCGGGCGCCGCCGCGAGGCACGCGGACAGCAGCAGGGCCCGCCCGTCGCGCCGGGCGCCGCGCACCGCCGGGTCCCCGGGGAGCCGCCAGGCCGCGAACGTCCATCCGTGCACGGCGAACAGCGCGAGGACCACGACGCCCGCCACCAGGCCGGGCAGGTCGAGCGGCGACCCCGGCAGCCCCCGGGCGACCGCGGCGAGGGCCGCGCCCCACGACAGCGCCAGCCCGGCAGAGCCCAGCCAGAGCGCGCCGTCCCAGAACGTGCGCCAGGCGGCGCCGTCGGCGCGGCGGCGGAACCACAGCCCGGCGTCCCGCAGGATCCACGACAGCAGCAGGGCCACCACCACCGGGTAGAGGCCGCTCAGCACGCGGCCCTCCAGCCGGGGGAACGCGCCGAACAGCAGCCCGGCCAGCGCGACCAGCCACACCTCGTTGGCGAGCACGAACGGCGCCATCGCCGCGACCAGCCGGTCCCGCGCGGCCGGGGAGCGCCCGAGGACGGGCAGGAGCACGCCGAGGCCGATGTCGAACCCCTCCAGGGCGAAGTAGCCGGCCAGCAGCACGGCGAAGGCCGCGAACCAGAAGATGTCCATGGGCCGGTCCTCAGAGCGAGTGGACGGGTGAGGGGAGCGGGCCGGCCGGGCGGTCGGGCGCGCCGAGGGCGACCTGCCCCGGCCCCCGCCGCACGGCCCGGGCGATCAGCGCGTAGTCGACCAGCGCGAGCAGCCCGAGCACGCCGGCGAACCCGGCGAACGACGCGGTGATCGCGGCCTTCGACAACCCGGGGGTGAGGGCGTCGGCCACGGTGAGCCTGCCGTACACGAGCCAGGGCTGGCGGCCGCCCTCGCGGACCAGCCAGCCGGCGATCGCCGCGACGAACGGCAGCGGCGTCAGCGCCATGAGGAACGGCTGGGGCCAGCGCCAACGGGGCAGCCAGTACAGCAGCGGCAGCAGCACGAACATCACGAGCAGCTGCCCGAGCTGTCCGACGGTGATCATCAGCCCGAGCGCCGGGCCCGCCACCGGCCCGTCGAACTTGCCCGGCTGGACGGCGCCGACCGGCCCGAACTGGGCGTACCCGAACCCGACCGTGAACAGCGATCCGACGAAGGCGGTGATCACACCCGTCCGCAGCGACCGGGTGAAGAACTCCCGATCGGCGGTGCGCCGGAACAGCTGGTAGGCGCTGGCGCCCATGAGGACGAAGCCGCCGGCCCACAGCCCGGCGCTGATCACGTGGGGGAGCGCGAAGACGAGGGTGGGGTTGGTGAACAGGGCGGCCGCGTCGACCAGCACCAGGCGCCCGCCCCGCTCGACCGACCCGGCCGGGTGCTGCAGGAACGCGTTGGCCGCCAGGACGAACAACGCCGAGGCGTAGGCCGTCAGCGTCACCAGCCAGATGCAGGCCAGGTGGAGGCCGCGGGGCAGCCGGTGCCACCCGAAGATCCACAGCCCGAGGAACGTGGACTCCAGGAAGAAGGCGAGCAGCGTCTCCATCGCGAGGGGCGCCCCGAAGACGTCGCCCGCGTAGTGCGACAGGCCGCTCCAGCTGAGCCCGAACTGGAACTCCATGACGAGCCCGGTGAAGATCCCGAGCGCGTAGTTGATCACGTAGATCTGTCCCCAGAAGCGGGTCATCCGTTCGTGCAGGGGGTTCCCGCTCAGCACGTGGCGAGTGTTCATGATCGCCACAAGTGGGGCCAGTCCCAGCGTGAGCACGACGAACAGGAAGTGGAGGCTTCCGGTCACCGCGAACTGCAGCCGGGCGAGGCCGACGACGTCCATCGATTCTCCTTGTGTCTGTCTACATATAGACAGCCTACATATAGAATCAGGGCGTGACGAACAGGGATAGGCTGCGGGCGTGAACGCCGACGCGCTCCGGGGCCACATGGACGCCCTGCTGCTCGCCGTCCTCGAACGCGAGCCGCTGCACGGGTACGCGATCATCGAGGCGCTGCGCGAGCGCAGCGGGGGCGCCCTCGACGTGCCGACGGGCACGGTCTATCCCGCGCTCCGGCGGCTGGAGCGGGCCGGCTACCTGGCGAGCGAGTGGGCGGTCACCGGCGGGCGCAGGCGCCGGACCTACCGCCTCACCGGCGACGGGCGCGCGGCGCTGGCGGGGGAGAGGTCGGCCTGGCGGTCGTTCACGAGCGTGATCGGGAGCGTGCTCGACCCGCTGCGGTGAGAGCGGGCCGGCTCGTGTAGAGCAGGCAGCGGGCGGCGCTGTGGAGCTGCCAGGTCCAGAACCCGTAGCTCAGGGCCGTGACGACCGTGGCCGGGGCCTGGGCCATGTCGAGCGGGCCGTGCGCCACGCTCATGGCCATGCACATCGCCACCATGACGGGCATCTGCCCCCAGACCAGCAGGCCCAGCCAGCGCGTGACCCGTGCCGGGCTGTCGAAGCGCCGGGCCCCGCGGCCGAGCGCCAGGAGGGCGAGACCGCCGACCACGCCCGTGAGGACCTGGGTGCAGTCCACCGTTCGGGCGACGGGAGTGAACCAGACGGGCTTCACGGTGCCCGCCGGCATGTCGGGGAAGATCTTCCAGATCACGCTCCACATGAGGGCGGTCAGCGGCACGCTCACGAACAGCAGCGCCGCCGTCCTGCGGCCCTGTCCGACGACGAGCTCCTGTTGGTAGCCCGGCGTGATGTCGCCGAGCGGGCCGAAGTCCTCGACCGCGAGGCGCTCCGCCTGCTCCCGGGGGAGGCCCTCGCACTCGTACGCCTCGGCCGCGTCCACCAGGCTGTCGCGCGCCTCGGTCACCAGGTCGCGCTTGGCCGCGGCCGGGCCGTGCAGCCCGCGGCGCAGCGCGGCAACATAGTCGTCGATCGGACCCGCGTTCGCCATCGTCCCCCTCCTGCCGACGCAAGCCTAGGGCCGGCCCTCCGGAGCCCGCATCAGGGTGATCCCTGACCCCGGGGCGCGGAAAATCAGGGCTCCTGGCAGGAGGCGCCGACCGGCAGGACCTCCGCCACCCGCTCTCCGGGGGACCTCCGTGCCGGCCTCCCGGGCCGTACGGCACTGGCGGGCGCGGTCCTCATGAGATGTCCTGAGACGGTGGGAGACGTCCGGGAAGGAGACCCCGGTCCGGATCATCTCACCGGCCTGGATACCCTTGAGTGAGGAGGCCCCCCGCGTGTTCCCGCTCTGGTCTCCGAGGCCGCGGGAGCTGCTGTTCTTACTGGGTACAGGGTGGCCTGAGGGCCGGGTTTTCTGAGGACGTTTCGCCCTGGCAACACCCTGTTAACCCAGGTAGGCGACACTTGAAGCGGAGAGCGAGGCGGGACGTGAACCAGCCGAAGATCGTTGTGGGCATCAACGGGTCGATGGCGTCGCAGGCCGCGTTGCGGTGGGCCGCCGCCGAGGGGCTTCTGCGCGACGCGCGGGTCGAGGCCGTGTACGCATGGGAGTGGTCGGGCGGTCTGCACGCCCACTACGCCCCCCTGTCGAACCGGACCTCCCGTGAGGACGAGCGCCAGGCCGCGCTCGACGTCGCCACGCAGGCCGTCCGCGAGCTCGGGGAGCACCACGTGACCCCGGTCGTCGTGGAGGGTCCGCCGGCCCAGGTGCTGCTCCGCTCGACGGCCGACGCCGACCTGCTCGTGCTGGGGGCCCACGAGGCCGAGTCCGAGCCGTACCCGGTGATCAACCCCGTCGTCTCCGCCTGCCTGCTGCGGGCGCGGTGCCCGGTCGTCGTCGTGCTGCCCGGCGTGACCCACGGCCACCCGCCGGCGGGCGTGCTGGCCGGCAGCCGCGCCTGATCCGCCGCTGATGCGGGTGGCGTGACTGGCTCTCTTGGGGCTGACGTCATCGCCTTTTGGGACTTTCCGCCCTGCTCGCCTCCGAGGAGGCGGCGCAGCATGAAGGCATGGAACCCAACGGCCGAGGCATCGTCGCCGGGTACGACGGCTCCGATTTCTCGATGCAGGCGCTCGACTGGGCCATGGACGAGGCCGAGTTCCGGGGCGTGCCGATCACCGTCTGCCACGCGTGGCGCTCCCCCTACGGCGAGGGCGACGAAGAGGCGCGCGCGTCGCTGCGCCACGCCGCCGAGCACGTGCTGTGGCACGGCGCCGAGTGCGTCCGCCAGTGCACCAGCGGCGTCGGGGTGCGTGAGGACCTGTACGAGGGCCCGGCCGGGGAACGGCTGGTCGAGCTGTCCGCGAGCGCGGACCTCGTCGTCGTGGGCACCCGCGCGCTGGCCGGTCTCGCCCGCAGAGTCCTCGGCTCGGTCGCCGGGCACGTCGCGGCGCACGCCGCCTGCCCGGTCATCGTGGTCCGTGGCGCGGGGGCCCTGCCGCACCGGGTGAGCCCCGGACCGGTCGTCGTCGGAGTGGGCGGGGGAGACCCGCACGTGATCGAGTTCGCCTTCCGCGAGGCCGCCGTCCGGGCGCTGCCGCTCCTCGCCGTCCAGGCCTGGTCCCTGCCCACCGCCGTGTGGGGCGCCGGCATGGCGCCCCTCGTCATGTCGGAGGCGCCGGGCGCCGAGGTGACCGCCGCGCTGGAGGCGGCCGTCGAGCCCTGCCGGCGGCGCTTCCCCCAGGTCGAGGTCAGGCTCGACCTGGTCGAGGGCCCGGCCCGCGACGTCCTCGTCCGCGCGGCGGCGGGCGCGACCCTGCTGGTCCTCGGCGCGACCAGGGCGCCCGGGGTGCTGGGCCGGCTGGGGTCCGTCACCCGGCCCGTGCTCGGCTCCGCCTCATGCCCGGTCGCCGTCGTGCACCCGTGACCGGCCGCCCCGCGGCTCAGCCGCTCAGCGGGTCGATGAAGTCGCGCTGGTGCTCGGGCGGCTCGCCCGGCTTGCCGCCGGCCCGGGGGTAGCGGAGGTCGAACGCCGGCCGCTCGGAGCGGATCGGCGGGATCGACAGGAAGTTGTGCCGCGGAGGCGGGCACGAGGTGACCCACTCCAGCGAGTTCCCGCTGCCCCACGGGTCGTCCACCGTCACCCGTTCCCCGTGCCGTACGGTCCACCAGATGTTGTAGAGGAACGGCAGGGTCGACGCCCCGAGCAGGAACGCGCCGACGCTGGAGACCTGGTGGTAGACGGTGAACCCGTCGGCCGCGGAGTAGTCGCCGTACCTCCGCGGCATGCCGATCACGCCGAGCCAGTGCTGCACCAGGAACGTCAGGTGGAAGCCGATGAAGAGCGTCCAGAAATGGATCTTGCCGAGACGCTCGTTGAGCATCTTCCCGGTCAGCTTCGGCCACCAGAAATAGAACCCGGAGAACATCGCGAAGACCACGGTGCCGAAGACGACGTAGTGGAAGTGGGCGACGACGAAGTAGGTGTCCGTCACGTGGAAGTCCAGTGGCGGCGACGCCAGGATCACCCCGGTCAGCCCGCCCAGCAGGAACGTCACCAGGAACCCCACGGCGAACAGCATGGGGGTCTCGAAGGAGAGATGACCTCGCCACATCGTCCCGGTCCAGTTGAAGAACTTCACCCCGGTCGGCACGGCGATCAGGAACGTCATCAGCGAGAAGAACGGCAGCAGCACCCGGCCGGTGGCGAACATGTGGTGCGCCCACACCGTCACCGACAGCGCCGTGATCGCGATCGTGGCGCCCACCATGCCGACGTACCCGAACAGCGGCTTGCGGCTGAAGACCGGGATCACCTCCGTCACGATGCCGAAGAACGGCAGCGCGATGATGTAGACCTCCGGATGGCCGAAGAACCAGAACAGGTGCTGCCACAGCAGGGGCCCGCCGCTCTCCGGGTCGAAGATGTGCGTGCCCAGCTTCCGGTCGGCCTCGAGGGCGAGCAGCGCGGCGGCCAGCACCGGGAAGGCCAGCAGCACGAGGATCGAGGTGAAGAACACGTTCCACGTGAAGATCGGCATCCGGAACATGTGCATGCCCGGCGCGCGCATCGTGATGATCGTGGTGATGAAGTTGACCGCGCCCAGGATCGTGCCCAGACCCGCCAGTGCCAGGCCCATGCACCACAGGTCGCCGCCGAGCATGCCGCTGTAGGTCGCCCGGGACAGCGGCGTGTAGGCGGTCCAGCCGAATCCCGGCGGGCCTCCGAGGAGCGTGCTGGACAGCACGATGATCCCGCCGAACAGGAACAGCCAGAAGCTGACCATGTTCAGCCGGGGGAAGGCCACGTCCGGCGCGCCGATCTGCAGCGGCATGACGGCGTTGGCGAACCCGGCGAACAGCGGGGTGGCGAACAGCAGCAGCATGTTCGTCCCGTGCAGGGTGAACAGCTCGTTGTAGGTCTGCAGCGAGACGAACTGCATGCCGGGCTCGAAGAGCTCCGCCCGGATGAGCATCGCCTCGGCGCCGCCGATCAGGAAGAACACGAACGAGCTGATGAGGTACAGGTGGCCGATCACCTTGTGGTCGGTGCTGGACATCCAGGAAGCGATGCGCGCGCCCACCCCCCGCGTCCGAACAGGGGTGGGCCGTACGGCCTGGGTGGTCATTCGGCGGCTCCTTTCCCGGAAGGAGGTCCCCTGCCCGAATACATGAGGATCACCGCACGCGGAATGCTGGGATTGTGCCGCTGGTTATGCCCGCTGAAGAACGGATGAAAGGAGTCGCCCGTGGCGACCATCGAGGTAACCGAGAAGAACTTCAACGACATCGCCGACAAAGGCATCGTACTGCTCGACTTCTGGGCTGCCTGGTGCGGCCCCTGCCGGGCGTTCGCCCCGATTTTCGAAAAGGCGTCCGAGTCCCACTCGGACATCACGTTCGGCAAGGTCGACACGGAGGCGCAGCCGGCGCTCTCCGAGGGCTTCGAGATCACCGCGATTCCCACGATCATGGCCATCCGTGACGGCATCGTGGTGTTCGCCCAGCCCGGTGCCCTCCCGGCCCCGGCGCTCGAGGATCTGATCAAGCAGCTGCGCGCGCTCGACATGGACTCCGTGCGCGCCCAGATCGAGGCCGAGAGCAAGAAGAACTAGGTTCGCGTCACGGGCGCCCTCGGGCGCGGTGCCCCCGCGCCCGGCCCGGCCGTCCGGCCGGGCCGAGGGCCTCCCGGAGGATCCCGCGGACAGGTGTTGCGGGATCAGGTGTTGCGGTAGAGCTCGGCGACGCGGAAGGCGAGGTCGAGCGACTGGCCGCGGTTGAGACGCGGGTCGCAGGCCGTCTCGTAGCGCAGCGCCAGGTCCTCCTCCACGATCGCGTGGCCCCCGCCGACGCACTCGGTGACGTCGTCGCCGGTGAACTCGATGTGGATTCCGCCCGGGTGGGTGCCGAGCGCGTGGTGGACCTCGAAGAAGCCGGCCACCTCGTCGAGCACGTCGTCGAGGCGGCGGGTCTTGTGCCCGCTCGGGGCCTCGAACGTGTTGCCGTGCATCGGGTCGCAGATCCAGGCCACCGCCGCGCCGCTCGCCTGGACCTTCTCCACCAGGGTCGGCAGGGCGTCGCGCACCTTGCCCGCGCCCATGCGGCTGATGAAGGTCAGGCGGCCCGGCTCGTTGTCCGGGTTGAGCTTCTCGATGAGCGCGATCGCCTCTTCCGGCGTCGTGGTCGGGCCCAGCTTCACCCCGATGGGGTTGCGGATCCGGCTGAAGAACTCCACGTGCGCGCCGTCGAGCTGGCGGGTGCGCTCGCCGATCCAGACCATGTGCGCCGACACGTCGTACGGCAGGCCGGTGCGGGAGTCGATCCGGGTGAGCGCCCGGTCGTAGTCGAGGATGAGCGCCTCGTGCGAGGAGTAGAACTCCACCGTGTGGAACTCCTCCGGCTCGGCGCCGCAGGCCCGCATGAACGCCAGCGCCTGGTCGATCTCGCGGGCGAGCTGCTCGTAGCGGCGGCCCGCGGGCGACTCGGCGACGAAGTCCTGGTTCCAGGCGTGGACCTGGCGGAGGTCGGCGTACCCGCCCTTGGTGAAGGCCCGGGCCAGGTTGAGCGTCACCGCCGACGAGTGGTAGGCGCGCAGCAGCCGGGCCGGGTCGGGCCGGCGGGACTCCGGCGTGAAGTCGAAGCCGTTGACCATGTCGCCCCGGTAGGCCGGCAGCTCCACGCCGTCGCGGACCTCCATCGGCTTCGACCGGGGCTTGGCGAACTGCCCGGCCAGCCGGCCGATCTTCACCACGGGGACGCGGCCGGCGTAGGTGAGCACGATCGCCATCTGCAGCAGCGTCTTGAGCTTGTTGCGCACGTTCTCCGCGGTGGCGCCGGCGAAGGTCTCCGCGCAGTCGCCGCCCTGCAGCACGAACGCCTCGCCGCGGCTGACGGCCGCCAGGCTCGCCTTGAGCTGGTCGCACTCCCCGGCGAAGACCAGCGGAGGCAGGCCCTGCAGCTCGGCGACGACCCCGTCCAGCGCGCCGCGGTCCGGCCACTCGGGCTGCTGGGCGGCGGGCAGGTCACGCCACGTGTCGAGGTTGGTTGCGCTCACGACTCCCAAGGTTATTGCACGGGGTGGCCTTCTCACCCCTCACGTGTCCATTTGCTGAGATCCATTTTGAGATGGCGGCAGCCGTACGTGCTCGGGGAGCACCCCGTACGCGAGGAACCGCCGGGCCGCCCGGCGGAAGAGGGGCAGCCGGGGAAGGGCCGTGGGCAGCCGCAGCGGCCGGGACTCCAGCGCCCGGCGGATCAGCAGTCGCTGCACGATCCGCTGGGCGGCCTGGGTGACCGCCGTCGGCGGCGTCCGGCGCCGTTCGACCCGGGCCAGGAGGGCCTCGGGCGCCTCGCCACGCAGCAGGGCGGGGCCGACGATATTGGCGGTGGCGACCGCGTCCTGCACGGCGAGGTTGATGCCCACGCCGAAGATCGGCGACATCGCGTGCGCGGCGTCCCCGATCAGCAGCAGGCCCGGCAGGTGCCAGCGGCCGAGCCGGTTCACGGCGACGCGGAGGAAGCCGACCCCCTCGAAGTCGCGCAGCTCGGCGACCCGCCCGTCCAGGAACGGCATCAGCCGCACGGCCGTCCGGCGCAGGTCGTCCACGCCCCGCTCCTTGAGCCGGTCGAAGCCGCCCTTGGGGATGACGTAGGCGAGCTGCCAGTACGTCTCCCTGTTGATCGCGACCATGAGGTGGCCGCTGGACGCCCGGAGGAACGGCTGGTCGGGGTCGCCCGGCTCGCGCGGCAGCCGGAACCACACGACGTCCATCGGCGCGCCGAACTCCCGCGGCGCCAGCCCCGCCGCGCGCCGCACGTCGGACCCCCGCCCGTCGGCCCCCACGGTGAGGACCGCCTCGATCTCGTGCTCGGCGCCGCTCGCGTCGCGGTAGCGGACGCCCCTGACCGCGCCGTTCCGCCGCAGCAGGTCGACGACCTCGGCGTTCATCACGAGCCGGAAGTTGGGGTACGTGCTCGCCCGCGCCGTGACGAGGTCGAGGAAGTCCCACTGGGGGACGAAGGCGATGTACCGATACTTCCCGTGCAGCTCGCGCAGGTCCGCGAGGCGCATGACGCGGCCGTCGTCGGTCTCCAGGCTCATCGTGTACGCCTTGCGGTGCGGCAGCCGGTGGAAGTCGTCGGCCAGCCCCAGCTCGTCCAGCACCTGCAGGGTCGAGGGGTGGATCGTGTCGCCGCGGAAGTCGCGCAGGAAGTCCGCGTGCTTCTCCAGCAGCGTCACGTCGACCCCGGCCCGGGCGAGGAGCAGCCCGAGTACGGCTCCCGCGGGCCCGCCGCCCGCGATCACACATGTGGTCCGCATAATTCATCACCCGCTGAAATCATCTCACGCCGGCGGCCCGGGGTGCCAGACGCCCCCCGGGGGGTGGGCAAGGGTCCGGCTTGACCGCTTTGGGCCTGGCGGGCTCGTGTCCCGGGCGCTAGCGTGGTGATCTCTGTCGTCCGACTGTGGGGGTTCCCGTGCGTGGTGACGTCTCGGCTCGCGGAGCGCTCCGCGTGACGGCGGCCGTGATGGCCATGTCCCTGGCGGCCGCCCTCACCGTTGGGGCTCCTGCGGCCGTCGCGGCGACCGGCGACTCCGAGCCCCACACGAACAACGGCTGCGGCGGCTCCCTCACGCTCGACGCCTGACCGCGTTCCCCGGTCCTCAGGTCGCCGGGAACGTGAGTCCCAACCGGGCGTCCACCTCCGGTCGGTCCCGGGCAAGGCCGCGCCCCCGGCCGTACGGGCCGAGGGCGAGCCGGGAACGAGCGGGCGGGACGTCAGACGCGCAGGCCGGGGCCCGGCTGGGGGCGGCGGGAGCGCAGCACGTCGAGCGAGCGGGCGAGCGCCTGCGTGGCGAGGTCCCGTATGCGGGCGTACGACTCCTCCGGATACTGCCGCGGGCCGTTCTCCACGAGCAGGATGAGGTACAGGTAGACCCGGTAGAGGGCCATCCTGGTCACGGCCCCGCCCGTCAGGTCGAGGAGCGCCCCGGCCGACCGGTAGCCGGTCACCAGCGGGTCGTCCTCGCGGAGCTCCCCGAAGATCGTCGGCGTCACGAAGTCGGCCAGCGGGTCGCCCCAGAATGCCCTCTCGTGGTCGATGAGCGCCTGGATCCGCTTGTCGGGGGTGAGGAACACGTTGCCGGGCCAGACGTCGAAGTGGACCAGCGCCGGCACGGTCACCTCGTCGAGCGCGGCCGCGTTCGTGTGCACCAGCCCCGCGATCTCCACGATCGACGCGGGCAGGGGGGTGCCGTAGTGGACGGCGTCGTCGAGCATGGCGCCGATCATCACGAGGAACGCCTCGCGCCAGGTCGGCCCGGTCAGCCCCGCGTAGGGGTACCCGTAGACGTCGGAGCCGTTGATCGCGTGCAGGGCGGCCAGGTGGCGTCCCAGCTCGAACCGCAGCTCTCCCTCCTCGGCGGGGGTCAGCGAGGCCCGGTTCCAGGGGACGCCGTCCAGGGCCGACAGGATCAGGTAGTCGCCGTCGAGCCGGGGGTCGTCGAAGGCGACGTGGAGCAGCCGCGGCATCGGCAGCCCGGCCGGCTCCGCCAGGTGGTAGACCATCGCCTCGGTCCGCAGCAGGTTGCGCTCGTAGGTGAGCAGCCGCAGCCCCGGCGGCGGCCCGGCCTTGAGCACGACGGCCCTGCCGTCCTCCAGCTCCAGCCGCCAGACCGCGTTGGCGAACCCGTCGGCCAGCTCCTGCGCCGACACCACCCCGCTGCCCAGGGCCTCCAGGGCGAGCGTGTCCAGCTCGGCGGCGGACATCCGCCGCTTCGTCCTGCTGTCCATTCAGGCGTCCCGGCCCGGGACGGAGATGGTCCAGGTGGCCTCGTGCTTGTCCCCGGGCTGCAGGACGATCAGGTCGACGCCCGAGTTGAACGCGTCCGGCGGGCACGTCATCGGCTCCACGGCCAGCCCCTCGTGGCCGAGGCCCGTTCCCGTGCAGATCTGGACCCACGGCAGCGCCGTCGCGTCCCACGTCATCTCGACCTCGCCCTCGGGCCCCCGCACGGTCACCCGGCCGGTCGCGATCTCCGTGAACGCGTGGTCGACCGCCGTCTCCCCGATGCGCCGCGCCCGGCGGAAGTCGTACGGCGTGTCCGCCACGCCGGCCGACTCGGTCGGGGCGAGGGTCTCGTCGGTCAGCAGGACCCGGGAGGCCGGCAGGTCGAGCTCGTACTCGCGGACGTCCGGCCCGGCGAGCAGCCAGGGGTGCGGCCCGCAGCCGTACGGCGCGGGGGAGTCGCCGACGTTCTGCGCGGTCAGCGTCGTCGTCAGGCCGGCGGGGGACAGCGCGTGGCGGACCTCGAGGGCGATCCGGAACGGGTATCCCTCGACGGGCTCGATCGTGCGGGTCAGCCGCACGTGGCCGTGCTCGTCCTCGACCGAGAGCACCTCGGCGCACTCCCACCGGACGCCGGCGACCAGCCCGTGCAGGGCGTGCCCGCGATCGGGCTCGTTCACCGGCAGGCGGTGCCGCCCGTCCCCGAAGGCGTACGTGCCGCCCACCACGCGGTTGGGCCAGGGGGCGAGCATCGTCCCGCTGTAGTAGGGGATCGGGCCGCCCTCCGGCCAGCTCGCCACCAGGTCGCGGTCGCCGTGGCGCAGCGCGCGCAGGGCCCCGCCCAGCTCGCTGACCACGGCCTGGTAGCCGCCGCCGAGAAGTGTGTAGTCGGGCACGGGGGAGTCCTCTCGCTGACGCGACATCGGAAAACGGGACATTTCGCGGTACGGCAGGGACTTTATCCCAGCTCACCGGCCTTGATCCACGCCGGGTCCCGGGAGTGTGGGAGCGCTCCCATAGCGGGCTAAGTTAAGCCTTTCCGGCCGAGGCGTCAACCAATTCCCGGAATTGTTTCCGGGAGCGGTCCATCTCCACCCGATTCGCGGCCGAGCGGAAATGCGAATTACCGTCAGGGCGGCCGGACGCGCTCCGCGGAGTGAAACTTTCACAACGGCGGCGCACATTCCCCTTCTACGGCAGGCCCGCCCGGCGCCCCGCGCCGCACACCCCCGTCGGCCGCGCATCCCGCTCACCGCCGCCCCGGCCCCGCGCCGCAACGCCCGGCCGGCAGAAGACCGGGCCCGCGGCCACCCCCCCTCGCGGCAACGCCCCGTCGGCAGAAGGCCGGCCCCGCCCCCACGGCCACCCCGAGCCTCGCTCCGCCCTGGTCGGCACGACCGCACGACGGCACGCGGAAGCGGCCGGCAGCCC
>NZ_KI866522.1:971164-975668 GCF_000511135.2 Microbispora sp. ATCC PTA-5024 | reverse complement strand
CGGCAGGCCGCCTCCGGGCAGACCGGCGTGGGGCAGGCCGGCGGGCAGACCGGCGGGCAGGCCGGCGGCGTGCGGTCGTGGAGGCGACGCCGTGCGCCGGGAGGGTCAGGGCACGCGTGGCACGGCCGGGCCTCCCCGGCGGCGGACCGCCGGCGAGGCCCCGCCGGAACGTGATCGGGAATACGGCCGGGAAAAACCCCGGAAAAGCGTCAGCGCAACTCGCCGCTCTTCACGACCTCACGGAACCACAGGGCGCTGTCCTTCGGAATGCGCCGCTGGTTCTCGTAATCGACGTACACGATGCCGAACCGCTGGCTGTATCCCTCGGCCCACTCGAAATTGTCGAGCAGCGACCAGACGTGGTAGCCCTCGACCCGCGCGCCGTCCCCGATCGCGCGGTGCATGGCGGTCAGGTGGTCGCGGAGGTAGGAGATCCGGCCCTCGTCGCGGACGCGGCCGTCCGGGCCGGGGACGTCGAGCGTGGGCAGGCCGTTCTCCGTGATGACGATCGGGACGGACGGGTAGTCCCGCGTGAGCCGCGCCAGGATGTCGTACATGCCCTCGGGGTAGATCTCCAGCCAGTCGGCCTGCGCCTTCTCGTGCAGGAACACCCGCTCCCCGGAGCCGTCAACGAAGACCGGGGTGTAGTACTGCACGCCCAGGATGTCGATGGGCTCGCTGATCGTGACGAGGTCGCCCTCGAGGATGTGCTCGCGCATCGGGCTGCGCTCGGAGATCCAGCGCAGCGTGTCCTCCGGGTAGAAGCCCTTGAAGATCGGGTCGAGGTAGACCCGGTTCTCCAGGCCGTCCTGGTGCCGGGCCGCCTCCAGAGCCTCCGGCGTGTCGTCCGACGGGTAGGTGGGGTGGAGGTTCAGCGCCGGGCCGATGCGGCGTCCCCGGTGCTGCTCGTGCAGGACCTGGGAGGCGAGCCCGTGGGCGAGCAGCAGGTGGTGGAGCGCGACGAAGGCGCGCCCGTCGTCGGTGAAGCCGGGGGCGTGGCTGCCGAAGCGGTACCCGCACTCGACGACCGTCTTGGGCTCGTTGATCGTCAGCCAGTCCCGGATGGGCAGCGCGTCGAACACGATCTCGGCGTAGTCGGCGAAGCGGGCCGCGGTGTCCCGGTTCTCCCAGCCGCCCCGGTCCTGGAGCTCCTGGGGGAGGTCCCAGTGGAACAGCGTGGCCATCGGGCGGATGCCGCGCTCGGCGAGGCCGTCGACCAGTCGCCGGTAGTAGTCGAGCCCCTTCTGGTTGGGCTTGCCGGTGCCGGTGGGCTGGACCCGCGGCCAGGCGACGGAGAACCGGTAGCTGTCGAGGCCCAGGCCGGCCATGAGCTCGATGTCCTCGCCGTACCGGTGGTACTGGTCCGCGCCCGGGTCCCCGGTGTCGCCGTCTTTGACGTTGCCGGGCACGGCGGCGAAGGTGTCCCAGACGGACGGCCCCCGGCCGTCCTCTCCTGTGGCGCCTTCCACCTGGTAGGCGGATGTCGCCGCACCCCACACGAAGTCGTCCGGGAACCGCAGGGCGTTCATGAGTCTCCTTGGGTGGGGATCGGTGATGCCTCGGGCGCGCGTCCGGCGGCGCCGAGGAAGCGTGCGGCCTCGCGGCCGTCGATCATGCGGTGGTCGTGGGCGAGCCCGAGGCGGACGACGCGGTGCACGGCGCGGCGCACGACGCCGTCCGTGGCGGCCGCCTCCCGCCGCGGCGCGGCGAACGCCGCCGGGACGGCCCGGATGCCCGCGCGGTTCCCGGTGGGGGAGACGCCGGCGGGGACGGTGCGTCGCGCGCCGTCAGCGCTCACGTCACGGAGGGTGACCAGAGGGGTGGCCGCCGACGTGTCCGGCACGGGTCGGGGATGGCCCTCGCTCGCGTCGCCGGCCTCGGCGAGCCGCGCCACGAGGCGCCGGCTCGCGTCGTCGGTGAGTTCGGGCACCCGGATCTCGGTCACGATGGCCTCCAGGCGGAACGCGCCTGTGGGAGCGCTCCCAAGAGCGTAGGAACCACCCCCGATCCTGTCAACACCCACCCTTATGCCGCGATGTGTCGCGCGAATGGATAAATGCACATAAAAGCACGTCAAGGGCGATAAAGCGGGAAACGCGTGCGACATCTTGACGTGAACCGTTCGTAATCCTTAGCCTGATCGCGCGGTGGGAGCGTTCCCACACGCCTCACAATTGTGACCGGCTCACCCTCTCTCCCGCCCGGCCATGGGTCGCGCTCAGACCTCAGCCGCACCATGATTAATTGCTGAACATCTGCTGACGCGAGATCCACCTGCCTGACAGGGGTACCGACGCATGGGGCAGTACGACGCACGTCCGCTTTCCGCGGCACAGGAGCGCATGTGGTTCCTGGACCGGCTCCGGCCCGGCGATCCGTCGAGTCACGTCTTCAACACCTCACGGCTGACCGGGCCGCTCGACGCCGCCGCCTTCGACCGGGCCGTACGGGACGTGGTCGACCGGCACGAGCCGCTGCGGGCGCGCTTTCCCGAGCAGGCGCGGCACGGGGGGCGGCCGGTCCAGGTCGTCGAGCCGCCCGGGCGGTTCCGCGTGGAGCATCTCACCGCCGCGGCCGAGGACGTCCCCCGGCTGATCGAGGAGCGGACGAACCGGCCGTTCGATCTGGCCGAGGGGCCGCTGCTGCGGGCCGCGCTGATCCGCCTCGGCCCCCGCGAGCACGTGCTGTGCCTCGTCTTCCACCACATCGTCTGCGACGGCTGGTCGCTGAAGGTGTTCCTCGACGAGGTGGGAGCCCTCTACACGGCCCACACGGAGGGCAAGCCGTCGCCGCTTCCCCCGCTGGCCGCGCGCTTCCTCGACGTCGCCGCCGAGCGGGCCGAGCCCGACCCGGCCTCGCTGGACTACTGGCGCGCCAATCTGTCCGGCGCTCCCGTGCTCGAACTCCCGGCCGACCGGCCACGCCCGGCCGTCCGCACGACCGCGGGCGACGACCACACGCTCCCGCTGCCCCCGGCTCTCACGGCCGAGCTGCGGCGGTTCGCCGGTCGCGAGCGGTGCACCCTGTTCATGGTGTTCCTCGCGGCGTACCAGGCCGTGCTGGCCCGCTACTCCGGCCAGGACGACCTGTGCGTCGGCGCCGCCACAGCGGGCCGCGACCAGGTGGAGCACGAGCGGCTCATCGGACTGTTCGCCGGCACGCTCGTGCTGCGCGGCGACCTGTCGGGCGACCCCTCCTTCCGGGAGATGCTCCGCCGGGCGCGCTCGACCACCCTGCGCGCCTACCAGCACAGGCACGTGCCGTTCGAACGGATCCTGACCGAGGTCGAGGTCGGCCGCGACCTCAGCAGGACCCCGCTGTTCCAGACGCTGTTCGTCCTGAACGAGATGGGCGAGCCGCTGATCCCCCTGCCCGAGGTGGAGGTGGAGCTCGTCGACGCCGAGTACCGCCAGGTGCAGACCGACCTCATGCTCGGCGTCTTCGGCGAGGGCGACGAGCGTCGCCTCGTGCTCACCTACAACACCGACCTGTTCGACGCCGAGACGGTCGCCGGCTACGGCCGCGCCCTGCTGCGCGTGCTGGAGGCGGCGGTCGCCGACCCGCTCACCCCGTTGTCGCGGCTGCTGCCGGTGGACGGACCCGAGCGCGACCTGCTGGTCCGGGAGCGGAACGACACCGCCCTCCCGCTGCCCGCCGCGGCCACCCTGCTCGACCTGGTCGACGGGTGGGCGCGCCGGGCGCCGCACGCCGTGGCGGTCCAGGAGGGGACGGCCCCCGGCCGGGTCACCTACGCGGAGCTCGGTGAGGCGTCGGCCCGGATCGCCCGCCGGCTCGCGGCGGAGGGCGCCGGGCCGGGGTCGGTGGTGGCGGTGCTGGCCGAGCGCTCGCCCGCGACCGTGGCCGGCCTGCTCGGGGTCATGCGCTCCGGGGCCGCCTACCTGCCGCTCGACCCCGGCTACCCCCGGGCCCGGCTGTCGCTGCTGCTCGCCGACTCCGGCGCCCGCCACCTGCTCGTGGACCCCGCCGTGCCGCCCGCCGTACTGGACGAGGTGCTCGGCGAGGTGCCCCACGACGTGCGGGTGATCTCCCTCGACCGTTCCGGCGACCGTCCCGCCGTGCCGCTCGCCGCCCCCGGCCCCGACGACCCGGCGTACGTCCTCTACACCTCGGGGTCGACCGGCCGCCCGAAGGGCGTGGTGGTGCCCCACCGGGCGCTGCTGAACTTCCTGACCGCGATGGAGAGCCTGCTCGGCGCGGGTCCCGGCGACGTGTGGCTGTCGCTGACCTCGTTGTCGTTCGACATCTCCGGGCTGGAGCTCTACCTGCCGCTGACGACGGGAGGCCGGATCGTCGTCGCGGACCGGGAGGCCGCCCGCGACGGCGACGCGCTGGCCCGGCTGATCGCGCGCAGCGGGGTCACCCACGTCCAGGCCACCCCGTCCGGCTGGCGGATTCTCCTCGACGCGGCCTCCGCGGACCGCGCGCCCGAAACGGGGGCGGCGCTGCGCCGCGTCACCGCGCTGGTCGGCGGCGAGGCGCTCCC
>NZ_KI866522.1:943104-970792 GCF_000511135.2 Microbispora sp. ATCC PTA-5024 | reverse complement strand
GGCCTCCGCGGACCGCGCGCCCGAAACGGGGGCGGCGCTGCGCCGCGTCACCGCGCTGGTCGGCGGCGAGGCGCTCCCGCCGGCCCTCGCCCGCGACCTGCGCGCCCGCGTCGCCCGCCTGCTCAACATGTACGGGCCGACCGAGACCACCATCTGGTCCACCGCCTGGGAGGTGCCCGCCGGGCCGCGAGGGGTCTCGATCGGGCGGCCGATCGGCAACACCCAGGTCTACGTGGTCGACGAGGCCCTCGAGCTGGTCCCGCTCGGCGTGCCGGGGGAGCTGGTGATCGGCGGCCTCGGCGTGGCCGCCGGCTACCTCGGGCGTCCGGCCCTCACGGCCGAGCGGTTCGCCCCCGACCCGTACGGCGCGCCGGGCGGCCGGCTCTACCGCACCGGCGACGTCGTCAGGGCGCGGCCCGACGGCACGCTCGACTACCTCGGACGGGCCGACAACCAGGTCAAGCTGCGCGGCCACCGCATCGAACCCGGCGAGATCGAGGCGGCCCTGGAGGCGCAGCCGTCCGTCCGGCAGGCCGTCGTGGCCGTGCACGACGAGCGGCTGGTGGCGTACGTGGTGGGGGAGGCGGACCGCGACGACCTGGCCGCGCGCCTGCCCGCCTCGATGGTGCCCGCGGTGTTCGTGCCGATGGACGCCCTGCCGCTCACCCCGAACGGCAAGGTGGACCGCAGGGCGCTGCCCGCGCCCGAGCGTCGGCTCACGCGGGAGGGCCGTCCCCCCGCGACGGCGGCCGAGCGCCGCGTGGCGGAGGTGTTCGCCGAGGTCCTCGGCCTGGGCGAGGTCTCCGAGGTCTCCGCCGAGGACGACTTCTTCGCGCTCGGCGGCCACTCGCTGCTCGCGACCCGGGTCGTCGCCCGGCTCGGCGGGCGGGTGCCGGTGCGCGAGCTGTTCGCCCACCCGGACGTCGCGGGCCTCGCCCGGGCCCTGGAGGCGCACCCGGACTCCGGCGACGGGCCGGGCGACGCCCCGCCGGTCGCCGTCCCGCGCCGGCCCGAGGGGACCGCGCCCCCGCTGTCGGCGGCCCAGGAACGGCTGTGGTTCCTCCACCGGCTCGACCCCCGGGACGCGTCGTACAACATGTTCGTGGTCCGCCGCCTCCGCGGTCCGCTCGACCGGGACGCTCTCGCGCGGGCGCTGGCCGCGCTGACGGACCGGCACGAGGTCCTGCGCACCCGGTACCCGGACGACCAGGGCCGCCCGCTGGCGGTCGTGGAGCCCGCCCCCGCGTCGTGGGACGTCGAGTGGCTGGAGGCGGGATCGCCGGCGGAGGCCGAGCGGCTCGTCGCCGAGCGGGTGAACGCGCCCTTCGACCTCGCCGCCGCCCTGCCGCTGCGGGCGGCGGTCGTGCGACTGGGTGCCGACGACCACGTCCTGTGCGTCGTGCTGCACCACATCGCGGGCGACGGCTGGTCGCTCAACGTCCTGTTCGACGACCTCGCCGCCCTGTACGCCGGGGAGCCCGGCCTCGCGCCGCTGCCCGTGCAGTACGGCGACGTGGCGCTGTGGCAGCGCTCGGCCCCGGCGGGCGAGGCCCTGGCGTACTGGCGGGAGAGGCTGGCGGGGGTGCCCCCGCTCGACCTCCCTGCGGACGCCGGAGCCGGGGCGGCGGAGGGGGGCGCCTTCCACGGCCTGCGGCTGCCGGCGGACCTCGCCGACCGGCTGGAGGCCGTGGGCCGCGAGGAGGGCGCCACGCTCTTCATGGTGCTGCTCGCCGCCTACCAGGTCCTGCTCGCCGCCCACTCCGGGCAGACGGACTTCGCGGTCGGGTCGCCCACCGCCGGCCGGGAGATCCCCGAGACCGATCCGCTCATCGGCTACCTCACCAGCACGCTCGTCCTGCGGGCCGGGCTCGACGGCGACCCCACCGTCCGCGACCTGCTGCGCCGCACGCGGGAGTCGGTCCTGGACGCGTTCGCGCACCAGGAGATCCCGTTCGAGGCGCTGCTGGCGGACCTGAAGGTCGAGCGCGACACGGGCAGGACGCCGCTGTTCCAGACGATGTTCGTGCTGCACAGCCAGGACGCCGGGCCGCGCCCGTCCTTCGCCGGGCTCGACGCCGAGTTCTTCCCCGCGGGCTTCGCCCAGGCGAAGTTCGGCCTGATGCTGGAGGCCTGGCGGGATCCGGACGGCATCAGCCTGACCTTCGGCTACGACACCGCCGTGCTCGCCCCGGCGACGATCGAGGCGATGGCCGCCCGGTTCGCCCTGCTGCTGGAGTCGCTGCGGCCGGACGTCCCGATCTCCGCGCTCCCGGCGCTGACCGAGGCCGACGAGGCCCGGCTGCGCGCCTGGTCGCGGGGTCCCGCCCTGCCGGATCGGCAGACGGTGCCCGGCATGGTCGCGCGGACCGTCGCCCGCGCCCCCGGCGCCGTCGCCGTGGAGTGCGGCGACGAGCGCGTGACGTACGCCGAGCTGGACCGCAGGGCCAGGGCGCTGGCCGCCCGGCTCACGGGCCACCGGGTGGTCGGCGTCTGCCTCGGCCCGGTCCCCGACCGGGTGGCCGCCATGCTGGCCGCCTGGCACGCCGGGGCCGCGTACCTGCCGCTCGACCCCGCCTACCCCGCGGAGCGGCTGGCCCGGCTCCTCGCGGACGGAGGCGCCACCGTCGTCGTGGCCGGTCCGGACGCGCCGCTGCCGGCGTCGATCCCGGTCGTCGGCCCGGCCGCGGACCCCGGTCCGGGAGAACCCGCGGCTCCACGGGAGCCCCTGCCGCGGGACGCCGCGTACGTGATGCACACCTCCGGCTCGACCGGCGAGCCGAAGGGCGTCGTCGTGGAGCACGGCGGGCTCGGAGCCCGGGTGGCCTGGATGCGCGAGGCGTACGGCCTGGGCCCGGGCGACCGGATCGTCCAGTTCGCCTCGCCGAGCTTCGACACCCACGCCGAGGAGATCTTCCCCGCCCTCGCGGCCGGGGCGACCGTGGTCCTGCTGCCCGGCGGCGCCGTCACGCTGCCCGACCTCCTGGCCGCGGACGCGGGCGTCACCGTGCTCGACCTGCCCACGGCGTACTGGCAGCGGCTCGCGGACCTGGCCGGCGAGATCGTCTGGCCCGAGTCGCTGCGGCTCGTCGTCATCGGCGGCGAGCAGGCCGCGGCCGAGCCGCTGGCCCGGTGGCGGGCCCGGTTCGGCGGCCGCGTCCGGGTCGTGAACACCTACGGCCCGACCGAGACGACCGTCATCGCCACCGCCGACGACCTGGACGACCTGGGCGGCGGGGAACGGCCCCCCATCGGACGGCCGATCGCGGCCACCTCGGTCCACGTGCTCGACCGGTACGGACGGCCGGCCCCGCCGGGCGCCCCCGGCGACCTGCATATCGGCGGCGCGGGGGTGGCCCGCGGGTACGCCGGCCGGCCCGGGCTGACGGCCGACCGGTTCGTCCCCGACCCGTACGGCGAGCCGGGCGGGCGGCTGTACCGCACGGGCGACCGGGTCCGCTGGCGGGCCGACGGCCGGCTGGAGTTCCTGGGGCGGCTCGACGACCAGGTCAAGGTGCGGGGTCACCGGATCGAGCCCGGCGAGGTCGAGGCCCGGCTGCTGGCCCATCCCGGCGTGACGGAGGCGGCCGTCGCCGCGGCCGGGGAGATCCTGGCCGGCTATGTCGCCGGCTCCGCGACGGCCGAGGAACTGCGGGCGCACCTGGCCGTCGCCCTGCCGCCGTACATGGTGCCGGACGTGTTCGTGCGGCTGGACGCCCTGCCGCGGACGGCCGGGGGCAAGGTCGACCGCCGCGCCCTGCCCGAGCCGGAGCCCGAGCGCGAGCGGGAGTACGTCGCGCCGAGGTCCGACGCGGAGGCGCTGGTCGCCGACGTGTGGGCGGAGGTGCTCGGAGTCGGGCGCATCGGCGCGTTCGACGACTTCTTCCACCTCGGCGGCCACTCGCTGCTGGCCGTCCGGGTGGCCGCGCGGCTGCGGGCGCTGGCCGAGGTGGACATCCCGATCCGCACGCTGTTCGCCCGCCGCACGGTGGCCGACCTCGGCGCCGCCGTCGAGGACCTGCTCGTGGCGGAGCTCGAGGGGATCAGCGACGAGGACGCCCGGCTGCTGCTTGAGCGGATGGAGGAACGATGACCGGCACGCGTGCCGAGACGCCGGAGACGGTGGACGACGCCCAAGGGACAGCCCAGGGGACAGCCCAGGAGGCGGCCCTGCCGCTGTCGTCGGCGAAGCGGGCGCTGCTGGCGCAGCGGCTGCGCCGCCGCACCACGGTGAGCGCCGTCACGCCGCGGCCCGCGGGCGTGGTCCCGCCGCTGTCGCACGCGCAGGAGCGCCTGTGGTTCCTGGAGCAGTACCTGCCCGGCACCGCCGCGTACGTCGTGCCGCTGTCGGTCCGCGTGACCCGGCCCATCGACGGCGGCGCGCTCACGGAGGCGCTGCGGGGGACGGTCGCCCGCCACGAGAGCCTGCGGATGCGCTTCGTCACCACCGACGACGGGCGGCCCGAGGTCGTCGTGGACCCCAAGCCGGCGTTCGGGCTGCGCGTCGTGGAGGCGGAGGGCGCGGACGCCGCCGGGCGGGAGGCCTGGGCGCGGCAGGCCGTCCAGGAGGAGATCGCCCGCCCCTTCGACCTCGCCGCCGGCCCCCTGATCCGGGTGCTCGCCGTACGGCTCGGCGACGCCGACCACGTGCTCGCGATCACGGCGCACCACACGGTCGTCGACGGCTGGTCGTGCGAGATCCTGCTCAGGGAACTGCTCGCCCTGCACGACGCGCACCTGTCGGGCGCGCCCGTCGCACTGCCCGAGCTGCCGGTGCAGTACGGCGACTACGCGGTCTGGCACCGGGAGCGGGCCACCGGACCGGCGTACGAGCGCGACGTCGCCTACTGGCGCGAGACCCTCTCGGGGGTCGAGCCGCTGGAGCTGCCGGGCGACCGGCCGCGGCCCGCCGAGCAGGACGTCGCGGGCGCCGGCCTCGCGTTCGACCTCGACGCGGACCTCAGCCGCGCGGTGGCGGCGCTCGCGGCGTCCCAGGGCGCCACGACGTACATGGTCCTGCTGGCGGCGTTCCAGACGCTGCTGCACCGCTACAGCGGGCAGACCGACTTCGCCGTCGGCTCCCCGGTCAGCGGCCGGGCGTTCCCCGAGCTGGAGAACCTGGTCGGGCTGTTCGTCAACACGCTGCCGATGCGCGCCCGGCTCGCGGGCGACCCGTCCTTCGCCGAGCTGCTCGGCCGGACCAGGGACGGCGCGCTCGACGCGTACGCCCACCAGGAGCTGCCGTTCGACCAGCTCGTCAACGAGCTCGGGGTCGAGCGGGACGTGAGCCGCTCGCCGGTCTTCCAGGTGCTGTTCTCGCTGCAGAACTACGACGGCAGGCGCGACCCCTCGGTGTCGGGGTTCCCCTTCGCGACCTCGGTGACCCGGTTCGACCTGGCGCTGTACCTCGCCGAGACGCCGGACGGGCTGCGCGGCGCGTTCGTCTACCGAACGGCGCTGTTCCTCCCCGAGACGGTCGGCCGGATGGCGGGGCACCTCGAACGGCTGCTGCGCGCGGCCGTCGCCGACCCGGCCGCGCCGGTCTCCCGGCTCCGCCTGCTGTCGCCGGAGGAGGAGCGCGAGGCGCTGGCCCTCGCCGTCCCGCCCGCCGTGGCTCCGGACGCGAGTGGGGCGGGCGCCGCGCCTCCTCCCGCGCTGCTCCACGACCTCCTCGCCGTCCAGGCCGCGGCCCGGCCCGGCGACGTCGCCGTCGTCTGCGGCGACCGCTCGATGACGTACGGCGAGCTGGACGCCGCCTCCGCCGCGCTGGCCGGGCGGCTGCGCGACCTCGGCGTCCGCCCGGACGACCGGGTCGCCGTCTGCCTGGAGCAGTCGGCCGAGCTGGCACAGGCCGTGCTCGGCGTGCTGCGGGCCGGCGCCGCCTACCTGCCGCTCGACCCCGAGCAGCCCGAGGAGCGGCTGGCGTACATGGTGGCCGACGCGGGCGCGCGCGTCGTGGTGACCACGCCGGACCTGGCCGGCGGACTGCCGTTCACCCGGGACCTGACGGTCGTCGGGCCCGGCGAGGAGGGCGGCGGGACGTACGGCGATCCCGGCGTGCGGCCGGAGAACCTCGCCTACGTCATCTACACCTCCGGCACGACCGGCCGGCCGAAGGGCGTGGCCGTCCAGCACCGCGAGGTCGTGACGTACCTGACGGGCGTCCGGGAGCGGTTCTCGGTGCCGGACGGCGGCACGTTCGCGCTGCTGCAGTCGCTCGCGTTCGACTTCGGCGTCACGATCTTCTATTTGTCGCTGATGACCGGCGGCCGGCTGCGCCTCGTCCCGTCGCGGACCTCCGCGCCCGACCTTGCCGCGCTGCTCCGCGACGTCGACGTCCTCAAGATCACGCCGTCGCACCTCGCGGCGCTGCTCGCCGAGTCGGACCCGCGCGCCCTGCTGCCGCGCCGTCTGCTGCTCCTCGGCGGCGAGGCCTCCGGCTGGGAGTGGGCGCGCGACCTCGCGGCCCTCGGCGGCTGCGCGGTGGCCAACCACTACGGCCCGACCGAGGCGACCGTCGGGGTCACCACGTTCGCCGTCGACCCGGCCGCGCCTGACGAGGACGTCCGCGGGGCGACGCTGCCGATCGGCCGGCCGCTCCCCGGCGCCCGGGTGTACGTCCTGGACGAGGCGCTGCGGCCGGTGCCCCCCGGCGTCCCCGGCGAGATCCACCTGGGCGGGGACCGGCTGGCCCGCGGCTACCTCGGCCGCCCCGGGCTGACGGCCGACCGGTTCCTCCCCGACCCGTACGGCGAGCCGGGCGGCCGCATGTACCGCACCGGCGACCTCGCCCGATGGCTGCCGTCCGGCGAGCTGCAGTTCCTCGGCCGCCGCGACCTGCAGGTGAAGATCCGGGGCTACCGGGTGGAGCTCGGGGAGGTCGAGGCCGTCCTGGCCGACCTGCCCGGGGTCGCCCAGGCCGCGGCCGTCCTCCGGGGAGACCGGCTGGTCGCGTACCTGACCGGGGACGTGCCCGCCGACGCGGAGCTCCGCTCCCTGCTGCGGGAACGGCTGCCCGAGTACATGATCCCCGCCCGGTTCGTCCGGCTCGATCGGCTGCCGCTGAAGTCCCACGGCAAGGTCGACCGGGCGGCGCTCCCCGACCCCGGCGCCGCCGCCCCCTCCGCCGAGGACTACGCCGAGCCGGGGACGGACCTCGAACGGGCGGTCGCCGAGATCTGGGCCGAGGTGCTGGACGTGGAGCGCGTCGGGGCGCTCGACGACTTCTTCGACTCCGGCGGGCACTCCCTGCTCGCCATGCGCGTCGTCGCCCGGCTGCGGAAGCTGGTGCCCGACCGGCCGGTGACGGTCATGGACCTGTTCCGCCACCGGACCGTCCGCGAGCTGGCCCGGCTCCTCGAGGCCGGGGAGCCCGTGGGCGGCGCCTTCCTCCTGCACCGCCTCACTCCCGCCCGCGCCGTCACGAGGGGCACCGTCGTCTGCGCGCCGTACGGCGGGGGCAACGCCCTCATCTACAAGCCGCTGGCCGACGTGCTGCCGGACGACTGGGCGCTGTACTCGATCGCCGTCCCCGGTCACGAGCTGGGGGAGGAGGCCATCCCGCTCGAGGAGCTGGCCGAGCGCTGCGTCGGGGAGATCCTGGAGAACGTCCGCGGCCCGCTCGTCCTGTACGGACACTGCGGGCTGGGCGTGATGATCTCCGCCGAGATCGCCCGCCGGCTGGAGGCGGCCGGGCGCGAGGTGGAGGCCGTGTACCTCGGCGGCATCTTCCCCTTCGCCCGTCCCCGGGGAGGCATGGCCCGGCTGGCCGACTGGATGGACCGGCTCCGCGGCGACCAGGCGATGGTCAACGCGCTCACCGCCGCCGGGCTCGACGCCGACGAGTTCGACCCCGAGCAGCTGAAGCTGATCGTCCGCAACCGGCGGGAGGGCACCAAGCAGGCCGAGCGGTACTTCACGCGCCTGTTCGAGGAGCGGGCCGAGCGGCTGCGCGCCCCGGTCATCGCGGTCGCGGGCGAGCGGGACCCGGCGACGGAGTTCTACCAGGAGCGGTACCGCGAGTGGCACCGCATCACCGACGTGGCCGCCGCCGCCGTGCTCGACGAGGCCGGCCACTTCTTCATGAAATATCGGGCGGAGGAGCTGGCCCGGATCGTCACCGAACTCCACCCCGCGATCCGGTCGGGGGACACGGGGCGTTTCGAACGGCGCGAGGACGCGACCTGGTGGCTCCAGGGCGTCTCCCGCCTCGGTCCCGCCGAGGAGCCGGCGTCGCAGGCCCTCTCCCGGCCGGAGCCGGACGGCGCGTCCGAGAGCGCCGCGGCCGCCCCGGAGGCGGTGCCGCAGGCGGGGCCGGTCGGGGTGCCGGAGAGCGGGTCCCGATCCGCCCCGGACACGCCGCCGGGCCCGGGCCACCCCGCGCAGGCCGGCCTGGACCCGGCCGCGTCCGCCGGCCCGGACCTCGCCGCGTCCGCCGGCCCGGACCTCGCCGCGCCGGGCGAAGGGGACCCCGCCGCTTCGCGCGGCTTGGACCGCGCCGTGCCGGGCGAAGGGGACCCCGCCGCTTCGCGCGGCTTGGACCGCGCCGTGCCGGGCGGGCCGCGGCCGAGCATGCGGCGCTTCCTCCTGGTCGCGGCCGGCCAGCTCGTCTCCATCACCGGGTCGGCGCTCACCGAGTTCGCCGTGCCCGTCTGGATCTACCTCACCACCGGCTCGCTGGCGAACTTCGCGCTGTTCGCCGTGATCGGCCTCGTCCCCGGCATGCTGGTGTCCCCGCTGGCCGGGGCGATCGTCGACCGGTACGACCGGCGGCGCGTGATGCTCGCGGGCGACGGCGCGGCCGGGCTCACCCAGCTCGCGCTCGGCCTGCTGTTGTGGACGGGAAACCTCCAGGTCTGGCACATCTACCCGCTGCTCGCCTGTCTGTCGGTCGCGCTCACGTTCCAGCGGCTCGCGTACGGCTCGGCCGTCCCGCAGCTCGTCCCCAAGCGCTACCTCGGCCACGCGAACGGCGTCGTGCAGATGGCGTTCGGCGTCGCCCAGCTCGCGGTGCCGCTCGTCGCGGTCGGGCTGATGGCGGCGATCGGGCTGCAGGGCATCCTCGCCTTCGACGTGGCCAGCTACACCGTCGCGTTCCTGAGCGTGCTGCTGGTCCGCTTCCCCGCGGCGATGGCCTGGCGGCGCAGGGAGTCGGTCCTCGACGAGATCAAGGGCGGTTTCCGGCTCGTCTGGGGCCGGCGGCCGTTCCGCGGCATGCTCGTCTACTTCGCGGTGCTGAACGTCTTCCTGTCGCCGCTGTTCCTCATGCTGTCCCCGCTCGTCCTGGCCCAGGCGACGCTGGCGGACGTCGGGCGGGTCGCCTTCGCGGGCGGCGCCGGCGTCTTCCTCGGCGGGCTCGCGATGACCGTGTGGGGCGGCCCGCGGCGCCGTCGTCTGCGCGGCGTGCTGGTGAGCACGCTGGTCCTGGCGCTGTTCTGCCTCGTCACCGGCCTGCGGGCGAACCTCGCGCTGGTCGCGTTCGGCTCGTTCGGCATGTCGCTCGGGCTGACGTTGCTGAACGGCGTCTACGCGACGATCATCCAGGTCAAGGTGCCCCAGCGGTTCCACGGCCGGGTGATCGCGCTCAACACGCTGATCGCCTGGTCGACGCTGCCGATCGGCTTCGGCCTGGTCGCGCCGTACGGCGCCGCGGTGCTGGAGCCGCTGCTCGCGCGCGGCGGTCCGCTGGCGGGCACGGTCGGCCTGGTCATCGGCACCGGCCCCGGCCGCGGGATCGGCTTCCTGTACGTGTGCCTCGCCCTCGGGATGGCCGCGACCGCGCTGGTCGCGATGCGCGTCCCGGTGCTCGCCCGCTTCGACGACGAGATGCCCGACGCGCTGCCCGACGACCTCGTGGGGGTGGAGACGCTCCGCGCCCGCACCCCCGTCGCGGCGGCCGCCGTCCCCGCCCCCGAGAAGGAGACAGCATGAGCACCTACCGCGTCGTGGTGAACGACGAGGACCAGTACTCCCTCTGGCCCGCCGACCGGCCCGTGCCCGACGGCTGGCGTCCGGAGGGGTTCGACGGCACCCGGGAGCAGTGTCTCGGCCACATCGAGGAGGTGTGGACGGACATGCGCCCCCGCAGCCTCAGGCAGGGCGGATGACCGCGCCGGGCCCGCACCCGTTCGTCCCGGCGGCGCGGGCCGCCGGGGCCCGCAGGAACTTCGGCGTCGATCGGCCGATCGGCGCGTTCTCCACCACCCCGACGGTCGCCGGCGCGGCCCGGACGACCGGCGAACCCCAGGAGGCGTGATGACGACACAGGCCGATCTCTCCGCGCGGCTGGCGGTCATGATCTCCGAGGCGTGCGACGGCGAGATCACGGCGGCGGAGATCTCCGCGGCCGACTGCTCGCTGGCCGCCCTCGGCGTCACCTCGCTGGCCCAGCTCCGGCTGATCGACGCGATCGAGGACGAGTTCGGCGTGGAGATCGACCTCGCCGGGTACGTCGACCACCTCGCGGGGCTCGACGATCTGGCGCGCTACGTCGGCGAACGGATCCGCCGGTGACCCCGGTGCCCTTCCGCGCGGACGCCCCCGAGTGGACGGGGGCGCTCGCGTGGGGGCAGCGGTCGATCTGGGGTGCCATGCGCCTGGTCGGGGCGGCCGGCGACCACTACTTCAACTTCACCCGCGTCGTCCCGGTGCCGAGGGGCGCGGGGTCCCCGCCCCCCGAGACGGTGGCCCGGGCCGTCGCCATGGTGGTCGAGCGGCACGACTCGCTGCGCACGCGGGTGCGGGCCGACGGCGGCGGCGAGCCGTACCAGGTGATCGGCGGGTCCGGCGGCATACCGGTCGAGGTGGCGGACGAGTCCGTGGAGACCCCCGCCGAGCTGGCCGAGCGGCTGGCGGCTGACCGGTTCGACCCGGCCGCGGACTGGCCGCTGCGCGCGGGCATGACCGTCCGCGACGGCGCCGTCCGGCACGTCGTGCTGGTCTTCTGCCACGTCGCGGCCGACGGGTACGCGGGCGACGTCGTCGCCCGGGACCTGCGGCTCGCGCTGCTGCGCGGCACGCTGTCCGGTGCGCCGGGACAGCTGCGGGACCTGGTGGCGCGGCAGGGCACGGCCGACAAGGCGCGCGGCGACCGGGCCCTGGAGTTCTGGCGGGAGCGCCTCGACGCGCTCGGCGGCCCGATCTTCGGCAGGCCTCGCGAGGGGACCGGAGCGGAGGCCGGGTCGCCGCGCTACCGGCGGGCCGTCCTCGTCTCGCCGGCCCTCGACCGGGCGAGCCGCCTGCTCGCCGGCCGGTACGGCGTGAGCACCTCGACCGTGCTGCTGGCCGGGGCCTGCGCCGGGGCGGGCCGGATCGCCGGCAGGCCGGTCGCCGCGATGACGCCGCTGGTCAACAACCGGTTCCGGGCCGAGGACCGGGACCTGGTGACCTCACTCGCGCAGCTCGGGCTGTTCGTCCTCGACGAGCCCGGCGACGGCGACCCGATGGACGCGGCCCGCTCGGCGGCCCTGCGCGCCTACCGCCACGCCTACTACGACCAGGCCGAGCTGAACCGCACGCTCGCCGGGGCCGACCCGCTGTGCTGCTTCAACGACCAGCGGCCCGCCGAGGGCGTGACCCCCGCCGGCCCGCCGCCGGACGCCGGTGAGATCCGCGCGGCCCTGCCGCTGACGGAGGAGGCGCCGGAGGACGGGCTCGACGACCTCAACTGCCGCTTCTGCGTGCACGTGACGGGCGAGCCGGACCGGCTCCGGGTCATGGTCACCGCGGACACCCGGTACGTGGCCCCGATCGACCTCGACGCGTTCCTCCCCGCCCTGGAGCGGACCGTGGTGGAGCGGGCGCTCGCCTGACGCGTCCTGGGGAGACGGCGAGGGCTCCCGCGCGGGAACGCGCGGGAGCCCTCCGGGCCTGCGGGCCTCAGGCCGAGGCGCGGATCACCAGGTGCGTGTCGAGGATGACGACCGGCTGCTCCAGCGGCTCGCCGTTGATGCGGGCGATCAGCAGCTGCACCATCTGCCGGCCCATGGCCTCGGTGGGCTGGTGCACGCTGGTGAGCGGCGGGTCGGTGTGCAGGGCCACCTTCGAGTCCTCGAACCCGATGATGGCCACGTCGTCGGGGACGACCTTGCCCTTCTCCTTGAGCACGCGCAGCGCCCCGACCGCCATCGGGTCTGAGGCCGTGAACACCGCGTCCAGGCCGGGGTGGCGCTGCAGCAGCTCGCGCATGGCCGCCGAGCCGCTCTCCTCGGAGAAGTCCCCGTAGGCCACCAGCTCGGTCATGCCGGTCGCGAGCAGCGCGTCGCGGTATCCGGCCAGACGGTCGACACCCACGCCCATGTCCTGCGGACCGGCGATGGTGGCGATCTGCGTCCTGCCCTTGGAGACCAGGTACTTGACCGCCTGCCGGGCGCCGGCCCGGTTGTCCATGTCGACGTAGCTGTACGGGTTGAGCCCGACGGGCCGGCCACCGAGCACGGTCGGCACGCCCATCTCCTCCAGCTGCCCGGGCAGGGGATCGGCGCCGTGGACCGAGGTCAGCAGGACCCCGTCCACGTGCTGCCCGGTCAGGTACTCCTCCAGGCGCTCGTGCTCGAGCCGGTTCTGCGCCATCGTCAGGATGAGCTGGAGGCCGGTCTCGGACAGCGCGGAGCCGATGCCGCGGATCAGCCCCGCGAAGTACGGCTCGTCGAACACGCGCTGCTCGGACTCCGAGACCACCAGCGCGATGGTGTCGGTCCGGTTCGTCACGAGGGTCCGCGCCGCCCGGTTGGGCACGTAGCCCAGTTCCTGGATGGCCAGCAGCACCGCGTCGCGGGCCCGGTCGCTGACCTTCGGCGACCCGTTGATCACGCGTGAGACGGTGCCGCGGCCGACGCCGGCTCGGGCGGCGACCGCCTCCAAGGTCGGACGTCCCCCGGAGCGGCGGTCCCCGTTCATCTATACTGCCCCCTTATCGCGTCTGCGCTTATTGTGCCCGACCCAGCAGCCCGCCGTGTCTGATGGTGTCGGCGTACCACAGAGCGCTCGACTTCAGCGTCCGCACCTGGCTCTCGTAGTCGACGTAGACCAGGCCGAACCGCTTGCCGTACCCCCAGGCCCATTCGAAATTGTCCATCAGGGACCAGGCGAAGTACCCCTGAAGCGGGACGCCCGCCTCGATGGCCGCGTGGCAGATGCGCAGGTGCGCCTCAATGTAGTCCCGGCGCTGGGGGTCGTGGATCGTGCCGTCCTCACCGAGCGCGTCGTCGAAGGCCGCGCCGTTCTCGGAGATGTAGAGCGGGATCCGGGGGTACTCGTCGGCCAGCCGCGTCAGCACCTCGAACAGGCCGGCGTCGTCGATCTCCCAGCCCATCGCGGTGACCGGGCGGCCGCCGTTGACGAAGCCGACGTGCTCGCTGCCGACCCAGGGCGACCCCGAGTCGGTCGGCGCCGCCGCCGCCGACGCCGCTCCCCCCGGCGCGCCGGACACCGTGAAGCGGCTGTAGTAGTTGACCAGCAGCATGTCGATCGGCGAGGCGATCGTGGCCAGGTCGCCGTCCTGGATGAACGCGAGGTCGGAGATGTGGCCCAGGTCCTCCAGCACGTCCTCCGGGTAGGCGCCCTTGAGCAGGGCGTCGAGGAAGAACCGGTTCTGCAGGCCGTCGATCCGGCGGGCCGCGTCCCTGTCGGCCTCGCTGCCGGTGGCGGGGGAGATCGCGTAGAGGTTCACGCACCCGCCGATCTGCGAGTCCGCGCTCTGCGCCCGCATCGCCTGGACGGCGAGGCCGTGCGCGAGGTTCAGGTGGTGGGCCGCTCGCAGGGCGGCCTCCGGCTCGCGCCGCCCGGGGGCGTGCTCACCCGACGCGTACCCGAGGAACGCCGCGCACCACGGCTCGTTGACCGTGCTCCAGTTCCTGACCCGGTCGGCCAGTTCGGCGTGGACGGTCGCGGCGAAGTCGGCGAAGCGCTTCGACGTGTCGCGTGCGGGCCACCCGCCCGCGTCCTCGAGAGACTGCGGCAGGTCCCAGTGGTAGAGCGTCAGCCAGGGGTCGATGCCGTAGCTGAGCAGCTCGTCGACGAGCCTCTTGTAGAAGTCGAGGCCCTTCGCGTTGTACGACCCCGAGCCGTCCGGCTGGATCCGCGGCCAGGAGACCGAGAACCGGTAGGCGGACAGGCCGAGGTCGGCCATGAGCCGCACGTCGTCCCGGTACCGGTTGTAGTGGTCGATCGCGATCTCCGCGTTGTGCGCCTCGACGATGCGGCCGGCCTGCCTGCAGAAGGAGTCCCAGATGGAGGTGCCCCGCCCGTCCGCCGTGATCGAGCCCTCGATCTGGTAGGCGGAGGTGGCGGCCCCCCAGACGAACCCCGTGGGGAACATCAGGCTCGGGATCTCTGTCTCGGGTCGTGTGCCGTGCGTTGTCACGCTTTGACTGCACCTTCCATGAGTCCGCCGATGATCTGTCGGCCGAACACGACGAAAACGACGATGAGCGGGAGGATCGACATCGCCGTACCGCTGAAGATCAGCACGTAGTCCGTGCCGTACTTCGCGTTCAGAGAGTTGATGGCGACCTGGACGGTCGGGTTGTCCGGAGTCAGCACGATCAGCGGCCACAGGAAGTCGTTCCAGGTCAGCATGAACGTGTTGATGCCCAGCACCGCCATGCCCGGCCGCACGGCCGGGAGGATGACGTTCCACCAGATGCGCAGGGTGGAGGCGCCGTCGACCCGCGCGGCCTCGACGAGCTCGTTCGGCACGGCCTGCTCGGTGTACTGCGTCATGAGGAAGACGCCGAAGCCGTTCAGCAGGTACGGCAGGATGACGGCCTTGAGCGTGCCGACCCACTCCAGGCTGACCATCAGGCGGTACAGCGGCACGATGCCCATCTGCTGGAGCGGGACCATCATCGTGACCAGGACCAGCAGGAGGAGCACCCGGCCGCCGCGGAAGCGCAGCCGCGCGAACGCGAACCCGGCGAAGGTCGAGATCAGCACGACGGAGAGCGTGACCGTGCACGCGATGAGCACCGAGTTGGTCAGGCCGGCCATGTAGTGCGCGTCGGGGTTGGACAGCACCCGCTGGATGTTCGCCCCGAGGTTGCCGCCCGGCAGGAACGGCGGCGGGATGTCGGTGGCCTCGCGGTTGGTGCGGGAGGCGATGACGAGCATCCAGTAGAGCGGGAACGCCGACACGACGAGCGTGACGGCGATCACGATCTTGGTCAGCGGCGTCGCCGTCCAGAGGTTGGTCACCCCGCCCGAGGACTTCGCGCGGCGCCTTCTGGTGTCTGCGGGCGCGGAGAGCGTGGTCACTTGTTGCCCCCGATCCGGCGGATGAGCATGAAGTTGATGAACGATCCGATGAGGATCATCAGGAACAGCAGCCACGCGGCCGCGGACGCGTAGCCGTAGTCGAACTCCCGGAAGCCCTGCTCGACGATGAACATCGACACGGTCTGGAACTGGCTGTTCGTGCCGCCGTGGACGTTGCCGCCGTAGAACGTGGTGGGCTCGGAGAAGAGCGTGAGGCCGCCGATGGTGGAGTTCAGGATCACGAAGATCATGGTGGGCCGCAGCATCGGCACCGTGATCTGCCAGAACTGCCGCCTGCGGGACGCGCCGTCGATGGACGCCGCCTCGTACAGGTCCCGGGGGATGGTCTGCATGCCGGCGAGGAAGATGATCGCGTTGTAGCCCGTCCACCGCCAGTCGATCATGGTGGAGATCGCCAGCCAGGAGGGGAGGCGCTCGGTCTTCCAGCTGACCGGGTCGATCCCGAACCAGCTGAGGACCCAGTTGATCACGCCCCAGTCGCGGCCGTACAGCTGGGTGAAGACCACGGCGACCGCGACGACCGAGGTGACGAGGGGGAGCAGCACCCCCAGGCGGACGAACAAGCGGCCCCTGATGCGCTTGTTCAGCGCGTTCGCCAGCAGCAGCGCCAGCAGCATCTGCGGCACGGTGGCGATGACGAACATCCCGAGCGTGTTGACGACCGCGTTCCAGAACGCGCTGTCGGTCAGCAGGGCCGCGTAGTTGCCGAGCCCCGTCCATTTGGTCGTGCCCGTCAGGTCGTACTTGTAGAGCGAGTAGTAGAGCGTGAAGCCCAGCGGGAAGATGCCGAACAGCAGGAAGAGCAGGTAGTACGGCGAGATGAGGAGGTACGGCGCCGCCTTGAGGTCGATCCACGACAGGAAGGACCGGGTCGGGCGTGTGCGGCCGTGCCTCCTCGGGGGAGGGGCGGGGGTCCGGGCGGCCGGCCCCGCGTCGACGTGCAGGCTCATGCGTTACCTTTCAGCGGAAGCAGGCGACCGGCCCGCCGGCGGGGTTGCCGCCGCGGCGGGCCGGTGCTCACCTGTCGGGCGTGGAGATCAGCCCGCAGCCTTCACGGCGTCGTCGACCAGCTTCTGCCAGGCCTGCGCGTACGGGACCGAGCCGTCGTCGAGGGCCGAGATGACCGACTCGACCGCGTTCTTCACCTGGGCGTGCTTGATGCCGAGGAAGACCGGCTGGAGCGCGGAGGCCGACTTGGCGAAGATGTCGCCGACCGGGGCGTTGTTGAAGTACTCGTTCTTCGCGCCCTGGACCGCCGGGTCCTGCTGAGCCTCGGTGTTGCTCGGCATGTTGCCGCTGTAGTTGAAGACGCTGACCTGCGCGTCCTTGCCGGTCAGGTAGTCGAGGACCTGCGCGGCCTCCTTGGGGTGCTTCGACTGCTTGGGAACGGCGAGCCAGGAGCCGCCCCAGTTGCCGCCGCCGCCCGGCACCGCCGCGACGTCCCACTTGCCCTTGAGCTCGGGACCGGCGGCGTCGTCACCGCTCACCACGCCGAGCATCCAGGACGGGCAGCCGAGGGTCGCGAACTGCGACTTCTTCATGCCGGTCTTCCACTCGTCGGTGAAGTTGCGCAGCTTGGCCGTGAGGCCGTCCTGGCTGATCTTCACCGCGAAGTCGTAGGCCGACTTGACCGCGGGGTTCTTGTCGACGATCAGGTTGTTGTTCGTGTCGAAGTAGGAGACGTTGCCGTTCTTGGCGGCCTCCTGCACCAGGACCACGTTGTAGAGCGTGTTGGTGCCGTCGACGAACTTGGTGTCCTTGACCTTCGCCTGGAACTTCTCGCCGACCTTGACGAAGTCGTCCCACGTCGGCCACAGCTTGCTGACCTCGTCGCGGTCGCCGGGCAGCCCGGCCTTCTCGAACAGGTCGCGGCGGTAGCACAGGCTCATGCCGCCGATGTCGGTGCCGAGACCGAACAGCTTGCCGTCGGCGGTGACGCCGTTCTGCCACTTCCAGTCGGCGTAGGTGGACTTGCGGCTGTCCAGGCCGTACTCGCTCAGGTCGGCCCACCACTCGGGGTGCGCCTTGGCGAGGCCCATGCCGCCCTCGTCGATGCCGACGACGTCGCCGGCGCCCGCGCCGGACTGCAGCCACTGGATCATCTGCGGCCAGTAGACCTGCTCGAACTGGTCGGTCAGGTTGTCATTCTTGATCTTGATGTCGTTGTGGGAGGCGTTCCACTTGTCGACCGCCTCCTTGTAGCCGAAGTTCTTGCCGCCGCCGAACGTCTGCACCGTGATGGTGATCGGGGCGGCCCCGGCCGAGGACCCGCCCGAAGCAGAGGTCCCGCCGTTGTCGCCCGAACCGCTACAGGCGGCGGTAACGCCGAGAGCCAGCGTCGCCACTGCGGCGATCGCCAGCATCCTGCCCCGGCGCGCGTTGTCAATCATTCCGGACCCCTCTCAGGTGGTATCCCGAATCTCGTGGGAGGTGCATCCCAGGCCGGTCCCCGACTTCACGGCCCGTGATCGATGGGTGTTCAATGTGCGTGGGCACTGTTGGGAGCGCTCCCACGAAGGGTCCTCTATGAGCAACGCGGGCGTCAATATGCTGAAACCTAACTGTTACTCCGGGGGTGGTTAGGACCGGTGAACCGTACATTACCGGACATAGCGGGCTTGGGAGCGCTCCCAAATACATACGGGGAGGAAAGGATGAGCGGCCACCACGGGTGAGGTGATGGCCGCAATCCCCCTATCGGGTCCGCGGGGGAGGCACCCGCGGGCCCTCCACGCCGAACGCGCCCAGACCGCCCAGGCCGTCCACGATCCGGCACCCCGCTCCCATGCAGATCCGCAGCAGCGCCAGCCGGGCCGACAGCTGCGCCAGCAGCCCGGGGCCGGCGGCCGGCGCGAGGTTGTGCATCTCCGCCGGATCGAACCAGAGGTCGTACAGCTGCCGCTCGCCCGTGGCGTACTGCACGTAGGCGTACCGGCCGGTGCGCAGAACGGCGTACGAGGGCGGCGAGGACGGCGAGTAGGCGGCGTGGGAGAACTCCACCAGCAGCGCGTCCCGCCAGGGGACGTCGGCGCCACGCAGCAGCGGGACCAGCGAGCGTCCCTCCGCCCACCACGGCACGGCGGCCCCGCCGAGCTCGGCGAACGTCGGCGCGAGGTCGACGGTCGAGGTGAGGGGGGTCAGCGTGGCGCCCGGCGCGACGCCCGGCCCCCTCACCACCATCGGCACCCGGATGTCCTCCTCGAACGGCGTGGTCTTGCCGGGCCGGAGCCGGTGCTGCCCGAGGTGGAAGCCGTTGTCGGAGGTGAAGAAGATGTAGGTGTCGTCGAGCCGGCCCGCCCTCGCCAGCGCGGAGACGAGCGCGCCGACCATGTCGTCCACGCCGAGCATCGCCCTGAGCCGGTCCTGGTGGACGCGGTCGATCCGGGCGGTCTCCCTGGCCGACAGCGGCGGCCGCTCGCGTAGCCACCGCGGCTCCGCCGACAGGTCGGCCTGGTCGAACGAGGCCGTTCGCGGCGCGCGCTCGCCCGCGAAGGCGTCGGCGTGGCGGGGCGCGTAGTGGGCCGGCAGGTGCGGCGCGACGGGGGCCAGGTAGAGGAAGAAGGGGCCGGGGCCGGAGACGAACTGGCCGGCCTTCGCGCTGAGCACGTCCTCCAGGTAGTCGCCGGGCGCGTGGCCGTACTGGCGGAGCGCGCCGTTCTCGTTGAGGGCGTAGCCGTACTCCTGGTAGAGCCGCGTCACCGGGACGTCCCACTCGTCCCAGCCGGGCGGCACGTACGTCCGCGGCGCGCCCTTCGGGTACTGGTTGAGGTACTTGCCCATGAGGCCGGTGCGGTAGCCGGCGTCGTGCATCCAGGTGCCGACGGTCGACCCCTCCATGCCCCGGAACCTGGGGAAGCCGCCGGTCGGCGCCCGGTTGCTCTCCACGTGGTGGCTGTGGACGTACTGGGAGCGCAGCAGCGACGAGCGCGACGGGCAGCACCAGGGGTTGGTGACGAAGAAACGGGAGAACGAGGCGCCCTGCCGGACCAGCAGGTTCGCGATGTTGGGGAAGTGCTGAAGATCGGAGGTGTCAAGGTCGTCGGTCAGGATCAGCACGATGTTGGGGCGGCCCGGCGGGTCCGGCGCGCCGCGTGCCGCGCCGGTGAGGGCGAGGCACGCGACGAGCGCGAGCGCGAGGGCGAGCCACCGTCGCCCGGATCCTTTCGGCAGGGGCATGGCCCTTTTCCTTGCCACAGGCCCATCAGCGGAAACGTGCGCGCCGTGTTCGAGGCGACACGCGCCGTACGCTCCCGATGGCCTCTTATCCGAAGGTCGCCGGGTTCGGCCCGAGGCGGCGTCCCGCGTCGAGCGCGTCGACGGCCGCCATCTCCTCGGGGCTCAGCTCGAAGTCGAACACGTCGATGTTCTCGGCGATCCGCGACGGCGTCACCGACTTCGGGATGACCACGTTGCCGAGCTGGAGGTGCCAGCGCAGCACCACCTGGGCCGCCGTCTTCCCGTGGCGGGCGCCGATCTCGGCCAGGACGGGAAGGTCGAGCAAACCCCTGCCCTGGCCCAGCGGGCTCCACGCCTCGGTCGCGATGCCGTGCTCGGCGTGGAAGGCGCGCAGCTCACGCTGCGGCAGCCAGGGGTGCAGCTCGATCTGGTTGACGGCGGGCACGACGTCGGTCTCGTCGAGCAGGCGCCGCAGTGCCTCCACCGTGAAATTGGACACGCCGATCGCCCGCACGCGTCCCTCGAAGTACAGCTTCTCCAGGGCCCGCCACGCCTGGACGTACTTCCCCTGGCGGGGGGCCGGCCAGTGGATCAGGTAGAGGTCCAGCACGTCGAGGCCGAGCCGGTCCATGCTCGCGTCGAAGGCCCGCAGCGCCTTGTCGGAGTCGTGCTCGTCGTTCCACAGCTTCGTGGTGACGAACAGCTCGTCGCGGGGGAGTCCCGAGGCGCGGACGGCCCGGCCGACCCCGCGCTCGTTGTGGTACAGCTTCGCGGTGTCGACGCCGCGGTAGCCGTGCTCGATCGCGGTGAGGACGGCCCTTTCGGCCTCGCGGTCGCTCACCTGCCACACGCCGAGCCCCAGCCGCGGCATGACGACACCGTCGTTCAACGTGATGAGATCCATGCGCACCATGCTCTCGCAGGTGAACGCGCGGATCCCGTTGGGGTCTGTTCACCCCCAGTTCCCGCTCATGTCGTGTTCGCGCGCTAGTGTGAGCGCGTCGTGAACGTCTCATTACGCCGCGTGGAGAACGAGGGTCGGCGCCACGCCGGTGAACAGGGGTCGGCTGTCGCGTGGGTGGAGTCCCCGCTGCAGCTGTTGTGCGTGGTCGAGGCGCATCATGCCGGCGTCCTGGGCCCGTCCACGCGCGTGGTGCCGAGGGCCGGTCTGCCCGCCCTGCGGATGACCCGCCGTGAGCTCAAGCGCCTCGGCCTGCCCGTGGGCCTGGAGTTCGCCGAGCCGTCCGAGCGCATGCCGCGGCCCTCCCGCACCTGGGCCGTGGGCGACGCGTTCTCCGGGCGCGTCCAGCTCGCGCTGGCCACGGCGCAGCCCGGCCGCACGATACTCGTCGACGACGGCCTCGCCACGATCCGCCTGCTGGAGCTGCTGGTCGCCCGCCGCCCGCTGCTGCGCGCGCGGGGCAGGGCGACCCCGGGGCGCGTGCTGCTCGGCGCCGCCGCCGCCGTCCGGCTGCGCACCCGCAAGCCGACGGTCTTCACCGCGCTCCCGGTCCCCGACGACCTGGCCGAGGCGGTGCGGTCCCGGGGGGCCCGGCTGGTGCGGCACGACTTCGCCTGGCTGCGCTCCCAGCCCGCCGACCGGCCGCCGGACGAGCGGACCGTCGTGCTCGGCACCTCGCTCGTCCGCAACGGGCTCATCCACCGCGACCGCTACCTGCGCTGGCTCGAACGGCTGGAGGAGCCGGTCGCCTACTACCCCCACCGCAGGGAGGACCCGCGCGACCTCGACCGGGTCCGCAGGATCGAGGGCCTGACGGTGTACGACGCCGGCGTGCCGGCCGAGATGACCCTGCGCGCCCTGCGGCCCGACCAGCGCGTGCTCAGCCTGCCGTCCACGGCGGTGACCTCGCTGCGCGTCCTGCTGTCGGCACGCGGCGTGTCGGTCGAGAGCATCGACGTCCCCGACGACTGGTGGACGGCCTCGGCCGGGCCGTCGCTCCGCTCCCACCTCCAGATCTTCGCTCACGACCCCTCCGCGAACGCTCCCCGAAAGGTCGCTCCTTGACCCGCCTGCTCGCCGTGGCCGACTCCGACTCGTACCTCAAGTGGGCCGCAGGCCTGCTCGACGCGCTCCCGGAGGGGTGGACCACCGATCTCGCCGTCGTCCGCACGCCGATCACCCCCTCGGACGGCCAGATCGCGGCTGCGGTGAGCGGAACCAGGAGCGCCGGCCCCGGGGGAGACGTCGCGCCGCCCGTGCTGACCGCGCGGCAGCTGCGCCGCGCCGCCGAGCGGTTCCGGCCCGACGCGATCCTCCTGGCCTGCACCGGGCCCGTGGTCGACGCGCTCGCGGCCGAGATCCTGTCCGGGCTGGACCCGCGCCCGGTGCTGGTGTCCGGGCTGCCCGGCATCTCGGTGCCCGCCACGGAGAAGGCCTGGCTGTTCCGCAGCGGGTGCGACCTGTTCGTGGTGCACAGCGGCCGGGAGGTCGCCGAGTTCTCCGCCATCGGCCGCGAGCTCGGCGGCGGAGGCGGGGTGGCGCTGGCCCGCCTGCCGTACCTCGACCTCGGGGCGCCTCCGGTGGGGGAGCGCGACCGGGTGATCTTCGCGACCCAGGCGAAGGTGCCGCGGCGGCGCGAGGAGCGGGAGTCCGTCCTGCTCGCGCTGGCCGCGCTGGCGGAGGCCCGGCCCGACCTCGACGTGGTCGTCAAGCTGCGCGCCCGCGACGACGAGCGGCAGACGCACAACGAGCGCCACCACTACGAGCGGCTCTGGCGGGAGATGGCCGCCGCGGGCCGGGTGCGCCAGGACGCGGTCCGCTTCGCCGCCGGGCCGATGCACGAGCACCTCACGCACGCCGCCGGGTTCGTCACGGTCAGCTCGACCGCCGCCCTGGAGGCCATCGCCCAGAACGTGCCCCTGCTCGTGCTGTCCGACTTCGGCGTCAGCGCGGAGATGATCAACCTGGTCTTCGAGGGCAGCGGCTGCCTCGGCACGCTGGAGGACCTGGCCAAGGCCGACTTCCGCACCCCGGCCGCCGACTGGTGCCAGGCCAACTACTTCCACGACTCCTCGTCCACCGACTGGGGCGGCCGCGTCGCCGCCCTGGTGGACGACGCGCGGGCGGGCCGCCTGGTCCCGGCCCGCTCCCTGCTCGACGGGCCCGAGCACGCCGCCGCCCGCCGCCGCGCCCGCCTCCGGCTGGAGGTGCCGCCCAAGGTCCTGCGGTACGGCTACCGTGCCAAGCGCCGGATGCGCCGCTACCTCAAGGCCTTCTGACGCGCGCGCCGTTCGCGCGCGTCACAGCCGCTCCTGGCGGGGGAGCACGACCTCCTTGGCCAGGAGCATCAGCGCGGCGGCGAGCGGGATGCCGAGCAGCGCCCCGACGATGCCGAGCAGGGCGCCGCCGAGCAGGGCGCCCACGATGGTGGCGATCGGCGGCACGTCGACCGACGACTTGAACACCCGCGGCGAGATCACGTAGTTCTCGACCTGCTGGTAGACGACGAAGAAGACCACGCAGGCGACACCCACCTGGAACGACGTCAGGAAGCCCACGCCGGAGGCGACCACCGCGCCGAGGACGGCCCCCACCAGCGGGATCAGGTCGGTGACGGCGACGAAGATGGCCAGCGCCAGCGCGTACGGGACCTTGAGCACCGCGAGGAACAGGAACGTCACCACGCCCGCGATCAGCGAGATGATCAGGTTGCCCGCGACGTAGCCGCCGATCTGGTTGACGATCTCGTCGCCGAGCAGCGACACCCGGGTGCGGCGGGAGCGCGGCACGAACCGGTAGGCCGTCTCCTTGATCGACCGGAGCGACCCGAGGAAGTACAGCGTCAGCACCAGGATCGTGAACGCGCTGAACAGCGCGCTGATCACGACACTGGCCACGCCGAGCAGGCCCCCGAACATCTGGGTGGCGAGGTTGCCGCTCGTCACGTACTGCTGGATCTTGTCCAGGATCTGGTACCGCTGGTCGACCGACCGGATCAGCGGGTGGTTCTGCAGTTGCTGGACGTACTCGGGCAGGTGCTGCACGAAGCCGGACGTCTGCTCGGTCAGCGGCGGCACGATCGCCAGCCCGAAGGCGACGAAGAACGCGATGACCGAGCCGAACACGATCGCGATCGCGACGCGGCGGGACAGGTTGCGCCGCTGCAGCGCCTCGACGGCCGGGTTGAGGCCGATGGCCAGGAACAGGGAGACGACGATCAGCACCAGGGCGGACCCGGCGCTCGCGATCGCCTGGACCAGCAGCCAGGCGGTGAGCACGCCGAGCGCGCCGGTGAGCCCGAACATGAACGGGTTGCTCCGCAGCGGGCGGCCGGGCCGCCCGAACGGCATGTCGCGGTCGCCGGGCGCCGCCGTCTCCCGGGTGCCGGAGGCGCCGCCGGGGCCGGTGCCGGGGCCCGTGTCAGCAGCGTTGTCAGGGCTGTTGTCAGGGGCGCCGGGCGGGGGAGTGACGGCGGTCTCCGGCGTCGCCCCGGAGGGGAGGGAGGGGAAGACGCTGGTGATGCCGCTGCCTAGGGGATTGTCGTCGGGCACGCGTCCCTGCTGCCCCCAGCCGATCACTTCACACCGATAAATGGTGATAAGTCCGCATACGCTCCCGCAGCGCATCCAGTCTCGTCACCGTGCCGCCGGGCTCGCCTCCGGGACCGCGACCTCGTACGGGGAGGGGGTGCCGCCGGACCGCGGCCGGAGCACACGGGCCAGGACCCCGGGCGACAGCAGGTGCTGCGGAGGGGCCTCGAGGTTGGCCACGCTCAGGAAGGCGTGCCCGACCAAGGGGTCCGACTCGGCCGCCGCGTGGAGGCGTCCGAGGTAGCGGTTGAGCAGCCGCACCCGCGCGGGGCGCGGGCCCTCGACCGACGGGAACCGCAGGTCGCCGCAGACCGAGATGTCCCACGGCACGTCGATGATCCGGGCGGCGCGCGTGAAGAAGCGGCGGGCCAGGTCGCCTCGGACGCCGTCCGCCAGGCACTCGCGCAGGGCGACGGCCTCGCAGGCGGCCACCGTCATCCCCTGGCCGTAGCTGGGGTTGAACTGGCACAGGGCGTCGCCGAACACCAGGTAGCCCTCGGGGAAGCGGGCAAGCCGCTCGTAGCGGCGGCGGACGCTCACCGGGATGCGCATCAGGCGGGGCGCCCCGAGCGGCTCGGCGCGCTCCAGGAGGCGGTGCACGTCCGGGACCGCAAGCCGCTCGGCGAAGCGGTGGTACCCGTCCGGGTCGGCCGGGGGGACGTCGTCGCCCATGCCGAACAGCGTGACGAGCCAGCGGTCCCCCTCGGCGCCGAGCGCGACGCCGCCCCTCGGGACGGCCACGCCGTGCCCGACGATGACGGCGGTGAAGCCGGCGTCCCCCGGCCGGCGCCGGTACTCGCGCGAGACGTACACCAGCCGCGAGTCGACGCGCTCCTCCGGCGCGGGCTCGTACCCCAGCCTGCGCAGCCACTCGGTGCCGCGGTTGCCCCGGCCCGTGGCGTTCACCACGAGGTCGGCCGCCACCTCCTCGGGTCCGTGGCCGGCACGCAGCAGGCGCACGCCGGTGACCGCGCCGGCCCTCCCGTCGTCCACGACGGCGACGGGCTCGACCGCCTCGCAGCGTTCGTGGATCACGACACCGGGAAGGGCCGCGACCCGGGACCGCACCCGGCCTTCGAGCAGCGGGCGGCTCACGGTCAGGCCGCGCAGCCCGGACGGCGCCGGGTGGAGCCGCCGTCCGTCGTTGTACCAGCGGACGTCGTTCTGGAGGTCGCACGGAACGGCGCCCGCCTCGATCAGGTCCGCCGTCAGCCCGGGGAAGAGGTCCTCCAGGATCTCGCGCCCGCGCGACAGCAGGCCGTGCGCGTGATGTCCCTGCGGCACGCCCCGCCGGGGGGCGCTCCCGCCGGGGAGCGCGTCGCGGTCGATCACTGTGACGCGGTCGTACGTCTCCGTGAGCACGCGGGCCGCGAGCAGCCCGCCCATCCCCGCTCCGACGACGACGGCGTGTCGCGTGGGCCGGTGCCCGGTGGGTGTCGTCGCCGTACGGACGATTCGCTTGGCCATGGCTCACCTCGTCGCCGGGCCGCCCGTCGGGGCGGCGGTGGGTTACGGCGACGAGCATGCGAGCGGCCGCTTGGCGCTCACTGGGCACCGGCTTGGCGCTCACTGGGACCAGCTCCCGGGCGGGCCGGGACCGGCACGCCGGGCCACCGCCGGCCACCGTGAGCGCCCGGGCCGTTTCGGCGGACATGTGGTCGCCCGCTCGCTCCGCACCCGTGCCGCGGTCATCGCAGGATCGCGGCGGCGAGGATCTTGTTGATCCAGCGTTCCCACTCGTCGGGCGTCCACCCGCGTACGCCGGTGAGCAGGAGGTAGACCTCGAAGCTGACCAGGGTGAAGATGACGTCGGCCGCCTCCTCGGTCGACAGGTCCGGGCGCAGGGCCTGCTTGTCGGCGAGCTGCCGCGCGAGGCTGTGGTGGGCGAGGAAGCGCTGGTGTTGATTGGTCTCCCACTGCGCGGCCATCTCGGCGTCGGCGCCGGCGGCGTCGCGGACGATCTTCATGATCGGCCCCACCCGGCCGAAGATCACGCGACTGTTGGCCAGCCAGATCGCCAGTGCCCGGCGGCCGTCCGGTTCGTCGCGCACCTGCTTCACCCAGGGCCGGTCCAGCATCGGTATCGGCTCGTCGTCGCCGACCGACAGCACATCGACGATCTCCTTGAGAACCGTGGCCTTGTTGCCGAAGTGGAAGTACACCGTCTGCACCGCGACCCCGGCCGCCGCGGCGATCTGATCCAGGGTGGTCGAGGCGTACCCCTGCCGCAGGAACAGGTCCCGCGCGGAGTCGGTGATCCGTCTCCGGGTGGCGCGGGCCTGGGCGGCCCGGCGGGTGCCCTGTCCGGTCGTGCTCTTGACAGGATCGCTCATTCGCTAGAGCCTACTACAGAGAAACTCACTAGAGACAACTCTAGTGAGACCCCCCGGAGGTCCCCCATGGATGCGACACTTAACGGCTTCCACCACGTCAAACTCCCGGTGACGGACGTGGAACGCAGCCGGGACTGGTACGAGCGCGTATTGGGCCTGCGCGTCTTCATCGAGTTCGTCGAGGACGGCACGCTCATGGGCGTCGCCCTCCGCGACGCGAACAACGCCGTCGACGTGGCCCTGCGTCAAGATCCGGTACGGGCCGCCGCGATGGCCGGATTCGACCCGATGGCCCTGTGCGTGCCCACCCTGCGTGACCTGAAGGCCTGGCAGCAGCGACTGGACGACCTGGCCGAGCCGCACGGCGGCATCGTCACGGGGCACGTCGGCCAGGTGCTGGTCGGCCTGCACGATCCCGACGGCATCGAGATCCGCTTCTACCACCCCGCCCAGGACGACCCCGAGGACGCCCGATGACCTTCGACCCCACCGGCTACCTGCTCACCCCCGATGACGGCCCCCACCTGTGGTTCCTGGACACCCGCATGACCGTGAAGGCCGGCGCGGACCAGACCGGCGACGCCTTCACCCTCATCGAGTGGTCCGCCCCCGTCGGCTTCGGGCCGCCCCAGCACATCCACGACCGCGAGGACGAGGCGTTCTACATCCTCGAGGGAAAGCTCACCATCGACTGCGGCGACCACCACTGGACCGCGGGGCCCGGCGACTTCGCCTTCCTGCCCCGCCGCATCCCGCACTCCTTCGTCGTCAGCGACGGGCCCGTACGCGGCCTGCAGATCACCACACCGTCGGGATTCGAGCAGTTCATCGCCGAACTCGGCCGCCCCGCCGAACACCCCGGCCTGCCCGCCCCCACCCCGCCCGACATTCCCCGCCTGATCGAGGCCGGCCACCGCTACGGCCACCAGATCCTCGGCCCGCCTCCCATGTGACCGAGCCCACCGGAACGAGGGCGTATCACGCTTCCGCCAGTGCGCTGAGAGCTTCACCTGATACGGCGTTGATTTAGACGTGCCCGCGTGCGGCTTGTGCATGCGGTTCGAGAGAGAGGTTGGTAGGGGAGTTGGCAAAAGCTACACGTCGGGCCGCAGCGGTTTTGGTCGCTGCAGCAACAGCCGGCGCAGTGCTGACCGCGCCGCCTGCGCTGGCGGGGACTGCCTACTACATGAAGAACTACAACAGCCGGCTCTGTCTCACCATCGCCGGCGGTGGCAAAGCAGCCAATGCTCCTGCCGTCCAGTACTACTGCGACAGCCATCCGTCACGCCTCTGGACCTTTCTGTACCAGAGCGGAGGCTTCTACAAAATCAGGAACAAGAACAGCGGGCTGTGCCTGA
>NZ_KI866522.1:928961-942708 GCF_000511135.2 Microbispora sp. ATCC PTA-5024 | reverse complement strand
AAAACTGAGCCCTTACACGTACTGACACCGGCGCCCACCCGCAGCCCGTCGCCCTGTGCGTGAGGTCATGACTTCGCGTGACGACACGTGCGACAGGGGCGACTGGAGCGGCGCCAGGGCAGGGTCAGCGGGACAGCAGGCGGCGCAGGCGGGACTCCTGGCGCGGAGAGGCCGCCGGCGGCCTGTCCAGCAGGTCCAGCGACTCCAGCCGGCGCTTCTTGAAGTAGCGGGCGGGCCCGTTCTCCCGCAGGTAGCGGGCCGCGTCCTCGCGCAGGCCCGGGTGCGCCTCGCTCTGCATGGAGTAGCCCACGGCCCGGACGAGGGCCTCCAGGTCGACGGCCGGCGGCTCCTGTACCGAGCCGTCGTCCTGGAGGCGCGGCGACGTCGCGTCCACGATCGTCGCCGGTATCCGGTTGCTGTTCTCGTACGGCGCGAGCCGTTCCAGCACCAGGTCGCCCCCGGCCGCGGCCACCGGGACGCCGAACAGGCGGCGGGCCGTCAGGAGGGCGGTGGAGAAGCAGCCCACCACCAGGCCGGGGCGGGCGCCGGAGAAGTACGTCTCGGCCGGGGTCGTCTCCGAGGCCACCGACAGGTCGACGCCCAGTTCCGCGGCGACCGGCCGCAGTTCCCTGGCGTGCCGCCGGCCCGCCGCCGGGTGCGGCTTGAACAGCACCCGCCGGACTCCGCGGGCGGCCAGAGCGCGGAGCATCCGCTCGTGCAGCCCCGCCTCCTCCTGGGCCGTGACGATGCCGAGCGAGGACAGGTACTGGCCCAGGATCACGGCCTCGGCGGGCGGCGCCGCACTCCCGCAGGCCGCGGCCACCTGGCCCACGACCTCGGTGAACGCGCCGTCGGCGAGGGCCTCGGCCGGCACGCCGTACTCGGACAGCAGCAGCGGCGACAGGCCCGGGACCAGGTCGAGGTGGAGCAGGCGGGTGATCCGGCCGGCGATCTCCTGGGGGAGCGGGTCGCGGGTGGGCCCGTAGCTCATCAGCCCGTCGGAGTAGACGGTGATGGGGCACTCCTTGACGAGCCCGGCCAGCGTGCGGGCGGGCGGCACGGCGATCGACTCCAGGACCAGCTCGCCGGGGTCACTGAGCACGTCGCCCAGCAGCCGTCCGAGCATCGGCACCTCGATGGCGCGGGCCTTCCAGTCGGAGGGGTGCATCGGGGCGATGACGTCGTTCCAGGAGACGATCCGGTCGAAGCGGCCGCGCAGCGCCGCGAAGCCGGGGGCCTCGTCGAGGGACGGCGTGATCTCGGGGATCGCCGCGTTGTTCGACACCAGCAGCACCCGGCGGCCCGGCCCGAACCGCCCCTCGTCGATCGCGGCGGCCAGCGTCATGGCCCCGAACAGCGTCGAGGCGTAGAACAGCCGTGTCGTCTCAGGCACCCGCGCCTCCCGGGAGGTACGGCGCGAGCAGCGCCCCGCGCTCCGGCTCCATGCTCGCCACCGACTCGTCGAGCACCGGACGGGGCAGCCGCGCGAGGGCGGCCCTGGCCCGGTGGTCGAACCGGGCCCGCAGCTCCGGCGTGTAGCGGTCGCCCAGCTCGACGTGGTGGGCGAGCAGCGCGCACAGGTTGCGCGCCGCCTTGGGCAGGAACTGCGGCTCCACCTCGTCGAGGACGATGTCGTAGGCGTCGAAGAAGTGGAGCTGCCGCTCGTCGCCGATCTGCGTGAGCGAGGCGGGCAGCCCGCGCCGGTAGAACAGGCCGGCCAGCGACACCACCGCGAACGAGCGCGCCCCGCGGTGCAGCCGCCAGATCCACGGCCGGTCCTCCGCCGTGTGCAGCCCGCCCGGGAACGCGAGCAGGTCGCCCAGCTCGCGCCGGTAGATCCCGGCCCAGGCGTAGGGGTAGTCGACCATGGTCTTCTGCCCGGCCGGCAGGATCGCCTCTCTCGGGTCGAGCACGACGCCGCGCCGGGCCTGCGGTGCCCGGTGCGTCTCCCGCCTGCGTCCCTCGACCTGCACGTGGTCCACCCGGACGAAGTCGCAGCCCAGCCCCTCGATGGCGGCGACCAGCCGGGGCAGGTAGCCGGGCGCGAGCCAGTCGTCGCCGTCGAGGAACGTGACGTACCGGCCGGAGGCCAGCTTCAGCCCGACGTTGCGGGCGTCGGCCAGCCCCACCGGCACCGGGTTGCGGGCGACCGTGAGCCCCGGCAGATCCTGCCGGAAGTCCTCGATCACGTCCGGCGTCGCGTCCACGGAGCCGTCGTCGACGACGACGACCTCGGTCTCGAAGTCCCGCGTGCGGTTGCGGGCCAGCGACGTCAGGGCGTCCGCCAGGTACGGCTCGCCGTCCCGGACGGGCACGACCACGGAGAGGGTGATCACCGTCGCTCCGGCGTCAGGCCGTGGTGCGGCGCAGGCGGGCCCGGGGGGCCTCCTCGCCGGGGTAGACGCGCTTCACGCCGTCGCCGAGGGCGCTCTCGATGATGCGGATGTCCCGCACCAGGTGCTCCAGCCCGCTCGGCTCCAGCGAGGCGGCGTGGTCGGAGCCCCACATCGTGCGGTCGAGGGTGATGTGCCGCTCCACCGTCACCGCGCCCAGCGTCACGGCCGCCAGCGAGATCTGCAGGCCGCGCTCGTGGCCCGAGTAGCCCACCGGCACGCCGTACCGCTCCTGGAGGGTGTGGATCATCTTGAGGTTGGCCTCCTCCGGCGGGAGGGGGTACGTCGAGGTGGCGTGCATCATCACGAGCCGCTCGGTGCCGAGGATCTCCACGGCACGGTCGATCTCGTCGATCGTCGACATGCCCGTGGACAGGATGAGCGGCTTGCCGGTGGCGGCCAGCGCGCGCAGCAGCTCGTGGTCGGTCACCGAGGCCGAGGCCACCTTGTGGGCGACGACGTCCATCCGCTCCAGGAACTCGACCGAGGGGACGTCCCACGGGGAGGCGAACCAGTCGACGCCGCGCTCCTCGCAGTACTTCGCGATGTGGTTGTACTCGTCCACGCCGAACTCGGTGCGGATCTTGTACTCCATGTACGTCATCTCGCCCCACGGCGTCTGCCGGATCTGGTCGCGCTGCTCCAGCGGCACGCAGATCTCGGGCGTGCGCTTCTGGAACTTCACGGCCTGGCAGCCCGCGTCGGCGGCCACGTCGATGAGCCTGCGGGCGATGTCGACGTCGCCGTTGTGGTTGATGCCGATCTCGCCGATCACGTACACGGGCTGGCCGGGGCCGACGAGCGACCGGCCGATCCGCACGGGCCGGGGCTGCACGCGGTACGACGAGATGGGGGCGGGCGCCTCGGCGATCGGGACGGCGTCGCCGAGCGGCGGCCGGGCGGCCAGCACGCGGTCGGACAGCTCGCGGACGGCGCCGGATCCGCCCGGGGTCGACAGCACCACGCGCGCGGCGGCGCGGACCCGCGGGTGGGCCTCGGGCACGGCCACCGGCCAGCCCACGAGGCTCATGCAGGCCAGGTCGTTGACGTCGTTGCCGACGTAGGCCACGCGCTGCGGGTCGAGGCCCTGGGCGGCCAGCCACTCGCGCAGCGCGCCGTCCTTGGCGGCCAGGCCCTGCAGGACGGGCACGCCGAGCTTGGCGGCGCGGGCGGCGACGACGGGGTTGCGCTCGGACGACAGGACGAGCACCTTGACCCCGGCCCGCTTGAGCAGCGCGACGCCCATGCCGTCGGAGCGGCTCACGGCCACGATCTCGCGGCCCTCGGAGTCGACGAACGCCCGGTCGTCGGTGTGCACGCCGTCGAAGTCGGTCACCACGGCGTCCACGTCGATCGGCAGCGGCTCGTCGACGAACGGCGCGAGCGCGCGGACGATCTCCAGGTCCTCGGGGGTGTCCACCTCGACCGCGTGGGTGCCGGGCACGGGCTGGACCGCCACGGTGCCGAAGAAGCGGTGCTCACGCTCACGCAGCCCCGACGTGCGCATGACGTAGAACGCGCCGGTCTCGCGGTAGTTGGGCTCGCGGTCCTGCCGGCGGGGACGCACGGCCGGGTCGTGGTTGACCCCCTGGCCGGCGCCGGTCCAGACGAACTCGAAGGTCTCGATGCCGGAGAAGACCGAGTCGGCCTCGCCGTTCAGAACCTTGGCGATCGCCGCGTCGAGGTCGGCCGGGTCGATGAACGCGCTGGTGCACTGCACGAGGACGACGATCTCGGGGTCCTCGTCCACGCCCTCCGACAGGGCGTGCAGGACGGCGGACTCGCTGGAGGCGGTCGGGCCGCTCAGGTCGGCCGGGCGGCGCACGACCCGCGCGCCCGCGTCCACGGCCACCTCGGCGATGCGGTCGTGGTCGGTGCTCACGATCACGTCGTCGACGAGCTCGGCGCGCAGGCAGGCGCCGACCGCTCGCGCCACCAGCGGGATGCCGCCCACCTTCTCCAGGTTCTTCAGCGGGACGCCCACCGAACCTCCACGGGCGGGGACAACAGCCAGCACTCGCACGAGTGACTCCTCTTACCTGCGACAACGGGTACCCCTGGGGTGGGGTGTCCTGAAACTAGCCACAGGGATGTCCTTCAGGGGGTTGGTCCGTTGAACGGCCAGGGGCGCCGGTCTTAACTTTGGGTGTCGCCGGAGCGGTCGACGTCTCGAGGAGACCAGGAGGCCCCCCATGCGCCGGCTCGTCGCCGCTCTGACCGTCCTTGTGCTGGTGGGGGCGTGTGCCCGCCGTGAGGGCGCCGCCGTGCCGCCGTCCGGCGCCTCCCCGGGGCCGCGTCTGGTGTCGGTGGAGGACCTCGGCGGGCGCGTCGATCTGCTGACCGTCGACTCCCCCGCGCTCGGCCGGAAGGCGTCGGTGTGGGTCGTCCGGCCACGCGGCTGGCGGCCCGGCTCCACCGGGTGGCCGGCGCTGTACCTGCTGCACGGATGCTGCGAGAGCCGGGCGGACTCCTGGCTCGCCGAGGGCGGCGCCGAGCGCCTGACCCGGGATCTCGGCGCCGTCGTGATCGTCCCGGAGGGCGGCCCGATGGGCTGGTACTCCGACTGGCTGCGCGGCCCCGCCTGGGAGACCTTCCACATGACCGAGGTGCGCGACGTCGTGGAGCGGCGCTACGGCGTGGGCGACCGGCGGGCGGTCGCCGGGCTGTCCATGGGCGGCCTCGGCGCGCTCGCCTACGCCGCCCGCCACCCGGGGGTGTTCCAGGCCGCGGCGTCGTTTTCCGGCGTGCTCGACACCTCCTACGACCGGCCCGGGCTGGAGGCGCTGATGCGCTCGTTCGGCGCCGACCCGGCCGACCTGTGGGGGACGCCGTCGTCGGGGACGTGGCGCGAGCACAACCCCGTCGACCTGGCCGCGCGGCTGAAGGGGGTGCGGCTGTTCGTGTCGTGCGGCGACGGCGAGCCCGGCCCGCTGGACGGGGCGGGAGCCGCGCTCGACCGGGGGGAGCGCGCCATCCTGGTGCGCAACCGGCGTTTCGTCGCGGCCGCCCGGGCGGCGGGCGTGCCGGTGACGACCGACTTCTACGGCCCCGGCACCCACACCTGGCCCTACTGGGAGAGGGAGCTGGAAAGGGCGCTGCCGACGCTGACCGGCTCCCGGCGTCCCGGGCCCTCGGCGACCCCGTCGCCCACCGCGTAGGGGCGGTTCGGTGCCATGGGCCGGGCACGCCTCCGGACGACCTCAGCGGGCCTGCGGCTGCGCGGCGACGTCGTGGTGCACCAGCGGGAGCCGGATGACGAACCGCACGCCGGGCTCGCCGTCCTCCACCCGGATCGTGCCCGCGTGCGCCTCCACCACCTCCCTGGCGATCGCCAGCCCGAGGCCGGTCCCGCCGTGGATCCGGCTGCGGGCGGCGTCCCTGCGGTAGAAGCGCTCGAAGATCCGCTCGCGGTCCTCCGCCGGGATCGCGTCGCCGTCGTTGATGACGCACAGGACGGCCTCGTCGCCGGCCTGGGCGACCTCCACGCACACCTTGGTCAGCGCGTGCCGCTCGGCGTTGTCGAGCAGGTTGGCCACCACCCGGCACAGCTGGCCGCGCAGGGCCCGCACGGTCACCCCGGGCGCGGTGCGCAGGCGCGTGGGGAGCCGCTCCGAGCGGTGCGCCACCTCCGCGGCGACCAGGGCGCCGAGGTCCACGTCCTCCCGGGCCGCCTCGGGGACGGTGCGCACCCGGGCGAGCAGCAGCAGGTCGGCCACGATCGACTCCAGCCGCTCGGTGTCGCGCAGGGCCGCGTCGACGGCCTCGGCCGTGTCCTGGGGGTGCAGCCGCGCGCCCTCCAGCTGGGCGCGGATGCCCGCGATCGGGGTCAGCAGCTCGTGCGAGGCGTCGGCCGCGAACTGGCGCTGCATCTGGATCGACCGGTCGAGCCGTTCGAGGGCGTCGTTCGCGGTGCGCGCCAGCCGGGCGATCTCGTCGTCGCCGGGGGGCTCCGGCACGCGGGAGTCGATCGTCTGCGGGGTGATCTCGGCGAGCTCCGACCGGATCGCCTCCACCGGCCGCAGGGCCCGCCCGGTGGCCTTCCACGCCACCCAGCCCGTGAGGAAGGCGAGCACGACCGCCACGAGCATCATCTCCACCTCGGGTAACGGGGTGGTGAGGATGGTCGGGGCCGACCGCCCGGCGTACACGATCTGCGAGGCGGGGCTGTCGGAGACCCGGATGGCGGTCACGAGCAGGCAGTCGCGGTGGGGCATCGAGCACGACGTGGTCTGGGTGACCCGGGTGTCGGAGTCGGGCTGCAGCATGCTCAGGCGGTGCAGCCCGCGCGCGGGGGCGCTGCTCGCCACCAGCCGGCCGTCCGGGGCGACGACCTCGATCAGGTTGACGCCGGTGGGGTCGGCGGGAACGGGGTTCGGCAGTCGTCCATCGCGTGTCTGGGCGGCGACGCGGGTGGCGGCGTCCAGGGTCTGGTCCCATATCCGGTCGGCCACGGCGTGCCGCACGACCACGTTCACCGCGATCGCGAGAGGTATGAGAACGAACACCGCGGCACCGGTCGCGATCAGGGTCAATCGCGCACGGAGCGACGGGGAACGCAGCCTGGGGAGGAGCATTACCCGAGGTTACTCATGGTCATCTCGCGGAAACTTCGCGACATCGAAAAGCTGTCCCCAAAGTTACTCAAAGTCTCCAAAGGGCGGGTGATGTCGCGATCGCTCCGCGTGTCAGAGCGACAGCGTGGCGACGACCGGCGCGTGGTCGGAGTCGGCGGCGTCGCGGCGAGCCGACGGCTGGTCGCCCACGGACGGCAGCCCGTGGCCCGTGAACGAGCGGACCGACGCCACCCGGCCGAGCAGGGCCCGGCTGACCAGGATGTGGTCGATGAGCTCCCGGCCGTCGTGGAAGACCCGGGAGTACCGCTCGGCCTCCGGGATCAGCGGCGCGAGGTTCCACAGGCGCCACGCGTCGCCCTTGTCCGGGACCCGCTCGCCCGCGGTCCCGATCGCCGAGCCCGGCGGCCCGAGCAGGATCTGCGAGGTGGCGGCCTCGGGCTCGTCGTTGAAGTCGCCGACCACGACGACGTTCCTGTCCCGCCCGTGCCCGTCGAGCAGCCGGTCGGCCAGGGCGCGCACGGTGACCGCCTCGGCGGCCCGCCGGTAGAGGGCGTACGCCCCGAACCGGGCCCGCTCGCCCTCGTCGTGCGGCTGGAACCGGCCGCCGGGGAAGCTCAGCAGCTTCGACTTGAGGTGGCAGACGACCAGGTCCAGGGTCGTGCCGGGGACGGGCTCCACCCGTACGGCGAGGACGCCGCGGCCGGTCGCGGACTCCGTCCCGCCGTGGTCGTCGGCCTGGATCGGCCCGAGGGGCGGCGGGAACCCGCTCACGTCCTCCAGCACGGTGACGGGGAGCCTGCTGAGCACCCCGACACGGATGCCCCGGACGTCGGGGTGGGCCGACAGCGCGACGTGCCAGTCCCCGTCGAGCAGGGCGGCCAGGTCGTTGAGCGCCTCCGGGTCGCCGACCTCCTCGACGCCGAGCACGTCGGGGGCGATCTGCGTGATCGTGGTGCTCAGCGCCTTGAGCTTGGCCTCGTAGGCCGCCATGTCGCGTGGGCCGTACTCGCCGCCCGGCCGATAGAGGTTCTCCAGGTTCCACGTGCCGACAACAGCCATGGCCGCCACCAGATAGATCGCCAAATCCGGAAATTTCCGGTTCGGCTCACTATCTACCTGGCGGCGGCCTTTGGCCATACCAGTGGCCATACCGAGCATGGCGGCACCGGCGGACGGACGGCGGTCAGCCGGTCTCGACGAACACGGCGACCGTACGGGCCGGGACGTGCAGGGCGCCGCTCGCCGGGTCGGCGGACGCCTGCCGCACCACCGGGTCGGCCGACGCCGCCTGCACCGGATGCAGGGCGGCCCCCGCCCCCTTGAGCTCGGGCACCACGGGGGCAGCCGCCGTCCCGGTCGCGTTGAACACCACGGTCAGCGACCGGTACGCGGGGTCCACGCCGCTCGCGTCGATCCGCATGACGATCACCCCCGGGACGCCGGACGGCGGGAACGACACCCGCTTCTGGATCTCCGCGGCCGTGCCGAGCGAGAACGCGGGGGAGGAGGAGCGGATCCGCAGCAGCTCGCCGAACCCGGTCCGGGCCGACGTGATGGCCCCGCAGTCCGGCCGCAGCGCGGGGTCGGCCAGCAGCGGCCGGGCGTACGGCCACCGGGAGCCGTTGTCCTTCTCCGGGGGCAGGCCGGCGCCGAACCCGTTGCCCTGCCGGCAGTCCCACAGCAGCCGGTTGAACCAGTCGCCGGAGTCGTAGGAGTTGCGGTCGAGCGACTTGGAGCGCAGCCGCTCGCTACCCGCGTGCACGAACGCCGTGCCCTGCCCGAGCAGCACGGTGGCCAGCGACAGCGTCTGCATCCGCACCCGGTCGGCCATGGACGCCGGCCGGGGCAGCTTGTACGCGAGGGCGTCGTAGAGGGTCTCGTTGTCGTGGGCGTCCACGTAGGTGACGGCCTCGCCGGGGGCCGCGGTGTACCCGGCCGGGCCGCCGTTGTAGCCGACCTCCGACCCCTTGACCGGCCTGCCCGACGACCCGGTGAACGTGAAGTCGCGCAGGTTGCCCGCGAGGCCCAGCTTGATCAGGTCCTCGTATCCCGCGAGCCGGTCGCCGGGCTCGTCCGCGAGGCCGGAGCCGAAGCCGCGCACGCCCGGGTCGGCGTCGAACGGCGAGCCGCCCCGCACCGCGTCGCGCAGCCGGTCGTTGAACGTGCCGATCCCGGTGCCGGCCATGTTGGCCTGGGTGGCCTGGACGAACCGGGCGTCGTCCGCGACCTCGCCGAAGTTCCAGCCCTCGCCGTACAGGATGATCGACTTGCCGTCCACGCCGTCCTTGGCGGGGGTGAGCGCGTCGAGGGCCCTGCGCACGGCCAGGATGTTCGCCTTCGGGTGGTGGCCCATCAGGTCGAACCGGAACCCGTCGACCTTGTACTCCTTGGCCCAGGTCACGATGGAGTCCACGACGAGCCTGCCCATCATCGCGTGCTCGGGGGCGGTGTTGGCGCAGCAGGTCGACGTGGCGAGGGAGCCGTCGTCGAGGAGCCGCTGGTAGTAGCCCGGCACGATCCGGTCGAGCACGCTCTGCGGATCCTGCCCGGCGGCGTGGGTGTGGTTGTAGACGACGTCCATCACGACCCGCAGCCCGGCGCCGTTCAGCCCCTCGACCATCTCGCGGAACTGGCGGATCCTGTCGTCCGGGTCGGTGGCGTACGACCCCTCGGGCACCGTGTAGTGCAGCGGGTCGTACCCCCAGTTGAAGGAGTCGGCCGCCGCGGCGGCGGCCACACACGCCTGCTGCCGGTCGGAGTCCGGCGGGAGCGCGGCCAGGTCGCAGGCCGGCTCGGTGCGGTCGGCCCTCCGGTCGGGCACGGTCGCGAAGTCGAACACCGGCAGCAGGTGGACGTGGGTCAGCCCGTCCTTCGCCAGGCTCCGCAGCTCTGTCATGCCCGCGCTCCCGGTCTCGGTGAACGCCTTGTAGGTGCCGCGCTCCGCCGCCGGGACGGTCGCGTCCGAGGCCGAGAAGTCGCGGACGTGCAGCTCGTAGATCGACGCCCGGTCCTGCCGGACGGGGGCCGGCTTCTTCAGCGTGGTCCACCCGGCCGGCGTCAGGGACCGGTCCGACAGGTCCACGATCCGGCTGCGGCCCGAGCCGGCCGAGACCATGAGGCTGTAGGGGTCGGTCACCTCGTTGGTCACGACCGTGCCCGCGGCGGGGGCGTAGACGGTGACGAGGTAGGTGTAGTACCTGCCCCGCCAGGACGACGGGCCGTCCGCCGACCACACGCCGGTGGCGTCGTCGCGGCGCATCGGGTGGACCGTCCGCCGGCCGCCCGTGGGCCCGTCGTAGAGGGCCAGCTCGACCTTCCGCGCGGTCGGCGCCCACACCGCGAGCCTGCCGCCCCCGGTCGGCCCGAGCGCGGCCGAGGCCGCCCCGGCGTACAGGTCGTCGAGCACGCCGGGGATCTGCACGCCGGTCGCGGTCAGCAGCGCGCCCGCCGGATCGCGTTCGACGGCCACGACCTGCCCGCGCAGCGCGGACCGCACCAGTCCGGCGTCTCGGGGGTCCACCTTCAGCGCCGCGTACGTCGCCAGGTGCGGCCAGGCGGCCTTCTGGGCGTCGGTGAGCGTGCCGGGGGTCAGCCGGATCAGGTGGACGTCGCCGGTCAGGTCGCCCTTGGCGTAGGCGATGTCGCCCGCGGGGGAGTAGGCGAGCGCGTAGTGGCGCGCATCGGCCGTCCGGCCCTTCCAGGCCACCGTGTCGCGGTCGATCCACTGGGCCGTCGCCTTCGACAGGTCGGCGTCGGCCCCGGAGGCCGCCGGCTGGGGCAGCAGGTATCCGTCCACGCCTGACAGTTTCCACACCTCGTTGCCGTTCACGGCGAGATCCAGCGACTGGTCGGCCTGCTGGTCCTTCTGGTCGCCCTTGTGGACGATCCACCCGAGGGTGCGGGCGCCCTCCTTGAGCGGCACCTCAAAGTACACGCCGAACGCGTCGGTCCCGGCCGGCGCGAGCGGGCTGCCCCACTCGACCGATCCCTCCGCGTCGCCCCAGTAGTGCAGGCCCCAGCCCTCGTAGTCACCGTCCGCCCGGTGGTAGTGCAGCACCGCGACGTGCCGGGCCGCGGCCGCGCTCGCGTGCACGGCCGCCTCGCCCGAGTCCACGTACGCCTCGGGCTGCCGGGCCGGGACGAACGACTGGTCGGGCCCCGGGTCCTTGGCGTCGCCCTTGTGCACGATGAAGTTCAGCGGCGCCGCCGGGTCCTTCAGCGGCACCCGCCAGAACGCCCCGGACGCGTCGGTCCCGTCGGGCTTCCTGGGGCTCGCCCAGTCGGTGCCCGCGCCGTCGGCGATCGCGTCGCCCCACAGGTGCAGCCCCCACCCGTCGTAGGCGCCGTCGGGCCGGTGGTAGTGGACGGTCGCGTATCCCTGGGCCTCCGCCCGGGAGGGATGCACGGCCGGGTCGCCCTCGACGAGCCACACCTCCCCCGTCTTGGACGGATCGACCATGCGGTCGCCCTGGTCCTTGGTGTCGCCCCGGTGCGTGATCAGGCCGACCTCCCGCGCGCCGGGCTTGAGCCTGATCCAGGCGAACCGGCCGAAGGAGTCCTCGCCGTCCAGCGCGACGGGCGAGGCCCAGTCGACGGCCTGGTCGACGTCCCCCCAGGCGTGCAGCCCCCAGCCGTCGTAGTCGCCGGCCTTCCGCTGATAGTGGACCACCAGGTAGTCGCGGTTCACGGTCCCCGGCGTCTCCTCGACCGGCTCGGGGCCGGTCACGGCCGTGGCCGTCGCGCTCGCGTACCGCCCGGCCGAGTCCTTCACCACGGCCTTGTACGTCAGGGGCGTCCCCGCCGGCAGCCCGCTCAGATCATGAAATATCCGGAAGACGCGGCCTGTGGGGGCGTCGTCGGTGCCGAGCACCCGCCAGGGCGCGTCGCCCGCCTTGACGGCGAACGTCACCTGGTCGAAGCCCGTCCCCGGCACCTGGGCCGTGATCGCCACCCGGCCGTCGCCGGCCGGGCCGCGCAGCTCGGTCCCGGGAAGGGACAGCGTGATCGACGGCTGGGCGGCCGGCGGCGCCAGCCGCGCGTCGGCCCGGTAGACCACCGCCGACAGCGGCGGCACGGTGACGGACAGGCGCCCGTCGGCGCCGGTCGTCGCCCGCCCCGCGCCGCCGTACACCTGGGTGAAGGACGTGCCGGGGGAGAAGGTGGGGATGTCGGCGGCCCCCGCCGTCCCGCGGTTGTTGAGCGCGACGACGAACTCGACCTTCTCCCGGGCGTCGATCCGGGAGAAGGCGTACAGCCCGCCGGAGGCCGGCCGCTCGACCTGCGCGCCGTCGGCGAGCGCCGGGTAGCGGTCGCGCAGCCGCGCCAGCTCCGCGATCGCGGTGTAGAGCGGGTGGGTGGTGACGAAGTTGGCGGAGGCGTGGGTGGCCGTCGTGCCGATGAGGTCGTCGTCGAGGTAGTCGGGCGTCCTGGAGGCGAACATGCTCTGCCGGGCGTCCTTGTCGCCGCCCGCGCCGGTGAATCCCTGCTCGTCGCCGTAGTAGACGACCGGCTGGCCGCGCGTGAGGTACATGAGCTGGTGGGCGAGCCGGTCGCGGGCCAGCAGGGTGGCGTCCGTGGCGGAGGGGTCGTCCTGCTCCAGGAAGTGCCCGATGCGGCCCATGTCGTGGTTGCCGAGGAACGTCGGCAGCGACGCCGCGTTCGAGTCGGCGTCGGTGAAGTAGTCGTCGGCCGCGTACAGGGCGGACAGGCTCCGCGCGTCGCCGCCGCTCGCGTAGGACCGGGCCGCCTCCTGGAAGCCGAAGTCGAGGGTCGCGTCGAGGCCGCCCGTCGTGGAGTAGCGGCTCTCGAAGGCCGGGTCGCTGCTGTAGACCTCGCCGAACATGAAGAACCGCCGGTCGCCGAGCCTGGCGGCGTACCCGTGCAGCGCGGGCGCGAAGCGCTGCCAGAAGGCCATGTCCACGTGCTTGGCCGTGTCGATCCGGAACCCGTCGATCCCGGTCTCCCTCACCCACGTCTCGTAGATGTCGGTCATGCCCTTCACGACCTCGGGCCGCTCGGTCCACAGGTCGTCGAGGCCGGAGAAGTCGCCGTACTCGGAGCTCTCGCCGGAGAAGGTGGAGTCGCCCCGGTTGTGGTACATCGTGGGGTCGTTCAGCCAGGCCGGGACCTTCGTCTTCGCCGTGACCACCGGGGTATAGGGGAACGACGCGGTCGTGACCTTGGGGAAGTCGTCCCGCAGGGCGTAGTCGCGGTCGTCGAAGGCCCTGCCCGACGCGTCGACGTACGGGTAGGCCGCCTTGGAGCGATAGCCGTACGTCTTCTCGGCGTAGTCGATCAGGTCGGCGGTGTGGTTGGTGATGATGTCGAAGAACACCTTCATGCCGCGCTTGTGCGCCTCTTTCACAAGGGTCTTCATCTGCGCGTTCGTGCCGAGATGCGGGTCGATCCTGGTGAAGTCGGTGATCCAGTAGCCGTGGTAGCCGGCGCTGGCGTTCGCCCCCGTGCCCTGCACCGGCCGGTTCTCGAACGACGGCGTGAGCCAGATCGCCGTGCTGCCGAGACCCTTGACGTAGTCGAGCCTCCCGATCAGGCCGGCGAGGTCGCCGCCCTGGTAGAAACCCTTGTCGGTGGGGTCGAAGCCGGTCGTCGTCCGGTCGCCGGACAGGCCTCCCCGGTCGTTGGACGGGTCGCCGTCGGCGAAGCGGTCGGTCATGACGAAATAGAGGCGCTCCCTGGTCAGGCCCGTACGGAGGGCGTCCCTGGCCAGGTCGGCGTCGGCGGGCGCGCCGCCGGCGGGGGACGGCGCCGCGACGGGGCCGG
>NZ_KI866522.1:844746-928941 GCF_000511135.2 Microbispora sp. ATCC PTA-5024 | reverse complement strand
GGGGTCCGCGCGCCCGCGGCCCTGTGCGGGGCGACGGCGGCGGGCGGCGCCGCCTGGGCGGGCGAGGTCGTGACCAGCGGGGACGCGAGAAGTGCGAGGGCGGCGGCAGCGGCGAACGGGACGCGCGCACGCGGGAGCTGGGGGGGCACCATGCCCGGAACGTACTGGCGAGTCTCCCCTCGTGCAAGGTTTTGCTGAAACTTCCAGAAACATTGCAGCCGTTCCGTGACCCACCGCCGTAACAGGCTCGAAACCTGTGTCCGACACTGTTGGTGTCGCACAAGGTGGAGGTGATGGGGGATGTTGCTGCGGCTGCGCGTCTCGCTCCCCGACCGGCCCGGAGTGCTCGGCCAGGTGGCGCGCGCGTTCGGGGTGATGGGAGCCGACATCCTGCAGGTGACGGTGCTCGAACGGCAGTCGGGCCGGGCGGTGGACGACTTCACCGTCTCGTGGTCGGGGCTGTTCGAGCCCGGCGAGCTGCGCGAGCGGATCGGCGTCGTCCCCGGCACGCGGGTCGAGGCCGTGTGGCCGACCCGCGAGGCGCCCGGCACCAGCCCCGACTACGACCTGCTCGGGCACGTGGCGGGGGAGCCCGACCGGGCGTACCTCGCGCTCGTGGACGCCGTCCCCGATCTCGTCAGCGCGGAGTGGGCGGTCGCGGTCGACAGCTCCACCGGGGAGGTCGTGCACGGCAGCTGGCAGGCGCCGGAGACCGTGCCCGCCGCCGACCTCACCCCCCTGCGGCCGGCCTCGTTCAGCGAGGGCGGCCTTCATCTCGTCAGCGTGCCGATGGACGGCGTGCATCTGGTGGTGGCGCGGTCACAGGGGCCCGCGTTCCACCGGGCCGAGGTGGACAAGGTCGTCCGCCTCGTCGAGATCGTCTCCGTGCTCGCCCGGGCGGGGGTGAGCCGTACGGCGTGAACCCCGCCCAGACGACGAGGACTAGCGCCGCGGCGGGTCGATCCGGGCGCCGGTCTGGGTGAACAGCATGAGGCGGGAGACGTCGACGGCGACCCGCCCGTGCTCGCCGGCCCGCCAGACGGGGCGGCTGCCCAGCCGGACGATCAGGTCGGCGCGACGGTGCGTGCCGGACGTCACGGACGGCGGCGGCCCGGCCACCTCCTCTTCCTCCGCGGCGGAGGGGCTCAGCAGCCGGCGCATCATGGAACGGGCCTTGCCGTTCATCCCGGCCTGGCTCCCGTTGACATGGCCGCGGCGCCGGTCCGGCGGCTCCGGCACATGGACGGCGGGGATGCCGGCCTCGAGGTAGGCCAGCCACTCGTGCCCGTGGTACTCCAGCGTCCGCACCCGGCCGAAGAACGTCGGCCCCTCGGTCCTCTCCGGCACCGGCATCAGCGCGTCCGGGCGGATGCCGACGATGATCTGCATGCCGGTGTGCTGTGACACAGCGTAAGCACGTGGATCGGTCCAGGGCATGGTGATCTGGTGCGTGCCGAAGTCGAGCAGGATGAACTGGTTCTGGGGCGTGCGGACCGTGGCCGCCAGCAGGTTGAGCTGCTGCGAGCTGAGGAACGCCGCCGTGAACGCCGTCGCCGGGTCGTTGTAGACCTGCGCCGGCGTCCCGATGTCCTGCAGCACGCCGCGGTTCATGATGGCGATGCGGTCCGCCAGCGTGAGCGCCTCGACCTGGTCGTGCGTCACATAGATGGTGGTGACGCCGAGGGCGCGGACGAGGGAGGAGATCTCCATCCGCAGCTCGGTGCGCATGCCCGCGTCGAGGTTCGACAGCGGCTCGTCCATCAGGAACAGGGACGGCTGGCGCACGATCGCGCGGCCCATCGCGACCCGCTGGCGCTGGCCGCCGGACAGCGTCCCCGGACGCCGGTCCAGCGTCTCGTCGATGTGCAGCGCCCGCGACAGCTCGACCACCCGCTCCTTGACCAACGCCGGGTCGGCCTTGGCGATCTCCAGCGGGAAGGACAGGTTCCCGCGGACGGTCCGGTGGGGGTAGAGCGCCCCGTTCTGGAAGACCATCGCCACGTCCCGGTCCCGGGGCGCGAGATGGTTGGCGAGCTTGCCCCCGAGCCAGAGGTCGCCGGCCGTGATCTCCTCCAAGCCGGCGATCATGCGGAGCAGCGTGGACTTACCGCAGCCCGACGGCCCGAGCAGGACGAGGAACTCCCCCTCGTCGGCCCGGAGGTTCATGCGGTCCACGGCGAGGTAACCCCCCGGGTAGACCTTCGTCACATTGTCGAGGACGACGGTGCTCATGCAAGCTCGTTCCTCCCGGGCAGGCACGCCCGGATCCCCAGCCTTCGGTGTGATTGATGAGGTAGTACATCGCGTTGCGGGCACCCGTGTCCATACGTGTCGTGAAGAATCCGGCATCTGCTCGCAACTTACGGTTACTGCAAACTTTCCCTATTTGAAAGTCTTTTGTCAGGGCCCGCTCATGAGCTTCGGAGGGCGTCCGGCGGACCGTCAAAGGTAACGAATTTGCTGAAAGTTTCTGTAAGGGCTTTCACGGGGGCGCGCCTCGCTGTACGTTCCGCCATAAATCCCCCTGAGCAAGGAGTGCACCACACATGCGGCGAGTCATCCCGGCCGCGGCGGTCGCCGCGGCGCTCGCCCTGGCGGTCTCCGCCTGCGGCAGCAGTTCCGACACGAGTTCCGCCCCGGCCACGAGCGTCGCCCCGGACCAGGTCTCGGGCCAGGTCACCTGGTGGGACACCTCCGACGCCACCAACGAGGCCCCGGCCTTCCAGGACCTGATCAAGGACTTCGAGGCCAAGTACCCGAAGATCAAGGTGAACTACGTCAACGTGCCGTTCGCCAACGCGCGCGACAAGTTCAAGACGGCCGCGCAGTCGGGGGCCGGGGCGCCCGACGTGCTGCGGACCGACGTCGGCTGGGTCTCGGAGTTCGCCTCGCTGGGCTACCTCGCGCCGCTGGACGGCACCCCCGCGCTGGTCAAGCCCGAGGAGTTCCTCGCCTCGCCCGCCGCCAGCGGCAAGTTCAACGGCAAGACGTACGGCGTGCCGCAGGTGACCGACACCCTGGGCCTCCTGTACAACAAGGAGCTACTGAAGAAGGCGGGCTACGACGCCCCTCCGGCCACCATGGCCGACCTGAAGAAGGTCGCCCTCGACGTCAAGTCCAAGACGGGGGCCGACGGTCTCGCGCTGAACGTGGACGCCTACTTCCTGCTGCCGTTCATCTACGGCGAGGGCGGCGACTTCGTGGACGTGCCGAACAAGAAGATCACCATCTCCTCGCCGCAGTCCGTCGCGGGGGTGAAGATCGTCGAGGACCTGATCGCGTCCGGCGCGACGGCCAAGCCGGCCCTGCAGGACAGCTACACGAACGCGGAGACCGCCTTCAAGGACGGCAAGGTCGCCATGATCTTCAACGGGCCGTGGTCGAACTCCGACAACCTGGGCGGCAAGGTCTTCAAGGACAACCCGGACAACTTCGGGGTGGCTCCGGTCCCGGCCGGGTCGGTGAAGTCGGGCGCGCCGGTCGGCGGGCACGACTACACGGTCTACGCCGGTTCGAAGAACCTCGCCGCGTCCTACCTGTTCGTGGCGTTCATGGACTCGGCCGAGAACCAGGCCAAGATCGCGGGCAAGCTGGGCCTGCTGCCCACCCGCCAGCCGGCCTACAGCTCGCCGGAGGCCACGGCCAACCCGAAGATCGCCCAGTGGCAGAAGCCGATGGAGTCGGCCGTCGAGCGCCCGTGGATCCCGGAGGCGGCCTCCCTGTTCCAGCCGCTGGTCGACGGCTACCAGAAGCTGGCCGCCGGGCAGACGGCCACCGAGCCCATGCTGAAGGACGTCGCCACCGCCTACCAGGGCATCCTCAAGGGCTGGAGCCTGTGACCGATGGCGGCTGACGTCGTCGCGGCGAGGAGGGCCGCGCCCCGCTCCGGGGCGCGGCGTCTCCTGTCGCGCCACTGGTACGCCTGGGCGATGGTCGCGCCGGTCGTCATCGTGACGCTGGTGCTGGTCGGCTACCCCCTCGTCCGCGGCGTCTACCTGTCGCTCACCGACGCGACCGAGGCGACCATGGGCCGCACGATCGGGATGAACGTGATCCCCGCGACGTACGAGTTCGTGGGGCTGCGCAACTACGCCGACATCCTGACGTCGTCCACGTTCCTCGGCCGGCTGGCGTGGACCGTCGTCTGGACCCTCGTGTGCGTCGCCCTGCACGTGGGCATCGGGCTCGGCCTCGCGCTGCTGCTGAACCGGCCGATGCGGCTGCGGGCGCTGTACCGCATGCTGCTCGTGCTGCCGTGGGCCGTCCCGGCGTTCGTGTCCGCGTTCATCTGGCGCTACCTGCTGAACGGCGAGTTCGGCGTGGTCAACGCGATGCTCAGGGCCGCCGGGTTCGCCGGGATCAGCTGGCTCGACGACCCGTTCTGGGCCAAGGTCTCGGTCATCGCGTGCAACGTCTGGCTCGGCGTGCCGTTCATGATGCTCGCCCTGCTCGGCGGGCTGCAGGGGATCCCGCGCGAGCTGTACGAGGCCGCCGAGGTGGACGGCGCCTCGGCCTGGCAGCGGTTCCGGCACATCACGGTCCCCGGGCTGCGCCCCGTCCTGAGCACGGTGGTGCTGCTCGGCACGATCTGGACGTTCAACCAGTTCCCGGTCATCTTCCTGCTCACCCGCGGAGGGCCGGCCGGGTCAACGGAGATCCTCGTGACGTACGCCTACCGGCAGGCCTTCGAGGGCATCAGGGACTACGCCGGCTCCGCGGCGTGGGGCCTGGTCATCCTCGCCCTGCTCGTGGTCATGGCCACGGTCTACCGCCGGGCCCTCCGTCAGCAGGGGGAGGCGTGGTGAGCCCGGCCGCGGCCCCGCCCGCCACGCGCGCGAAGGCCGGGGGACGGGACTCCCGCACGCCGCTGAAGTCGGCCGCCCTGCACCTCACGCTGATCGCGGCGAGCATCGTGTCGGTCTTCCCGGTCGCCTGGCTGGTGCTGACCTCGCTCAAGCCGCGGGCCGTCATCGAGACGGCCTCGGTCTCGCCGATCGAGCAGCCGACGTTCGCCAACTACGCGCAGGTGCTCGGCGAGACCCGGTTCCTCACCTGGGCCGGCAACTCGGTCGTCGTCTCGCTGGCGACCGCGGTGATCAGCGTCCTGCTGTCGGCCAGCACCGGGTACGCCGTGAGCCGGTTCCGCTTCCCCGGGTTCCGCTCGGTCATGTGGATGCTGCTGGTGATCCAGATGTTCCCGGTGGCCATCCTGATCGTGCCGATCTACAACCTCATGGCCGGCCTCGGGCTGATCAACCAGCTGCCCTCGCTGGTCATCACCTACCTCACCACGACCATCCCGTTCTGCGCCTGGATGATGAAGGGCTACTTCGACACGGTCCCGGCGTCGATCGACGAGGCGGGACGGGTGGACGGCCTGACCCCGTTCGGCACGTTCTGGCGGCTGATCCTGCCGCTGGCCAAACCGGGGCTGGCCGTCGCCGCGTTCTACTCGTTCCTCACCGCCTGGGCCGAGGTCGCGTACGCCACGGCGTTCATGACCGGCGACGACAAGTACACGCTCGCGGTCGGCCTCAGCCAGTTCGTCGGCCAGCACAAGGCGGAGTGGGGGCTGCTCACGGCCGCGTCTGTGCTGATCGCGATCCCGGCGGCCGCCGTGTTCCTGCTCGTCCAGCGCCATCTCGTGACCGGCCTCACGTCCGGCGCCACGAAGGCGTGACCCTATATGAGAATCGGGGGATCCCCATGACCGAAGTCGCCGTCCAGTCGCCGGCGGTCGCCACCCGATGGTGGCGTGACGCCGTCATCTACCAGGTGTACGTGCGCAGCTTCGCCGACGGCAACGGCGACGGCGTGGGGGACCTCCCGGGGGTGCGCAGCCGCCTGCCGTACCTGGCCGAGCTCGGTGCGGACGCCGTCTGGCTGACCCCGTTCTACCCCTCGCCCATGGCCGACTTCGGGTACGACGTGGCGGACTACCGCGACGTCGACCCGATCTTCGGCTCGCTCGCCGACGCCACGGCGCTGATCGAGGAGGCCCACGCGCTGGGCCTGCGGATCATCGTGGACGTCGTGCCGAACCACACCTCCGACCGGCATCCCTGGTTCGCGGCCGCCCTGGCCGCCGGGCCGGGCGGCCGCGAGCGGGAGCGCTACATCTTCCGGGACGGCAAGGGCCCGGACGGCGCGCTCCCGCCGAACGACTGGGAGTCCATCTTCGGCGGCCCCGCCTGGACCCGGGTTCCCGACGGCCAGTGGTACCTCCACCTGTTCGCGCCCGAGCAGCCCGACCTCAACTGGGAGCACCCCGAGGTGCACGCCGAGTTCGCCGACGTGCTGCGGTTCTGGCTCGACCTCGGGGTGGACGGCTTCCGGATCGACGTGGCGCACGGCATGGTCAAGGCGCCCGGCCTGCCGGACGTCGGGCGGCTCGGCCAGGCCGAGCTGATCGGCGCCCAGGTCGTGCCGTTCTTCGACCAGGACGGCGTGCACGAGATCCACCGGTCGTGGCGCCGGATCCTCGACTCCTACGACGGGGAGCGGATCGGCGTCGCCGAGGCGTGGGCGCCCTCGCCGGAGCGGCTGGCCAACTACGTCCGGCCCGACGAGCTGCACCAGGCGTTCAACTTCCACTTCCTGAAGACCCCGTGGGACGCGACCCGCTTCCGCGCGGTGGTCGACGAGTCGCTGCGCACGGCCGCCCTGGTCGGCGCCCCCTCGACGTGGGTGCTGTCCAACCACGACGTGAAGCGCCACGTCACCCGGTACGGCGGAGGGGAGCGCGGCCTGCGCCGGGCCAGGGCCGCCGCGATGCTGATGTTCGCGCTGCCCGGCTCGGCGTACGTCTACCAGGGTGAGGAGCTCGGGCTGCCGGAGGTGCTCGACCTGCCCGAGCACTACCTGCGCGACCCGCAGCGGCTGCGCGACCCCGACAGCGGGCGCGACGGCTGCCGGGTGCCGCTGCCGTGGACGGCCGCCGGCGACCCCACGCTCGGCTTCGCCCCTCCCGGCATCTACGAGAGCTGGCTCCCGGTGCCTCCGGGGTGGCGGGACCTCAGCGTCGAGGCCCAGCAGCGCGACGGCGCCTCCACCCTCGCCCTCTACCGCGCGGCCCTGACGATGCGGCGCGAGCACCCGGGCCTCGGCGACGGCACGCTGACCTGGCTGGACGGGCCGCCCGGCACGCTCGCCTTCACCCGCGGGCACGGGTTCACGTTCCTGATGAACATGACGCCGGAGTGGGTCGAGATCGGGCCGGCCCCCGGCGAGCTGCTGCTGGCCAGCGGCGGGCCGGACACGGCCGGCGGCGTCGTCAGGCTCGCGCCCGACTCGGCCACCTGGTGGGCGGCCGGAACGGATCGGTGAGGGCCCGCGGGACACCCGCAACGGCAGAAGATCTGAGGGGCACGACCTAAAGTGATGCTCATGAACAACACGCGGCTCGCGGACATCGCGGCTCAGGCGGGAGTCAGCGAGGCGACGGTGAGCCGGGTGCTGAACGGCAAGGCGGGAGTGTCGGCCTCCACCCGCCAGGCCGTGCTGACCGCGCTCGACCTGATGGGGTACGAACGCCCGCAGCGGCTGCGCCAGCGCAGCAACGGCCTGATCGGCCTGGTCATCCCCGAACTGGGCAACCCGATCTTCCCGGCCTTCGCCCAGGCGGTGGAGAAGGCGCTCACCCAGCACGGCTACACCCCGATCCTGTGCACCCAGGAGCCGGGCGGCGCCCCCGAGGACGAGTTCACCGAGATGCTGCTCGACCGCGGCGTCTCCGGCATCGTGTTCGTGTCGGGCCTGCACGCCGACACCACCTCCCGGATGGACCGCTACACCCGGCTCACCGACCGGGGCCTGCCGATCGTGCTGGTGGACGGGTACAACGAGGGCATCCCCGCGCCGTTCATCTCGCCCGACGACCGGCTCGCGGCCCGTCTCGCCGTCCAGCACCTGGTCGACCTCGGGCACGAGCGGGTGGGGCTCGCCCTGGGCCAGCGCCGCTTCGTCCCGGTCATCCGCAAGATCGAGGGCTTCCGCCAGACGATGGCCCAGCTTCTCGGGCTGTCCGACGTCGACGAGCTGATCCAGCACTCGCTGTTCTCGGTCGAGGGCGGCCAGGCGGCCGCCGGCGCGCTCATCGACCGCGGCTGCACCGGGATCTTCTGCGCCAGCGACCTCATGGCCCTCGGCGCGATCCGCGCCGCCCGGGAGCGCGGGCTGTCGGTCCCGGGCGACGTGTCGGTGGTCGGGTTCGACGACTCGCCGCTGATGGCGTTCACCGACCCGCCTCTGACGACGGTGCGCAAGCCGATCGGCGCGATGGCCGCGGCCGCCGTCGAGACCCTGCTGGAGGAGATCGGCGGCACCCCTTCCAAGCACGTCGAGCTGGTCTACCAGCCGGAGCTGGTGGTCCGCGGGTCCACCAGCTCGGGCCCGCTCGTCAACCGGTGACCGTCGACGTCCTCGTCGTCGGGGGCTCCGGCGTCGACACCGCCGTCCGGGTCCCCGCGCTGCCCCTGCCGTACGCCGACACCTACGCCGTCCCGCCCGTCCTGGACCGCATCGGCAACACCGGCGCCGGGGTGGCGCTCGGCTGCCACGCCCTCGGCCTGCGGGTGCTGCTGGCCGACCTCGTCGGCGACGACCCGCAGGGCGCGCTCATCCGGTCGCACCTGTCGTCGCGCGGCGTCGGCTTCGCCTTCGCGCTGGCGGAGGCGGGCACCCGGCGCAGCGTCCTGCTCGTCGACCCGGCGGGACGGCGGCTGTCGCTGTTCGACCCGCGGCCGTCGCCGGGTGAGCGGCTGCCCCGCGACCTCTACCTGCCCGCACTCCGCGAGGCTCGGCACGTGCACGTGTCGATCACCGACTTCTGCCGGTACGTCTACGCGGACATCCCGCCGGGCACGCCGACCTCCACCGACCTGCACGACTGGGACGGCGAGAACGACCACCACCGCGACTTCGCCGTCAACTCGGACCTGGTGTTCCTGTCCGCGGCCGCGCTCGGCGCCCGCCGGGACGCGGTCATGCGCTCGATCGCGGACCGCGGGCGCGCCTCGACCGTGGTGTGCACGGACGGCGCCCGGGGATGCCACGTGCTCGACGGGAGCGGCGAGATCCGGCACTTCCCGGCGCAGCCGCTGCCCGGCCCGGTGGCCGACACCAACGGCGCGGGCGACGCGTTCGTCTCCGGATTCCTGTACGGCAGGCTCTCCGGCCGCCCGCTGGAGGAGTGCGTACGGCTGGGCGGGCTCGCCGGGGCGCACGCGTGCACGGTCGAGGGCACCCACGAGGACCCGTGGAAAGGGCCCGCGACCGGCGGGTGAGACGGTCGCGGGCCCGAAATCCATGAACGTGGTGCCGGGTCGCGGCCACGAGCATGGCCGCCGGCTCCGCCGAGGGAGGGTGGCTCGGCCGGCGAGGTCTGGAGGGTGCCGGTCAGGGGCGCAGCGTGGCCGCCTCCGCCGCCAGCTTCTCGATCCGCCCGAAGTCGCCGGAGGCCAGGGCGTCGGCGGGGGTCAGCCAGCTTCCGCCGACGCAGCCGACGTTCGGCAGTGCCAGATAGGACGGCGCGTTCCGCGGAGTGACGCCGCCGGTCGGGCAGAAGCGGACGTCGGGGAGCGGCCCGCCCAGCGACTTGAGGTAGGCGACGCCGCCCGCGGCCTCCGCCGGGAAGAACTTCATCTCCTTCACGCCGCGCTCGGCCAGCGTCATCGCCTCGGTGGCGGTCGCGGCGCCCGGGAGGAACGGCACGCCGGAGCCGAGCAGCGCGGCCAGCAGGGCCGGGGTGGTGCCGGGGGAGACCAGGAAGCGGGCGCCCGCCTCGACGGCCGCCTCGACGTCGTCCGGGGTGCGGACCGTGCCGGCGCCCACCACGGCCTCGGGCACCTCGGCGGCCACCCGCCGCACCGCCTCCAGCGCGGCCGGGGTGCGCAGCGTGATCTCGATCACCGGCAGCCCGCCCGTGACCAGCGCGCGGGCGAGGGGGACGGCGGTCTCCGCGTCGTCGACGACCACGACGGGCACCACGGGGGCGAGATCGAGAAGGCTCATACCAGCTCCACATTAGAGGAAACCTGGGCGAGCCAGGCGGCCGCCCCGGTGAGCGCGGGGTGCTCCGCGACGATCAGCGAGGTGGCGACGGCCGAGAGGTAGGGCGACAGCGCGGGGGCCGCCGTCTCGAACCGGGCGCGGAAGGCGCCGCCACCGATCCGGTCCGCCAGGCGGGGCAGCACGCCGCCGCCGAGGTAGACCCCGCCGCGCGCGCCCAGCGTCAGCGCCACCCCGCCGGCGAAGCCGCCGAGCATCGCCAGGAACACCTCGACGGTCTCCAGGCAGAGCGGGTCGGCCGACGCGGTCACCTCGGCCGCCGTGCCCGCGACCGGCGCCACGCCGCGGACCAGCGCGAGCCCACGGTGGAGGCGGGCCAGCCCGGGGCCGGACAGCAGGTGCTCGGCGTCCACGTACGGCAGGCCGTCCGCGCGCAGCGCGCGGACGATCTCCATCTCCAGGTCGGTCACGGCGGGGGCGGCGACGTGCCCGCCCTCCCCGGGCACCGGCGCCCAACCGCCGGGCACGGGCACCAGGCCGCCGACCCCGAGGCCCGTCCCGGGCCCGAGCACGGCCTTGGCCAGCCGGGCCGACGGCGGGGGGCCGCCGAGCGGCACGAGGTCGTCTCCCGCGAGGTGCGGCAGCGAGATCGCGAGCGCCTCGAAGTCGTTGAGCAGCACCGCGCGGGGGATGCCCAGGTCGAGGACGGACCCGGCCCATGCCGCGTTCGTCAGCCGGTACCGGTCCCTGTCGACCGGACCGGCGATCGCCAGACACGCGGCCTCCGGCCGAACTCCGCCCGCATGGTCTGCGAGATAGGCGGCTACGGCATCGGCAAGGCCGTGATGCTGGGACACGTTCAGTACGGCTACCGCCTCCGGCTGCCCGGCGGGCCTGGTGACCAAACCGAACCGGGCGTTGGTGCCGCCGATGTCGGCGACGAGCCACGGGAGGTTCACGCCACGTCCCCGAACACGCTCGCCCCCCGCTCGGCGGGGCCGACGGTGCGGCGGAAGGAGGCGAACAGCTCACGGCCCGTCCCCGCCCACAGCTCGTCGGGCAGGGGAGCGCCCTCCGGAGTGCGTGCGGACAGGTCGGCGAGGACGGTCAGGGTCCCGGCGGCCGAGTCGAGGCGGATCACGTCGCCGTCGCGCACCAGCGCGATCGGCCCCCCGTCGGCCGCCTCGGGGGACAGGTGGATGGCGGCCGGGACCTTGCCCGACGCGCCCGACATGCGGCCGTCGGTGACGATCGCCACCTTCCGGCCGCGGTCGAGTAAGACCGCCAGCGGCGGCGTGAGCTTGTGCAGCTCCGGCATGCCGTTGGCCCGCGGGCCCTGGTAGCGGACGACCGCGACGAAGTCCTGGTCGTCCAGCTCGCCGGCCTCGAACGCCCGCAGCAGGTCGAGCTGGTCGTCGAACACCTTGGCCGGGGCCTCGATCACCAGGTGCTCGGGCTTGACGGCCGACACCTTCGACACGGCCCGGCCCAGGTTGCCGTCCAGGATGTGGATGCCGCCGTCGGCGGAGAACGGGTCGGCGACCGGCCGTAGCACGTCGAGGTCGCCGCTGCCCTCGGCCCGCTCCTCCCACACCAGGGCGCCCTCCTTGAGCGCGGGCTCGGTCCGGTACAGCCCGAGGCCGCGCCCGGCCACCGTGAGCACGTCGGCGTGCAGGAGTCCCGCGTCGAGCAGGTCCCCGATGAAGACCGGCATGCCGCCCGCGGCCTGGAAGTGGTTCACGTCGGCCTGGCCGTTCGGGTACATCCGGGTGAGCAGCGGCACGACCTTGGACAGGTCGGCCATGTCATCCCAGGTCAGCTCGATCCCGGCGGCGGCCGCCATCGCGACCAGGTGCATCGTGTGGTTGGTCGAGCCGCCGGAGGCGAGCAGGGCCACCACCGCGTTGACGATCGCCTTCTCGTCGACGACCTCGCCCACGGGCGTGTACTCGGCGCCGTGCGGGGAGATCTCGACGGCCCGGCGGCCGGCCGCCGCGGTCAGCGCGTGCCGCAGCTCGGTGTGCGGGTTGACGAACGTCGCGCCCGGCAGGTGGAGGCCCATGACCTCCATGAGCAGCTGGTTCGAGTTCGCCGTGCCGTAGAAGGTGCAGGTGCCGGGGGAGTGGTAGGACGCCGCCTCGGCGTCCAGCATCTCCAGCCGGGTGATCGCGCCCTCGGCGAAGTGCTGCCGCGCCCGCGCCTTGACCTTGTTCGGCAGGCCGGAGGTCATCGGACCGGCCGGGACGAAGACCGCCGGCAGGTGGCCGAACCGCAGGGCGCCGACGAGCAGGCCGGGGACGATCTTGTCGCACACGCCCAGCAGGAGCGCGGCGTCGAACATGTCGTGCGACAGCGCGATCGCCGTCGCCATGGCGATCACGTCGCGGCTGTAGAGCGACAGCTGCATCCCTGCGCGGCCCTGGGTGATGCCGTCGCACATGGCCGGTACGCCGCCCGCCACCTGGGCGACGCCGCCCGCCGTACGGACCGCCCGCTTCAGCTCCGGCGGGTAGGTCTCGTACGGCTGGTGGGCAGAGAGCATGTCGTTGTACGAGGTGACGATGGCGACGCCGGGCTTGGCCGACCCGCGCAGGTCGATCTTGTCCTCGGCGGGCGCGGCGGCGAAGCCGTGGGCGAGGTTGGCGCAGCCGAGACGGCCGCGGGCCGGGCCCCGCTCGCGCAGCTCCTGGCCGGCCCGGCCGATCCGGTCGAGGTAGGCCCGGCGGCGGTCGCGGCTGCGCGCGCGGACCCGCTCGGTGACCTCGGCGATCACACGGTTCGTCACGGCAGGTCCTCCTCGTGCCAGGCTCGGTCGCTGCGGGCCAGCAGTTCGTGGGCCCCGGCCGGGCCCGCGGTCCCGGCGGGGTACGGCTCGGGCAGCATCCCCGAGCCGTTCCAGTGGTCCATGATCGGATCGATCCAGCGCCAGGCGGCCTCGACCTCGTCGCGCCGCATGAACAGCGTGGGGTTGCCGGACATCACGTCCATGAGCAGCCGCTCGTACGCGTCGGGGACGCGGGCGCTGAAGGTGTCGGCGAAGCTCAGGCTCAGCGGCACCGGCCGCAGCACGACGTCGCCCGCGCCCGGCTCCTTCGCCATGAGCCGCAGGTGGATGCCCTCGCTCGGCTGGAGCCGCAGCACGAGCCGGTTGGGCGAGGCGCCCGGGAAGATGGAGTGCGGCACGTCCTTGAACTGCACCACGATCTCCGACCGCCGGGCCGGCAGTCGCTTGCCGCTGCGCAGGTAGAAGGGCACGCCGGCCCAGCGCCAGTTGCGCACCTCGGCGCGTACGGCGGCGAACGTCTCGACCCGCAGGGACTCCGCCGTCGGCTGGTTCTTGTCGGGCTCGTCCAGGTAGCCGGGGACCTCGGCGGCGTCCGCCCGGCCCGCCGTGTACTGCCCGCGGACCGTGAACCGGTCGACCTCGGAGCCCACGATCGGCCGCAGCGACTGCAGCACCTTGACCTTCTCGTCGCGGACGGCCTCCCGGTCGTTGCGGGACGGCGGCTCCATGGCCACCAGGCACAGCAACTGGAGGAGGTGGTTCTGCACCATGTCGCGCAGGGCGCCGGCCTGGTCGTAGTAGCCACGGCGGCCCGGCGTGCCGACGGTCTCCGCCACCGTGATCTGGACGTGGTCGATCCACAGCGAGTTCCAGATCGGCTCGAGGAACGCGTTGGCGAACCGGAGCACGAGCAGGTTCTGGACCGTCTCCTTGCCCAGGTAGTGGTCGATCCGGAAGATCTGCGACTCGTCGAAGATCGCGCCGACCTCGTCGTTGATCGCCTGGGCGCTCGCCAGGTCGCGGCCGAGCGGCTTCTCCAGCACCACCCGCGACAGCGGCGTCACCAGCCCGGCCTCCCGGGCTCCCCGGCAGAACGCGCCGAACGTCATGGGCGGGCTGGCCAGGTAGAAGATCCGGTCGCGGTCCTCGTGGCCGTCCAGGAGCCCGGCGACCCCCCGCCAGCCCTCGGGCGCCGCGATGTCGACCGTCCGGTGGTGCAGCCTGCGGAGGAAGCCGTCCCAGCCCTCGCCCCCGCTCAGGGCGGGGCGGACCTCCGCGTCGACCTTCCCCCGGTAGTCCGCGTCGTCCAGCCCGCCGCGCGACAGCGCGATGACGCGGCTGTCGGGGTGGAGCCGTCCGTCGCGGTGGCTGTGGAACAGCGCAGGCAGCAGCTTGCGCATCGCCAGGTCACCGGTGCCGCCGAAGATGATCAGGTCGGCGGGCCGGGCCGTGCCGTTCGAAAGGTCGGGCATGAGGGGGACAGTAGCGGGAAGATATGCGACTTTTCAAGCCGACTTTTGTAACTTGGGATGAATAAGTCATTGAACTTCGGTAAGCATCTGTGCTTCACTTCTCGTTAATGTCACGACTTGCGACCACCGGCGAGGTCCTCCAGCTCATCCGGAGCGGGGAGGCGGTCACGCGTGCCGACATCGGCCGCATCACGGGCCTGTCGCGCCCGGCCGTCGCCCACCGGATCACCGAGCTGCGCCGCCGGGGGCTCATCATCGAGGACGCCGAAGGCCCGTCGACCGGCGGGCGCCCCCCGGTCCGGCTCCGGTTCGACCAGGCGGGCGGGGTCGTCCCCGTCGCCTCGCTCGGCGCGAGCCGCACCCAGATCGCCCTCTGCGACCTCGCCGGCCAGGTGCTGCTGCGCACCGACCTCGACATCGACGTCGAGGAGGGCCCCGACGTGGTGCTGCCGCTGCTCATGGACACCTGGGAGAAGCTGCTCGACGGGCAGGCCCCGGTCGTGGGCGTCGGCCTCGGCGTGCCCGCCACGGTGGAGTTCGCCGCGGGACGCACCGAGAGCGCCCGCGTGATGGCCAGCTGGACCGGCGTGGTGATCCCGCCGATCATCGCGGAGCGGTTCGCCGTGCCCGTGCTCGTCGACAACGACGTGAACGTCATCGCCATGGGGGAGCACCGCCTGGCCTACGCCTCCGAGCTCGACGACCTGCTGTTCGTGAAGGTCTCGACCCGGATCGGCGCCGGCGTGATCTCCGGCGGGAGCATCCTGCGCGGCGCGCTCGGCGCCGCTGGAGAGATCGGCCACATCCCGGTGCGGGACGGCGGCGGCGTGCTGTGCCGCTGCGGCAACCTCGACTGCGTCGACTCCGTCGCGAGCGGCACCGCGATCCTGCGCGACCTGCGGGCCAAGGGCCGCGACGTGGTCTCGCTCGCCGACGTGACCGCGCTCGTCCGCGCCGGCGACGCCGAGACGATGGCCGTCGTACGGCAGGCCGGGCGGTGGCTGGGCGAGGTCATCTCCGGGGCCGTCAACCTGCTCAACCCGGCCGTCGTCGTGCTCGGCGGCGACGTGGCCGAGATGTTCCAGCCGCTCGTCTCCGGCGTCCGCGAGGTGATCTACCGCAGGTCCACCCAGCTCGCCACCCGCAGCCTGCGGATCGAGCGCAGCCGCCTCGGACCGGGCGCCGGCATCACGGGCTGCGCGCTGATGGTCCTCGACCACGTGCTGTCCGCCGAGGCCGTCGACTCCGCCGCGGTCTGAGCCCCCGCCGGCCCGGCACGCGTCCGCCCCGGTCGCCCGGCCGTCAGGCCCGGGCCAGGAGCGCGTCGACCTGGGCGGCCAGGGGCGGGGCACCGAGCCGGTTGTCGATCTCGTGATGGGGCACGGCCGGTGGCTCGTCCACCCGGATGGCCCGCAGGTAGTCGGCGAAGCGCTCCAGCTTCCGGCCGTCCCTCGCCAGCCCGCGCCGGACCAGCCGCTCCCGCAGGGTGGGGCCGTCGGACCGCACCCACACCAGCCGTACGTCCGGGCCGCCCAGGTCCTCGACCCACCGCTCCCACAGCGCCGCGTCGTGCACCTGCGAGGTGAACGGGCCGCCCAGCATGACCGGGCAGCCGTGCGACCGTATCTCCCGTGCGGTCGCCGTCATGCCGTCGTACTCGTGCCTCTTGACGTGCTCGTCGTACCAGGGGCCCTCGCGCTCGTCCGGGCGTCTGCCGTACGCGGCGAGCGTGGCCTCGACGAAGCGGCCGTACATCGTGTCCTTGTCGAGCAGGGCGGGCACGGGCCGCAGACGGGCCAGCAGGAGCGCGCAGACCGTGGACTTGCCCGCCCCCGGCGGCCCGGAGACCACCCACGACGCGGGCCCGCTCACCGCGTCGCCCGCCGTACGATCGGCGGGCCGGGCTCGCGGCGCGTCGCGCGGGCTCATCGGGGCGGGCCGAACGGCTCGATGGGCGGGTCGGCGTGCGGCCCGGCCGCGCCGTCCCCGCCCACTCTGCGGCCGGCGCTCTCGCTCACCCGCAGGGCGTACAGGCCGCCGCCGGGGTCGACGGGGACCAGGCCGTAGCCCGTGTCCACCTCGTCCTCCTCCAGGCCCAGGGCGCTCATGGCGGACTCCAGGCTCGCGCCCTCCGGGAGCCGCACGGTGATGAGGACCCTCGCCACGTCGCTCCCCCTCGCTCAGGCCGCCCGCGCCGCCCTCCTGCGCAGGGCGGCGAGGATCCCGGCGACGTCCACGACGCCGTACCCGTAGTCGTAGTCATAGCCTACGTCGCTGCGATCATCGGCCGTCCGGCGGAGGAGGGTACGGAGCTGGGCCGGGGACAGCGCGGCGGAGGGCCAGCGGGTGCGGACGGCCGCGACCAGCCCGGCGGCGACCGGGCAGGCGGCGGACGTCCCCGAGTCGGGCTCGTCGGCCCCGAAGGCGCCCGACCCGGCGAAGTGGGTGTAGGAGCACAGGTCGGGCTTGCGCGGGGCGAGCCGGCCCGGCCCCTGGGAGGAGTAGCCGACCCGCTCGCCTTTCGTGTCGACCCCGCCGATCGACAGCACCCGCGGGTGCGAGTTGGCCCCGACGATGGACCGGTCGGGATAGGCGCACCGGCTGTCGGGGCACTGCCGCCCGCAGTTGCCGGCGGCGAACAGGATGTCGGCGCCCGCCTCGGCCAGGCTGCCGACGATCAGGTTGAACGGGTGCGCCGGGTTGTCCGAGTAGTTGCCGGGATGGCCCGGCGGGAAGTCCCACCGCGGGGAGAACGACCCCCAGCTGTTGCTGATCACGAGAGACCGTGAGGCCGCCGGCTGGGCCTCCAGCACGGTCCGCAGGTGGGCGTACGCCGCGAGGGCGTCGGACAGCAGGCCGTCCAGCGTCGTCCCGCCCGACCGGCGCGACAGCAGGACGGGGAGGTCGACGAGCGAGGCCTTCGGCGCGGCGATGAGCGTGTCGAACGCGCACATCGTGCCGTGGTCCACGGCGAACTCCCCGGCCCGGCCGGAGACGCCGGCGGGGTTCCAGCTGCGCTCCCGGTCGACGGTGACCGGCCGGCCCAGGGCCGCCGACACGTGACCGGCGTTGATCCCGGTGTCGGTGATCGCCAGGGGCACGCCGGAGCCGTCGAGGCCCTCCGCGGCGAGGTCGGTCACCCGCAGGAGCCGCTCCACGTCGTGCCAGTCGCCCACCGGCCCGTCGCCGCCGCAGGTGGGCGTGCTCTCGATGACCGGGTCGGCGTACACCGCGACCACGTCCCGCCGGGTCGCGGGCAGCAGCGAGACCCGGGTGGAGATCTCGTCGTCGCCGATCTCCCCGCGCACCACGACGGACGCCTCGTGCGGCGCCATCGAGAACGTCAGCGGCTGGTTCAGCGACAGGGGGTCGCCGCCCGGGACCGCGGGCAACGGGCGGGGCACCGCCACCGGCCCGTAGGACCGGTCGAGCACCACGCCCGGCAGGCCGTCGGCCACGTCGGCGGCCGTCGCCGTGGCCGTGCGGCCGGCGACCGCGGCGACCAGATCGGGGGAGGGACGCAGCTGGATCAGTACGCGCACCGATTTCACTCCGTGACTAGACGATTACGTCGCGTCACAACGATGCGTCATCCGGACGGCGGAGTCCACCGTTTCCACCGGGTTCCGGGGCCTCTCGTGGGGACGGGAGGCCCCGGGGGCGTCAGAACCCGCAGAGCTCCGACAGGCTCTTGGCCGCCTGGTCGTTCGGCGTGGGGGTCCGCCCCGGCGTCGAGAGGCGCGGCGACGGCGTGGACGAGGGCGACGCCGAGCCGGACGGCGTGGGGTCAGCCCCGGAGGCGAGCGCGGACGCGGCCGGGCTCGGCCCGGTCGCCGCGGTCACCTGGTCGGCCATCGACTCGCGGACGGCCTCACGGGTGAGGTTGCGGATCTTCACCCAGTCGGGGTTGCCGGGGTAGATCACCGGCGGCACGAACTGCAGGCTGGTGATCTTGGCGTTCCGCACCTTCATGCCGAGCGGCACCAGGTGCTCCAGCAGGTCGCGGGGGATGTCCGTGCGGAACATGTGGCGGGCGGCCGCCGCGATCTTGGTGAAGTTCGCGAGGACGGTGGCCGGGGTGACCTGGTGCGCGAGGGCGCCGATGACGCAGCGCTGCCGGGCCATCCGGGAGAAGTCGTCGCTGTCCACCCGGGAGCGGCCGTACCAGAGCACCTCCTCGCCGTTCAGTGTCCGGTAGCCCGCCTTGATCGTGCCGGCGGTGCCGAAGTGGCCGCCCCACTTGACGTCCCGCTCGACCCGGATCTTGAGGCCGCCGACCGCGTCGATCAGCGCGGCGAAGCCGAACATGTCGACCATGGCGTAGTAGTCGATGTGCAGGCCGAGGGTGTAGCCGATGGCGTCCTTGAGCGCCTGGGCGCCGCGGTTCTTGCCGCCCATGATCTGCGGGTTGTTGTCCGCGTAGTACCAGACCGAGTTGAGCAGGCCCTGCCCCTCGGCGTTGAAGCCGTCGGGGAACTGCCTGTGCATGGGGCTGGTCGGCGGGAAGCGGACGTACTGGAGGTTGCGCGGCAGGCTCAGCAGCACGGTGTTGCCGGTGGCGATGTTCACGCTCGCGACGGTCATGGAGTCGGTGCGCACGCCGATTCGGTTGCCCGCGGCGTCGCCGCCGATGAGGAGGAAGTTGACCCGCTTACGGCCGTTCCAGGGGTCTTCGGCCCTGATCTGGGACACCGTCACGCCGGGCTCGGGCGCCGTCACCGCGTCGAGCGTCTGGCTCGCCGTCCTGACGTACCCCGCGGTGACGGCGAACGGCGCCATCACGGACACGCACAGCACCCCGGCGACGATGCCCGCCACGATCTGCCCGCCCTGGGGCAGGCGCTGCGGCCGCAGGGCGACGAACGACAGTGCGACGAGCGCGAACCAGGCCACCGCGCACACGCCGGCGCCGATCATGATGGCCGTCAGCGTGCTGCCGCGCACCGCGGCTCCGGCGTCGCCCACGAGGCGCAGGGCGAAGACGACCACGGCCACCAGACCGGCCCCGAACACGCCGAGCAGGGCGAACCCGACGCGGCGGTTGCCGGCCCGCAGGTGCGCCGCGCCGGGGACGACGGCCGACAGGGCCGTCCAGCCGATGAGCGACGCGGTGGTCAGCGGCCTGGCGTAGCGAGGCTCCCGGCCCTTCCGCGGGCGGACGTCCCGGCGCTCGGGCGCCTGCCCGTCCTGTCCCTCGGAGCTCTGCTCCTCCGGGGGACGCCCGGTCTGCTCAGCGGGACCCCCGTCGCCCATGGTTCACCGCACTCTCCTCTGCGAAGGTTGGCTAGGGAGTCTAACCCCCATATCCGGACAATGCCGACGTAAACCCAGCTTTGCGACCTACCGTTACGACACCGAGGCCGCGCCGACCGCCCAGGTGTTGCACTGGTACGCGAGGGGGCGCGTGTACCCCTGCCGGAACCAGGCGGCGTTGCTCCGCGTCGTCCCGTGGTCGCGCGGGCCGCCCGGCGGGTCGCCCAGATGGGTGTACGCCCACAGGAGCGTGTTCCGCTGGGCCGTGGTGATCGGGTAGCTCGCCGCGACCGAGCGCATGAACATCCCGCCGAAGCAGGTCGCCTGAAGCTCGTGCCGGCGGCTGAGACCCATCCGCTCGCTCTGGGAGTGGGCGTCGAGCGTCCGCTCCCACCAGGAGTCCGAGATGCCGGACAGGTTCTGGATGTGATGGCCGTACTCGTGGGCCATCATGCTGATGATGATCCCGTTCCACGAGCCCAGCGAGCCGTACTCCCGGGTCATGGCGCTCGTGGAGGCGTAGATCGTGCGGTTGCTGGGGCAGTAGTACGGCACGTTGCTCCCGGGCGCCGGGTAGTCGCCGCAGGCCCCCCGTCCCCTGGTCCGCGCGATCATGTAGCTCGGCGGCGTCCAGGCGATCCCGACCTTGCGCAGAGCCGGGGCCCACGCCTTGCCCATGCAGGTGCCGGTCTTCAGGATGAGCGCCTTGAACTGGGTGTGGTTGTAGATGCTCGCGCCGCCCGCCGGGCAGTTCGTCCTGGGCAGCCCACCGGCCCGGTAGACCGTGTTGTTCTTCAGGCTCCGGTTGAGCACACGCGGGGTCGGGGGCTTCGTGGGGGCCGCGGTCGGCGGCGACGTCGGCCGCCGGGTCGTGCCCGAGGTGGGCGCGGACGTCGGCTCGTAGGTCGGAAGGGTCGTCTCGCCGTACGTCGGGATCGCGACCGGCGACACGGGTTCGGACCGGTGGGCGGAGCGCAGCAGCGCGCCCGCGACGGCGAGCAGGACGAAGACGACCGCGATCGCCCCGACGAGGCCGCCGATCAGCGCCCCCGCCCCGGACCTGCGCTTGGGCGGACGCCACGCGGGGGCGTACCCGGGCGGGCCGTACGGTCCCGGCGGGACGGGCGGCCGCGGGTACCCCGGCTGTCCCGGGGGCTGTCCCGGGGACTGTCCCGGCCACTGGGGCGGGTACGGCGGTGCGTACGGCGGCGCCGCCGGCCCCCCGGCGCCCGGGTGCCCGGCCTGGGGAAGGGCGTGGGGCGGCGGGAGGACGCTCGGCGGCGGCAGGTTCGGGGCCGGTGGCGTGTTCGGAGGCGGCGGGACGTTCCGGGGTCCGGGCTGCGCGACGTCCGGACCGCCCGGCCACGCGTGGGGCCGCGGACCGGGGTCCCGGAACGCCGGCGGGTCCGGCTGCCGGGGGTATCCGCCGGGCCCCTGCTGCTCCCCGCCCTGCTGGTACGGCACGCCGTGCTGCTGCGGCCCGGCCGGCTGGTACGCCTCACGCGGCTGGAACGGCCCGCCCGGCTGGTACGAGCCCTGCTGGTACGGCACGCCCTGCTGCTGCGCGTCCTGCTGGTACGCCTCGCCCATCGGGTACGAGCCCGGCTGGTGCGGGCCCTGCTGGTGCGGGCCGGGGCCGGGGTACTGCGGCCACCCGGGAGGGGGCGGCGGCGCGGGGACGCCGGGGGTGTGGCCGAGATCCTGCGAGCGGGGCCAGTGGGCGTCCGGCGGCAGGGTGCCCGGCCAGGGAGAACCCGCGGAAAGGGATTCCCGGTCATCCGAATCGTCCCTGTCCGGACCCTGTCCGAATGGTTCAGGGGAATTCGGCCCGGACGAATACGGAGGACGGCCCCGTGGTGGCGGCGGAGGGTACTGCGGCGCCAAGACATCGCCCCCTTCGTCGATTTGGGGCAAAAGAATACTGATTTCCCAGGGGTCACGGATGTAGCAGATGTCGGGTACATTCCGTAATCATCCGAGGTGATCTCTGCGATGTTCCGGAATCGCCGCGCTCGTCTGCCCTAGCGTTTTTCGCATGAATCTGCAGCAGCTCCGTTACGTGGTCGCCACCGCGGAGCACCGCACCATGACCGACGCGGCCAGATCGCTCTATATCGCGCAGCCTGCCCTGTCCCGCGCGATTCGCGATCTGGAACGCGAGCTCGGCATGACGCTGTTCGCGCGTTCCGGGCGAGGGGTCGTCGTGACCGCGCAGGGCCGTCGCGTCGTCAAGCTCGCCCGGGAGGCGCTCGACGCCGTCGCGGAGATCGAGGCGCTGGCGACGCAGGGCAGCACGCCCGGCGCCGAACTGCGCATCGCCTCGACCCCGAGCCTGGAGCCCGGTCTGGCCGGGCGCCTGCTGCCCGCGTACGCGGCGGAGCACCCGGGCATCCGGGTGCACATCGTGCGGTGCGACGGCCGGGAGGCCGTGGTCAGCGCGGTCCGCGAGCAGCGGGCCGACCTCGGCCTCACCGACCTTCCGGTCCCGACCGACCTGGTCAGCCACCCGCTGGAACGCCAGGAGATCGTGCTCATCTCCCCTCCCGGCACCGACCTGCCCGATCCCGTGCCGATGGCGCGGCTGGACGGCATGCGCCTGGTCCTGCCCGCCCCCGGCAGCCCCCGCCGCAGGGAGTTCGACCACATCTTCGTGACGTACGGTGTCCGCCCGATCCCCGCGGTGGAGTCGGACGAGCGCCGCGGGTGGCTGCGGGCGGTGCGCGAGGGGCGGGCGTCCCTGCTCTGGTACCGGGGCATGGCCGACCAGGCGGCCCGCGCCGGCCTGGTGGTCCGCTCGCTCGACCCCTCGCTCAGGAAGATCATCGCCGTGGTTCACGCCCGGCGCAGGCTCCCCGCGATGGCGCAGGACTTCCTCGCCCTCGCCGAAGGCGGATCCGCGGCGTGATTTTCTTTGCAATTTCATTGGAGCGTTCCAAACGCGTGTCCACAGCGGCGGGCAAGGGGCGTCGGCGCCGGCGAGTAGGCTGGCGCCGATGCCTAGTCCGACGTCCGACCAGCCGTCCGTCCTCCGCCTGCGCGGCCGCGCCTTCGGGCCCGGCGACTTCGCGGTCATGGCCGTGGTCAACCGCACCCCCGACTCGTTCTACGACAGGGGCTCGACGTTCGCCTTCAGGGCGGCCGTGGACGCCGCCTCCCGGCTGATCGACGAGGGCGCCGACATCGTGGACATCGGCGGCGTGAAGGCCGGCCCCGGCGCCGAGGTCGACCCGGACGAGGAGATCCGCCGGGTCGCCGAGGTCGTCGCCGCCGTGCGCGACCGCCACCCCGACGTGGTCATCAGCGTGGACACCTGGCGCTCCGAAGTGGCGAAGGTCGTGGCCGAGGCGGGCGCCGACCTCCTCAACGACACATGGGGCGGGGTCGACCCCGGGCTGGCCGAGGTCGCGGCGGCCCACGGCATCGGGCTGGTCTGCGCCCACGCCGGCCGCGTCGAGCCGCGCACCCGGCCGCACCGCATCGCGTACGACGACGTGGTCGCCGACGTGATCGGCTACACCACCGATCTCGCCGAGCGGGCCGTCGCGGCGGGCGTGCGCAGGGACGGCGTCCTCATCGACCCCGCGCACGACTTCGGCAAGAACACCTGGCACTCGCTGGAGGTGAGCCGCCGGCTCGGCGAGATGACCGCCACCGGATGGCCGGTCCTGGTGGCGGTGTCCAACAAAGACTTCGTGGGCGAGGCGCTCGGCGGGCTCCCGGTCGGGGAACGGCACGCGGGCACGCTGGCCACGCTGGCCGTGTCGGCCCTCCAGGGCGCCCGCGTGTTCCGGGTCCACGACGCCGCGAGCGCCCGGAGGACCCTCGCCGTCGTCACCCGCCTCGCCGCCGGCTGACCGGTCGGCGACGCGCTCCTCACGGTCGCGTCCGTTCGCGGTCGCCCGCGCGTCTCCCCGCGGTCGACCGCGCGTCGCCCCTGTCGGCCGCGCGCCCTCGCGGTCGACCGCCCGTCCCTCCTGTCGTCTGCTTGTCCCGCACAGAGGGCCGCGCGCCGCCGGGCGTCAGGCGTACATGACGGACAGGAAGCGGACCAGGATCGCCTCCCGGGTCTCGGCCGGCAGGGCGTCGAGCACCGCGTTGACCGCGGCCATGCCGCCCCCGTCACCTGGGCCGCCCCCGTCACCTTGGCCGCCCCCGTCACCGGGCCCGGCGCCGTCTCCTAGCCCGGTCCCGTCGACGCCGCGGTCTCCCGTCCCGGCGTCGCCCACGCGTGAGGGGCCGAGGTCGATGCCGACCGAGGCGGCGAGCTGGGCGAACGTGGCGTCGTCGAGGGCGTCGAGGTCGAGCGAGGCGATCAGCTCGGGCAGCCCGTCCGGCACCGCCGCCGGGCCCCTGGCCCGCGCCGCCTCCGCCGACCGGGCGATGACGTCGAGCATGGCGTCCACCCCCGACAGCGTCACGCCCGTCACCGTGATGTGCAGGTTGGCGGGAATGCCGGCGTACGAGAGTTGCGGCTGGAGGAACCAGCCGAGCCTGCGCGCCTCGTCGGCGAGTACGAACACGTCGACCTCGGGCGACCCGGCGACGGCGACGAGCGACGTCTCCGGCTCGCCCAGCACCCGCAGGCCGGGGATCGCGCGGATGCCCTCGGCCAGCCGGCGGGTGGCCTCCAAAGTGGTGCGGCCCAGCTCGCGGTAGCCCTCCCGGCCGAGGGACTGCAGGGTCGCCCACGCCCCCGCCAGCGGCCCGGCCGAGCGCGAGCTCTGCACGGTGGCGTTGATGATCGTGTAGCCCGGCCAGGCGGCCGAGGCGAAGTAGGCCCGGCGGCGCAGCCCGGCGTCCCGGAACAGCAGCACCGAGGCGCCCTTCGGCGCGTAGCCGTACTTGTGCAGGTCGCACGAGATCGAGGTGACGCCGGGAACACCGAGGTCGAACGGCGGCACGGCGGCCCCCGCCTCCCGCAGCCACGGCAGCAGCCAGCCGCCCACGCAGGCGTCCACATGGCACAGCACCCCGCGGGAGGCCGCGATCGCGGCGATCTCCTCGACCGGGTCGACCACGCCCTGGGGGTACGACGGGGCCGAGGCGACCACCAGCGCCGTGCGGTCGTCGACGGCCGCCTCGACGGCCGGCACCGAGGCGCGGAACGTCACGGGGTCCACCGGCACCGGCACGATCTCCATGCCGAGGTAGTGGGCGGCCTTGTGGAACGCCGGGTGCGCGGTGACCGGCAGCACCACGCGGGTCGCGCCGGGGCGCGCGTCCCTGGCGGCCTTCACGGCCAGCATGATCGACTCGGTGCCGCCGCTCGTGAAGATCCCCGGCGCGCCCGGCCGCCCCAGCAGCTCGGCGGCGGCCGCCACGACCTGCCGCTCCAGCGCCACCATGCTGGGGAACGCCGTCGGGTCGAGCATGTTCACCTCGAGCATCTCCGCGTACGCCCGGTGGGCGGCGTCGTGCACCTCGGGCCGTCCGGTGTCGTAGACGTACGCGGTGACCGTGCCGCCCCGGACCGGCAGGTCGGCGGCCTTGAGCGCGGTCAGCTCGGCGAGCAGGTCGTTGACGGGCCTGCCGTACTCGGGAAGCAAATGGGTCTCCTCAGGCGTGGTGCGTGGGGCGGTCAGCCAGGGGGAGCCGCACGACGGCGCGCAGGCCGGGGGCGGCGTCCTCCAGGTGGACCGTACCGCCGTGGGCCTCCACCGTCGTCCGGACGATGGCCAGCCCGAGCCCGGCGCCCCCGTCGTCCCGGCTGCGGGCGCTGTCGAGGCGGGTGAAGCGGTCGAAGACCCGCTCCCGGTCCTCGGCCGGGATGCCCGGGCCGTCGTCGGCGACCGTCAGCTCCGCCGTGTCCCCGTCCGTGCGGACCGCGACCGACACGGCCGACGCCGCGTGCCTGAGGGCGTTGTCGACCAGGTTGGTGAGCACCCGCCGCAGGTCGAGGCCGTCGCCCAGCACGACGGCGGGGGAGGGCGCGTCGAGGGCCAGTCCGTGCCGCTCGGCCGTGCCCCGGGCCAGCGCGGCGAGGTCGACCGGCTCGCGCCGCCCGGGGCGGCCCTCGTCGAGCCGGGCGAGGGCCAGCAGGTCCTCGGCCAGTCGGGACAGCCGGAGCGTGTCCTCCAGCACCCCCTCCGCGGTCTCCTTCCAGTCCTGCCCCTCGGGGTGGCTGAGCGCGACCTCCAGTTGGAGGCGGATGCTCGCCAGCGGGCTGCGCAGCTCGTGCGCGGCGTCGGAGACGAGGGCGCGCTGGCGGGCGTCGGCGTCCTCCAGGCGTCCCAGCATGTCGTTGAGCGTGGTGGCCAGGGAGTGGACCTCGTCGCGGGCCTCGGGGACGGGCAGCCGCCGGGACCGCGCCGTCCCGCTGATCTCGGCCGCTCCGCGGCGCAGCAGCGCGATCGGGCGCAGCGTCCGGCCGATCACCAGCCACGACGCCCCCGCGAGCAGCGCGAGCAGCAGCGGCATCCCGACCAGCAGCACGTGCCCGGTGGTGGTGAGGCCGCCCTCCACCTCGGCGAACGACCGCGCGGCGACGACCGTCACGCCGTGGTCCGCGCTGAGCGCCCGCACCCGCAGCGGCCCCGGGATCGCGTACGGCCGGCCGTCGAGGAAGCGGGCCGACCCCGAGCGGACGGCCTCGGCGCGCTCGCGGGCGCCGAGCAGCGGGACGAGCCTGTCGGTGTTCGGGGTGGCGTCGACGATCCGCCCGTCCGGCCCGATGACCTGGACGATCGTGTTGTCGACCGAGACGACAGGGTCGGGCAGGCGTCCGGCGTCGGACAGCGCCGAGACCTCCCTGGCCCGCTGGTAGACCTCGTCGTCGATGGTCCGCATCAGGGCCCGGCCCAGCACGCCCACGAAGACGTACGCCGACAGGGCCAGCGCGAGGGCCAGCACGGCGGTCGAGACCGTCGTCAGCCGGAAGCGCAGGCTCTGCCGCCGCCACCAGCCGAGGGGGTCAGCCGCCATCGCTCACCAGCCGGTAGCCGGCCCCGCGCACGGTCTGGACCGCGCTGCGCCCGAACGGCGCGTCGATCTTGCGGCGGAGGTACCCGACGTAGACCTCGACCACGTTGGGGTCGGTGTCGTAGGTGTCCCACACGTGCTCGAGGATCTCGGTCTTCGACACGACCTCGCCGTGCCGCCGCATCAGGTACTCCAGGAGGGCGAACTCGCGCGGCGTCAGCTCGATCGAGGCGTCGCCCCGGGCCACCTGCCGGCGGGCCGGGTCGAGGGACAGGTCGCCGGCCCGCAGGACGGCCGGGCGGCGGCCGCCGCCGCGCCGCAGCAGGGCGCGCAGCCGCGCCACCAGCACGACGTACGAGAACGGCTTGGTCAGGTAGTCGTCGGCGCCGAGGTCGAGCCCGTCGGCCATGTCGTACTCGCCGTCCTTGGCGGAGAGCATGAGCACCGGCACCCAGTTCTCCTCGGCGCGCAACTGCTTGCACACGTTGTAGCCGGACAGCCGCGGCAGCATGATGTCGAGCACCACGATGTCGTACTCCCCGACGCGCGCCAGGTGCAGGCCCTCGACGCCGTCGTGCGCGAGGTCCACGGCGAACCCCTCGGCCTGCAACCCCCGCTTGAGGGCCGCCGCCATCCGCCGTTCGTCCTCCACCACCAGAACCCGCATCGCCCCATAGTGGACCCATTCCGGCATCGGTGCCTGAGAGGGCTCTCAGGACGTCTCAGCGTCGGCACAGGACCGGCCCAGCAGGCTCGGGAATGTCAGTCCGCCGCACATGATGGAGATGTGAGATGTCCAAGAGAGCACGCGCCGTGAGGTGGGGAGTGCCGGTCGCCGCGGTCGCCGTGGTCGCGGCCGCCGTCGGGACCGGCCCGGTGATCGCCGCCGTCCAGGGCGACCCGTCCCTGCCCGACCGCACCGCCCAGCAGCTGCTCGCCGACATGGCCGGCTCGTGGAGCTCCCGCAAGGTCCCCGCGATGTCCGGCACGGTCGTCGAGACGGCGTCCCTCGGGCTCCCGGCGCTGCCGGGCCTCTCCGGTGGCGGCGCGAGCGCACTGTCGCTGCTGTCCGGATCCCACCAGCTCAAGGTCTGGTACGGCGACGAGGACCGGGTGCGGCTGATGCTGCCGGGCGAGATGAGCGAGACCGACCTGATCGTCAACGGTGACCAGGTGTGGCTGTGGGACAGCGCCGCCAACACCGCCACCCACTTCACCGGCCACCCCGGGGCGGCGACCGGCTCGCCCGTGCCGCTGCCGTCCGCGGCCTCGCCGCTGCCGACGGCGCTCACGCCGCAGCACGCGGCGCAGGAGGCCCTCAGGGCGGCCGGCGGCGACACCCGGATCACCGTGGCCGGAGACGTCACCGTCGCGGGCCGGGCCGCCTACCAGGTCGTCCTCACGCCGAAGACCGCGACCTCGCTGGTGCGGGACGTCCGCGTGGCCATCGACGGGGAGACGCTGATCCCGCTGCGCGTCCAGGTGTACGCCAAGGGGGCCGCCGAGCCCGCGTTCGAGGTGGGCTTCGACTCGGTCACGTTCTCGGCCCCGGCTCCGGAGAACTTCACGTTCACCCCGCCGGCGGGGGCCAAGGTCGAGGAGGGCAGGGCGTCCGCGGCGGCCGGGCACGAGGCCGACAAGGCGAGGGAGGCCGCCGACGGCACCCGGATCGCCGGGTCGGGCTGGGACAGCGTCCTGGTCACCTCGCTGCCGACGGCCGACGCGAAGGGCGGGAGCGGCGCGAGCCCGGCGGACGGCGCGAGCGGAAACGGTGCGAGCCCGGCGAACGGCGCGGGCGGAAACGGCGCGAGCGCGGACGGCGCGAGCCCGGCGAGCCTGCTCGACACCGCGCTGCGGTCGGCCACGCGCGTCAGCGGCCCCTGGGGGAGCGGCCGCCTGCTGCGGACCAAGCTCCTGTCGGTCCTCCTGACCGACGACGGCCGCCTGGTCGCCGGGGCGGTCACGCCCGAGGCCCTCTACAAGGCGGCGGGTGCGGCGCGATGACCGGTCTGCCGACGAGCGGGGGCGCGACGGCGTGCCCCGGCGAGCCCGCGGGCGGGGACCCGTGGGCGCGGTGAACGCGGCGGGGGCGCTCCTCGGGGCGCCCCCGCCCCTCCCCGGTGACCCGCCCGGCGACGCCGGCGTCCGCGGTGGGCACGCCATCGCCACGACCGGCCTCACCAAGCGCTTCCGCGGGGGCCAGGTCGCCGTCGACGCCGTCGGCCTGGCCGTGCCGCGCGGCTCGGTGTACGGCTTCCTCGGCCCGAACGGGTCGGGCAAGACGACCACGATCCGCATGCTGCTCGGCCTGGTCGCGCCGACGTCCGGCGACTGGTCGCTCCTCGGGGAGGCCATGCCCGCCGGGCTCGCCCGGTCCCTGCCGAGGGTGGGGGCCGTGGTGGAGGGGCCGGCGTTCTACCCGTACCTGTCGGGGGAGGCCAACCTGCGCCGCTTCGACGCGGCCGACCCGGCGGCCGACGGCCGGACCGTGCGGCGGCGGGTGGGGGAGGCGCTCGAGCGGGTGGGGCTGTCGGCCGCCGCGGGCAAGCGCTACCGGGCCTACTCGCTCGGCATGCGCCAGCGTCTCGCCATCGCCGCCGCGCTGCTCGCGCCCCGGGACCTGCTCGTGCTGGACGAGCCGACCAACGGGCTCGACCCGCAGGGCACGCGGGAGGTGCGGACGCTCATCAAGGAGATCGCCGCGGAGGACACCACGGTGTTCGTCTCCTCCCATCTGCTCGCCGAGGTCGAGCAGATGTGCACCCACGTGGGCGTGATGCGGTCCGGGCGGCTGGTCGCCCAGGGCCCGCTCGCCGGCCTCCGTGCGGGCGGTGGCGGGCCGCGCCTGCGCGTGGAGACGGCGGACGCGGCCGAGGCGGCGGCCCTGCTGGAGTCGGCCGGCCTGACCGGCGTCTCGGCGGCGCTCGCCGACGGGATCGGCGAGGTGACGGCCGACCTCGGCGACGCCGTGCCGGAACGCCTGTGCGCCCTGCTGGTGACCGAGGGCGTGCGGGTGCGCGGGTTCGGGGTGGTCCGGCCCAGCCTGGAGGACGTCTTCGTCGGCCTGACGGGGGAGGGGTTCGATGTCGGCGCGTGAGACGGTGCGCGAGACGGTGACGGAGGAGACCGCGATGCCGGTGGCGGACGACGCGGCCGGCCGTACCGGCGGGAACACCACGACGGCCACGCCCGTGTCCATGCCCGTGTCCATGCACGTGTCCGGGCACACGGCTGCTCACACGGCGCGGCTGCTGGCCTCCGAGATCGGGCTGACGTTCCGCCGGCCCCGCAACCTCGCCATGCTCGGCGTGCTCGCGGCCGTGCCCGTGCTGATCGGGGTGGCCGTGCGGGTCGCGTCCCGCGGCGACGGAGGGTCGCTGATCGGGCAGGTCGCGGGCAACGGGCTGGTGCTGACGTTCGCCGCGTTCCTCGTGATGCTGCCGCTCGTGCTGCCGCTGGCGGTCGCGGTGGTGGCGGGCGACGCCGTCGCGGGGGAGGCCGGGCAGGGCACGCTGCGCTACCTGCTCGTGGCGCCCGCGGGCCGGACCCGGCTGCTCGCGGTCAAGTACGCCGACGTGGTGGTGTTCTGCCTCGCGGCGTGCGCGCTGGTCGCGCTGTCGGCGCTGGCCGTGGGGGTGGCGCTGTTCCCGGTGGGCCCGGTCACGCTGCTGTCCGGCACCACGGTCTCCGCGGCCGAGGGGCTGCTCCGGGTGGGCCTGGTGGCGCTGTACTCGGCGGCCGGCATGGCCGCCCTCGGCGCGGTCGCGCTGGCCGTCTCCACCCTGACCGAGGCGGCGATCGGCGCGGTCGCGGCGAGCGTGGTGCTCGTGGTGGTCAGCCAGGTCGTCGGGGCGATCCCGCAGATCGCGGTGGTCCGGCCGTTCCTGCTGACGTCGTGGTGGAGTTCGTTCGACGGCCTGCTGCGCGATCCGATGGCGACCGACGAGATGGGACGCGGCCTCCTGGCCTTCCTGGCGTACATCGTGATCTTCGGGTCGATCGCCTGGTCGCGGTTCACCTCGAAGGACATCACGGCATAAGTGGTGCCACTTGACGGTCTTTGTCGCTAATGTTGCCGCGGACCTCTCACGTAGGCGGTGTGCATGCGGCACTTCTTCGGGCTGCTCCTGGGCGTTGTGGTCGGCGCGGCCGTCCTCCTCGGCGGGGGATGGGCCTCCCAGGAGGCGGTCAGGGGGGCCGCCCTGAACGTCGACCCGGCCAAGGACACGCGGATGCTGGTCGCCATCGGCGTCATGGCCGTCGTGGGCCTGCTGGTGGGGCTCGTCCTGGTCACGCGGGTCTCCCCGCTGGCGACGTTCCTCCCGTCGATGGCCCTGCTGGCGTGGACGGTCGTCTACGTCCTCGACGTGTCCCGGGCGGCGAGTCTCGCGCCGACCGGGACGGCCGTGCAGCAGGACCTCGCCGAGGCCGGGCGCGGCATGCTCACCCTCCTGTCCACCGGCGTGTACGGCCTGCTGGGCATCGCCCTGTTCGTCCCCGTCCTCATGCCGTCACGCTGGGCGGGTCGCCCGAGGGACGAGGAGCAGGAGGAGTACGAGGAGACGCTGGGCTATTGAGGTAGAGGTGGGCGACGACGTCCTCGATCGACGTCTCGCCGGGCACCAGCGCCCGCAGGTCGTCCACCGTGCCGTCGAAGGCGAGCCGGCCGTGGTCGATCAGCAGCACCCGCCGGCAGAGCCGTTCGACGTCGCCCAGGTCGTGCGTGGTCAGCAGGACGGTCGTGCCGCGCTCGGCGTTGAGCCGCCGCAGGAAGTCGCGCACGCCCGCCTTGCTCACCACGTCGAGCCCGATCGTCGGCTCGTCCAGCACGAGCAGGACCGGGTCGTGGAGCAGGGCGGCGGCGATGTCGCCCCGCATCCGCTGGCCGAGGCTGAGCTGCCGCACCGGCGTCGCGAGGAACCCGCCCAGGTCGAGCAGCTCGGCGAGCTCGCCGAGCCGCCGGCGGAACACCTCGCGATCTACTTTGTACAGGAGCCGGACCAGTTCGAAGCTGTCCTTGAGCGGCAGGTCCCACCACAGCGTCGTCCGCTGGCCGAACACCACGCCGATGCGGCGGGCGAGACCCGTCCGGCGGCGTGACGGGTCGAGCCCGGCCACGGTCACCCGCCCCGATGTGGGCGCGAGGATGCCGGTGAGCATTTTGATCGTGGTCGACTTGCCCGCGCCGTTCGGCCCGAGGCAGCCCACGAACTCCCCGGCCTCGATCCGGAACGACAGGTCCCGCACGGCGTGCACGACCGAGCCGCGCACCTTGAACGTCCGGCCCACGGCCGTTGCCTCGATCATTCAGCTCCCCGTCGATCGGTAGCGGCGGATCCCGGCGCGCCAGGCGAGCGCGGCGGCGCCCGCCAGCGCCAGCGCGGCGGCCGGGGACAGAAAGCGCAGCAGCGGCGGCAGGCCGAGCGGGTCCTCGCGGCCGAGCACGTAGAGCCCGGGCTGCCAGTTGACGAACGCCAGAGGCAGCACGTAGGTCACGCCCCGCACGAGGTCGGCGCCGTACACGTTCAGCGGGTACTGAGTGAGCTGCGCCCCGCCGTACGTGAAGGCGTTGGCCACCTCGGGCGCGCCGGTGAGCAGGAACTGCACGGCTCCGCTGAGCGCGAAGAGCGCGGCGAAGATCACGATGCCCGACGCGACCATGACGGGGATCATCCAGGCCCGCCCGGGAGGCACGCCGAGGCGGGACAGGGCCAGGCCGAGCATCACGGCCCCCTGGACGACCCGGCCGACCCGGTGCGGGACGAACTGGTCCACCGCCACCTGGACGAACGGGCTGACCGGCCGGATCAGGAACACGTCCAGGGTGCCCGACCGGATGTGCCTGCTGATCCTGTCGACGTTGCCGAACAGCAGGTCGGCGATCGTGAACGCCAGCGACGAGGCGCCGTACAGGAACATGACCTCCGCGACGCCGAAGCCGGCCAGCGACCTGGTGTTGGCGAAGATGACCCAGATGACGGCCGCGTCGAGGCCGCTGGTCACGAACCCGGCGGCCGTCATCACGGCGAACGAGAGGGGGTACTGCGCGGCGGCCCGGGTCCAGGCCCAGGCGAGCAGCGCGTAGATCCTAACCACGGCGATCACCCACCCTGGATCACGACCCTCCTGCGGGCGACGGAGGTGGCGAGCGCGCCCAGGCCCAGCAGCACGGCGGCCCAGAGGGTCTGGAAGGCGAGGGCGGGTCCCGGGCCGGTCGTGCCGAGGTAGACGTCGGCCGGCACCTGGACCATGGCGGCCCACGGCAGCGCCCGGGCCAGCGCGCCGAGCCACCCCGGGAAGATCACCAGAGGCAGCATGAGGCCGCTGAAGAACGTGGTCAGCACCAGCGACGCCACCGCGAGGCCCCGGTCGTCGAGGATCCAGAAGGCGGCCAGTGCGACCAGGTAGCGCCAGCCGAAGCTCACCACCACCCCGAGGACGAAGCTCACCAGATAGGCGGGCGCGTCGGCCGGCGGCACGATGCCGAACAGCAACGCCCCGGCGACGGTCGGGGGCACGCTGCGGACGAGGAAGAGGTACGCGGCGCGGCCGAGGTCCTCCGACAGGTGCCACAGCTGCAGCGACGCCGGCCGGACCAGGTCGAGGGCGATGTCGCCGCTGCGGATCCGCTCGGTCAGGTCGAGCCCGCCGCCGAAGACCTGCATCGGGCCGATGAACGCCTGGGTGAGGAAGCAGAAGGTGACCGCGTCGGGAAGGTCGTACCCCCCGAGGTGCGGGCGGGACCGCCACAGGGCGATCAGCACGTAGGCGCGCAGCACCCCGAACACGGTGTTGGTGAAGGCGCCGGCCACCGCCGCGCCCCAGTAGGCCGCGTGCTTGCGGAAGCCGTACCGGACCAGCCGCAGGTAGAGGGAGAAGGCCGCGCACCTCCGAACTCGGGGACCCGGTGATCGTAGTTCATCGGTCGCGCAGGCGGTAGACGAACCGCAGTCCTGACCACGTCTCGTCCACGGCGCAGACCTTGTTGTCAACCAGGCCCTGCGCCAGGCCGTGGTCGCGGACCGGGTTCTCCGACAGGTCGGTGGCCACCCCGCTCGACCGCTTCGGCCAGCACACCCACAGACCGCCGTCGCGGGCCAGGCGCTCACGGGCCGCCGCGAACCCCTCCCGCAGCGCCGCCGCGTCGGGGCAGAACAGCAGGATCACGTCGTACGGCTCGGGCCGGCCGTCGTCGCACGCGTCGCCGTCGAGGGGGAGGCTTTGCGGAGCGTTGACCAGGAGCACACGGTGTCCTGGCCTGACGCCCAGCTTCCGGGGCAGCGGGGTTCCCGAATATCCAGGCATGGGGGTTCGCATGACCTCCGGTCGTTACCTATCCGCAACACGACTGTAAGGGGGGTGAAACAAAGCACCCGGTAGAACCGTTAACTACCTGGGGATGTCCCTTTTAGGAGGTTTACATGAACGATGAGCTAAATGTGGACATTCGCCCGGAATACCCCGTCAGCTGGCAGGCGGCCGCGCTGAACGGCGTCCTGCGCGGGACCATGAAGCCCATGTCGACCATCCTCCTGCGCAACACGGCGGGGATGGCCGTGGCGAGCCGTCTGATGTGCCTGGGGGAGCGCGTGCCCGGCATCCTGCCCAAGCACGTGTCCATCGTGGCAGACCGGTCCGGCCCGTGTTCCGGCGAGTGGGTACGGGGCGGCGACGACCTGGACGAGGGCAAGGCGGTCCTCTACTTCCACGGCGGCGCGTACTTCGTCTGCTCCCCGGCCACCCACCGCCCCATCACCTGGCGGCTGTCCATGACCGCCCGGCGGCCGGTGTTCTCCCTCGACTACCGCCAGGGGCCGGTGCACTCGCTGGCCGAGTCGCTGTCGGACGCCCTCGACGCGTACCGCTGCCTGCTCGACCGCGGCTACCGGCCGGCCGACATCATCCTCGCCGGGGACTCCGCCGGCGGGCACCTCACCCTCGCCACCCTGCTCTCCCTGCGCGACCGGGACCTGCCCCTGCCCGCGGCCGCCGTCTGCCTGTCCCCCTGGACCGACCTCAGCACCACCCGCCGCCGGGTGGGGGGCTGGACGGACCCCATGCTCCCCGCGGGCCGCGTCGACTGGCTCGCCCGCCGCTGGACCGACGGCCTCGACTGCCGCGACCCCCTCGTCTCCCCCGTGTACGGCGACTTCACCGGCCTTCCCCCGCTGATGATCGTGACCGGCTCGACCGAGTTGCTGCGGGACGAGGGCCGCCGGGTCGCCCTGAGCGCCCGCCAGAACGGCGTCCCGGTGACGTACGAGGAGTGGAACCGGATGCCCCACGTGTTCGCCATCCTGGCGGACGTGCTGCCCGAGGCGAGGCTGCTGTTCCGGCACATCTCCCGCTTCCTCGGCGCCGTGGGGGCCCGATCCGCCACGTCGGGGGTGGAAGCGGCCTGAAGTAGCCTCATGTGACGTATGAGAAGCCTGTGACCTGGGCGTTCGCCGCTCTCTCTTACCTCTAGGTGCCATTGGCCTTACCTGTCATGCCGCTTGGCGCTACTTGGCCGCGTGTCCCGTTCCAAACGGCGACAGTGTGCAGTGCGGCACTTCCGTGAGAGAGGTAGCTTCCGTATGGCACGCGGCGGAACAGGCCCCCACAACGGCATGCCCCCCGGCGTGCGCCCGCTGACCGTGGGCGATCCGGTCATCATCGGGCGCTACCTGCTGCTGGGCAGGCTCGGCACCGGCGGCATGGGCGTCGTCTACCTCGCCGAACACCCCCAGGGCGGGTGCGTCGCGCTGAAGACGCCGCATCCCGTGCACCTGTCCGACCCCACGCTGCGGGCCCGGTTCGCCGAGGAGGTGGCGTTCTCCCGCCGCGTGACGCCCTTCTGCACGGCCGCGGTGATCGAGGACGGCCTCGACCGCGACCGGCCCTACCTCGTGACGGAGTACATCCCCGGCCCCGCGCTCTCCCAGGTGGTCGCCGCCCGGGGGCCGCTCACCCCCGACCTCGCGTACGGCGTGGCCCTGGGCGCCGCCGCCGCCCTCGTCGCCACCCACGAGGCCGGCCTGGTGCACCGGGACCTCAAGCCCGCCAACGTTCTGCTGTCCCCGCGCGGGCCGTTCGTGATCGACTTCGGCATCGCCCGCGACGTCGAGGTGGACGTGGCGGTGGCGCACACCCAGGCGGGCCAGATCATGGGCAGCCCCGGCTGGGTCGCCCCCGAGCGGCTCACCGGCGGGCACGCCCTGCCCGCCTCGGACGTCTTCTCGTGGGGCTGCCTCGTGGCCTTCGCGTCCACCGGTCTCCACCCGTTCGGGACGGGCGAGCTCGACGTGCTCACGCGGCGCATCCTCGTGGAGGAGCCGAGGATCTCCGCGGTGCCCAAGATGCTCTGGGACAGCGTCGCCGCCGCGCTCGCCAAGGACCCGGCCGACCGGCCGGACGCGGCCGCCCTGCTGACCTCCCTGCTGGCGGCGGGCGGCATCCGGGAGCCGGGCGACCCGCGGCGGGCCGTTGCCGCCGTGCTCGACGAGATCTGGCAGCCCGTGCCGTACCCGGCGGGGGGAGGCCGGGTGCGGCTGGCCGAGGAGGGCAGGTCCGCGCGCCGCAGGTCCGCCAGGGGCGGGCACGCCTCGCACGCCGGCTTCGCCGCGCTCGCCACCGTCACGATCGCCGCCATGACGGTCGTGGCCGCGGGGACGGGCGCGGCCCGCATGCAGGGGACGGCCGAGCCGCCGCCCGCCGTGCCGGTGGTGATCCCCGGCGAGGACAGCACGCTGCCGCCCGCCCCCGCGTCGAGGCCGTCCCGGCCGCCCACGACGGTGGGCGCCCACGTGCCCAGGCCGCCCGTGACCGTCACCGCCACCCGCACCCTGCCGCCGCGCGTGCCCACCCCGCAGAGCCCGGGGAGCCCGCAGGAGCAGCCCCCGCCGCCGCCGGGCGCGCCGCCGACCGCCGTGCCCCCGCCCGCCGACCAGTGCTTCACCCGGAAGGGGAAGCCGAAGAACTGCCCGCCGGGACACACCCAGTCGCCGGTGCCGTCGTCCGGCGTGACCACCGAGCCGCAGTGGGGCGACGGCGAGTCGCCCCAGCCGAGCCCGAGCCCGTCGTCGTCGAGCCCCGTCGGCAGCCCGCCCGGGACGGCCGCACCGCCTGACACCCCCTGAGCCGCGCGCGTCCCGGCGATCGTGCATCCTTGGTCACCATGGACGCTGCGCTTGAGCTGACCGACGTGACCGTCCGGGTGGTGGGCCGCACCCTCGTCTCGGGCGCCGACTGGCGCGTGGAGCGCGGGCAGCACTGGGTGATCCTCGGCCCGAACGGCGCGGGGAAGACCACGATGCTGTCGGTGGCCGCCGCGGTGCGGCATCCCAGCTCCGGGACCGCCACCGTCCTCGGGCGGCGGCTCGGCCGGGTCGACCTGCGTGAGCTGCGGCGCGAGATCGGGCTGGTCGCGGCCAGCCAGCGGCTGGTGGACGAGGCGCTGCTGGAGGAGGAGGCGGCCACCGCGCTGACCGTCGTCCTCACCGGGCACACCGGCACGAGCGCGCCACTGTGGGACCGGTACGGCGACGCCGAACGGGAGCGGGCCCTCGGGCTGCTGGCCGACCTCGGGTGCAAGGACCTGGCCGACCGGCCCTTCCAGGTGTGCTCCCAGGGCGAGAGGGCGCGCGTCCGGGTGGCCAGGGCGCTGATGGCCGACCCGGCGATCCTCCTGCTCGACGAGCCGTTCGCCGGGCTCGACCTGCCCGCCCGGGAGGACCTGATCGAGGCCCTGGAGGACCTGGCCGCGAGCCGGCCGGCGCTGACGACCGTGCTGGTCACGCACCACCTGGAGGAGGTCCCCGGCTCCACGACCCACGCCCTGCTGATGCGGGACACCCGGATCCTCGCGGCCGGGCCGGTCCACGAGGTGCTGACCGGGGCCGCCCTGTCGGACTGCTTCGGCCGCCGCCTGCGCCTCGACCACGCGGACGGCCGCTGGTACGCCCGCGCCTCCCGCTAGCGGCCCGAACGCGGAAGGCCCCGAACGCGGAAGGCCCCGCCGATGGCCGTCAGATCCGGGGGGTGACCTGCGGCGCCACGGCGGGGCCCGTCGTTCGACCTGCGCTGTCCGCGACGGTTAGTGAGCCTCGGCGAACTGCGACTCCTCGGTGGAGCCCTTCAGGGCCGTGGTCGAGGAGTCCGGCGCGACGGCCGTGCTGACCAGGTCGAAGTATCCGGTGCCGACCTCGCGCTGGTGGCGGGTGGCGGTGTAGCCGCGGCGCTCGGCCGCGAACTCGGCCTCCTGGAGCTCGACGTAGGCCGCCATGCCCTCCTCGGCGTACCCCTGGGCGAGGTCGAACATCGAGTAGTTCAGCGAGTGGAAGCCGGCCAGTGTGATGAACTGGAACTTGTACCCCATGTGGCCGAGTTCGCGCTGGAACTTGGCGATCGTCGAGTCGTCCAGGTGCCTCCTCCAGTTGAAGGACGGCGAGCAGTTGTAGGCGAGCATCTGGTCGGGGTACCGGGCCTTGATCGCCTCGGCGAACTCCCGCGCCACGGCGAGGTCCGGCGTGGACGTCTCCATCCAGAGCAGGTCCGAGTGCGGCGCGTAGGCCAGGCCGCGGGCGATGCAGGCGTCGACGCCGTTGCGCACCCGGTAGAAGCCCTCGGCCGTCCGGTCGCCGGTGGTGAAGGCGCGGTCGCGGGGGTCGACGTCGCTGGTCAGCAGCGTCGCGGCCTGGGCGTCGGTCCGCGCGATGACCAGGGTCGGCACGCCCGCCACGTCCGCCGCGAGGCGGGCCGCGTTGAGCGTCTTGATGTGCTGGCCGGTCGGGATCAGGACCTTGCCGCCCAGGTGGCCGCACTTCTTCTCGGAGGCGAGCTGGTCCTCCCAGTGGACTCCCGCGGCGCCGGCCGCGATCATGCCCTTCATCAGCTCGAACGCGTTGAGCACGCCGCCGAAGCCGGCCTCGGCGTCGGCGACGATCGGCGCCAGCCAGTACGGCGCCCGCTCGTCGCCCTCCGACCAGGTGATCTGGTCGGCCCGCAGCAGCGCGTTGTTGATGCGCCGCACCACGGCCGGCACCGAGTTGGCCGGGTAGAGGCTCTGGTCGGGGTAGGTCTGGCCGCCCAGGTTCGCGTCGGCGGCGACCTGCCAGCCGGACAGGTAGACGGCCTTGAGGCCGGCCTTCACCTGCTGGACGGCCTGGTTGCCGGTGAGGGCGCCGAGCGCGTGGACGTAGTCCTCGGTGGTCAGGAGCTTCCACAGCCGCTCCGCGCCCAGCCGGGCCAGGGTGTGCTCCTCCTGCACGGAGCCGCGCAGCCGGATCACGTCCTCCGCGGTGTAGGTTCGCTCGACGTTCTTCCACCGGGGGTTGGTCTCCCAGTCGCGCCGCAGCTCCTCGGCGGCGGCGGTAAGACGCTCCGACATGTTGGTCACTCCCTTGTTGCGTGCGATGTCGTCACCTGGGGCTTGCTTCCGAGTTTGTGTCGATATCAAGAGATCAACAAGGAGGACCGTGAGCGAAGAAGGGCCAAATTTCTGCTAGTGCGAATACTCGCCGGTATTTGACAGTGAAGAAACGTCGAGTTTTCGCTATGGACTAGACCAATGCGTGTGGTGTGGATCACTCAGGGGTGGAAGAATGCCTGATTTTCCGCCTAGGATGAGCCATGCCCACCGTCCTTGGCGAAGAACCGCTGTCTTTGACGCAGGAGCTCGACCTGCTGGCGTTCGGCCAGCGGCTCAAGCACCTGCGCAAGCAGCGCGGTCTCACGCTCTCCGAGCTCGGCGACCGCGTGGGACGCGCGCCCAGCCAGCTGTCCCTTCTGGAGAACGGCAAGCGCGAGCCGAAGCTGTCCCTGCTGAAGTCGCTGGCCGCCGCCCTGAACGTGCCGGTCGAGGAGCTGCTGCGCCGGCAGGCGCCCAACCGGCGGGCCCAGCTGGAGATCGCCCTGGAGGAGGCCCAGCGCGACCCGCTGTACCAGAGCCTCGGGCTGAGCAGGCTGAAGGTGTCCGCGCGCGTCCCCAACGACGTGCTGGAGCACATCCTCGGCCTGTACGAGGAGCTCAAGGCCCGGCAGGCCAAGGGCACCGCGACCCCCGAGGAGGCCCGGGCGGCCAACGCGGAGCTGCGGCGCAAGCAGCGCGAGCTGGGCAACTACTTCGAGGACATCGAGAAGGCCGCCGCCGAGGCCCTCGCCGCCGTGGGCTACCGCACCGGCGCGCTGTCGGAGAGCACGGTCCAGGCGATCGTGTCCCACTACGGGTTCACCGTGCACACGGCGCCCGACCTGCCGCGTTCCGCCCGCTCGGTCACCGACCTGCGCAACCGGCGCATCTACCTCAAGCGCGAGCAGCTCGGCATGCACACCCCGCGCACCGTGCTGCTGCAGACGCTCGGGCACTTCGCGCTGCAGCACCACAAGCCGCGCGACTTCGCCGACTTCCTGCGCCAGCGGGTCGAGGCCAACTACTTCGCCGCCGCGGTCCTGGTGCCGGAGGCGGCCGCCGTGCCGTACCTGCGCGAGGCGAAGCAGGACAAGGCGTTGTCGGTGGAGGACCTGCGCGACGTGTTCGCCGTGTCCTACGAGATGGCGGCCCACCGCTTCACCAACCTGGCCACCCAGCACCTCGACCTGGTCTGCCACTTCGTCCGCAACGACGCGGGCGGCATCATCTACAAGGCGTACGAGAACGACGGGATCGTCTTCCCCGCCGACGAGCAGGGGGCGATCGAGGGGCAGCGGATGTGCCAGCAGTGGTCGGGCCGGCAGGTGTTCCAGTCGCCCGACAGGTTCTCCCTCTTCTACCAGTACTCCGACTCGCCCACCGGCACGTACTTCTGCATCGCCCACGTGGACCCCTCGCTGGAGAAGGACTTCGCGGTCACGCTCGGCGTGCCGTACCGGGAGTCGCGCTGGTTCCGCGGCCGCGAGACGACGAACCGGACCAAGTCCAACTGCCCGAACGGCGAGTGCTGCCGCCGCCCGCCCGCCGAGCTGGCCCAGCGCTGGGAGGGGTACGCCTGGCCCTCCGCCCGGGCGAACTCCCACGTGCTGACCGTGCTGCCGCCCGGGTCCTTCCCCGGGGTCGACGAGGCCGACGTCTACTCCTTCCTGGAGCGCCACGCCGCCCAGAGCTGAATCTCCTGCGCCACATAAGGTGATGCGTGTGGACATCGCCGACACGGGGGAGAGCGCGCGTGCTGCCTGAGGTGGAGGCCTGGCTCGGTCGCCGCACCACGACCTCGTCCGACTGGTCCGCCCGCGCGCTGCTGTCCGCGAAGAGAGGGACCGTCAGCGTGGTCCTGCCCGCGCGCGACGAGGCCGCGACCGTGGGGGACATCGTCTCGGCCATCCGGCGCGACCTCGTCGAGGCCGTCCCCCTCGTGGACGAGCTGGTGGTCATCGACTCCCGGTCCACCGACGACACCGCCGCCCGCGCCGTCCAGGCGGGCGCGAAGGTCTTCGCCCAGGACGAGATCCTCCCCGAGCTCGACGGCCCGGCGTACGACGGCAAGGGCGAGGCGCTGTGGAAGTCCCTCGCGGTGACCACCGGCGACCTGGTGGTGTTCGTCGACGCCGACTTACAGGAGTTCCGCACGTCGTTCGTGACCGGCCTGCTCGGGCCGCTGCTGGCCGACCCCGCCGTGGCGTACGTCAAGGGGTGCTACGACCGGCCGCTGCTCGGGGCACCGGGGACGACCGGCCCGGACGGGCCCGACGCGGCCACGGCCGGCGGGCGGGTCACCGAGCTGGTCGCGCGGCCGCTGCTGAACATGCACTGGCCGCTGCTCGCCGGGTTCGTCCAGCCGCTGGCCGGGGAGTACGCCGGCCGCCGGTCCGCCCTGGAGCGCGTCCCGTTCGTGACCGGGTACGGCGTGGAGCTGGGGCTGCTCATCGACCTGCTGGAGCTGGCCGGCCTCGACGCGCTCGCCCAGGTCGACCTGGGCCGCCGGGTGCACTCCCACCAGTCGACCGAGGCCCTCGGCGGCATGGCCGGGCAGATCATGCACACCGCCTGGTCGCGGCTCGAACGCCAGGGCAGGGTGATCCCGCTGCACGACCCGTCGCCGCGCCTCACGCAGTTCCAGCGCGGGCTCGACGGGCACCTCCCGGTCGAGCGGGAGATCGCGGTGGCCGAGCGGCCGCCGATGCTCAGCGTGCCGCAGTACGCGACGCGGCTCCCCTGACGGAAGTGTTACCGTTGGTAACACTAGAGAGGAGAGCCTGATGACGTTCTGCCCCGAGATGAGCGACGACGTCCGTGAGGTGCGCGACTGGGTCCACGAGTTCGCCCGAGATGTGATCCGCCCGGCGGGAGCGGAGTGGGACGAGCGTGAGGAGACGCCCTGGCCCGTCATCCAGGAGGCCGCCAAGATCGGGCTCTACTCGCTGGACTTCTTCGCGCAGCAGTGGTTCGAGGAGTCGGGGCTCGGGCTGCCTGTGGCGTTCGAGGAGCTGTTCTGGGGAGACGCGGGCATCGGGCTGTCGATCGTCGGGACGGGCCTGGCCGCGGCCTCGCTCGCCGCGAACGGCACGCCGGAGCAGATGGGGGAGTGGCTGCCCCAGATGTTCGGGACGCCGGACGACGTCAAGCTCGGCGCGTTCTGCGCCTCCGAGCCCGACGCGGGCAGCGACGTCGGCTCCATCCGCACCCGCGCCGTCTACGACGAGGCGAAGGACGAATGGGTCCTGAACGGCGTGAAGACCTGGGCCACCAACGGCGGCATCGCCAACGTCCATGTGATCGTCGCCGCCGTCGACCCGTCGCTCGGCACCCGCGGCCAGGCGTCGTTCGTGGTGCCGCCGGGCACGTCCGGCCTCTCCCAGGGCCAGAAGTTCCGCAAGCACGGCATCCGCGCCTCGCACACGGCCGAGGTCGTCCTGGACGGCGTCCGCGTCCCCGGCCGCTGCCTTTTGGGCGGCAAGGAGAAGCTCGACGAGCGGCTCGCCCGCGTCCGTTCGGGGGCGCGCAGCGGCGAGCAGGCCGCCATGCGGACGTTCGAGACCACCCGCCCTTCCGTCGCCGCCATGGCCGTCGGCATCGCCCGCGCCGCGTACGAGTACGCCAGGGACTACGCGCGCGAGCGGGAGCAGTTCGGGCGCAAGATCGGGGAGAACCAGGCCGTCGCGTTCCTCCTGGCCGACATGGCCACCCGCGTGGACGTCGCCCGCCTCATGACCTGGCGGGCCGCCTGGATGGCCCGGCACGGCCGGCGGTTCGACCAGGCCGAGGGCTCGATGAGCAAGCTGGTCGCCAGTGAGACGGCGGTGTGGGTGAGCGAGCAGGCCATCCAGATCCTCGGCGGCGCCGGCTACACCCGCGAGCACCCGGTCGAGCGCTTCCACAGGGACGCCAAGATCTACACCATCTTCGAGGGCACCTCGGAGATCCAGCGCCTCATCATCGGCCGCGCCGTCACCGGCCTCCCCGTCCGCTGACTCGTCTTTCGGCTGGCGCAGGGATGACGCCTGCCCGTACAAGTGCAGGCTTCCAGACGCCCTCGCTGTAGCTGCGAGCCTTGATATACCGGTCGTCTGTCCAGCGGAACAGCAGGTGGTGAGTTCCTAGCTTCCCGTTCGTCCTCTCCCAGGGCAGAGAGCAGACCAGCGGGGCATAATCTTCGACGTGTCCCCGGATGGCTTCCATGGCAGGATGTGGATGTCATCCATGCAGGACACGATCACGCTATTTTCCTCCCAGATCCATCCCGTATGGATCGGATCTGACCGATGCGACATCCACACCCCACTACAGCACCCGTCGTACCTCAAGACGCGTCATCAAAGCGACGAAGAGCGGCCAGCGCCGCCTCTTGTGCCATCCCCTGCCACTTCAGGGAATATCATGCAGCCTCTTCAGGCGGTTCCTATCCTGCTTTCATGCATGACGTCATGATCCGCCTACGACACCTCAGCCGCGCTGCCGCCGCACTGGTGCTGGCCGCCCTCCTGACCGCCTGCGGCGTCAGCACCGACAGGGACGCCGCCGGCATCATCTCCGAGTTGGCCGCGCAGGGCCTGCCGGCTGATCTCACCGTGACCTACACCGAAGAGAACGATCCGAACAAGCTTCTCGGCCGCCCCAATGGCTACATCAGCAAGGCGGCGTTTACCGATGAGCGGGCGGCGGCGGGGGGGCCAGGTGGAAAACCAGGTGACCTCAACCTCGGCGGCGGAGTGGAGGTGTTCCAGGACGCCGACGCAGCGGAGACGCGTGTCAAATACATCCAAAGCCTCGCCAAGTCGAGCCCCATGATGGGCGAGTACACCTACCAGGCGGGCAATGTCGTGTTGCGCATCTCCAAGGATCTTCCGCCGAGCGACGCGCGGGCGTACGAGACCGCGCTCAACAAGATCGTGCAGTGACCTACGAACGAGGATCTCGCCGGGGGATCCAAACGTTCCTATAGGGCCAACTCCATGCGCGTGAGCAGGAGGCGATACGTCGCCAGAAGACCAGCGAGAAGATCACCGCGCTGCTGCAGGTAGATGCAACTCGAATCGCCATGCCGCAGCACTCGTCCAGCGACGCAAACTGCCGTTGAGCTTGTCATACATCGATTTTGTTGCCGCCGACCTTGTCTGCTCTGCCGAGCCTTCCGGCAGCAACGTGGCCCCTGGCGCCCCGATACGTCGGCTGTTCGCCTTGTTCCGTACCTGTTCCGCGGACAGTAAAAGACGCCGACGAGCAGTGCAAGAGAGCCGCGGGTGAGCTGCATGTTCAGGGCTCGGTTATTGGGTCAAGGCAGGTCGCCGAATGACTGGCCGCAGATCACACCATTTTCGAGGACACCTCCGAGATCCAGCGCCTCATCATCGGCCGCGCCGTCACCGGCCTGCCCGTCCGCTGACTCGCTCGTCAATCACGCCCGCACGTCCTCATGAAGGGGCTTACCATCGAGCTATCGCTTGCATGGTGAGGAGTCGTGTTGTCCTCCGACGAGCTGTTCATCCTCTTCGGCTTTGCCTACCAACAGCTCATCGCCCCTGTGCTCATGTTCGTTGGCCTGATCGCCTCATGCCTGGCCGTTACCGCCGGCTTCATCATGATGCTTTACGGGGTGCGCCGGGTTGTCTGGCTCCGATGGACACCCCGGCTCCAAGATGAGCGCGAAGAGCACGACTTCGTCACCGACTGGCTGAAGTAGAGCCCTGCGAGTCTGGGGGAAGCGAACAAGCGTTTGTCCTGCTGGGCGAGTTGACGCAGGGCCTTCGCATCCTTTCGTCCCGGCGTCGTGTATACGGCTTCGCCATAGGATGCCGGTCATGGCCGATCTTGGGAGGCTGGTCACGAGGACCCGTGTGGCGGCGTCCGCAGCCGTCGCGGCGACGTTGATCGCGGGGGTGGCGCTGCGGGTCGTCGTACAGGGAGACGTCGCCAAGTACGCCGGCGACGCCCTCTACACGGTCCTGATCTACGCCCTGCTCGTCGTCCTCGCGCCCCGGGCGCGTCCCGTCACCGTGGCCTCCCTCGCGCTGGGTCTCAGCTGGGCCGTCGAGTTCTTCCAGCTCACCCCGGTTCCCGCTGAGCTGTCCCGGCACAGTTTCGTCGCGCGCCTCGTGCTCGGCTCCACGTTCAACGCGCCCGACCTGTTCTGGTACGCGGCCGGGGCGGGGTTCTGCTGGCTTCTGCACTCCGTGGCCTCCCGTCCACGTGAACCGAGGGGAAACACGTAACCGGGAACGCCGCCTTTGATGTCGCTCGGCGGAATGTCGCGGTTGTTGCTTCCTCGTACCGGAACGGCGGCCTGTGCCGGACCGGCCAGGGCGGCCCTCCCGTATCCGCGAGATCGGGAGGGCCGCCGTGACCGGCGTTCACCTGCTGGGGTCAACCCTCAGCCGGTCATGTCCTCGGCTACAGCCCGGCGCACTGCCCCGACTTCGGGCCGGACGCGGTGTTGGGCTGGCCGGCATCGGTCGGCGCGGGGGAGTTCCCCGAGCACGACAGTGGCCCGCCGATGTGATTGCCGGAGACGATCGTCGCCGCCGTGTTGTTCTGCAGGACGAGTGGGCCGCCGACCGTCGAGCCGTCGATCGTCACCTGACGGGTCGTGCCGGTGACGGTCAGCGGGCCCTTGATCGTCGCCGCTGCGCAGTCGCCCTTGTGGTCGCCGACCCAGACCCGCGCCCCACCGGTCAGGGTGGCCGGCCCGGACACCGTGGTGCCGCACAGCAGGACGTCGACGGCCCCGGACGTCGTGAGCGGGCCGCGCACCTCGGAACCAGACGCGTAGAGCCCGGCACCCGTACGGACGGTCACGGGTCCCGTGACCGTCGCGTCGTCGAGGCACGTGACGCCCGAGGAGACGGTCAACGGGCCGGAGTGCGACCCGGTGATCGTCTTCGTGCAGGCCGGGACGCCGCTCGCGGTGAACGGCACGACCCAGGTCTGGTCCTGCCGGCTGTAGGTGACGGTGCCGTGGTACACCTCGTCCGTCGGATAGGTGTGGCTCCCGCTGACCGCCATCAGGCTTCTACCTTGCCGCTGGCCCGCCACGTAGTCGCGTGCCGCGATGCCGGCCGGCTCCGCAGCGGATCCGTCGCCCCAGTCGATCACGGCCGTGAACTGACCGGGCGGAACCGAGCCGGCGGTCATACGTGCCAGGGTCACGTTGCTCAGGGTCTTGTCCGCGCCCAGACGGGTGAACGTCCCCATCGCCGCCGTGTTCCAGGTGACCTGGGATATGGTGCCGAAGTTCACGTTCGCGAACGCCCAGCGGGGTCCGGCCGCGCTGAGCCGCTGCCGATACGCGTCGTAGTCCTGGGTGAGCACCTTGGGGGACCAGGCCTTCTCGAGGATTCCGGCCAGGCGCGGGAAGACCATGTACTCGTTCGTGGCCAGCCCGCGCATCTGCTCGCCCCAGATAGGCGCCTCGATACCGATGATGTCCTCGGCCTTCGGCCCGCCGTAGGCGGGTTGCGCCCAGACCGACCGGTACTTCTCGTACACCCATTCCGGGTCCCACGAGTAGGACTTGAGGAGTTCCGTCGCCGGTGTCCTGCCGGGGGATCCGTCGTACGCGAAGTCGAGATAGGCGTTCCACTCCGGTGTCGTGATCACGTCCCGGCCCTGGTTGAACCACTCGGGCTTGATAAGAGCGGGCCCACCGCCCGTGTAGTCGGACCAGTAATGGTTGATGGAGGTGGAGCCCGGTGCGTACCCTTCCAGCGCCGGGTTCCAGCCCATCATCCGCTTGCCGTTGTCGTTGACGATCTTCTCCATCTGGCCGATCCACCACTTGTAGTCCTCGTGGGGCATGCCGATGGCCTCGTCCCCGCCGATGTGGATGATGGATGCGGGAGAGATCGCGGCAAGCTGCGCGATCGCGTCCTTCCAGAACGCGAGGGCCCGCGCGCTGGCCGGGTCGTTCGGGTTGGTGCAGAACCGGTCGGTCTGGGTCTGGCCCTGGCAACCCATGACCGCGCGGCCGCCGAGGGCTGTCACCGCCGCCGTGGCATGGGCCGGGCCCTCCAGTTCGGGGACGATCTCGATGAACCGGTCGGCCGCGTACGCGACAAGGCCCTTGAAGTCCTCCTGGGTGTAGAAGCCCGCGAGACAGTTCGCTCCGTTGCACCCGGTGCCGTCGAGCGCGGGGTAGCCCTTGATCTCAAGGCGCCAGGACTGGCTGTCGCTCAGGTGCAGGTGCAGCCGGTCACCCTTCAACGCCGCCAGCTGGTCGATCATGGACTTTATCTCGGCCACGGTCAGGAAGTTGCGGGCAGGGTCGAGCTGGAGACCGCGATGCTCATATCGCGGGTAGTCGACGACCGTTATGGGCTGCGCCGTCCAGGGTCCAACGCCGGCCGAAGGCGAGTAGCTCGCGGCCGGCAGCAACTGCCGAAGGGTCTGGAAGCCGTCGAACAGGCCGTGCGCCTTGGGGGCCAGGATCTTCACGCCCGCACTCGACACCGTGAGGGAGTAGCCCTCGGCCGCGGCGACCTCGTTCCCCTGGGGGAGGCCGGGCACCGGCGCCAGGCTGAGGGCGATGTCGGCCGCGGTGGCGGAACCCGTCACCACGGGGAGCTCGTATCCGGTGGCCGGCCGCAGGTAGCCCGCGAGAACCTCGCCTGTGGCGGCGAGGCCGCTGTCGGACACCACAATCCGCGATCTGGCCGTGAGCTGCCAGGGCTGACCGGTGCCGGGCGTCTGCCGCACCGGCACGGGGATGATCTGACCCGTGACGGTCGCCGGCTTCGGACCGGACCACAGCTCGAACTCGTTGATCGTGTATCCGACCGTGGAGTTCGTGGCCAGGGCCTGCATCCGGACGCAGGAGATCGGGTCCGTCCGATCGATGACCTGGGAGTCCTTGTCGCTCGGATTCACCACGTGGGCGACCGTCGACCACGTCTGGCAGTCGGCGTCCGTGGCGACCTGGAGGTCGTACTCCGTCGGCTTCGCCGGCGACGTCCAGAGGGTGAACACCTCGTGGACCGGGGCGGGCTGGGCCAGCTTGACCTGGAACCAGTCCTGCGTCGGGTCATAGCCGTTCCCGACCGAGGCGTAGTTCGAGGTCCAGCCGTTGTGGACGAAGACGTCCGTGGCGTTGGCGGGCGCGTACGTCGCGGCGGGCGCCGTCATGCGCTGGGACTTGGCGGAGGCGACCGCACCCGGCAGGAGGGCCAGGTTGACGCTGTCGGAAGCCGCGGGATCCGTGAGGGAGACGGGGACGGCCGGCGCGGTGTCGGCGTTGGCGGCGCTGTTCGCCAGGACGCCGGAGAGTGATGTGGCCAGCAGCGCACCGATTGTCAAAGCGGAGAAGGCGCGGGGCTGAGACCGACGGCCTCCGCCAGGCCTCTGCTCGCGCTTCGATAAGAATGCGAACTTCACGTGACTCCTTACCTGAGGGTGCCGCATTCCTCCAGCACAGGTCGCATCCGGGCGTCAATGGCATGCCCGGGCCACCCACACGGCAGGGGAGCGTCCGTGCGGGTGTCGATCGATGCTGGGGGTCACGCGGCCTGGAGGGCGACCGTCCCGGCGTTCCTCTCGCGCGTCTCGATTGCCGCCTCCTTGTTCGTGCGGGGGGTGACTGGTCTGTACCGATTGGTGGTCAGGACGGCGGATAGATCCTTTATGCGGGATCTTGGGTTAACTTAAACAGACCAAATCGTTTTGGTCTATACCGTCCCGTACAGGATTTGTGTCGAAGGAGGCAGTAGACCCGCAACTGGTCTATACCGCCGGGCGAAGACGTGAGGGAGCGCGGCGCCACGGTTGCCGGCTTTCGCAGGCACAGCGAAAACGGCGACCGGGCGTGACGCCGATTGCTCATCGCGCACGTCAACCTGATGGGCGACGGCACGCGGCCGGCCAGGGAGGAGAGGGCCCGCCGGCCGGTCGCCACGCGCGCACGGCGGCGACCCCGGGAGGACGGTCGTCGCGACGAAGGCGAGGGTTCACTCCGGCCGGAACAGTGGCCTTTCCGACCTCCACCTGGTCTCAGGCCGTACCGGCCAGGTGGGCGGGTCCGGCGGAAAGGGCCGCATCGGGGATGAGGGAGCTGGGTTGTCTCCCTCCGCCAGCTGCACGCCCACCGTCAGGGACACCCGGGCCAGGGGTGGCAGGTGCCCGAAGTCCTCGGCGACGTCCCAGGGAGGACTCCCGATCTGCGGCAGGGCGCGGAAGGAGACGGCGACGAGGCCCGCGAGGTCCAGGTCGACCAGACTCACCCTGGCGATGCCCCTCGGCCAGTGATATCCGTCGAGCTGGGCGGTGCGCAGCCGGCGCCCGTGAGCGCCGGCCAACTCGGCCAGAATCGCGGCGAGGTCCGTGCGGAGCTCCCGGGCCCCAGTGATCATCGCCGCGAGCAGGCGGCCCGCCGTCCACCACAGGGCCAGCGGCTCTCCCGTGGTGCCGACGGGAGTCGCCGAAGTGGCCTGTGAGGCCGTGGCCAGGGCGTCCGTGAGCTCCTCGCCCTCGTGGGCGACCAGCCCGGGGTCGGCCATGGCCGTGAACAACGCGGCGATCTGCTGCGCGGCGGCGCTGAGGGCGGCTCGCCGCCCGATCAGTCCCTGGTCGCCTGCCGGCCCATCCGATCGGACGCCGAGCAGCGAGTACAGCGCATCGACGGCCGGGACGGCACGTTCCCGATCCCCGACAGCGGAAGCGGCGAGGAACCCGCCGAACGGCAGACCCAGCCGGTCGTATCCCTCCGCCGCCCGAAGGAGGGCCTCCTTCCCGCTCGCCGTGTCGTTCGGCAGCCGGGCGATGGCCGCCTCGCGCCACGCGTCGGCCTCCTCGGCGACCCGGACCCACGGCTCGCGCGAGCCGGCCGATCCGCGGTTCTCCAGTCGCTCGACCATCGCCCTCGCCGCCGCGGTCTCCGGGACCGCGAGATCGACGATCTCGTCCGATCCTGCCCCGGCGACGCCGTCCCGCGCGAGCCGGATCAGGTCGTGGACGTCGAAGGGAGGAGGCTCCATCGTGGCGTAGGACGCGAAGAACCGGGCGCGCCCGCGCACCACCTCCGGGTCCAGCGCGAGAGCCTCCCACAGGTACGGCGGCAGGCTCACAGCATGTTCCGTTCGTTGACCAGGGCCGCGGGGTGCGTGAAGCGCGGGTTCACGAGGAAGTGGGTGAGCGTGTACCGGTCCTGGGGAGCCGGCTCCCATCCCATGGCGCAGAGGATCTGGGTCGACGGCACGTTGATCTTGGCCGCGACCTCCCCCTGCCAGTGCCAGTCGGAGTAGTTGCGGGCGTGGTTGAGCTCCCTGATCTCCTCGGCGACCGACGGGACGGCGACCGCCTTGTTCGGGGCGACGAGCACGTAGCAGACCAGCACCCAGCCGGGGCAGCGAGGCCGGCCGGGCGCCGCGTAGTCGGTGGTGGCGAACATGAGCGCGGTGCGCAGCGCCGTGTGCGTGACGTTCGTCCTCGTCGTCGTCTCGCGCTCCACGCATCCGGCCGACAGCGAGATGAACGGGGTCGTCTCGTAGAACGGGCGCCTCGTCTGGGGGTCGCGGTAGCTGTAGTTGTTCACGTGCAGGTCGAGGTCGTGCTCGGTCAGCCGGCGCAGGGCCCGGTCGATGAAATAGGGGGCGCCGGGGGGAAGCGTCGCCCACTCCCGGCAGCGCAGGCCCACCTCGTCGTACAGGATGTCCGTGATTGCACCGTACGGCATGTTCGACAGGCCCTTGCAGCACCACTGCACGATCATCGTCCGCCTCCGCCGCCCGGGTTCACCTCGGCGCCGAGGCGCCGTACCAGCGCCTCGTAGCGCTCCCTGACCAAGCCCAGGTTCGTACGGTCGTCGGCGTCGGCGAACAGCGCCGTCCACTCCGCCTGCCAGGTCTTCGGGTAGCTGTGCGCCCGGTCGCCGTCGTGCGACGTCAGGGATGTGCGCAGCTGCGCGTCGACGCCCGGCGCGGCGTACGTCTTGAACAGGGCCCGGGAGAACGCCTCGTAGTCCGTCTGGACGGAGTCGGAGAAGAAGGCGCGGTTGGCGAAGAAGAGGCGGTCGAGCTCTCGCTTGAGGCCGATGACCTCCGGCGGGGACAGCTCCTTCCAGCCGCCCACCCATGCGAAGTAGCAGTACAGGTCGTTCAGCCGAGGAAGGGCCGTGCCCAGCAACTCGACGCGCTTCTCGATGAGCTTCTGATTCAGCCACTGGCTCGCCTCGAGGCGGTTCGTGGCCCGGGTGAACAGGAAGCCCATCACCGCCAGGCTGACCGGGACGAGGGCCTCCACGGTCAGTTTCGCGATCTCGAGACTGTTCCAGGTGGTGGCGTCGGCGGCCATCGGAGCCCCTCCCGTCCGGAACCGGTACCCCCCTCATCTGGCCCGGCAGGCCCTTCGTTACCGGCGCACGCCGCTCTGGTCGTGCCCGGCCGGTCGGCCGCCGTGGGTGGCGAGGAATTTCTCGATCCGCGCGTCCATCTCCGGAGGCCCCGCCAGGGGCAGGGTGTGGTGGGTGGCGCCGGGCAGTACGGCCGTCTCCAGGCGGGGCAGGATTGCCGCGGCCGAGGCGGCGACGCGGCCGGCGTCGTGGGCCCGGCTGTGTTCGGCCAGGAGCAGCAGCGCCGGGGTCCGGAGCGCCCGCAGGACCTCGGGGGCGGGCCGCGGGCCGGTCAGCGGGCGGGCGGCGGGGAAGCCGGCGGCGTGGTCGAACAGGCGCAGCCACGTCTCGTCGAGCGCCGCCCGCCGGGTCTCCCAGGCGAGGAAAGCGCGGCGCCGCCGCACGGTCGGGCGCAGCAGCATGGGCAGGGCGTGCAGCAGGTAGCGGCGGGAGAACCCGGTGAAGCAGTTCGTCGGGTCGATCAGGACCAGTGCCCGGACCCTGCCGGGCGCGTGCGCCGCGTAGTGCAGGGCACTCCACCCTCCGTACGAGTGGCCGCACAGGGACGCCGACTCCGCGCCGAGACCGTCGAGCACGGCGTCGAGCCAGGCCATAAGGTCGCCCAGGCGCCGGATGCCGCGCTCGCCGGCGACGCTGCGCCCCGGGTCGCCCACGAGGTCGACCGCGTGCACCCGGTACGCCGCCCCGAGGGCCGTCGCCGTGCCGTACCAGACGGTCGAGGTGGTCCCGCCGCCGTGCAGGAGGACCACGGGAGGCGCGTCCGGTGGGCCGGCGGTGTTGACGTGGGTCGTGCCGAAGGGGGTGCTGATCTCGGCCTGCTCGGTGGACGCCGGCCAGTGCCTTCTCATGACGGCGTCGTAGGCCGTGAGAAACGCGTCGTCGGTGGTCGTCAAACCCGCCTCCCAAAATAGCTCGCTCAGCGATAATATCGCTCAGCGAGATAATGCGTGAGGAGAGACGTGTGACGGCAGCACGGTCGAGGCGGAAGCACCACGATCCCGATCTGGAGATCTTCCATCTGCTGCGCGCGGTCGCGGTGGAGTACGGCCTGCGCCAGGCCGCGTTCGCGGCCGAGCACGGCATGCACGTCACCGAAGTGCGCGCGCTCATCCGCCTGCTGGACGCCGAGCGGGCCGGGGTCGACGCCACCGCCGGCTTCCTCGGGGCCGGGCTGGGCCTCAACTCGGCGGGCACCACCGCGGTCATCGACCGCCTCGAACGGCTCGGCCTGGTCAGCCGGGTCCGCGACGTCCACGACCGGCGCCGGGTGCTGCTCAAGGTGGAGGACCGCGCCAAGGACCTGGGGTGGAGCTACTTCGGCCCGCTCATCGACAAGACCGTGGCCGTGCTGCCCGGCTTCGACGAGCGCGAGACGGCGGCGGTACGGCTCTTCCTCCAGACGGCGCTGGACGCCCTCACCTCGCAGCAGACCTGACGCTCGTCCGTCCGGCCGGCGTCGAGGCCACCCCCGCTCCGCCGGCGCATGAGATGCTTCGCGACGTGAAGCGGGACGAGAGCGGCGCCGATGTGGCGCGGTCACCGTACGAGCGGGTCGTGCTCATGTTCGGGATCCTGGCGGCGGCGCTGCACGCCCTGTTCGTCTGGAGTGTCCTCGACTGGTTCCCGTGGCCGCCCTCCGCCGTGCTGGCCGTGGCCGTCGCGATACCGGTCGCGGGATCCCTGACCGGACTGCGGCAGGCCCGGCGTTTTCGCCATGGATACGGCCGGTTCGGAGCGGCTCTGGGATTCCTCCTCGCCAATCTCCTCGGACTCGCCGTCGCCGTGCTCGCGATCGGCCTTGTGATCTTCTTCACCGCGGACTGAGCGGCCGCCGCGGCGAGGCCGACGGCTGCCGCTCCGCGGGCGGCCGGACGGCGGCTAGCCTGGCGGGGATCACCGGAAGGGCGGGAGAGCGCGATGGTCAGACGCCTGCTGGACACGACCGCGCGGGAACTGGCCGGGTACGGCCGGGCCGAGAAGCTGGCGGCCATCCGTGGCAGCGAGGGGCGGACGGTGGCGGCGGAGGTGATGGCGCCGGTCATGGCCGCCGTCTACGACGTGAGCAACCCCGAGCTCGCCGCCGGGATGGGGGCGGACATCGTCGTCCTCAACCTGCTCGACGTGCGTGAGCCGGTGGTCTTCGCGGTGGACGCGGCCCCGAAGGACGTGGTGCGTGAGGTCAAGCGGCTGACCGGGCGGATCGTGGCCGTCAACCTCGAACCGGTCGACCCCGAGGCGCCGCGGGTGACCGACGACGACTTCGGGCCGGGGGAGAAGGCGGGACGGCTCGCGACGCCGGAGAACATCGCCGCCCTGGCCGCTCTCGGCGCCGACGCCGTCGTGCTCACCGGCAACCCCGGGATGGGCGTGACCAACGCGTCGCTGACCAGGGCGGTGGCCGCGGCCAGGGACGCCGCGGGCGACGACCTGATCGTCATGGCCGGCAAGATGCACGCCGGCGGCAGCGCGTCGGAGGCCGGGGCGGGCATCGTGGACGCCGCCGCCGTCGAGGGCTTCGTCGCAGCCGGGGCCGACGTCGTTCTGGTGCCCGCGCCGGGTACGGTCCCGGGCTGCCACGAGGCACAGGTACGGGAATAGGTGGCGGCCGCCCACGCGGCCGGAGCGCTCACGATGACGACGATCGGCACGTCGCAGGAGGGCGCGGACGCCGACACGGTCCGGCGGCTCGCGCTGATGGCCAAGATGACCGGGACCGACATCCACCACCTGGGCGACTGCGGCTACTTCGGCATCACGGTCCCGGAGAACATCCTCGCCTACAGCGTCGCGATCCGCGGCCGCCGCCACGCGTACCGCCGCATGGCCATGTCCCTCCTCCGATAGGGGAAGGGCGCGCGTCAGAAGGCCGCGGCCACGCCGTAGGCCTCGCTCAGCCGGGCCATGTCGTGCAGGTCCCGCTCGCGCGGCTCGTACCCCTGGTGGAACCGCGCCTGCTGGTCCGCCGACAGACAGGGGACCCGCGCCCCGCCGACGGCCCCGACCACGAAGCAGTCGGCGGGGTAGGTGAAGACGCCGCCCGACTCGTCGGCCGGCTGCACGGCGGAGCCGTCCGAGCCGAACGTGATCGGGTGGAGGTCGATCTCGCGGCCGTGGGAATCGCGCATGACGAAGCGGACGGGCCGCCCGGGGAGGGCGTCGCCCGTCTCGGCGTACCCGGCCCGCTCCAGCGTCGCGACGACCACGGCCTCCTGGTCGGCGCGGTGGGCGAGGTCGAGGTCGTGGTGCTCCCGGGTGACCCGGCCGAGGAGGGCGTCCACGCCCCAGCCCCCGCCGATCCACACCTCGCAGCCCGCGCCGCGCAGCAGCGCCATGACCCGCAGGACTTCCGACGTCTCGAACACGTCACGAGCGTGACACGCGGCCCGGCGCCGCGTCGACCCACTTTCGAGGTACGCCGGGGGCCGCGTCACCCGCCGCGGCGCCAGGGGAGCCGTACGGGCTCGGCGGGCACATCGCCGGCGAACAGGCCGGGTAGCAGGCGCGGCAGGTCCACGGGGAAGACCTCCTCGTCCGTCCGGGCCAGTTCGTCGAGCGTCCACCACCGGTGGGCCGAGATCTGCGACCGTTCGAGCTCCTCCTGGCGGGAGCCGTCGACCGTGTGCGCCTCCACCCGCAGGAAGAAGAACCAGTCGACGGCCTCCACGAGATCCTCGCCGAGCTCGGCCGGGCCAGAGGTCCAGGCGACGACCGGGCCGAGGAGGGCCTCGGGCACGTCGAGTCCGATCTCCTCGCCCAGCTCACGCGCGGCCGCGGCCGGGAGGCTTTCCCCGTCGTCGACGCCGCCGCCCGGGGTCACCCAGAAGTGGGCGGCCGTCCAGTGCTCCGGCGCCGGGAAGCGGAACAGCAGGATCCGGTCCTGGGCGTCCGCCAGCAGGACCCGGGCGGTGGTACGGGTGACGGTGCTCGTCATGATCCCGATCTTACTGTTCGGGCGGTGTTAACCGTTTCTCAGCTGGCTTGTCGATCAAGCGGACCTACTCTGACATCGCTTCTCAACCCCCCTAAGAAGGACGGTCATGGTCGTATCCGCTGGAAAGGCACGCTCCCGCAGGACCTATATCACGATCGCATCCGCCCTCGGTCTGACCGCCGCGATCGGCCTCGGCGCCGAGGCCGGGTCCGCCGCCACGGTCCCCGCGCCCGCCCACGTGGTGGTCGTCGTCCTCGAGAACCACGCCTACTCCCAGGTCATCGGCAGCTCCAGCGCCCCGTACATCAACTCGCTGGCGACGGGTGGCGCGAACCTCACCCAGTTCTACGCCGAGACCCACCCGAGCCAGCCCAACTACTACGCCATGTTCTCCGGCAGCACGCAGGGCATCACCGACGACAGCTGCGTGAAGATCGGCTTCAGCTCCGCGGCCAACCTCGGCTCCGAGCTGATCGCGGCCGGCAAGACGTGGGCGAGCTACAACGAGGGCCTGCCCAGCCAGGGCTCGACCGTCTGCAGCAACAGCTCGAACAAGTACGCCCAGAAGCACAACCCCTGGTTCGGCTTCGGCAACGTGCCGACCTCCACGGCGTACACGTTCGCGCAGTTCCCCACCGACTACACGAAGCTCCCGAAGGTCTCCTTCGTGGTGCCGAACCTGTGCAACGACATGCACGACTGCTCGGTCTCGACCGGCGACACGTGGCTGAAGAACAAGCTCGGCGCGTACGCGACCTGGGCGAAGTCGAACAACAGCCTGCTCATCGTCACCTTCGACGAGGACAACAAGCTCGCCGGCAACCGCATCGCCGCCGTGGTGTACGGCCAGGCGGTGAAGGCGGGCAGCTCGTCGTCCACCACCTACAACCACTACAGCCTGCTCCGCACGCTGGAGGACATGGCCGGCCTGACGACCCACGCGGGCAACGCGGCCTCCGCCTCCGACATCACCGGAATCTGGAGCTGAGCTTGTACCTGGCTGAACGCGGCCCGGCGCCCGCCGACGAGTCCGAGGAGGCGCCCGCCGGCCGGGAGGCCCGGGCCGCTCAGCCGGGCCGGATCACACGCACGATCTCCGGAACCGTCGTCGCCCTCGGGGCGGTGAGCCTCATCACCGACGTCTCCTCGGAGATGGTCACCGCCGTGCTGCCGCTCTACGTGGTGGCAGGGCTGGGGCTGAGCCCTCTCGGGTTCGGCGTCCTGGACGGTGTCTACAACGGGGTCAGCGGGCTGGTCCGGCTGTTCGGGGGCCATCTGGCCGACCGGGGGCGGCGGCACAAGGCCGTCGCGGTGGCCGGGTACGGCCTGTCCGCCCTGTGCAAGCCGCTCCTGCTGCTCGCGCAGACGCTTCCGGCCATCGGCGCGGTGCTGGCCCTCGACCGTACGGGCAAGGGCATCCGCACGGCCCCGCGCGACGCGCTCATCTCATTGAACTCGACGCCGGATAACCGGGGACGGGCCTTCGGCGTGCACCGCGCCATGGACACCGGCGGCGCGCTCCTCGGCCCCCTCGTCGCGTTCCTCGTGCTCGGCGTGGCCGCGGACGGGTACGACGCCGTCTTCACCCTCAGCTTCTGCGTGGCCGCCCTCGGCGTGCTCGTCCTGCTCCTGTTCGTCCCGAGCGGCCGGGCCGTCCCCGGACAGGCTGCCCAGGCGGAGGAGGCCCAGGCGGAGGAGGCCAAGGCCGAGCCCGTCACCGTGCGGTCGGCGCTCGCGCTGCTCCGCCGCCCAGACGTGCGGCGGCTCGCCGTCTGCGCGACGCTGCTCGGGCTCACCACGGTCAGCGACGCCTTCGTCTACCTGCTGCTGCAGCACCGGCTCGGCATCGCCGAGCGCTGGTTCCCGCTGCTGCCGCTCGGCACGGCGGGCGCCTTCCTGCTGCTCGCCCTGCCCCTCGGGATGCTGGCCGACCGCGTCGGGCGCCGCCGGGTGTTCCTCGGCGGCCACGTCGCGCTGCTGTTCGCGTACGGCCTGCTGCTCGTGCCCGCGCAGAGCGGACTGCTGCCGGTTGTGGTGCTCGCGCTGCACGGCGCCTTCTACGCCGCCACCGACGGGGTGCTGCCGGCCGCGGCGGCCGGGGCCGTGCCGCCCACCCTGCGGGCGAGCGGCCTCGCGCTGATCGGGACCGGCCAGGCGCTGGCCCGCTTCTGCTGCTCGCTGGCGGTGGGGGCGGCGTGGACCGTCATCGGCGACCGGGCCGCGCTCGCCCTGGCCGCGGGCGGGCTCGCGATCTGCGCCGGATGGGCGGCGTACGCGCTGCGCGGTCCGGAGACCCGATGACGCCGCGCCTCACCCGCCGGGCCCGCGTCGTGACGCTGCTGGCCGCGGTGGCGCTGCTGGGCTCGGTCGGAGCCGCCTCCGTGCTGCGGGCCGCCGACCGGGCGGAGCAGCGTGACCGCCCGCACCAGGGCGGGCCGTCCGTCGCGGGCGGCGCCGTGACCCTCGACGGCGGCGGACGGCGGATGGTGTTCCGCAACATGGCCTGGGGGCCGTACCGCGACGACCTCGTCTCGGTGCCGGCCGGCGACCCCGGTGGCCCGCGCACGGCGGCGGCGGTCCGGTGCCTCCGCTTCCACGCCGCCGCCGGAACCGGCGTGTGCCTGCGCAAGGAGGAGACGGCGGTGGGGGAGAGCTACCTGGCGAGCGTCCTCGACTCCCGCCTGCGGACGCTGCGCGAGTTCCCGCTCGCCGGCATCCCGTCGCGCACCCGGGTGTCGCCCTCCGGCCGCATGGCCGCCTGGACGGTCTTCGTGGGCGGCGACTCCTACGCCGGAGGCGCCTTCTCCACCCGGACCTCGATCCTCGACACCCGCACGTGGACGCTCACGCCCAGCCTGGAGGCGTACGCGGTCGTGAAGGACGGCCGGCCCTACCACGCCGCCGACGTGAACCTGTGGGGCGTCACCTTCTCCGACGACGGGCACTTCTACGCCACACTGGCGACGGCGGGCCGGACGTACCTCGTCCGCGGAGACGTCGCCGCCCGCACGGTGACCACGCTGCGCCCCAACGTCGAGTGCCCGTCGCTGTCGCCGGACGGGACCCGCCTGGTGTTCAAGAAGCGCGTGCCCGGCCTCAGCCCGGACGCGCCGTGGCGGCTGTACGCGCTGGACCTGCGGACCATGCGGGAGACGCCGCTGGCCGAGACGCGCAGCGTGGACGACCAGGTCGTCTGGGCCGGCGGGAACACCGTGCTCTACGGCCTGGCCGGCGACTTCGGCGACGACCTGTGGTCGGTCCCGGCCGACGGGACCGGCAGGCCGTCCCGGATCGCCGTCGCCGCCCTCAACCCCGCCTTCGTCTGACGCCGGCGGCCTGCCCACACGGGACGGACGCGGGGCCCTCGCCGGCTCGGGCTAGCATCGAGCGGTGTCCCACTCCGCCACGCCATCGGGAGACCCGGGGGGCCGCCGCGCCGTCGCCGCCGCGATGCGGGCGTTCGTCGCCGGAGACGCGCTCGGCGTCCCGTGGGAGGGCGCCCCGCCCGGAGAGGTCGACCGGGGGCGGCTGTTCGACGTCCCGGCCTCGCGGGGCTGGCCGAGAGGGGCCACCTCCGACGACACCGCGCAGATGATGCTCGTGGCCCGGCTGATCGCCGACACCGGAGGACGGCCGGCCGCGGAGGAGTTCATGCTCCGGCTCAGCGCCGAGGCCGACCGGATACGCGGCACCGGCCCGACGACGCGGTTGGCGCTGCGGCACTTCGCCGCGACCGGCGTGCTTCCACCGCCGCCCGGAGACCCCCGTACCGGCGCGACCAACGGCGCGGCCATGCGGATGGCGCCGGTCGGCTGGGCCGTCCCCGCGTCCGATCCGCACCGCCGCCGCGACCTCGCGGCCGAGCTGGCGCGGGGCACCCACCCCAGCCCGCTCGCGATCGGCGCGGCCTGCCTGGTCGCCGCGATGGCGAGCCGCGGACTGGACGGAACGGACGGCATCCTCGACGCCGCCGTCTCCGAGGCCGAATGGCTCGGCCGGCCGGAGTTCGACGACGTGCGGCGGGCCGCCGAGGGGGACTGGAGGCCGCCGCCCGGAGGCGTCACGATCGACGCCGTCCAGACCCTCGCCGCCGTCGCCCACGTCGTCCGCCGGTCCACCGACCTGGTCGAGGCGCAGACGTACGCGGTGACGCTCGGCGGGGACACCGACACCGTCGCCGCCATCGTCGGCGGGGTGCTCGGCGGCGCCCCCGGGCAGGGCGGCCCTGTGTGGTGGGACCGCGTGTGGTTTCCCGAGGACGCCGAGGTGGACGAGCTGGCGGCGCGGCTGGCCGCCCTCCGGGCCGCCTGACGGGGGCTCGTTCAGGCGAAGCCGGCGAGCTTGTAGAGGACGAGCGACCCGGCCACGGCGACGTTCAGGCTCGCCCCGACGCCGATCATGGGGATCTCCACGACCGCGTCGAGCAGGTCAAGAGCCTCGGGCGGGATGCCCTCGCGCTCGTGGCCGAGCACGGCGACCGTCGGCGTGCGGGCCATCGGCAGGTCGGCGAGGCGCACCGCCTCCTCGGCGAGCTCCACGCCGAGCACCCGCCGGCCGCCCGCCCGCTGCCGGGCCAGCCAGGTCAGCGGGTCGCCGGTCCAGTGCACGCAGGCGGGACGGCGCAGCGTGTTCCCGCGTGCCAGCGCCTCCCGCACCCACGGCAGGCGAGGTACGGCGAGACAGGCGCCCACGGCGTCGCAGGTGCGCAGCAGGGTTCCGAGATTCGCGCCGTGCAGGGGCCACAGCGGCGCGGCGACGAGATGATCCGGGCAGCGCAGCGGGCGGCGGCGTCGTTCGCCCCGCAGATCTGCGGGTGTCCGGACGCGTACGGCGGGCCCGCTCACGAGAGGGGACGGGCGGCTCCGGCGACGTGCATGAGAAGGGCGCTTTCAGCGGCGCGCCCAGGCCATCGACGAGATCAACGTGCGCGTTGACTATAGACCCACCCCAAGAGGCGCGTCGACTCTGCATTCGGTATACAGTATGGAGGCAACTTCTTCGAGAGGACGGCGCGATGTCCGAGCCGGAAACGATCTCTGGCGGTCACCTCGTGGCCAGGGCCCTGAAGGCCGAGGGCGTGGACGTGATCTTCACGCTCTGCGGGGGTCACATCATCGACATCTACGACGGTTGTGTCGACGAGGGCATCGACGTCATCGACGTGCGGCACGAGCAGGTGGCCGCGCACGCGGCGGACGGCTACTCGCGCATCACCGGCAAGCCCGGCTGCGCGGTCGTCACCGCCGGACCCGGGACGACCGACGCGGTCACCGGGGTCGCCAACGCCTTCCGCGCGGAGAGCCCCATGCTGCTCATCGGCGGGCAGGGCGCCCTCAGCCGGCACAAGATGGGCTCGCTGCAGGACCTGCCGCACGTCGACCTGATGACGCCGATAACCAAGTTCGCCGCGACCGTGCCGTCTACCGAGCGGGTCGCCGACCTCGTGTCCATGGCCTTCCGCGAGTGCTACCACGGCGCCCCCGGCCCGTCGTTCCTGGAGATCCCGCGCGACGTGCTCGACGCCAGGGTTCCGCTCGAGCGCGCCCGGATCCCGCAGGCGGGCCGCTACCGCGCCTCCACCCGCCAGGCGGGCGACCCGGAGGCGATCGAGCGGCTGGCCAGCCTGCTCGCGCACGCCGAGAAGCCCTGCGTGCTGCTCGGCAGCCAGGTGTGGGCCTGCCGCGCCACCGGCGCGGCGGCCGACTTCGTCCGGGCGTTCGACGTTCCGGCGTACATGAACGGCTCCGGCCGCGGCACGCTGCCGCCGGGCGACCCGCTGCACTTCCAGCTGTCGCGGCGGTACGCGTTCGCCGAGGCCGACCTGATCGTCGTCGTCGGCACGCCGTTCGACTTCCGGATGGGGTACGGCGAGCGGCTGTCGCCCACGGCCACCGTGGTCCAGATCGACCTCGACTACCGGACGGTCGGGAAGAACCGCGACATCGACCTCGGCATCGTCGGTGACGCCGGGCTGATCCTGAGCGCGGCGGCCCAGGCGGCCTCCGGCGGGATCGACGGCGGCTCGGCCCGGCGCAAGGAGTGGATCGAGGAACTGCGGGCGGTCGAGACCAGGGCCTACGAGAAGCGCCTGCCCCGGCAACTGTCGGACTCCCGGCCGATCGACCCCTACCGCCTGGTCCACGAGATCAACGAGTTCCTCACCGAGGACTCGATCTACATCGGCGACGGCGGCGACATCGTCACCTTCTCCGGGCAGGTCGTCCAGCCGAAGTCGCCCGGCCACTGGATGGACCCGGGACCGCTCGGCACCCTCGGGGTCGGCGTCGCCTTCGCGATGGCCGCCAAGCACGCCCGGCCCGACAAGGAGGTCGTCGCGCTGTTCGGCGACGGCGCGTTCAGCCTCACCGGATGGGACTTCGAGACGATGGTCCGCTTCGGCCTGCCGTTCGTCGGCGTCGTCGGCAACAACTCCTCGATGAACCAGATCCGGTACGGCCAGGCCGCCAAATACGGCGAGGAGCGGGCCAGGGTCGGCAACACGCTCGGCGACATCCGGTACGGCGACTTCGCGAAGCTTCTCGGCGGCCACGGCGAGGAGGTGCGCGACCCCGCCGAGATCCGGCCGGCGCTGGAACGGGCACGCGCGTCGGGCAAGCCCTCACTGATCAACGTGTGGGTCGATCCGGAGGTCTACGCCCCCGGGACCATGAACCAGACGATGTACAGGTAGGGAGGGGCATGAAGGCACTGGAAGGCGTCCGCGTCCTCGACATGACCCACGTGCAGTCGGGTCCCTCGTGCACCCAGCTCCTGGCCTGGCTCGGTGCCGACGTGGTCAAGCTGGAGGCCCCGACCGGCGACGTCACGCGCCGGCAGCTGCGCGACGTCCCGGACGTGGACAGCCTCTACTTCACCATGTTGAACTGCAACAAGCGCAGTATCACGCTCAACATGAAGAGCGAGCGGGGCAGAGAGCTGTTCACGGAGCTCGTGAAGTCGGCGGACGTCCTGGTGGAGAACTTCGGGCCCGGGGCGGTCGACCGCATGGGCTTCACCTGGGACCGGCTCAGCGAGCTCAACCCCCGCCTCGTCTACGCCTCGATCAAGGGCTTCGGGCCCGGCCGCTACGCCGGCTACAAGGCGTACGAGGTGATCGCCCAGGCGATGGGCGGCTCGATGAGCACCACGGGCTTCGAGGACGGCCCGCCGCTGGCCACCGGCGCGCAGATCGGCGACTCCGGCACCGGGGTGCACGCCGTCGCCGGCATCCTGGCCGCCCTCTACCAGCGGACGCGGACCGGTCGCGGCCAGCGGGTCCAGGTGGCCATGCAGCACGCCGTCCTCAACCTGTGCCGGGTGAAGCTGCGCGACCAGCAGCGGCTGGCCCACGGGCCGCTCCGCGAGTACCCGAACCGGACGTTCGGCGACGAGGTGCCGCGGTCGGGGAACGCCTCCGGCGGCGGCCAGCCCGGCTGGGCCGTGCGCTGCGCGCCGGGAGGGCCCAACGACTACGTCTACGTCATCGTCCAGCCGGTGGGCTGGAGGGCCCTCGCCGGGATCATCGGGCGTCCCGAGCTGGCCGACGACCCCGAGTGGGCGACGCCCGAGGCGCGCCTGTCCAAGCTGGACAAGCTGTTCCAGCTCATCGAGGAGTGGAGCATGCACCAGGACAAGTGGGCCGTTCTCGACCGGCTCAACGCGGAGGACATCCCCTGCGGGCCGATCCTGTCCGCCCGCGAGCTGATGGAGGACGAGAGCCTCCGCGAGGAGGGTGTCGTGGTCAGCGTCGAGCACCCCGAGCGCGGCTCGTTCATGACGGTCGGCAGCCCGCTGCGGCTGTCGGCGTCGCCGGTCGAGGTCACCGCTTCGCCGCTGCTGGGCGAGCACAACCAGGAGATCTACGCGGCCCTCGGCGTCACGCCCGGCGAGCTGGCCGAGCTCAAGACGAACGGGGTGATCTAGCAGGCGTGGGACGCGCCGGGAGACGAAGGGAGGCGTTCGGCGACGCGACCGGCCCGATGAGGCATCCCCTGTCCTCGGAAGGCCGGCGCGTCGCCGGACGTCGTGCGATCGATCCACCCGACTCCATCGTCGGGGGGATGTGTTTCACCGGCGCGAGCGGCAGGTGACATCCGTGTCAACTGCCGAAGGAGGCCGAGGAGCGGCGGCGCCTGCGCCGGGCGGGCAGCGGCTGCGGCGGGTGCTCCTCGCCGAGCTGGTTCAGGTAGAGGTCGCGGGTCTGCTCGGTGTGGCGCTTCATGAGCTCGGCCGCCCGGTCGGCGTCGTGGGCGGCGATGGCATCGATCAGCGCCTCGTGCTCCTCCCAGGACGTCCGGCCCCGCTGCCGGGCCACAGGAGTGTGGTACCACCGGACGCGCCGGGACACCTGGGCGGCGAGGTCGCCCAGCACGGCGTTCCCGGACAGCTCCACCACGGTGGCGTGCAGCGTGGAGTTGAGGGCGACCGCGGCGTCGACGTCGTCGGCCTCGACCGCCGCCAGGCCCTGGGCGCACAGGTCGCGGAGGCGGGCGACGCCCTTCTCGTCCGCGTTGCGCGCCGCCAGCCGGGCCGACTCCGTCTCCAGCAGCGCCCGCACGGCGAGCAGTTGGTCGGCCTCCTCGGCGCTGGGGGAGTGGACGAACGCGCCCTGGCCCGGGTGGAGGTCGACCCAGCCTTCGCCGCTGAGCAACTGCAGGGCCTCCCGCACCGGCTGGCGGGACACGCCCAGCAGCTCGGCGAGCTCGTTCTCGACCAGGTGCTGGCCCGGCTTGAGCTGGGTGGAGATGATGAGTTCGAGCAGGGCCTCGAAGACGCTCTCCCGCAGCGGGACGGGGCGGGGGATCTTCGCGGCCGCGCTCGGCTGGGGCGTTGTCACGGTGGAGACCTCACGGTTTCTCGTCGACCGCCTACAGCATACAGTTCCATTCGTGCCGCTTCCCGCGTGATCACTTCTGTGTACCCGTCGCACGCGCAGGCGTGCCGATCCGGACGGGACACGCACGGCGGCCTTGTCCGGGCCGGGCCGGCGGCCGTACCCTGGGCTGCGGGTGACCTGAGCTGGACCATTCCGACGAGATCGTCGTTCCGGACTTCCGCGGCATGCAGGCGCTGAACGCCTGGCTCGCCGGTCACGACCATGGGCTGCTTCTCCAGGGGCCCGACCCCGACGGACCGGACCCCGTGATGCACGGCGTCGTCGTCTCGCAGGCCCCGCCTCCCGGCACCCGGCTCCACCGCTGGGCGACCGTCACAGTGTGGGTCCGCCACGACCCCGGCGATCCCGGCGGCGTCCGCGAGCCCCGCCGTCCCATCCCACCCGAGGGCGCGCTGGAGTCCGAGCTTCCCGAGGGCTGAACCGCGTGACCCACCGTGTCACCCGCCCGTCGACGCCCGCGCGGTGAGCCAGTCCCGGGCCGTGTCCAGATGGGCGGGCCCCAGGCCGTGCCGGAAGTCCACGTCGACGAGGAGGAAGTCGCCGACGTCCGCGTGCGCACGCAGGTACTCCCGGTCCGCCTCGCCATGGTCGTCGTCGAACCACACGAACGGCCGTCCCCGCACGTACTCCGCCACGTGGACCGTCTTGGGGTGCACCTTCGCCGGGACAGGGGTGTTGGCGTCCAACGGGACGACCGGGAGGCGGGGCAGCCCGATGCGCGGCCCGATCTCCCGGTTGGCGTCCTCGCTCCACGTCGTGGCCCAGGCGAGCTCCGCGCCCGTATCGCGGGCGAGCGTCAGCAGCGCCCGGCCGTGGGAGGGGTCGAGCAGCAGCGGGTGGGTCCGGCCGTCGAGGACGCACGTGTGCCGCCGGAAGCGCGGGGACGAGCGGCGCGACGGGTTGAGCACTCCGTCCACGTCCAGCAGCACGAGGGGGGAGATCGCCATCGCCCCATCTTCGCCGCCCGCCTCGGTGAGAGCCACGCGTTTCGTTCCCGGACCGTACGAGGGTGGTGCGAGAGCCGGGAGGGGCGCCGGCGACCGGCGTTACGATCGGATCCGGTACGGCGGGGGACGCCGTCCGGCATCGAAGGGCTGAACTCGATGGGAGTGAGTCTGCGCGACGTCGCGCTGCTGGCGGGCGTGTCGGTGAAGACGGTCTCCAACGTGGTGAACGGCTACGCGCACGTGTCGGCCGCCACCCGGGCCAAGGTCGAGTACGCGCTCTCCCAGCTCGACTACCGTCCCAACCTGTCGGCCCGCAACCTCCGGCTGGGCCGCACGGGTGTGATCGCGCTGGCGTTGCCCGAGCTCGACCCGCCCTACTTCGCCGAGCTGTCGCGGTTCGTCATCCACGCCGCGGCCGGGCACCGGTGGATCGTCGTGATCGAGCAGACCGACGGAAGCCTGGAGCGGGAGCGCCAGGTGCTCGACGGCGTACGGGACCACCGGGTTGACGGCGTGATCCTCAGCCCGGTGGCCATCGGCGCCGAGGAGCTCGCCGCGCGCACCGACGACAGCGCACTCGTGCTGCTCGGCGAGCGGATCTACGACGGCCCCGCCGACCACGTGGCGATCGACAACGTGCGGGCGGCCCGCGAGGTCACCGAGCACCTGATCGGGCTGGGCCGGCGGAGGGTGGCCGCCCTCGGCGTCCAGGACGACCCGGCGACCGGGACGGCGGCCCTGCGGCTGGCCGGGTACGCCGAGGCGGTGGCCGCCCGTGGGCTGCCGCGGCTGACCGCCGCCGTGGAGCGCTACAGCCGGGCGGAGGGCGCCGCCGCGATGGCCCGGCTGCTGGCGGAGCCCGATCCTCCGGACGCCGTCTTCTGCTTCAACGACCTGCTCGCGCTGGGCGCGATGCGGACCGTCCTGTCGTCGGGGCTGAGGGTGCCCGAGGACGTGGCCCTGGCCGGCGTCGACGACATCGAGGACGGCCGGTTCAGCACGCCGACGCTGACCACGGTCGCCCCCGACAAGGCCGAGCTCGCCCGTACGGCGGTCGAGCTGCTGCGCCGGCGTGTCGACGGGGGCCCCGGCGGCCCGCCGCGGGAGGTGCGGGCGAGCCACCGCCTCGTCGTGCGCGAGAGCACGGCCGGCGTACCGCCCGTCCCCCTGCCCGCTTGAGTGCCGGCCGGGGGAACGACGCCGGTCAGGCCTCGTCGTCCAGACGCTGCGGCGGGCCGTGCCACTCCACGAACAGGACCGTGGCGTCGTCGTCCAGCCGGTGGTCGTGGTAGTCGAGGACGGCGCGGGTCAACCGGCGGAGGGTCTCGGGCACGGGCAGCCCGGACGCCTCCTGCCGGATCACGAAGTCGACGAAGCGCGGCAGCCCGAACTCCGTCCCGCCCGGCGTCCGCAGCTCCGTGATGCCGTCGGTGTAGAGGAGCACGCGGTCGCCCGGTTCGAGCTGCTCGCGGCAGAGCGTCACGGGCAGGCCGAGCCCGAGACCCATCGGATGGGCCGGCGGGCACTGCAAGGTGGCGATCCAGCGGCCCCGCCGGATGACGACCGGTGGATGGTGCCCCCGGTTGACCCAGGTGAAGGTCCCGGTGGTGGTGTCCAGGTCCGCGAGGATGGCGGTCACGAACCGGTTCGCCTTGCCGAACTCCTCGATCAGGACCTGCTCGATCTGCTCGCTGTTGTCCGTCAGGCCGATGCCCTGCCGCCGGTTGTTGCGGCACGCGGCCACCGCGAGGTTGGCCGTCAGCCCGGCCGACACGTCGTGGCCCATCGCGTCGAAGATCGCGAGGTGTGCGACCGTGCCGGCGATCGAGTAGTCGAACGCGTCCCCGCCGATCTCGTACGCGGGCTCGAGCATGCCGGCGATCGTCACCACGCTGTCGCTGAACGTCAGCGGCGGCATGAGGTTCCACTGCAGCTCCGCGGCCACGTTCATCGGCCGGCTGCGGACGATCCTGGCGTAGGTGTCGCTGAAGCTGCCCTTGCTGACCAGGAGCAGCGACAGGAGGGAGGCGAGGTGCTGCATCGCCTCGATCGCCCCCTCGTCGTCCCCGGCCGGGGCGACGCGCAGGACGCCGATGCGCTCGCTGCCGTCGACCAGGGGGACCCACCAGTGCTCGGGACGGTCGCCGGGGCCGGTCTTCGCCAGGGTCCGGACCTCCTGGAAGGCCCGGCCCGCCAGGGTGGTGTCGACGCGGATCTCGTCCTGCTCGGCGTCGGACCCCAGGGCGCGGATCGCGTCGGCCGTCTCGAGGGGGGCTCCTCCGCCGAAGTGACGCCCCCGCAGGCGTCGCAGGACGTTCTGCTGCAGGTCGATGAGGTAGATCTGGACGTCGCCCAGCCCGGCCCGCCGGGCGCTCGCTCCCACCATGGCCGGAAGGTCCTCGACCGCGGCCCGGTGACTGGTCTCGAGAAGCTCGGTCAGGGTCCTCAGCAGACCTCCGTCGGTCTCGTTCGGTGCTTCCCGCCCACGCATGGCCACCCCCGTTCCTCGGAGGGCTGTCGCCACCTACGATCCTCCACCATCACGCCACGGCGTGACGAGAGGCAGACGCTATTTCGGATACGTTCGGTACCCGTCGAGCGGTTGCGCCGGGTAATCCGGTTGATCGCGGCGCGGCGGGTTCGGCACCCTCTGATCATGGGGAAACCGCCTGAGCTCGCGCCGGAGATCCTCGAGTACTACCTCGGGGGAGGCGAGGACACCCGGCTCCGGTCCGGCAGGGGCCGGCTGGAACTGTGGCGGACACAGGACGTCCTGCGCCGGTTGCTCCCGCCCCCGCCCGCCCGCGTCCTCGACGTCGGCGGCGGCACCGGGGTGCACGCGGAGTGGCTGGCCGCCGACGGGTACGCCGTCGACCTGGTCGACCCCGTGCCCGCGCACGTCGAGCGGGCGTCCGGGCTGCCGGGGGTGACGGCGGCGCTGGGGGACGCCCGGGCCCTCGACGCCGCCGACGCGACGGCCGACGCCGTGCTGCTGCTCGGCCCGCTCTACCACCTCCCGGATCGGGCCGACCGGGTCCGCGCGCTGGCCGAGGCCCGCCGTGCCGTACGGCCGGGCGGGGTCGTGGCGGCGGCGACCATCAGCAGGTGGGCGGCCGTTCACGACCTGGTGCGCAAGGGAGCGTACGCCGACGAGGCGGTGCGCCGGGTGGCCGACGACGTCGCCGGCGACGGGCTTCTGCGCTCGCATCCGGGCAGCGGGTTCACCACGGCCTACTTCCACCACCCGGACGAGACCCTCGGGGAGTTCGCCGACGCGGGGCTGCCCGGCGCGCGACGGTACGCGCTGGAGGGGGTCTTCGCCTGGTACGAGGCCCTGGACACGTGGCTGGACGACCCGGAACGGCGGACGGCGCTGCTGAACGCGGCCCGGCGCGCCGAGGGCGACCCGACGCTGCTCGGCGCCACCGGGCACATGATCACGGCCGCCCTCGCCCCCCGCGAGACGCTAACCAGCTGAGAGGGGCTCCAGAAGAAGAGCACACAGCGGCTCACTGCGCACCCGCTCCACAGCCCCGTCCGCTCCGGCTTCCCGGGCGGTTCCGGACGCCCGGGGTTCGGCAGCCTCTCACAGACGCGGGACGTCAGTCGAAGAAGCGGGCCAGCCGCCTGTCGTCGGCCGGCGTCCAGGGGCCCTTCACCGGGATCAGGTCGGCGAAGACGGTCGACTCGTCCCGGGTGACCAGCAGGGGGTACCAGCACAGCCCCTCCCGGTCGGGCCGGCACAGATGCTTGAAGGTCTGCACGTCGATCAGCCGGACGTGGGTGGGGTCGGCGACCGCGTTGACGTGGCCCCACCAGGGGGCCAGCACGTGCAGGACGCCGCCGGGACGCAGGATCCGGTGGCACTCCCGCAGCAGCGGCAGGAAGTCGAGCAGGTGCTCCAGGACGTGGACCGCGAAGACCTGGTCCAGCGACTCGCCGGCCAGGGGGACGCCGTCGACCAGGTCGGCCACCACGTCGACCGAGGGCGTCGGGCGCACGTCGACGCCGATGTTGCCGGGGTGCTGCTTGACGTCGCCGCAGCCGATGTCCACCACCCGGGGCTCGGCGCCGCCCACCCGCACCCGGTCCCACACCGCGAGCACCCCGCCCAGCCGTCCGAGCGTCTCGCGCAGCAGCGGGAGGTGGCGCTCGTCCGCCACCTCGCCGTCCACGTGGGCCACGCCTCCGTCGAAGCGGACCCGCACGTCGAGAGGGCGCAGCCGTGAGTCGTGGGCGATCAGGCCGGCCGCGGCGCACTCCAGGTCGCGGTCGAGCAGGTCGCGCCGCCGCCGGTTCACGCCGGCCCCCGGCCGGGTCCGCGGACGAGGCTCATCGGTCCCTCCCGTCTGGCTCGCGCCGCCGCCTGACCCGCTCCTCCGCCGCGACCGGAGGTCGCGACCGTGACAGCGGTCCCGGACGGCCGCCGCGTCCCGCGGGGTCACCTGTCGTCTACCCCCAGGCGGCGGGCCGCACCCGGCCGCGCCGGAAGCCCTCTGCGAGGAGGGATGGACGCCGTGCGCCGGGGCAGGTGACGGTGATGAACGAGAGCGAACGCGAGCCCGCGGGCCAGGAGGACGAGGGCGCCGTGCGGGGCGAGAGCGACGCGGTGACCCGCAGGTCCGGCGCGGACAGCGGAACGGCCGATGGGGGCGGGCTCCTTCCGCGCACCCCCCAGCCCGACGACGGCCTGGTCGGCGGTCCCGGAGACGTGGAGACCCCGGCGCCGGAGACGCCGGAGCCGGCCGGCGGCCCGGCGAAGGGGGCGCCGGCGCTGCCCGGCCTGCTGGGCGGCCCGTCCGACGTGGAGACCCCCGACGACGAGTCCGGCATGCCGGACCCGGAGCCGGGCGTCGGCCCCACCTCATGACACGGCCGCCCGCCAGCGCCCTGGTCAGCCGGCGGGTGGCTTGATCCAGTCGAAGGTGCGCTCGACCGCGCGGCGCCAGTTGTCGTACTCCTCCTCGCGCCGCCCGGCGTCCATGGACGGCAGCCACTGCGCCGCCCGGTGCCAGTTGCTCCGGAGGCCCTCCAGGTCGGGCCAGTAACCCACGGCCAGCCCGGCCGCGTACGCCGCGCCGAGGGAGACGGTCTCCGCGACCATCGGCCGCACCACGGGCACGTCGAGCACGTCGGCGATGAACTGCATGAGCAGGTTGTCGGCCGTCATGCCCCCGTCGACCTTGAGCGTGGTGAGCGCGATGCCGGCGTCGGCGTTCATCGCGTCGACCACCTCGCGGGTCTGCCAGCCGGTGGCCTCCAGCACCGCCCGGGCGAGGTGCCCCTTGGTGATGTAGGAGGTCAGGCCGACGATGATGCCCCGGGCCTCGCTGCGCCAGTGGGGCGCGAACAGCCCGGAGAACGCGGGCACGATGTAGCAGCCGCCGTTGTCCTCGACCGTCCGGGCCAGGGTCTCGATCTCGGGGGCGGTGCTGATGATGCCGAGCCGGTCGCGGAACCACTGGACGAGCGCCCCGGTGATCGCGATCGACCCCTCCAGCGCGTACACCGCGGGCTGGTCGCCGATCTGGTAGCCGACGGTCGTGAGCAGGCCGTGGGTCGAGGTGACCGGCTCGTTGCCGGTGTTGAGCAGGAGGAACGCGCCGGTGCCGTAGGTGCACTTGGCCTCGCCGCGGTGGAAGCAGGTCTGCCCGAACAGCGCCGCCTGCTGGTCGCCGAGGGCGGCGGCGATCCGCACGCCGGGCACCACCCGCCGGGCCACGCCGTACGTCTCGCTGGACGGGCGGATCTCGGGGAGCATGGCCCTGGGCACGCCGAAGAAGTCGAGCAGCGTGTCGTCCCAGGCGAGGGCGCGCAGGTCCATCAGGAGCGTCCGGCTGGCGTTGGTCACGTCGGTGACGTGGACGCCGCCGTCCGGGCCGCCGGTGAGGTTCCAGATGAGCCAGCTCTCCATGGTCCCGAACAGGACCTCGCCGCGCTCGGCCCGCTCCCGCAGGCCGGGGGTGTGGTCGAGCAGCCACCGGATGGTGGGCGCGGAGAAGTAGGTCGCCAGGGGCAGGCCGCAGCGCTCCCGCACCACGTGGGCGTCCGGGCGCCGGGACAGCTCGTCGACCAGCGTGTCGGTGCGGGTGTCCTGCCAGACCACGGCCGGGGTGACGGGCAGGCCGGTGCGGCGGTCCCACAGGACGGTGGTCTCACGCTGGTTGGCGATGCCGACCGCCGCCACCTCGTCCGGGCCGATGCCCGCCTGGGCGAGCGCCTCGGGCCCGATCCGCTCCAGGTTGCGCCAGATCTCGACGGCGTCGTGCTCCACCCACCCCGGCCGGGGGAAGTGCTGCTTGTGCTCACGCTGCGTCACCGACACGAGGCGGCCGTGGTGGTCGAACAGGATGCACCGGGTCGAGGTGGTTCCCTGGTCGATGGACATCACATAGCGTTCAGCCACGGTGGCCTACCTCCATGCGGGCGGACGGGGGGAGGGGGCTACCAGCGGGAGGCGCCGAGGTCGCGGGACACCGCCCGCGCGGCGTCGCGCACATAGCCCACGAGGTCGGGGCGGGGGCGTCCGGGGGCGTCGCAGATGCGTTCGGCGGCGCCGGAGATGCCCATCGCGCCCACCACGAGCCCTCCGTACCCGCGGATGGGGGCGGCCACCCCCGCCTCGCCCATGCCGATCTCGTCGACGTCGGCCGCCCACCCGCAGTCGCGGACGCCGGCGAGGGCACGGCTCATCTCCTTGGTTGTACGGATCGTGCGGCGGGTGAACTGCTCCAGCTCGCCGTCCTGGACGGCGGCGGCCGCGTTGGCGTCGTAGGCGAGCAGGACCTTGCCGAGAGCGGTGGCGTGCATGGGCAGGAGCACGCCGACGTCGAGGGTCTGGAGGCTGTCGTCCGGCCGGAACACGTGGTGGACGACGAGGACCTTCCCCTGCAGGTGGGTGCCGATCCGCACGGCCTCGCCGCTGCGGGCAGCGAGCGCGTCCGCCCAGTTGATCGCCCGTGAGCGCAGCTCGTTGACGTCGAGGTAGCTGGTGCCGAGGTGCAGCAGGGCGGCCCCGAGCTGGTACTTGCCGGTCGCGTCGTCCTGCTCGACGAAGCCGACGAGCTGGAGCGTGCGCAGGATGCCGTGCGCGGTGCCGCGGGCCAGCCCGAGGGAGTTGGCGATCTCGCTGAGCCCGAGCCGCCCGGACCCCTGCGCGAGCAGCCGCAGGATCGCGGCCGCGCGCTCGATGGACTGGACGGAACCCGGCACGACCGGGATCCTAGCGGCGCCGGAAGGTGTTCGACAATGCCGACACTCCACCGACCGGACCCCCGGCCGCCGCGCGAAGATCTTCCGTAAAACGGGGGAATCGTAGCGGAAAGTAGTGGCCTGCGTCACAGGCGCGAGCCTAGTACGACCCGTCTAACGTGGCCAGTGTTCGACAATGCCGACAGGCATTCGTTGACGCCATCCGAAACCGGATTTAGCGTCCGGACAGCCCGGAGAGTTCACAGCGAACGGGTCCCGCCTGTGCGGGGACGGCGAGGACGGGCGAGGCCGGGCGAGGTCGAAGGAGGAGAGATGGCGCAAGGACGCAGAGAGTTGCTCGGCGAGCTGGCGGCCGAGTTCGCGGGGACGGCGGTCCTCATCCTGTTCGGCGTGGGTGTGGTGGCCCAGGTGGTGGCGGGTGGCATCGGGGACCACGACAGCATCGCCTGGGCCTGGGGACTGGGCGTGGTCCTCGGCGTCTACACGGCCGCCCGGCTGAGCGGCGCCCACCTCAACCCGGCGGTCACCGTCGCCCTGGCCGCCTTCAAGGGCTTCTCCTGGCGGAAGGTCCTGCCGTACTCGCTGGCGCAGACGGCGGGCGCGTTCGTCGCGGCCCTGCTGGTCCGCTGGAACTACAGCGAGGTCCTGGCCAAGGTCGACCCCGGGCACACGGTCAAGACGCAGGGCGTGTTCTCCACCCTGCCGGGCAACGGGGCGCTGCCGGTCACGCAGTGGGGCGCCCTGCGCGACCAGATCATCGGCACCGCCATCCTGCTCTTCCTGATCTTCGCCATCTCCGACGAGCGCAACTCCGCCCCGCTGGCCAACCTCGCGCCGTTCATCGTCGGCCTGCTCGTCGTGGCCATCGGCATGGCGTGGGGCACCGACGCCGGGTACGCCATCAACCCGGCCCGCGACTTCGGCCCCCGCCTGGCGTCCTTCATCACGGGGTACGGCACGGCGTTCCGCGACCAGTACGGCGGGCTGTACTTCTGGGTGCCGATCGTCGGCCCGCTGATCGGCGGCCTGATCGGCGCGGGCCTCTACCAGGTCCTGGTCGCCCGCTTCCTGCCGCGCGAGGATGCTCCCGAGCCCGGCCGCACCCCCGAGCCTGCGACGTACGAGCCCGCCGCCGGCCAGGCCGGCTGAGCCCCAGCGGCGGCCGCCACCGGGGCGGACGACGCGCCGGAGCCCGGCACCCACACGAGACGAGAGGCACACGAGAATGGCTGACTACGTCGGAGCGGTCGACCAGGGGACGACCAGCACCCGCTTCATGATCTTCGACCACGGCGGCAACGAGATCGCCCGCCACCAGCTTGAGCACCAGCAGATCCTGCCGCAGGCGGGATGGGTCGAGCACAACCCCACCGAGATCTGGGAGCGCACCCGGGCCGTCATCGAGACCGCGATGCGGACGGCGGGCCTCACCGCGTCCGACCTGGCCGCGCTCGGCATCACCAACCAGCGGGAGACCGCGGTCGTGTGGGACCGCCGCACCGGCCGCCCCTACTACAACGCGATCGTCTGGCAGGACACCCGCACCGACCGCATCGCCTCCGCGCTGGAGCGGGAGGGCAAGGGCGAGGTGATCCGCCGGAAGGCCGGGCTGCCCCCGGCCACGTACTTCTCCGGCGGCAAGATCCAGTGGATCCTGGAGAACGTCGACGGGGTCCGCGAGGCCGCCGAGCGCGGCGACGCGATCTTCGGCAACACCGACACCTGGCTGCTGTGGAACCTCACGGGCGGCACCGACGGCGGCGTCCACGTGACCGACCCGACCAACGCCAGCCGCACCATGCTGATGGACCTGGAGACGCTCGACTGGGACGACGAGCTGCTGTCGTTCTTCGGCATCCCCCGACGGATGCTCCCCGAGATCCGGCCCTCCTCCAACCCCGACCTGTACGGCGCGACCCGCCCCGGGGGCCCGCTCGGCGGCGAGGTGCCCCTCACGGGCGACCTCGGCGACCAGCAGGCCGCGACCGTCGGCCAGGTGTGCTTCGAGCCCGGCACGGCCAAGAACACCTACGGCACCGGCAACTTCCTGCTGCTCAACACGGGCACCGAGCTGGTCCGCTCGCAGAACGGCCTGCTGACCACGGTGTGCTACCAGTTCGGCTCGTCGAAGCCGGTGTACGCGCTGGAGGGCTCGATCGCGGTCACCGGGTCGGCCGTGCAGTGGCTGCGCGACCAGCTCGGCATCATCTCCGGCGCGGCGCAGAGCGAGGCCCTCGCCCGTCAGGTCGAGGACAACGGCGGCGTCTACTTCGTGCCGGCGTTCTCCGGGCTGTTCGCGCCGTACTGGCGGTCGGACGCACGCGGCGCGATCGTCGGGCTGTCCCGCTACAACACCAACGCCCACCTGGCCCGGGCCACGCTCGAGTCGATCTGCTACCAGACGAAGGACGTCGTGGGCGCGATGGAGCAGGACTCCGGCGTCGTCCTCGACGTGCTGCGGGTGGACGGCGGCGTGACGGCCAACGAGCTGTGCATGCAGCTCCAGGCCGACATCCTCGGCGTCCCGGTGTCCCGGCCGGTCGTGGCCGAGACCACCGCCCTCGGCGCCGCGTACGCCGCCGGGCTCGCCGTCGGCTTCTGGAAGTCCACCGACGACCTCAAGCAGAACTGGAACGAGGACCGCCGCTGGGAGCCCCAGTGGACCGACGATCAGCGCGAGCGCGGCTACGCCGGCTGGCGCAAGGCCGTCACCAGGACCCTCGACTGGGTCGACGTCGACTGACCGCGCCTCCGCGCCCCCCGCCGATCACAAAGGGAGATCACACCACATGTCTGTAGCCATGGGCCCGGGCGCCCGGGAGGCGGCGCTGCGGAGGCTGTCGGACGACGAGTTCGACGTGCTCGTCGTCGGCGGCGGCGTGGTCGGCGCGGGGGTCGCGCTCGACGCGGTCTCGCGCGGCCTGTCCGTCGCGCTGGTGGAGGCCCGCGACCTCGCGGCCGGGACCTCCAGCCGGTCGAGCAAGCTCATCCACGGCGGGCTGCGCTACCTGGAGCAGCTCGACTTCAAGCTGGTCCGCGAGGCGCTCAGGGAGCGGGGCCTGCTGGTGACGCGGCTGGCCCCGCACCTGGTCCGCCCGGTGCCGTTCCTGTTCCCGCTCCGTCACCGTGTCTGGGAGCGCGGCTACGTCGGGGCCGGGGTGCTGCTGTACGACACGCTCGGCGGCGCCCGGGCGGTGCCGCGGCACCGTCAGCTCAGCCACCGCAGGGCCCTGCGCGCGGCCCCCGGCCTGCGCAGCGACGCCCTGGTCGGCGCCATCCAGTACTACGACGCCCAGGTGGACGACGCCCGCTTCACGATGACGGTGGCCAGGACGGCCGCGCAGTACGGCGCCTGCGTCACCACCCGGACTCGCGTCACCGGGTTCCTGCGCGAGGGCGGCCGGGTCACCGGCGCGGTCGTGCGCGACCTGGAGAACGACACCGAGATCCGGGTCCGCGCCCGCCAGGTGGTCAACGCCACGGGCGTGTGGACGGACGAGATCCAGCGGCTCGCGGGGGCGTCGCACGGCGTCACCGTGCGGGCGTCCAAGGGCGTGCACCTCGTGGTCCCGCGCGACCGGATCCGGCTCGACACCGGGCTGATCCTGCGGACCGAGAAGAGCGTGCTGTTCGTCATCCCCTGGGGGCCGCACTGGATCGTGGGCACCACCGACACCCCGTGGAACCTGGACAAGGTCGAGCCGGCGCCGACCCGGGCCGACATCGACTACATCCTCGACCACGTCAACGCCGTCCTCCGGACGCCGCTCACCGACGCCGACATCGAGGGGGTGTACGCCGGTCTGCGCCCGCTGCTCGCCGGCTCGGGCTCCGCGCAGACCGTGAAGCTGTCGCGCGAGCACGCGGTCATCCGCCCGGAGCCCGGCCTGGTGATCGTCGCGGGCGGCAAGTACACCACCTACCGGGTCATGGCCAAGGACGCCGTCGACGTGGCCGTGGCCGATCTCGGCGAGGCCGTCCCCGAGTCGGTGACCGAGCGGGTGCCGGTCCTCGGCGCCGCCGGCTTCGAGGCGCTGCGGAACAACCGGCGGCGGCTCGCCGAGCGCTCGGGGCTGCCCGTCGCGCGCGTCGACCACCTGCTCGGCCGGTACGGTTCCTGCGCCGAGGAGCTTCTCGCCCTGGTGGCGGACGATCCGCGGCTGGGCGAGCCGATCCCGGGCGCCGGGGGCTACCTCAAGGCGGAGGCCGTCTACGCGGCGTCGCACGAGGGCGCGCTGCACCTCGAGGACGTCCTGGTCCGGCGCACCCGCGTGTTCATGGAGGAGCGGGACCGCGGCCTCGCCGCCGCCCCCGAGGTGGCGGCGCTGGTCGCGCCCGTCCTCGGCTGGGACGACGACCGGGTCCGCGCCGAGATCGACGCCTACCGGCGCGGCGTGGAGGCGGACCTCGCGGCGCAGCGCGAGCCGGACGACGCCGCCGCCAACGCCGTACGCATCGCGGCGGCCGCCCCGGCGCAGCACGTGGCTTAGCCGGACGGCGGCCTCGCCTACGTCGTGACGTGAGCGGCGATGGTCTCCGCGCACTTCGAGGCCTCGGTGTGCGTGGTGTCCACCTCCAGGTCGTAGATCACGCCTTCGTGGACCACCGCCGCCTGCGTCACGGCCATTCCCGGGATCCGGTCGCCCCGGGCCCTCTCCCGCTCGGCGGCGACCGCGCTGTCACACCTGACGCCGACCCACAGGACCTCCAGCCCGCCGAGAACGCGCCGCCACCGCTGCTGGGTCGCCGCTCCGCCGAGGAAGACGTCGTCGATGACGACCGGCGCCCCGGCCCGGGCCGTCGCGGCGACCCCCTCCATCCACGCCGATTGCAGCGCCATGAACTGCGGCCCGACGTCCACTCCGCCGTCGGGGGCGAACTCGATTCCCGCGGCCGACGCCTGCATGGATTCGGGCATCGCCTCAAGGAGCGAGTCGACCCCGAAGGCGAGCCACGGCTGCGGCAGGACGGCCTGCAGGTGCCGGACGATCTCGGACTTGCCCGCGCTGGATCCGCCGTTGAGCACGATCACCTGAGTCGTCACGGCGTCCACGGTAGAGGCCCGGTCTGCACGGCCGGAAACCGTTTTTCCGCCGGGGCCGCCCCTGCGGCTCCGGCGATCAGCCTGCCGGAGGGGCGCCCGCCGTCCGCATCAGCACCTCGAGGAGGCGTCCGGGCGTGTCCACCACGGCGATGAGGCCGGGATCGGCGAACTCGGCCGTCTCGCCGAACCCCCACGTCACCGCGACGCTCCGGACGCCGCACGCGGCCGCGCCGGCGACGTCCTCCCTGCGGTCGCCGATCATGACGGCGTCCTCGGGCGGGGCGCCGAGGACGCCGAGCGCGTGCCGGATCACGTCCGCCTTGTGCCGCCGGGACCCGTCGAGCGTCGCCCCGGCCACGTACGTGAAGAAGCCGTCGAGCCCGAAGTGCACGAGGATCTTCTCCGCGAAGACGGCCGGTTTCGACGTCGCCACCGCCAGCGTCCGGCCGCCGGCGAGGAGAGCCTCCAGCACGGCGGGGATTCCCGCGATGACCTCGTTCTCGTACATTCCGCCGGCGGTGTAGCGCTCCCGGTAGGCGTGCATCGCGTCATCGAGACGCTCCGGCGGGACGCCGAGCCGGAGGAAGCCGTCCTGGAGGGGCGGGCCGATCAGGGAGCGGAGCCGCCCGTGCTCCACCTCCGGCATCCCGACCGCGGAAAGGGCGTGCCGCATCGAGGCGACGATGCCGGTCTCGGGGTCGGTCAGGGTGCCGTCGAGGTCGAAGAGGCAGTGTCGGGTCACGTACGGCTGTCCAATCCACGTGGGCGTTCAGGTGAGCACGGCGTCGAGCAGCAGGGCCCCGGCGCCGAGCAGGGCCGCGTCGGGCCCGGAGCGGCTGGCGGCGATCTCCAGATCACGGGTCGCGAGCGGCAGGCAGCGCTCGTAGACGGCGGCCCGGATCGCCGAGATCAGCGGCTCGGCCGAGGACAGGCCGCCGCCGACCACGATGGCGTCCGGGTTCAGGAAGTTCACCAGCACGGTGAGGACCTCGCCGATGAGCCGGCCCGCGTTCCTGACCAGCGCCGTGGCCTCGGGCACACCGTCCTCCACCAGCGCGACGATGTCCCCGGGCCGCTCGACCGCGATGCCCTGCTCGCCCAGGACGGCCATCAGGGCGGCGCCGCTGGCGTACGCCTCCAGGCAGTCGAGGTGGCCGCAGGAGCAGGTCACGGACGAGTCACTGCGGACCCGGACGTGGCTGATGTCGCCCGCCGCGCCCCGGCCGCGGTGCAGGGCGCCGTTCACGATCACCCCGCAGCCGATGCCGCTGCCGGCCTTGAGCACCATCAGCGTCTCGCGGCCCGGCCAGGAGCGCGCCTCGCCGGCCGCCATCAGGTTGGCGTCGTTCTCGACGAGGACCGGCAGGTCGAAGTGCGAGCCGAGCCGCTCGGCGACCGGGAAGTTGTTCCACCCCGGCATCCGGGAGGGCGCGACGACGCGGCCGGTCGCGGGGTCGACGGGCCCGGGGATGCCGGTGCCCACGCCGCGCAGGGGGACGCCGGGCGGCCCGTGCCGCAGCAGCAGGTCCTCGAACGACTCCGCGATCCAGTCCATCGTGGCCTCGGGCCCGAGCGCGATGTCGCAGGGCCGCTCCTCGACGACGAGCGGGGTGCCGCTCAGGTCGAGCAGGCCGAGCCGGGCGTGGTGCGCCCCCAGGTCGGCGACCGCGAGCACGCCCGCGCTGGGGCTGAGCCGCAGCCGGCGGGGCCGCCGCCCGCCGCGCGAGGTGCCGGCCCCCTCCTCCACGAGGAGCCCGGTGCCGATGAGCTCCTCGACCCGGAGGGAGACGCTCGACGCGGCCAGGCCCGAGATACGGGCGAGCTCGGCCCGCGACTCGGCCTGGCCGGCGGCGACCAGGCGCAGGAGGTCGCCCTGGGCCCCCCGCACCGGCAACCTCTCTTTGCCTGACATGAGGAGAGGAATACCACGAGTTGACTTTCTGCGCTAGTGCGTTGACTTGGGCCAGAATCATCTATTACGGTCCGCCTTATCTTCGATTTCGAAGGAAGATGGCGATGATTCGGGTACGAGGACTGAACAAATGGTTCGGTGATCACCACGTGCTGCACGACGTCGATCTCGACGTGGCGCGGGGCGAGGTGGTGGTGGTGATCGGGCCGTCCGGCTCGGGCAAGTCCACGCTGTGCCGCTGCCTCAACCGGCTGGAGACGGCGGACGACGGCGAGATCCTCGTCGACGGCGTGCCGGTTCCGGCGGAGGGGCGCGCGCTCGCCCGCCTGCGGGCCGACGTGGGCATGGTGTTCCAGTCCTTCAACCTGTTCCAGCACAAGACCGTGCTGGAGAACGTCGTGCTCGCGCCGATGAAGGTGCGCGGCGTCAGCCGCGCCGAGGCGGAGCGGGACGCCCGCGAGCTGCTGGCCCGCGTGGGCATCGCGGAGCAGGCCGGCAAGCTGCCGGCCCGCCTGTCGGGGGGCCAGCAGCAGCGCGCCGCCATCGCCCGGGCGCTGGCCATGCGGCCCAAGGTGATGCTGTTCGACGAGCCGACCTCGGCGCTCGACCCCGAGATGGTCGGCGAGGTCCTCGACGTGATGGTCCGGCTCGCCGCGGACGGCATGACCATGGTGGTCGTCACCCACGAGATGGGGTTCGCCCGCCGGGCGGCCGACCGGGTGGTGTTCATGGACGGCGGCCGGATCGTCGAGACCGGGGAGCCGAACGCCTTCTTCGACGCTCCCACGACCGATCGGGCCAGGGACTTCCTGGCCAAGGTACTCACGCACTGATCGCAAAGGATGGTGGGCACGATGGTGTCCATGAAGCGGGTGGCCGCCGTCGCCGCCGTGTCGATGGCGGGCCTGGTGGGCCTTTCGGCCTGTGGCGGGACGGACTCGGCGGACTCCGCCGTGCCGGGCGCGACCAAGGGCGGCGGCGACCTCCTCGCCGCGGCGCCGGTCGCCGCGGCCGCCGACATCCTCCCCGGCTCGACGATGGAGAAGATCAAGCAGCGCGGCGAGCTCATCGTCGGCGGCTCGCTCGACGCGCCGCTGCTGTCCCAGCAGAACCCGTCGACCGGCGAGGTGGAGGGCTTCGACGCCGACCTCGGCAAGGCCCTGGCGAAGTACATCATCGGGCAGCCGAAGGTGAAGATCGTCAACTCGGCGTCCGAGACCCGGGAGGCCCTGCTGAGCAACGGCACGGTCGACGTCGTCTTCCAGACCTACACGATCACCCCCGAGCGGGCGCAGCAGGTGGCCTTCGCCGGGCCGTACTACTCCTCGGGCCTGAGCATCGCGGTCAAGAAGGGCACGACGGGGATCACCTCGCCGGCGGACCTCAACGGCAAGACCGTGATCGCCGGGGCCAACACCCCCGCGATCCCGGCCATCCAGAAGCTCGCGCCGCAGGCGAAGATCGTCACCTTCGGCGGCGACCCCGAGTGCGTCCAGGCGCTCAAGCAGGACCGCGGCGTCGCGTACGTCCAGGACGAGACGCTGCTCGTCGCCGACGCGAAGAAGGACCCGTCGCTCCAGGTGGTGGGCAGCCCGTTCACCACCGACCCGTACGGCATCGGGCTGAAGCACGGGGACGACCAGTTCAAGAAGTTCGTCAACGACTGGCTCACCAAGATCCAGGGCCAGGGCCTGTGGCAGCGGATCTGGAAGAACTCCCTCGGCACGGTCGTCCAGGGCGCGGCCCCGACGCCGCCGGCGATCGGGTCGGTCCCGGGCTCCTGATGTCCGCGATCCTGGATCACCTGCCCGAGTTCTGGCAGGGGCTCGTCGTGACGCTCGAGCTGACCGCGGCGTCGTTCGCCGGCGCCGCGGTCGTCGGAGTCGTGGTCACCGCGATGCGGGTCGGCCCGGTGCCCGTCCTGCGCGCGGCCGGCACGGCGTACGTCGAGGCCTTCCAGAACCTGCCGCTGCTCGTGCTGCTCGTGCTCGCCGTCTTCGGCCTGCCGGAGATCGGGATCAAGGCCGGCCTGCTCGTCACGTCCATGGTGGTCATCGCCCTGTACGAGGGCGCCTACATCGCCGAGGCGCTGCGCTCGGGCGTCAACGCGATCTCGGCAGGCCAGGGCGAGGCGGCTCGGGCGCTCGGGCTGACATTCGGGCAGTCGCTGCGCCACGTCGTGCTGCCGCAGGCACTGCGGACCGTCGTCCAGCCCCTCGGGAACATCTTCATCGCGCTCACCATGAACACCTCGCTCGTCGCCGCCGTGGGCGTCGTGGACCTCACGGCCGCGGCCAACCGGGTCAACCTGCTGGAGGCCCAGCCGATCCCGATCTTCGTGGGCGCCGGCCTCGCCTACGCGGCCGTCGCGGCCGTCGCGGGGTTCGTCACCGGACGGCTCGAACGGCGGCTGGCGGTGGCCCGGTGACCGCCGCGCCGGGGCGCCGCCGGGCGAGCGCCCCGTCGAGCACGCTCCTGTTCGACGAGCCGGGGCCGCGCGGCCGCCGCAGGATCCGGGTGGCGACCGTCGCGGGGGCACTGGTCGCGCTCGCCCTGGTGGCGCTGGCCGTCCGTCAGTTCGCCGCGAACGGCCAGCTCGCCGCCGACCGCTGGCAGCCGTACGCGACCTGGCCCATGTGGCGCTACCTGCTCGGCGGGCTCTGGTCGACGGCGCTCGCCGCCGTGGTGTCGGCCGCGCTCGCCATGGCGGCCGGGCTCGCGCTCGCGCTCGGACGGCTGTCGCACCGCCGCTGGGCGCGCCTGCCCGCCGGCGCGTACGTCGAGGTGGTGCGGACGATCCCCGCGCTGCTGCTGGTCTACCTCGTGCTGTTCGCGCTGCCGCGGTACGGCGTCGACCTGCCGCTGTTCTGGAAGCTCGTGGTGCCGCTGGCGGTGTCCAACGCGGCGGCGTTCGCCGAGATCTTCCGGGCCGGCGTGCTGTCGGTCGAGCGGGGCCAGGGGGAGGCGGCCCTCGCGCTCGGCCTGTCCCACGGGCAGTCGATGCGCCTGGTCGTGCTCCCGCAGGCCCTGCGCCGCGTGCTGCCGTCGATCGTCAGCCAGTCGGTCGGGCTGCTCAAGGACACCTCGCTCGGCTTCGTCGTCAGCTACGCGGAGCTGCTGTACAGCGGCAAGGTGCTGGCCAACTACAACGGCCTGCTCATCCAGACCTACATCGTCGTCGCGCTGATCTACCTGGTGGTCAACGCGTCGCTGTCGAAGCTCGCCCGCGCGCTGGAGGCGCGCCAGCCCCGCAGGAGGACCGCCGGTGCCGGCTGATCTCGTCCCGCTCGCCGAAGTCGTCCGGTCCGGCTTCGTGGAGAGCGTCCACTACGGCAGCGCGGTCGCGCTCGCGCCGGACGGCCGCACGGCCGTGGCCCGCGGCGCGGTCGCCGCGCCGGTGCTGCCCCGCTCGTCGGCCAAGCCGTTCCAGGCGCTCGCCTGCCTGCTCGACGGCGCCCCTCTGGAGGGCCGCAGCCTGGCCATCGCGGCCGGGAGCCACACGGGGCAGGACGTCCACGTCCGGCTGGTGGCCGAGATGCTCGCCGGCGCGGGCCTCACCGCCGAGGCGCTCGGCTGCCCGCCCGACTGGCCGGAGGACGAGCCGGCCAGGCACGCCCTGATCCGCGCCGGCCTCGGGCCCTCGCGCGACCGGATGAACTGCTCGGGCAAGCACGCCGCCATGCTGGCCGCGGCGGTCGCGTCCGGCCTGCCCACGGAGTCGTACCTCGACCCCGGCCACCCCGTGCAGCGGCGGGTCCGGTCGGTCGTCGAGGACCTCTCGGGGGAGAAGGCCGCCCACGTCGCCGTCGACGGCTGCGGCGCGCCGCTGTTCGGGCTGTCCCTGGCCGGGCTGGCCCGGGCCGTCCAGGCCCTCGTGCTGGCGGCCCCCGGGACGGCGCCGCGGGCCGTGGCCGACGCGATGCGGGCGCACCCCGAGTACGTCGGCGGCACCGGCCACGTGAACACCGGGCTCATGCGGGCGCTGCCGGGAGCCGTGGCGAAGGGCGGCGCCGAGGGGGTGCTCGTGGTCGCGCTGGCCTCGGGGCACGCGGCCGCGGTGAAGGTGATCGACGGCAGCCCGCGGGCGACGACGGCCGTCGCGCTCGCCGCGCTCCGCGCGGCCGGGGGCGACGTGACGGGGGCCGCGGAGTTCACGACGGTACCGGTGCTGGGCGGGGGCGTCCCGGTCGGCGAGATCCACGCTTTGGGGGAATGAGATGAGTCTGACCTACGAGATCTGCATCGACAGCACGGCCGGCGCCGTGGCGGCCGAGCAGGCCGGGGCGCAGCGGGTGGAGCTGTGCGCCGCGCTGTTCGAGGGCGGCCTCACGCCGACCCTCGGCACGGTCGAGGCCACGCTGGCGGCCGTCTCCTCGATCCGGGTGCACGTCATCATCCGGCCGCGCGGCGGCGACTTCGTCTTCGACCGGTACGAGATCGAGGCCATGGAGCGGGACGTCGAGGCCGTGCGCGAGGCGGGCGCCCACGGAGTCGTCATCGGGGCGCTCACCCCCCAGGGGGAGGTGGACGAGGAGGTGGCCAAGCGGCTCATCGGCGCGGCCGAGGGCCTGTCGGTCACCTTCCACCGGGCCTTCGACATGGCCGCCGACCCCTTCGCCGCGCTGGAGACGCTGGTCGCGCTCGGCGTCGACCGGGTGCTCACCTCGGGCCAGGACAGCACGGCGCTGGAGGGGGCGCCGCTGATCGCCTCGCTGGTCGAGCGGGCCGGCGACCGTCTCGTCGTCATGCCCGGCGGCGGCATCACCCCCAGGAACGCCGGCAGGGTCGTCGAGGCGACCGGGGCCAGGGAGATCCACTTCGCCGCCCTCGTCGACGAGCCCAGCCCGGTCGTCCACCGCAACCCGTACCCGTACATGGGGGGCGAGCTTCGGCAGTCGGAGTTCGTGCGCCGCGTCACCTCGGGCGCGCTGGTGTCGGAGGTCATCGCCGCCGCCGGGGCCTGACATTGCCGATTCATGACCCGGCCGCCCGATGGGCGGGCGGAGACTGGGCAGGTGGGGGGAGCGCCCGCCGCCCGGCGGGCGCCGCGGGCCGCGCGCCGGCCCGGCCCCCC
>NZ_KI866522.1:840783-844726 GCF_000511135.2 Microbispora sp. ATCC PTA-5024 | reverse complement strand
CCCCTGAGCGGCGGGAGGCGAGGCCGATGACGGTGACGCGAGGGGCCGCGGCCCATCCGCAGCCGGAGGAGGGCGTGCGGCACGGCCGTCTCGCCGCCCGCCCCGTCGCGCTTGCGACCTCCCCGGGCGGAGGACCGCATCCGCCCCTCCGCGGGCCCGAGGCGGGCATCCACCGGCTGGACGGGCAGGCGCTGCTCTACGTGCCGCCGTCCGCCGGGCCGGGCCCGCACCGGATCGCCGTCGTCCTGCACGGCGCGGGCGGCTCGGCCGAACAGGCGCTCGGGCTGCTGTCCGCCCAGGCGGACGATCTCGGCTTCCTCCTGCTCGCGCCGAAGTCGGTCTCCACGACCTGGGACGTCATCCTCGGCGGCTACGGGCCGGACGTCGCGCGGCTGGACAGGGCGCTGGAGGAGGTCTTCGCCCGGGCCGCCGTCGACCTGGACGGCGTGGCGGTCGCCGGATTCTCCGACGGCGCCTCCTACGCCCTGTCGCTCGGGGTCGCCAACGGCGACCTGTTCCGCGCCGTGCTCGCCTTCTCCCCGGGCTTCATGGCGCCCATGCTCCGGCACGGCCGCCCGCGGCTGTTCGTCTCCCACGGCGCGGACGACCGGGTGCTCCCGGTCGCCTGCGGCAGGCGGATCGCCAAGAGCCTGCGGGACGGCGACTACCCGGTCGCGTACGAGGAGTTCCCCGGCGGCCACGAGGTCCCCCCGGACGTCGCGACCGCCGCCGCCCGCTGGTGGGTCCAGGAGCACACCGACGGTTCCGCATAGGCGAGGGATGGCCGGATCCGAGGGACAGGCGTCCCGAACGGCCGCGATGGATCTTCCCGCGGACGGACTTGGTGACAGATGACCAAGCCGTTCGTGTCGAAGGAGGACCATCCCCATGTGGGCCGACCACGCTGATCTCCGTACCGGTGGCGTCTCGTGACCGCCGTCGCCGCGCCGCCGGCCCGGGAGGGCGGCCTCGCCCGTGAGGTGCTGACCGCGCTGGGGCTGGCCTGCGGGCCGGTCGTGGCCCTGGGCTTCACCCGCTTCGCCTACGCCCTGCTGCTGCCGCCCATGCACGAGCGGCTGCACTGGTCGTACGCGCAGGCGGGAGGCATGAACACGGCCAACGCCCTGGGCTACATCATCGGCGCCGCCGGCGCGGCCCTGCTGGCCCGGCGCCTCGGCAACCGGACCGCCTTCCTGTGGGCGCTGGCGATCAGCGCCGTGGCCCTGCTGGCCACCGCGGCCACCGCCGTGTTCTGGGCGCTGCTCGCCCTCCGCTTCGCCGGAGGGTTCACCACCGCGGTCGCGTTCGTCGTGGGCTCCGCCCTCGCCACCCGCGTCGCCACCGGCGCCGACCGGCGGCGCGCGGCCCTGCCGGTCGCCGTCTACATGGCGGGCGTCGGCGCCGGCGTGGTGATCGCGGGCGTCGTCGTCCCGGCCGCCCTGTCCGCCGGAGGCGACGCGGGCTGGCGGCTCGGCTGGCTGCTGATGGGCGTGGCCTCCGTCCTCGCCCTGCTCCCCGCCTGGCTCGGCGCCCGCCGGGTCCCCGAGCCGTCTGGACTCCACGCCGCCGTGCTCGGCGGCCACCAGGTGCGCCGTCTCGCCCCCACGTTCGTCTGGTACGTCCTGTTCGGGGCGGGCTACGTCAGCTACATGACCTTCGTGGTCGCCCTGCTCAGGGAGCGGGGGCTGGGCGCCTCGATGGTCGCCGTGTTCTTCGTCGTGCTCGGCGTCGCCTCCGCCGTCGCGACGCTGTCGGTGTGGGGCCACCTGGCCGGGCGGCTGAGGGGCGGCCGGGCCACCGCGCTCGTCGCCGGGCTCGTGTTCCTCGGCGTGCTCCCGGTGCTGCTCCTGCCCGCAGGCGCGGGCGCCGCGCTGCTGTCGGCCGTCGTGTTCGGCTCCGGGTTCATGGCCGGTCCGACCGCCGCCACCGTGATCGCCCGGCGGATGCTGCCGCAGAACGTCTGGACGGCCGGCATCGCCCTGCTGACCGTGGCCTTCTCGGTGGGTCAGGCCGTCGGGCCGCTCGTGTCCGGCCTGCTGTCCGACAGCGCCGGCGGCATCGCCCGCGGCCTGTGGCTGTCGGCCGTGCTGCTGGTCCTCGCCGCCGCCGCCGCGCTGTTCCAGCGCGAGCACTCCCCGTCCTGAAATCCCGTACCTCTGAAAGGAAGTCCTCATGTTCACACGCATCCTCGTCGCCGTCGACGCCTCCTCGCGGGCCGGCCGCATCCTCACGGAGGTGGAGGACCTCGCCCGGGCGACCGGCGCGGCCGTCCACGTCCTGCACGCCGGCGAGAGCGAAATCATCTACGACCAGATGGTCGAACTGGAGGACGGCGCCACTGCCGCGGCCACGGTCGACCAGGCCGTCGCCCGGCTGCGCGCCGCGGGCCTCACGGCGGACGGCGAGGTGGTCGAGGTGCTCCACGAGAACGTCCCGTACGCCGTCCTCGAACGCGCCCGGGCGCTGCGGGCCGACCTCGTCGTGCTCGGCCCCCGCCATCACGGCAGGATCGGCGCGCTGCTCGGCGGCAGCGTCACCCACGAGGTGAGCCTGCACGCGCCGGTCTCGCTGCTGCTGGTGGTGTGAGGGTCGTGCCACCCGGCCGTCCGAGGAGCCGGCGGCCGTGCCGCAGACTGAACGCATGACCACCCGGAGGGGGCCGCGTCGCACCGTGGTCGTCGTCGTGTACGACGGCGTGCGGCTGCTGGACGTGACCGGCCCCCTGGAGGTGTTCACCGTGGCCGGCGAGCACGGCGCCGCGTACCGGACCCGCACGGCCTCGCCGGGCGGCCTGGACATCCGCACGAGCGGCGGCGTCCGGATCGGGGCCGACGTCGCCCTGGAGGACCTCGACGCCGCCGGGATCGACGTGCTGATCGTGCCGGGCAGCCCCGACGTGGCGACCGCCCGCGACGCGGAGCTTCTCGCCCAGGTACGGCGGCTGTCGGCGGCCGCCGGGCGGACCGCGTCCGTGTGCGCCGGGGCCTTCGTCCTCGCCGAGGCCGGGCTGCTCGACGGATGCCGGGCGGCCACCCACTGGGTGCTCGCCGAGCGGCTGGCCCGCGCGTACCCCCGCGTGACCGTCGACCCGGACGCGATCTTCGTCAGGGACGGCCGCATCATCACGTCCGCGGGGGTGACCTCGGGCATCGACCTGGCCCTCGGCCTAGTCGAGGAGGACTACGGCGCCGACCTCGCGCGGACGGTGGCCCGGCACCTCGTCGTCTTCATGCAGCGCCCCGGCGGGCAGTCGCAGTTCAGCGTGCGCCTGCGGTCGGGCGGGACGCGCGACAGGACCGTGCGGCGGCTCCTCGACGCGGTGGCGGTCGACCCGGCCGCCGACCACGGGCTGTCCGCCATGGCGGCGCGCGCCGGGCTGAGCGTCCGCCAGCTCACCCGGCTGTTCCGCAGGGAGACCGGCACGACACCGGCCCGGTACGTCGAGCTGGTCCGCGTGGAGACCGCCCGCGGCCTGCTGGAGTCGGCGGACGACCCGCTCGACGCGGTGGCGAGGAAGGCCGGGTTCGGCTCGCCGGAGACCATGCGCCGGGCGTTCGCCCGCGAGCTGGGGGTCCCGCCGGCCGTCTACCGGTCCCGGTTCCGCACGACGGGCGCCGGCCGGCCCGGCTTCTGAAAGCGTTTGCGGCTCTCGCCCGGGAGCGGCCTGACGGTTTGACCTGCACAGTCAGAGAGCGCTCTCTGTTCCGGTTGACCGGGACGTCCCGCCGGGTGACGATCTGGCGAAACACGGTCGTAACCGTCGCCCTGGTCGCCTCGAGAACGGACGTCCATGAGCACATCCCCCGCCCGCGTTCCCCGGCGCGCCCTCGCCGCGCTGGCCGGCCTGACCCTGCTGACCGGCGGAGCGGCCGCCGTCCCCGCCGCCGAGGCCGCCGAGACAGGTGCGGCCCGTCCCGCCGCCGCGGCCGCCGCCCCCGGCGGG
>NZ_KI866522.1:831768-840565 GCF_000511135.2 Microbispora sp. ATCC PTA-5024 | reverse complement strand
GGGACGCCGCCCGCCCCGACCGGCAACCGGTCGTCGGAAGCCCGGACAAGGCGGGCGGCTGCGCCCGCATCGAGAAGCGGCTGCCCACACTGCCGGACTGGCCGCGGGTGCGCAGCGAGATCGGGCGGAACCCGGCCGACGAGAAGCGCATCGCGACCATCGTCGCCGGGATGACGCTCGCCGAGAAGGTCGGCCAGATGACCCAGCCCGAGATCTCCGCGATCACTCCCGACGAGGTCCGGCAGTACGCCATCGGCTCGGTCCTGAACGGCGGCGGCTCCTGGCCCGGCCGCGACAAGCACGCCGCCCCGAAGGCCTGGCTCGACCTCGCAGACGCCTACTGGCAGGCGTCGGTCTCCACCCGCACGAAGATCCCGATCATCTGGGGCATCGACGCCGTGCACGGCGACAACAACGTGTACGGCGCCACGCTCTTCCCGCACAACATCGGCCTGGGCGCGGCCCACGACCCCTGCCTCGTCCGGGACGTCGGGGCGGCCACCGCCACCCAGATCAGGGCCACCGGACAGGACTGGGCGTTCGCGCCCACCCTCGCGGTCGTCCGGGACGACCGGTGGGGCCGCACGTACGAGGGCTTCTCGGAGGACCCGCGCGTCACCCGGGCGTACGGCTACGAGATCGTCCGCGGCCTGCAGGGCGGCCACGGCCACCGGCTCGGCGGCGTGCTCGCCACGGCCAAGCACTTCATCGGCGACGGCGGCACGGCCAAGGGCCAGGACCAGGGGGTGAACCCCTCGTCCGAGGCCGACATGATCAACATCCACGGCCAGGGCTACTACGGCGCCCTGGCGGCCGGCGCCCAGACCGTGATGGCGTCGTTCAACAGCTGGACCAACCCCGACCTCGGCATCGAGGAGGGCAAGATCCACGGCAGCGAGAAGGCCCTCACCGAGATCCTCAAGCGGAAGATGGGCTTCGACGGGCTGGTCGTGTCCGACTGGAACGGCATCGGCCAGGTCGCCGGATGCACCAACGCGAGCTGTCCCCGGGCGATCAACGCGGGGATCGACGTCGTGATGGTGCCCAACGACTGGAAGGCGTTCATCGCCAACACGATCGCGCAGGTGCAGTCGGGCGACATCCCGATGTCCCGGATCGACGACGCGGTCACCCGCATCCTGCGGGTCAAGCTCCGGGCCGGGGTCTTCGACGAGCCGAGGCCGTCGGCCCGCGCGCACGCCGGGTCGGCCGACGCCCTGCAGGCCCGGGCGCTCGCCCGCAGGGCCGTCCGCGAGTCGCAGGTCCTGCTCAAGAACAACGGCAGGGTCCTGCCGCTCGCGCCCGGCTCCACGGTCCTCGTCGTCGGCAAGAGCGCCGACAACCTGCAGAACCAGACGGGCGGCTGGAGCCTGAGCTGGCAGGGCACCGGCAACACCAACGCCGACTTCCCGAACGGCACCACGATCCTCGCCGGCCTCAAGGAGGCGCTCGGCGCGGACCGCGTGACGTTCAGCGAGAACGCCGACGGCGTCGACCCGTCCGCCTACGACGCGGTCGTCGCCGTGATCGGCGAGACGCCGTACGCCGAGGGCGTCGGCGACCTCGGGCGCAAGACGCTGGAGGCGGCCAAGCTCTACCCCGGCGACCTCGCCGTGCTCGACAAGGTGAGCGGCAAGGGAGCCCCGGTGGTCACCGTCTTCGTCTCCGGCCGCCCGCTCTACGTCAACAAGGAGCTCAACCGGTCGGACGCGTTCGTCGCGGCCTGGCTGCCCGGCACCGAGGGCGGCGGGGTCGCCGACCTGCTCGTGCGCGGCAGGCGGAGCGGCGCCGGGTACACCGGCACGCTGTCCTACTCCTGGCCCCGGAGCGCCTGCCAGACGCCCCTGAACGTGGGCGACGAGGGCTACGACCCGCTGTTCCCCGTCGGGTACGGCCTGCGCTACGGCCAGACCGGGAAGGTCGGCACGCTCGACGAGACCTCACCCGGGGCGGCGTGCGGCAGCACGGGCGGCGGCGGCACCGCCACCGAGGACCTGGAGATCTTCGACCGGCAGGACGTCCCGCCGTACAAGAGCTACATCGGCTCGGCGGAGAACTGGGGCGGCACCGAGATCGGTCCCGACGGCGCCGCCGCCCACTCGGAGATCACCGTCGAGCCCGCCGACGTCAACGTCCAGCAGGACGGGCTCAAGGCCACCTGGACGGGGACCGGGCCCGCGCAGATCTACATGCAGAACCCGGCGGGCGGCACCGACCTGCGGGGATACCTGAACGCCGACGCGGCACTCGAGTTCGACGCGATCGTGTACTCCCCGCCCGCCAACCGAACCGTGGTGAGCGTGCACTGCGTCTATCCCTGCTACGCCGAGGTGGTGGCGACCTCGCTGTTCCAGAAGATGCCGGCCGGCGTGAAGACGACCGTCAAGATCCCGATCTCCTGCTTCGCCGCCGGGGGCCTGGACCTGGAGGTGGTCAACACGCCCTTCCTCGTCTACACCGACGGCGCGTTCTCCGCGTCGTTCGCCAACGTCCGCTGGGTGCCGAAGGCGGCCACCGATCCCGACGCGCTGAGCTGCGCCGACCTCACCTAGGCGGCGCACCGCACCCGTCCTGGCCCGGGTCGCTTCGCGAAAGCGGCCTCCCGGGCCAGGCCGGGCTTCTCTAGCCAAAAGTGATATCACTTTGCTAGATTGGAGATAGACATCGAGGAGGAGTCATGACAGACACGCGCATCGCCGTCGACATGCCGACGCCGCGGATCGGCGAGCGGACGACCCGGGCGGTCTCCGGATGGCCGCTGCTGGCGGCGGCCCTGCTTGGCCTGCTGGCCTCGCCCGTGCTGATCGCCGTGGGCGGCGACGCCGCGGCCGGGGGCGACGGCGGGAAGGGCACCGTCCTGATCATCGCGGGGCTGCTGCTCCTCCTGGGCGTGGTCGTGGTCTTCACCGGCCTGACCGCCGTCGCGCCCGGCGAGGCGCGGGTGGTGCAGCTGCTCGGCCGCTACGTCGGCACCGTGCGCGCCCCCGGCCTGCGCTTCGTGGTCCCCTTCACGAACAAGCGGCGCGTGTCGACCCGCATCCGCAACCACGAGACGGACGTGACCAAGGTCAACGACGCCGACGGCAACCCGATCGAGATGGCGGCCGTGGTGGTCTGGCAGGTCGAGGACACGGCCAAGGCCGTGTTCGAGGTGGACGACTTCGTGGAGTTCGTCGCCTTCCAGACCGAGACGGCCGTCCGCCACATCGCGGGCAGCTACCCGTACGACGGGCACGACGACACGCTCTCGCTGCGTGAGAACGCCGACGAGATCACCGGCCGCCTGTCGGCCGAGATCCAGGCCCGGGTGGCGTCCGCCGGCGTGAAGGTCATCGAGTCGCGCATCACCCGCCTGGCGTACGCGCCGGAGATCGCGCAGGCGATGCTGCGCCGCCAGCAGGCCGGCGCCGTCGTCGCGGCCCGCCAGCGGATCGTGGACGGCGCGGTCGGCATGGTCGAGGCCGCCCTGGCCCGTCTCGAGGCGAACGAGGTGATCGACCTCGACGAGGAGCGCAGGGCCACGATGGTCAGTAACCTGCTCGTCGTCCTCTGCGGCGACCGCGACGTGCAGCCCGTGGTCAACACCGGCTCCCTCTACCAGTAGCCGTGGCGACCGAGCGCAAGAGCATCCTGCTCCGGCTCGACCCCGCCGTGCACGACGCGCTGGCCCGGTGGGCCGGCGACGAGCTGCGCAGCACCAACGCGCAGATCGAGTTCCTGCTCCGGCGGGCGCTGTCCGACGCGGGACGGCTCCCGGGCGGCGCCGGCCGCATCCCCCGGCGCGGCCGCCCGCCCAAGTCACCCGCCCCGCCCGAGGCTCCGGAGGGCGCCGCGCCGCCCGCGCCGGACGCCGGGGCCCCATCCGACGACGACTGAGAGAAGGCGGTCCGCGTGGACATCCCCGGCTCCCTGGCGGAGCAGCTCTGCCTCCTCGGCTACGACCCCCGCAGGGAGCGGGTGGTGACGGGCCTGCCGTTCCCCTATCTGCTCCGCGCGGCGGCGCTCACCGACCTGCTGCTGCGCGGCCGCATCGCCGACGACGGCGGCAGGGTGCGCGTCCTGACCGAGGAGGCCGTCGGCGATCCCGTCCTGGACGACCTGCTGGCCGTCCTCGCCGCCTCCCCGCCCCGGACGTGGCGGCACTGGATCGGCAAGGACCGCCGTCGGACGGTGGAGGCGGTCCTCGACCGGCTGGAGGGGCAGCGGCTGGTCCGGCGGGAGACGCGCAAGCAGTTGCTGATCTTCAGCAGTCGTCTCGTCCGGGTCCGCGACACCCGGGTGGCCCGGAGGCTCGCGGCCCGGGTCGACGGGGCGCTCACCGGTCCCGTCTCCCGCGTCGACGCGCGGGACGCGGCGCTCGTCGCCCTCGCGGCCGCGGGCGAGGTCGGGACCGTGCTCCCGTCGGCCAAGCGGCGGGAGCACCGGCAGCGGATCGCCCAGCTGACCGAGCGGAGCGGACCGGCGGCGCCGGCCCTGCGCAGCGTCGTCCGCCAGGCCCGCGCCGCCTACTCGGGCTGACCACCGCCCAACCCTCCAGCCGCGCGGTTGTGAGGGCGCGCGGACGACAGTCAGGACCGGCGGGCTCGGGCGGCGTCGGGCGCGGCGGCGGGCTCGGGCGGGCTCAGGCTGGGTGGCGGGCTCCCGCGGTCTCAGGCGACCTGAGGCGAACCTCAGGCGGGCTCGGCGGGGGAGTCGGGGGTGAGGCGGGTGCGCGCGCCGGCGGCGGAGGGGCGGAGCACGCCGGCCCCGAGCAGGACGGTGGCCAGGAGGGCCGTGACGAGCCCGAAGGAGATCGGCAGCCCGGTGAAGGCGGCGATGCCGCCGATGGCGCTCGGCGCGACGAAGCCCGAGGCGTAGCTGACGGTGGCCGCGCCGGCCACGCCCTCGCTCGGCGTCCGCCCGGCGTTGCCGGCGGCGGCGAAGACCAGCGGGATCACCACGGCGATGCCGAGGCCGATCAGCATGAACCCGGCGATGGCCGGGACCGGCGCCCGCCCGGCCACCACGAGGACGCCGCCGAGCGTCGCGAGCGCCCCTCCGGCGCGGACGGTGCGGACCGGGCCCACGCGTCGGACCACGGCGTCCCCGCACAGGCGGCCGGCGGCCATCATGAACGCGAACGCCGTGTAGCTCGCCGCCGCCACGGCGGGCGAGGCTCCGGCGACCTGCTTCAGGTAGACCGCGCACCAGTCCTGGCTGGCCGACTCGCCGAAGATCCCGGCGAACCCGATCAGCCCGATGAGCAGGACCTCCCGTGCCGGGAGGACGAAGTGCGGTGGCGCGGCCTCGTCCGCCCCCGGCCGCACGTCCAGCAGGAAGGGCCCGACGCCGAGGCCGGCCACGATCAGCACGACGGCCATCGCCCCCAGATGGACGCGGGCGTCGAGGCCGACGTGGGCGGCGAGGATCCCGGCGCCGCCGGCCACCAGGCCGCCCACGCTCCACATGCCGTGCAGGCCCGACATGATCGAACGGCCGAGCCGCTGCTCGACCACGACGCCCTGGGCGTTCATGGCGACGTCGCACATCCCGGCAACGGCCCCGTACACGAACAGGACGAGCCACAGCGACGGCAGGTTGGGCGCGAGCGCGGGGAAGGCGAGCATCGCGCACCACAGCGCGATGAGCCAGCGGGTGACCGCGCGGCCGCCGAACCGGTGCGTGACGCGGCCCGCGGTCGGCATGGCCACGAGCGACCCGACCGCGGGCGCGAGCAGGGCCAGGCCGAGGCCGCCGGGCCCGGTGTGCAGGTGGTCCTGGATCCACGGGATCCGGGTCGCGAAGCTCCCGGTCACCGCGCCGTGCAGGGCGAACGTGGCCGCGACCGCGACCCGTGCCCGTGTCAGTCCCCGATGATCCACGCGCACACGGTACCCGCTGGGCCCGGGGTCATCGCCAGGTATCGGAGCGTGTGACCGATCCGCCGGATCCTGTGGTGAAGGTCCGGTTCGCCCCGCTCTCCCAGGTCACCGAGCCGTCCGGGTTCTTCTTGATGTACTTGTACTCGACCCCGGTCGAGCCGGGCAGCGTGACCGTGGCCGACCACACCGGGTACGACGCCGGCGACATCGGGATCGCGTTCGCCGTGTTCCAGGACCCGAGCGCCGGGATGTTCCCCACGACGTACACGTTCTGGCCCCAGACGGTGGTGGCGGTCGCACTGAACGTGGCCGCGACCGTGCCGCCGTTGGGCGGCGGCGACGCCGGCGCGCCGACGCGGACGGCCACCGCCGATTTCGCCGGCACCGTGACCGGCGCGGTCCCGTCGGCGGCCACGGTGACCGACCCGCTCCCCGCGACGTTCTGGTACGTCCCGGCGGGCAGCCCGGTGGTGAAGGTCCGCGTCAGCGGGGCGCCTCCGTTGTTGATCGCCACCCAGCCCTTCGCGCCCCGGCTGAACGCGATGACGTTGTCGCCGTCGTCGTACCAGTCGGCCACCCCGGTGCCGGCGACCGTGTCGTAGAAGCCCACCATGCCGGTCATCTGGCGGTGGAAGCAGGTCCAGCGGCCGCTGGAGCAGTCGGCGTCGGTGACGAACCCGCCGTTCGCGGACGGCGGGCCGGCCTCGGAGTCGCTCCAGGTGAAGCCGGAGTAGACGCTCGGCGTCCCGTACGGCCAGGCGAGCATGAACACGTTGGCCAGCCGGTAGGTGTCGCCGTACTTGTAGTTCAGCGTGGATCCGTTGCGCTCGGTGTCGTGGTTGTCCACGAAGACGACGGCCTTGTCGGAGGGCACCGACAGCCCCCAGCTCCGGCCGAAGGTGGACAGCCAGTGGATCTGCCCGGTGAACTGCTCCTTCAGCTTGCGCCCGTACACGAACTCGTGGACGTCGCCGATGCCGGTGTACTGGCTCGGCTGCACGGCCTCGCCGTCGCCGTAGATGACCTCCTGCTGCAGGTACGGCGAGCCGGTGAGCCTGGACGTGATCGCGGACAGGTCGGCCGGGCTGATGTGCTTGGCCGCGTCGACGCGGAAGCCGTCCACCCCGAGCGAGGTCAGTTTGTTCAGGTACGCCGCGATCTGGTCGCGGACGTAGGAGGAGCCGGTGTTCAGGTCGGCCAGGCCGGACAGCTCGCAGCCCTGCACGTTCGACGCGTCGCCGTAGTTCGTGATGGCGCAGGCGGGGGAGTGGAAGTCGGCGGAGGAGTAGAGGCCGGGGTAGCTGTACTTGCCGAAGGAGTAGCCGCCGTAGCTCGAACTGCCCTGGCCGGTCATGTGGTTGATCACGGCGTCCGCGTGGACCTTCACGCCGGCGGCGTGACAGGCGGCGATCATCGCCCTGAACGCGTTCTCGTCGCCGAACTTGCTGGTCAGCTGGTAGCGGGCGGGCTGGTAGACGTCCCACCAGACCGAGCCGCCCTTGGTCATCGAGTCCTCCGGGGGCGACACCTGCACCGCGCCGTACCCGGCGGGCCCGAGGACCGAGGCGCACTCCCTGCCGACGGAGGCCCAGTTCCAGTTCCAGAGGTTCGCGATCGGCCCCCGGAAGGGCGGCGCGGCCTCGGCCGGCCTGGCGAGCGCGACGGGCGCCGCGAGCCCGGCGCAGGTCAGCAGGGCCGCCGTCACGGCGGCCAGGGGTTTGTAGGATCTCATGGCGGGGTCTCCTGACAGTGCGGATGGGATCCCTCCGCCGGGCCGGGCGCGCCTACGCCTGGCCCGGCTCCTTCCACCGCCCGGATTCCGTGTGTCCCGGACGTTGCCCGGAAGTTACTGCGCCGCTGAGACCCGTGCAATGCTTTGCGCAAGAAGGGCCTGTTTTTCAGAATCTTTCAGCAACCGCTGTCAGCGGGGCAGGGACCAGACGAGCAGCCCCAGGCACATCTCGTCGCTGGTGCCCTCGCCCCAGACCACGTAGCGGGGCGGCAGGCCGCGCAGGGCCGGCAGCAGGCGGCGCAGCCCGGCGTCGTACGTGCAGGTCACCCGGAGCGTGTCTCCGGGCTTGACCGCGACGGGTGTCGCCAGCGGATGGATGGCCTGGTCGTCGAAGTCGTACGACGGGATGTCGAGCAGCGTCCTCGCCTTCGGCGTGCCCGGGTCGAGCTCGATCCTGATCGACCGGCCGAGCAGGTGCATGTGCCCGGCGACCGCGTAGACGGTGCCGCCCCGCTCCGGCCTGACGTCGCAGTGCTGCGTCGGCCCGGGTACCGGAGGCGCGCCCTTCCCGCACATCTGCGTCAGGCCGTCGACCATGCCCCGGGCCTGCTCGCCGAAGCGGTGGGCGACGTCGCGGACGGCGGCGGCCCGGTCGCACAGCGGCCCCGACTCCTGTGGCGTGCAGGGAAGCTCGATCGGCGCGACCAGCCGGCCCGTCTCCAGGGGGATGAGGTCGTCCGCGCCCTCGGCGAGCCGCAGCCGGATGCCCGACCGGTCCGTGCCGCCCGGCCTGCCGTCCGTGGCCAGCAGGTTGTAGTGGATCTGCAGGATCATCCGGCTGCCCGCCGGCATCGCATATCCCGCCTTCTGCCTGAGCAGGGTCTCGTTGGCGCCCGGGGCCCAGTGGCCGACCCATGCGCCGTTCTCCACGCCGGCGTCCCCGAAGCAGGTCCACCCTTCGCCCGGGGTGGAGGCGTCCAGGGACCGCGCCGCCTTGGCCTCCTGGGGTCCCACCCGGAAGACGATCGCGTGGTGCACGATCGCGGTGTTCTGCGGGAGGAACTGGCTGCCGGTCAGGAAGGCCGGCGCGGTCAGCCTCGGGTCGAGCAGGAAGCACCGGTACTCGTCGGTGCCGCCCGAGGGGGCCGCCGGCCGGTACGGCTGCGGCAGCGTGAGGGTCACGAACCGCTCCCCGGGCCGCAGC
>NZ_KI866522.1:826073-831748 GCF_000511135.2 Microbispora sp. ATCC PTA-5024 | reverse complement strand
GGCGCCGCCGTCCCGTGCCCGCCGTGGCCCGCCGCGGCGCCGTCCTCCGCCCCGCCGGCCGGCTCCGTGCTCGCCGCGGCGTGGGCCGCGTGCGCCGCGCCGCCCCCGGTTCCCGGGGAGAGCCGCGTGCCGCAGGAGACCACGAGGAGGGCGGCCGCGAGCGCGACCACCGCGACGCCCGCCCACCGTGTCCACCGGACCGTGCCTTCCATGGGACCCCCTCGTCGGATCGGCGCTCCTTCTCCAGGCTGCCCCTCCGGGCGCGGCCCGCCATCCCCCGGAAGACCGAACCCGCTCCTCCGCCAGGCCGAGGCGCGGCCTACTGCGTAAGAGGCAGGCGCCGGACGCGGAGTTCGGGGTAGGGGCGGAAAGACCGTAGTGTCATCCCGTGCACATCAGCCCCATGAGGAGCCCCGACATGGTCGAAGACATGAGCGACGAGGGACCCGGCTTCGCCGATCTGGCGCTGCGTCCCGAGCTTCTCAAGGCCCTGTCCGACCTCGGGTACGAGGAGCCCACCCCTATCCAGCGCGAGGCGATCCCGCCGCTGCTCGAAGGGCGCGACCTGCTCGGCCAGGCCGCCACGGGCACCGGCAAGACCGCGGCCTTCGCCCTGCCGGTGCTGCAGCGGCTGCAGGAGGGCAGCGGCGAGACCCCGTCCGCGCTCGTCCTCGTCCCCACCCGCGAGCTCGCCGTCCAGGTCTCCGAGGCCATGCACCGGTACGGCAGGGACCTCGGCGCGCGGGTGCTTCCGATCTACGGCGGCCAGCCGATCGGCCGGCAGCTCAGGGCGCTGGAGCGGGGCGTGGACATCGTGGTCGCCACCCCGGGCCGCGCGCTCGACCACATCGGACGGGGGACGCTCCCGCTGAAGGGCATCGCGATGGTCGTCCTCGACGAGGCCGACGAGATGCTCGACATGGGCTTCGCCGAGGACATCGAGGCCATCCTCCAGGACGTCCCTGAGGAGCGCCAGACGGTCTTGTTCTCGGCCACGATGCCGCCGCGCATCGACGGGATCGCCCGCCGCCACCTGCGCGAGCCCGTCCGCATCCGCATCGAGCGCGAGGCCCCGGCGGCGGGCGAGGCCCCGCTGGTGCGGCAGAGCGCGTACGTCGTGTCCCGCGCGCACAAGCCGGCCGCCCTCGGCCGCGTGCTCGACGTGGAGGCCCCGACGGCCGCCATCGTCTTCTGCCGCACGCGGGAGGAGGTCGACCAGCTCACCGAGACCATGAACGGCCGGGGCTACCGCGCCGAGGCCCTGCACGGCGGCATGGGCCAGGAGCAGCGCGACCGCGTCATGGGCCGGCTGCGGGCCGGCACGGCCGACCTGCTGGTGGCCACCGACGTCGCCGCCCGCGGCCTCGACATCGAGCAGCTCACCCATGTGATCAACTACGACGTGCCGTCGGCCCCCGAGGCGTACGTGCACCGCATCGGCCGGGTAGGCCGGGCCGGCCGGGAGGGCGTGGCGATCACGCTCGCCGAGCCCCGCGAGCACCGGATGCTCAAGACCATCGAGCGGGTGACACGCAGCCGGATCACGATAGAGAAGGTCCCGACGGTCGCCGACCTGCGGGCCCGGCGCCTGGAGCTGACCAGGGCCGCTCTCGAGGAGAGCATCATGGAGGACGGCGACCTCGACCGCTTCCGTGTCGTGGTCGAGACGCTGTGCGACGAGTTCGACCTCATGGACATCGCGCTCGCGGCGGTGAAGCTGGCCCACGAGTCCACCGGCGCCGCCGCCGACGAGGAGGAGATCCCCGATGTCGCGCCGCGGCCGGAGCGGGCGGACCGGGGCCGGCGCGAGGGGCCGGGACGCGACGACCGGCGCCCGCGCAGGCAGACGGGCGGGATGACCAGGATCTTCGTGGGGGCGGGCCGCAGCGCGGGCGTCCGCCCGCAGGACATCGTCGGCGCGATCACCGGCGAGACCGGCGTCTCCGGCCGGGACATCGGCGCCATCGAGATCGCCGACCGGTTCTCGCTCGTGGAGATCCCCGAGGGGGCCGCGCAGGAGGTCATCTCGGCTCTGCGGAGGACCACGCTCAAGGGCAGGAAGCCGACGGTCCGGTTCGACCGCGACGAGGCGCCCCGCCGCCGCTGACCCGCGTACGGGCGATCGGCGCGTCCGCGCGGCGCCTCCGCACGCCGGTCCGCGGGTCTCGGGGCACGTACGCGCGCCCGTGCGGCGGCCTTCGCGGTCCCCGTCCGGCGGCCGTCAGCCCGCCTGGACGGCCCCGGCCGACAGCCGCCGCCGCGCGTCGCGCCAGCGCAGGAGCAGCAGGACGAGCAGGGCGGCGAGGGTCAGGGCGGCGGCTCCCGGGCCGAGCAGCGCCCCGAGCCGCTGGTCGCCGTTCCGCTCGGGGCCCCACGGCAGCGCGAGCGACGCGTACCAGCCGGGGCCCTGCAGCGGCCCCGCCAGCAGTTCCAGGGCGACCCACGCCTGCACCGCGACGCCGGCCAGCAGCATGGCCGCCCTGACCTGCGGCCGTATCGGGCGCGGGAGCGGGTCGACGCCGGTCGCGACCTCCAGGAACACGACGGCGGTAGCCACCACCACCGCCTGGAGGCCCAGCCGTACGGCGAGGCTCGTCTGGGCGGCCTCGAACAGGCCGGTGAGGTACAGCGCGACGTACGGCGCCGCGTAGAGGGCCGTCGCCACCCACGGGAGGGACAGCGCGCGGGCCCACGGCCCGTCCTCGTGCTCGCCCGCGGTCGGGACGGCCCGCCGATACAGGCCGAGCGGCGCCCCCAGCACGAGGAGCGCCGGGCCGACGGCTCCGAGCAGCGCGTACTGCGCGGCATGGATGGAGAAGACGGCGGGGCCGTACGCCGCGACCCCGCCCGCCAGGCCGTACGCGAGCACGAGCAGCCCGGCCAGCCACGACGCGGTCCGCCATGCGGGCCAGCCCTCACCCCGGGCCGACAGGCGCCGTACACCGGCCAGGTAGGCGGCCACGAGACCCGCCACGGCCAGCAGCGCGATCGGGTCGGGCCGGATCTCGGTGACCAGGCGCCCCGGGGTGTACGGCGGGAGCGTGTAGCCCAGGGCGTCGTGCTGGTGCTGCGCCACTCCCGGCACGCCGGCGGACGCGGGCGGCGCGGTGCGCGACAGCCCGACCGCGAGGCCGACGGTCGCCAGCATCACCGCCACCTCGACGGTCGCCAGCCGCAGGAACGGCCGCGACCCCTCGGTCTCCAGGGCGGCGATCGTGGCCCGGCGGTGCCGCCACCCGAACCAGCCGAGAGCGGCGAGCGCGGCCGCCTTGGCCAGCACCAGCAGGCCGTACCGCGACTCCCAGAGCTGGGACACCTCTCCGAGTCGCACCCACGCGTTGATCGTGCCCGAGACGCCCACGGCCACGAAGCAGCACAGGGCCAGCGCGCTGAAGCGCCGGACCGCCGCGGGCAGGCCGGCCGAGCCGGGCAGGAAGGCCACGAGCCCGGCCAGGCCGCCGACCCACAGCGCGACCCCCGCGATGTGCGCCATCAGGCTGGAGATGGCCAGGTTGTGGTCGGCCGCGGACGCCGAGTGCCCGGCGTACGCCGGCGGGAGCACGGCGAACACGGCGAGGGCCAGCAGAAGGGCCCGTCCGCCCGCGTCGAGCGGCAGGAGCGCGCCGACGGCGACCGTCAGCGCGACCAGGGTGACCAGCAGGAACGCCTGGCCCTGCGGGATGTAGTAGAGGAACGTCGTCAGCACGCCGGAGCGCAGCGCGTCGCCCACCGGCAGGCCGAGGAAGTCCGACAGCGTCAGGACCTCGGTGAGCGCCGCGCTCGCCGCCCAGACGAGGGCCCACGGCGCCGCCGCGCGGGCGATCCGGCGCCGCTCGTCCTCGTCCCGCGCGAGCAGGACGGCGGTCAGCAGCACGCCCACCGTCGCCACGGCGGACAGATCGTGGACGAGCCGGACGAGCGGCAGCCCCCAGGTCGTCAGCGGGCCGGGGGACGGGAGCCCCTCGATGGCCGGCCTCGGCCTGCCCCCGCCGAACCACAGGGCCAGGAGCAGCACGGCGAACGCCGCGGCCGGCATGCCGGCCGAGACGAGCGCGCGCCGCCCCACGGAGGACGTCGTCCTGGCAGAAGTCATCGTCGGCTTTCCTCGGCTCGGCACCGATCCCGCACCGGTGATCTCACGTTGGTCCGAGTATGTCGAGAGGGGGTCGCCCGGGAGGACGAAACGGAGTAATGCCACCGATTCCCGCTGTGCCGGGGCGGCGGCCGCCCGCGCGCGCCCGGTGCCGGGACGTGAGGCCCGGGCCGGGGTACCGTCGATCAGTGGACGACAACCGGCTCGGCGTGTGGACGTTCGAACGGGACGGCGAACAGATCGCCTGGGGCCGTCCCGGCGTGACGGACGAGGAGCGGGCGGCGGCGGGCCGGGAGACCCTGGCGGCCGTCCGTGCCGCCCTCCTGGCGGAGAACCGCTCTCGAGCGGCGCTCGCGATGGAGGCCGCCCTGCCCGAGGGGCAGGACGTCCTGCGCGTGTGGGCGTCCCGCGATCCGCGCGACCTGCGCGCCCGGCTGGGCGGCGAGCGCCTGGCCGTGTGGGCGGAAGGCGACGTCCTGCACGTCCTGTGGCGTGGCGAGGACGGCCCGCCCAACGTCGGCGGCGGCCTGCAGCCCGTGCTGTGGCCGGTCGACGGCGCCCCTGACCTGTGGGAGGCGTCGGTCAGAGTACGCGGCCTGGACGAGGCGGTCATCGAGCTGCACGTCGTGCCCGAGCGGCCTTCCCACCGGGACCACCGGAACCACGGCGAGCACGGGGACCACGGCAAGCATGGGCACCACGGCGAGCACCGGGCGGACGGGCACGTGACCGTCCGGTGGCGGGGGCCGCGGGCGCCCTCTCCGGCGCCGGGCCCGGCCGAGGTGACGGGCGTGGTCGAACGGCACGAGCTCCGGTTCCTGGGGGAGGCGCGCGGCGTCACCGTCTACCGCCCGCCCGGAGCCGCCGGCCCGCTGCCCGGCTGCGTCATGGCGGACGGCCAGTTCGTGCCCGCCTTGGCCCGCACCCTGGAGCCGGCCGTGCTCGCCGGGGACGTGCCGCCCTTCGTCCTGGTGGGCGTCCACTGCGCGTCCGGTACGGGCGGCGCCGACGAGACCGGCGACGCCCGGGGACGCGAGTACATCCCCTCCTCCGACCCCCCGCGCTTCGCGGCCCACCTGGCCTTCGTGGCGGACACGGTGCTCGGCTGGGCGCGGGAGACGTGCGGGGCGGCGGCGGGCCCGTGGATCGCGGCCGGGGTGTCCAACGGCGCCGACTGGGCGCTCGGCGCCGCCTGCCGGCGGCCGGACGTGTTCCGGAAGGTCGCGGCGCTGAGTCCCGGCTCCCCGCCGTCCCAGGACGACCCGTCGGCGGCCGGGGGAGCCCCCGCCCGCTGTTACCTCGGCGCGGGAACGCTGGAGAGCGGATTCCGGGAGAGCGCGCGTGACTGGGCCGTCGCCCTCTCCGGCCGGGGCTGCGCCGTACGGCACGAGGAGTGGATCGGGGGCCATGACGCCTACTGGTGGTCCCAGCGGCTGCCGGTCGCCCTGGCCTTCCTCCTCGCCTAATGGGAGCTACCGGGTCGGTCTGATCAGGCAGACTCGGTCTCTGGTAGCCGCCGGTGAGTGAGCACTTCCCTCGCCTGGGCCGTTTGAGTCCTGGGGTCAGTGAGGGGATGGCGGTA
>NZ_KI866522.1:822780-825465 GCF_000511135.2 Microbispora sp. ATCC PTA-5024 | reverse complement strand
TCCGGCGACGCCACCGGCCGCTACGCCAGCGCCAAGGCACGCAAGAACTACGCCGGGACAAGCCCGATCACCCGCCAGTCGGGCAGAAGCAAGACCGCCCACGCCCGTTTCATCCATAACGACCGGCTCGTCGACGCCCTCCACCTGCAAGCCGGCTGCGCGGTCCTGCACGACCCCGAAGTACGCGCCTACTACGACCGACCCGCGTGTCGGGATGCTTCGGAAAAGCGCCGTTGGGGCACCTCAGAGGTATCGGGGTTCACTGGACTCGGGGGGACTCATGGCTGTTTCGGTTGACCTGGCGAAGCTGCTCGACCGGGAGTACGAGGAGATGAGCCTGGACGAGCTGATCAAGGCACCCGTGCAGGCGCTCGCCGGGGTGAGCGAGGGCGACGCCGAGATGCTCAAGAAGGCCTTCAACATCAAGACCGTGGGCGACCTCGGCCGCAACAAGTTCTTCCGGGCCGCCACCGCGCTGGTCGACCTGACCGACAGCAAGAAGTAGAGGCTCGCCGGCCCCGCCTCGCCGGAGCCCGCCGCCGCCGTTTCTCCCTCCCTCGCGGGACGCCGGACGGCCGTTGTAGATATTCTCCATCGCCTTATAAGTTGTTGGAAGGTATCTACGTTGGGGGCGGTCGTGGGGGCGCTGTTCGTCGGGGTCGACGGCGGGGGCACCAGCACGCGCTGCGTCGTGGCCGCCGAGTCGGGGGAGATCCTCGGCCGGGGCCGCGCGGGCGGTGCCAACGCCGTGTCGGTCCGCGACCCGTCCGCCAACCTGCTGGCCGCCCTGCTCGCCGCCCTGGGTGGCCTCGACCGCTCGCGGGTCGCGGGCGGGGTGTTCGGGCTGGCCGGAGCCGCGCAGGCCCGCGCGCTGGCGGAGCGCGCCTGGAGCGAGGCGGAGCTGCCGGGCCGTCCCCGGGTGGTGCCGGACATGCTGGTCGCCTTCACCGGGACGACCGACGCCGCCGACGGGACCGTCCTGGTCGCGGGCACCGGCGCCGTGGGGGCGCGCGTGCGGAGCCGCCGGATCGTCCGGCGCGCCGACGGCTTCGGGTGGCTGTTCGGCGACGAGGGGTCGGGGGTGTGGCTCGGCCGCCGGGCGGTGGCGGCCGCGCTGACGGCCCTCGACGGCCGGGGCGCGCCGACCGCGCTGATCGGGCCGGTGGCCGCCGCGCTCCTGGGGGAGGCGGGCGATCCGGAGGACGTCCCGGCCCTCGTCGCCGCCGCGTACGACAGGATCGCCGAGGCGGGCCCCGCCTGGCTCGGGACGCTCGCTCCCGCCGTGGACGCGGCGGCGCGGCGGGGCGACCAGGTGGCGCGCGACATCGTGCGCGAGGCCGCCCGCAGGCTCGGCCGTACGGCGCGGGTGGTGGGCGAGCCCGACGGGACCGGGGAGGAGCGGGGGCCGCTGGTGCTGGCGGGATCGCTGCTGACCGAGCCGACCGAGCTGGCCCGTCTCGTGCGGGCCGAGCTGGGACCCCGGACGACGTCGCTGCCGGCGGGGGACGGCGCCGCCGGGGCGGCCGCCCTCGCGCTGCGCGCCGCCCTGCCCCCCGGCGATCCCCGCGCGGGAGAGGGCCACCGGGCGCTGATCGGACGGACGTTCGCGGACCGGCCGGAGCGGAGGGCCGATGACGGTCGCGGATGAGGTGGAGCGGGCGGCCCTGACCGTCCTCCAGCCCGGTTTCGAGGGCACCGTCCCGCCCGACTGGGTGCGGCGGGCGCTCGCCGACGGCCTGGGCGGCGTCCTGCTGTTCGCCCGCAACGTCGCCGGTCCCGCGCGCACGGCCGCCCTCGTGGCCGCCCTGCGCGAGGAGAGCCCGGGAGCCGTCGTGGCCGTCGACGAGGAGGGCGGCTCGGTGACGCGGCTGGAGGCCGCCGGTGGCAGCTCCTGGCCCGGCAACCTGGCGCTGGGCGTGGTCGGCGACGAGACGCTGACCCGCCGGGTGGGCCGGCAGATCGGCCGGATGGTCGGCGCCGCCGGGATCACCCTCGACTACGCCCCCGTCGTCGACGTGAACGCCGACCCGCGCAACCCGGTCATCGGGGTGCGGTCCTTCGGGTCCGACCCGGACGAGGTCTCCCGTCACTCCGCCGCCTGGATCGAGGGCTTCCAGAGCGCGGGGGTCGCGGCCTGCGCCAAGCACTTCCCCGGCCACGGGGACACGGTGATCGACTCCCACCTGGAGCTGCCGACGGTCCGGGCGTCCAGGGACGTCCTCGATCGGCGCGACCTGCCGCCGTTCCGGGCCTCGATCGCCGCCGGCGTCCGGGCCGTCATGTGCGGCCACCTGCGGGTGCCCGCCCTGGACGACGAGCCGGCGACGCTCAGCCGCGCCATCGTGACCGGGCTGCTCCGGCAGGAGCTGGGCTTCGACGGCCTCGTGGTCACCGACGCGATCGAGATGCAGGCGGTCGCCGCGCTGCACGACCCGGGCGAGATCGCGGTCCGCGCGCTGGTCGCAGGAGTGGACGTGGTGTGCGTGGGCGTCTCGTCCGCGCAGGGGGAGAGCGTGTACGCGCTGCGCGACGCGATCGTCCGGGCGGTGCGCGAGGGGCGGCTGCCGGAGGAGCGGCTGGCGGAGGCGGCCGGTCGCGTCCACGAGCTGGCCGCCTGGTACGCGGAGCGGGCGGGCGACCGCGCCGGGGCCGCCGCCGAGGCCGCCGAGGGTCTCGGGCTCGCCG
>NZ_KI866522.1:815247-822545 GCF_000511135.2 Microbispora sp. ATCC PTA-5024 | reverse complement strand
GCTGGTGGTGCGGCTGTACGGGTGGCGGAGCCAGGCCGTCGGCCGCGCCACGCCGCTGACCCTCGCCGAGGCGCTCGCCGAGCACCTGCCCGGGACCGCCGGCGTCGAGGTGGGGCCCGGCGACGCGCCGCCCGATCTGGCCGCCCTCGCCGGCCCCGGCCGTCCGCTGGTGGTCGCCGTCCACGACGCCGGGCGGCACGAGTGGATGGGGCGGCTGCTCGACGAGGCCGTGCGGGCCCGGCCCGACACCGTCGTGGTGGAGACCGGCGTGCCCGGGCCGCCGTGCGGGCGCGTGTACCTCGCGACGCACGGCGCCTCGACGGCCTCGGCCCAGGCCGCGGCCCGCTGGCTGACCGGCCGTCACGCCTGCTGACCCCTGCGCCACCGACCCCGATTCCCCGAGGAGACCCCGATGGACCAGCGTCCCCCCGCCGCCGATCCCGACGGCCTGGTGGCCACCGTGCGCGCCGTGCTGCCCTCGCTCACCCCCGCAGGGCGGGCCATCGCGCGCCTCATCCTCGACGACCCGGCCACGGTGGCGGGCAGCACGATCACCGAGCTGAGCGCGGCCTCCGGGACGAGCCAGGCGACGATCGTCCGTACGGCCAAGGCGCTGGGCTTCACCGGCTACTCGCAGATGCGCCTGGCGCTCGCCGCCGCCTCGGCCAGGGAGCGGCCCGAGCGGCTCGTGCCCGGCGACCTGTCCCCGGACGACCCGCTCGCCGAAGTGATCGCCAAGGTGGCCCGGGCGGAGTCGGACGCGCTCGCGGACACGGCGGCCCAGCTCGACCCCGACCGCTTGGGCGCGGTGGTGGACGCCCTGGCCGGGGCCCGCCGGGTCGCCGTCTACGGCGTGGGCGCCTCCGGCCTCGTCGCCGCCGACATGGCCCAGAAGCTGCTGCGCATCGGCGTGGCCGGGCACGCCTTCACCGACGTGCACCTGGCGCTGACCGGGGCGGCGCTGGCCGGGCCGGGCGACGTGTCGGTCGGCGTGAGCTGCTCGGGGGAGACGCCCGACGTCCTCGAACCGATCGGTACGGCGCGGGCGGCCGGCGCCACGACGGTCGCGATCACGAACAACCCCCGCTCGACGCTCGCCGGGCTGGCCGACCACGTGCTCGTCTCCGCGGGCCGGGAGACGGCCTTCCGGCCGGGCGCGCTCGCGAGCCGGATCAGCCAGCTGCTGATCGTCGACTGCGTCTTCGTCGCTCTCGCGCAGCGCACGTTCGACGCTTCGGAGGGCGCGCTGAAGGCCACCAGGGAGGCCCTCGACCGGTTTCTCGGAGACGTCCGGCGCCGCCCGCGCGCTATGTCTTCCCAGGTAGAAGACGTGGGTAAAAATTTACTCCGCAGCTGACTCCTTACGCGGAAAAAATTGACGCCTCCCTGACGCCGCCCGTATTGTCCAGGCAATCGGGAACCAGGAGCAGCCCATGAAGCGACTCGCGGCGATCGCGGCTCTGGCGGCCATCGCCACAGCCACCGCGTGCGGCAGTACCGGGACGACCGACACCGCGACGGCGGGGGGCGTCTACACCACGATCGACGGCAGCAAGCAGATCAACGCGAGCGCCCCGATCAACCCGTTCAACCCCGTGGGATCGGTCTTCTCGGGGTACAACGGCATGGCGCTGGCCTGGCCGAAGAACGACCCGATCGACCCCAACCAGTACTACCCGGCCATCGCGAGCAGCTGGACGGTCAGCCCCGACCAGCGCGAGGTCGTGATCCACCTCCAGCCGAACGCCCGCTGGTCCGACGGCAAGCCGGTCACCAGCGAGGACGTCCGGGTGTCGATCGGCCTCGCCTACACGCAGGGCGGCACGGCGTACGCGCTCGACCCCAAGGCGGCCGGCGCGGCGGCCGACATCCAGGTACTGGACGGCAAGACCGTCAGGATCACCCAGGGCGCCAACCGGAGCTCCATGTTCCTCAGCAACCTGCTCTCGACGGTGGTCGTGCCGGCCCACGTCTTCGGGCGGCTGCTGCCCGGCGACTTCTGGAGCACGCTCAAGCTCGCCCAGACCGGGAGCGGCCAGGCCGCCGAGCGCGCCAAGTCGCGCATCACCGGCCTCGCCGAGAAGGTCATCGGGTTCGCCCCGCCGCACGACGTGTCCGCCGGGCCGTTCGTGCTGGAGCGGGTCAACCCGGGCGCGGCGCTGCTGAGGCGCAACCCGTACTTCTACAACAGCCGGGCGATCGCGCCCGACAAGGTGAAGGTCCTCAACTACACGGGCAACGAGCAGATCTGGAACTACCTGATCTCCGGCAGGCTCGACAACGCGCCCTTCACCTCGGTCCCCACGGCCGTCATGGAGCGCATCCAGGAGGCACGGGGCAGCCGGGTCGTCCGCGGCTACTCGCCGGTCTCCACCGCGATGGCCTTCAACCAGGCCCACAAGCCGTACGACAACGCGCACGTGCGCCGGGCGCTCGCCTACCTGATCGACCGGGCGCAGGTCACCAGGATCGCCTCCCCGGAGGGCGGCACCCCCGCCGCGACCACCTCCGGCATCCACGCCAAGGCCGCCCGGGCCTGGCTCGGCGACGGGTTCGACCGCCTCGACCCCTACCGCGTCGACCCGGCGAAGGCCGCGGCCGAGCTGCGCGCCGCGGGCATGGTCCTGCGCGGCGGCAGGTGGGCCATGCCGGACGGCAAGCCGTGGAAGGTGCAGATCCACGTGCCCGCGTCGTTCTCCGACTGGGTGTCCGCGGCCAAGTCGATCAGCAGCCAGCTCGTGGACCACGGCGTCGACGCCACCGTGGTCACGGCCGCCGACTACACGCTGTACCTGGGCGAGCTGGCCGACGGCAAGTACGACGTCGGGTTCTGGCTGATCGGGCTCGGGCCCTCGCCGTACAACATCTTCCAGCGATTGTTCGGGCAGGCGAACGGCTGGCAGATGTTCGGCGGCAGGCTGCGGCACGTCGCGCCGGGCACCGAGGGAAACTGGATGGGCGGCCCGCAGGTCGTGGACGCGGGCGCCGACGGCCGCGTGGACCCGGGCGAGCTGACCGCCAGGCTCAACTTCGCCTCGCCGCAGGAGCAGAAGCACATCGTGGGCGTCCTGGCGCGGATCGCCAACCAGCAGGTCCCGGTGATCCAGCTGTGGGACTACGTCAACACCCAGTTCGTGAACACCTCCCGGTACACGGCGTTCCCGCCGGACGACGACGAGTCGCTGCGGCTGTCGTCCGGCGTGTGGATGCAGCTCGGGATGATCAAGAAGAGGCACGCATGACGAACGCGGTCCGGGGCCGGCCCCGGTGGGGCGCCGTCGCCCGCAAGACTGGCGGCCATCTGGTCCGCGGCCTGGTGATGGTCTGGGTCGTGGCGACGATCAGCTTCGTCATCATCCGGGAGATCCCCGGCAACCCAGTGCTGGGGCAGTACGAGAGCCTGATCCAGAAGGGCATGTCGCCCGAGCAGGCCGAGCGGGCCACGGCCGTCCTGTACGGCTTCCTGCCGACGGGCAGCCTGTGGCAGCAGTACCTCGGCTACATGGGCTCACTGCTCCACCTCGACCTCGGGCGCTCGCTGAGCACGCCGGGCGTCGAGGTCACCACGCTGATCGGGTCGGCGGCCCGGTGGACCGTGCTCCCGGTCCTCGCGGGCACGCTGCTGAGCTTCCTGCTCGGCGTGACCATGGGCGTGTACGCCGCGATCAAGCGGTCCGGGAAGCTCGGCGACATGCTCGCGCTGTCGGGCTCGCTGCTCCACGGGGTGCCCGTGTACGTGATCGGGCTCCTGCTCACCGCGATCTTCGCGACGCTGTGGCCGATCCTGCCGTCGGGCGGCCCGGTGGACGTCGAGTACGTCCCCGGCCTCAACCCGGGCTATCTGGGCTCGCTGCTGCAGCACGCCGTGCTGCCGGTCGTGACGTACACGCTGGCCAGCTACGGAGGCTGGATCCTCGCGATGAAGTCGAACGTGGTCGCCGTGCTCGGCGACGACTTCATCCTCGCGGCCGAGCTGCGGGGGCTGAAGCGGGGCATCGTGTTCCGGTACCTCGCGCGCAACGCGATCCTGCCGCTGTTCACGATCCTCGCCCTGTCGATCGGCATGCTGTTCGGTGGCTCGATCTTCATCGAGGAGATCTTCAACTACCCGGGCCTCGGCCTGCTGCTGGTCAACAGCATCACCAGCCGCGACTACGCGCTCATGGGCGGCACGTTCCTGGTGATCACCATCGGCATCGTGGTCGCCAACATCGTGGCCGACCTGCTCTACACGGCGATCGACCCGCGGGTCAGGAGCGGAGGCGCCGCATGACGGTCATCATCAACCCCGAGGGGGTGGCCGACCCCCAGGCCTCGCCGGCCAGGACCACCCGGGCGACGCTGCGCCGCAACTTCTGGCGCGGGGTCTGGCGGGTGCTGCGCCGCAAGCCGAGCCGGATGGCGGGCGTCGTCATCATCGTCCTGTTCGCGCTCATGGGGATCGCCGGGCCGCTGCTCTACCCGGACAACCTGCCCAGGGACGACAACGCGCTCTATGCGCCGCCCAGCCTCGCCCATCCCTTCGGCACCGACTTCGAGGGCACCGACGTGCTCGCGCTCGTCGTCACCGGTGCCCGGTACGTCCTGCTCACCGGCCTCGCCACGGCCGCCATCACGGTGGCGGTGGGGACGGCCATCGGGCTGTTCGCCGGGTTCCGGCGCGGCCGGTGGGACACGGTGCTCATGCGGCTCACCGACATGAACCTGGCCATCCCCGGCCTGCCGCTGCTGCTCGTGCTGTCCACGGTGTGGAAGTTCGAGGGGCCGCTCGAGATGGGCCTGGTGCTCGGGCTGCTCGGATGGGGCGGCATCGCCCGCGCCGTGCGGTCCCAGACCCTGTCGCTGCGCGAGCGCGGGTTCATCGAGGCCGCCCGGGGGCTCGGCCTGCCGACCCGGCACATCATCGGGCGGGAGCTGCTGCCCGGGATGGCGCCGTACATCGCCATGAACATGCTCATCGCGGTCACCGGCGCGGTCTACGCCCAGGTCGGCCTGTTCTTCCTCGGCGTCCTGCCGTTCGAGTCGAACAACTGGGGCGTGATGCTGAACCTCGCGGTCTTCAACGGCGGCGCGCTCACCACCCCGGCCGCCCTGCCGTACCTGCTGGCCCCCCTCCTCGCGATCCTGCTGCTCACGCTGGGCATCGTGCTGATCGTCGACGCGATGGACGAGATCTTCAACCCCCGGCTGCGGGAGGAGTAGCCCCGATGACCCCCACCACCGTCACCGCCCCCGGCGTGCGGATCCGCGACCTGACCGTCGTCTACAAGACCCCCGCGGGCGAGCTCCCCGCCGTCTCCGGCGTGAACCTGGGCCTGGAGCCCGGCACGATCACCGGCGTCGTCGGCGAGTCGGGCTCGGGCAAGTCCACGCTCGCGCTGTCGCTGCTCAACGCCGTCCAGCCGCCAGGCAGGATCGCGGCGGGCAGCGTGGAGATCGACGGCCTCGGCGACGTGCTCACCCTCGGCGGCGAGGACCTGCGGCGGGCCCGCGGGCGCCAGGTCGGGTACGTCTTCCAGGCCGCGCAGAACTCACTGAACCCGCTGAAGACCATCGGCAAGCAGCTGCTCGACCTCGGCCGCTCCCACGATGTGGAGGACCTGCGGGGGCTGGTGCGCGACGCCAAGGAGCTGCTGGCCCGCATGGGCATGGACGGCGCCCGGGTGCTCGACTCCCACCAGCACGAGCTGTCGGGCGGCATGCGGCAGCGCGTCGGCATCATGCTCGCGCTCGTCCTCAACGCCAAGGTCGTCGTGCTGGACGAGCCGACCACCGCCCTCGACATGATCACCCAGGCGACGATCCTGCGGATCATCCGCGAGGTCCACGACGAGCGGTCCCTCACCACGCTCGTCATCACCCACGACGTCGGCGCGATCGCCGAGGTCGCCGACAGCCTCGCCGTCATGTACGGCGGCAGGGTCGTCGAGCACGGCGAGGTCACCGAGGTGCTCGGCGCGCCCCGCCACCCGTACACGCAGGGCCTCATCCGGGCCATCCCGCGGCTGTCGGGCGACATCTCCGAGGCCCGGGCGCTGCCGGGGCGCCCGCCCACGCTGGGAACGCTGCCCGCCGCCGGGTGCGTGTTCCGGGAGCGCTGCGAGCGCCGCATGGCCGTCTGCGAGACCGACGAGCCGATCCCCGTGTCCCGCGACGGGCGCACCGTGGCCTGCCACGCCGTGGACCACCCGCTCGCGCTCGTCAAGCGGAAGGAGTTCGCGTGATCGTCGGGACCGGCGTCACCAAGACGTACAAGCAGCGGGGCGCCGTCCTCGGCGGACGCGACGTGCCCGCGCTGCGTGGCGTCGACTTCGCCGTGCCCAGGGGCGGGGCGGTCTCGTTCATCGGCGAGTCGGGCTGCGGGAAGACCACGCTCGGCCGGATCATCGCCGGGCTGGAGACGTACGACTCGGGCGACATCGTCATCGACGACGTCCCGATGTCCGGGCTGAGCCACCGCAGGCGGCAGCCGTACTTCCGGCGGATCCAGCTCATCCACCAGGACCCGTACTCGGCGCTGAACCCCACCCGGACCGTCCACCAGACGCTGCAGGCGCCGCTCGCGCTGCGCGCCCGGCAGGCGGGCCGCCCCCGGTCGTGGACCGACGAGCGGGCCGAGGAGCTGCTGTCCCTCGTGGGCCTCGACCCGGGCTACGTGCTGCCGCGCTACCCCCACCAGCTGTCCGGAGGCATGCGGCAGCGGGTGGTGATCGCCCGCGCGCTCACCATGGACCCCGAGGTGCTCGTCGCCGACGAGGCCGTCTCGATGATCGACGTCTCGCTGCGGCTCGGCATCCTCTCGCTGCTGAAGGACCTGCGGCTGCGGCTCGGGGTGGGCGTGCTGTTCATCACCCACGACATCGCCACGGCCCGCTACATCGGGGACGACAGCGAGCTGTACGTGCTCTACCGGGGGCAGGTCGTCGAGCGCGGGAACACCGAGACGGTCATCGCCGACCCGGTCCACCCGTACACGCAGTCGCTGCTGTCGGCCATCCCGGTCCTGCACGGGCTGGAGCGGCCCGGACCCGAGCGCGTGGTGCCGACCGAGGCGCTCGACGAGGCGCAGGCGGACGGGGGTTGCCTGTTCGCCCGCCGGTGCCCGTTCGCCACCGAGCGGTGCGTTAGCGAGATGCCCGTGCTCGGACGGCCGGGGGACGGCGGGCAGCGCCACGCCTGCTTCCACCCCCAGCGGCGCAGCGTCATCCCCGTGGGAGCCGGGCACCACGCGGGGGCCGGCGGGTGACCGCGGTCGCGCCGCTCGATCCCGGGCGGGTGGCGGCCGAGGCCGCGGGACG
>NZ_KI866522.1:806534-815227 GCF_000511135.2 Microbispora sp. ATCC PTA-5024 | reverse complement strand
CGCCGCTGGACGGCCCTGGCCACGCCCGGCCTCGACGGCGTGGTGTTCGCGTCCGTGGGCCGCGACGGCGGCGGCCACCTCGACCTGGTCGCGGTCGACCCGGCCGCCCAGGGCCGCGGCCTCGGCCGGGCGCTGGTCGGCGCCGCGGAGGAGTGGCTGCGGGCCGAGGGGGCCACCGAGGCGCGGTTCGCCGGGAACCCGCCGTGCTACGCGTGGCCCGGGATCGACGTCCGGTACACCCCCGCGGCCTGCCTCGCGGAGAGCCGGGGGTACGAGCGGTACCGGGTGGCGTGGAACATGACCGCCGACCTGGTCACCGGATGGCACCCGGAGTCCTGGGACCAGGACGCCGACCTGGAGCGGCTCGCGGCGGCCGGGGTCGCCGTCGGGGCGGCGGCGCCGGGGGAGCGGGCCGCCGTGAGCGCGTTCGTCCGCGAGCAGTGGAACGACCGCTGGGCCTGGGAGGCCGAGCAGGCCACCGGCTGCCACTACGCCGTCCGGGACGGGGAGATCCTCGGGTTCGCCGCCTGGGGCTCGCGGCCGAACTGGTTCGGGCCGATGGGCACGGCCGAGGCCGCGCGCGGGCTCGGGGTGGGCCGCGTGCTGCTGCGCCGGTGCCTGGCCGAGCAGGCCGCCGCCGGTCTGCGCCGGGTCGAGATCGGCTGGGTGGGTCCCCTGCGCTTCTACTCGCGGGCGGTGGCCGCGCGCGCCGAGCGCGTCTTCTGGCTCTACCGCCGCCCGCTGGACTGATGTCAGCTGTACAGGAGCTCCGCCCCCTCCGGGCCGCCGTCCGGGACGAGGCCGCGCGGGTCGCGCCCCGCGTCGAGGGCGCGCCGCAGGGCGTCCGACCCCCACAGCAGGTCGAGGAACGGGTCGCAGGCGAACGCGCCGGGATACAGGGCGCGCAGCGTGTGGAGCATCGACACGCCGGTCAGCACCGGCCGGAACGCGAGCCGGTCGGTCACGTGGAGCTGGACGCCGCGCACGACCGCGCCTGCGTGCCGGCCGAACGTCGGGGTGAACCAGGTCTCGCGGAACCGGACGCCTGGCAGCCCGAGGTCCGCGAGCGCCGGGGCCAGCCGCCCGTCGGCGTACGGCGCCCCGGCCAGCTCGAACGGCCGGGTCGTGCCGCGGCCCTCCGCGGCGTTCGTGCCCTCGAACAGCCCGGTGCCCGGGTAGGCGATCGCGGTGTCCAGCGTCGGCATGTTGGCCGACGGCATCACCCAGGGCAGGCCGGTCTCGTCGAAGTACCGCTCCCGCCGCCACCCGCTCAGCGGGACGACGTCCAGCCTCGCCTTGATCGTGCGGTTGGCGAGCAGCGCGATCTCGCCGGGCGTCAGCCCGTGCCGCACGGCGACGGGCGCGCGCCCGACGAAGCTCGCGAACGCCGGGTCGAGCGGCGGCCCCTCCGCAAGCGCACCGCCGATCGGATCGGGCCGGTCGAGCACGACGAACCGCAGCCCGAGCCGCGCCGCCGACTCCATCAGGTCGTACATCGTCCAGACGTACGTGTAGAAGCGGGCGCCGGCGTCGGCCATGTCGAACACCAGGGCGTCCACGCCGGCGGAGGCCACGAGCGCGTCGAGGTCCCCGCCCGACCTGCCGTACGTGTCGAACACGGGCAGGCCGGTGACCGGGTCGGCCGCGGCAGTGTCGCCCTCGCCCGCCTGCGCCGCGCCGCGCAGCCCGTGCTCCGGGCCGAACAGCGCGGTCACCCGGACGCCCGCCGCAAACAGCGCCGGTGCCGACGGCGTCAAGTCGGGCAGGACCCCGGTGGGGTTGGTGACCAGGCCGACGCGGTCGCGTCCGACCGGCCGGGGGTGCCCGGTCAGCCGTTCGAGGCCCGTGCGCACGCGAGTCATCTGGATCTTTCGGATATCTCGAAGATGAGGAACCATGACGCAGTCACTTGCCGCTCTCGCCACTGAACAGAGCGATCCCCGATACAGCGGGATCGACACGCTCCCGACGGAGGAGATCGCGCGGCTCATGAACGCGGCCGACGCCGCCGTGCCCGCCGCCGTCGGCCGGGCCGTCCCGGCGATCTCCGCCGCGATCGACGGCATCGCCGGGCGGATGACCGCGGGCGGCCGCCTCCTCTACGTCGGCGCGGGCACGTCCGGGCGGCTCGCCGTCCTCGACGCCTCCGAGTGCCCGCCCACCTACGGCACCCACCCCGACCTCGTCCAGGGGATCATCGCGGGCGGCGAGGTCGCGCTGGTCCGGTCGGTCGAGGGGGCCGAGGACGACGCGGAGGCCGGCGCCGCCGTGATCCGGGAGAAGGACGCCGGGCCGCTCGACTCCGTCGTCGGGATCTCCGCCAGCGGCCGGGCGCCGTACGTCGTCGCCGCCGTGGCCGAGGCCCGCCGCCGGGGGGCGCTCACGGTCGGGCTGGCCTGCAACACCGGCACGCCGCTCGGCGCGGCGGCCCACCACGCGATCGAGGTCGTCGTGGGGCCCGAGATCGTCACCGGCTCGACCCGCCTCAAGGCCGGAACGGCCCAGAAGCTCGTGCTCAACATGATCTCCACGATCACGATGATCAAGACGGGCCGGACGTACGGGAACCACATGGTCGACGTGGTGGCGAGCAACTCCAAGCTGGTCGACCGCGCCGCCCGGATGGTCGCCGACATCACCGGCGCCCCCGCGGCCCGGGCCCGGGAGGTCCTGGAGGACGCCGGGCGCGACGTGAAGACCGCGGTTGTCATGATCGAACGCGGCGTGGGCGCCGACGACGCCAGGGCCGTGCTCGCGGCCCACGGCAACCGGCTGGCCGCGGCGCTGCGGGATGCTTGAGGACCTCCTGCGGGCCGCCGTGCCCGGGGTCGCCTCGGCGGCCGTCGCCCTCATCGCCCACGACGGGGAGGTCGTCGCCGGTGCCGTGGTGGGGGAGGCCGTGCGGTTCGCCGACGCCGACGAGACCCTGGCGTCCGAGCGGCCGCCCGCCGGGCCCGACGCGGTCTTCGACCTGGCGTCGGTCACCAAGGCGTTCACGGCCGCCGTCCTGCTGGCGCTCGCCGAGGACGGCCGGGTGGACCTGGACGCCCCGGTCGCGGCCTGGCTGCCGGAGCACTACGCCGGACGGCCCGAGGTCACGGTCCGCCACCTGCTCACGCACACCTCGGGCCTGCCCGCGAGCAACCGCGTGGGCGGGGAGCCCGAGGAGGACCGGTGGCGGCTCGTGCTGTCCACGCCCGCCGCCTTCCCGCTGGGAACGCACGTCTACTCGGACGTCGGGATGATCACCGCGGGGCGGGTCGCGGAGGCGGCCGGGGACGCCCCGCTCGACGTCCTCGTCCGCGAACGGATCACCAGGCCGCTCGGGCTCGCCGACACGGGCTTCCGGCCCGCGCCGTCCGGCCGGATCGTCGCCACCGAGTACAAGCCGGAGCGGTCGTCCCGCGGCTGCGTGCGGGGTGAGGTGCACGACGAGACCTGCCACGCGCTCGGCGGCGTGACCGGCCACGCCGGGCTGTTCTCCACGGCCGCCGACCTGCTGCGCTTCGGGGAGGCGCTGCGCACCGGGGGCGGCGGCGTGCTCGGCCCGGCCTCGGTGGAGGAGATGATCCGCGACCAGGGCGTGACCGGCGCCGCCTATCGGCAGGGTCTCGGCGTGCGCATCGGCGACCCGGCCATCGTCGGGCCGCTGGGCGACGCCTTCGGCCATTCCGGGTTCACCGGCACCTCGCTCGTCGTCGATCCCGGCCGCCGGCTGACCGTCGTGCTGCTCACCAACAACGTCCACCCGTTGCGCGGCCGGCCCGGCATCCGCGACCTCCGCTCGGCCGTCGCCGCCGAGGCCCTGGGCCTGGCGGGGGGATAGCGGTCACCAGGACCCACACCGCGGGCGCGGCCGAGGGGCGGTGCGGCGGCGTGCGCCTGGCCGTCCGGTGCTGTGGTGGCGCGGCGGCGTGGGCCTGGTCGCGCGGTGCTGCGGTGGCGCGGCGGCGTGGGCCTGGTCGCGCGGTGCTGCGGTGGCGCGGTCAGGGCGTGGTGCCGTGGCGCAGGCCGTCCATGAGCAGGTCGAGCAGCCGCCCGGCCTGCTCGCGTCGGGCGGGGTCGCCCGCCGCCAGCGACACGCCGCTCAGGGCGGTCAGGACGTCGCCCGGCTCGACGTCCCGGCGTACCGCACCGGCCCCGGCGCCCGCCTCCAGCAGGGTCGCGATCGCGCCGAGCAGCCGGTCACGGCTGTGGGCGTACGGGTCGCCGCCGGAGGCGATGACGGCGCGCAGAGCGTCGGCCATGCCGCGCTTCGTGGTCATGTAGTCCACGAACCGGTCCATCCAGGCGCGCATGGCGCGGTCAGGCGGCGCGGCCTCCAGCAGGCCGGGCACCGCGTCGCACAGCCGGTCGAGCTCGTTCCGGTACGCCGCCTCGACCAGGGCCTCACGGGTGGGGAAGTGGCGGTAGAGCGTCCCGATGCCCACTCCCGCGTCCTTGGCGATCGCGTCCAGCGTCACGTCCGGACCCTCCTGCGAGAACGCCCGCACGGCGGACTCCAGCAGCCGGTCGCGGTTGCGCCGGGCGTCCGCCCGCAGCGGCCTGGCCGCGGCGGACCCGATGTCGGGCACTGCTCCTCCTGATCGATTTGCTAACCGGAGTTTTCTCCGTTTAGAGTCGGCAATGTAACGGAGGATCCTCCGCTTTCGTCATTGTACCGGCGGGTGCTCCCGATCCGGGGGGCCGAGGGAGACGGGAAGACCATGACCGACACACGCCGCATCACCACGCCGTTCACCGCACAGTCCACGGCCGCGGAGGTCGTCGAGGGCGTCGACCTCACCGGCCGCCGCGTCGTCGTCACCGGCGGCGCGTCGGGCATCGGCGTCGAGACCGCCCGCGCGCTGGCGGGCGCCGGAGCCGAGGTGACGCTGGCCGTCCGCAACCTCGAGGCGGGGGAGCGCACGGCCGAGGACATCGTGGCCACCACCGGCAACAAGCAGGTGCTCGTGGCGCCTCTGGACCTCGCCGACCGCGCGTCCGTCGCCGCGTTCGTCGCGGCCTGGGACGGTCCCCTGCACATCCTCGTGAACAACGCGGGCGTCATGGCCTCGCCCGAGACCCGTACGCCGGAGGGCTGGGAGCTGCAGTTCGCCACCAACCACCTCGGGCACTTCGCGCTGGCCACCGGGCTGCACCCGGCCCTGGCGGCGGCCGGCGGGGCCCGGGTCGTCTCGGTGAGCTCCAGCGCCCACCTGCGGTCGCCGGTCGTCTTCGGGGACATCCACTTCCGGGAGCGCGCCTACGAGCCGTGGCTGGCGTACGGGCAGTCGAAGACGGCCAACGTGCTGTTCGCGGTGGAGGCGAGCAAGCGGTGGGCCGCCGACGGCATCACGGTCAACGCGCTGATGCCGGGCGGCATCCGGACCAACCTCCAGCGGCACGTCGCCGAGGAGGACCTCCAGGCCATGCTCCGGCAGAGCGGGGCCGCCGGCGTGGTGTGGAAGACGCCGGAGCAGGGCGCCGCCACGTCCGTCCTGGTCGCGACGTCGCCGCTGCTCGACGGCGTCGGCGGGCGCTACTTCGAGGACTGCAACGAGGCGGGGCCCCACCAGGAGGGCACCCGCCGGGGCGTGGCGTCCTACGCGCTCGACCCCGAGGCGGCCGCCCTGCTGTGGCAGGTGTCGATCGACACCCTCGCCGCGTAGAACGCGCGGCGGCCGTCCGCGACACGGGGGCCGGACGGCCGCCGCTCATCGAAGGCCTCCCGAGGCCGGCGCCGCGCCGCCCCGGGAGGCCGTGCCTGCTGCGAGGTCGGTGGCGGGATCAGGCGGCCGCGGGGGAGGCGGCGAGCAGGCGGCGGATCTCCTGCGCTGCCGCCCGGCCCGCGCGGTTGGTCCCGACGGTGCTGGCGGACGGGCCGTACCCGATGAGGTGCAGGCGCGGCTCGGCGACGACGCGGGTGCCGTCCATGACGATGCCGCCGCCGGGAGCGCGCAGCTTGAGGGGCGCCAGATGGTCGAGAGCCGAGCGGAAGCCGGTGGCCCACACGATCGCGTCGGCCTCGGCCGTGGTGCCGTCGTCCCAGGCCACACCGCCCGGGATCATCTCCCGGAACATCGGCAGCCGTTCGAGCGCGCCCTTCTCCAGCGCCTGCCGTACGACGACCGAGGACCCGAGCCCGGTCGCGCCGACCACGCTCTGCGGCGGCAGGCCGGCCCGCACGCGGGCCTCGACCCGGGCCACGGCGGCCCGGCGCTCGTCGAGGCCGAAGTCCCCGTCCCGGAACTCGGGCGGCCGCCTGGTCACCCACAGCGTCGCGGCGGCGACTCCCGCGATCTCCGACAGCACGTGGGCCGCGGAGTGGCCGCCGCCCACCACGACCACCCGCAGGCCGGCGAACTCGTGCGGGCCCCGGTAACCGGCGTAGTGCAGCTGCCTGCCCCCGAAGTCCGCGGCGCCGGGGTAGTAGGGCCAGTGGGGCCGCGTCCAGGTGCCGGTCGCGTTGACGACGGCGCGGGCGGCCCAGGTGCCCTCCGAGGTCGCGACGACCAGCCGGTCCACAGGTCCGCGGGTGACGGCGCGCACGGTGACGGGACGGAGGATCGGGAGACCGGTCCGGCGCTCGTAGCCGGCGTAGTACTCGGGAACCGCCTCCGACGCCGGGCGCGACGGATCGGGCTCGCCGGAACGCGGTACGCCGGGCAGGTCGAAGATGCCGTGGATCTTCTCCATCGTCAGGGTCGGCGACCGGTGCCGCCACGCCCCGCCCGGACCGTCCTCGCGGTCGAGGACGACGAGATCCAGGCCGAAGCGGCGCAGGAAGTACGCGCCTGACAGGCCGGCCTGGCCCGCGCCGACGACCACGGCGTCCACCTCGTGCGGAGTGCTCACGGCAGACGTCAACAACCCGGCCGGCCCGCTGCTTCCTCTCGTACGCCGCTGCACTACGGGTCCTGTCGGTGGGCGCTGCTAGCGTTCGGGCCGTAGGGCGGCAGGGGACAGGGAGGGGAAGCCATGTCGGTGCTCGTGGCGTTCAGCGTCACGCCGATCGGGGTCGGCGAGGACGTCGGGGAGATCGTCGCGGAGGCCGTCCGGGTGGTCCGCGCGTCGGGCCTGCCCAACCGCACGGACGCGATGTTCACCACCGTCGAGGGCGACACCTGGGACGAGGTGCTCGCGGTGGTGAAGGACGCGGTGGCCGCTGTCGAGGCGCGCTCCTCCCGCGTCAGCCTGGTCCTGAAGGCCGACGCCCGGCCCGGGGACGGCGGGCGGCTGGAGTCCAAGGTCGCGTCCGTCGAGCGCCACCTGTCGGGCGGTGCGGCGTGATCACGGCCGACGAGGTGCGGCGGGTGGCGAACGGCCTGCCGAGGACCGAGGAGAGGCTGGTCAGAGACCGGATCACCTTCCGTGTGGGGCGGATCGTCTACGCCGCGATATCGGCCGACGAGACGTCCATGGGGTTCGCGTTCCCGAAGGAGGAGCGGGCGGCCCTGGTGGCGGCCGAGCCGGACAAGTTCCACATGCCCCGCCCGTCGGACGAGCGGTACAACTGGGTGCGCGTCTGGCTGGCCGCGATCGACGAGGCGGAGATGCGGGAGATCATCGTGGATGCCTGGCGGATGGTGGTCCCCAAGAAGGTGGCCGCCGCCCACCTCGCGACCTCCTCACCCGAGGCCTGAGGGGTTCAGCTCGCGGCTGCTCACCTGAGGTCTGAGGTGTTCACCTCGCGGCTGCTCACCTGGGGTCTGAGCTGTTCAGCTCGCGGCTGCTCACCTGGCGTCTGAGGTGTTCACCTCGCGGCCTCTCAGGCGGCAGGGCCGGCGACGCCGGTTCCGCCTCAGACGAGGCTGTCCGCGAGCGCCCGGCGGCAGAGGCGGTCGGCGGCGCGGGTGGTCTCGGGCAGCCGGTGGCGCGGGGTGAGGGCGAGCACGTTGTGGCAGGCCGTCTCCAGGTCCATCCGGTCGCCCACCGACACGAACACCGGCCTGACGCCGTCCCGCGTGCGCAGGACCCGCCCGACGACGTCCCCGTCGAGGCGGAGCTCGCTCCACGACCCGCGTGTGAGCCCCGGCTCGTCGAAGGTCCCGACGAACGGCGTCTTCCCCACGCCGATCGTGGGCAGCCCGGTCAGCACCCCCAGGTGGCACGCCAGCCCGAAACGCCGGGGGTGCGCCAGGCCGTACCCGTCGCACACGATCAGCTCGGGCGTCAGCGTGAGCCGCTCCAGCGCCTCGACCAGGCTCGGAAGCTCACGGAAGGCGAGCAGCCCGGGCATGTACCCGAACGCGACCGGCCCGGTCACGGTCACCTGCTCCAGCACCTCCAGGCTCGTCCCGTCGAGCACCACGACCGCGGCGGCCAAGCGGTCGCCGGCGTAGGCGACGTCCACCCCGGCGACCGTCGAGGGCCGCAGGGGCCCGGGCCCTGTGAGGTCGAGCCGCGGGCGCAGGGCCTCCTGGACGGCCTCGGCCTCTGCCGCCGACGACGGCCACACCGGAGAGGTGCACATCTTCACACCGGCGACAATAGGCGCTTCACCCGGGCGTGGACTAAGCGGCTCGGGCCCCGATATGACGATGGGGCTCGGCCCCGAAAGCGGCGCGGCGTGAGGCCCTCGGGGCACGTCTTCGGCACGTCCCCGGGCGGTTGGGCGGCTCAGGTGTGCGTCGCGCCCGGGGGCCACCGGCCCGGCAGGTGGTGCACAGGTGGGTGTGGACCTGAACGGGCCGGTGGCGGGGCGGGGGAGG
>NZ_KI866522.1:802967-806397 GCF_000511135.2 Microbispora sp. ATCC PTA-5024 | reverse complement strand
TCAGGGCGGGTCAGAGCCGGGGGAGGGCGGGGGGTCAGGTGGTGACGCTGGTGATGACGGCGAACCGCGCGCCGAACGGGTCGGTGAGGATGGCGAACCGGCCGACGCCCTCGACGCTCATCGGGGGCACGATCACCTCGCCGCCCAGCTCGCGGGCGTTCTCCACCGCGGCGTCGCTGTCGGCGACCTCGAAGTAGACGAGCCAGTGCGGCCGGTCGCCCGGCTGGAGCGGCATGACGCCGCCGAAGTCGGGCTCCTGGCCCTCGGCGGTCGACAGCACGATGTAGGTGGCGTCGCCGAACGGGGTCTCCTCCACCCGCCAGTCGAAGACGGCCTGGTAGAACGGGCGGACGGCGCTCGGGTCGGGCACGTAGAGCTCGGTCCAGGCCAGCGACCCGGGCACGCGCACCGCGTCGAGGCCCTTGGTCTCGCCCGGCTGCCAGACGGCGAACTCGGCGCCGCCGGGATCGGTGAAGCCGCCCATCCGGCCGTTGGTGAAGACGTCGAACGGCTCGAACCGGACGACGCCGCCCGCCTCCCGCACGGCCTTGGCCGTGGCGTCGGCGTCGGGGGTCTGGAAGTAGAGAACCCAGGCCGAGGAGGCGCCCTCGTCCATGAGGGGGCCGACCGCGGCGACGGTCTTCCCGCCGACGTGGAAGAAGCCGTATCCGCCCGAATCGGGGCCGGCCGACTGGTACTCCCAGCCGAGCAGCCGCGTGTAGAAGGCGACGGCGGCCTCGGTGTCGGGCGTCCCGAGGTCGATCCAGTTGGGAGCTCCGGTGACGTACTGCGTGGTGAGCATGGCGGTTCCTCGTCCGATGGTCCTCGTGCCGGCTCTCGCGGTCCGGGCCACAGCCTCGCAGGGCCGACCGACAATTTCCGGGGACCCGAGGAGCAATCCAAACGACAGGGCGAGCCCCGGCACACCTCGCGCGGGCAAAAAACCGGTAAGCGCGGGGTCAAGCGGCGTGGCGGCCAGGGGAATTCACCGCGGAAGCGCGATGGCGGTGGCGACCAGGCCGTCCGACACGAGCCAGCGGCCGTCGAGCGTGCGCCTGCCCATCGCGGGGTCCGCGACCAGGAGGGACGCCGTGAAGCCCCCGTCCGGGTCGATCTCGACCACGGCCTGGGCGAAGTCCAGCCACCGCCGGGTGAGGGGGAACCACACCTTGTAGACGGCCTCCTTGGCGCTGAACAGGATCCTGTCCCAGCACGCCCCGGGACCGAGCGCGCCCAGCGCCGCGATCTCGCCGGGGGAGGCGACGGTCGGCAGCACCCCGGAGGGGAGCGGCCCGTGGGGCTCGGCGTCGATGCCGATCGCGGCCGCGACCCGCCCCTCGGCCACCGCCGCGGCGCGGTACCCGGAGCAGTGCGTGATGCTGCCCACCGTCCCGGGCGGCCATACGGGCGCGCCCCGCTCGCCGCGCGGGATCGGCCCCGGGGGCACGCCGAGCCGGGACAGCGCCCGCCGCGCGCAGTGCCGCCCGGTGACGAACTCCCGTCGCCGCATCCCCGTGGCCCGCGCGACCAGCGGCCGCTCCTCGGGGAACAGCGTGTCCTCCGGCACGTCGCCGAACTCCTCGGCCGTGGCCGCCCAGTCGGGGAGGATGCGCTCGATCATGGGACGGGGACCGCCCGCGGCCGGGTCGGCCGCTCCCTGGTCGCGGCCGATTCGGGGTGGATGCGCTCGATCATGGGACGGGGACCGCCCGCGGCCGGGTCGGCCGCTCCCTGGTCGCGGCCGATTCGGGGTGGATGCGCTCGATCACGGGACGAGCACCGCCCGCGGCCGCGACGGCCCGTCCGGCCGGGTCCGCCACTCCCTCGGATAGCCCAGCGAGACCTCCTCGAAGCGGACGCCGTCGTGCCAGGTGGTCCGCGGGATGTGCAGATGGCCGTACACCACGGCGGCCGCCCGGAACCGGACGTGCCAGTCGGCCGTGCGGTCGGTGCCGCACCACAGGGCGAACTCCGGGTGATGCAGGACCAGCGTCGGCTCCCTGACCAGGGGGAAGTGGTTGACGAGGACGGTCGGCAGATCGGTCGCGGAGAGCCGGCGCTCGGTCTCGGCCACCCGGGCGTGGCACCAGGCGTCCCGGCTCTCGTACGGATCGGGGTGGAGGAGGAACTCGTCCGTGCCCACGACGCGGGCCGCGAAGGCCGCGGCGAGGGCCTCCTCCCTGGTCGCGGCGCCGGCCGGGCGGAAGCTGTAGTCGTACAGCACGAACAGCGGGGCGACCGCGACGGGTCCGCCCGGCCCGTCCCACACCGGGTACGGATCCTCGGGGGTGGCGACGCCGAGGTCGCGGCAGAGGCCGACCAGGTGGTCGTACCGGGCGGCGCCCCGCAGGCGCACGGGGTCGTCGGCCGTGGTCCAGAGCTCGTGGTTGCCGGGGGCCCAGATCACCCGGGCGAAGCGGGCCGCGAGCGTGCCGAGCGCCCATCCCACGTCGGCCGGGGTCTCCGCGACGTCCCCCGCCACGATCAGCCAGTCGTCCCGTGAGACGGGCCGCAGTGACTCGACGATCTCCCGGTTCTCGGGGTGGCCGACGTGCAGGTCGCTGATGCCGTACAGGCCGGGGATCAGGCCACCTCCGTCGTCGGCGGCGGCACGGCGACCGGGGACGACCCGCGGGGGAGCCGCTCCGCCCCCGTCTCCCGCATCGCGTGCGCCCCTCTCGCCGTCCGGATCATTCCTGATTGTGGGGGATCGTCAGCGGGAAATCAAAAGTCCCGTGTCCCGGGCCGTACGGCCTCCGGCGAGCGCGGCGACGACGAGGGCGAGGCAGGCTCCGCCCGCGAGGACGGCGCCCGCGGCGGGCAGCGTGGGGAGCGTCCCGAGCACCGCCACGCCGAGGGCCGCGCCGGCCTGCCGGGCGGCGTTGAGCGCCCCCTGCGCGGTGGCCGCGAGCGCGGGAGGAGCGGCCCCGGCCATGTCGGCGATGGCCGCCGGGATGGCCAGCGTGCTCCCGAGGCCCAGCGCGGCCTGGGCGGCGACGATCAGCGGGATGGGCCCGTGCGCGCCCGCCGGGAGGAGCAGCGCCCCGCCCACGGCGTCGGCGGCCAGCCCGGCGAGCATCACCGGCCGGGCTCCGGCTCGGGCCACCAGCCGCCCGGTGACGAACGGCATGAAACCCATCGGCAGGGTCAGCGGCAGCAGGGTGAGGCCGGTCCGCAGCGGGCTCATCCCGGCGTCCTCCTGGAGCCACTGGGTCAGCGCGAACAGCAGGCCGTACACGAGGAAGGTCGCCATGAGGCCGGTGACGAGACCGGCGCGGACGCGGCCGGCCGCGAGCAGCGCGGGCGGCAGCACCGGCGACCGGGCCGGGTCCCGGGCCACCCGCCGCTCGACCCAGGCCAGCAGGGCGAAGGCGAGCGCCGCCGCGGCGAGGGCCGCGAGGGGGACCGGCCGGGTCCACCCCTCGGTCCC
>NZ_KI866522.1:783261-802926 GCF_000511135.2 Microbispora sp. ATCC PTA-5024 | reverse complement strand
CCCTCGGTCCCCGCGCCGATGAGCCCGAACGCGAGGCAGCCGAGCCCGGCCACCGACAGGGCGAGGCCCGCGCGGTCCACGGGACGCCCAGCGCGGGCGGGCCCGGACGGCAGCCCGCGCGACACGAGGAGGGCGAGCAGTGCGACGGGCGGGTTGACCAGGAAGACCAGCCGCCACCCGCCGAGCGCGACGAGGACGCCCCCGAGCACCGGGCCGCTGATCAGGCCGAGGCTCGTGACGGCCGCCCACGCGCCCACGGCCCTGGCCCGGCGGGCGGGCTCGGGGTACAGCGCGGCCAGCACCGCGAGCGACGCCGGGACGAGCCCGGCCGCCGCGACGCCCAGCAGGGCGCGGGCGCCGATCAGCGCCCCGGCGCCGGGCGCGGCCGCGCAGAGCAGGGACACCAGGCCGAACGCCGCCAGCGCCACCCGGTAGACCCGGCGCGGCCCCCACCGGTCGGCCAGCGATCCCGACGCGAGGAGCAGCCCCGCGAAGACGACCGTGTACGCGTCGACGGCCCACGGGAGCGCGGCGACGGGGGCCTGGAGGTCGCGGCGCAGATCGGGGAGGGCGACGTTGAGGATCGAGGTGTCGAGCAGCACCAGGAAGTTGCCCGCCGCGACGGCGGCGAAGGCGGGGGCGGTGCGCGGCCCCCGGGCGGTGATGAGTGCCATGTGCCGAGGGTCGCGGCGAGACCCCGGAACCGGCCACGCCGGATAACCGATGGCCCCATCGGAGTGTCCGATGCGACGATGAGCCGGTGGATTCGCGGCTCCTGCAGGCGTTCGTGACCGTGGCCGACCTCGGTGGGATCTCCCCGGCGGCCGAGAAGCTCGGCTACGCCCAGTCGAGCCTCAGCGCGCAGCTCGGCCGCCTGGAGCGGGAGCTCGGCGTCGCGCTGCTGCGCAGGAGCAGCTCGGGCGCGACCCCAACCGAGGCCGGGCTGACGCTCCTGCCGTACGCGCGGGAGGCCCTCGACCTCGACGAGCGCATGCGGCGGGCCGTCGCGGGCCTGCGGCCCCGGCTGCGGGTCGGCGCGCAGGAGACGCTGGCCTTCCACTGGCTGCCCGACCTGCTCACCGCCCTCGGCCATGGCGCCGCGGGGCGCGGCGCGGCGGTCGACGTGACGCTGACCGTCGACACCCGCGAGCGGCTCCGCGAGGCCCTTTCGGAGGGACGGCTCGACCTGCTGTTCCTGTACGACAACGGGGCGCCGGCGCCGGGCCCGCACGCGGTGATCGGCCGGGACCGGGTGGTGCTGGTCGCCGCGCCCGGCCACCCGCTGGCCGAGCCGGGCGCCGCGACCCCCGAGGCGCTCGCGGCCGCCCTGTTCGTGTTCGCCGAGGAGGGCTGCACCTCGCAGATGCTCTACTCCCATCTCGGCTCCCGGCCTGACGGCGCGGCTCCCGGGGACTCCCGCACCGTGGTCACCGGCTCGAAGGCCGCGCTCGGACGGATGATCGCCCAGGGGCGCGGCGTGGGCCTGCTGCCGCGGCTCGCGGTGGCCGCCGATCTCGCGTCGGGCGACCTGGTGGCCCTCGACGTCCCCGTGCCGGCGACGGTGGCCGTACAGGCGTGGTGGCGGCCCGGCCTCGGGCCGGTCGAGCCGTCGGTGCAGGCCCTGCTGCGGCTGGCCCGCCGCCACCCGGTCGGCCAGGCCCTCTCCTGACCCCGCCCGCGCCCGCCTCACGCGATCAGCCGGAGTCGGCCGCAGAACCGGCGGCGTGCCTTAACTGGAGTCGGCCGCGGTACGGCGCCGGCCCCGCGCGGTCAGCTGAGGTCGGCCGCGGAACCGGCGCCGGCGCCGTCGGGGAGGCGAGCCGCGCGGCGACGGCTGCTCCACTGCCGCGCGTCCGCCGTCTTCACCGCCTCGGCCGTCCGGATCAGGACCGCCGCGCGGTCGGGTCCGTCGTAGGGGGACGCGCCCACCGCGAACAGCGCGAGCTCGGTCTCGAGGGACAGCTGCGCGTCGATGGCGGCGAGCCAGTTCTCGTGCCACTGGTACAGCCCGCGGACGCCCGTCAGGACGACGACCCCGGCGCCGAGCACGGCGGCGACCGTGCTGCCCAGCCCCAGCGCCGCCGTCAGCGGGACGGCCGCGCCGAGCACGATGACGCCCAGTTCGGTGCCCCGGTGGCCGAGCCTGGCCCTGGCCGCCTGCCGGGCGTACCAGTCGCGCAGGCCGGTCACCCTCGTCAGCGCGACCGCGGCGGCGTCGTCCGGGGCGGATCCGTTCACCACGGCGGATACCTCTCCTCCCGCGTGCCGGCGGCCGGTCGTCCCGCGCCGCCGGCCACGTTGCCAGATCGTCGATCTCCGCAGCGTAGGGCGAGCCCGCCTCCGCGCGCGAGGCCCGGTTCCGCCGCCGTCGCGCCCGGCCGTCACTCGCGGGACGGCTCGGGGACGTGCTCCGACCGGCGGCTCGCGGCCAGGCTCCAGGCGACCGAGGCCGCGAGGCAGGCCGCGATCACGGACAGCGACAGCCAGACGGGCACCTTGTACACGTCGGCGAGCAGCATCTTCACGCCCACCAGCACCAGGATCGCGGCCAGGCCGTACCGGAGGTGGCCGAACCGGTGCATGGCCCCGGCGAGCAGGAAGTACATGGCCCGAAGGCCCAGGATCGCGAACGCGTTGGACGTGAACACCAGGAATGTGTCGTTCGTCACCGCGAAGATCGCCGGGATCGAGTCGACGGCGAAGACGATGTCCGTGGTCTCGACCGCGACGAGCACGGCCATCAGCGGGGTGGCGACCAGCCGCCCGTTGTCGCGGATCCAGAAGCGGGCGCCGTGGTACTCCCCGGCGACCGGCACGATCCGGCGCATGGCCCGCAGCACCGGGTTGCGGTCCGGGTGCACCTCGACGGCGGAGTGGCGGGCCATCTTCACGCCCGTGTAGAGCAGGAACGCCCCGAAGACGTAGAGCACCCAGTGGAAGTTCTGCAGGAGCACGGCGCCCACGCCGATGAACAGGGCGCGGAAGACGAGCGCCCCGAGCACGCCGTAGAACAGCACCCGGTGCTGGAGCTCCCGTGGCACTGCGAAGAAGCCGAACAGCAGCGCGAACACGAACACGTTGTCCACGGCGAGGGACTTCTCGATGAGGTATCCCGCCAGGTACTGCCCCCCGGCGTCCGGGCCGAGCGTCAGCCAGACCACGGCCCCGAACCCGAGGCCGAGCGCCACCCAGACCCCCGACCAGGCGAGGGCCTCCCGGATCCCGACGACGTGGGCTTTGCGGTGGGCCACCAGGTCGATCGCGAGCATCAGCAGGATGACCGCGAGAACGGCGGCCCACGCCCACAACGGGACATTCGACGGCATCGTCGTCAACCTCTCCATCTCCGCCATACGGCGGACAGAGCGGGTCGACGGTCTCCCCGGGCCGGATGACGGCCCTCGCGCCGGACCGCCGGTCGGCGGCGGCCGTGGTGACGACGCTGAGGCGTGCGGGTACTCCCCCTCGAACTACGTTCCAGTATTCACGAAATCAACTTCCGCCGTCAAGGGCGGGCCGGGGTCCGAACAGGGCGAGCAGGTCGGCGACGCCGTGTTCCCGTTCCGCGGGATGCCGCAGCCGGGCCAGCGCGTTGATCTCGTAGTGGTTGCGGCGGCCCACCCGCTCCCGGCGCAGGTAGCCGGCCTCCTCCAGGTCGCCCACGATGGCCTGGGCGGCGCGCTCGGTGATGCCGGCGGCCTCGGCCACGTCGCGCAGCCGGGCGTCGGGGTCGCGGGCGATGGCCAGCAGCACGTGCGCGTGGTTGGTCAGGAACGCCCACCCCTCCGCACGGGCGGGGCTCGTTTCGGTCATGTCCCGATTATGCGAGCCCCGATTCGCGAATAGAACAGCGCCTGTGCCTCAGGCGCCGGCTCCGCCCGGCAGGGCGGCCACCGACGCGGCCGCCCCCGCCGACAGCAGGACGGCGAAGCCGATCATCGAGGCCGGCAGCCCGAATCCCTGGATCGCGACGCTGAACCCGATCACCGGCAGGCCCATGCCGGCGTACGCGATGACGAAGAACACGGCGAGCACGCCCGCCCGCGAGGCCGGGACGGCCACCCGGCCGGCCGCGCCGACGCCGCCCTTGAACAGCAGCCCGGCTCCCGCTCCCGCCGCGGCCGAGGCGAGCAGGTAGAGCCACAGGGCCGGGTGGCCGAGCGACACGGCGACCAGCGCAAGTCCGGCGGGGAACAGCGCGAGCCCGGTCAGGAGGATCCGCCGGGGCGCGGCGTGCCCGAGGGCGAGCTGGCCCCCCGCGGCGGCCAGGAACGTGACGAACCCGGGCAGCCCGCCCACGAGCGGGGAGCCGATGCCGAGCCGTTCTCTGATCATGATCGCGCCCAGGGACGAGAACAGCCCGAAGGACGCGAACGCCGTGAACCCCAGGCCGCCCGCGGCCGTGAAGGTGGTCCGGCCGCCCGGCGCGAGCGCGAAGCGGGCGGGCCGCTCCCGCCGGCGTCCCCCGGCGTCCACCGTCTCCGGGCTGAGCGCCACGAGCGCGGCGCAGACCGCCATCGCGGCGGCGAAAGCGCCCTGCGTCACCGCCAGCGGGTGGGGCGCCCACTCGGCGACGATCCCGGCGATCAGCGGGCCGAGCGCGAGGCCGCCCAGGTTGGCCGCGGTCGCCACCATGGCGGGCACGCCCGACCCCGGGCGGCCGGGGTGCGCCCGGCCGTACAGGTCGGACAGGTACGTCGTGGCCGTGGAGGCCATCATCCCGAGGGCCACGCCGGTCAGCAGCCGCCCGGCGAGCAGACCGGGGAGCGAGGGCCACGCGAGGAGCACGAGGGCGGCGGCCGTCGCCAGCAGCAGCGCCGGCACGATCACCCGCCGCCGGCCGTGCCGGTCGGACAGGTGGCCGAGGGTGCGGAAGCTCGCGGCCGCCCCCACCATGAGCAGGGCGAAGGCGACCGTCACCGTCGTGGGCCCGAAGCCGTCGCGGGCCGCGTACAGCGGCCAGAGCGGGGTGGGCGCCGTGCCGAACCCCATCTGGACGGCGAAGGCGACGGCGGCGAACCAGAAGCCGGCGTGGTGGGACGCGGAGGGACGGCCGCCGGGCCGGCGGATCTCGATCTGCGTCCGGTGGGCGGTGGGCACGTCTCGTCCATTCGCTCGCGGTGGTCCTCGTCCACGACAAGGATGGCCACCACCCAGCGATCTAGTCCAACGAATGCTCGTGCTGAGATCAATTACGATCTGTGATAATCGCAGGATGGAGCTGCGTCACCTCGAGTACTTCGTGGCCGTCGCCGAGGAGCTGAACTTCACTCGTGCGTCCCGGCGGCTGCACGTCGTGCAGTCCGGGGTCTCGGCCGCCATCCGGTCGCTGGAGCGGGAGCTCGGGGTGACGCTGTTCGACCGCACCTCGCAGCGGGTCTCGCTCTCCGACGCCGGGTGCGTGCTGCTTCCGGAGGCCAGAGCCGTGCTGGACGCGGTCCGCTCGGCCCGGGAGGCCGTCCAGGCGGCCGAGGGCGGGCTACGCGGTACGATCGACATCGGCACGCTGACCTCGGTGCCGCTCGTCGACCTGCCCGCCCTGCTCGGGCGTTTCCACGCGGAGCATCCCGGCGTGACCATGCGCCTGCGGATCGCGCCGACCGGCTCGGCCGGGCTGGCGCAGGCGCTGGTCGCCGGGGAGCTCGACGCCGCGTTCGTCTCGCTGCCCGGGCCCCTGCCGGGGCTCGCCATGCGGGAGCTGGCGGCGGTGCCGCTGGTGCTCGTCGTGCCGGCCGACCATCCGCTGGCGGGGGAGGAGGCCGTCCCGCTGGCGCGGCTGTCGGAGGAGGAGTTCATCGACTTCCCGCCCGGGTACGGCAACCGGACCGTCGTGGACCGGGCCTTCGCCGCCGCCGGGGTGGAGCGGCGGGTCCGGCTTGAGGTGGCCGACATCGGGACCGGCTCGGCCTACGTCCGGCACGGTCTCGGCGTCGCGTTCCTGCCCGAGTTCGTCGCGCCGCACGACCCCGACCTGCGGGTCCTGCGGACCGCCGGCGTCACCCTGACCTGGTCGCTGTCCGTGGCCACCTCGGCCACCCGGCGGCCCAGCGCGGCCGTGCGGGCCCTGCTCGACCTCGTCGACCACCACGTGCTGGGACGGGACGCCGTCCGATCACCTCGGTGATCAGGCGGGCAGAATGGTCGTTCCGGACCGTGCGCGGAGGTGGCCGTGGTGATCGACGTCGAGCGGGTGCGGGCCGACACGGCGGGATGCGCGGAGGTGGTCCACCTCGACAACGCGGGATCGTCCCTGCCGCCGCGGCCGGTGGCCGACGCCGTCATCGGGCACCTGCGGCTGGAGGAGCGGATCGGCGGCTACAGGGCCGCCCGCGCCGAGGAGGGGCGGACCGAGCACGCCTACGACGCGCTGGCCGCGCTCGTCGGGGCCGGCCGCGACGAGATCGCCATCGTGGAGAACGCCACCCGCGCCTGGGACATGGCCTTCTACTCGCTGCCCTGGCGGGAGGGCGACAGGATCCTCACGTCCCGCGCCGAGTACGCCGGCAACGTGATCCCGTTCCTCCAGATCGCGTGGCGCCATGGCGTGCGCGTCGAGGCGGTCCCGGACGACGAGAGCGGCGCGCTGTCCGCCGGAGCCCTGCGCGACATGATCGACGAGCGGGTGCGGCTCATCGCCGTCACCCACGTGCCCACCCAGGGCGGCCTGGTCAACCCGGCGGCCGAGATCGGCCGGGTGGCCCGCGAGGCCGGGGTGACCTATCTGCTCGACGCGTGCCAGTCGGTCGGCCAGATGCGGGTTGACGTCCGCGAGATCGGCTGCGACCTGCTGTCGGCCACCGGCCGCAAGTTCCTCCGCGGACCCCGGGGCACCGGGTTCCTGTACTGCTCGCGCCGGATTCTCCGTGACCTGGAGCCGCCGTTCCTCGACCTGCACGCGGCGACCTGGACCTCGGCCCGGGGCTACACGGTCCGCGACGACGCCCGCCGGTTCGAGAACTGGGAGGGCTTCGTGGCCGGCAAGATCGGCCTGGGGGTGGCCGCCGGCTACGCCCTCGGCCTCGGCCTGGACGCGATCGAGGAGCGGGTGACCGGGCTGGCGGAGGCCCTGCGCGAGCGCCTGCGCGCGCTCCCCGGCGTGACGGTGCGCGACCTCGGCGCCCGGCGCTGCGGCATCGTGACGTTCACCGTCGACGGCCACGAGAGCGCCGGCGTCGCCCGCGCGCTGTCGGAACAGGGGATCAACGTGTCGGTGTCCTGGCCGGCCTCGGCACGGTGGGACTTCGAGGCCCGCGGGCTGCCGCCGATGGTCCGGGCCTCGGTCCACTACTACAACACGGAGGAGGAGCTGGACCGGCTCTGCGCCGCGCTCCCCGGTCACCCCTCCTGAGGGAGGCTCCAGTCGATCACGGGACCGGCGGGGACGATCCGCAGCGGGTTGAGCCGCGGGTGGGTGCCGTAGTAGTGCCGCTTGATGTGGCCGAAGTCGGTGGTGCCGCCGAACGCCGGGTTCCCGTAGAGGTCGCGGGCGTACCGCCACAGGTTGGGGTAGTCCGACAGCCGCCGCAGGTTGGCCTTGAAGTGCGTCACGTAGACGGAGTCGAACCGGGCGAGCGTCACCCACAGGCGCACGTCCGACTCGGTGACGCGGTCGCCGAACAGGTACCGGCGGCCGGCCAGCCGCTCCTCCAGCTCGTCGAGCGTGGCGAACAACGCGGTCACCGCCTCGTCGTAGGCGGCCTGGCTCTCGGCGAAGCCGCACCGGTAGACGCCGTTGTTGACGGTGGCGTACACCGTGTCGTTGAGGGCGTCGATCTCCGGGCGGAGGGGCTCGGGGTAGAGGTCGATCCCCGGCGCGGCCCACGCGCGGAACTGGGTGCCGAGGTCGATGCTGATGTCGGGGAAGTTGTTGCTGACGATCCGGCCCGTGCGCCGGTCCCACAGCACGGGCACCGAGACGTGGCCGTCGTACCCCGGCTCGGTCGCCTCGTACGCCTCGCGCAGCAGCGTGAAGCCGTTCACCTCGTCCGGCCCGTGGCCCGGCCCCTCGCGGAACGCCCAGCCGCGCCCGTCGCGGATCGGGTCGACCACCGACATCGACACCACGTCCTGCAGCCCGAGCAGCGCCCTGACGATGACCGAACGGTGCGCCCACGGGCAGGCCAGCGACACGTAGAGGTGGTAGCGGCCGGGCTCGGCGGGGAACCCGCTGGAGCCGTTCGCCGTGATCCGGTCCCTGAACGGGTAGAGCGGGCGGACGAAGGAGCCGTCGGGCCGGGTGGCGGCCTTGACCGTGTAGTCGCCGAAGGCGGCGAAGTCGACGGGGCTCGCGACGGGGGCTGTGGTGGTCATCGGCGGTCGTCCTCTCGTCACCGGTTCGCGGCCTTTCCGAGCGTACCTCCCTGAATTCCGGCGTTCTCCCGGGCCGCCAGGAGCCGGGCGAACAGGGCCTCCCAGCGGGCGTGGACCACGTCCATCTCGTATCGGGCCGACGACGCGCGGGCGGCCGCCCCCAGGAACGCGCGCAGCGCCGGGTCCTCCACGAGGCGGGTGATCGCGGCCGCGAGGGCGTCCACGTCCTTGGGCGGGACCAGCAGGCCGTTCCGTTCCGGCGTGACGATCTCCGCGGGGCCCTCGGGGCAGTCGAAGCTGACGACGGGCAGTCCGTGGGCCATGGCCTCGATGAGGACCATGCCGAAGCCCTCGGACCGGGAGCTGAGCACGAACAGCGACCCCTTCGCCAGCTCCTTTTCGATCTTCATGGTCGTCCCCATCAGGAAGACGCGGTCGCGCAGGCCCAGGCGGGCGGCGAGCCCGAGCAGCCGCGCCCGCTCCCTGCCATCCCCGTAGATGCGCAGCCGCCACTCCGGATGGGCCGCGGCGACGGCGGCGAACGCCCTGATCAGCATGTCGAACCCCTTCTGCGGGGTCAGCCGGCCGACCGCCACCACGGTGGTGCCGCCCACGTCCGCCGGGCGCCGCTCGGCCGGGGTGAGCCCGTTCGGGATCGCGACCACCGCGGCGCCGCTTTCCGCGAGCAGCGCGCCGTACCGGGCGGCGTCGGTCTCGGTGAGCGCGGCCAGCGCGTCGAGCCGGGGGTACCAGCGCTCGATCTCGGCCCGCAGGCCGGCCTTGTGCGAGTCGAGGTGCATGTGCTCCTGCCCCACCAGGACCACGTCCCCCGGCGCGAACCGGGCTGCCAGCAGGTTCAGCGCGGGCCGCGTCGTGACCAGCACGCCGCCGCGCAGGGTCCGCAGGTAGGCGACGATCCGCGGGTCGCTGAAGCGGTTGAACGTCGTGTACCGGACCTCGGCGGGCGGCACGAGGGCGCTCGGACGGCGGACGAGCCAGGAGCGCAGCGGGTGCCGCCACTCGGGTCCGCGCAGGTCGGCGAGGGAGCGCAGCCGCACCCGGGGGTCGACGGGGAACCTCGTCTCCTGCCGGGTCCGGAAGACGCTGACGAGGTCGACGTCGTGTCCCGCGGCGGCCATCGCGTTCGCCTGGTTGATCACGGTACGGATCGTGCCGCCGACGCTGTAGGCGTTCATGAGGAGGTAGCGCACCGTCATGCGGCCCCCTTCGCCTGCCGTGCCGTCCTCCGACGGTTCCATCCGCCGCCTCCTTCGCCCGTGTAGGCTCCTGAACTACTACCCCGATAGTTTCTACTATCCCGATAGTAGGACGTGGTGAAAAGGGAGGCGCGTTCCCATGGCCGGGGATCAGGGACACTCCGACAAGAGGTCGCCCGGGATGCTGGAGGACGAGGTCCTCGCCGCGCTGTGGGCCGCCGCCGGGCCGATGAGCCCGGCCGACGTCCAGGCGGAGCTGGGCGGCTCGCTCGCCTACACGACCGTGATGACCACGCTGGCCCGGCTGCACCGCAAGGGCCTGGCCACGCGGGAGCGGGCCGGTCGCGGGTTCGTCTACGCCCCCGCGGTCGGCGAGGCCGCGCACACGGCGGACGCCATGCGCGACCTGCTGGCGCGCCGCAGCAACCGCGCCGCCGTGCTGGCCGAGTTCGTCTCCCGGTTGTCGCCGGACGACGAGCAGGTGCTGCAGCGGCTGCTCCGGGAGGTCGACGGTTGACATGCGCCTCGTCGTCTACCTGCCGTTCCTCGTGTCGGCCCTGCTCGGGCTGACGATCCCGCATTTCGGACGGCGGCTGGCGCCGGCTACGGGCACCCGGCTGCTGGTCGCCTCGGGCGCCGCGTGCGCGCTGAGCACGGCGTTCGCGCTGGCCGCGCTCGCCGGCACCTACGTCGGCCAGCTTCCGGCCGTGGCCGCGTTCGGGGACTGGTCGGTGCGGCTGCTGAAGGCCAACGACCCCGTGCCGCCGCTGGTCGGCCAGGTCGCGCTGGGGGCGCTGGCCGTGCTCGCCGTCCTCGCCGCAGCGACCGCCGTACGGCGGGGCCTGGCCCTCACGGAGGCCGCCCGCGCGTGCCGCGGGGCCCACCCCGGCGCCGGCGACCTGATCATCGTCAGGGACGCGGTGCCCCGGGCCCGGGCCGTGCCCGGGCGGCGCGCGGGCCGGATCGTCGTCACGACGGGGATGCTCCGCGCGCTGACCGCCGAGGAGCGGCGGGTGCTGCTGGCGCACGAGCGGGCCCACCTGAGCGACCGCCACCACCTCTACCGACTCGCCGCGGCCGTCACGGCCGCGCTGAACCCGATGCTCGCCGCGCTGCCGCGGACCGTTGAGTACACGACCGAGCGGTGGGCCGACGAGCGGGCCGCCGCCCACGTGGGCGACCGCCGCCTGGCCGCCCGCGCCGTCATCCGCGCCGCGCTCGCGACCAGCAGGCACGCCGCGGGACCGGCCGCGCTGGCCTTCAGCGACGGCGCCGTGCCCGACCGGATCACCTGCCTGCTCGACGCCCCGCCGCGGCGGCGGCCGTTCGCGGTGGCCGCGCTCGTGGCGGTCCTGACCCTGTGCCTGATCGCCGTGAACGAGGCCAGGGCCGACACCGAGTCGCTGTTCGAGAGGTCGGAGCCCACCACGCTCACCTCGCATGCGTGAACATTTCCGACACACTGCGCTAACTCCGTAAACCGGGAGTTAACCGAGCGGGTACTAGCATCTCGCGACTACTACGGCGGTAGTAGTCATCGAGGGGTGGTGGGTGCCCGTGGTGTCCTCGCAGGGGGCGTCCGGCGGCGTCGCGGTCAGCGTGGTGGTGATCGTCTACAACGACGCCCGCCGGCTGCCGGACGCGGTGCGGTCCGTGCTGGAGCAGTCCCTGCGGTCGGTCGAGGTGGTGATCGTCGACGACGCGAGCACGGACGGCTCGGCCCGGGTCGCCGAGCGGTTCGCCGCGTCCCACCCCGGCCGGGTGCGGGTCGTGCGGCTGCCGGAGAACTCGGGCGGATGCGGCCGGCCGCGCAACGCGGGCCTGGAGCACGCCCGCGGCGACCACGTGATGTTCCTCGACAGCGACGACACCCTCGACCGGCACGCCTGCCGCACCCTGCTGGCCGCGGCCGAGGAGACGGGCGCCGACCTCGTCTCCGGCCGCTGCGTGCGGGTGTTCACGGACACGGGCGAGGAGCGCGCCTGGTACCCCGGCCAGTACCGGCGCTCGGCGGTCTACGAGAGCGTCCTCGACAACCCCGATCTCCTGTACGACACGCTCAGCACCAACAAGTGCTACCGCCGCGACTTCATCGAGCGGGCCGGGCTCCGCTTCGTCGAGGGTCTCCACTACGAGGACCTGCTGTGGAGCGCCCAGGCGTACCTGGCCGCCCGGCGGATCGCGGTCGTCCCGCACCGGGTCTACAACTGGGCCGTCGTGCGCCGCGGGCCGAACCTGTCCATCACGAACCGCCGGGCGGACCTGCGCAACTTCGCCGACCGGCTGGCCGTGCACCGGGCCGTCGACGAGGAGTTCCGGCGGCACGGCGCGGCCGGGCTCAAGCGCCGCAAGGACGCCAAGTTCCTCAACCACGACCTGATCCTCTACCTGCGGGAGCTGCGCAGCCGGGACGCGGAGTACCGCCGGGAGTTCCTCGACCTGGCCCGGGAGTACCTCGCGGAGCTGGGGCCCGCCGCGTTCGAGGAGGGCCGGCCGATCCCCGCGATCGCCGGGCTGATGGTCCTGCGCGGCGACTACGACGCGGCGCTGGCGGCGGCCGACTACCGGCCGAGGAAGGGCGTGCGCCCGACGCTGTCGACCGACCTGGTCGAGCGCGACGGCCGCGTCTACTGGTGCGACCGCCATCTCGACGGCGCGTTCGCCCGGCGCGTGCTCGACGTGACCGACCTCGGCGTGCACAGCGCGCCGTTCCGGTCGTTCAAGCTGGGCGGGCGCGTGACCTCGGTGACCCGGCGGGGGAGCGAGGTGCGCGTCGCCGGCGACGCGGTGAACCCGCTGGGCCGCATCGCCCCGGACCGCCTCACCGGAAGGCTGGAGTTCCGGGACCGGCAGCGCAAGGGCAGGGCGTTCTCGGTGCCGGCCGCCGTCTCCACGGACGGCAGGCGCATCCGGTGGGAGGCGTCCTTCCGCCCCGGACGGGTGATCAGGCCGATCGGCCTCGTGGACCAGACGTTCGGGCTGTGGCTGGTGCTGTCGGCCGACGGGCGGAACGTCACGGTCCGGCTCACCTCCTCCGACGTCGGCTACGAGGAGCCCGGACTGGCCGTCCGGCCGCGTCTGACCCGCCTGGCCGGCGACTTCATGGAGTTCTACGTGCCGGAGTCGGGCGAGCTCGCCCTCCGCACGGTGGCGAGGGGCGCGATCGCGAGAGCGACCCTGCCCCTGGCCCGCAGGATCGCGGCGAGCGGCGGTGGCGCCCGGATCTGGCGGGCCGTGACCCGGCGCGAGCGCGCGGTCCTCGCCGCGCTGAGGAGCCGCAGGACCAAGATCGCCGTCTACAACGCGCTGCTGCGGCGGCTCCCGATCCGGCGGGGGACCGTCGTGTTCGAAAGCCACCTCGGGGCGCAGTACTCCGACAACCCCAAGTACGTCTACGAGGAGCTGCGCCGCCGGAAGACCGGCCACCGGGCCGTCTGGTCGCACCGCGGCGCCGCCAAGGGCTTCCCCGCGGACGCCGAGCTGGTCAGGCGCGGCTCCTGGGCCTACTACCACGCGCTCGCGCGGGCCGAGTTCTGGGTGGACAACCAGGGCTTCCCCGCGGGGCTGGTCAAGCGGCCGGAGACGACGTACCTCCAGACCTGGCACGGCTCGGCGTACAAGCGGATGGGCCTCGACGAGCCGCGGACGAAGGCGGGCACCCGCGCCCGGCGCGAGCGGATGCGCGCCATGGTGGAGCGGTACGACCACTTCCTCATCCGCTCGGAGCACGACCGGCGCACCCTCGTCCGGGGCCTCGGCGTGACGGCGGACCTGCTGCCCACCGGCTACCCGCGCAACGACCCGCTCGTCAACGGCGGCGACCCCGGGGAGCTGGACGCGCTGCGGCGCAGGCTGGGGCTGCCGGCCGGCCGGACCGTCGTGCTGTACGCGCCGACGTTCCGCGCCGACGAGAAGGGCAGGCCGGAGCGGCGCTTCGAGATCCCGTTCGACCTCGGCCGCTTCGCACGGGAGCTGGGCGGCACCCACGTCCTGCTGGTGCGCGCCCACTACCTCAGCGCGGTCGTGGTGCCGCCCGGCCTCGGGCACGCGGTCGTCGACGTCGGCGATGTGCACGACGTGACCCCGCTGCTGCTGCTGTCGGACGTGCTCGTCACCGACTACTCGTCCCTGATGTTCGACTACGCGCTGCTCGACCGGCCCATGGTGTTCCACACCCCCGACGCCGACGCCTACGTGAGCCGGCGGGGCGCCTACTTCGACCTCGCCGAGGTGGCGCCCGGGCCCGTCGTCACCGGGGAGGACGAGCTGTTCGACGCGTTGCGGGAGGCCCGCTCCGGCCCGGACCGGCACGCCGGGCGGCGGCGGCGCTTCGCCGAGCGGTTCGGGGAGTACGACACCGGCTCGGCGGCCAAGGCCGTCGTCGACGCGATCTTCGCCGGAGGCCCCCGTGGGTGAGCACCGGGACGTGTTCGTCGTCTGCAACAACGTGGAGGAGCTGGGCGGGCTCCAGCGCTGGGCCCACCAGATCGGCCGGCTGCTGGCCGAGCGCGGCCACCGGGTGCGCCTGGTCGGGGTCACGCACGCCGACGACCCCCACGACTACGGCCGGGACACGCCGTACGAGATCTCGGTGCTGTACGGGCGGCCGCCCGCGCCGAGGTGGCGGCCCCGCACCGCCCTCGACCGGCTCGACGCGGCCGCCTGGACCCGCATGGCCGTGCGGCGCGCCGGCATGCGCAGGGCCGCGGGACGGCTGACGGAGATCTTCCGCACGGCCGGCCCGGGGGCCGTCGTCATCGCCGCCCAGGTGTGGGCGATGGAGTGGGTGGCGCTCGCCGAAACCCGGGGGATGACGGTCGTCGGCATGAGCCACGAGTCGTACGCCGCGACCCGGTCGTCCTCCCGCTACGAACGGGTGAAGAGGTACTTCTCCGGCGCCGACGCCTTCCTCGCGCTCACCCAGGAGGACGCCGACGCCTGGGCCGTGGCGGGCATGCCGGCCGCCGCCGCGATGCCGAACCCGCTCCACGTCCACCCCTCCCGTACGGCCTCGCTGGACGAGCGGGTCGTGGTGTGGCTGGGCCGCATGTCGTACGAGAAGGGCCTGGACCTGCTGCTGGAGGCCTGGGCGCGGGTGGCCCCGCGCTACCCCGGCTGGCGGCTGCGGCTGTACGGCTCCGGCCCCGAGGAGCCCGGAATCCGGGCGCTCGCGAGCGAGCTCGGAGTGGACGGCGCCGTCGAGTTCCCCGGGCCCACCCACGACCTGGAGCGGGCGCTCACCGGCGGCTCGGTGTTCGCGCTGTCGTCCCGGGAGGAGGGCTTCCCCATGTCCGTCATGGAGGCCATGGCGTACGGCCTGCCGGTCGTGGCGTCCGACTGCGCCCCCGGGGTCCGCGAGCTGGTGGCCCACGAGGCCGGCGGGCTCCTCGTCCCGCCGGGCGACACGGCCGGGTTCGCCGGCGCGCTGATCCGGCTCATGGAGGACGACGCGCTGCGCCGACGGCTCGGCGGGGCCGCCCGGGAGTCCGTCCGGCGGTTCTCGCCGGACGCGGTCGTGGACCGGTGGGAGCGCCTGTTCGCGCTCCTCGATCGCTGACCGCGGCCCGGCACGGGGCCGCGCTCTCCGTCATCACGCTGCTTGTCGGTGACGTCTGGCAGACTGCCGCCATGCTTGATCACTTTTCGATTCAGTGCGGAGACGTCGTCAGGAGCGCGGCCTTCTACGACGCTGTTCTGGCGCCGCTCGGCGGCCGGCGGATCATGGAGTTCGGTCCGGTGATCGGGTACGGCGTCGACCGCCCCACGTTCTGGATCGGACAGCAGGCGACCGGCGACGGTTTCCGTGAGTCGCACGTCGCTTTCGCGGCGACCGTCCGCCGGTCCGTCGATGACTTCTTCGCGGCGGCCGTCGGCGCCGGCGCGGAGGTCCTGCATGAGCCGCGGGTCTGGCCGGAGTACCACCCGGACTACTACGGCGCCTTCGTCCGCGATCCCGACGGCAACAACGTCGAGGCGGTCTGCCACCGAACCCGCTGAACCAACCGCTTCATCCTCGCTCCGGACACGTCCGCCGTCCCACCGGACCGCCCTCCCGCCGAGCGCGGCCGTGATCGCCATCGGGGACGGATCCGTGGCCGGACGACGAGACGCGGATGCCGTACCAGTCCACGACACCACCCGAGCTCGAAGGGATCACCACGATGGCAAAGGTCATCTCCACTCTGTTCATCTCGGCCGACGGCGTGGCCGAGATCGACCCTGATTGGCACTTCCCGTACTTCGACGAGAACATGGGCCGCGCCGTCACCGATGACTACGACACCTCCGACGTGCTTCTCATCGGCCGCGAGACCTACGACAGCTTCGCCGGAGCGTGGCCCGGCCGCGAGGCGGCGGGCGGGGACGACGCACCGTTCGCCAAGCAACTCGGGGACATGCGCAAGGTGGTCGTCTCACGCCGGCCGCTGGAGTTCACCTGGCGCAACTCCGAGCGGATCGAGGGCGACCTTCTCGAGGCCGTCGCCACGCTCAAGGCCGACGCCGGCATCAGAGGCATCCTGATCCCCGGCTCGATCTCCGTGGTGCAGCAACTGCTCGCCGCGGGGCTGGTCGACGAGCTGCGCCTGCTCGTGCACCCGGTGGCGGCGCGCAAGGGCCGCAGGCTGTTCGACGACGGCGACGCGCCGTACCACCTCAAGACGATCGCGGCCGAGGTGTTTCCGACGGGCGTGATCCGCACGATCTACTCGCCGGCCGAGGCGCCCGCCAAGGTCGGCTACGACGAGGTCAAAGACCGGGTACCCGGGAAGTAGCGGGCCTCGGCGGGGAAGGATCGGCACATCCGCGTTCACCGGACGCTTACCTGGCGCCGTCTATCGTCTGCAGCACAACGGTGACCCGGCCGGTCGTCGTGATCAGGGGAGACCGGGGGAGGCGGCGGGTGTGCTGGGGAGGCCCCGCCGCCACCCCCGTTCGTCTGCGCGAACGGCTGACGGGACGCGAGAAACCCCCTGCCCGCGGCGGGTCAGGGGGTCCGGGGGGACTCGTGGCGCTCCGTCAGGCCGCGGCGCTTCGGAAACCGCCCGGCCGGCCGCGCTCCATCATGCCGAACCGCATGGTGGCCAGGCCCAGGATCAGGATGAGCGCGCCGACGATCACGTTGTTCACGATCGTCCCCGTGGTGGCCATGCCTCCCCGGATGATCCACGGCGCGACGATGGTCCACAGGCCGATCACGGGAGCCACCCAGGAGATGCCGTAGGTGCGGCCGAAGGCCGAGCTGTAGCCGAGAGCGAGAAGCGCGACCACGATACCCGTGATCAGGTTGTTGACGGTTAGAGGGGTCATCCGGTCGAACCCCACGATCCATGGCGAGAGCGCCAGGTACATGCCGCTGAGCAGCGTCAACCCGTCTGCCAGCTGTGCTGCGGGATTGGCGGCCGCGGTGTCGTAGCGGGCGCGCATCTGCATGATGTCGGGGTGCGTCCCGATGTCCGCACTGTGGCTCATCCGTCACACCACCCTTCTTGGGACGGTAGTGGATCCGTTACTCCAAGAGTACGCCCGTTTCGTCCGTTCTTCCCGTTTTGTGGGTTTTATCAATGTGATGACCGTGACGCCGGTCACGCCCGGGTACGCCGCGTTTAGGGCGCCCACCAGCGGAAAGAGGGGTGGGGTCGCCTAACCACGGGAGAGGAGCACGACCGATGAGCACGGAGGACAAGTTCCGCAACAAGACCGAAGAGGTCACCGGCAAGGCCAAGGAAGGGCTCGGCAAGGTGACCGACGACGAGAGCCTCGAGGCCGAGGGTCAGGCCGACCAGTCGAAGAGCCGCATGAAGCAGGCGGGCGAGAAGGTCAAGGACGCCGCCGGCAAGGTGAAGGACGCTTTCACGGACTGACCCGCCCGAGGGCGGGAACCACGGCGCCGGTCCGGCGCCCGCCGTTGCGGGCGCGACCGGGCGCCGTCACCGGGGACGAGGGAACGCGGAGAGGCCGGGACGGCCTCCGCGACCTCGTCCCCGTCGCATGTCCGGGCCGGGAGCCGGGGAAGCGGGAGGGGCGCCGCGGACGGCGCGAATCGGGGTAGGCGGAACCGGGGTGCGGACGCGGTCCGTACGGCGGGACCGCGGGACCCGGCCGTCGTGCGGCCGGGTGGACGAGGGGCGGCGCCGATCCGGCGTGGCGATGGAGTGGGCGGTCAGGCCGCCTGCGGAGCCATGACGCGGAACGACGACGTCACCAGAGCCTGGAGGAGCCGCATGAGCAGGGCCTCCAGGACCATCAGAGCCGCCTTGGCGAGAATGGCGGCGAGGAAATCAGACACGGTATACCTCGGATGGACAAAGTGGCTTCTATGGAAGAGTGACCGATAAACCTCCCAGATCGGCATCATTCAGGTTACCGTTTGGTGAACTGTCAGTGACCGTTCACTGTCCGTGACGTCGATCGTCGCAGATGAGCGGACATGGCGAAGCCGGCGTCGCGACCCGGGGGTCGTGACGCCGGCCGGTCGTCCCGTCGTCAGGACGGCGTGCTGACGGGGCCCGTCACTTCGTTCCGGCCCTGGAACGGGCCGTCGTGCCTCTGGCCGTGGTCCGCGCCTCGGCCCTCTGGCCCGCGGCGCGGCCGGTCGTCGTGCCGGCCCCCGTCTGTGCGGCGGTCCTGCCCCCGGTGGTCCGGCCGCCGGCCCTGGTGGTCCCGGTGGTCCCGGTGGCCCCGGTGTCCTGCCGTCCCGGCTGCTCCTGCTGCCCGCGCAGCGGCGACCAGCGCTGGTCCTTCGCCCGTGTCCGCTGGGCGATCATCGTGCCGGCGCCGATGGCGGCCGCCACCGGCCAGTCGAGCAGCCCGATCGCGGCCAGCGCGCCAAGCCCGCCGTAGTAGACGATGCGCTCCGGCGGCGGCAGGAACGTCCGTGCGATGTCCACGGCGTGTCCCATGTCGCGCCGGTTCATCTTCGGCAGCCCCACGTGCGGCAGGTGCATGTCCGGCGGCCGGACCTGGATCCGCAGGAACGGCAGGCTCAGGTTGAATCCCTGGTCCGTCTTCTCCGCGGACACCGGCGGCGTGGGCACCGGCTTCTGGGCGGTTGTGGCAGGGGTCGCGGTCGTCGTGCGGCCCCGGGACGTCCGCGTCGATTGGCCCGTTCGGGTCGCCTCGGTCACGGTCATGGTTCCTCCCCCGAATGCGTAACCCTCGTGAACGGACCGCCGACGAGCGGCCCGCGAGGTGTCCCTTGCAAAATGACCTTTCTATCCTCCATCGTGCCTGGTGAGGTTTCTGGTGCTGATAGCGGTTGTTTGCCGAGTTTTGCCGCGGTCCTTCCTCCCCGGGGCGACGTCAGGCGTCCGCAGGGAGGCGGTAGACCGACACGTGGGTGCGTGACTCGTCGGTGAATTCGGTTCCGGCCCAGTCCGCGTGCCTGCTCTCCAGCTCGAACCCGGCGAGCTGGCCCATGAGGTCGAGCTCGGCCGGCCAGATGTACCGGTGCGGGGTGCGCGTCAGCCGCGCCTGCCTGCTGTCGTCGAACGTGAAGTGGTGCGACACGACGTGCTGGCGCAGGACGTCGTAGGTGTCCAGGCCGATGTAGCCGGGCTCGCAGTGCCACACCGTGGCCTGCTGACCCGGCGGGAGCTTGCGCAGCTCGGGCACCCAGAGCTCGATCACGAACCGGCCGCCGGGGACGAGGTGGCGGGCGGCGTTGCGGAAGCACGCGACCTGCTCCGCCTGCGTGAGCAGGTTCGCGATCGTGTTGTAGACGAGGTAGACGAGCGTGTACCGCCCCGGGGCGGTGACGGTCGCCATGTCGCCGGCGACGACGGGGATCGTCTCCTCGTCCGCCTTCGTCCGGAGCAGCTCGATCATCGGGCCTGACAGGTCGACGCCGGTGACGGGCACCCCGCGGCCGGCGAGCGGGACGGCCAGGCGGCCGGTGCCGACGGCGAACTCCAGCGCCCGCCCGCCGTCCGCGAGCTCGGCGAGACGGTCCACGGCCGGTCCGACGACCTCGGGCGCGAACATTCCGACGCCCGGCGTGTCGTAACGCGCGGCCGTGTCGGCGTCCCAGATCTCCTCGTGTCGCATCTCTTCACGATCGCGACGGGCCGTACGGGTTGTCCAACGATTTTGGACGCCGCGGCTGCGGCGCCCGCGCCGCCGGCGGCCGCCCGGTCAGCGG
>NZ_KI866522.1:781923-783235 GCF_000511135.2 Microbispora sp. ATCC PTA-5024 | reverse complement strand
CCCGGTCAGCGGCCGACGATGGCGGCGAGCGCGGCCAGGGCGGCGCCCCGGGCCCCGGCCATGTCGAGGTCCCGCACCAGCGCGATCGTGGCCACCCGGCGCTGCTCCTCGCGGAGCAGGATGTTCTCCTTGACCGTCTCCAGGAACCACTCGCGGAAGTGCGGAGCCGCCTCGACCACGCCGCCGCCGAGGAAGTACGCGTGCGGGTCGGTGAAGTTGGCGGCGACGGTGAACAGCCGGCCGATGGCCATCGCCTGCTGCTCGAACACCTTCAGCGCGAGCGGGTCGCCGTTCTCGCCGTGGCCGCGCAGCAGCTTGGCGGCCTTGCCGATCGGCTCGACCCGGGCCAGCTCGTGGTCGGGGAAGCGGGTGAGCCAGAACGGCAGGAGGTTCTTCTCGATGCCGGTCAGCGACGCCACGCTCTCCGCGTCGCCCTCGAAGCCGCAGTTGCACGCGGGGATCGGCTGGCCGTCCTCCAGCAGGCCGTGCAGGGGGATGTGGACGTGGCCCAGCTCACCGGCCATGCCGGCCGCGCCCTTCACGACGTGCCCGGCCTCGACCACGCCGCCGCCGAGCCCGGTGCCGACGATGGCCGATACCGACGAGCGCTCCCAGGAGTCGGGCCCGAAGTGGACATGGTGGGCGTACAGCGCGGCGGCGTTGCCGTCGTTGTTGTAGATGACCGGCACGCCGACCCGGGCCTCCAGGGCGCCGCGGAAGTCGAAGCCGTACCAGCCGGGGTCGACGAAGTTGGTCGCGCCCTTGGAGGAGATCACCCCGTCGGCGCTCGCGGGGCCGGGAGTGTCCAGCCCGATCGCGCGCACCCGTGAGCGCGGGGTGCCGGTGAGCTCCAGCACGTTGTCGAGGGCGAGGACGAGCTGCTCGACCGCCACCGCGGGACCCTCCCGCACGAGGCTGGGGGTCTCGACCAGCCGCTCCACCTGGAACCGTCCGGCGGCGTCGAGGACGGTCGCGTTGTTGCTGGTGCCGCCGTTGTCGAGGCCGACGACGACCCACGACCCTGCATCTGCCATAGGGGGATGTCCTTCTGTCGCGCTTGTCAGAGCGAAGACTACGAGAGTTTGGCCGCGGGAGCACCAGCCCCGCGCCGGGTCGGATTCCGTCCCGGATCCGGAACGCCGGAGAGGTGAAAGATTCAGGTGCCGCGCTCCGCGCAGGGAGCCTCCCGCACGGCTGTGACCTGCGGGGGAGCGGACGGCCTCGGGGCGCCGCGCGCCGGGGACGCGCGGGCCCGCGTTGACCCGGCGCCGGGGGCGGACGAACCATCGGCGTCCGGGGCGGCCACGGCCCG
>NZ_KI866522.1:770169-781279 GCF_000511135.2 Microbispora sp. ATCC PTA-5024 | reverse complement strand
GGAGGCCCGCCCCCGGGCGTGGACGCGGGTCGCGCTCGCCGCGGCGGCGGCGCTGACGGCCGGATCGGCGGTCGCGCTGGTGCCCGGAGCGGCCTCGGCGGCCGATCCGGTCTGCCGGGTCGACTACTCCGTCAACCAGTGGACCGGCGGCTTCACCGCCCAGGTCAAGCTGACGAACCTCGGTCCCGCCGTGAACGGGTGGACGCTCCGGTGGACCGCCGGCTCAAGCCAGCAGGTGACGAACTCCTGGAGCGCCCAGGTCACCCAGTCGGGCACCACGGTCACGGCCGTGAACGCCTCCTGGAACGGCGCGCTGGCCACCGGCGCGAGCGCGGACTTCGGCTTCCAGGGCACCTGGTCGGGGTCTCTCACCGCGCCGACCGGCTACACCCTGAACGGGGTCCCCTGCGGCGGCGCCCCGACGCCGACCCCGACGCCGACCCCGACGCCGACCCCAACGCCCACGCCTACGCCTACGCCGACCCCTACGCCGACCCCGACGCCCACGCCGACCCCCACACCGACCCCCACGCCGACCCCCACGCCTACGCCGACCCCGACCCCGACCCCGACGCCCACGCCGACGGGCGGCGGCTGCCAGGGCGCCGTGGTGTGCTCGGGCTTCGAGGACCAGAACGGCACGTCCCCCGCCGGTGACTGGCAGGTCGTGTTCCCCAACTGCCAGGGCAGCGGCACCGCCGTGATCGACGCCTCCACCGCGCACAGCGGGAGCAGGTCGCTGCGGATCAACGGCGCCGGCGGGTACTGCGGCCACGCCTTCGCCGCGACCACGAAGAACGTCTCGTCCATCGCCCCCGTCGTGTACGGGCGGATGTGGGTGCGGCACACGACGGCCCTCCCGGCCAACCACATCGCCATGATCACCATGGCCGACTCGCGGGACGGCGGCAAGGACCTGCGGATCGGCGGCCAGAACGGCGCCCTGCAGTGGAACCGGGAGTCCGACGACGCCACCCTGCCGGAGCAGAGCCCCGCCGGCGTCGCCCAGAGCACGCCGCTGCCCACCGGCCGCTGGGTCTGCCTGCGGTTCCAGGTCGACACCACCCAGCAGTCGATGCGCACCTACCTGGACGACCGGGAGGTGGCCGGCCTCCACGTCGACTCCACGCCCACCCAGGACGTGGACGCCCAGTGGCTGCGCCGCACGACGGCCCCCCGGCCGACCACGCTGCGCCTCGGCTGGGAGAGCTACGGCGGCGACTCGGACACGCTCTGGTACGACGACGTGGCGCTCGGCCCCAACCCGTTGTCCTGCTGACCCGGCGGGGCCGGGCGGGGAGGGTCCCGCCCGGCCCCGCGCCCGGCGTCATCGCGCCGGGAACGGGTAGACATCCGGGCAGGCAACCGCATCGTCGACGTCATCCGTCCGCGCACACCTCCCCCCGCCGCCGTCCGGGCCGCCTCAGGCGGCCCGGGCACCGCATCCGAAGGGAGAGGGACATGACCGAGGGACGGCACCCGGTTCCCGAGCTGATGAAGGAGCCCGACGTCGTCGATCTGCTGATCCACCAGCACGGTCTGATCCGGGACTTGTTCGACGAGGTGGAGCGGGCCGCGCCCGGAGAGCGCCGCGAGCCGTTCCGGCGGCTGGTGCGCATGCTGGCCGTGCACGAGACGGCGGAGGAGGAGATCGTCCACCCCTACGCGCGGCGGCGCGTCGACGGGGGCGCCGGCATCGTCGAGGACCGGCTGCGCGAGGAGCACGAGGCCAAGCGGCTGCTCGCGCTGCTCGACCGGCAGGGCGTGGACCACCCCGACTTCATGGCCAACCTCGACCTGCTCCGCGTCGCCGTGCTCGCCCACGCCAGGGCCGAGGAGCGGTACGAGTTCAGCCGGCTGCGGGCCGAGGCCACGGCCGCCGAGCGGCGGGCCATGGCGCTCGGCGTGCGGGCGGCCCAGGCGATGGCCCCCACCCGCCCGCATCCGGGGGTGGAGTCCGCCACGAAGAACCTGCTGTTCGGCCCTCCGGCCGCCATCGTCGACCGGGCCCGCGACCTGATCCGCCGGGCCACCGGCCGCTGACCCGCCCACCAGGACTCACCACCTGCGCGTACGGCCCGGACCGCCCGACCCGGGCCGTACGGCGTCTCAGTGGGTGCGCAGGCTGTAAAGCGGATGGGTGCCCTCGGTCTCCAAGCGGTACTCCTCGCCCGACCGGGCGCGGTTCTCGTCGATGACGCGCTCGCTCGCCGGCTCGACCGCGTCGTGGATCTGCTCCTGGAACCGCTGGAACCGTTCGTGGGCCTCCTGGACGTAGCCGGTGCCGAGGGTGGTGTAGTCGATCTGGGTGGCGATCAGCTCCCGCAGGTAGTCCTTGTTCGGCTCGAAGGTGACCGGCTGGGGCAGGGCGGGGGCGACCACCTGTTCGGGGTCGCGGCCGTCGTGGCGGCGGAACAGGTCGGCGGCGATGCGCAGATGCTCCAGCTCCATGTTCAGGTGCAGCTCCCAGATCGCCTTCACCTTGGGGTCGGACTCGGTCTCCATGAACGAGTGGTACAGGTAGCACTCGTTGTACTCGTGGTTGAGCAGCTGCTCCCACCAGGTCTCGCCGGGGTCGACCAGCGACTCGTAGTGGGTGACGTGCTCCTCCTCGATGAGCCCGATCTCCTGGTACAGCTGCCGGGCGATCGGCTCCATGTAGGTCGGGCCGACGTTCATGTAGAAGTTCATCGTCTGCTGCTCCGCCGACATGATCGTCAACGCGTGGAGCTTGCTGATCGGGGCGGTCCGGTCCTTGTCGTAGTGGTCCCTGACGTTGTCGACGGGGTGCCGGTGGTGCATCTTGGTGGGCCGTCCGGGCATGACCTCGGTGAGCCGGTCGACGATCTTCTCGGCCTTGCGGTGCTCGATCATCTCGTAGAGGTTGGCGTACCGGTAGAGGTGGTCGAAGTCCTCCAGCACGCCGAACTGGTAGGCCTGCTTGAGGTAGGGGTCGGGCTCCATCCGGGCCACCCAGGCCGTCAGGTCCACGGCCACCTGCTCGTAGCCGATGGTCGTCTCCAGCACCGAGTTCAGGCCCGGCAGCAGCCAGTTGACGGCCTTCTGCTGCTGCGCCTCGACGTACCGCGTCTCCGCCATCTTCTGCCGCACCTCGAGATCCGGGCAGCGGCGGCTGAAGTGGTGGCTGAACATGACGGCCTCGATCTCGATGCCGTTCATCGTGATGATCCGGCACCGCGTGTACGGATCCGCGTGATCCGGATCGATGGGCGTCACGTTGAGCTCCCGCCAGTTGCGGATCTGGCGGTCGAGCGGGATGCCGCGCTCCTGCAGCGGGTTGAACGTCATCTCGGCTGCTCCTTCCCCCGGGCGCCCAATTGGGCTGGGCGTACCCAAAGGCCAGAACGCGACAAACCTCCCCGTGTAGCGTCATATAGCCAGGTCAGGGAGGTTTTGCCGCCCGATGTGCCGCCGTTTGGCCGCGTCCCTCAGCGCCTGCGACAGCCGAGGTCCGCGCCCGCCCGCCGCGCGCCCTCAGCGGCCCGGCGCGGGCGCGGCGTGCGGGTCGCCCACCTTCTTCGACTGCGGCGATCCCCGCTCCCTGAGGAACACGGCGAGCAGCACCATCGAGGCGACGGCCAGGAACTCGGACTGCCAGTTCTGCAACGTCCGGTTCCAGAACTCGGCGGAGGTGACGTACGCGGTCCAGCCGACCGGGTCCTCCAGCCGCGACAGCCGTTCTGCGTCGTACGCGGCCACCCCGGCGACCGACTGCGCGAGCCACGACAGCAGGAAGATCAGGCCCATCACCGCCCCGAGCGAATGGGAGAACAGGGTCAGCCGCCAGCCCCCCGCCCTCGCCCAGGCGGGGGAGTCCGCGCCGGCGTGGCGGCCCACCTTCTGGTCGGCGTCGGACTCCTGGCCCTCCTCGCCCGGGTCCTTCGACTCCGGCGACCCCCGCTGGACCAGCCACACGGTGATGAGGATGTAGAGGAAGAACTGGAGGTACTCCGACTGCCAGTTCTCCGCGACGTCCACCCCGAAGTCGGACGAGGTGACGTAGGCCGCCCACGAGATCGGCGCGCCGCCCTGCGCCACCTGCTCCTCGTTGAACGCCGCCAGCCCGGAGACCGACTGCCCGGCCAGGCTCAGCAGGAACAGCAGCAGGAAGCACAGGCCGAGGGCGTTGTCCCGGATCGCCCGTCTCACGTCCCCTACCTCCGCAGCAGGCCCAGCACGGCCACGTAGGCGAGACCCAGCGCCACCGCCACCAGCATGATCACGTACAGCGTGCGCGCCCCGTTCACGCCTCCACCTCGCACTCGTACGGCTGTCCCGCTCGTGGCCGGCAGCCGGCCGCCCGCACCCGCCAGCCGCCGGGGAACCGGTGCAGGAACACCGTGTCGCCCCCCACCCGCACCTGTGCCTCGTCCCCGTACACCTGGACGTCGCCCACCGCGCCGGCGCGCAGGCCCATCGAGAGGATCTGCGTCGCGCAGTCGTCCACCGACTCGGCCGCCCGGGGGGTGAGAAGGCCGCACGCCTCCTGCCCGCGCCCCTGGGCGGCGGCGGACAGGAACCGCGCGGCCGCACGCGCGGCCGGGTCGCCCCCCGCGGTCGCGCACCCCGTCACGACCAGCAGAAGGCAGACGACCGCCGTCGCTCGCATGCCCATGGCCGCCCACTACCCGTGGTGCGGCCGGGAAACCGGCGGCCCTCTGTCCGTTCTCACGTGTGCGCGCGGCCTGGCTGGCGGTTTGCGGCGTATGCCGGGAGATCGCTCCTGTGAGACGCTGACGGCGTGCGGATCGCGCTGCTGGGCCCGGTGGAGGCCCGGGACGACGCCGGCCTCCCGATCGAGGTCGCCGGGCTCCGTCTCCGCACGCTCCTGGCCCGGCTCGCCCTCACGCCGGGGCGCCCGGTCGCGCCGGCGGCGCTGGCCGACGCGATCTGGGGCGACGACCCGCCCGCCGGCGCGGCGAACGCCCTCCAGTCGCTCGTCTCCCGATTGCGCCGCGCGCTCCCCCCGGCGGACGCCGCGCTGCTGGAGTCCCTGCCGTACGGGTACCGGCTGCGCGTGGGGGAGGGCGACGTCGACGCGGGCCGGTTCGAACGGCTCGCCGCGGACGGCCGGTCCGCCCTGGCCGCCGCGCTGGGCCCGCGGGGTGATCCGCACGACCTCCGCCACGGCGAGCTGCGAAGGGCGGCGGAGCGGCTGGGCGACGCCCTCGCCCTCTGGCGTGGCGCGCCGCTCGCCGACCTCGGGGACGCGGCCTTCGCGTCGGCCGAGGTCGCCCGGTGGACGGAGACGCGGCTGCGGGCGGTCGAGGACCTCGCCGAGGCCCGGCTCGCCCTCGGCGACCCCGCCGCCCTGGTCGCCGAGCTGGACGGGCTCGCGGCCGTCCACCCCCTGCGCGAGCGGCTGTGGGCGCTGCGGATGAGGGCGCTCGACGCCGCCGGCCGGACGGCCGAGGCCTTGGCCGTCTACGACGACCTGCGCCGTACGCTCGCCGACGCGCTGGGGGCCGACCCCTCGCCCGAGGTGCGGGCGCTGCACGTGTCGATGCTGCGAGGAGCTCCCCGTCACCGGTCGCCGTCGCAGGCCCGGCAGGCCGCGGGCCCGAGCATGGCGCCGCCCGCCGGCCTCCCGGTGCCGCTGACCAGCTTCGTCGGCAGGGAGGAGGACCTGGCCCGCCTCGCCGCGCTCGTCCCCCGGACGCGACTGGTCACGCTGACCGGCCCGGGCGGCGCCGGCAAGACGCGGCTGGCCTGCGAGGTCGCGGCGCGGGTGGAGATGCCGGGCGGGATCTGGCCGGTCGACCTGGCCGCCGTGCACGACCCGGCCCGGGTGCCGTCCGCCGTCGCCGCCGCGCTCGGCGTCCGCGACGCCTCCCCCGACGGTGCGCGCGGGACGGTGGAGCGGCTGGCGGAGGCGTTGCGGGAGCGGCGGGCGCTGATCGTGCTGGACACCTGCGAGCACCTGGTCGAGGCGTGCGCGCGGCTGGCCGAGGAGCTGCTGGGCCGCTGTCCCGGCCTCCGGATTCTCGCCACCTCGCGCGAGCCGCTGGCCGTCACCGGCGAGGTCCTCCACCCCGTGGGCCCGCTCGCCGTGCCGCCGCAGGACGTCTCCGTGGCGGAGGCGTCCGGGTTCCCGGCCGTCCGCCTGTTCCTCGACCGGGCCGCCGCCGTGCGCCCGGGGTTCGCCCTGACCGAGGCCACGCTGCCCGCCGTCGCGGAGGTCTGCCGCCGCCTCGACGGCCTGCCGCTGGCCCTCGAACTGGCCTGCGCGCGCCTGCGGACGCTGCCGCTGGAGGAGATCGCCCGCCGGTTGGAGGACCGGTTCCGCCTGCTCACGGCGGGAAGCCGGACGGCACTGCCGCGGCACCGCACCCTGCTGGCGGTGGTGGAGTGGAGCTGGGGCCTGCTGACCGAGCCTGAGCGGACGCTCGCCCGCCGGCTCGCGGTCTTCGCCGGGGGCGCCACCGCGGAGTCGGCCGAGGCCGTCTGCGCCGACCCCCCCGACGCCCGGGTGCCGTCCCCGCTGGAAAGCCGCTCGGACGTCCAGGCGGCCTCCGGCGTTGTGGACGGTGCCCTGGGCGCGTCCGGCGTTCTGGGCGAGGTCCTGGCCGTGTCCGACATCCTGCCCGCGCTCGCCGGGCTGGTCGACAAGTCCTTCGTCGTGCTCGTGGAGCCGCCCGGAGGGCCGCCCCGCTATCGGATGCTCGACACGATCCGGGCGTACGCCGCGGCGGCGCCGTCCGCCCCGGGGGAGGCCGAGCGGGTGCGGCGCGCGCACGCCGCCCATTTCCTGGCGCTGGCGGAGGCGGCCGATCCCGCCCTGCGCACCTCCGCCCAGCTGGAATGGCTGGCCAGGCTCGGCCGCGAACGCGCCGAGCTGACGGCGGCCCTGCGCCGGTCCGTCGACGAGGCCGACGCGGGGACGGCGATCCGGCTGACGGCCGCGCTCGGCTGGTTCTGGAACCTGATGAGCGCGCACGAGGAGGCGGCCTCCTGGTTGCGCGACGCCCTGGCCCTGCCGGGCGCCGGCGCGCCGGGCACCGTGTCCAGCCGGGCCCTCGCCCGCGCGTACGCCTTCCACACGATGCACCACTTCGCCGTTCAGGACCCGCGGGCGGCCCTGCGGTCCGCGGCCGAGGCCGGACGGCTCACGGCGGCCGAGCCCGGGCTCGCGGACGACCCGATGATCGCGCTCATGTCGGTGCTCGCGGACATGCATCCGGACAACGGCCACGGCGGTGCGGACGCGCATCGGCTCGACGACCTGACGTCGAGCCGGGACCCCTGGCTCGCCGCGGCGGCCCGGCTGTTCCGCGGGCTCGCGCTGACCGCGTTCGGCGGGGCGGGCCGCGCCGCCGCCGACCTCACCGCGGCCCGGGACGCCTTCGCCGGGCTCGGCGACCGCTGGGGCACGGCCGTCGCCGTGAGCTCGCTCGGTGGTTCGCACAGCCTCGGCGGCGACCACGCCACCGCCGTCGCGGCCCTGACCGAGGGCCTGCGCTTCCTCCGGGTGCTCGGCTCAGGCGACGACGTCGCCTGGATGCTCGTGGAGCTCGGCCTGGAGCGCACGCGCATGGGGGACCTCGACGCCGCCCTGGCGGACCTCGAGGAGGCGGAGACGTACGGGCGGGCCCGGCGCTCACCGGTGCTCGCGCTCTCGGCGCGAACCGGGCTGGGGGACCTGGCCCGGGTCCGCGGCGACCTGCCCGCGGCGCGGGCCCTGCTGAGCGCCGCCCTCCGCGATCTCCACGGCGTCGCCGGTGTTCCGGGCCAGCTGCGGGCGCGGGCCCTCACCGCCGCCGGCCGCGTCCGCCTCACGGACGGCGACCTTCCCGGAGCCCGGGACCGCGTGACCGCGGCGCTGGCCGTGGCCCGGACGGCGGGCGAACGGCCGGTCGTGGCCGCGGCGGTCGAGGGGCTCGCCGAGGTCGCCGAGGCCGAGGGCCGTCCCCGGGAGGCGGCCCGGCTGCTCGGCCTCGCCGCGGCGGTGCGGGGAGCGCCCGACCTGGGCAGCCCCGACGCGCGGAGGACGGAGGCCGCGGCCCGGGCCGCCCTGGGAGATCGCGCCTACGACGCCGCCTACTCCGCCGCGGCGGCCCTGGACCCCGACGCGGCGTACGCGGTCACGGCGGCCCTCGGTCCGGACGAGCCGTACGCGGGTGCGGAGGACCCTCAGGTCCTGCGGCGGTAGGCCAGGATCGCGAGCGGGGCGAACACCGCGAGGACGGCCGCGGTCCACAGCAGGGAGTCCCGGATGTGAAGGCCGGCCGGGGCGCCCGTCACCAGGGCGCGGGCCGCCTCGGACACCCGGGTCACCGGGTTGATCCGCACCCAGCCGCCCAGCCAGCCGGGGAGGTCGGCGGTCGGCACGAACACCGTGCTGCCGAACGTGAGCGGGACGGTCACCACGAAGACGAACCCGCCGATGGTCTCCGGGCCGCGCGCCAGCAGCCCGGCCAGCGCGGCCGCCCAGCACATGGCCAGCGAGAACGCCAGCACCAGCGCGCACGCCCCCAGGACGGGCAGCGGCCCCGCATGCGGACGGTATCCGAGGACGGCTCCGACGACCGCCACCACGGCGAGCGTGACCACGTTCCGCACGGCGTCGCCGAGCACCCGCCCGATCAGCGGCGCGGCCCGCGATATGGGCAGGCTGCGCAACCGGTCGAAGACGCCGGAGCGCAGGTCGGAGTTGAAGCCCAGCGCGGTGTTCATCGAGGCGAACACCAGCGCCTGGACGGCCACGCCGGGAAGCACGTACTGCAGGTACGCGTGCCAGTCCCCGGCGACCGCCTTGCCGAACAGGAACGTGAACAGCAGCACGAACGTGATCGGCATGAGCGACAGGTCGAGCAGCTGGTCGGGCGAGTGCCTGATCTTGAGGAGGCTCCGCCAGGCGAGTGTCAGCCCCTCCCTGGCGATCCGTACCGGCGCGGCCGGCCGGGACGCCATGGACGTCGCGGTCATCGCACCGCCCCCTCGTCCGCGGCACGCCCGCGCGGCCCGCCGGTGAGCGCGAGGAACACCTCGTCCAGCCCGGCCAGCCGCAGGCCGAGCTCGGCCACGGGGACGCCCGCCCCGTCGAGCCGCCGAGCGACCTCCGCGAGCACCTGCGCCCCCGACCTCCCGGGCTCCACCGGGGCCGACACGAGGCCGTCGGCGGCCTCCCGCACCGGCGCGGCGCCCCCGGCCTCCGCGACGATCGCGGCCACCGCGGCCGCCGCCGCGCGGTCGGCCGGTCGCACGTCGAGCGTCTGGCCGCCGGTCCTCGCCTTGAGCTCGGCGGGGGTGCCTGCGGCGACCACCCGGCCGTGGTCCACGACGACCACCTCGTCCGCGAGCCGGTCGGCCTCGTCGAGGTACTGGGTGGTCAGCAGGACGGTCATGCCGTCGGTCACCAGGTCCCGCACCAGGTCCCAGACGTCGCCGCGCGAGCGGGGGTCGAGCCCCGTGGTCGGCTCGTCCAGGAACAGCACCCGCGGGCGGCCGATGAGGCTCGCGGCGAGGTCGAGCCGGCGGCGCATCCCCCCGGAGTACGTCCGCACCGCGCGCCGGGCCGCCTCGGCCAGCCCGAACCGGTCGAGCATCTCGCCGGCGCGCCGTCGCGCCTCCGCCCGGGTCAGGCCCAGCAGCCGGGCGACGAGGACCAGGTTCTCCTGACCGGTCAGGTCCTCGTCGACGGCCGCGTACTGCCCGGTCAGCCCGATCAGCTCGCGCACCCGCTGCGGCCGCCGCACCACGTCGAACCCGCCGACGCGCGCCGTGCCCGCGTCGGGGCGCAGCAGCGTGGCGAGGACGCGGACCACCGTCGTCTTGCCCGCGCCGTTGGGCCCGAGCAGCCCGAGCACCCGGCCCGGGGGAAGGGAGAGATCGACCCCGTCGAGCGCGGTCGTCTCCCCGTACCGTTTCACCAGGCCCTCGGCCTGGATCGCGTACGTCGCGGAATCCATGCGGCCAACGATCGCCGGGGGCGCTGACACCGCGCGCACACGCCGCTGTCACCGCGCGCGGCCCGCCCGCACGCCGCTGTCACCGCGCGCGGCCTGCCGCATGCCGCTGACACGGCGGGCACGCCGCCGTGCCGGAACGGCGGAGCGGGGCGGCGGCGAGTCAGGCGATCGTCTGCCACCAGCCGTCGACCGGCGGCGGGTCGCCGGCCGCGACGCGCTGGCCGGGGCGGGGCACGACGAGGCGGACGCCCCGGTCCTTCGCCTCGCGCCACAACCGGTCGACGGGGTCGCCCCAGGCGTGGGCCGACAGGCTGAACGTCCCCCAGTGCACCGGCAGGAGCAGGTCGGCCCGTACGTCGACGTGGGCGAGGATCGCCTCCTCCGGCGTCATGTGGATGTCCGGCCAGCCGGCGCTGTAGGCGCCGATCTGGATCACCGACAGGTCGAACGGCCCGTGCTCGGCGCCGATCTCGGCGTACCCGTCGAAGTAGCCCGAGTCGCCCGTGTAGAACACCCGGCGGCGCTCGCCCGCGATGACCCAGGAGGCCCAGAGCGTCCCGTCGCGGCGGAACGCCCGTCCGGAGAAGTGGCGGGCGGCCGTCGCGACGAACCGCAGGCCGCCGACCACGGCCTCCTCGTCCCAGTCGAGCTCCACGATCCGGGAGGCCGGCACCTTCCACCGTTCGAGGTGGGCGCCGACGCCCAGCGGCACGAGGAACGGCGCCGACTGGGTGCGGACCAGCTCCCGCACGGTCGCCATGTCGAGGTGGTCGTAGTGGTCGTGGGAGATCACGATCGCGTGGAGCTCGGGCAGCTCGTACAGGGGGACCGGCGGCGGGTGGAGGCGCCGGGGACCGGTGAAGGAGACAGGGGAGCAGCGCTCGCTCCAGACCGGGTCGAGCAGCACCCGCCGCCCCTCGATCTCCACGAGGACCGACGAGTGGCCGTACCAGACGGCGTCGAGGTCGCCGCCGGACGGCGAGCCGGGGGTGGCGAGCGGCACCGGCAGGCGCGGCCTCTTGGGCTCCCTGCCGAACAGCAGGTCCCGGATGACCTGACGCCGCACGCCCGGGGGCAGGATCGGGCTCGGCTGGGTGTTGCGGAACGCGCCGCCGCGGAACTGCCGGGAGCGGCGGACGCGCCCGGCGCGGTCGCCGGACGGGCGCGCCCCGAGGGCCGCG
>NZ_KI866522.1:760116-770149 GCF_000511135.2 Microbispora sp. ATCC PTA-5024 | reverse complement strand
CCCGAGGGCCGCGGGGACGTCCCGCGCCGCCCAGGCCAGGGCCGCGAGCGCGAGGGCGCCCGCGGCCAGGCGCGCCGTCCGGCCGTTTGTACTGATCAACGGTGTTTCTCCTCGCTGGGAATCCTGCCGATCAGACTAGGTCGTCCGGCCGCCGCCGCGCGCACGGTCGGCGGACGCGGACGCCCCCGGGAGCGGCGCGGGCCGCCCCCGGGGGGAACGGGAGCGTCAGTCCTGGGCCTTGCCCCCCGCCACCCGGCTGATCATCAGCGCCACCAGGATGATCCCGCCGTACACCAGCTGCTTCCACTCGCCGGGGACGCCGCGGAGAGTGAGGATGTTCTCCACCAGCCCGATGACGAGGACGCCGGTGAGCGCGCCGAACACGGTGCCCTTGCCGCCGTCGAGGCTGACGCCGCCGATCACGGCCGCGGCGAAGACCATGAAGATCCAGCCGTTTCCCTGGTTGGCGCTGATCGAGCCCAGCCAGCCCGTCGTGAGCACGCCCGCGAGGGCGGCCAGCACGCCGCCGATCACGAAGACGCCCCACACGACCCGCTCGACCCGCACGCCGGCCGCCCGGGCCGCGTCCGCGTTGCCGCCGATGGCGTACAGGGCGCGGCCGAGCCGGAAGTAGCCGAGCGCGGCGATGCCGGCGGCGAACAGCACCCCCGTGATCCAGATGGACACGGGGACCCCGAACCAGCTCGCGCTGCCGAGGTAGAGGAACGACTGCGGCAGCTGGAACAGGCTCTTGCCGCCGGTCAGGCCCAGCTGCAGACCCCGTACGACGATCAGCATCGCCAGCGTGACCACGAACGCCGACAGCTGGAAGCGCAGGATCAGGAAGCCGTTGAACAGCCCGATCAGCGCGCCGATCAGCAGGCACAGCGGGATCGCGAGGAACGTGGGCAGGCCGATGCCGAAGCCCCCCGCCTCCGGCGGGATGACCAGCATCACCGCCAGCGCGGGCGCCAGGCCCACCGTCGACTCCAGCGACAGGTCGAACTTGCCGGAGACCAGGATCAGCGTCTCGGCCAGGACCACCAGCGCCAGCGCCGTCTGCTGCTGCAGGACGTTGAGGAGGTTCTCCGGGCTGAGGAAGGTCGGGCTGACGAACGCGCCGGCGCCCAACAGCACGATGATCACCGGGACCAGCGTGAGGTCCCTGAACCGTCCGAGCCGGATGGAGATCGGCGCCATCCTCATCCGCTCGCTCTGCTGCGTCATGCGATGCCTTCCATCAGCGCCACCAGTTCCTGGTCGGACCAGCCCCTCGGCAGGTCCCGCACGATCCGGCCGTGGAACATCACCAGCACGCGGTCGCACACGCGCAGGTCGTCGGGATCGTCGGACACCACCAGGACCCCCGAGCCGCCGCGCGCCGCGTTCTCGACGGCGCCGAGCAGCGCCTCCTTCGCCCGCACGTCCACCCCGGCCGTGGGGTCGATCACGACCAGGGCCGTGGGGTCGTTGGACAGGGCCCGCGCGAGCACGGCCTTCTGCGCGTTGCCCCCGGACAGCTCGCCGACCGGCTGCGCCGGCCCGCTCGTCCGGATGTCCAGTTCGTCGATCATCCGGGTCGCGTACGCCCGCTGCCGCGGCGCCGAGACAGTGCCGTACCGGCCGAGGCGGCCGGCGACGGGCAGGGTGGCGTTCTCCGCGAGCGACAGCAGCGGGACGAAGCCCTCCCTGCCGCGGTCCTGCGGCACGAAGCCGAGCCCGGCCGCGACCGCGGCCGCCACGTCGCCGGGACGCAGCGGCACGCCGTCGAGGTACGCGGCGCCGGAGTCGGCGCGGCGCAGGCCCGCGAGGGTCTCGGCCACCGCCGCCTTGCCGCTGCTGCCCGAACCGGCGAGCCCGAGCACCTCGCCGCCGCGGACCTCCAGCGAGACGTCCTCGTACTGCCCGGCGAGGGTGAGGCCCTCGGCGCGCAGCACGACCTTCTCGCCCGGGGACGGCCGGTCCGACCGCTCGCCGAGCGAGACCGCGTCGCCCGTCATGGCGGCCACCAAATCCGCCTGGGGAAGCTCGGCGACCGGCGCGGTGAGCACGTGCCGGGCGTCGCGGAACACGGTCACGTCGTCGCACACCTCGTACACCTCGTCGAGGTGGTGGGAGATGAACAGCATCGTGACGCCCTGCTCCTGCATCCCGCGCATGCGGCCGAAGAGGCGCTCGATGGCGGGCCCGTCGAGCTGGGCCGTCGGCTCGTCGAGGATGATGAACCGCGCCCCCGCCGACAGCGCCCGCGCGATCTCCAGAAGCTGGCGCTGCTCGACCGTGAGGTCCCCGGCGAGCCGGTCCGCGGGGACGGCCACGCCGTACCGCTCCAGGACCTCCTGCGCCGCCTGCCGGAGCCGCCGCCACCGGATCGGGCCGCCGTCCGACTGCCGGTTGAGGAAGAGGTTCTCGGCGACGCTGAGGCTCGGGATGACGGTGGACCTCTGGTACACGCAGGCGACCCTGCGCCGCCACCCGTCCCGGTCGGACAGGGGCGGCGCGGGCTCGCCCGCGAAGAGGACCGAGCCCTCGTCGGGCCGGGCGAGGCCGGTCAGGATGGACACCATCGTCGACTTCCCCGCGCCGTTGCGCCCGACGAGGGCGTGCGTCCTGCCGTCCTCGATCCTGATCCCCGCTCCGGCGAGGGCGACCGTGGCGCCGAACCGTTTGGTGACGTCAACCGCTTCGACGGCCGTCATTTGATCTGGTTACCCCACAGCGCCTTGTCGTCTACGTTGTCCTTGGTCACCAGGGGAGCGGGAAGCTGGTCCTCGAGGCCGTTGGGGAGCTGGATGATCGTGCTGTCGTGGTCGGTGGGCCCGGGCTGGAAGGTCTTGCCCTCCAGGGCGGCCTTGGCGTAGTACAGGGCGTACTTCGCGTACAGGTCGGCCGGCTGCGAGACGGTCGCGTCGATCTGGCCGTCGCGGATCGCGGCGAGCTCCTGGGGGATGCCGTCGTTGGACACGACGAACACGTGCTTGGGGTCGGTGGGCGGGACGAGCAGGTTCTTCGACTTGAGCACCTGCAGGGTGGGGGCCAGGTGGACGCCGCCGGCGTGCATGTAGACGCCCTTGATGCCCGGGTGCTGCTGGAGGAGCGTCTGGAGCATCGACGCGGCCTTGCCGCCGTCCCACTCGGTGGGGGCCTCGTAGACGGTGATGCCGGAGAACTTGCTCTTCATGCAGTCGCGGAACGCCTCGGCGCGGTCGCGGCCGTTGACGGAGGACAGCGAGCCCATGAGCTGGACGACCTCGCCCTTGCCGCCGAGCTTGTCGCCGAGGAACTCGCAGGCCTTCTCGCCGTACGCCCGGTTGTCGGCCCGTACGACCATGTAGACGGGGCCCTTGTCCGGGCGGGTGTCGACCGAGACGACGGGGATCTTCTTGTTCGCGAGCTGTTCGAGCGTGTTGGCGATGGCCCCGGTGTCCTGGGGGGCCATGACGATGGCCTTGGCGCCCTGGCCGACGAGCGCGTTGGTGTTGGCGACGAGCTTCTGCACGTCGTTCTGGGAGTTGGTGGCCGGGAGCAGGTCGACGCCGAGCGCCTTGGCCTGTTCCGGGACGTACTTGATGTAGGAGTTCCAGAAGTCGGAGTCCGCGCGGGGGTGATCGATGCCGATCTTGCCTCCGCCGCCTCCGCCCGCCGTGGTGCCCGCGTCCGTGCCGGTCCCGGTCGACCCGCAGGCGGCCAGCGCGAGCGCCGCCACCACCCCGGCCGCCAGCCCGATGGGAATGCGTGTGTTCATGCCGCCCTCCGCAACATTGCAGCAACATCGCATTAATGATCCGATGTATAGCGCTCGGGCTCTCGCAGCGTCAACGGGTGTAACGGCAGCCGAAACGCGATCGGTATCTAGCCGATCACCACCCAGAACCCGCACGCTACAAGGGATTTCCGGTGGGGGATCGTCGCGTGGCGCGAGCGGCGGCGAGGCGCGGGGCGATACGACGGAGAGCGCTCAGACATCCGAGCGTTCCCTCACTCCTGCCGTCGGCGGGGCAGGCGCATGGTGAGCAGTCTGGCACGCGGCGCCACCCGCTCGGCGAGGGCGAACACGGCCTCGGTCCTGCTGCGCGTGCTGCCTGCCGAGGTGTGTCCCGGACGGCTGGGGGACCTGCCCGCGTCGCCGGCGGGAGGGTGAGCTCCCGGCGCGGGCGCCCTTGCCGTCGCGGCCCGCCCCCGGGCAGACTCTGCCTGAATAGGTTCATTCATACGAGCTGCCTGCTCGTGAGGGGTGCGGGGAGGTCGAGCGCCATGACGTCTCCGGTGCCCGGCGGGACGGTCCCGCCGGTGGCTCTCGACGGGCGCGGCCTGACCGGCGAGGCCGTGGCGCGCATCGCCGGGGGCGCGGCGGTGACGCTCGACGCGCGGGCCGTACGGGAGGCCGGGGACGCCTGGGCCAGGGCGGCCCAGCTGACGGCCTCCGGCCGGGTCTACGGGCGCAGCACCGGAGTCGGGGCCAACCGCACGGTCGAGGTGGACCCGAAGGACGCGGCCACCCACGGGGCGCGGCTCCTGCGCAGCCACGCGGGCGGCGCCGGGACGGTGCTGCCCGCCCGCCAGGTCAGAGCCATGATGGCGGTCCGCCTGAACCAGCTCCTGGCGGGCGGGTCCGGCGTCCGGCCCGCTGTCGTCCAGGCCCTCGCCCTGGCGCTCAACGCGGGCGTGCACCCGGAGATCCACGAGTACGGCGCGGTCGGCACCGGCGACCTGTCCGCCCTGGCCGGGCTCGGGCTCGCCCTCGCCGGAGAGCTGCCCTGGCAGGGGGAGGGGACGCCGCCGCCCCCCGTCGGCCTGGAGACCGGCGACGCGCTGGCGCTGATGAGCAGCAACGCCCTCAGCCTGGGGCAGGCGGCGCTGGCCCGCCAGGACCTCGGGCGGCTACTCCAGGCGTCCTGCGCGGTCACCGCGCTGTCGCTGCTCGCGGTGCGGGGATCGGCCGAGGCGTTCGCCGCCCCCGTGCACGCCCGCCGTCCGCACGCCGGGTCGGTCCGGGCGGCCGCCGAGATCCGGCGTCTCATCGCCGCCCCCGACCGGCCGGCCCCGCCCGCCGGCCGGGTCCAGGACCCGTACGCGCTGCGATGCTTCCCCCAGGTGCACGGCGCCGCCCTCGACGCGTGCGCCGCGCTGGACGACGTGCTCGCGGTCGATCTGAACGCGGCCGCGGAGAACCCGCTGATCAGCCCGGACGGCCCCGGGGGCGGCCCGGCGGCCTACCACCACGGCGGCTTCTACGCCGCCCATCTGGCGCTCGCGCTCGACCACCTGCGGCCCGCTCTCCTGCAGACGGCCCGCCTGTCGGCCGCGCGCCTGTCGGCGCTGTTCGAACCCGCCGTCACCGGTCTGCGGCCGTTCCTGGCCGACGACGTGCCGGCCGGGTCGGGGGTGCTCATCCTCGAGTACAGCGCCAACGCCGCGCTCGCCGCCCTGTGGGGCGAGGCCGGTCCCGCCACGCTCGGCCATGCCGTGCTGTCCCGCGGCGTGGAGGAGGCGGCGAGCTTCGCGACGCAGTCGGCCCGCCAGACGCTGCGCGCCGCGGACGCCTACCGCGTCGTGCTCGGCTGCGAGCTGGTCGCCGCCGTACGGGCGCTGCGGCAGCACCACGCCGGCCGGCCGATGGGGGAGTGCGACAAGGACCCGGTCTGGCAGGATCTGTCCGTGCCGGCCGGGCGTGCGTTCGCCCTGGCCGACGCCGCGCTCGACCCGTCGATGGCCGACCGCCCGCTGACCGGCGACGTGGCCGCCGCGACCGCCCTGCTCGACCGGCTCGCCGACCTGTGACGGACGTCTGGTGGGGCGTGCCCCTGACGCTTCGTGCCCTTGTGCCTCACCGCTCGCCTGACCGAGGAGAGGAATGACCGGAGACGACGCCCGGGCCCGCATGCTGCGCCTGTTCGAGGGCCGGCGGCTGACGCCCGCCCAGCGCCGGATCGCCCACTGCCTGGTCCAGCACGCCGCGGACGCGCCGTTCCTGTCGAGCGTCGAGGTGGCGGAGCTGGCCGGGGTCAGCCAGCCGTCCGTCACGCGCTTCGCGACGGCGCTCGGCTTCGAGGGCTACCCCGAGCTGCGGCGGCGGCTGCGCCAGGTGGGCCGGCACGAGGCAGGGACGGACGGGGGCCGGCCGGACGACGCGCGGCCGGGCGACGCGCGGCCGGGCGAGACAGGGCCGGGCGACTTGATGGGCGCGGCGGGGACGGGCGTGGGCGCGGTGGGGCTGGAGGATGGGCAGCCGGGTGCGGTGGGGCTGGGCGATGCGCAGTGGGGTGCGGGCGGGCTGCTGCCGGGCGGCGCCGGGCCTGACAAGCGCTTTGGGCGGCACGCGGCGAACGAGCTCCAGCGCGCGGTCGAGGCCGAGATCGCCAACCTGGGGCACCTGTGGGCGCTGCTCGCAGACCCGGCACCGGTGGCGGAGGCGGCCCGGACGCTGGCCGCGTCCCGGCCGCTCCCCGTGCTCGGCCTGCGCGCCGCCGCGGCCGAGGCTGCCGCGTTCGCGTACTTCGCCGCGAAGATCCACCCGGACGTGCGGCTGCTGGACGAGGGGGGTTCGCTGCTGGCCGACCGGATCGAGCAGGCGGCCGCCGCGGGGGCGGGCGCGCTGCTGTGCTTCGCGCTGCCCCGGCACCCGTCCGAGCTGCTCGACGCGCTCGCTGCGGCCCGGGCCGCCGGGCTGAGCGTGGTGACCGTCGCCGCCGGCACTCTGACCGCCCTGGGGGAGCTGTCCGACGTGCTGCTGACGGCGCCGGTCGGCACCCGGCTGGTGTTCGACACCGCCTGCGCGCCGATGGTGCTCGGGCGGGTACTGCTGGAGCTGATGTGCGACGCGCTGCCCGGCGCCCAGGCCCGGCTGGAGGCATTCGAGCTGTCGGCGGCCTCGCGGGGGCTGTTCATCGACCAGCCCGTTGACTGAAGATATTCATACGCGATATCGGTGAATAAATGAATTCTCCGTGGCCGGGGTCGGCCACGGGAGCTGTCGGAGGAGGGGACGTGGCCCAAGGCAACGGCCGGGAGCCGATCCGGGCGCCGCGCGGCGCGGGGCTGAACAGCCGGGGGTGGCAGCAGGAGGCCGCCCTGCGCATGCTGATGAACAACCTCGATCCGGAGGTGGCCGAGCACCCAGACAAGCTGGTCGTCTACGGCGGCACCGGCAAGGCGGCCCGCGACTGGCCCTCCTACGACGCCATCGTCCGCACCCTCGCGACACTCGGCGGCGACGAGACGCTGCTCGTGCAGTCGGGCCGTCCGGTCGGGGTGATGACGACGCACGAGTGGGCCCCCCGCGTCCTGATCGCCAACTCCAACCTGGTGGGCGACTGGGCCACCTGGCCCGAGTTCCGGCGGCTGGAACAACTGGGCCTCACGATGTACGGCCAGATGACGGCCGGGTCGTGGATCTACATCGGCACCCAGGGCATCCTGCAGGGCACGTACGAGACGTTCAGCGCGGTGGCCGCGAAGAGGTGCGGCGGCAGCCTCGCCGGCACGATCACGCTGACCGCGGGCCTCGGCGGCATGGGTGGCGCCCAGCCGCTGGCCGTCACGATGAACGGCGGCGTCGCGATCTGCGTCGACTGCGACCCGCGCAGCATCGACCGCCGGATCGAGCACCGCTACCTGGACGTCCGGGCCGCCGACCTGGACGAGGCCCTGCGCCTGGCGTACGAGGCGCGGGACGCCCGCCGCCCGCTGTCCGTCGGCGTGGAGGCCAACGCGGCCGAGGCCGTCCCGGAGTTGCTCGCCCGCGGCGCGGAGATCGACGTGGTGACCGACCAGACCAGCGCCCACGACCCGCTCGCGTACCTGCCGATCGGCGTCGCGTTCGAGGACATGGCCGCCGAGGCGCGCAAGGACCCGGACGGGTTCACGCAGCGCGCGCGGGAGTCGATGGCCCGGCACGTGGAGGCGATGGTCGGCTTCCAGGACGCCGGCGCCGAGGTGTTCGACTACGGCAACTCGATCCGCGGGGAGGCGCGGCTGGCCGGGTACTCCCGGGCCTTCGACTTCCCCGGCTTCGTGCCCGCCTACATCCGCCCGCTGTTCTGCGAGGGCAAGGGCCCGTTCCGGTGGGCCGCCCTGTCCGGCGACCCCGCCGACATCGCGCGCACCGACCGGGCCGTGCTCGACCTGTTCCCGGAGAACGAGTCGCTGGCCCGGTGGATCAGGATGGCCGGGGAGCGGGTGCGGTTCCAGGGCCTGCCGGCCCGGATCTGCTGGCTCGGGTACGGCGAGCGCGACCGCGCCGGCGAGCGGTTCAACGACCTGGTCGCGTCCGGCGAGGTCTCCGCGCCCATCGTGATCGGCCGCGACCATCTCGACTGCGGGTCGGTGGCCTCGCCGTACCGGGAGACCGAGGCGATGCTGGACGGCTCCGACGCCATCGCCGACTGGCCGCTGCTCAACGCGATGGTGAACGTCGCGTCCGGCGCGTCCTGGGTGTCGATCCACCACGGCGGCGGCGTCGGTATCGGGCGTTCCATCCACGCGGGGCAGGTCACGGTCGCCGACGGCACCGCCCTCGCGGGCGAGAAGATCCGGCGGGTGCTGACGAACGACCCGGGGATGGGCGTGATCCGGCACGTGGACGCCGGCTACGACCGCGCGGCCGAGGTCGCCCACGAGCGGGGCGTGCGGGTGCCGATGGCCGAGGCCGGCGCGTGAGCCCAGGCGGACACCCACGCGGAGCCGGGCCGGCGAGCGCCGGCCGCGACCCGGCTCTCTCACCGGTTCCTGCCGAGCTCGTGGAGGACGGCTTCCGCCGCATGTGGCGCGACCTGCTTCCGATCGGCCGGCACGAGGCCACCGGCGGCTACCGGCGCCACGCCTGGACGGCCGCCGACGCCGAGTGCCGGGCGTGGTTCGCCGAGCAGGCGCGCGGCCGCGGGCTGCGGTACGAGGCCGACAGGAACGGCAACCAGTGGGCCTGGCACGGCGACCCCGCCGCCGGGGACGCCGTCGTCACCGGTTCGCACCTCGACTCGGTCCCCGACGGCGGGGCGTACGACGGCCCGCTGGGTGTGGTGTCCGCATTCGCCGCCCTTGACGCGCTGCGCGACGCGGGGGTGTCGCCGAGCCGTCCGCTGGCGGTGGTGAACTTCGCCGAGGAGGAGGGCGCCCGGTTCGGCGTGGCCTGCGCCGGGTCGCGGCTCATGACGGGGGCCCTCGCCCCCGAGCGCGCGAGGTCGCTGCGCGACGCCGACGGCGTCGTGATGGCGGACGCCATGGAGGGCGCGGGGGTCGATCCGTCGGCCCTCGGGCGGGACGACGAGCGCCTCGCCCGCATCGGGGTGTACGTGGAGTTGCACGTCGAGCAGGGCCGCTGCCTGGCGGACACCCCGCACGCCGTCGGGGTGGCCTCGGCGATCTGGCCGCACGGCCGCTGGCGGTTCGACTTCCGCGGCGAGGCCAACCACGCCGGCACGACGCGGCTGGAGGACCGCCGCGACCCGATGCTGGGCTACGCCGCGGCCGTCCTCGCGGCCCGGGAGAGCGCCGCGGGAGCCGGGGGGCTGGCGACCTTCGGCCGCGTACGGGTCGAGCCGAACGGCACCAACGCGATCGCGTCGCTGGTCTCGGCCTGGCTCGACTGCCGGGCGCCCGACTCCGCGGTGGTGGACGCCCTGGTGGAGGAGATCGCCCAGGCCGCGGAGGGCGCCGAGGTCACGAGGGAGTCCTTCACCCCGGTTGTGACCTTCGACGGCACGCTGCGCGACCGGCTGGTGGGAGTGCTCGGCGGGGTGCCGGTGTTGCCGACGGGTGCGGGACACGACGCCGGGATCCTCGCGGTCGCCGCGCCCACGACCATGCTCTTCGTGCGCAATCCGACCGGGGTGTCCCACTCGCCGTACGAGCACGCCGAGGAGCGTGACTGCCTCACAGGCGCCGCCGCCCTCGCCACCGTGCTCGCCGACCTCCTCGGCGCCGCACCCGTCGCCGCGCCACCGCCGCCCGGCTGACCGGCGACCTCGACTCGACATCCCGCAGCGCCCCGCGCCGCCCGCCGTGCCGGCTGCGTGCGGCGTCTCGCGTCGCCCGC
>NZ_KI866522.1:754718-759654 GCF_000511135.2 Microbispora sp. ATCC PTA-5024 | reverse complement strand
CGCCTTGCGCTGCCCGCCGTGCCGTCTGTGTGCGGCGGCCGGAGGGCGGCGCGTGCTTCTACCGAACGGTCTGGGTGGTCAGCGGGAGTCGGGGCCGGTGAGGCCGGCCCGGCGCAGAGCCTCCGCCATGGCGCCACCGGCGGGGGCACCGGAGTTGCGGCCGTTGCCCCGGCCGTTGCCGCGCCCGGATCCGCCCTGCTCCCGGCGGGACTGGTCGCGCTGCCCGCCCGGGCGGCCCTGCCGTCCGCCGCCGCGGGCCTCGCCGTCCTGCCCGGACCGCTGCCCGTTGCGCGCGACCTCGTCCTCCAGGCGCAGGGTGAGCGAGATCCGCTTGCGCGGGATGTCGACGTCGAGCACCTTCACCCGGACGATGTCGCCGGGCTTGACCACCTCGCGCGGGTCCTTCACGAAGGAGTTGGACATGGCGGACACGTGGACCAGACCGTCCTGATGCACGCCGATGTCGACGAACGCCCCGAACGCCGCGACGTTCGTCACCACGCCCTCCAGCACCATGCCGGGTGTCAGGTCCGAGATCTTCTCGACGCCCTCCTTGAAGGTCGCCGTCTTGAAGGCGGGACGGGGGTCGCGGCCGGGCTTCTCGAGCTCCTTGAGGATGTCGGTGACGGTCGGCAGTCCGAAGCTGCCGTCGACGAACTCCTCCGGCCGGATCTTGCGCAGCACCACCGTGTTGCCGATCAGCGCGCGCAGCTCGCCACCCGTGGAGTGCAGGATCCGGCGCACCACCGGATACGCCTCGGGGTGCACGCTGGAGGCGTCGAGGGGGTCGTCGCCGCCCGGGATGCGCAGGAAGCCGGCGCACTGCTCGAACGCCTTGGGGCCGATCCGGGCCACATCCTTCAGCCCCTGCCGGGAGCGGAACGGGCCGTTGGCGTCCCGGTGGGACACGATGTTCTCCGCGAGTCCGGAGCTGATGCCGGACACGCGGGTCAGCAGCGGCACCGAAGCGGTGTTGACGTCGACGCCGACCCCGTTCACACAGTCCTCCACGACGGCGTCGAGCGAGCGTGACAGCTTCACCTCGGACACGTCGTGCTGGTACTGCCCCACGCCGATCGACTTCGGGTCGATCTTCACGAGCTCGGCCAGCGGGTCCTGCAGGCGCCGGGCGATCGACACCGCGCCGCGCAGCGACACGTCGAGCCCCGGCAGCTCCTGCGACGCGTACGCCGAGGCGGAGTAGACCGAGGCGCCGGCCTCGGACACCACGACCTTCGTCAGATGCGGCATCAGCTTGACCAGCTCTCCGGCCAGCTTGTCGGTCTCACGCGAGGCCGTGCCGTTGCCGATGGCGATGAGCTCGACGCCGTGCTGGGTGGCGAGCCGCCCGAGCACGGCGAGGGACTGGTCCCACTGCCGCTTCGGCTCGTGGGGATAGATCGTCTCGGTGGCCACCACCTTGCCCGTGGCGTCGACGACCGCCACCTTCACACCGGTCCGCAGCCCCGGGTCGAGGCCCATCGTGGGCCGGGTCCCCGCGGGCGCGGCGAGCAGCAGGTCGCGCAGGTTGGCGGCGAAGACGCGGACGGCCTCCTCCTCGGCCGCCTGGAACAGCCGGGTTCGCAGGTCGATGCCGAGGTGGACGAGGATGCGGGTACGCCAGGCCCACCGGACGGTGTCCGACAGCCACCGGTCGGCGGGACGGCCCTGGTCCGACACCCCGAACCGCCGGGCGATCCGCGCCTCGTAGTCGTTGGGCTCCTCGGCCGCCGGGTCGAGCGTGAGGCTGAGGATCTCCTCCTTCTCACCGCGGAACATCGCCAGGATGCGGTGCGACGGCAGCCTGGTGAACGGCTCGGAGAAGTCGAAGTAGTCGGAGAACTTGGCCCCGGCCTCCTGCTTGTCCTCCCGCACCTGCGACACCAGGCGACCGCGGCCCCACATCCGCTCACGCAGGTCGCCGATCAGGTCGGCGTCCTCCGCGAAGCGCTCGACCAGGATGGCCCGGGCGCCCTCCAGCGCGGCCGCCGCGTCGGCCACGCCCTCGCCGACGTACGCCTCGGCCGTGGCCTGCGGGTCGAGGGACGGGTCGCCGAGCAGGGCGTCGGCGAGCGGCTCCAGCCCGGCCTCGCGGGCGATCTGCGCCTTCGTGCGGCGCTTGGGCTTGAACGGGAGGTAGATGTCCTCCAGGCGCGCCTTCGAGTCGGCCGCCAGGATCCGCGCCTCGAGCGCCTCGTCGAGCTTGCCCTGCGATCGGATCGAGTCGAGGATGGCCGTCCGCCGCTCCTCCATCTCGCGCAGGTAGCGCAGCCGCTCCTCCAGCGTGCGAAGCTGCGCGTCGTCGAGCGCGCCCGTCGCCTCCTTGCGGTAGCGGGCGATGAACGGCACCGTGGCCCCGCCGTCGAGCAGGTCCACGGCCGCGGTCACCTGGCTCTCGCGCACACCGAGCTCTTCGGCGATCCGCTGCTGAATGGAGGTCGTCACGATCCTGTCCGCCTTCTTCCGGGAGGGCTCTCATTCTGCCGGATCAACCGGCCCCCTCGCCCCGGCCTGTGGATATCCCGCCTCCGGCGCCTGTGCCGCCGGGGTTTTCCACAGGAGGCGATCTTCCCGCCGGGAACCGCGGCGGCACCGCTATCGTCTGTCCAGCTGTGCGGCGGCGCCGGCGTGAGAGCCGCCCGCACGGGCAGCGGTCGTCACCACGAGACAAGGAGAGTGAGCGGGTTGACCACGTCCACCCAGGAGGAGACGGGGCCCGTGCGCGCCTGGCTGCTCGAGGGCCTCCAGCGCGACCGCCATTCCACCGGCCCCCACGCCGACGAGCCGGGCAAGCGGCACCCGTGGTGGCAGGTCATGTGCCTCACCGGCGTCGACTACTTCTCCACCCTCGGCTACCAGCCCGGCATCGCGGCGCTCGCCGCGGGCGCGCTGTCGCCGATCGCGACGTCGCTGCTGGTGGCTCTCACGCTGTTCGGCGCGCTGCCCACCTACCGCGCCGTCGCGGAGCGCAGCCCGTACGGAATGGGCTCGATCGCGATGCTGGAGCGGCTGCTTCCCCGCTGGTGGGGCAAGCTCTTCGTGCTCGTGCTGCTGGGCTTCGTCGCGACGGCGTTCGTCTTCACGATCACGCTGTCGGCCTCCGACGCCACGGCCCACATCCTGCAGAACCCGTTCGTCCCGGCGTTCCTCGACGGCCAGCGCGTCCCCATCACGCTGCTGCTCATCGCGGTGCTCGGTGGTATCTTCCTGCGCGGGTTCAGCGAGGCCATCGGGCTCGCCGTCGTGCTGGTCGGCACCTATCTCGCGCTCAACGTCGTGGTGGTGGCCGTGGCCCTGCGCGAGGTCGTCGTCCACCCCGAGCTGCTCCGCGACTGGCAGCACGCGCTCACGACCGAGCACTCCGGCCCGATCGCCATGGTGGCGATGTCGCTTCTCGTGTTGCCGAAGCTGGCGCTCGGCCTGTCGGGCTTCGAGACAGGCGTCGCGGTGATGCCGCAGGTCGACGGCGACCTGGAGCAGCGCATCCGGGGCACCCGCCGGCTGCTGACGACCGCCGCCCTGATCATGAGCGTGTTCCTGCTCACCAGCAGCGTCGCGACGAGCGTGCTCATCCCGGCGAAGGAGTTCCAGGAGGGCGGCAAGGCCAGCGGCCGCGCGCTCGCCTACCTGGCCCACCAGTACCTCGGCGACTGGTTCGGCACGGCCTACGACGTGAGCACCATCGCCATCCTCTGGTTCGCGGGGGCGTCGGCGCTGACCGGCCTGCTCAACATCGTCCCCCGCTACCTTCCCCGGTACGGCATGGCCCCCGACTGGGCCCGCGCGGTGCGCCCGCTGGTCCTGGTCTTCACCGTGATCTCCTTCGGCATCACGATCCTCTTCGGCGCCCAGGTCGAGCCCCAGGGCGGGGCGTACGCCACCGGCGTGCTCGCGCTGATCCTGTCCGCGGCGGCGGCCGTGACGATCACCGCGTTCGTCGAGGGCCGCACGGTCCGCGCGGTCCTGTTCGGCCTCATCGCGGCGGTGCTCGTCTACGCGGCGGTGGAGAACATCCGGGAGCGTCCCGACGGCCTGCAGATCGCGCTGTTCTTCGTCCTGGCCATCGTGGTCACCTCGCTCATCTCCCGGGCCACCCGCAGCACCGAGCTGCGCGCCACGGACGTGGAGCTCGACGAGACGGCCAAAGAGATCGTCACGGGCATCGACGGCGAGCTCCGGCTCATCGCGAACGAGCCGGACGCGCGCGACACCGCGGAGTACGCCGAGAAGGACCGCGAGACCCGGGAATACCATCACCTGCCCGACGACGAGCCGATGATCTTCCTGGAGGTCACGCTCGGGGACGCCTCCGAGTTCGAGTCCGAGCTGCGCGTCCGCGGGGAGACCCGCCACGGCTACAAGGTGCTGACCGTCACCAGTCCCGCCGTGGCCAACACCATCGCCGCGATCCTGTTCTCCCTGCGCGACATGACGGGCAAGCGGCCCCACGTGTACTTCCACTGGGCCGAGGGCAACCCCGTCGGCGCGCTCCTGCGCTACCTCGTCTTCGGCGGCGGCGACGTGCCCCCGCTGACACGGGAGGTGATCCGCAAGGCCGAGCCCGAGGTCGCCCGCCGCCCCCAGGTCCACGTGGGCTGACCACGCCATCGGCCCCCGCCGCCCCCGCCCCGGCTGCCCCTGCTCCTGTGCCGTTGCCTCGCGCATGTGGCCAGCACGGGAAACCGGGCCAGCACGGGAAACCGGGCCAGCACGGGCACGGGGGCAGCGCCGAGCGGCGCGAGGACGGGGTACGCGAGGACGGGGTATGGGAGGGGGCCGGCCGGGGAGGGCGCCGATCCGAAGACATCCGGCGGTCGCTCCCCGGCCGGTGTGGATCAGCCGGTCCTACGCGCTCATCCCAGGCCGTTCTTCATGGCCGTGATGAGCTCGCCGTTCGTGGTGTCGCCGCTGAGCTCCCAGAAGAACGAACCGCCAA
>NZ_KI866522.1:753797-754443 GCF_000511135.2 Microbispora sp. ATCC PTA-5024 | reverse complement strand
TTGTACCAGTCGACGTACTGCGCCGCGCCCCCGTAGTCGGCGGCGTCGATCTTGCCGCCGTTGGTGCCGTCCGCCGTGATGGCAGCGGTGATCAGGTAGTTGGGCCCGAACTTGGCGCGCAGCGCCGCCATGAGGTTCCTGAAGGCCGCGGTGCCGCTGCTGTCGCAGCTCAGGCCGCAGGCGTTCGGGTACTCCCAGTCGATGTCGATGCCGTCGAACACGTCGGCCCAGCGCGGGTCCTCCACGAGGCTGTAGCAGGAGTTGGCGAAGGCCGTGGGGTTGGCAGCGGCCTGCGCGAAGCCGCCTGACCAGGTCCACCCGCCGAACGACCAGAGGATCTTCAGTCCCGGGTGGAGGGCCTTGAGCTTGCGGAGCTGGCCGAAGTTGCCGCGCAGCACGCCGGCGTCCCAGGTGTCGGCCTTGCCGTCCACGCTGTTGGCGGTCGTGTACGCCATGTCGTAGTCGGCGTAGGAGTCGCCGATCGCGCACTGGCCGTTGGTCACGTTGCCGAACGCGTAGTTGATGTAGCCGAGCTTGGCGGCTGATCCGCTCGTCTCGATGTTCTTCACGAAGTACTGCCGGCCGTACACGCCCCATTCGGCGAAGTAGCCGAGCAGCTTGTTGCCGCCTCCACCGCCTCCGGTGC
>NZ_KI866522.1:729441-753180 GCF_000511135.2 Microbispora sp. ATCC PTA-5024 | reverse complement strand
GCCGGTCACGGAGATCGCCGAGACGGTGGCGTAGTTGGCCCCGCCGTTCATGTTGAACTGCACGTTGAGCTGGCCGTCGGAGACCGTCGTGGTGAACGTCCTGTCGCAGGCGGTCAGCGGGCCGCAGGCGGCGTAGACGTCGAAGGCCGTGAGCACGGTGACGCCCTCGGCGCGCACGTCGAACCTGCGCTGGCCCGCGGCGTTGGCCCAGTCCTCGACCATCTTCAGCGTCACCTGGTAGGTGCCGTTGGCCACGTCGAACTTGTAGCCCGTCCACCCGCTGAACAGGTTGTACGTCTGGTAGAGCGCGTCGTCCGTCGTTCCGGCGATCGGGCTGCTCGTCGAGCTCGACCCGTAGAGCGTGTCGTAGCCCCAGCTCCCGCTGGAGTACGCCTTGTCGGCCGACCAGGCGTTGCCCGTGCCGTCCGTGAAGGCGGGGCCGTTGGCGTCGGCGCGGATCGGGACGGTCACGGCGCCGTACGCGCCGGGCGCCGGGACGGCCAGGGGGATCAGCAGTGCCCCCAGGGCCGCGAGGAGAGTCGGGATGATCCTGCGTTTCATGTGGTGCTCCACGTCCATGGGCTGATGGCGGGGGAGGGGTGCGGTGGACGCGCGCGAGACGGCGGAGCCGGTCGCGGAAACGGTGCGGGCACAGGCCTGAGGAACGGGAACGGGCGGGGATCGCGGCATCGGGGACGCTCCTGCCTGTGACGCTGAGGGAAACTATTAGTAAGGTTTCCTTTTAGTTTTGAGGTGAACGTACCCGCGGCCCGGAGGGCCGTCAATATCCCGCCGTCCCGGGGTCGCCTCCGCGGGTGACGGCGGATCAGCCTCGCGGCGGACGAGGCGCGCCCCGTCGCGGGCCTACCGTTCCGGTCCGGAACGACAGGAGCCGTCGCATCCGGCGGCTCGACCGGAAGGAAGCCGTCGCGGGAAGCGCCGCGACGGCACAGCCGAGGAGGGAACGATGTTCACCCAGTCCGCGAGGTTCAGGCGCGTCGCCACGGGCGCACTGCTGGTCCTGGCCCCGCTCCTGCTGATGCTCGCCGTCATCGTGGACCCGGGGACCTGGGGCGACGACCGCGAGGCCGTGAGCTATGGGGACAACCCGGCGCTCGCCCAGTTGGAGTCAGTGCTGTTCCACTGGAGCTGGCTGCTCACCGCGGTGGCGGTGATCGGCGTGCTGCACGTGGTGCGGCGCAGGGCCGTCGTGCTCGGCCACGTCGCCGGGGTCCTATCGGTCCTCGGCGCCATCAACATGTCGGCGCTCATGCTGGTCGACCCCGTCGAGTGGTGGTTCGGCCGGCACTACCCGGTGGCGGAGGCGGAGCGGCTCACCAACGAGGTCCTCGGCCTCCCCGGCGTCATCTTCGGCTACCAGATGCCGTGGCTGTTCTTCGCGCTGTTCGGCGTGCCGCTGGTGACGGTCGCCGTGTGGCGGGCCGGGTTCGTCCGGTGGTGGGTCCCCGCGCTGGCCGCGGTCGGCTACATCGGCGCGCTGCCCGTGCCGTACGGACCGGCCACGGTGGTGCTCTGGACGCTGCCGCTGGTCGCCCTCGGCTCGATCGGCCTGAGGATCCTGCGCATGTCCGACGCGGACTGGATCTCCTACTATCCGTCCGCCGCGCTCCCCGTGACGGCGGAGGCGGCGGACGCGGGGGCGGCTTCGGAGACGGCGGCGGGGACGGCGGCCTGACCGGGGTCAGCGCACGCGCTGGTACAGCCCGAGCCCGGCCAGCAGGACGATCGCCAGGGTCGTCACGATGTGCGGCGCGAGCGGCGCCCTCGGCCGGCGCGCCGGGGCGTCCGCGCCGGGCCCGGGACGGGTCAGGGGGATCTCCTTGTGGTGGGCGAGGTAGCCGATGGGGAACGTCGTCACGGTGCCGCAGCCGCACTCGGGGCAGATCATCCCGGACCAGGGAGGCTGGACCTGCACCCCGCCCCGCGTCCACACGGCGACGTCGGCGCCGTGCCCGTCCGGGACCCGCTGGACCAGGTACTCCTCCTCCCACACCCGCAGGCAGTGCAGGCACTCGAACGGCCACGTCTCGTAGGTGCTGTTCCCCTCGTGCACCCCCATCACCCCCGTGGATACGACATGTCCCGCTTTCGAGTGTGGGCGCCGGGTTGGAACCCCTGCAAGGGGACGTATGCCACGAAGAGTAATCATTTCATCGCTAACAGCGACCAATCGCTCAGGTGAGGTCGAGCACGTCGTCGACCACGCCCAGAGCCAGCGTCTTGTAGCCCACCTCGTCGAACAGCACCGTGATGCGGTCCGCCTCGCGGCTCATCACGACCCCGTGCCCCCACTCGGCGTGCCGGACGCTCGCGTGCATGGGGTAGGGGCCGTCGCCGGTCTCCGGGGTGGCGGCGGTGCCCGCCCGGCAGGTGTCGCAGGCGCCGCAGGCCCGCTCGTACGGCTCGCCGAAGTACTCGAGCAGGAAGCGCCGCCGGCAGCCGGTCGTCTCGGCGTAGCCGCGCATCATGGCGAGCCGGGAGTCCTCCAGCCGGTGCCGGGTCGCGTCGATCTCCATGGCGCGGGCGGCGGCCTCCTCGGGGGAAGGCCCGTCGTCCGCGTACCTGAGCCCGCCGCCGTGGGCCACCTCGACGGCGCCGGTGCGCTCCAGCAGGTTGAGCTGCGAGGCGAGCTTGGCCGCGCCGACGCCGACGAGCTCGCGGAGCTCCGCGGAGGCCACCTCGCCGCCGTGCTCCCGGACGACGACGGCCAAGCGCCGCATCAGGTCCTCGTCGGCCCGGCCGCCCATAAAGAACTTGCGCAGGCCCAGGTCCTCGGGCCGGTAGAACAGCACCGCGGACGCGGGGTTGCCGTCGCGTCCCGCCCGGCCGATCTCCTGGTAGTACGCGTCGAGCGACTCCGGGGGAGCGGCGTGCAGCACGTACCGGACGTCCGGCTTGTCGATGCCCATCCCGAACGCCGAGGTCGCCACCACCACGTCGAGGTCGTCGTCCTGGAACATCTCGTGGATCCGGCGGCGCTCCTTGGACGCCATGCCCGCGTGGTACGGCTCGGCCCGCCGGCCCCGTCCGCGCAGCGCCTCGGCGTACTCCTCCGCCTGCCGCCGGGTGGCCACGTAGACGAGGCCGACGCCCTCAAGCTCCGCGGCGTGGCCGGCGAGGGCCCGGCGCTTGTCGTCGTCGGAGGTGAACCGGCGGACCTCCAGATCGAGGTTGGGCCGGTCGAACCCGCGGACGATCTGCTGGGCCCCGGCGATCCCGAGGGACTCGACGATCTCCTCGCGGACGGTCGGGGCCGCCGTCGCGGTCATCGCGATCACCGGCGGGTGGCCGAGCGCCTCGATGACCTTGCCGAGCCGCAGGTACTCCGGCCGGAAGTCGTGGCCCCACGCCGACACGCAGTGCGCCTCGTCCACCGCGATCAGCGAGGGCCTGGCCTGCGCGAGCCGCTCCACGACGTCGGGCTTGGCGAGCTGCTCGGGGGAGAGGAAGACGTACTCCGCGGCCCCGGCCGTCACCTGGTCGAGCCCGGCCTCCACCGACCCCGCCGAGTTCACCGCCACCGCGCCCGCGGCGCCGGCCTTGAGCAGGCTCATGACCTGGTCGCGCTGCAGGGCGATGAGCGGGGAGACCACGACGGTCGGACCGTCGAGCAGCAGGCCGGGCACCTGGTAGACCGCGGACTTGCCGCCTCCGGTCGGCATGACCAGCAGCACGTCGCGCCCCGCGAGCAGGTGCTCCATCGCCTCCTGCTGGCCCGGCCGCAGCTGCTGCCACCCGAACGCATCCCGTGCCGTGGAGCGCAGCGCCCGCGCCCGGCGGCCGAACCGCCGGCCGAACCGGCCGCCCGCCCACCCGTTGGCCCAGCCCCCCGTCCAGCCGCGGGTCCAGCCGCCCCACGTGCCGCCGCTCTGCCGGTCGCCCGGCCTGCCGCCGGAGCGGCTCCCGAACCTCTGCGTGACGCCCATGGACATCGTCTCCTCGCCGATCGGCGGTTGCAGTACCCCTGGCGGGGGCGTCGAATCACCGGCCTGGCTCCGGCCGGAATACCTTCACGTACGAGGGAATTGGAGCCGGTATGAGAGCGATCGTGTACGAGAAGACCGGCGACAGCGACGTCCTGTGGCTGGCCGAGCGGCCGGTGCCCGAACCGGGACCGGGGGAGGTCAGGGTCCGCGTGGTCAGGTCGGGGGTCAACCCGACCGACTGGAAGTCCCGGCGCGGCCGGCTGGAGTTCCCCGAGGCCGTCCCGAACCAGGACGGCTCCGGCGTGGTGGACGCCGTCGGCCCGGGAGTGGAGGGCCTTCGGCCGGGCGAGCGGGTGTGGCTGTGGGAGGCCGCCTGGCAGCGGCCCGGCGGCACGGCCCAGGAGTACGTCGTGCTGCCCGAGCGCCAGGCCGTCCCGCTGCCCGACGGCGCGTCCTTCGACCTCGGCGCGTCGCTCGGCATCCCGGCGCTGACCGCCCACCGCTGCCTCACCGTGGCGGACGGCGGCCCGGACCGGCTCGCGCCCGGCGCCCTCGACGGCAGGACGGTGCTGGTCGCGGGCGGCGCCGGGGCCGTGGGCAACGCCGCCGTCCAGCTCGCCCGCTGGGCCGGAGCCGTCGTCGTCACCACGGTCAGCAGCGAGGAGAAGGCCGCGCTCGCCCGCGCCGCCGGCGCCTCCCACGTGGTGAACTACCGGGAGGAGGACGCCGCCGGGGCGATCAGGGCGGCCGCGCCGGACGGGATCGACATCGTGGTCGAGGTGGCCCCCGGGCCGAACGCCGAGCTCGACGCCGCGGTGCTCGCGCCCGACGGGGTGGTGGCCGTCTACGCCAACACCGGCGGAGACGAGATCACGGTGCGGGTGCGGGATCTGTTCACCCGCAACATCCGCTACCAGTTCGTCCTCGTCTACACCGTGACGGAGGCCGCCAAGCTGGCCGCGGTCGAGGACGTGTCCGCGGCCGTCGCCGCCGGGGCGATCCGGGTGGGCGCCGAGGCCGGGCTGCCGCTGCACCGGTTCCCGCTGGAGCGGACGGCGGAGGCCCACGACGCGGTCGAGGCCGGCACTGTCGGCAAGGTGCTCGTCGACGTGGCGGGGGACGAGTGATCGCGGAAGCCGGTGCCCGGGAGCGGCTGCCCGGTCGCAGGCTGTAGCGTCATGCCCATGCGACTCGGAGTCCTGGACGTCGGTTCCAACACGGTGCACCTGCTGGTGATGGACGCGCACCAGGGCGCCCGCCCTCTGCCCGCCTTCTCCCACAAGGAGGAGATGCGGCTGGCCGAGCACATCGTCGACGGCGACCGCCTCTCCGACGAGGGCGCCGCCCGCCTGGCGAGGTTCGTGCAGGAGGCCATGGTCATCGCGGAGGACAAGGGCGTCGAGGACCTCGTCGCGTTCGCCACCTCCGCCGTGCGCGACGCGGTGAACGGCGAGGAGGTCCTCGCCCAGATCAAGGCCGACACCCGGGTGGACATCCAGGTGCTGTCCGGCGACGACGAGGCGCGGCTCACGTTTCTCGCCGTCCGCCGCTGGTTCGGCTGGTCGTACGGGCGCCTGCTGGTCGTGGACATCGGCGGCGGCTCGCTGGAGATCGCGTCGGGGATCGACGAGGAGCCCGACGTGACGGCCTCGCTGCCTCTCGGGGCGGGCCGGCTGACCCGCGACTGGTTCACCGGCGACCCGCCGGACCCGGACGAGGTCCGCGCGCTGCGCAGGCACGCCCGCACCCAGATCGCGCGGACCGTCGGCGTCGTCACCAAGTACGGCAGGCCCGATCATGTCGTGGCGACGTCCAAGACGTTCCGCCAGCTCGCGCGGATCGCGGGCGCGGCCCCCTCCAGCGAGGGGCCGTACGTCAGGCGGACGCTGACCCACGACGACCTGACCGGGTGGACGAACCGGCTCGCGCGCATGCCGGTGGCCCGGCGGGCCGAGCTGCCCGGCGTGTCGGCGGGCCGGGCCGGGCAGCTGCTCGCCGGGGCCGTGGTGGCCGACGCCGCCATGGACCTGTTCGAGCTGCCGGTGCTGGAGATCTGCCCCTGGGCGCTCCGCGAGGGGATGATCCTCCGCCGCCTCGACGTGCTCCCCCTGAGTCGCTCAGCGGTGGCGGATCGGTAAGGCATGACAAGGACGGATACGGGCAAGGCAAACGCTGCCCGGACGTTCCCGCTCGCCCGCCGCGTCGCGGCGCTCTCCCGTGCGGGAACACCGGATGTCGGGGTCGATCTGTGGAGGGCACGCGATGGTGGAGCTGCTGGGAGCGGCCGTCTCCCTGGCGGCCGTTACGGCGCTCGTCCTGCTGGCGCTGGTGGTGATCTCGGTCGTGACGCTGGTCGCACTGGGGGTCATGGCCGCCGCCACCGGACGGGAGACGTACGGGCGGGAGCACGTCCCGCGGGCGACCGCTCCCGCCAGGGCCCCGTCGCCGGCCCCCGCCCGGCCCCGGCCGGCGACGGGCTTACCGGCGTCCCCGCCCGAGCCGTCCCCCGTCACCCCTGCCGGGTCCCCGCCCGGCTCTCCGCAGGCCCGGCGGCCGTCGCCCCAGGGCCAGGCCGAGACGCGGGCCAGGAGCCAGGCGGCCAAGCCCGCTCCGGCCCGCGCGGCGCAGACGCCGCGAACCGGCCCGCCGCCTGCCCGCCGGCCGCCCGTCAGGCGAGCTGGTACGCCTTGAGGTCGCGCAGCAACAGGTAGCAGTCCTGGAGCGAGCCCGACTTGTCGCCTAGCGACCGGTAGATCCCCCACTTCGGGCGGACCCGGTCGCTCAGCCAGGTGTCGAGCTTGGTCTTCGTGGCGTCCAGGACCGTCGTGGAGCCGTCGCGGATCACCCAGTGGACCGTCCCGTTCGGGGCGTCGTCGATCTTCATCTCGAACTCGACGTCGATCCACTTGTTCTGCAGCGGGGCGAGGTCGGCGGCCCCGACCAGGGCGTTCCCCGAGTTCTCCACCTTGAGCTCGATCTTCGGCGTGCTGCCGTACCGGCGCAGGGAGGTGGTGAGGATCGGCGAGCTGTCGTTCCCGGGCATCTTCATCTGCATGATGTGCGTGAAGGTCGTCGTGGCCTTCAGCGACCCCGGGATGTACATGGCGTAGGTCAGCCGCCAGGTCTGGCCCTTCTTCCAGACGAGGTACGGCCCGCCCGCCGGGCTGCGCATGCCCTTGACCTCCTGGCGCTGCCGGTCGGTTGAGCTGTCGCGGTCCCGCATGTGCATGTCGAACCGGTAGGCGTCGCCCTGGACGTAGATGTGCGTCACGCCGGGGTGGGAGCCCGCCCGGTCGTCCTCGACGCCCTCGAACGCGGCGAGCCCGTCCTTGGCGGCGGACGGCGACCACTTGAGCTGCCAGGAGGCGGCGTGGCCCGGGGAGGCGGGAGACAGGGCGGGGCACAGGGCGCCGAGCAGGGCGAGTCCGCAGAGCGCGGGCGGGAGGGCACGGGTCCGGGTCATGGGGGGTCACCTCGTGGAGGGGGTCGGGTGGGTGGAGTCAATGCGTGGAGCGCGCGGACCGACGGTCAGGCCCGGCCGGTCCTGATCATCTGCTCGTTCATGATCAGGAAGGCGCCCAGGCCGTGGTTGTCGTTGGTCGCCCGCTGCCGGCCGTAGTAGAAGTCGAGCGAGTCGCTGGCGTTGGTGCCGACGCAGATGTCCCTGATGTTCGTGCGGCCGTCCGATCCGAGCGACACCTCGGCCAGCACGCCCCGGTACCCCCGGTCGGCGTAGACCTGGTAGCCGGGGTCGACGTACCCGCGCTCGACCGCCCGGGAGATCGTCGTGGTGTACATGGCCGAGCAGGAGGTCTCCAGCCAGTTCCCGGACGCCCCCTGCCTGTCGACCACCTGCCACCAGCGGCCCGTGGCCGGGTCCTGGTACGCGGCGAACGCGGCGACGAGCTTGCGGGTGATGTCGATCAGCGCGGCGCGCCGGGGGTGGTCGGCGGGCAGCAGTTCGAGGATGTCCGTGATCGCCATGCCGTACCAGCCCTCGGCGCGGCACCAGGTGATGCCGTTGGTGTTGCCCAGCTCCGGGTGGACCCAGCTCGCGGTCAGCCCTCCGGGCTCGTCGTACGCGTGCCAGAGGAGCCCGGCCTGCGGGCCCGTGGTCCGCTGGAGGTGCCTGGCGTAGACGGCCAGCTGCTCGGCCGCGTTGTCGTCGCCCCATGCGGCGTCGCCCAGCAGATGGCCGTACCGGATCACGAACGGGTCGACCATGAAGACGCCGTCGCCCCAGAGCTGGCCCTGGCGGGAGTCGTTGTCGGCGTGCCACCAACCGCGGTCGGAGGTGCGCGGGTAGCTGTTCAGCCGGGTGCGAATCTTCTGGGCGGCCACCCGCCACCGGTTCTGGCCGGTCTCCTTGTACAGGACGAGCAGGATGTTGCCGGCCTGCATGCTGTCGAGGCTGCCGAAGCTCTGGCTGATGTTCCCGTCGGCGTCCACGAAGCGCCCGGCCCAGTCCTTGATGTACTGCAGGTAGCGGGGGTCGTGGGTGCGCTGGTAGACGAGGTACTGACCGTAGAGGTAGAGCCCGACCGGGTAGCTCCAGCCGCCGATCGTCGACGGCGTGTAGCGGGCCATCGTCGACTCCACCACTGCCGTGGACCAGTCGGTGGCGGGCGCGCCGTCGGCCACGGTCAGCGAGTCGACGTTGGGGCCTCCGCTGGAGCCCGTGGCCGTCGCCCTGACGATGTTCGTCCCGGCCGCGAGGTCGGCCGTGACCTGCCGGGTGGCCCAGGCGTCCCAGCCGCCCGTGCCGGGGAAGGACAGCGAGGTCGCCACGGCGGTCCCGTTGACGCTGACGGTCAGCGGGCGGTCGGACCCGGTGCCGTTGGCGTACCGCAGGGTGAGGGTCCGGCGCCCGGCGCTGGGCGCGGTGACGGTCCACTGGACGTAGCCGCCGGCGACGTTGGTGTAGTCCACGAAGCCGGTGCCGGTGTACCCGGGGTGGTCGCTCGCCACGGCGCCCTGCGAGATGGTGGCGTTCTCCGCCTCGTAGACGGCGCCGGCGGCAGCGGCGGAGGAGGCGGGCAGGAGGCCCGCCACGAGTGGCGCGATGAGCGCGAGCGCGGCCGTGAGCGCTCTCGGACCTCGGATTGGAAGGAACACCTGACGGTCTCCTTAGCTCGGCGATGGGGGGAATCGTCCGATGTATCTGCGGTGCTGGCTCGGTCTCATGACAGTGGCCGTCATGTCGCCCGGTCGTCCGCCTCGGGGAGAGGGGGCCGCCGCGGGAAGAGGTCCAACCGTCCACAGCGTCCTGTCCGCACTACACATACACGACGAAGGTGAGGCCGGTCCACAGAACGGAGCAACAATCTGCGTAGTAGGACACGTCGACCAGCGGAGAAGGTCCAATGGTCGATATATTGAGATATCAACGGTCTCGATGAACACCCCATGACCATTCGCCGCAGCCGCCCGCCTCGTGGAGTCGCAGACCCGAGCGGGCGCGGCCCTGGACTCGTGGCGAAGCGTTGACAAACGGTCGTCATGTGTGGGATCACGGTGCCAGAGGTCCAACCTTTCGCCTCATCGCCGTCTGCATCAGCAGACCGCTCAGGAGGAATCCCATGAGATCTGGAAGGCCCGCAGCACGCGCCGTGGTCGTCGCGGCCGCGCTGCTGGGAGGGCTTCTCGGGGTGGCCGGCCCGGCCGCCGCCGCGACGACGTACCAGGCCGAGGACGCGACCATCTCGCAGGGCACGGCCGCCCACAACCACTCCGGGTACACCGGCAGCGGCTTCGTGGACTACGTCAACACCACCGGCTCCTACGTCCAGTTCGCCGTGAGCGCTAACGGCGCGGGGACGCACGGCCTGACCTTCCGTTATGCGAACGGCACGACGGTGGCCCGGCCCGTGGACGTCGTCGTGAACGGCACGGTCGTGACCACCCTGGTCTTCTCCGGCACGGGCAGCTGGGACACCTGGCAGACCCTCAGCGTCAACGCGAGCCTGAAGTCGGGGGCGAACACGGTCCGGGCCATCGCCACCTCGGCGAACGGCGGCCCGAACCTCGACTCGCTCGTCGTCGGCGACCCCGCGGACACGGCGCGGCCGAGCACGCCCGGGCAGCCGTCGTGCTCCTCCGTCGGCTCGACCTCGCTCACCCTGAACTGGGGCGCGTCCACCGACGACGTCGGCGTCGCGGCGTACGACATCTACGACGACGGCAACAAGATCGCCGAGGCGGGGAACGTCACCACGGCGCGGCTCACCGGCCTCACCCCGAACACCGAGTACCGCCTGTCGGTGTTCGCCAGGGACGCGGCGGGCAACGTCTCGCCGCCCAGCGCGCAGGCGATCTGCACCACGATGCGGAGCGCCGACACCAAGGCGCCGACCGCGCCGTCGAACCTGGCCTACTCCGGGCTGACCGCGGGCAGCGTGACGCTGAAGTGGACCGCCTCGACGGACGACACCGGGGTCACGGAGTACCGCGTCCGCAGCGGTACGACGGACTACGCGACCGTCACGGGCGCCCCGCCGGGCACGTCGGCCACCGTGACCGGCCTGGCCTGCGGGAGCCCCTACTCCCTGCACGTGGTGGCGAGGGACGCGGCCGGCAACGAGTCCGCCGCGAGCAACACCGTGACCTTCACCACGCCGTCCTGCGGGTCGTCCGACGGCGGCGTCCCCTCGGCGATCACCCAGATCTCCTCGGGCTGGACGATCCCGTGGGGCATGGCGTGGCTGCCCGACGGAAAGACGGCCCTGGTCACCGAACGGGACGACAAGGTCGTGTCCGGCCAGTTCCGGGTCTACAAGGTGTCGCTCTCGGGAGCCAGGACCCTGGTCGGGACCGTGCCGAACGGCGTCACCACGGGCACCGACGCCGGCGAGGGCGGCCTGATGGGCGTGGCCGTCGACCCAAACTGGAGCACCAACCACCACGTCTACTTCATGCACTCCGCCTCCGAGGGCAACCGGATCGTCCGGATGACCTTCGACGGGACGTCCCTGTCGGGCTACACCGTCCTGGTCCAGGGCATCAGGAAGAGCCTGTACCACAACGGGGGCCGCCTGGCGTTCGGCCCCGACGGCTACCTGTACGCCACGACGGGCGACGGCCAGCAGAGCGACCTGGCCCAGGACCGTGACTCGCTGAACGGCAAGGTCCTGCGGATGACGACCGCGGGCAAGCCCGCCCCGGGCAACCCGTTCGGCACGCTCGTCTACAGCTACGGCCACCGCAACCCCCAGGGCATCGCCTGGGACTCCCAGGGCCGGCTGTGGGAGGCGGAGTTCGGCAACAACACCTACGACGAGCTCAACCTGATCAAGCCGGGGCTCGACTACGGCTGGCCGACCTGTGAGGGCGCCTGCGGCGTGTCCGGGATGACCAACCCGAAGGCGACCTGGCCCGTCAACACGGCCTCGCCCAGCGCGATCGCGATCGTCAGGAACGTCGTCTACATGGCGGCGCTGCGCGGCGAGCGGCTGTGGCGGGTCCCCATCGGAAGCGGCGAAAGCGTGGGCGCCGCGACCGCGTACTACGTCGGCGCCTACGGGCGCCTGCGGACGGTCGTCGCGGTGCCCGGCGCCGACCAGCTGTGGCTCAGCACCACCAACTGCGACAACAACGGCGATGCCGCGCCCGGATCGGACCGGATCTTCCGCGTCACGATCACCTGAGACGGCGGTGGCCGCGCCTCAGGGACCGGGGCGCGGCCACTCGCCCTTCCACCTCCCGGAGGACCCACGTGCACAGGCGAGACTTCCTCAAGAGCGCGGGCGTCGCGGCGGGCGGCGTGCTGCTCGCCGGGCCGCTCACCCGGCCGGCGTACGCCGCGTCACCCTGGGACCAGGTCCCGGCCATCCTGGCCCGGATCGTCCCGCCCACCTTCCCGGACAGGACGTTCGACATCACCGCGTACGGCGCGGTGGGCGACAACACGACCGACTGCACGCCCGCGTTCGCCAAGGCGATCGCGGCCTGCAACGCGGCCGGCGGCGGCACCGTCCTGGTTCCCCCCGGGACGTACCGCACCGGCAAAATCCACCTGCTCTCCGACGTGAACCTGCACGTGGACGCGGGCGCCACCGTCCGCTTCCGCAGCGACGCCGGCTCCTACCTGCCCACGGTGTTCACCCGCTGGCAGGGCATCGAGTGCTACAACTACTCGCCCTTCATCTACGCGTACGGGCGGACGAACGTCGCGATCACCGGGCCGGGGACGATCGACGGCAACGCCGCTGCGGGACCGTGGTTCGGCTTCGACGACAAGCGGGGGCCCGACTGGGACCGGCTGCAGCAGATGGCGCTGGACGGCGTCCCCGTCGACCAGCGGCGGTTCGGCGACGGGCACTACCTCAAGCCGAACATGATCCAGCTCTACAACTGCTCGAACATCCTCATCGAAAACGTCCACCTCAGGAACCCGGCGATGTGGACGATCCACCCGGTGCTGTCGCGCAACGTGACCGTGCGGAACGTCACCGTCTACAGCCGGGGCGCGATGGTCGACGGATGCGACCCCGAGAGCTGCGCGGACGTCCTCATCGAGGGCTGCTCGTTCGACACCGGCGACGACGGGACGGTCGTCAAGTCGGGCCGCGACGTCGACGGACGCCGCGTCGGCGTGCCGAGCGAGAACATCGTGATCCGGAACAACTCCTACTACGGGCGATGGGGCGCGATCACGGTCGGCAGCGAGATGTCGGGAGGCGTCCGCAACGTCTTCGCTCAGGACAACCGGATCCTCCCCGGTCCGAGCTACCACTCCTTCTACGCGGTCTACATCAAGACCAACAACCGGCGCGGAGGCGTGGTCGACGGGATCCACGTCCGGAACCTCACCGGCGGCCCCTGCGACCGCGGCGGCCTGTTCGTCGACATGAACTACAGCCTCACCGGCCCCGGGTACGGTCCCGTCGCCGACCCTGTCGTCCGGAACATCACCGTCGAGGGGCTGACCGTCGACGACTCGCCGTTCGCGATCAAACTGTCCGGCTCCTCGGTGAGCCACATCGCGAACGTCACGATCAGCAACAGCACCTTCACCTCCATCGGCACCGCCGCGCCGCAGATCTCCAACGCCGACGGGGTGGTCCTGAGCAACGTCCGGATCAACGGCACCCTCTACGGCGGAGGGCCGAAGGCGGTCCGCTACGAGGCCGAGGACGCGGCGATATCGCAGGGCGCGGTGGCCGCCAACCACGCCGGCTACTCGGGGACCGGCTTCGTCGACACGGTCAACGTGGCGGGCAGCCACGTCGAGTGGACGGTCAGCGCCGCCGCGGCCGGCACGGCCACGCTGCTGCTGCGGTACGCCAACGGCACCACCACCGGCCGGCCGATGGACATCGCGGTCAACGGGACGGTCGTCGCGGCCGGCAAGGCCTTCCCGGGCACCGGGAGCTGGGACACCTGGGCGTCCGCGACCGTCACGGCCCAGCTGCGGGCCGGGACCAACACGGTCCGGGCCACCGCGACCACCGCGGACGGCTGCCCCAACCTCGACTGTCTCGACGTCACCGGCCCCTGACCCCACGGCCGCCCCACCCCGCCCGATCCACCCGGGCCCGCGCCCGAGACGTACCGCGGGCCCGGCCGTCCCCGCTCTCCCGCGCCCGCCGGGCGCGGCCCGATCACGATGGGCTTTCCGACATGCATGGTTCCCGACGCGAATTCCTCAGGGCCGCCGGACTGGTCGCGGGCGGCGCGCTGCTTCCCGCCCCGCTCCTGACCGGCCGGACCGCCGCAGCGACCCCGGCCCTCCAGGCGGCCGCGGCCTCGCCGTGGGACCAGGTCCCGGCCATCCTGGCCCGGATCGTCCCGCCCGCCTTCCCGGACAGGACGTTCGACATCACCGCGTACGGCGCGGTGGGCGACAACACGACCGACTGCACGCCCGCGTTCGCCAAGGCGATCGCGGCCTGCAACGCGGCCGGCGGCGGCACCGTCCTGGTGCCCTCCGGGACGTACCGCACCGGCAGGATCCACCTGCTGTCCGACGTCCGGCTACAGGTGAACGGCACCGTCAGGTTCCGCACCGACCACGGCTCCTACCAGCCGAACGTGTTCACCCGGTACGAGGGCATCGAGTGCTACAACTTCTCGCCCTTCATCTACGCCAACGGCAGGACCAACATCGCGATCAGCGGCACCGGCACGATCGACGGCAACGCGCCCGCGGGCGACTGGTCCTCCATGGGGAGCGGCGGCGCCGACAGCGACAGGCTGCGCCAGTACGGCGCCGACGACACGCCCGTCGACCAGCGGCAGTTCGGGGAGGGGCACAAGCTGCGGCCCAACATGATCGGCCTCTACAACTGCACCAACGTCCTGGTCGAGGGTGTCACCCTGACCAACCCGGCCATGTGGACGCTGCACCCGGTGTACTGCGTCAACGTGACCGTCCGCGGCGTCACCTTCCGCAGCACGAACTCCCAGGGCGACGGCTGCGACCCCGACTCCTGCACCGACGTGCACATCCACGACTGCCGGTTCGACACCAACGACGACTGCATCCCGGTCAAGTCGGGCCGCGACCGGGACGGCCGCCGCGTGAACCGGCCGAGCCAGAACATCGTCATCGAGAACTGCAAGTTCAGCGGCCGGTGGGGCGGCGTCACGATCGGCAGCGAGGCGTCCGGCGGCGTGCGGAACGTCTTCGCCCAGGACTGCCAGGTGAACCCGGCCGACTTCCCCGGCCGTTACCCCTGCAAGTACGCCCTCTACGTGAAGACCAGCCTCAACCGGGGCGGGTTCATCGAGGGGGTCCACCTCCGCCGCGTCACCGGGCACGGCCTGGAGCGCGCGGCGCTCTACGTCACGCTCAACTACGAGAGCAGCGGCTCGCTCCCGCCCGCCGTGGGAGACATCACGGCCGACGGGATCACCATCGACGGCGCCGCGCAGGCGTTCAACCTGGACGGCCGCTCGGCCGACCACATCCGCGACGTGACGATCTCGAACAGCACGTTCACGAACGTCACCACGGCGGCGCCCACCGTGAACTACGTGGACAACCTGGTCCTCGCCGGCGTCACGGTCAACGGCAAGGACATCTCGACGGCCCAGCCGCCGCCCGCCACGCGCTACGAGGCGGAGAACGCCGCGATCTCCCAGGGCGCCGCCGAGTCGAACCACGCCGGCTTCAGCGGCACCGGGTTCGTCAACACCGACAACGTCGCGGGCGCGTACGTCCAGTTCACGGTCGGCGCGGCGGCCGCGGGCAGCAGGACGCTGCGCATCCGCTACTCCAACGGCACGCCGGGCGACCGTCCCATGGCGATCGCCGTGAACGGCGCGGCGGTCGCCACCCGGAGCTACCCGGCGACGGCGAACTGGGACACCTGGGCGACCGACACGCTGACGGTGCCGCTCGCCGCGGGGTCGAACACCGTCCGGCTCACCGCCACGACGGCGGGCGGCTGCCCCAATCTGGACTACATCGAGGTGGCCTGAGGAGAACCGGACGGCACGCGAGAAACGGCCCGCATCGGGAGAGGCGGCGCCGTGTCAGAAGGCCCGGGACGAGGTCAGCGGCTATCTCCGTTCTGCGAGGAGAGCGCCTTGACCAGCTCGGTGAGGTGGGCGACCTGGCTCTCCAGCCCGCGGACCCGCGCCTCGAGCTCGGACAGGGTGGGGGCCTGGAAGCCGTCGGCGATCTGCCTGCTCATGCGATTCCTCCCGAGCGGCGCCGGCTGGAGACCGGCGTAGGGATTGCAGGACTGGGGGACAGAGCAACGTGGGTTCCTATTCCCCGTTTACGCGATTTGGCACCTCGGACTTCGGGTGAAGATAGAAGGGTGAACGTCGTCGTGCTGTCCGACACCCACGCGCCGCGCCGGTGGAAGGCCTGCCCGCCGGCCGTGGCCGGGTATCTGCGGCACGCCGACGTGATCCTTCACGCGGGCGACGTGTGCACGGCCGGCGTGCTCGACGAGCTGTCCGCGTACGCGCCGGTGCACGCCGTGCTCGGCAACAACGACGGCCCCGACGTCGCCGCCTGGGGCGCCCCCGAGACGCTGGAGCTGGACCTCGACGGCCTCCGGGTGGCCATGATTCACGACAGCGGCCAGGCGGCCGGCAGGACGGCGCGCATGAGGCGGCGCTTCCCCGGCGCCGGCCTCGTCGTCTTCGGCCACTCGCACATCCCGATGGACGTCGAGGGCGACGGCGTCCGGGTGTTCAACCCGGGCTCGCCGACCGACCGCCGCCGCCAGCCGCACGGCACGATCGGCGTGCTCGACATCGCCGGGGGCCGGCTCCGCGAGGCCAGGATCGTCCCGGTCACCTGACCCCCTCGGCCGCCCGTACGGCGTCGAGCTGGAGCAGCAGGCCCAGCTCGTCGGCGACCATCCAGATGTCGGTGATCATCCCGTCCTCGACCGTGAGGATGTCGGTCACCCGGATCACCACCTCCCGGCCGGTGGGCGGCACGGTCCCGAGGGGCGTCTGGAGGGGCCCGGTGTGCCGGGCCCGCATGCGGAAGCCGACGACGAGGCGGCCGGGCGTCTCGATCTCGTCGACCAGCTCCGTCACGCGTCCCTCGTAGGCCGTGTGCAGGGCACGGGCCCGCTCGACCAGCCCGGAGACCGGGAGCAGGGCGCCGTTCACCCGTACGGGATCCGCGTACACCTCGCGGAAGGCCGCCTCGGCGTCCCCGTCCAGGGGGCGCTCCCACAGGCGCAGAAGTCGTTGTGTCATCGTCGGCATGCTCCGATGCTGCGCCTCCGCCCGGCCGTCCACCACGTCCTTTTACGCGGACCGGCCGGGGATGCGTGCCGCCGGCGCCCTTTATCATGTGGGACGACACGGAGACCGGGCGTGGCAGGAGGCGGCACTTCATGGCGTCCACACCGCCCCAGGAGGCCGGCGCGGCGCGCCGCCGCCGGACCACCGCCGCCATCAAGGACTCCCTGCGCGCGCTGGCCATCCAGCTGTCCCTGCTCAACCACCAGATCAGCGCGCGGGTCGACCTCAAGGACGTCGACCTCCACTGCCTCGACATCGTCCACCGGTACGGGCCGCTCAGCCCGAGCGCCCTCGCCCGCCGGGCCGGGCTCCACCCCGCCACCATGACCGGCGTCCTCGACCGGCTCCAGCGCGGCGGCTGGATCGACCGGCGGCGCGACCCGGACGCCGCCGACCGCCGCGCCGTCGCCGTCCACCCCCTGCCGGGGCGCACCGGCGAGCTGTTCCGGCTCTACTCGGGGATGACCGCCTCGATGGACGAGATCTGCGCCGGCTACACCGAGGCGGAGCTGGAGGTGCTGGCGGACTTCCTGCGCCGTACCACCGACGCGGGCGAGCAGGCGACCGGCCGCCTCGCGGGCGACTGAGCGACGCCGGCGCGCGCGTCGGGCCCGGAGGCCGAAGAACGACCCCGCGACCGGGCCCTCGCATGCCCGAAGATAGTATGAGTTTCATATCTTATTGACCTCGTATAGAAGGATCGCCCGATGAGACTCACGATCTTCGCCGCGACGGGCGGCATCGGCAGGCAGGTCTTCGAGCAGGCCGTCGCCGCCGGACACGACGTCACGGCGGTCGCCCGCAACCCCCAGAGCCTGGCCGGCCGGGCACGCGTCGTCGCCGCCGACCTGACGGCGGCGGACCCGGCCGTGCTCGCCTCGGCCGTCCAGGGAAGCGACGCGGTCCTGTCGGGGCTGGGGCCGCGCAGGCCGAGGACGGAGGCGGGGATCACCTCGCGGGGCACCCGTGCGATCGTCGCGGCGATGCAGGCGACCGGGGTGCGGCGGCTCGTCGTCGTCAGCGCCGCGCCGATCGGGACGGTGCCGTCGCCCGCCCGTCCCACACCTCCCCGGCACGATCCGGGCGACGGCTTCTTCATGCGCCACCTCGGCAGCCGGTTCGCCGGGGCGATGTTCCGGGCGCACTACGCCGACCTGGCGCTGACCGAGGACATCGTCCGCGAGAGCGGGCTGGACTGGACGATCAGCCGGCCGCCGAGGCTCACCGACAGGCCGATGACCGGCGTCTACCGGGTCGCGCGCGGGCGGAACATCCGGGGCGGCGTGACCGTCTCCCGCGCCAACGTGGCGCACCACATGCTCGCCGTCCTGGACCGGCCCGAGGCGGTTCACCAGATCTTCGGCATCGCCGACTAGCCGTACCTGGGCCGACGTCTAAGGCCCACCCGGCGGGGCATGGGGGCCGGTATGAGAGAGAACAGACCAGACCCCGCTCCGCGCTCGCGGTTCGAGGACGAGGGTATTCCCGACCTGCAGGAGGGCACGCCGGAACAGCAGTGGGCGCAGGACCCGCAGGAGATGCCGCTGCCCGGCGACCGCCCGGTGGGTCTCGACGAGTACGGCACGACGACCACTGAGATGCGCGAGGGCGAGTCGCTCGACCTGCGCCTGTCGCGGGAGGTGCCGGACGTGGATCCGGTGTTCGGCGTGCCGCCCGAGGGCGAGCGGAAGCCCGGAGCCGCCGACGACGAGTTGCTCGACTCCTCCGAGGACGAGTTGTCCGCCGTCCCGGACGACGGGGTGGCCGATGCGCTGGGCGAGCGGGGAGCGCCCTCGTACGACACGGAGGAGCCCCGCGAGGCCGGCCGGCTCGTGGACCCGGACGGCGGCATGGGCGTGGACACCGAGAAGGACATGGTGGCCGAGGACGTCGGGCCCGACTTCGGCGGATACTCGCCCGAGGAGAGCGCCATGCGCATCGAGGACGAGGGCCCCGCCTGAGCGCACGCAGGGGGCGCCGGCCCGGGCGTTCGCGCGGGTGATGTGGCGCCGGTGGTTCCGCTCGCTCCGCGCGGCGGCCGTTCATTGGTTACGCTGCCACGATGGCAGGTGTTGACGGGGCGCGCCACGAGTGGCGGGTGCCCAGGCAGATCGTGGCGCTGAAGGCCGCCGGCGCCGCCGTCTGCGCGGTGCTGGCGGTCCTCGGCGACCACCGGCAGCTCTTCCTCGCCGGGGTGGCCGCGCTCGGCTTCGGCGCGCTGGTGGTCCGCGACCTGGTCGCGCCCGTGCGCCTGTCCGCCGGCGACGACGGGCTGGTGGTGACCGGTCTCGCCGGCCGGGAGCGCATCTCGTGGAACGACGTCGACCGCATCCGCGTCGACACCCACCGCCGGTACGGCATGACCACGGAGATGCTGGAGATCGACGCGGGGGAGCAGATCCACCTGTTCAGCCGGTTCGACCTGGGAGAGTCGGTCGTCGGCGTGGCCGAGACGCTCCTGCGGCTGCGTCCCTGAGCCTCCGGCCGCGACCTATGCCCGACCGCAAGGGTTCCGCAATCGGAGCGCAAGCGCCGGCCCGTACCGTGCCAGCGTGTCACAGACCACTCTCGTCACCGCCATCCTCGCCGGCATCGGCCTGATCTTCACTCTCATCGGGGGAGGGCTGACGATCAACGCCCGCGACTTCCGCAAGCGGGCGCAGCGCACCCAGGGCCTCGTCGTCCGCCTGCGGGCGAGCCGTTCCGACGACGGCACCGTGTACTACCCGACCATCCGCTTCACCACCGTGTACGGCCAGCAGGTCGAGGCCGAGACGCCGTTCGGCAGCAGCCCGCCGCCGGCGCGGCCGGGCCAGCAGGTCCCGGTCCTGTACGACCCGGCGAAGCCGACCCGGGTCCGCATCGACAGCGTCACCGGCAGCGGCATCCTGGTCGGCGGGATCTTCCTCGCCGTCGGCCTGGTCCTGTTCGCGGCGGGGGCCGGGGTCGCCGTCACGCAGGTGCTGTGACGGCTTCCCCCGGCCCCGCCTCCGGCGTCAGCCGGCCGCGCAGGCGGCGCCGTTGAGGGTGAACGCCGCGGGGGCCGGGTTCGCGCCGCTGTAGGTGGCCTGGAAGCCGAAGCTGGCCGTCCCTCCGGAGCCGATCGTGCCGTTGTAGGAGAGGTTCTTCGCGGTGACCTGCTGACCCGACTGGGTGACGGTGGCGTTCCACGCGTTCGTGATCTTCTGGGTGCCGCCGAAGGACCACTGGAGGGTCCACCCGTTGACCGTGCTCGACGACCTGTTGGTGATCGTCACGTCGGCCGTGAACCCGCCGCCCCAGTCGTTCGGCTTGTACGCCACTGTGCACGTGCCGCCCGGCGAGGGGCTGGGGGACGGGCTCGGGGAGGGCGACGGGCTGGGCGAGGGGCTGGGCGACGGCGAGGGGCTGGGGGACGGGCTCGGGCTGGGCGAGGGGCTCGGCGACGGCGAGGGGCTGGGCGACGGCGACGGGCTGGGGGATGGGCTGGGCGACGGCGACGGGCCCGCGTAGGTCAGCCCGTAGCCGAACTCGAACAGCGCCTGCTTGCCGTCACCGGCGTTGATGGGCTCCTGGTCGGCGCTGCGCATCCACGTCATGGGCAGCTTCCCGGTGGGGGCGTAGTCGCCGAACAGCACGTCCGCGACGCCGGCGCCCTCGGTGCCCGGCAGCCAGGCGGCGACCAGCGCGTTCCACTGGTCGAGCTGGGCGGCGATGTCGAGCGGCCGGCCCGACACGAGCACCACGACCAGCGGCACCCCCGACGCCTTGAGCCGCTGCAGCGTCGAGAGGTCGGTCGAGTCGAGGCTCATCGACCCGGGACGGTCGCCCTGTCCCTCGGCGTAAGGCGTCTCGCCGACGACCGCGATCGCGGCGCGGTAGGAGGAGTCGATGCCGCTGCCGTCGCGGCTGTAGGAGACCTGCGCACCCGATCCCACGGCGGCGCGGATGCCCTGCAGGATCGTCGTGCCGGTGGTGGTGGCGCCTGAGGACCCCTGCCAGCTGATGGTCCAGCCGCCGCTCTGGTTGCCGATGTCGTCGGCGTCCTTGCCGGCCACGAAGATCTTGCCGCCGCTCTTGGCGAGCGGGAGCACGTTGCCGGCGTTCTTCAGCAGCACCAGCGACTTGCGCACGGCCTCGCGCGCCAGGGCGCGGTGCGCGGAGCTGCCCACGGTGGAGGTGTACGACCGGTCGGTCAGCGGGTGCTCGAACAGCCCGTACTCGAACTTCTTCGTCAGGATCCGCCGGTTGGCGTCGTCGATCCGGGACATCGGGATCCGGCCCGCCTGGACCTCCGACCTCAGCAGCGAGATGAACGTCTTGAAGTCGTTGGGCACCATCACCATGTCGACGCCCGCGTTGATCGCGGTGGTGATCTCCGACGCGGTGAACCCGGACTGCCCGTCGAGCTGGTCGATGCCCGCCCAGTCGGTGACGACGAAGCCGGAGAAGCCGAGCTCGCCCTTGAGGACGTCGGTGATCAGGTATTTGTTGCCGTGCATCTTGGCGCCGTTCCAGCTGCTGTACGACACCATCACCGAGGCCACGTTCCGCTGCACGGCCGCCCGGTAGGGCGCGAGGTGGATGGCCCGGAGGTCGGCCTCGCTCAGCTCGGTGTTGCCCTGGTCCTTGCCGCCCGTGGTGCCACCGTCGCCCATGTAGTGCTTGGCGGTCGCCATGATCGAGGCGGACCCGGCCTTCTGCAGGCCGTCGATGATCGTCGTCATCTGGCTGACGACCTGCGGGTCCTCGCTGTACGACTCGTAGGTGCGGCCCCACCGGTCGTTGCGGGCGACGCAGACGCAGGGCGCGAACGTCCAGTCGACCCCGGTTCCCGAGACCTCCTCGGCCGTCGCCGTCCCGATCCGCCGTACGAGGTCGGAGTCGCGGGTGGCGCCCAGCCCGATGTTGTGCGGGAAGATCGTGGCCCCGGCCACGTTGTTGTGGCCGTGCACGGCGTCCGAGCCGTAGATCATCGGAATCCCGAGCGGCGTCGCGAGCGCCTGCCGCTGGAAGTTGTCGTACATGTCCGCCCACGACGACGCCGTGTTCGGCGAGGGCGCCGACCCGCCGCCCGACAGGATGGAGCCGAGCCGGTAGGTCGCCACGTCGGAGGCGTTCGACAGCACCCCCCGCTCCGCCTGGGTCATCTGCCCGACCTTGTCGTCCAGCGACATCCGCGACAGCAGGTCGTTCACCCGCGTCGCGACCGGCAGACTCGGGTCCTTGTAGGGGGCGTCCGCCGCCCGCGCCTCGTCGCGGTTCACCGTCACCGTGACGGCCAGCGCCGCGACGAGCAGCGGCACGACCGCGGTGGTCCACAACAGCCTCAGCCGGGATGCCATCGGATCCTCCCTCGACAAACTCGTGCCGACGGTAGGAATGCGCCGAATCGGGGGTCAAACGCTCCAACGTCCCGTGGTCCTCGACCAGCCCGAAGCGAGGAAACTTTCACGGCGGCCGCTGCGTCCGGGTGAGGGCGAGGTGCCCGCGGCGTCTGGGGACGGTCTACGCCGTGGGCTGATCCGCGCAGAGCATAGGCCGTGGACGGGCCCGCCGCGCCCGTCCTAGCGTCGCCTCATGGATCTCGTCCGGCTGCACCCGAGCCTGCACGTCCTGCGCATGCCCGTCGGCCACGTCTACCTGTGGCGCGACCCGGACGGGCTGACGCTCGTCGACACCGGCGTCCCCGGGTCGGCCCCGCTGATCGAGCAGGCCGTGCGGGCGCTCGGCCATACCCCTGCGGACGTGCGGCGGCTGGTGCTGACGCACTTCCACGGCGACCACACCGGCTCGGCCGCCGATGTCGCCTCCTGGGGGGACGTGGTCGTGCACGCCCACCGCGACGAGGCGGCCTTCGTCCGCGGCGAGGCCGAGGGGCCGCCGCCGCAGTTGTCGGACTGGGAGCGCGACCTGCTGGCGCGGGTCCGGGCCGGGACGCGGGACGACCCCGTGACGCCCGTGCGCGTCGACCGGGAGCTCATAGACGGCGACGTGGTCGAGATGGGCGACGGGGCGCTGGCCCTCGCCGTCCCGGGGCACACGCCCGGCAGCCTCGCGCTCTACCTCCCCGGCCCGCGTGTGCTGTTCACCGGCGACACGATCGCCCGCACCGAGGACGGCGAGGTCATCCTCGGCGTGTTCAACGCCGACCCGGCGGCCGCCGTGGACTCCTTCCGCCGCCAGGCCGCACTGGAGCCCGAGATCGTCTGCTTCGGGCACGGCGAGCCCCTGACCCGCGACGCCGCCGCCCAGCTGACGGCCGCCGCCGCCCGCCTCCCGGACTGACTCCGGCACGCACCGGCGCGACCCGCTGCCGCGATGCGTCCGGCGCACGGGCGCGGCCCTCGGCCGGGGATGGGGTGGCGGGGCCGGCGCCCGGGTGCGGCACGCCGCCGGCGGAGCCTCGTCGTCGTGCGGCCGGTCGCGGCGCCTATCCGAGGGTGAGGACGGCGTCGGTCCACGTGGAGACCCGGGTGAAACCGAGGCGCCGGTTGACCGCGAGCATCGGCCCGTTGGTCACGTCGTTCGAGGTGGTCACGGTCGTCACGTCGGCCCGGTCGGCCGCCAGCAGCCGCATCGACTCCTGCTTGATCCACGTGGCCAGGCCGCGTCCCCGGTGCGCGGCCGTCACCGCCGTGTCGTCGACGCCCGCCACCGCGCCGGGTTCGGGCCCCACCCGCACCTCGGTGTAACCCGCGACCTCGCCGCCGCCGTCCAGGGCGACGGTCACGCGCTGCTCCCGTCCCTGCCGCAGCAGCGCCTCCTCGATGTCGCGCACGACCTCCACGGTCCACGGCGCCTCCGCGAACCCGGCCGAGTGGGGCGCGTCGGCGATGGCGTTGCGCGCCCGGGCGTAGGAGACGACCAGCTCGCCGGGAGCGCGGCCGGTCCACGACCGCAGCGTGTAGCCGGCGACCGGGCGCGGGACGATCGTCGCGGGGAGGGTGAGCACGGACACGGCCTGGCTGTTGCCGGGAGCGGCCCCCACGGCGGCCGCGAAGGCCGCGCCCGCGGCGCCGGCGTGGCGGCCGGTCACGTGGGCCGCCCCGAGCGAACGGGCGTGCGCGGACACGGCGGCCAGCAGGTCGCGTCCCAG
>NZ_KI866522.1:721249-729421 GCF_000511135.2 Microbispora sp. ATCC PTA-5024 | reverse complement strand
CCCCGAGCGAACGGGCGTGCGCGGACACGGCGGCCAGCAGGTCGCGTCCCAGCCCGCGCCGCCGCGCCGCCGGCGCCACCCAGATCTCCGCGAGCGCCCCGGCTCCGCGCGGCATCCACAGCAGGCTCGCGTACCCGCCGTCCACCACCCAGTGCGCGCGGCGGAGGTGCGGGGGCGGGTCGGCGAGCGCGCGCCGCCAGGCCGTCTCGCCAGGGAACGGCTGACGCGGCGCGTCGAGCAGGTGGCACTCGCGCCGGAGCCGGTAGATCCCGGTCAGCAGGTCGCCGGGCGCGCCGGCGGGGTCGAGGGGCGTCGGGACGGCCACGGGCACCACGGTAGGAACGGCCGGCGCGCCCCGCATCCCGTTTTCCGGGGAGTGATCGCAATTTCATGATCACGAGGGTGAGCGCGCGACGGGCGGGGGATGTCTTGGCCGTCACCCGTCCCCCGGGGGCGACCCAGGGCCTCGGCGGCGGGTGCACCGAAGGAGCCGAAACAGGGGGCGCCCATGCGCATCACCGCCGTCGAGTCCACCGATCTCTTCGTCCCGGGTCCGCGCCAGGTCGTACGGGTGACGATCGAGCCCGCGCCCGCCCACGCCGACGTCCAGGTCACCGGGCCGGGGGTGGAGGGCTCGGGCCGGTACGACGGGGTCGCGGGGGAGGAGGCGTTCGTCGCCGAGGTGCCCGTGGAGACCGGCCACCCCGCCGGCGCCCGGATCCCGATCGGCGTCCGGGTGGCGGGGCCGGACGGCCTGAGCGAGGCCGAGGGCGAGCTCACGGTCGCCGAGCCGGGCTGGACGGTTTGGATGGTGCCCCACTTCCACTACGACCCCGTCTGGTGGAACACGCAGGCGGCCTACACCTCCACCTGGGACGCGGCGGGCGCCGCCGCCCAGGCCAACCGGATGGACTTCCAGCACTCGGGGTTCGAGCTGGTCCGGCTGCACATGGAGACGGCCAGGAAGGACCCGGACTACACGTTCGTGCTGGCTGAGGTCGACTACCTCAAGCCGTACTGGGACGCCCACCCCCGGGACCGCGCGTACCTGCGCCGGCTGCTGGCCGAAGGTCGCCTGGAGATCATGGGCGGCACCTACAACGAGCCGAACACCAACCTCACGGGGGCCGAGTCGACGATCCGCAACATCGTCCACGGGATCGGCTTCCAGCGCGACGTGCTCGGCGGCGACCCGGCCACGGCCTGGCAGCTCGACGCGTTCGGCCACGACCCGCAGTTCCCCGGCATGGCCGCCGACGCCGGCCTCACCTCCAGCTCGTGGGCGCGGGGGCCGTTCCACCAGTGGGGGCCCATGCTGCGGACCGGCGGCTGGGACGACCCCTCGGTCATGCAGTTCCCCTCGGAGTTCGAGTGGCTGTCGCCCTCGGGGCGCGGCGTGCTCACCCACTACATGCCGGCCCACTACAGCGCCGGCTGGTGGATGGACTCCTCGGCCACCCTCGAACTCGCCGAGGCGGCCGTCTACTCGCTGTTCCTGCTGCTGAAGCGGGTGGCCGCCACCCGCAACGTGCTGCTCCCGGTCGGCACCGACTACACGCCGCCCAACAAATGGGTCACCCGGATCCCGCGCGACTGGAACGCGCGGTACGTCTCGCCGCGGTTCGTCTGCGGCCTGCCCCGGGAGTTCTTCGCCGCGGTCCGGGAGGAGGCCGGACGGGAGGGCGTGCGGCTGTCGCCGCAGACCCGCGACATGAACCCCGTCTACACCGGCAAGGACGTGTCGTTCATCGACACCAAGCAGGCCCAGCGGCATGCCGAGTCGCTGGTCGTGGACGCCGAGAAGTTCGCCACCGTCGCGGCGCTCGTCCGGGGCGCGCCCTACCCCCACGCCGCGCTCGACAAGGCCTGGCGTCAGCTCGTGTACGGCGCGCACCACGACGGCATCACCGGCTCGGAGTCCGACCAGGTCTACCTCGACCTGTTGACCGGCTGGCGGGAGGCCCACGACCTCGGCCGCGAGGTGCTCGGCGCGTCCCTGCGCGCGCTGAGCGAGGGCCTCGGGCCGGTGGCGGTGTGGAACCCGTCCTCCTGGCCGCGCACCGATCTCGTGCGGGTGCGGCTGGAGATCCCCGAGCCGGGGTCGTACGGGGTGACCCTCGACCCGCCCGAGCGCCCGGTGCTCCTGGAGCACCCGGAACGTCATCCCGACGGCAGCCTCGCCGCCGTCGACGCCGTCTTCCTCGCCGAGGACGTGCCCGCGCTGGGCCACCGGACGTTCCGGCTCGTCCCGGCCGCCGAGCCCGCGCCGGTCGGCTGGGCCGCACGGGAGGGGACCCGGATCGAGAACGCCACCCACGCGGTCGAGGTGGACCCGGCCCGCGGCGGCGCCGTGTCGAGCCTGCGCGTGGAGGGGCGGGAGCTGCTGCAGTCGGGCCGGGTCGGCAACGAGCTGCTGGTCTACGGCGAGCACCCCGCGCACCCCCGCTTCCACGAGGGCCCCTGGCACCTGCTGCCCAACGGGACCGTCGCCGGCTCGTCCGGGTCGCACGCCGAGGTGACGGTCGCCGAATGCCCGATCGGCCGGCGGATCACGGTCGCCGGCAGGGTGGGTCCCGCCGCGTACACCCAGGAGATCACCCTCTGGGACGGCCTCCCGCGGGTGGACCTCACCACGCACGTGGACGAGTTCGAGGGCTCCGACGCGCTGCTGCGCCTGCGGTGGCCCGTCGCCGTGCCCGGCGCGCTGCCGGTCAGCGAGGTCGGCGACGCCGTGATCGGCCGCGGCTTCGGCCTGATCGACGTCGACACCGCCGACCACCCCTGGACGCTGGACAACCCCGCCCACAGCTGGTTCGCGCTGTCGTCCACCGTCCGCGTGCGCGTCCGGTCCGAGGACGGCCGCGCCGCCGGCACCCGGGCCATCGGCGTCGCCGAGATCATCGCTCCGCCGTCGGGGCCCGTGCCGCGTGACCTCGCCGTGGCCCTCGTCCGGCAGGGCGTCACCTCCACGTGCTCCACCGCCCCCGGCCCCCGCTACGGCGACCTCGCGGTGGACTCCAACCTGCCCGACGTGCGCATCGCCGTGGGCACCCCCGAGGAGAACCCGTTCGTGGCCGGGCTGCTCGACGACCGCGAGGCGGACCTGCTGCGCCGGACGCTGGAGGCCGGCGGCCGGGCCCGGCTGTGGGTCCCGGCGGACGAGCCGCTGGAGAAGGTGTGGGTGCCAAGCGCCGACCTCACCGGGCCGCGCGCGCTGCCGGTGCTGGTGGTGTGCGGGGAGGGCGCGGTCGAGGACCTGGTCGCCGACCTGGCCGACGCCAGCGTCGAGGCCGTCCAGGCCGGGGTGGAGACGACCGACCCCGATCTGGACGAGTACACGGTCGGGCTGCTCAACCGGGGGATCCCCGGCTTCGCGGTCGACGCCTCCGGCGCCCTCCACCTGTCGCTCATGCGGTCGTGCACCGGCTGGCCGTCCGGCGTCTGGATCGACCCGCCCCGCCGCACCGCGCCCGACGGCTCCAACTTCCAGCTCCAGCACTGGACCCACTCCTTCGAGTGCGCCCTGGTCGGCGCCCCGGGGGACTGGCGGGATGCCGGTCTCGTACGGCTCGGCCACGATCTCAACCACCCGCTGCTGTCCGTACTCGCCGAACCGGGGCCTGACGGGGAGGCCGGGCCCCGGTCGTACCTGGAGACGGCCCCCGGCGTCGTGCTCGCCGCGCTCAAGGCGACGGGCACCCCGATCGCGTCCGGCCGCGTCCCCTCCGGAGCCGTCGAGGGCGTGACGGCCCGGCTGTACGAGGCCGGCGGCGCGCAGCGCCCGGCGACCGTCGCCACCGGCCTGCCGATCGGCGAGTGGAGCCGCGCCGACCTGCTGGAGAACGTCACCGGCGACGCGCCCGCCACGCTCACGGCCATGGAGGTCGTCACGCTCACCGCCCCCGTCACGGCCCCCCGGCCCACGTCCGACGGTACGGCGCCGGTCGAGCCGCACCAGCCCGTGTACACCCGCTACTGGCTGAACAACACCGGCCCGGCGCCGCTGGGGAACGTGCCGGTCGCGGTGCACCTGGAGCCGCAGGACCTCGACGTCGAGGGACCGGCCGAGCTGACCCTGTCGGTCGCCTCGAACCTGACCGTGGACGAGGCCTCCGGGGTGGTGACGCTCACCGCTCCCGCCGGGTGGGCCGTGGAGCCGGCCGTCCGCCCGTACGCGCTGGCGCCTGGCGGCCACGCGGTCGTCCCCGTACGGCTCACCCCTCCCGAGGACGCCGAGGGCGGCCTCTACACGTTCACCGCGACGACGGAGTACGGAGGCCAGACGTACCAGGACGTGACCCGACTGCATGTGGGCGGCCGCCGGCACCCCGGTCTCGACGTCCGCCTGGAGGGCCTGGGCGACCCGCCCTTCCTGCGGCTGTCGCCCGGCGGCCGGGCGGAGATCGTCGTACGGCTCCAGTCGGAGGCGCTGTCGCCCCTGTCCGTCCAGGCCCAGCTCATCAGCCCGTGGCACACGTTCGAGCTGTTCCCCATGTGGAACACGGGCGTCGTCGTGCCCCCGGCCGGGGACGCCGAGGTGCGGTTCCCCGTACGGGTCCCGGCGGGCGCCCGGCCGGGGCGGTGGTGGGCGCTGGTGAAGGTCGCCTGCGCCGGGTGGCTGCACTACACGGACACCGTCGAGATCGAGGTCGGCCGGTGACGCGCCGGACCGCGGCGGGAGCGCTGCCATCACCGGGCGTCGAGGCGGCGCGGTCACCGAGTGCGACCTGGGCGGAGCGGTCATCCGGTGTGGCGGCGGTGGTGGACGGCAGAGCCGTCCCGGCCGCCGAGGTGGACGCGCGGCTGGCCACGCTCAGGAACGGGCCGCTCGCCGCCCGCCTTCCCCATCCGGACACCGCCGAGGGCCGCAACCTGCGCCGCTGGGTCGTCCAGGTGATGGCGGCCGAGATCCTCGTCGAGCAGGAGGCGGCCCGCCGGGGGATCACCGACGGCGGGCCCCAGGAGAGAGGTCCCGGCGAGGCCGTGGCCCTGACGCTCGCGGCGGCGTTGCGGACCGGCGGCGTCGCGGCGGCCCTGCTGGCGGCGATGCCGCTCGCCCGCGCGGTCTGCCGCGCCGTGGCGGAAGGCGAGGGGCCCGGTGAAGAGGAGGTGCGCGGCTACTACCGGCGCAACCCCGACAGGTTCACCACGCCGGAGACCCGGTGGGTGCGGCCCTTCGGGCCGGTGCGCAGGGGCGAGATCACCGGCCCGATCGAGGACGCCGTCTTCGCCGCCCGCGAGGGCGAGACGGTCGGCCCTCTCGACGGGCCCGGCGGACCGTGGACGGTCGTGGTCGAGCGCGTCGCCCCCGCGCGGCGGGAGCCGTACGAGACGGCGCGTGAGCGCATCCGGCGCGAGCTCGCCGAGGCCGGCCGGGAGCGGGCGTTCGCCCGCTGGCTCGACGGACGGCACGCGGAGGCCGTCCGGCTCATGGCCGGCTTCGAGCACCCGGCCGACCCCCGCCAGCCCGACGCGACCCACCACCACTGATCCCGGCCTGGCCGGGGCGTCGGCCCGGGCCTCACGAGGCGGCGACCGGGATGGTGAGGCGGTGGTCCAACGGCGGCGATTGCGGGCAAGGGAATAGGCATGGGACAGCAGCTCAGCGCGTTCGACGCGCAGTTCCTCAACTTCGAGACGGCCACGAACCTGGCGCACATCGCGGCGCTCACGATCCTCGACCCTTCGGCCTCGCCCGGGGGCGCCGTCACGCGCGAGCACCTGATCGCCCTGCTGCGCCGCCGGCTCCACCTCGCCCCGCCGCTGCGGCGCCGGCTCGTCCAGGTGCCGTTGGGGTTCGACCACCCGTACTGGGTGGAGGATCGGGACGTCGACTTCGACTACCACGTCCGGGAGCTGGCGCTGCCGTCCCCGGGCGACGACCATCAGCTCGCCGAGCAGGTCGCCCGGCTGCACGGCCGCCGGCTGGACCGCCGGCGGCCGCTGTGGGAGCTGTACCTCATCCACGGCCTCGCCGGCGGCCGGGTCGCCGTCTACACGAAGGTCCACCACTCCGCGGTCGACGGCGTGACCGGCGCCGAGGTGCTGGCCGCGCTGATGGACTTCGAGCCCGTGCCGTGCGACGAGCCCGGTGAGCCGGGCGAGGACCCGGCGCCTCTGCAGGCGGCGCCGGACACGATCGAGATGGTGATCCGCGGGATCGCCCGGGTCCTGGACAACCCCCTGGCGCTGCTGCGCTTCCTGTCGGAGGCCGTGCCGCGGCTCGACGAGGTGCCGGTGATCTCCCAGATCCCCGGCGCCGGCCTGGTGTCGAGGATCGTGCGCGGAGCCGGCGCCGAGCGGCTGCCCGGCCTGCCCCGGATGACCGTCCCCCGCACGCCGTTCTCGGGCCCGATCTCGCAGCACCGCAGGTTCGCGTTCGGGCAGCTGCCGCTGGACGAGGTCAAACGGGTGAAGAACGCCTTCGGCGTGACCGTGAACGACGTCGTCATGGCCTTGTGCGCGGCGGCGCTGCGGCGGTGGCTCGCCAAACGCGACGAGCTTCCCCGGGTCCCGCTCGTCGTCGGCATCCCCGTGTCCACCCGCGGGCAGGGGATGAACGGCTCGGCGGCCAACGAGGTCGCGCTCACGATGACGACGATCCCCACCGACGTCGCCGGGGCCGAGGAGCGGCTGCGGTCGGTGAACCGGTCGATGCAGATCGTCAAGGAGCGGATGGCGGCGGCCCCGGCGGCGTGGCTGCTGGAGTTCAGCCAGGCCATGCCCGCGGCCCTGAACGCCCTCGCGGCCCGGTCGGCCTTCCGCTTCGCCTCGCGCCGCGCGCCCGCGATGAACCTGCTGATCTCCAACGTGCCCGGCCCCCAGACGCCGCTCTACGTCTGCGGCGCGCGGGTGCTCGCGCTGTTCCCGATCTCGGTCATCACCGACGTGAGCGGCGGGATCAACATCACGGTCTTCTCGTACGACGGGAGGCTCGACTTCGGAATCATCGTCGACCGCGACATGGTCCCGGACGTCTGGGACATCGTCGACTACCTGGGCGACGCCCTGGCCGAGCTCACCGCGCTCGCCGAGGAGGGCGGCCACGAGGCCGCCCGGCGCGGCGGCGCCGGGGGAGCCGCCCGGAAGCCGCGGACGACACGGCGCCGGCCCCCCGCGTCCGGGTCCTGACGCCGTCTCCTCCCGCGGGCGCCAGGCCAGATCAAGGCGCCGGGAGGAGGCGTCAGGAGGAGGCGAAGACCGCGCCGGACCTGTCGGAGCCGGTGACGCGGCCGATGCACCGGTAGGTGCGGTCGCCGGCCGCGAATCTGGCGGCGCTCGGCGGCAGGACCGCGACCTCCCACCTGTCGGCGGTGACGGTCGCCGCCCGCCCCCGCCGGGACGACAGCAGGGTGGAGATCGTGCAGAGCCCGGCGACCGTGGGATGCCTCGACACCGTGTCCTGGTCGCTGGAGCTCAGGCCGGCGGGCAGCGGGGCGACGGCGAACGTCTCCCACGCGTGCTTGCCGGTGCAGGGCAACGGCCGCGCCGTGACGTCGCCCGAGATCGAGACGAGCCCCGCCCAGCACTCGGGCGTGACGACGCACGCCGCGCCCGCGCCCGCCACGCGAGCAGCGGCGCAGCCCCGGGTCGTCGCGGGCACGTCGAGGACGGCGGCCGCCCGGCCGGGCGTCTGCGTCCCCTCCCGCGTCGCCCCACGGGTGGCGTCCTCGCGCGGCGTCGTCGTCGCCGTGGGCACGTCCGTGCCGCCCGGCCGTTCCATGATCATGATGGCGACGCCGGCCGTGAGCAGCAGCGCGAACACGGCCGCGACCGCGGCGAAGACCAGCGACTGCCGGGACAGGCCCGCCGGGCGGACGGTCGGCCCGTCCGCGAGCCGGCGGCCCTGCGTGGTGGCCGCCACTCCGGGTCCCGTGGTCGCCCGCCTCAGGTCGGAGACGGCTCCCGGCGCCCGGGCGCCGCCCGCGTCCCTCTGCGGCGGCACGCCCCCGAAGCCGGCGGACCCCTCGGTCCTGCGCTGCTCCGGGACGTACCCGCCCGGGACGTACGGGCCCGGGGACGTCGCTCCACCCGAGTGCGACGGGACGGGCGGCGGCACGGGCGGCCGCGGTCCCGGGACGGCCCCGGCGAGCGGCCCGCTTCCGTACGACGGTCCGTCGCCCGGCGGGGTCGGGCCCGCGGACCCGGAACCGTCCTGCGGCGACCGGCCCC
>NZ_KI866522.1:630464-720835 GCF_000511135.2 Microbispora sp. ATCC PTA-5024 | reverse complement strand
GGGGAGGCCGCCCGGGACGCCGTCCGGGCCGGCGGCGGGCGAAGGGGCGCCGGGGCCGGCGGAGCCGTCGGGGCGCAGGGCGGCCAGGGCGTCCCGCAGGGCGGCGGCCGTGGCGGTCCGCTGCCGCACGTCGCTCGCCATGCCCCGGCGTAAGACCTCGGTCAGCGCCGGCGGCACCCCGGGGACGTCCGGGATGGGCAGGCGGTGCAGGGCCATGATGGCGGCGATGTTGACCACGCCGCTCTCGGGGAACCGCGGGGGACGGCCGCTCAGCAGCGCGTACAGGGTCGCGGCGAGGGCGTACACATCTGCGGCCGGCGTCGGCTCGGTCAGGTCGAACGCCTCGGGCGGCGCGTAGGCGGGGGTGAGCGACTCGCGGGTCACGGAGACCTCGCCCGGCCCGGCGCCGCCCTGCCCCGGCATCGTGGCGAGCCCGAAGTCCGACAGGGCCACCATGCCGTACGAGTTCACGAGGATGTTCGCCGGCTTCACGTCGCGGTGCAGGACGCCCGCGGCGTGGGCGGCGGCCAGCGCGTCGGCTATCTTGACGCCGATGTCGCGCACCTCGGACGCGGCGAGCCTCCCCTCGGCGCGCAGCCTGTCGGCGAGCGAGCCGTTCGGGCACAGCTCCAGCACCATGTACGGCCGGCCGTCCGGCAGCACGCCCGCGTCGTACACGTCGGCCACGTGCGGGTGACCGGACAGGGCGCCTGCGGACGTCACCTCGCGCATGAAGCGGCGGCGGTCGCGGTCGGAGACCAGCACCCGGTTGTCGACCTTGAGGGCGACCTCCCGGCCGACGGCCAGCTGGCGGGCGCGGTAGACGATCCCGAAGCCGCCCTGCCCGAGGACGCCGCGCACCTCGTAGCCCGGAACCAGCGGCGCGCCCGCCTCGTCCACCTGCCACCTCCAGACCTGGCGGAAACCCGCGAGCGGCACATTACCGGAGCGATCGGCACGGCGATCGCCGTCCGGAGGGAGCCGGGTGCGGCGGACCGCGTGACTCGGCCGGGACGGCGGCCGTACGGCACCTATGCTGAGGTCATGACGGTCGGCACAGCTGAGCGCGGCGGCCGGAGCCCGGAGCGGCGGCGGGAGCTGCTGGACGCGGCCGACCGGGTGATCCGCAGGGAGGGGCCCGAGGCGTCGATGGCGGCGATCGCGTCCGAGGCGGGGATCACCAAGCCGATCCTTTATCGGCACTTCGGGGACAAGAGCGGTCTCTACCAGGCGCTGGCCGAGCGTCACACGCGCGTTGTGATCGAGCTGCTGCGGCCGGAGTTCGCCAAGGCCATGGCCGACCCCCGGGCCAGGGCGCGGGCAACCATCAGCGCGTACCTCGACACGATCTCGGCGAACCCGAACCTCTACCGTTTCCTGTTCCACCGGGCCAGCGCCGAGGACAGCCGTACACACACCCAGATGGCCGCGATCGTGCGCAGCGTCGGGGTGGAGCTGGGGTCGGTCCTCGCCGAGGGAGGGGTGGCCGATCCCGCCCGCGCCCAGGTGCTCGGGCACGCGTTCGTCGGCATGGTGCAGGCCATCGGCGACTGGTGGCTGGAGAACCCCGGCCTCGACCGCGACACCGTCGTGGACAGCCTCGTCGACGTCATCGCCGGCGCGCTCGAGGCCTGAGCCGCCCCACGGGCCGCCCGCTCTTCTCGCGAAATCGCCCGAGAAATCGGATGCGTCCCCTGCCGCGACATGATTAGATAGCGCTGCTATCCAATGAACGTGAAGGCGGACGACGATGAGCGAGTTCTCCCGGCTGGCCCGGCGGATGTGGCACCAGATCGAGCCGGTCCACGCGACCCTCTACTTCGCGCCGCAGGCCTTCGAGGAGGCGGCGGCCCTCGGGTACGACGTCGAGTCCCGCTGGCCGTCCTACTTCGCCTACCGGACGGCTCCGCTGGGCGCGGCCGGACCGGCCCTGGTGACGGCGGCCTACTACAGCTTCAGCCCGGCGGCGGTGGCGCGGCACGTGCCGGCCGTGTGGTCGGTCGCGGCGCCCTCCCGCGTGCTGGAGACGCGCCTGGTCGCCATGGACCGGACGCTGCGGGCGCTGCTCGGCGACGAGGGCGTGACGTCCCCGGAGATCGCCGAGGCCGCCGATCTCGCGCGGAGGGCGGCGGAGGGCTCCGCCGTCCCCGGCAGGCCGCTCGCCGCCGCCAACCTCGACCTCCCCTGGCCGGACGAGCCGCACCTGGCGCTCTGGCAGGCCGTGACGGTGCTCCGCGAGCATCGGGGCGACGGGCACCTCGCCGCTCTCCTGGCCGCCGGGCTCGACGGCTGCGAGGCGCTCGTGTCGTTCGCCGCCGTCGGCGCGGCCCCCGTCGCCAACTTCGCCGGGCGCGGCTGGACCGAGCAGGAGTGGGCGGCGGCCCGGGAGCGGCTCGCCGCGCGCGGCCTGGTCGGAGAGGACGGCGCCGCGACCGAGGCGGGCCGCGCCCTGCGCGACCGGGTCGAGCGGATGACGGACGAGGCGGCCGCCGGGCCGTGGCAGGCCCTGGGCGCGGACAAGGCCGAACGGCTGGCCGCGTGCCTCCAGCCGCTCCTGGGCGCGGTGTTCACGTCGGGCATGCTCCCGGCCCAGAGCACGCTCGGCATCGGGACGGTCAGGGCGCCGGAGTGAGCCGCCCCGGAACGGGGTGAAACGTGCCCGTCATCCGTTCAGGGTAATTTAGTTCCGCTAACTAACTGTTGGTCCGCCGATATGAGCGGACGAATGAGGAGGAGAAGCGGTCAGTGGCCGTAGCGAAAACATCCCCAAGCGGAACATCGCCCGTGTCGGAACCGCCCTCGAGCTACAAGTGGATCGCGCTGTCCAACACCACGCTCGGCGTGCTGATGGTCATGATCAACCAGTCCATCGTGCTCATCGCCCTGCCGGACGTCTTCCGCGGCATCCACCTCAACCCGCTGGACCCCGGCAACACCGGCTATCTGCTGTGGATGATGATGGGCTTCATGGTCGTCACCGCCGTGCTGGTGGTGACGTTCGGCCGGTTGGGCGACATGTTCGGCCGCGTCCGCATGTACAACATGGGGTTCGCCGTCTTCAGCGTGTGCTCGATCCTGCTGTCGGTCACCTGGCTGGAGGGCAGCGCCGGCGCGCTGTGGCTGATCGGCTGGCGCATCGTGCAGGGCATCGGGGGCGCCCTGCTGTTCGCCAACTCGACGGCGATTTTGACCGACGCGTTCCCGTCGCACCAGCGCGGCACCGCCCTCGGCATCAACTCGATCGCCGGAATCACCGGGTCGTTCCTCGGGCTGGTCATCGGCGGCGTCCTGGCCCCGGTGAGCTGGAAGGCCATCTTCCTGGTGTCGGTGCCGTTCGGCGTGTTCGGCACGATCTGGGCGTTCGTGAAGCTGCGTGACAACGGCGTGCGCCGGCCGGCCCGGATGGACTGGTGGGGCAACGCCACCTTCGCCGTCGGCCTGATCGTCCTGCTGGTCGGCATCACCTACGGCATCCAGCCGTACGGGACCAGCGTGATGGGCTGGGCGAACCCCTGGGTCCTCGCGGCGCTGGTGGGCGGGGTGGCGCTGCTGGCGCTGTTCGCCTGGATCGAGACGAGGGTGGCCGAGCCGCTGTTCCGGCTCTCGCTGTTCCGCTCGCGGGCCTTCCTCGCGGGCAACATCGCGAGCCTGCTCACCGCCCTGGGGCGCGGCGGCCTGCAGTTCATGCTGATCATCTGGCTGCAGGGGATCTGGCTGCCGCTGCACGGCTACAGCTTCGAGGAGACCCCGCTGTGGGCGGGCATCTACATGATCCCGCTGACGATCGGGTTCCTGCTGTCCGCGCCCGTCTCCGGCTGGCTGTCGGACCGCTTCGGGCCGCGGAACTTCACGGTCGGCGGGGCGATCATCACGGCGGCGAGCTTCTTCGCGCTGATGGCCCTGCCCACCGACTTCAACTACGGCGTCTTCGCGCTGCTCATCCTGATCAACGGCATCGGCTCCGGCCTGTTCGCCTCTCCCAACCGCGCCGAGATCATGAACTCCGTGCCCGCCGAGTCGCGCGGCGTCGGCGCCGGGATGACGGCCACGTTCCAGAACTCGTCGATGGTGCTGTCCATCGGCGTCTTCTTCAGCCTGATGGTGGCGGGCCTGTCGCACTCCCTGCCGCCCGCGATGCACGACGAGCTGGTACGCCAGGGGGTCCCGGACGCCACGGCGCAGGGCATCGCCCACCTCCCGCCCATCGCCGTGCTGTTCGCGGCGTTCCTCGGCTACAACCCGTTCCGGGAACTGCTCGACGGCGTGCTGGGCGGGCTGCCGGACGGGGGCAGCCGCCTGACGAGCAAGGAGTTCTTCCCGCACCTCATCGCGGGGCCGTTCCACCAGGGCCTCGTGATCGCCTTCTGGTTCGCCGTGGCCGCCTGCCTCGTCGCCGCGGTGGCGTCGGTGCTGACCGGCCCGCTGCGCCGCGGCCACCGGGCGGCGCCGCACGAGTCGCTCGGCTCGGAGCTCGCGGCGGTCGCCGGCGAGGCCGGGATCGCGGTCAACGAGCTGGTCGTCCCCGACGAGGACTTCGACGCCCGCCGGGCGGAGGCCGACAACACCCCGGGCTGACCGCGTCTCCGCTCCGCCTCCGCCGTACCTTCCGCCGGGCCCCCGCCGAGGGGGCCCGGCGGCGTTGTGCGGACGGTCCGGGACCCGCGGCGCGGTGCGCCGGAAGGGCTCCCAGCCCGGGGCTGATCGCATCGTTCGAACGGCGACGCCCGGGGCAGTGGGAGGCGGTGCCGTGCATACGCCACCGATGGATCTCCGTGGAGACGATCGGCCGGATCGTCACCTTCCGCTGCGCCCGGTGCGGGACCACCAGGACCCGCGTCCACTGATCGCGCCGGCCGCGGCCGTTTGCGGGCTCTTTTCGGATTCCCAGGTGTCCGCAGAGCCGGTGTGTGGCATGCACATGGCGAGCGCCCTCATCGGGGGAAGCGGGCGCTCATCCAGGAAAGCCCGCGCACGGATGACCCTGGAGAACGTCTCAACGGCCTCGCTCCCACCTTCTGGGAGCGGGGCCGGTTCCCGCTTTGAGCATTCCGTTCGACCCGACTGCACGGAGGGTGACCCAGTGCCGATGGCCATGCCGGTCAAGAAGATCACTACGTCCAAGCCGTTCTGCGCCCTCGCGGGCGTCGGCCCCTACGCTCTCGCCAAGGCCAACGAGGTCTACGAGGACATGGCCGTCCGTGGCCGCAAGCTCGTCAGCATGATGAGCCGCGAGGCCGCGGAGGAGTTCCAGCAGACCGCGCACGAACTGGAGGACGTCTCCAGGACCGCGCGGCAGGACCAGGAGAGGGAGCGGGCCGGGCAGACGGCGGGCCGGGCCCGCGCCACGACCTCGGCGACCACCAGGGGATGACGTCCGGGACGCCGGACGAACGCCCCTTTGAAGGCCCCGCCCTCTCCGCACGGAGAGGGCGGGGCCTCGCTGTGCCCCTCCTGGGGTCAGGTCGAGCTCGCGACCTCCAGGTCGTGAACGCGGGGGTCGCCCTGGTCCGCGTGGTAGTCGTCCGGCTGCGTCGCGTCGGGGCCGTCGGCCGCCTTCATCGCCCGGGCGACCAGGGTGGCGAGCACGGCCACGACGAGGTTGACGATGAGCGCGAGGAACCCGGCGTAGATCGTGATCTTCGTGTCGAGGCCGAGCTGCTTGAGGGGGAAGGCGGAGCTGCCGAAGTGCGCGTGGTTGTTGGCGGGGTTGGCGATGTTGTACAGCAGCACCAGGCCCGTCCCCATGCCCGCGATCCAGCCCGCGATCAGCCCCGCCCGGTGGAACCAGCGGGTGAACAGGCCGAGGCCCACCGACGGCAGGGTCTGCAGGATGATCACGCCGCCGATGAGCTGGAGGTCGATCGAGAACTGCGGGTCGATGAGCAGGATGAACAGCACCGCGCCAACCTTCACGACCAGTGAGGCGATCTTGCTGACCTTGGCCTCCTGAGCGTCGGTGGCGTCCCGCTTGAAGTACTCCCGGTAGATGTTGCGGGTGAACAGGTTCGCCGCGGCGATCGACATGATGGCGGCCGGCACGAGTGCGCCGATGCCGATGGCGGCGAACGCCACGCCGGTGAACCAGTCGGGGAACACCGCGTCGAACAGCTTGGGGATGACCGTGTTGGTGTCCTTGCCGATCGGCGTGATCCCCGCCGCGATCGCCATGTACCCGAGCAGGGCGATCAGGCCGAGCAGCAGGCTGTAGGCGGGCAGGGCCGACATGTTCCGCTTGATCACATTGCGGTCGCGCGATGCGAGCACCCCGGTGACGCTATGTGGATAGAGGAACAGCGCGAGCGCCGAGCCCAGGGCGAGCGTGACGTACTGGAGCTGGTTGGACGAGTTGAGCAGGATGCCGTCGCCGGGCGCCGGGGTCGCGTCGAACTTGGCCTTCGCCGCGTCGAAGACCGACCCCCATCCGCCCAGCTTGACCGGGATGTAGATGATCGCGACAAGAATGACCAGGTAGATCAGCGAGTCCTTGACGAACGCGATCAGCGCGGGCGCGCGCAGCCCGGACTGGTAGGTGTACGCCGCCAGGATGGCGAAGGCGATGATCAGCGGCAGGTCGCCGGTCACGCCCATCGTCTTCAGGACGGCTTCGATGCCGACGAGCTGCAGGGCGATGTACGGCATGGTCGCGACGATGCCGGTGATCGCCACCAGCAGCGCCAGCGTGGACGAGCCGAACCGGGCCCGCACGAAGTCGGCTGGGGTGACCAGCCCGTGGACGTGCGAGACCGACCACAACCGGATCAGCACGAGCATCACCATGGGGTAGACGATCACCGTGTAGGGGACCGCGAAGAAACCCGTGGCGCCCGCGCCGAACACCAGGGCGGGGACGGCCACGAACGTGTAGGCCGTGTAGAGGTCGCCGCCGACGAGGAACCAGGTGACCCACGAGCCGAAGCTGCGCCCGCCGAGCCCCCATTCGTGCAGGCTGGCCAGGTCGCCGGGCCGCCGCCAGCGGGCCGCGACGAATCCCAGCCCGCTGACGAGCAGGAACAGGACGGCGAAGATGACGATTTCGGTGGTCACCGGGCCCTCCTCGTCAGCCGGTAGACGAGGGTGGTGGTGGCCACGCCGAGGATGATGAACGCGAGCTGCAGCCAGTAGAACAGCGGGATGCCGAACAGGCGCGGCTCGTCGGCGTTGTACAGGGGTGTGAGGAGCGGGATCGCGATCGGCAGCAGGAGCAGCCAGTTCCAGGGGCTGCGATCGCTGCGGTCGGTGCGGGGGGTGGTCAACGCACTCTCCAATCGGATCGGACACGGGTTAGGGCGCAGCGTAAAGTTGCGCACGTCACACCGGTGTCACAGATCGCCGAACGGTCGTGTTGGCGCGGCGAGCGACGGCCCCCGACGGGCCGGGCGGGTGTCCGGCGGTCAGACGTGGGGCAGCACCACGGCCGACGGATGGGCCGGGTCGTGCAGGATCTCCTGGTCGGAGGCGACCATGGGGGAGCCGTCGCCCAGCGGGACGCCCGTGCCGGGGTTGCGGGCGATGCGGGGGTAGGCCCCGCTGGCCACGTGCACGCGGATCCGGTGGCCCCGGAGGAACCGGTGGCCGACCGGCCACAGGTCCACCTCGACGCACCGCACGCCGTCCGCGTCGGCCCGGTCGGCCGGGGTGAGCCGGCGCACCCCCTCGCACACGTTCATCGACGCGCCGTCGGGGTGGACGTCGCAGACCCGGACGACGATGTCGGCGTGCTCCCGGCCGGTCCGCGCGTACACCTCGGCCCGCACCGGGCCGATCACGTCGGTGTCCTCGGCCAGCTCCTCGGAGGTGTAGACGAGCACGTCCCGCCGGGCCTCCAGCCGCCGGTTGTCGCGCGGCTCGGAGTTGCCGATGAGCACCGGCCCGCCGATGACGGGGGTGGGATGGGCGGGGTCGTACCGGTACCGGTCCGGCTCCCCGCCCGCGGGGTTGTCCGTGGACAGGGCGCCCCCGGGCTGGAGGTGCCAGCGCCGCGGCCGCGCGCCCGGCACCGGCCAGTCGGGGTAGTCGCGCCACTCGTCCGCTCCGGTGATGTGGAGGCGCACCGGCGAGGGGCGCAGGCCGGACGGGTCGCCGAGCAGGTGGGCGCGGAACCAGGCCAGGGCGTCGGCGTTGGCGGCCCTGCCGTGCCGGATGTCGGCGTGGTACCACGGCCCGATCGTGAGGTGGGGCCGCCGCCCGGCCGCCCGCATCGCCGCGTAGTCCTTGAGCTGCCACGGCAGGAACACGTCGTACCACCCGCCGGTCATGGTGACCTCGGCCTCCACCCTGCCGACCGAGGCCGAGAAGTCCCGCCGCTCCCAGTACGGCGAGACGGGCCGGCCGTGGTGCTCGATGAGCTCGCGGAAGAACGGCAGCGGCCGGCCCGCCGACAGCACGTCGAGTTCGGACGGCGGCCGTCCCGACAGCACGGCCCGCCGCGTGCGGCGCGGCGCGGTGAACGCCGCCACGCCGCCGAGCCGCCCGTCGAGGTGCGCGGTCAGCGTGGTCCAGATCAGCGTCGACTCCAGCGCGAACGCGCCTCCGACGTACGCGGCGTCGCGGAAGCACGAGGCCGTCACCTGGGTGGCCATGGCCCGCAGGTCGGGGGTCTCGGCGGCGATGGCCCACTGGTTGTAGCCGAGGTAGGAAGGGCCGTGCATGGCGAAGCTCCCGCCGTACCAGGGCTGGCGGCGCATCCACTCGACCGTCGCGAGGCCGTCGTCGTGCTCGTCGGCCAGCGGGTCGAGCCTGCCGCCGGAGCCGAAGCCGCCCCGGCAGCTCTGCAGGACCACCTGGAAGCCGTGCCGCGCGAACGTCCAGCCGTACATCCAGCCGATGAGGCCCGCCCGGCCGTACGGCGTGCGGATCAGGATCGCAGGGGCCCCGTCGGCGCCGACCGGGGCGTAGTGATCGGCCAGGAGCGTCACGCCGTCGGGCATCGGGACGGGCACGTCGCGCCGCACCCTGACCCGGCGGGCCGCGGGACCGTGGCGGGCCCCGTTGACGGGAAGACGAGCCGGCAGGTCGACCATGCCACCTCCTCTACAGTGACCGGTACCCCACCTTTACCGGCCAGTAACAGAATATCTATTCGTAGAGGTGCCCGCCGCCCGCCGGATTGCAAGATCGTGCCGTCCGCCGCTACCCTTACCGCATGCGAACCCTTGCACCTTCCCAGTGGTGGCGCCGCTAGCAGGCGGCGTTTTCGCATTCACACAGGAGTGAACCGGCCGCCCCGAGAGGCGGCCTTCTGTATGTCCGCCCCCGGGGCATACGTCAAAAGGGGCGTGGACAGTGGAGATCAGCGGATATACCACGGCCGGCGGCGTCGCGGTCGAGCGCGGCGTGCGCCCGGTTCCCGAGGCCGCGCTGGAGGAGATCGTCACGGCGCTGGGCGAGCGCCGCGGCGGGGCGTTCTCCTCCGGCATGGACTACCCCGGCCGGTACAGCCGATGGGCCTTCGGCTACGTCGATCCCTGCGTCGAGGTCGTCGCACGGGGACGGCGGATCTCGGCCCGGGCGCTGAACGAGCGCGGCCAGGTCGTGCTGCCGGTGATCGCGTCGTGCCTGCTGGCCGCGGGCAAGCCGGTGGCCGAGCCGGGTCCGGGCTTCGTCGAGGTCCACGTGCCCGAGTCGGAGGACCTGCTGCCCGAGGAGATGCGCAGCCGCCGCCCCACGGTGTTCACGGCGATCCGCGAGATCATCGCCGCGTTCGGAGGGGACGACCCGCACCTCGGCCTGTACGGCGCCTTCGGCTACGACCTGGCGTTCCAGTTCGAGCCGATCCGGTACCGGCTGACCCGCCCCGCCGACCAGCGCGACCTCGTCCTGCACCTGCCCGACCGGCTCGTGGTGATCGACCGGGTCAAGGAGACGAGCACCGAGGTCGTCTACGAGTTCACCGTCGACGGCGTCTCCACGCACGGCCTGGAGCGCACCGGCGAGACCGTCCCGCTGGTCACGCCCGCCGCCGTCCCGCCCGACCCGGAGAAGGGCAGCTACGCCGAGGTCGTCGCCAAGGCCAAGGAGAAGTTCGTCCGGGGCGACCTGTTCGAGGTCGTGCCCGGCCAGGTGTTCCACTCCACCTGCCCCGACCCGGCCGCCTTCTACCGCTCGCTGCGCACCGGCAACCCCGCGCCGTACGAGTTCCTGCTGAACCTCGGCGAGGGCGAGCACCTGGTCGGCGCGTCCCCGGAGATGTACGTCCGGGTGACCGGCGACCGGGTGGAGACCTGCCCGATCTCCGGCACGATCGCCCGGGGCGCCAACCCGGTGGAGGACGCCGAGGCCATCCGCACGCTCCTGTCCAGCGTGAAGGAGGAGTCGGAGCTCACGATGTGCACCGACGTGGACCGCAACGACAAGTCGCGCATCTGCGTCCCCGGCAGCGTCCAGGTGATCGGCCGCCGGCAGATCGAGATGTACTCCCGGCTGATCCACACGGTCGACCACATCGAGGGCCGCCTGCGCCCCGAGTTCGACGCGCTCGACGCGTTCCTCACCCACATGTGGGCCGTGACCGTGACCGGCGCGCCCAAGACCTGGGCCATGCAGTTCATCGAGGACCACGAGGAGACCACCCGCCGCTGGTACGGCGGCGCCGTCGGCTTCATCGGGTTCGACGGCTCGATGAACACCGGGCTCACCCTGCGCACCGCCCAGATCCGGCACGGCGTCGCGACGGTGCGGGCCGGGGCCACCCTGCTGTTCGACTCCGACCCGGAGGCCGAGGAGCGGGAGACCGAGCTCAAGGCGAGCGCCCTGCTCGGCGCGCTGGAGGCGGCCGCGCGCCCGGCCGTCGAGAAGGTCGCCGGCGGGCCGGCCGACCGGCCGGGCGAGGGCCACACCGTCCTCCTCGTGGACCACGAGGACTCGTTCGTCAACACGCTCGCCGACTACTTCCGGCAGCAGGGCGCCTCCGTGGTGACGCTGCGGCACGGCTTCCCGCTGGAGATGATCGAGGAGATCGCGCCGACGCTCGTCGTGCTGTCGCCCGGCCCGGGCTGGCCCTCCGACTTCGGCTGCTCGGCCCTCGTCGAGGCGCTGTACGCCCGGAACCTCCCGGTCTTCGGCGTGTGCCTCGGTCTCCAGGCCATGGTCGAGCACGCGGGCGGCACGCTGGAGCTCCTGCCGTACCCGGAGCACGGCAAGCGCGGCCGGGTGCGGCGCGAGGGTGACAGCGCCGTGCTCGACGGCCTGCCGGCCGAGTTCGTCGCGGCCCGCTACCACTCGCTGCACGCCAAGACGCCCGGAGTGCGGGGCTTCCGGGTCACCGCGGTGACGCCGGACGGCGCGGCCATGGCCATCGAGGACGTGGAGAACCGGCGGTTCGGCGTGCAGTTCCACCCGGAGTCGATCCTCACCACCGAGGGCGCTGCCGGGGCCCGGATCATCGCCAACGTGCTGCGCCTCTGCTCGTGACGGCTGCTCCGGGCGCCCCGCCGGGGCGCCCGGAGGCTCCGCTATCGCCGTATGAGGGCGAAGACGCCCCAGCCCAGGTGCGGCCGTACGTACCGGACGTGCCGCAGCGGGGCGCCGTCCAGCTCAGCCCGCATCGCGGGGGCCAGCTCGTCGTCCGGGTTGGCGTCCAGCCAGGTCCGTACGGTGAGCCACTGCGCCGCCGCGTACCGGTCCCAGCTGTCCTCGTCCGCGAGGACCATCTCGACCACGTCGAATCCGAGGCCGCCGAACAGCGCCACCAGCCCGGGAAGATCGTGGAAGTCCTCCTTGGCGGAGGCGTGGCAGCCCTCGACGGTCGCCTGGTCCGGCGGGTCCCTCCGCCAGAACGGCTCCCCGACGAGCAGCAGCCCGCCGGGGCGCAGGCTGCGTTCGAGCAGGGCGGCGGTGCCGGCGGCGCCGCCGCCGATCCAGGTCGCCCCGAGGCAGGCGGCGACGTCGACCGGCTCGTCCGCGACGTACCCGGAGGCGTCGCCGTGGACGAACGTCACCTGGCCGGTCACGCCGAGCTCGGCCGCCCGCTCCCGGGCGCCGGTCAGGAACGCGGTGCTGATGTCGACCCCGGTGCCGGCGACGCCGTGGTCGCGCGCCCAGGTGCAGAGCATCTCGCCGCTGCCGCAGGCGAGGTCGAGCACGGTCGTCCCCGGCCGCAGCCGGACGGCCCGGCCCAGGAGAGCGAGCTTCTCGCCGGTGAACGGGTTGTGGATCCGATGGCCGCTCTCGCGGACGGTGAACTCACGTGGCAGGTCCACTTCGGCATTCCTCACGTCATGGGTACGGACGGCGGTCGGCGGCGCGGCGGTCGCGGGCATGGAGAGCACCTCCGTACGACGTGGGACGGCCACCGTAGCCGGGCCCCGGGCCGGGCGTCGACGGGTTTTCCCGCGCGCCCGGCGCCGGCGAGGCGGGCGTGTAAAGAGGAGGGAAAGCCGCGCCCGGCCGTGCCGGCAGCCCGTAGAGTCCACTCCCGTGCCGGAGACGCGACCCGACGACGTGCTGCCCGCGGATCTTCCCGACCCGGTGCGCGCGGCGCTGCTCGCGCCCATGGTGGACCACCACTGCCACGGCGTGCGGCGCGACGACCCGTCGAGGTCCGAGTTCGAGCTCATGATCACGGAGTCGGGCGCGCCCGCCCCACCGGGGACCACGCACTTCGACACCCCCGTGGGCGCGGCGATCCGGCGGTGGTGCGCGCCCGTGCTCGGCCTGGAGCCGCACGCCTCCCCGGCCGTCTACCTGTCCCGGCGGTCCGAGCTCGGCGCCGGCGAGGTCAACCGGCGCCTGCTTCGGGCGGCCGGCGTCGCGGCGTTCCTGGTCGACACCGGACTCGACGCGCCCGGCCTGCTCACGCCCGCCGAGATGGGGCGCCTGGGCGGTGCGGCGGCCGACGAGATCGTCCGGCTGGAACGCATCGAGCAGGACGTCGCCGAGGCCGGGCTGTCGGCCGTGGAGTACACCGGGACGCTCCGCGAGGAGCTGGCCGCGCGGGCCGCGCGCGCCGCCGGGCTGAAGTCGATCGCCGCCTACCGGTGCGGGCTCGACTTCGACCCGTCCCGGCCGTCGCGGGGGAGCGTCATCGCGGCCGCCGGACGGCGCCTGGCCGACCCCAAACGGCGGCTCGACGACCCGGTGCTCGTCCGGCACCTGCTGTGGGCGGCCGTCGACGTCGCCCGGGAGCGTGGCCTGCCGCTGCAGTTCCACTGCGGCTTCGGGGACGACGACGTCGACCTGCACCGGGCCGACCCCGCGGTGCTGACCGGGTTCCTGCGGGCGCTCGCGCCCATCGGCGTGCCGGTCGTCCTGCTGCACTGCTACCCCTACCACCGGCAGGCGGCCTACCTCGCGAGCGTCTTCCCCCACGTCTACGTGGACGTGGGGCTGGCGCTCACGCACACGGCGGCCGGGTCGGCCCGCGTCGTCGCCGACCTGCTGGAGCTGGCGCCGTTCCACAAGCAGATGTTCAGCTCGGACTGCTACGGCGCGGCCGAGCTGTGCCACCTCGGGGCGCTCTACCACCGCAGGGGCCTCGCCCGCGCGATCGCCGGGCGCCTGGCCGAGGGGGAGTGGAGCCCGGCGGACGCGGCCAGGATCGCCCACATGATCGGCTCCGGCAACGCCCGCCGCGTCTACCGCCTCTGAATCGCCCTGCGGATCGCGAGGGCGTTACGGGACAGACGGATCGGGGCGTACCCGCACGAGACGTCGTCTCGGATCCGATCTCCGTGATGCTGCGGAACGCGATCAGGTCAGGGGCCGCCGACGGTAGCGTTGGGGCGCGTCGAGGTCCTCCCCGGACGGTGAGCGATGAACTCCCATCCTGGACGGCCTCGACACCCCACTCCCGCATCGCCACGTGCACCCCGACTCCACCCTCACCTGTGAGGAGCCGGGTTTCCCCCCACGCGTCAGGAGCCGACGATGGATGACGAGATCGAGCTGATCAGCGACGGCGACGGCCTGGCGGTCATCGGGAGTCCGGCGGCCGTCGAGCGGTTCCTCGTCTCCGAGGGACTGTCGTCGAAGGACCTCGGGCTGAAACGGCTCCGATCTGTTTTCCGTACCGGGGCCGGAGTCGCACGGGCGGGTTCCGAGATCGCCGCGAACTCAGGCCGCTGGGTGAAGCTGACCGAGCAGTCCGCGCACGCGATGAAGAAGTACAACCTGATGACAGGTTCGGAGCCGGGTGTCAGCCGTGCCGTGCTGACGGAGAACGGCAAGATCAAGGGACTCCTGGAGTTGGCGAGGACGCCCGGATCGCTTCTGACCAACCCGGCGTTCCTGGCCGGCGCCGCGGGGCTCATGGCGCAGCTCGCGATGCGGCAGACCATGGACGAGATCACCGACTATCTCGCCGCGATCGACGAGAAGGTCGACGACGTGCTCCGCGCCCAGAAGGACGCCGTGCTGGCGGACATGATCGGAGTGGACCTCGTGATCGAGGAGGCCATGACCATCCGGGAGCAGGTGGGCCGGGTCTCCGAGGTCACGTGGTCGAAGGTGCAGGCCACTCCGGTGACGATCGCGAAAACCCAGGCGTACGCGTTGCGCCGGCTCGACGCGCTCGCCGAGAAGATGGAGCACACGACGAAGATCGCTGAACTCGCGGAGACGTCCAAGGAGGCCGAGGTCAAGGTCCAGGAGTGGCTCGCCGTTCTGGCTCGCTGCTTCCAGCTGCAGGACGCGATCGCCGTGCTCGAACTCGACCGGGTGCTGGACGCGTCTGCGGAGGAGCTGGACCGGCATCGCCTCGGGATTCGGGCCGCACGGCAGAACCGGCTGGAACTCATCTCACGGAGCACCGAGCGTCTGATGGCCCGGATGGACGCGGCCGCGGGCATGGCCAACACGAAGGTGCTGCTGCACCCCTCCGCGTCCCGGGCTCTGGTGCATTCGAGCAACCATGTCGCGATCGCCGTCGTCGAGTTCCACGGACGGCTCGGGATCGAGCGCCATCGGCGGTCGCTGGAGGCGAGACGCTGGGTGGAGGCGGCCGCGGAGGTGAGGGACAAGGTGCTCGAGACAGGAGCGGAGGGTGTCGACGCCGCCCGGCACCTCGGCAACGAGACCCTCGGCCGGGCCAGATCGGTGACGGGCAGGCTCTCCGGCGAGATCGCCAGGTTCCGCCGGCGCGGGGACGACGAGGAAGGCTGAGCGAGCGCACGTCCTATGGCGATGAGCGGGGAAGGCACGCCGATGAGCGGCGGCGGCGGTCCTGCTGATCACTTGCCCGAGGGGAGCCGCGGCACGGGCCGGGGCGGACGGATCATCCTTGAAGAGGAGGAACCCGTCCGTCCTGGGCGCGATAATCGGCCCGATGGCTGCGATAGAGATCCACGATCTTGTGAAGACGTTCGGACCGGTGAGGGCGGTCGACGGCGTCTCGTTCACGGTCGAGGCCGGCTCGGTGACCGGGTACCTCGGCCCCAACGGCGCGGGCAAGACGACGACCCTCCGCTGCCTGCTCGGCCTGGTCGCCCCCGACTCGGGGCGGGCGCTGGTCGGGGGCAGGCCCTACGCGTCCCTGACGGCGCCGCTGACCGAGGTGGGGGCCGTCCTGGAGGCCACGAGCTTCCACCCGGGCCGGACGGCCCGCAACCACCTGCGGGTCCTGTGCACGGCGGCCGGGCTGCCGCAGGCCCGCGCGGACGATGCGCTGGCCCAGGTCGGCCTGGCCGACGCGGCCGGCAAGCGCGTGCTGGGCTTCTCGCTCGGCATGCGGCAGCGGCTCGCGCTGGCCGCCGCGCTGCTCGGCCGGCCGCGCGTCTACATCCTGGACGAGCCCGCCAACGGCCTCGATCCCGCGGGGATCGAGTGGCTGCGCGGATTCCTGCGGCACCTGGCCCACGAGCAGGGCGCGGCCGTGCTCGTGTCCAGCCACGTCCTGTCCGAGGTGGAGCAGACCGTGGACAACGTGGTGATCATCGCCCGCGGCCGGCTCGTCCGGCAGGGCACGCTGGCCGAGCTGACCAGCAACGGACGGTCCGTGGTCCGCGTGGGCGCCGCGAACGCGGCGGATCTGGGCCCGGCCCTCGAGACGGCCGGAGGGGCCGTCGAGCGGGTGGAGGACGGCCTGCTGCGGGTGCGCGGCCTGACCGCCGAGGAGGTCGGCCGGATCGCCCTCGACCGCCGGGTGGCGCTGCGTGAGCTGGTCGAGGAGCGCACCGACCTACAGAAGGTCTTCCTGGATCTCACGGAGGAGCGATGACCGCGCTGATCAGGGCCGAGCTGCAGAAGCTGTTCACGACCCGGCTGTGGTGGGTCCTCCTGCTCGTCATGCTGCTGCTGATCGCGCTCTTCCTCGGCTTCGCGATCGCGTTCGCCGGGGTGACGCAGAACGGGGCGGCGGGGCTGCCCGCCCGCGACACCCCGCAGTGGGCCCAGCTGGCCTGGGGGAGCGGCTCCAGCGGGACCATCCTCGTGACGATCCTCGGCGTCGTGATGATGACGGCCGAGTACCGCTACCAGACCATCACGGGCACGTTCCTCACCACGCCGCGGCGGTTCCCGGTGGTGGCCGCCAAGCTGCTGGCCGGGGTGATCGCGGGCCTGCTGTTCGGGGTGGCCGTTCTGCTGCTGGAGGCCGTCACGGTGATCCCGGCCGTGATCCTGTCCGGCGGCACGTTCTCCCCGTCCGCCTCGCACCTCCCGCAGACCACCGTCGGGCTGCTGGCCGCCTTCGCGCTGTACGCGCTGTTCGGGATCGGCCTGGGGGCGCTCGTGCGCAACCAGGTGGCCGCCATCGTCGGGGCCGTGGTCTGGACGTACGTGATCGAGCAGATCCTCACCGCGATCCCGGTGCTGCAGCCGGTGGGCAGGTGGCTGCCCGCGGGCGCCGCGCAGGCGCTGATGCGGATGGACCTCGACACCGGGCTCGGCCGGCCCGACCTGCTGCCCGCGTGGGGCGGGGCTCTCGTGCTCGCGGGGTACGCCCTCCTGTTCGCCGCCGTCGCCTCCGCCACGACGGTTCGCAGGGACATCACCTGACATCCCGCTTGCGGCCTTGGTACAAGACCTGAATTATGGGGCGGGGGTGAGGACAGTGCGTCGTCCGCAGCGCGGCACGCTCCGCGACGTGCGCAGGGGGAACCGGTCACTGCTGCTGCGCACGCTCTACTTCGGCCACGAGCTGAGCCGCCACGACCTCAGCCGGCTGACCGGTCTCAGCCCCGCCACGGTGAGCAACGTCGTCGGCGACCTCATCGCCGACGGGATCGTCGTCGAGGCCGGCGCCGTCGACTCCGACGGCGGCCGCCCGCGCACGCTCCTGCGCGTCCAGGAGTCGTACGGCTACGTCGTCGGCGTGGACGTGGGGGAGACCCGGGTCCGGCTGGAGCTGTTCGACCTGTCGATGACGGAGAAGGCCAAGGCGGAGTACGCGCTGGAGCCGCGCCGCCACGAGCCCTCGGTCGTCGTCGACCACATCCTGACCGGCCTGCGGTCGGTGCTGGCGGACGCCGGGGTGGACGAGTCTCAGGTGCTGGGCATCGGCATCGGGGTGCCCGGCATCGTGGAGCAGCGCCCCGAGCTGCTCATCCACGCCCGCGCCTTCGGCTGGAACGGCGTGCCGCTGGGCGACCGGCTCCGGACCGGCACCGCCATCCCGATCTTCGCCGACAACGGCGCCCAGACGATGGGCCAGGCCGAGCTGTGGTTCGGGGCGGGGGTGGGCGCCCGCCACGTCGTGATGACGCTCATCGGCACCGGCGTCGGCGCGAGCATCATCACCGACGGCGCCACCTACCGGGGCGTGTCCAGCAGCGCCGGCGAGTGGGGCCACACCACGATCGCGGTGAACGGCCGGGCCTGCCGGTGCGGCGGGGTCGGGTGCCTGGAGGCGTACGTGGGGGCCGAGGCCATCCTCGCGAGCCACGGCGCCGGCCACCTGCCCGGGGGCGACGAGGAGAGCGCCCTGGCCGCGATGCTGACCGACCCCGCCGCCCGCCCGGTGCTCGACGAGGCCGTGGCGTTCCTCGGCGCGGGGCTCGGCAACCTGATCAACCTGTTCAACCCGGAGCGGATCATCGTGGGCGGCTGGGCGGGGCTGCTGCTCGGCCGCGCGCTGCTGCCGGAGATCCGGGCCGCCGCCGCCCGGCACGCGCTGGCCCAGCCGATGGCCCAGGTGTCCATCGAGCTGGGACGGCTCGGCCCGGAGGCCGTGGCGCTGGGCGCCGCCACCCTCGTCGTCGAGGACTTCCTGCTGCGCAGCGGCACCCCGCGGCACGCCTGAGCCGTGGATCTGGTTTGCTATGACGGTCGTTATCAGCACCACCAGGGGTACGAGAATGCGCAGCGTCGAACCCGAGGTCTTCCTCGTCGCCCGGCCCGAGCTGGACTATGAGGAGCTCGCCCGCTATCTGCACGAGATCGGCGGCGAGTCCTGGCTCGACCGTCTCGAACGGGGCGAGTTCGACGCGCAGAACCTGGCGGAGTTCGCGGGGCGGCTGTGCTACCGCTCGTTCGAGCCGGGCCTGAACCCGAACGTCACCCGCATCCGCTCCGACCAGGACGCCTACCTGCGCAACATCCTGGCCTCGGCCCACGGGTCGGTGCTGGAGCACATCAGCTTCAGCTTCGTGCTGCACAACGTCTCCCGGGTCTTCACCCACGAGCTGGTGCGGCACCGGCCGGGCGTGGCGATCTCCCAGGAGTCGCTGCGGTTCGTCCGGCTGGCCGACATCCCGTTCTGGTTCCCCGACTGGGCCCGGCAGGACGCCGAGCTGATGAAGCGGGCGACCGAGCTGCTGGACCGGATGGAGGAGTTCCAGACCTGGGCGGCCCAGCACTTCGGGCTCGACGCCGAGGGGGTGCCGTTCGCGGACAAGAAGCATCGCACCTCGTTCATGCGCCGCTTCGCCCCCGAGGGCGTCGCCACCGGCCTCGTCTGGACGGCCAACGTCCGCACCCTGCGCAACACCATCGAGTCCCGTACGGCGGAAGGGGCCGAGGAGGAGATCCGCCTCGTGTTCAACCGCATCGGCGAGATCATGCGCGAGGAGGCCCCGTCGCTGTTCGGCGACTACGTGGTCGAGAACGGCGCCTGGATTCCGGCCTGGCGCAAGGTCTGACCCTCCCCTCCGACGGTGAAGCCGCCGAGCAGGCCGGAGTAGCGCTTGGGCGGCGGCGGGGCGTACTCGCCGCGCCGGCTCGTCCGCAGGCCGAGCGCCACCAGCGCCTCGACCAGCTTGACCGCCGCGCCCACGCCCTCGACCACCGGCACGCCGGCCGTGTCCGCCACCTCGTCGCAGAACGCGGCCATCCCCGCGCAGCCCAGCACGACCACGTCGCTGCCGTCCTCCCGCACGGCCCGCGCGCACAGATCGGCGACGGCCTCCCGCGCGCCCGGGCCGTCCAGGTCGAGGACGGGGATGTCGCAGGCGTGCACGCCCCGGCAGGCGCCCGCGGCGCCGTACCGGTGGGCGAGGTCCCAGGCCCGCCCGGCGGTGCGCGAGAGCGTGGTCACGACGCTGAACGTGCGGCCGATGAGCTTGGCGGCGTGCATGGCCGCCTCGGCGACGCCGACCACCGGCCCGGCGGCGAGCTCGCGCGCCGCGTCGAGACCGGGGTCGCCGAAGCAGGCGATGACGTAGCCGTCGGTCCCGTCCCGCTCGCCGGCGGCGATCTCCGCCAGCACACCGGGGACGGCCAGCGCCTCGTCGTAGTGGCTCTCGATCGACTCCGGGCCCATCGGCGGGCTGACGGCGGCGACCGCCGTGGTGGGGGCCGCCACCGCCCGGGCGCGCCTGCCGACGGTCTCGGTCATCGCCCGGGCGGTGTTGGGGTTGATCACGGTGATCCGGGTCATGGGCGGGCCGGCGCCGCCCCGTCGGCGGCGAGGTGGAGGTCGCGGTCGAGGCCGCCGATGCGCGGCGAGATCCGCTCCAGGACCACCATCGCCGCGAAGCCGAGCCCGCACCCGACGAACCAGCTGTAGTCGGCCACCCACGTGAGGTCGGCCGTCGTCAGGCCGAGGTCGAGGACCATCTTCGGCGCGAGCACCGACACGATCGCCGGGACGCCCGCGGCGACCGTCGCCCAGACCGCGTTCGGGTTGTAGCCGTTCCTGAACCAGTACCGGCCGCCCGGGTCGAGGGTGAACAGGTCGTCCACCCACACCCGCTGCCTGCTCGCGACGTAGTAGCCGGCGATGAGGATGCCGAACAGCGGGCCGATGAGCGCGCCGAGCAGCCCCAGCGTGTAGTGGATGGCGTCCGGGTTGCCGTACCAATTCCACGGGGTGAGCAGCACCGAGCCGACCGCGGCGATCATGCCGCCGGTGCGCCAGCTGATCCGCTGCGGGCTGAGGTTGGAGAAGTCGAACGCCGGAGAGATGAAGTTGGCGACGATGTTGATGCCCACGGTCGCGACCACGAACGTCAGCCCGCCGAGCAGGATCGCGAACGGCGTGTCGATCCGCTGGACCGTGTGGATCGGGTCGGTGACGAGCTCGCCGAAGACCGGCACGGTGGCCGAGGCCGTGATCACTGTCAGCAGCGAGAAGAACAGGAAGTTCACCGGGAGCCCGAGCAGGTTGCCCTTCTTCACGGCGGAGAACGACCGGCCGTACCGGGAGAAGTCGCCGAAGTTGAGCATGGGCCCGGAGAAGTACGACACCACGAGGGCGATCGCGCCCAGCATGACCGGGACCGACTCGGCGAATCCGAGGTGGGCGCCCTGGGACAGGTCGAGGCTGATGTTGCGCCAGCCGGCCCGGGCGACCAGGTAGACGGCGAGTACCAGCATGACGGCGTACACGGCCGGCCCGGCCCAGTCGATGAACCGGCGGATCGCCTCCATGCCCTTCCAGAACACGAACGCCTGGGCCACCCAGAGGATCGCGTAGCAGATGTAGCCGAGCACGGGGAGGCCGAGGAACCCGGACGTCCGCACGTCGTTCAGGGCCGCCGTCGCGGGCCAGAACTTGAGGAAGATGATGATGAGCGACTGGGACGCCAGGTAGGTCTGCACGCCGTACCAGGCGATCGCGATCGCCCCGCGCACGACGGCGGGGATGTTGGCGCCGCGCACCCCGAAGACGGCACGGTTGATCACCGGGTACGGCACGCCGGTGACCTGGCTCGGCTTGGCGACCAGGTTGCAGAAGACGTTGACGATCAGGATGCCGGCGAGGAGGGCGAACAGCACCTGCCAGCTCGCCAGGCCGAGGGCGAACAGGCTGCCCGCCGTGACGTAGCCGCCGACGCTGTGCACGTCGGACATCCAGAAGGCGAAGATGTTGTACCAGGACCACGTCTGCTCACGCAGCGGGGCGAGGTCCTCGTTGGCGAGCCGGGGGTCGTAGCCGGGCTTGACGAGCCCGGCGCCGACCGGCATGCCGGCAGCCTCCACGACGTCGTGGCCCGGGGGCCGGGGCGGTGCGCTGTGTTCGGTCATCTCAGCATCCCTGGGGGGTATCGTGCGGGGGAGGGCGTGATCAGGGAGCGCGCGCTGTTAAGTGGCCACTTAACCGTTGCCGTTAATGTATTCCTTGACGTCGGGCCGGGAATTTCGGCCGTGTAAAGCTCGTGTGACGTGGTGGAGGACATGACCGGCCCTTCGGACATCGAGGCGATCACCGGTGAGCGCCTCGGCGAGCGGCTCCGCGAGCTCCGGGTCCGGTCGGGGATGTCGCTGCGAGCGCTCGCGCGCGAGCTCGGCATCTCGGCGAGCGCCGTCTCCCAGATCGAGCGCGGCACGATGCGCCCCTCGGTCAGCAGGCTGATCGCGTACGTCTCGGCGATCGGCGTGCCGCTCGCGGCCGTCTTCGACGAGAAGGCCGAGGAGGCGCCCCGGGAAGACGGCCGGGAGGGGGCCGCGGGAGACGGGGCGCCGGAGGAGGGGCGGCGCTTCGCCATCCGCAGGGCCTGGGAGGTCGCCCCGATCACGCTGGGCGGCGGCGTCACCTTCCGCAGGCTGTCGCCGGTGCCCACCGACGGCGTCGAGTTCTTCGAGTCCACCTACCCGCCGCGGGCCGTGTCGGCCGAGCACGGCCGGTTCCTCCGGCACGAGGGCTACGAGGTGGGCACGGTCACCCGGGGGGAGCTGACGATCGAGTTCGAGACCGAGGTGGTCACACTGGCCGAGGGCGACTCGATCACGTTCCCGTGCAGCCGCCCCCACATCATCGGCAACCGGTCCGCCACGGTGACCGCCGTGGCCACCTGGCTGATCGTCCACACCTGAGTAGCCGCGCGGGCGGCTACTCCAGCGCGGGGGCGACGTGGATCTCGGCGCCCGGCGGGAGCGCGCACGACAGCCCGCCCAGCCGCCGCGCGTTCTCCCCGCACACGTAGACACCCATCCACGGGCGTATCCGGCCGTCCGCGCCGCGCACCCGCTCCTCCAGGGAGGGGTGGGTACGGCGGAGCGTGTCGAGGGCGGCCTCCAACGTCGGCGCCTGCTCGTCGGCCGCCGCGACGGCGAACACCCGGACCTCGTCCCGGTGGCCCGCCAGGTGGCGGAACGTCCGGGGCAGCACGAACGTCACCATCGTGACGGGCCTGGCCACTCAGAGCACCGCCGCGCGGACGCACAGCACGTCCGGCAGGTGCCGGGCGATCTGCGTCCAGGTCTCCCCGTCGTCGCGCGAGCCGTACACCTCCCCGTCGCGCGTGCCGAAGAACACACCGGCCGGGCCGGCCGCCATCGCGTCCCTGAGGACCGCGGCGTGCACCGGGCCCTCGGGGAGCCCGGTGGAGTGGCCCTGCCAGGTCGATCCGGCGTCCTCGCTGCGGAAGACCTGGTACCGGTGCCCGACCGGGGTGCGGTCGACGTCGCCGTGCAGCGGGAACACCCACAGCGTGTCCGGGTCGTCGGGGTGGACGGCGATCGGGAACCCGAAGTCGGACGGCAGGCCCGACCCGATGTCGGTCCACGAGGCGCCGAAGTCGTCGGACCGGTAGACGCCGAAGTGGTGCTGGAGGTAGAGCCGCTCCGGCCGCGCCGGGTGGTGGGCGACCTTGTGCACGCACTGCCCCCACTCGGGGTACTGCGCGCCCTCGGGCAGGAACGGCGCACGGATGTTCCGGTTGGACGGGTACCAGGTGAGGCCGCCGTCGTCGCTGCGGAAGAACCCGACGGCCGACGCGGCGATCGCGATGGACTTCGGGTCGTCCGGGTGCGGGACGATCGTGTGCAGGCACAGCCCCCCGTTCCCCGGCTGCCACTGGGGCCGGGTCGGGTGGTCCCACAGGCCCTCGACGAGCGAGTAGGTCTCGCCGCGGTCCTCCGACCGGAACAGGGCCGCCGGCTCGGCGCCCGCCCAGACCACGTCGGGCTCGGTGGGCGACGGCTGGAGCTGCCAGACCCGGGCGAGGGCGGCGCCGGTGCGCTCGGGGAAGGCGACCGGCGGCGTGCCCGCCTCGTGCCAGGTCTCCCCGAGGTCGTCGGACCACATGACGGACGGGCCGAAGTGGCCGTACTCGATGCCGGCGAGCAGGCGGGGCGTGTCGCGGCGGGTGTCGACCGCCACCGAGTGCACGGCGATCGTGGAGAACCGCACCGGCTCGACCTCGAAGGGTCCCCCTCCCCTCGATCGCGCGAGGAACAGCCCCTTGCGGGTGCCGACGGCGAGCAGAGCGTCCATGACGAACCTCCTCCTTGTACGGCCTGTGGCCATCGTGCCAGCAGACGCCCCGCCGCGCCCCCGGATCGTCAGGGCTCGCCCTGGACGGTGTCCCGGTGGATGCGGGCCGGCGGCACCCCCGACGCCTGCAGCCGCTGCACGGTCTCGTTCACCATGGTGGACGGCCCGCAGACGTAGACCTCGTGTTCCGCCCAGGAATGGAAGCGCTCCATCACGTCCGGCAGCCTGCCCCGCATGCCGTCGAAGGCCGGCTCGTCCGACACCACGGGCAGCACCCGCAGCCACGGGAAGCCCGACTCCATCCGGACCAGGTCCTGCATGTCGTACAACTCCGACGCGCTGCGGGCCCCGAACAGCAGGTGGATGTGGGGCCGCCGCCCGGACGCGACGACGTGCTCGATGATCGCCTTGAGCGGGGCCAGCCCGGTGCCCCCGGCGACGCAGAGCATGTCCCGGCCCGAGTCCACCGGCGTCATGGTCCCGACCGGCGGCCCGAGCAGGACCTGGTCGCCGATGCGGGTGTGCCGGACCAGGCTCGAGCTGACCCACCCCCCGGGCACCGCCCGCACGTGGAAGCGCAGGGTGTTGTCCTTGCGGGGGGCGTTGGCGATGGAGAAGGTCCGCCAGACCCGGGGCCAGCGCGCCGTCTGCACGGTCACGTACTGCCCGGGGAGGAACGGCAGGCGCTGGGACGGCCGCACCGTGATCACGGCGATGTCCCGGGTGCGGGGCTCGTGGTCCACGACCTCGGCGAGCCACCACGGCGGGGTCGTCCCCGCCTCGGCCTCGGCCGCCTCAATCATGATCTCCGACGCCATGCCGTACGCCGCCACCCAGGCGGCCTCGATCTCCTCGTTCCATATCTCGGCGGCGAAGTGCCTGACGGTCGCGACGAGGGCGTTGCCGACGGCCTTGTAGTGCTCGGCGACGACGCCGTACTTGCGGTGGTCGCGGCCGAGCTGCGCGAGGTAGTGCGCGAGCCCGCCGGGACTGTCCAGCATCCAGACGATTCTCGTGAGCGCGCCGAAGAGCCGGTCGCGCTGCACCTCCATCGCGGGCGGGAACATGCCCCGCAGTTGCGGACTCTCGGAGAACAGCCGTCCGTAGAAATACGCCGCGGCCTTCCCCGCGACGGGCTCGACGAGTGCGAAGCTCTCCTTGACGAGGCGCGGATTTAGCGACATCAGTTGTGTCCCACCCTTGCGACCGGAACGGATTCCGGTCTTTGTCGATCCACCTCCCTGACGGCTCCGGGTGACGAGCGCCGGCGGCCCCGGCTCAACCGATCGCTCACCGGGGAGTGTTTCACCCGCAGTCGGGCGTCACAACCGATTCATCGCAAGGTGGTGCGAAGGCTACGCATCGTCATCAGGTCGTTATCCTTCGTGTCGGGACGTATGTGGTTGACGAGAACCTTGGTGAGAAAGGTGACAAAAAAGAAAAGCCGTACGCCATGATGGGCGTGCCCCTCTGCACCACTTACGGGAGATCGCAAATGGCACGTCCGATCGTCGGCATCACCACCTATCTCGAGGCAGCCCGGTGGGGTGTGTGGGTCCGCGAGGCGGCCGTGTCGCCCCAGGCGTACGCCCGGGCGGTGGAGAAGGCCGGCGCCGCGCCCGTGCTGCTGCCGCCCATCACGCCGTACGCCGTCCCCGACTACCTGCGCGGCCTGGACGGGGTCGTCCTGGCGGGCGGCGTCGAGGTCGACCCCGCCCTGTACGGCGAGGAGGACGCCGAGGACCGGGCCGACGACGTCGGCGAGCCGCAGCCGCACCGGGACCGGTTCGAGGTGGCCCTCGCCCAGGCCGCCGTGGAGGGCGGCGTCCCCCTGCTGGCGATCTCCCGGGGCATGCACGTCCTCAACGTCGCCCAGGGAGGCACGCTCATCCGGTCGCTCCCCGAGTCGGTCGGCCACGACCGGCACGAGACGGCCCGGCACGCGGTGACCGTGAGCGTGTCGAGCAAGGTGGGCAAGGCGATAGGGGACCGGGCCGAGGTGACCGGGGCCCACCGGCAGGCCGTGCGGCGGCTCGGCACCGGGCTCATCGCGGTCGCCTGGGCCGACGACCAGATCGTCGAGGCCGTGGAGCTGCAGGGGCACCGGTTCGCCGTGGGCGTCCAGTGGCACCCCGAGCGCGGCGCGGACAACGGCCTGATCGAGGCGTTCGTCGACGCCGCCCGTCCCTGACGTCCTGTCGGAGGCCGCTGTTAGTGTGCCGGGCATGGCGTTGCATCCGCAGGCCGAGGCCTACCTGAAGCTGTTCCCGTCGGATCTGGGCGTCGACCTGGCGGCGCTCACGCCCGCCCAGATCGCGCGGCTGCGCACGCTCGACGCCATGGCCGACCGGCGGGGCCCGCGGATCGAGCTGCCCGAGGTGCGCGACGAGACGGCGGCCGGGGTGCCGGTCCGCGTCTACCGGCCCGAGCCGGGCGGGCGTCCGCTGCCCGTGCTGGTCTACTTCCACGGCGGCGGCTGGGTCTTCGGCAGCGTCGAGCGCAACGACGCCTTCGGCCGCGACCTCGCCCGCCGGACCGGGGCCGTGGTGGTCTCGGCCGACTACCGCCTCGCCCCCGAGCACCCCTATCCGGCCGCCGCCGACGACGCCCTCGCCGTGGTCCGCGACGTCCACGCCCGGCCTGGGTTCTACGGCGGCGACGCCGGCAGGGTGGCCGTGATCGGCGACAGCGCCGGCGGCAACCTCGCGGCGGTGGCCGCGTGGCGGGCCCGCGACCTCGGCCTGCCCCTCGTCCACCAGGTGCTCGTCTGCCCGGTGCTCGACGTCGCGATGGACACCCCCAGCTACCGGGCGTACGGCTCCGGGTTCGGGCTGAACGCCGACGAGATGGCCTGGTTCGTCGAGCGGTACGCGGCCGGGGCCGACCCCGGCGACCCGGGCCTGGCGCCGCTCCGCCTGCCGGACAAGTCGGGCCTGCCGCCCGCCACCGTGATCACCGCGGAGTGCGACCCGCTGTGCGACGAGGGCGCCGTCTACGCCGCCGCGCTGGCGGAGGCGGGGGTGCCGGTCGAGCACCGCTGCTTCGAGGGCTCCCTCCACGGCTTCGTCGGCCTGCCCGGCTTCTTCGACCAGGCGGGCGAGGCGCGGGATTTGATCGCCGCCCGGCTGCGCGCCGCGTTCGGGACCCCGGAGTGGTCGCAGGTGTCGTCAGTGGGATCGTCCGAGGGGTAGAGGGAGGCGCGACGTGCGGGAGTACGAGAAGCTGCGCACCGACTGGGCGGCCGACGGGGTGCTCAGGATCGTCATCAGCGAGCCCGCGAGGCTGAACGCGGTCGACCGCACCGGCCACCGCGAGCTGGCCGAGATCTGGCGCGACGTCGACCGCGACGACGACGTCAGGGCCGTGGTGATCCGCGGCGAGGGCGAGGCGTTCTCGGCGGGCGGCGACCTGGCGATGATCGAGGAGATGACCCGCGACCACGCGGTGCGGCTGCGGGTGTTCGCCGAGGCCCGCGACATCGTCTACAACGTGATCAATTGTGCGAAGCCGGTCGTCTCCGCCATCCAGGGGCCCGCGGTCGGCGCCGGGCTCGCCGTGGCCCTGCTCGCCGATGTGTCCGTGGCCGGGCGGACGGCGCGCGTCATCGACGGGCACACCCGGCTCGGCGTCGCGGCCGGCGACCACGCGGCGATCGTCTGGCCGCTGCTGTGCGGCCTGGCGAAGGCGAAATATCACCTGCTGCTGTGCGAGCCGGTCACGGGGGAGCAGGCCGAGGCGATGGGCCTGGTCAGCGTGTGCGTCGACGACGACCAGGTGCACGAGCGGGCCCTGGAGATCGCCGAGCGCCTCGCCCGGGGCCCGGCCGAGGCCATCCGGCTCACGAAGTACGCGCTGAACAACTGGCTGCGCCTGGCCGGCCCGTCGTTCGACGCCTCGCTCGCCATGGAGTTCCTCGGCTTCACCGGCCCCGACGTGGTCGAGGGGCTCGCGGCGCTGCGCGAGCGGCGCTCGCCCCGCTTCTCCTGACGCCCGTCACGGGAAGCGCTTGCGCAGCGACTCCAGGCCGGGGGCGAACACGCCCCTGGTGAAGATCTTGGCCATCTTCGCGGCGTCGTCGGCCTCGAACACGGCGTGCCACTCCACGAACGCCTGCCCCGTGTCCGTGACCGGGGCGACCCGGCAGGTGGCGCGGTAGTTCCGCACGGGTAGCGGGCACTGGAGGATCTCGTAGGTCATCGTGCGCTCGTCGTCGTCGAGCGCGAGCAGTCGTTCGCGGAACAGCCCTCCGGCGCCGTCCACCCGGCGCACCGCCCCGGGCCCGACCGGCGCCCCCTCCTCGATCTCGCACAGGGCGACGCCGGGCAACCAGTCGTCCAGGTTGCCGAAGTCGCGCAGGTAGCCCCAGACCTGGTCGGCTCCGGCGTCGATCACGGTGCTGGCGTACGAGTTGGGCATCGACGGCTCCTTCCGCTCGCTCGGCTTGTTCCCCGCCGCCGGCGCCGGGACACGGCGGGCGCGTCAGAAGCTGCGCGGCAGCCCGAGAACCTGGGTGGCGAGGTAGTTGAGCAGCAGTTCCTCGGTCACCGGCGCGATCCGGCCGATGCGGGCGTCGGCCAGCAGCCGCGCCACCGGGTACTCCAGCGAGTACGCCATGCCGCCGTGGGTCTGGAACGCCGCGTCGGCCGCCTCCCACGCCGCCTGGGAGGCGGTCAGCTTGGCGATGTTGGCCTCGGTGCCGCAGGGCAGCCTGTTGTCGAACGACCAGGCCGCCTTGTAGAGCATGAGCCTGGCCAGCTCGATCTTCGCCTTGACCTGGGCCAGGGGGAACGCGACGGCCTGGTTGGCCCCGATGGGCCGGCCGAAGACCTCTCGCTGTTTTGCGTACTCCACGCCGACCCGCAGCGCGACCTCGGCCCCGCCGAGCGCGCTCGCGCCGAGCAGGACGCGCTCGGGGTTGAGGACGTCCCAGAGCACGGAGACGCCGCCGTGCAGCTCGCCCACGACGCTCGTCGCCGGCACCCGCAGGTCGTCGATGAAGACCATGTTGGACGGCGTCGTGTTGGCCCCCATCTTGGGGATCGGCCGGTACGACAGCGTCCCGGCGGCCACCGCCTCGGGGACGTTCACCAGAAAGACGGTCATGCCGTTGGTGCGGGGCCTGGCCTCGGCGGCCGGGATCGTCCGGGTGACCAGCAGCATCCAGGTGGCCCGCTGCACCCCGGTGATCCAGATCTTCTGCCCGTTGATCACGAAGTCGGAGCCGTCCTGCCGGGCGAACGTGGACACGGCCAGCGAGTTCGACCCGGCGTCCGGCTCGGTCAGCGCGAAGCAGGTCTCGATCTCGCCGGACGCGAGCTTCGGCAGCAGCTCGGCCTTCTGCTCCGCCGAGCCGTGCCGCGCCAGCGTGGTCGCGCCGAACCCCGGCGTCAGCACGTAGACGAACGCGGATCCGCCGGCGGCGCCGGACGCGGCCAGCGTCTCCGTCGCGACGGCGAGCTCCAGCAGCCCCTGACCGGCGCCGCCGTACTCCTCGGGGACGGCCAGGCCGAGCCAGCCGCCCTTGGCCAGCTCCGCCCACACCTCCTCCGGCCAGCGCTTCTCGCTCTCGCACCGCTCCCAGTAGTCCATGCCGTACCGGGAGCAGATGTCGGCGATCCCCCGGCGCACCGCCTGGGCGCTCTCGGGCAGCGTGAAGTCCATGGCCGTCTCCAATCCAGCTCGCGGGCCATACTAGAACCACGTTCAGCCCGCGAGCGAGATCACCCGGGAGATCACCTCCGCGGGCGCCGCGCGTGGTAGACGAAGGCGGGCGGCAGGTTGCGCCACACGGTGCGGCCCGGCACGACCTCCTCGAACGACTCGGCCAGCCGCCGCCGGAACCGCAGTGCGGGCGGCAGCGTCCGGGCGTGCACGTACGAGAACGTGGTGAACGCCCCCTCGGGGGAGAGGCTCTCGACCACGGCCCTGAGCACCGACGACTGGTGGCCGTAGGAGAACGCGGCCCACGGCAGCCCGCTGACGATCACGTCGGCGGCGGCCACGCCGCGCGCGGCCAGCAGGGCGGGCAGTTCGGCGGCGGTGTCCACGACGAACTCGACGCCGGGGTGGCGCGCCGCCAGATGCGCCGCGAGGCGGGGGTTGATCTCCACGGCGAGGTGGCGGCCCCGCCCGCCGAGCCGCCGCTGGATCTCCGCGGTGAACGGCCCGGTGCCCGGGCCCAGCTCGACGACGACCGGGTCGCCCCGCTCCGGCACCGGGACGCACACGGCGGACGAGAGCCGCCGCGAGCTGGGCGCGACGGCCCCGGTCAGGGCGGGGGAGCGGAGGAACTGCCCGAGGAAGAGCGCTGATTCGTTGGCCATGCCCCGACGCTAGGGCCGGTGATCATGCTCTGCCGCCCGCCGTCCGGACCGGGCTCGCGGCCAGAAGGAGGAGACGGCCTCCTGCCGGCGGAGGACCGGCCGCCGTCCGCCCGCCCGGTACCGTTCACCTATGTCCCCCGTACGGCGGCCCTTCTTCCGGCGTCCGCAGGAGACCTCCGAGGACGCGCGGCTCCCCTGGCGGGGCGTGGGGACCGACGTGGCCCTGGCGGCCTGCGGCGTCGTGCTCGACGTGCTGGTGACCTGGGGGTCGTGGGGCGGGCCGTCCGCGCCCGTGTGGATCGCGGCCGCGTTCTCCCTGCTGGCCGGCCTTCCCCTGGGCCTGCTGCGCCGCCACCCGGCGGCGGCCGCCCTCCACCTGGCCGTGCTGCTCGTGGTGTGCGACCAGCTCGGCGCGTCCACCGCGAACACCGCGCAGCTGCTGCTCCCGATCGCCGTGGGCGTGCTGGCCCGCTCGCGCGACCTGCGCTGGACGGCCCCGATCGCGGTGCTCGCGTCCGCCGCCACGGCGGTCAACCTGGCCGACCCGGGGATCGCGTTCACCCGCAACACCTGGTTCTACTCGGTCGGGCTGATCGCGGTCCCCGTGCTGATCGGCCGCTACCTGCGCGCCCAGGAGGGGCGCCGCCGGGAGGACCCGGCCCCGCTGCTCGACCTGCTGCTGGCCGCGGGCGGCGTGGCGTTCTCCGTGCTCGGGACCTGGCCGTACTGGGACAGCGGGAGCCCGCCGGTGTGGGCGGTCGGGCTGGTCGTCGTGCTCGCCGGGCTGGCCCTCGGCGTGGTGCGGCACCTCCCGGGCGGGGTCCTGCTGCTGGAGAGCGTCGTGCTCGTGGTCGCCGACCAGTACGTCCCCCGGACGGGCAACAGCCTCCAGCTGCTCGCGCTCATCGCGCTCGGCGTGTTCGCCACCCGGGCGAGCTGGCCCTGGGTGGCCGCGGCCTACGCCCTGACCTGCTCGGTCACCGCCATCGTGATCGTCGACGACGCGTCGGACGTGACGCTGTTCCGCGCCGCCGCCCTCATGACCATGGTCACCGCGCCCGTGGCGATCGGCCGGTACGTCGGCTCCCGGCAGGCCGCGGCCCGGCAGGCGGCGGATCTCGCGGCCGAGCGGACGAGGGCCGACCGGCTGGCCGAGCGGGAGCGGATCGCCCGCGAGGTCCACGACATCGTGGCCCACCACGTCGGCGCCATGGTGCTTCGGGCGAGCGCCGCCCAGTACGCGGGGGCGAGCGGCCCGGCCGCCGAGGCGCTGGCCGACATCCGCGACACCGGCCACCGGGTCCTGGAGGACCTGCGCGGCCTGCTGGCCGTGCTGCGCGACCCCGGGCGCGAGGAGCTGACCCTGGCCGACCCCGATGACGTGATGCGGGACGCGGTCGCCCGGATGTCGGCGGCCGGGCTGCCGGTGGACCTGCGCCTCGACGGCGACCCGGCGCGGGCCCCGCTGGTCGTGCGGGCGTCCGCGGCCCGGATCGTCCAGGAGGGGCTGACGAACGTGCTCAAGCACGCCGGCCCCGGCGCCCGTACGGAGATCACGGTCGGCATGGAGGAGGGGGAGCTCACGGTGGAGGTCCGCAACGGCCCGGGGGCGGCCGGGCCGGCGGCCGCGCTGCCCTCCCACGGCCAGGGCATCGCCGGCATGCGGGAGCGGGCCCGGGCGCTGGGCGGCCGCCTCACCGCCGGCCCCGCCGAGGACGGCGGGTGGCGGCTCGCCGCGGCCCTGCCCATCCCGGGGCCCGTCCCCGGCGATCCGCCGCCGGTCGACCCCGAGTGCCGGTGGCCCGGGAGGACCGCGTGATCCGCGTGGTGGTGGCCGACGACCAGGCGCTCGTACGGGCCGGAGTGCGGATGATGCTGGAGGCGGCCGGCGACATGGAGGTGTGCGGCGAGGCCGCCGACGGCGCCGAGGCCGTGCGGCTGGCCGAGCGGCACCGGCCCGACGTGCTCCTGATGGACCTGCGCATGCCCCGCGTCGACGGCCTGGAGGCCACCCGGCGCATCCTGGCGGTCCAGCCCGCGGCCCGCATCGTGGTGCTCACCACCTTCTCCGAGGACGCCAACCTCTACGCCGCCCTCGGCGCGGGCGCCCTCGGGTTCCTCGTCAAGGACGACCCCCCGGACCGCATGGTCGACGCCGTGCGGCGGGCCGCGGCGGGCGAGCCGCTGCTCGCGCCGTCGGTGCTGCGGCGGGTGGTCGAACGGGCCCTGGACGCCGAGCGGCAGGCCGTCCCCGTGCCCGGCATGCTGACCGAGCGGGAGACGCAGGTGCTCACGCTGGTCGGGATGGGCATGTCCAACGCGGAGATCGCCGGACGGCTGCACGTGGGCGTGACGACGGTCAAGAGCCACGTGGCGGCGCTGATCGAGAAGCTGGGCCTGCGCAACCGCACCCAGGCGGCCGTGATGGCGCACAGGTTCGGCTTGGTGGACACCGGGTTCAACCCCGTGGGTCCGCGCCCAGGGGAGTGAGAGGGCGGCATGTAGGGTCTGGGGCGTGAACCCTGCCGAGGACCGGATCTGGACGGTGCCCAACCTGCTGAGCTTCCTGCGGCTGCTCGGCGTGCCCGTCTTCCTCTGGCTCGTCCTCGGCCCGCACGCCGACGGCTGGGCCATCCTGCTGCTCGCGCTCGCGGGCTTCACCGACTGGCTCGACGGCAAGATCGCCCGGACCTGGAACCAGACCAGCAGGCTCGGACGGCTCATCGACCCGCTGGCCGACCGGCTGTACATCCTCGCCACCCTGGTCGGGCTGGTCCTGCGCGACGCCATCCCCCTGTGGCTCGCGCTCGCCGTGCCGCTGCGCGACGTCCTGCTGCTGTGGGTGCCGCCGGTGCTGCGCCGCCACGGGTACGGGCCCGCGCTGCCCGTGCACTTCCTGGGCAAGGCCGGCACGGCGGCCCTGATGTACGCCTTCCCGCTCCTGTTCCTCGCCTCCCACCAGGGCTGGTACGCCGAGATCTGCGCGATCTCCGGATGGGCCTTCGCCATCTGGGGAACTGGTCTGTATTGGTGGGCGGGGGTGTTGTATGTGGTTCAGGTGCGCGAGCTAACGAAGGGGTGACCCGTGAAGGCCGTCGTCATGGCGGGCGGGGAGGGGACACGGCTGCGGCCGATGACCGCCAACCAGCCCAAGCCCCTGCTCCCCATCATCAACCGGCCGATCATGGAACACGTCCTGCGGCTGCTGAAGCGGCACGGGTTCACCGAGACGGTCGTCACCGTCCAGTTCCTCGCCGCGCTGATCCGCAACTACTTCGGCGACGGCGACGAGCTCGGCATGCGCCTCCACTACGCCACCGAGGAGGTGCCCCTCGGCACGGCCGGCAGCGTCAAGAACGCGGCCGACCGGCTGCGTGAGGACCGCTTCCTGGTGATCTCCGGCGACGCGCTCACCGACATCGACCTGACCGACATGCTGCGCTTCCACCGTGAGAACCGCGCCCTGGTCACGATCGGCCTCAAGCGCGTCCCCAACCCGCTCGAGTTCGGGATCATCATCGTGGACGAGAACGGCCGCATCCAGCGCTTCCTGGAGAAGCCGACCTGGGGCCAGGTGTTCTCCGACACCGTCAACACCGGCATCTACATCATGGAGCCGTCGGTGCTCGACGAGATCGCGCCCGGGCAGTCCGTCGACTGGTCGTCCGACATCTTCCCCAAGCTGCTCGAACGCGGCAGCCCCCTGTACGGGTACGTCGCCGACGGCTACTGGGAGGACGTCGGCACCCACGAGAGCTACCTCAAGGCCCAGGCCGACGTGCTGGAGGGCAAGGTCAAGGTCGACTTCGACGCGTTCGAGCTGGCCCCGGGCGTGTGGGCCGCCGAGGGCGCGTCGGTCGACCCCGACGCCGTGCTCAAGGGCCCGCTCTACATCGGCGACTACGCCAAGGTCGAGGCCGGCGCCGAGCTCCGGGAGTACACGGTGCTCGGCAGCAACGCCGTCGTCAAGGAGGGCGCCTTCCTCCACCGGGCCGTGGTCAGCGACAACGTCTACGTCGGGCCGGCCGCCCACCTGCGCGGCTGCGTCATCGGCAAGAACACCGACGTCATGACCGGCGCCAGGATCGAGGAGAACGCGGTCGTCGGCGACGAGTGCGTGATCGAGGCCGAGGCGTACGTCTCGTCCGGCGTCAAGATCTACCCGTTCAAGACGATCGAGGCCGGCACGGTCGTCAACACCAGCGTCATCTGGGAGTCCCGCGGCCAGCGCAGCCTGTTCGGCCAGCGCGGCGTGTCCGGGCTGGTCAACGTGGAGATCACCCCCGAGCTGTGCGTACGGCTGGCCAGCGCGTACGCCACGACCCTGCGCAAGGGCGACACCGTGGTCACCTCCCGCGACGCCTCCCGGGCGGCCCGCGCGCTCAAGCGGGCCGTCATCAGCGCGCTCAACTCCAGCGCGATCAACGTCGTCGACCTGGAGGCCGCCGCCCTGCCGGTCGCCCGCTTCAACACCTCCAGGGAGAACGTCAAGGGGGGCATCGCCGTCCGGACCACCGCCGGCGACCCCCAGAGCGTCGACATCGTGTTCATGGACGAGACCGGGGGTGATCTCTCCCAGGTGGCCCAGCGCAAGCTGGAGCGCGTCTTCTCGCGCCAGGAGTACCGCCGCGCCTTCCCCGGCGAGATCGCCGAGCTGACCTTTCCCGCCCGGGCCGTCGACACCTACGTCCGCGAGCTGCTCGGCTGCGTCGACATGACCGGCGTCAAGGACGCCGAGATGAAGGTCGTCGTCGACTGCGCCGGCGGCACGTCCTCGCTCGTGCTGCCGAGCCTCCTCGGCCGGGTGGGGGTCGACGTGCTCACCGTGAACAACCGTCTCGACGACGCCTCCCCGACCGAGACGCTCGCCGAGCGCCGCCGCGACCTGCAGCGGCTGGCCGAGCTCGTCGCCTCCTCCCGCGCCGCCTTCGGCGTGCGGTTCGACCCGGTGGGGGAGCGGGTCTCCCTGGTGGACGAGATGGGCCAGCTCATCAGCGAGGAGCGGGCGCTGCTCGTCGTCCTCGACCTGGTGGCGGCCGAGCGCCGCGGGGGCCGGGTCGCGCTGCCCGTCACCACCACGCGGGTCGCCGAGATGGTCTGCCGCTTCCACGGTGTCCAGGTCGACTGGACGGCCACCAGCCTCGACACCCTCACCAGCGCCGCCCGCCACCCCGACATGATCTTCGCCGGCGACGGCCGCGGCGGGTTCATCGTGCCCGAGTTCGCCCCTACCGTGGACGGCCTGGCCGTGTTCCTCCGCCTGCTCGGCCTCGTGGCCCGCACCCGGCTGTCCCTCAGCCAGATCGACGCCCGCATCCCCGAGGCCAGGCTCCTCAAACGGACCGTTCCCACGCCCTGGGCGCACAAGGGCGCCGTCATGCGCTCGGTCGTCGAGGCCGCCGAGGGCCACCGGCTCGACACGACCGACGGCGTCCGCGTCGTCGAGGACGACGGAAGCTGGGCCCTGGTCCTCCCCGACCCGGCCGAGGCCGTCACCCACCTGTGGGCCGAGGGCCACGACATGGACACCGCCCAGACCCTCATCGAGCACTGGGCCCACGTCGTCGAACAGGCCGCCGGCCAGTGACGCCGGGCGAGAGCCGTGAGCTGTGTGGCGGGATGGACCTTGAACGGCCGGGGGCTGTAGCGTTGGTCAGTCCCTGCCCAGCGACGCTTCTTGACCTTTGTCCCTGATCAGCGTAAGTTGCGGCATTCGCAGTCTGAGCAAGTCGTGAGAGAGGCCGAGCCGTTCGATGCCCAGCGTCTACTGCACGCAGTGCGGTCATGCCAACCCCGAGGATGCCCGTTTCTGTTCACGATGCGGTTCGCCGCTGAGCGCTCCGGCGCCCGTCGCAGCCGACACCACCTCGACGATCTCGCTCGAGGCGCTGGAGGCGGAGACGGGCCAGACGCTGCTGCCCGACCGCGCGGCGGTCGACCAGCTGCCGCCGGGGACGGCGCTCCTGGTCGTCATGCGCGGTCCCAACGCGGGGAGCAGGTTTCTGCTCGACAGCGATCTCACTACGGCGGGTCGCCACCCGGAGAGCGACATCTTCCTGGACGATGTGACGGTGTCCAGGCGGCACGTGGAGTTCTACCGGCGCGGCGGCCAGTTCACGGTCCGCGACGTCGGCAGCCTGAACGGGACCTATGTCAACCGTGAGCGCATTGAGGAGTCTCCTCTTGTGGGCGGCGACGAGGTGCAGATCGGGAAGTTCCGGCTGGTGTTCCTCACGCGCGGCCCTGGAGGGCTGTGATCGGTGAGGAGGGAGAGTCATGAGCGCGCAGGCCGTACGGGCGTTCATGAGCATCGGGGAGGTGCTCGCCCTGCTGCAGGGCGAGTTCCCGGACATCACTGTCTCCAAGATCCGTTTTCTGGAGGGTGAGGGGCTCATCGAGCCCCAGCGGAGCCCCTCGGGCTACCGCAAGTTCACCCACACCGACGTCGAGCGCCTGCGCTACATCCTGACGGCGCAGCGCGACCACTACCTGCCGCTCCGGGTGATCAAGGATCACCTGGACGGCCAGGCCGCGCGGCCACGGGAGGTGACCGGCGAGGCCCCGCCCGTACGGCTCAGCCGCGAGGAGCTGATCGAGGCCGCGGGCATCGACGAGGAGACCCTGGCCGAGATGGAGAGCTTCGGCCTGGTCGCCCCGGTCGCCCGCCGTTACGACGCGGAGGCGCTGGAGGCGGCCCGCAGCGTGGGGGCACTCGCGCGCTTCGGCGTCCAGGCGCGTCACCTGCGCGCCCTCAAGGCCGCCGTGGAGCGCGAGGCGGCTCTGGTGGAGCAGGCCGTGGCCCCGATCATGCGCCGCCGCGCGCCCGGAGCGATCGGGCAGGCGGACGAGACCGCCCGGGAGATCTCCGGACATCTCCAGGAATTGCACAACGCGTTACTCCGAGGGAGTGTTCGCGGCATTCTGGGGCGGTGACCGGCGCGGCCGCTCCCTGGTGGGTGTTACGTTGAATGCCTGGTGATATGCCGCGACGCTTTGAGACGGAGCCGCCCGTGTTGCAGATGGAGGTCGTGGGGGTTCGCGTTGAGATGCCCACCAACCAGCCCATCGTTCTCCTGAAGGAGACGAGCGGTGATCGGTACCTGCCGATCTGGATCGGCATGACCGAGGCGACCGCTATCGCGCTGGCGCAGGCGGAGGAGCCGCCGCCACGGCCGTTGACCCACGACTTGTTCCGTGACGTGCTGGAGGCCCTGGGGGTGCGGTTGCGCACCGTCAACATCGTCGCCCTGCGTGACGGGATCTTCTTCGCCGATCTGGTGTTCTCCAACGGGGTGGAGGTGAGCGCCCGGCCGTCGGACTCGATCGCGCTCGCCCTGCGGACCGGCGCGACGATCTACGCCAGTGAGGACGTGGTCCAGGAGGCGGGCGTCAGCATGCCCGATGATCAAGAGGACGAAGTGGAAAAGTTCCGCGAGTTCTTGGACAAAATCACACCGGAAGACTTCGGCCGGGCGGGCTGACGTGCCGGGCCAATTCGGGAGATTACGCTTCACGACGCGCCGGACGGGGTCGTTGACTGACGATGGCCCCGGTCCTACGGTGCAAGGGAAACCACGGTTGTAATTCACGAACCCCCAGATCAGACCGTGGGATGAGAGAAAGCCGGAGGTCCGCAGTGGCGGTCAGCAGCGGCGAGGGTAAGTCGGCGGGCCAGCACGACCCGGTCCGGCAGTCGGCGCGGGAGCGCGCCGGCGAGCAGGGTCTGCTGTTCGACGAGCGGCCGGCGGCGCTGCCCGAGGACATCGGATACCGCGGGCCCACCGCGTGCGCGGCTGCGGGGATCACCTACCGGCAACTCGACTACTGGGCGCGGACGGAACTGGTCCTGCCGACGATAAGAGCCGCGCAGGGCTCGGGGTCGCAGCGCCTGTACAGCTTCCGCGACATCCTCGTCCTCAAGGTCGTCAAGCGCCTCCTCGACACGGGCGTGTCCCTCCAGCAGATCCGCACCGCCGTCCGGCACCTGCGCGACCGGGGCGTCAACGACCTGGCCCAGATCACGTTGATGAGCGATGGCGTGAGCGTCTACGAGTGCACCTCCGCCGACGAGGTGATCGACCTGCTGCAGGGCGGCCAGGGCGTGTTCGGGATCGCTCTCGGCCGGGTCTGGCGCGAGGTGGAGGGCTCGCTTGCGGAGCTTCCGGGCGAGCGTGCCGCCGCCCCCTCCGATGCGGAGGGGGACCATCCCGCCGACGAGCTCGCCCGCCGCAGGAAGGCCCGCAGGACGGGCTGACCCGCCCCCGGAAGGGGCGCCGGTGAGAGAGCACATTGCGAGTCGAGTGGGATCCGCCCCACCGGGTACAGTGGACAGGGCCGACGACCTCGTGCGGGAGAGTCCCCTCTGACCAGGGGCGCCGAAGGAGCAAACCTCCCCGGAATCTCTCAGGCATCCGTACCGCACGGACGAGGCGACTCTGAAAAGCGGGCCACCAGCCAGGTGGGCCCCACCGAAGGGGAAAGCCGGGCCTGGCGGGTCCGGTGAAGCTCTCAGGTCCGATGACAGAGGGGGAGACCGCACGACGACCGGCCACGGCCCCATCACCGGGGCGCGGGGCGGTCGCGCAGGTCTCGATCCCGTCCAGGAGGCCCCTGTCATGACCGACCGGTCCACGCTCAGCGACCTGTCCGCTCCGCCCTTCTCGACCCGGCACATCGGGCCGTCCGACGACGAACGCGCCCGGATGCTGGAGGTCGTCGGGTACGAGTCGGTGAACGACCTGCTCGCCGTGGCCGTCCCCGAGGCGATCCGCACGACCGGCGCCCTCGGCCTGCCGGAGGCCGCGAGCGAGGCCGAGGCCCTCGCCGAGCTGCGCGTCCTGGCCGGGAGGAACCGCGTCCTCACCTCGATGATCGGGCTCGGGTACCACGACACGATCACCCCCGGTGTGATCCTCCGCAACGTGCTGGAGAACCCGGGCTGGTACACCGCGTACACCCCCTACCAGCCGGAGATCTCCCAGGGCCGGCTGGAGGCCCTGCTGAACTTCCAGACGGTGGTCGCCGACCTCACCGGCCTCGACGTGGCCGGCGCGTCCCTGCTGGACGAGGCCACCGCGGCCGCCGAGGCGATGACGCTGGCCCGCCGGGCGGGGAAGGCGGCGTCCTCGGTGTTCGTGGTCGACGCCGACGCGCTGCCGCAGACCAAGGCCGTCCTGGCCACCCGCGCCGAGCCGCTCGGGATCACGCTCGTCGAGTCCGACCTGTCGGGGGACCTGCCCGAGTGCTTCGGCGTCCTCGTGCAGTACCCGGGCGCGAGCGGCCGGGTGGCCGGCTTCCGCGACCTGGCCGAGCGGGCCCACGCCGCCGGCGCGCTCGTCGTCGCCGCCGCCGACCTGCTCGCGCTGACCCTGCTGGCCGCGCCAGGCGAGCTCGGCGCCGACATCGCGGTCGGCTCCACCCAGCGCTTCGGCGTCCCGCTCGGGTTCGGCGGCCCCCACGCCGCGTACATGTCCGTACGGGAGGGGCTGCAGCGGCAGATGCCGGGCCGGCTGGTCGGGGTCTCGGTCGACGCCGACGGGCAGGCCGCCTACCGGCTCGCGCTGCAGACGCGCGAGCAGCACATCCGCCGCGAGAAGGCCACCAGCAACATCTGCACGGCCCAGGTCCTGCTGGCGGTGATCGCCTCGATGTACGCCGTCTACCACGGCCCGGACGGGCTGCGGCGGATCGCGCAGCGGGCGCACCGCCACGCGGCCGTGCTCGCCGCGGGCTTGCGCGAGGGCGGGGTGGAGGTCGTCCACGAGGAGTTCTTCGACACCGTGCTCGCCCGGGTGCCGGGCCGGGCCGCCGAGGTCGTCGCGGCCGCCGAGGCGGAGGGCGTGAACCTCCGGCTCGCCGACGCCGACCACGTCGGGATCGCGTGCGACGAGAAGACCGCCGTCGAGCACCTGAAGGCCGTCTGGCGGGCCTTCGGCGTCGCCGAGCCCGTCGTGGAGGACCTCGACCGGTCCGCCGGCGACGCGCTGCCGGCCGGCCTGCTGCGCACCTCGGGGTTCATGACCCACCCGGTGTTCCACTCGTACCGGTCCGAGACGGCCATGCTGCGCTACCTGCGGCGTCTCCAGGACAAGGACATCGCGCTCGACCGGTCGATGATCCCGCTGGGCTCCTGCACGATGAAGCTCAACGCCACGACCGAGATGGAGCCGATCACCTGGCCCGAGTTCGCCGGGCTGCACCCGTTCGCGCCGATCGGCCAGGCCCGGGGGTACGTCGAGCTGATCGAGGGCCTGGAGGGCTGGCTGGCCGAGGTGACCGGCTACGACCGGGTCTCGATCCAGCCGAACGCCGGCTCCCAGGGTGAGTTCGCCGGGCTGCTGGCCATCCGGGGCTACCACCGCGGCCGCGGGGACACCGGCCGGGACGTCTGCCTCATCCCGTCGTCCGCCCACGGCACGAACGCCGCGAGCGCGGTCATGGCCGGCATGCGCGTGGTCGTGGTGGCCTGCGACGAGAACGGCAACGTCGACCTCGGCGACCTCGCCGCGAAGATCGGCAAGCACCGGGACGCGCTGGCCGCGATCATGGTGACGTACCCCTCGACCCACGGCGTGTACGAGGAGACGATCGTCGAGATCTGCCGGATGGTCCACGAGGCCGGCGGCCAGGTGTACGTCGACGGCGCCAACCTCAACGCCCTCGTCGGGCTGGCCAGGCTCGGGGAGTTCGGCGCCGACGTCTCGCACCTCAACCTGCACAAGACGTTCTGCATCCCGCACGGCGGCGGCGGCCCCGGCGTCGGCCCGGTCGCGGTGAAGGCCCACCTCGCCGAGCACCTTCCCGCGCACGTGTCGGCCGCGCCGTACGGCTCGGCGGGCATCCTGCCGATCTCCTGGGCGTACATCAGGATGATGGGCGGCGACGGCCTGCGCCAGGCCACCGAGCAGGCGATCCTGTCGGCCAACTACCTGGCCCGGCGGCTCGCCCCGCACTACCCCGTGCTGTACACCGGCCGCGACGGGCTGGTGGCCCACGAGTGCATCGTCGACCTCCGGCAGATCACCAAGGAGACCGGCGTCACCGTGGACGACGTGGCCAAGCGCCTGATCGACTACGGCTTCCACGCGCCGACCATGTCCTTCCCGGTCGCCGGCACCCTGATGATCGAGCCGACCGAGAGCGAGGACCTGGCCGAGCTCGACCGCTTCGCGGACGCGATGATCGCCATCCGCCGGGAGATCGCCGCCGTGGCGTCGGGGGAGTACGACCGGCAGGACAACCCGCTGCGCAACGCCCCGCACACGGCCGAGGCGCTGCTGGCCGGCGAGTGGGGCCACCCCTACTCGCGGGCCGAGGCCGCCTACCCGGTTCCCGCCCTGCGGGAGAACAAGTACTGGTCGCCGGTCCGCCGGATCGACCAGGCCTACGGCGACCGCAACCTCGTCTGCTCCTGCCCGCCCCTCGAGGCGTACGAGGACTGAGGAGACCGGTGAGGCGCCGCGTCCCCCGTGGGCGCGGCGCCTCGCCGTGCCCGCCCGCAGGCCGGTTCTGACCCCCGCGCCAGTGGCCCGTACGGCTTGCGCATGTCGCCCCCGCGGGGGAGCCGGTGTCGTTAGGATCATGGTGATCGTCTTCTGCCACCTCTGATCCCTGCGAGGCCCATTCCATGACGGCCATCGACCCCGGGCGGCGGCTCGACCACGCGCGCCGGCTCGCCGAGACCGGTGACCTCGACGCCGCGGCGGCGGCGTTCGCCGAGATCGCGGAGGAGGAGGGGCCCGACCGGACGGAGGCGGGGGCCGGGCTGTCGGTCGTCGCGGAGCGGATGGCGGCCCGGCTGCTCGACGACGGGGAGCCCGGCCAGGCGGCCGACGTGCTGCTGGAGGCGCTGTCCGTGGAGGCCGTGGCCGACGCGGCGCGGCTGCGGGTGCTGCTCGGGATCGCCCACCTGGAGATGGCCTGCGCCGAGTTCGCCGGGGCCGTCGAGGAGGGCCGGTGGGAGGAGGGCGACGCCGAGACCGGCGCGCTCGCGATCGAACTGCTCGCGCGGACGCTTCCGCTGCGCGGCCGGGACGACGACGCCGAGACGGTTTGGCGGTACGGCCTCGACCACCCCGACCGGATCCTGGCCGAGCAGGTGCGGCTGCGCCTGGGCCGTGACGTCCGCCCGGTGATGGAGGGCACCGACGCCTGAGACCGGCCCGCGCCGCCGCCGGTGAGGCGGAGCGGGGACCGGGCGTCCGGGCGGGTCAGCGGGAGTTGCGGCGGCTCAGCGCGTAGGCGAGGTTGACGCCGACGATCCCGCACCAGGCGAGCAGCATGCCGGCGCCGTGAGCGGTGCCCGCGGCGATCGCCGTGAGCGGGACGCCGATGCCGAGCGAGCCGAGGGCGACCGCCACGCCGGCGTCCTTGCGCGGCGGCCTCGGCCCCTGCTGCTGGAGGTGGGCCGCCACCTCGCCCCGCACCCGGGCGGCGATCTCCACGTCGAGCTTGTCGAGGAACGAGTCGACCAGCGCGTCCTCGTAGTCGGGCCCGAGGTCGCGGCGGGCGGCGATGACGGCGCGCAGGTCCTCCCTGGTGGAGGGCGACGTGCGCGGGGGCTGCGGCCCGGGAGCGCCGGGGGACGCGATGGGGCCCGGCACGGTGGCGTACGGCGGCGGCGCGGGGTACCCGCCGTAGGGAGGCTGCGGTGCTGTGTCCGGCATCGTGCCATTGTCCACCTGAACGGCGGTCGCCGGCATCCTCCGCGGGGAGGGTCGGCGCGTCATGCCCAGGTCGTAGGCGGTAGCGTCGCCGCCATGGAGATCCCGACACCGCACGGACCGGCGTCCGCCGAGGTGGACGAGGTCCGCGACCCGAGGCTGCTGCTTGTCCTGACCCACGGGTCGAGCGGCGGCGTGGACGCCCCCGACCTGCTGGCCGTACGGGAGGCGGTCCTGGGGATCGGGGGAGCGGTGGCGCGGGTCCTGCAGCCGTTCCGGATGCGCGGGGCCCGGGCGCCGGGCTCGGCGGCCAAGCAGGACGAGGCGTGGATCGCGCTCGTGGCGGCGCTGCGGGAACGTCATCCGGGGGTGCCGCTGGTCCAGGGCGGCCGCAGCAACGGCGCCCGGGTGGCCTGCCGTACGGCCCCGGAGACCGGAGCGGAGGCGGTGGTGGCGCTCGCCTTCCCGCTGCACCCGCCCGGCAGGCCGGAGCGGTCGCGGGTGGACGAGTTGCGGCGGGCGGGCGTTCCGGTGCTTGCGGTCAGCGGCGAGCGGGACCCCTTCGGGATCCCGGACGAGAAGGACGCCGCGCGTCTCGTGGTCCTCCCGGGGGAGGGACACGAGCTGCGGAAGGACCCCGCCCGGGTGGGCGAGGAGGTGGCGCGGTGGCTGCTGGAGCCTAGGCCGCGCTGATGGCCATGTCGGTGGGGCGGTGGGGCGCGATGACGCCGCCGTCGGGCAGCAGTTCGCCGGTGTCCTCGAACAGCACGACGCCGTTGCAGAGCAGGCTCCAGCCCTGCTCCGGGTGCGACGCTATCGTGCGGGCGGCTTCTCGGTCCTTCGCGTCCGCGTTGGGACAGGCCGGTTCATGAGGGCACATCGCCGGGGCTCCGTGTCTTTCTCGTATGCTCGTGGTCGGTTCGGGTGGGCCAACGGCCTCCGTCACCGACGTGTCCCCCGATGGTGAGGGTCGAGCCTGGTGGGGTCGACGTATATGACGTACAGCACACTGGACACCTCCAGTTTGCGTCTCGGTCCCATCGGCGTGACATAGCCCGTTCGGGCGGTTCCGCCGGTCGGGGTAGGGGGCCCGGCCGCGACCCGCGCGGGGTGCGTGCACACTGATGTGACCTAGTACACAAGAGTGCCCCATGGATGATAACGGTCCAACCTCGACACGCCGTCCGTCTGGTAACTGAGGAATTACCAGTCGGAAGAGCTCCGCGTCAGCACGCCACGCCGTCGCGTCCGGGCAGCCGGGCGGTGAGTGGGTGAGATCGGCGTCTGCGGAGCTTCAGGCGCGGCTTCACGCAGGGAATCAGGCGGGGGTTCAGGCAGGGCTTCAGACGCGGGCGAGGCCGGCGAGCAGGGCGTCGAGGCCCTCCTCGAACTCGCGCTCTCCCTCGGCCGTGCGCGCGTCCCGCACGGCGGCGTCGGGGTCGGCCCATCCGGACTGCTGCACCTCGACCGCCACGCTGCCGAACACGTACGCGCGCAGCGCGCGCACCGCGGCGGCCGCGTCGCCGTCGAGCCCCGCCTCCCTGAGCTGCTCGATCTGCTCCCCGATGGCGATCAGGGCCGAGCCCTTCGGCGGCTTGGTCAGCGCCAGCGACAGCACCCCGGGGTGCTCCAGCAGCGCGGCGCGGCTCGCGCGGGCCCACGCCCGGGCGCGGTCCTGCCAGGTGGCGGCCCCCGACGGGTCGACGGCGACGGTGGTGACGTGCTCGGCCAGGGCGTCCATCAGCGCCTCCTTGCCGCGGGGCAGGTGGTGGTAGATGGCCATCGCCTCGACCTGGAGCGCGTCGCCCAGCCGTCGCATGGTCAGCCGGCGCAGGCCCTGCCCGTCGGCGATGTGCAGGGCGGCCTCGATGATGCGTTCCCTCGACAGCGGGACCGGTGGTCGCTTGGCAGGCATGGCGATCATGCTGCCACATCTGACCTTACTACGTAAAGGACATCGCACCCCTGATGTGCGAGGGGGCGCGGGCAGCGCGTACGCTACCGCCAGCGACGCGTTGTGAGAGTTGGAAGGGCTGACGATGGCGTTTTTCCGTCCGCGGGTGAGCCGGGAGGCTGAGGTCCGCTACCACTCCGACCAGGAGATCGCCAAGGGCTTCGGCGACAAGCTGGAGCGGCTTCGCGAGGCCGAGCGCCGCTACCGCGCCGTTCAGGCGTCCGGTGCCCCGGTGGAGGAGCTGCGGGAGGTCGCGCTCGGCCTCGACCGGGCGCTGACCGACGCGCTGCGCAGCGCCGAGGCCGCCCAGCGGGCGACGTTCGGCGTGAAGGCCTACGACGACCGCATCGCGCGGCGCAAGGGCCGGGCGACGCCCGACGGCGCGCTGTGGACCGCCGAGGTGAACCGCCTGCGCACGATGCGGGAGGCCCACCGGTTGAACATTCCGCGCGTGCCCCGCGCCGCCGCGGTCATCCGCTAGCCGCTGGACCGCGGAGACGCAGGTCCCGCTCGGAAACGGAAACGGCCCGCGCCATCCGGCGCGGGCCGTTCACAACTGCGGGGTCAGCTCGCCCAGTCGAGGAGCGGGCGCGTGTTGCTCGGGTGGCGCAGCTTCGACAGCGACTCCTTCTCGAGCTGGCGGATCCGCTCCCGGGTGAGGCCCAGGTGCTTGCCGATCTCGTCGAGCGTGTGCGGCTTGCCGTCGGCCAGGCCGAACCGCAGGCTCATGATCTTCGCCTCTCGCGGCGAGAGATTGCCCAGCACGCCCTTGAGCTGCTCGGCGAGCAGCTGGCGGTCGACCACCTCCGACGCCTCCGGCGAGTCGACGTCCTCGATCAGGTCGCCGATCCGGGTCTCCCCGTCCTCCCCGATCGTCGAGTCGAGGCTGATCGGCTGACGGCTCGTGCGGAGCAGCTCCTCGATCTGGTCGGGCGTCTTGTCCAGCTCCACCGCCAGCTCCTCCGGCGTGGGCTCGCGGCCGAGGCGCTGGTGCATGTCGCGCTCGACGCGCGACAGCTTCGACAGCATCTCCAGCACGTGGACGGGCAGCCGGATCGTGCGGGCCGAGTCGGCGAACCCGCGCTGGATGGCCTGCCGGATCCACCACATCGCGTACGTCGAGAACTTGTAGCCCTTGGTGTAGTCGAACTTCTCGACGGCGCGGATCAGGCCCAGGTTGCCCTCCTGCACGACGTCGAGCAGGGCCATGCCGCGGTCGGTGTACTTCTTGGCCACCGACACCACGAGGCGGAGGTTGGCCTCCAGCATGTGGTCCTTGGCGCGCTTGCCGTCCTCGATGACCCACTCCAGGTCGTCGCGGACGCCGGGGGCGAGCCTCTCGCCGCTCTCCAGCGCCGTCTCCAGCTTGTACTCGGCGTACAGGCCGGCCTCGATGCGCTTGGCCAGCTCGACCTCCTGCGCGGCGGTGAGCAGCGTGCGGCGGCCGATCGACTTGAGGTAGGTGTGGACGGAGTCGCCCATGACCGAGGAGTTGTCGTCCAGGTCGAGCGTCTCGCTCTCCTCCACCTCGGCCTCGACGGCCTCGACGGCCTCGACGGCCTCGGCGGCCATGTCGTCCTCGTGCTTCGGCTCGGCGGTGGCCGTGGCGGCCGCCCTGGACCTTCTGGTGGTCTTCGTGGTGGTTCTCCTGGTGCTGTCGGCCGCTCCCGCTGGGGCGGCCGCGGGGGTCTCGGCGTCCTCGGGGGCCTGCGTGCCCGCCGTGGCCGTGGCGGTCCTGCGGGTCTTCCTGGCCGGGGTCCGAACCTGCGCCCTGCCCTCCGCCGCCGTGCCGGCGGCGTGCGGCTCGTTCTCGGCGGCCAGGTTCACGCCCGCCTCGGTGAGCTCGCGCAGGATCGAGCGGCCCTCGACGGGGCTGACGCCGGCCTCGGCGAAGGCCTCGCGCAGCTCCGCCAGGGAAAGGTGACCCTGCGCACGCCCTCGCTCCAGGAGCTGGTCGAGAGTCGTCGGGGTCACCTCGCGCCCGGGCGAGGTCGCCACGGCGGTCCGGGGCATGAGGACACCTCCTCCTTGACGGAGTTCGTCACGTACGGATGGTTTCGGTGGGGCGCGGCGGTCGTGCTCCGGCTCTGCGCACCAGTATCAATAACGCCGACGCGCCCAGTTTGTTCCCTGCGGCGCCCGCCGGGGCCGGATCGGCCCGGGGGAACGGCGGCGCGGCGGGCGCGGACGTGCGGCGCGGCCCGAGAAGGGGCGGGGGAGGACGCGGGACGGGCCGATCAGTCGCCGGGGGTGATGATGCTGATGCTGACCTGCGGCATCGGCATGGGCTGGGCGTCCTCGAGGCGCTCGTCGGTCCAGTAGTCGGCGACGTCTCCCGGGTCGCCGGTCAGCTCGGAGGAGACGACGTCCGGGTCGTCGGGGGGCGGGGTGACCCGGCCGGTGACGTCGACCGGCCCGGGGGTCGCCGGGGTGACCCGTCCCGCGCCCGCGGGGCCGGAGCCCGGCGCCTGCTCGAGCCGGCCGGCGAAGGCGGTGGCCGTGACCGAAATCCCTCCGATCAGGACCGCGCCGACGACTCCGGCGGAGATCAGCATCCTGCGGTTCGGCCTCATGCGACGCCCCCTTCCCCTGCTCTTATAGACGCACGAAGGTCATTTCCGGTTCCTCAGGGCGACGATATCCGGTTTCCCGTTGGGCAGCAGGGGAATCTGGGACACCAACTCCACCACGCGTGGCGCCGCGTGGGCGGGCAGACGCTCCTTCGCCCAGGATCGGAGCCCGTCGAGCGTGACGTCGCCGACGACGACCGCGACGACGACCTCCCCCCACTCGGGATCGGGACGGCCGACCACGACGACGTCCCGGACGCCGGGATGCCCGGCGAGCACCTCGGCCACCGCTCCCGCCACGACCTTCTCGCCGCCCGTGTTGATGACGTCGTCGGCCCGGCCGAGCACGGTCAGCCGCCCGTTATCGATCACGCCCAGGTCGGAGGTGACGAACCAGCCGCCCTCGAACGGCCGGTCGTCGCGCAGCCGGTATCCGGAGAACAGCACGGGCCCCCAGATCCGGATCCGCCCGTCGTCGCCGATTTTGAGATCTACATTGTCAAGGGGTACGCCGTCGTACACGCATCCGCCACAGGTCTCGCTCATGCCGTACGTCGTGACGATGCGGGCGCCGGCGGCCCTGGCCTCGGCCAGCAGGCCGGGGGGAGCGGCGGCGCCGCCGAGCAGGATCGTGCGGAAGGCGGAGACGTCGGCCCCCGCGTCGAGCATGCGCCGCAGCTGGGTGGGCACCAGCGAGACGTGGTCGGCGCCGCTGGCCGCGACGTCGGCGGGGGAGAACCGCGGCTGGACGATCGGCTCGGTCCCGCCGAGCAGGGAGCGCACGAGCACCTGCATGCCGGAGATGTGCGAGGGGGGCAGACAGCACAGCCACCGCTCACGCGGGCGGGCGCCGATCCGGTCGAGGGAGGCCCGGGCGGACGCGGTGAGCGCCTCGGCCGTCAGCTCGACGCCCTTGGGGACGCCGGTGGAGCCGGATGTGGCGATGATCACAGCGGCGTCGCCGGGCCGGCCCCCGGGATGGGGCCGTACCCCATCGGGGGTGACGACATGGGTCGGGCGCAGTGCGTCGAGGGCGGCGCCGAGCGCGGGAGGCGGCAGATCGGGCGACAGCGGCAGCACGCACGGCCCGTCTCCGGCCAGCGCGGACCGCACGGACTCGAAGAGCGCGGGGCCCGGCGGCAGCACGAGGGCGTGCACCGGGCGGTGTCCGGGACGGGTGAGCACGGTCGTAAGGTTAGTCCGGGCGCGGGCACCACCGGTGAGCGCCCGGCAGGTGACGACTGAGGAGCGAGTGTGGCGAGCGGCGTCGACTGGAAGCGGTCGGGGGACTACGAGGACATCATCTACGAGACCGCGGAGGGCATGGCGAAGATCACCATCAACCGGCCCGAGCGGCACAACGCGTTCCGCCCCACGACGCTGTTCGAGCTCCGGGACGCGTTCAACGTGGCCCAGGAGGACACCGAGGTCGGTGTGATCATCTTCACCGGCGCGGGCGACCGGGCGTTCTGCTCGGGCGGCGACCAGAAGATCCGCGGCGACGACGGCTACGTGGACGACAAGACCCACGGCATCGGCCGGCTCAACGTGCTCGACCTCCAGGTGCAGATCCGCCGCTGCCCGAAGCCGGTGATCGCCATGGTGGCCGGTTACGCCATCGGCGGCGGTCACGTCCTGCACGTCTGCTGCGACCTCACGATCGCCGCCGACAACGCCCGGTTCGGCCAGACCGGCCCCAAGGTCGGCTCGTTCGACGGCGGGTACGGCTCCTGGCTGCTGGCCGAGACGGTCGGGCTCAAGCGCGCCCGCGAGATCTGGTACCTGTGCCGCCAGTACGACGCCCAGACCGCCCTGCAGTGGGGCCTGGTCAACGCGGTGGTGCCGCTGGAGCGGCTGGAGGAGGAGACGGTCCAGTGGGCTCGCGAGCTGCTGGAGAAGTCGCCCCTCGCCCTGCGCATGCTGAAGGGCGCGCTCAACGCGGTCACCGACGGCGCGGCCGGCATGCAGCAGTTCGCCGGCGACGCCACGCTCCTGTACTACATGAGCGAGGAGGCCCAGGAGGGCCGCGACGCGTTCAAGGAGAAGCGCGCGCCCGACTTCGCGAAGTTCCCCCGCCGGCCGTAGCGGGCCCGATGAGGATGCCCATGACGGCGGCCCGCCCCCGCCGCGCCTCTGAGACGGCGGCCTGCGACCCGCGCACGGCGGGGCGTCCCGGCGCGGGAGACCGTCCGTGAACCCGGCGACCGCGCTCGCCACCGTTCTCGTCGACGAACTCGTCCGGTGCGGGGTCACCGACCTCGTGCTCGCCCCCGGCTCCCGGTCGGCGCCGCTGGCGCTCGCCGCGCACGCCGAGTCGCGCCTGCGGCTGCACGTCCGCATCGACGAGCGGTCCGCGTCGTTCCTCGCGCTCGGGCTGGCCAAGCGCTCCGAGCGCCCGGTCGCGGTCGTGTGCACCTCCGGCACGGCCGCCGCGAACTTCCACCCGGCCGTCGTCGAGGCGTCCGAGGCCGGCGTGCCGCTGCTCGTGCTCACCGCCGACCGGCCGCCTGAGCTGCGCGGCACCGGGGCGAATCAGACGATCGACCAGGTCAAGCTGTACGGCTCGGCCGTGCGCTGGTTCGCCGAGATCGGCGTGCCGGAGGACCGGCCCGGCCAGGTGGCCTACTGGCGGTCGCTGGTCTGCCGGGCCCATCAGCGGGCGACCGGCCCCGCCGACCCCGGGCCCGTCCACCTGAACGTGGCCTTCCGCGAGCCGCTGGTGCCCGACGGCGACGCGACGTGGTGCGAGTCGCTGGAGGGCGACGCGAGCGGGGCGTGGATCCGGGCCAGGGTCGCGCCGCCCGCCTCCGCCCTGCACATCCCGCCCACGCGGCGCGGCGTGCTCGTGGTGGGGGACGGCGCGGTCAACGTGCGCCGGTACGTCGCGGCCGCCGGCATGGCCGGGTGGCCCGTGCTGTCGGAGCCGACCGGCGGCGGCCGGTACGGCGACCACGCGATCTCGGCCTATCACTTCCTGCTGGGGGACCCGGAGTTCGCCGAGGCCCACCGGCCGGACGTCGTGGTCACCCTCGGCAGGCCGGGGCTGTCGCGGCCGCTGCTGTCGTGGCTGCGGCGGGCCCAGGAGCACATCGTGGTCGCGCCCGACCTCACCCGCTGGCCCGACCCGACGCGTTCGGCCACGCAGGTCGCGCAGGCCGTCGAGATCCCGATCGCCTCCGGCGACGACGCCTGGCTCGGCTCGTGGCGGCAGGCGGACCACGCCGCCCGGGAGGCGCTCGACCAGGTGCTCGACTCCCACGGGCTGAGCGAGCCCCGGCTGGCCAGAGACCTCGCCGAGCTGCTGCCCAACGGGTCGCTGCTGTTCTGCGGGTCGTCGATGCCGATCCGGGACCTCGACCAGGCCATGCGGCCCCGGCGCGGGCTGCGGCTGATGGCCAACCGGGGCGCCTCGGGGATCGACGGGCTCGTCTCCAGCGCCATGGGCGCGGCGCTCGCGCACAACGCCCCGGCGTACGCCCTGATCGGCGACCTGACCCTGCTGCACGACCAGAACGGCCTGATCCTCGGCCCCCGCGAGCCCCGCCCTGACCTGTGCCTCGTCGTGGTCAACAACGACGGCGGGGGGATCTTCTCGCTGCTGCCGCAGGCCGCGCTCGAGGCGCCCTTCGAGCGCGTCTTCGGGACGCCTCACGGGGTCGACTTCGCGTATCTTGCGGCCGCGAGCGGCCTGCCGTACACGCTGGTCACCGAGCCCGAGGAGCTGTCGCGGGCGCTCAAGGGGGACGGGGTGCGCCTGGTGGAGGCCCGCACCGACCGGGAAACCAACGCGGCCGTGCACGCGGCGATGCGCGACGCCGTGCGCGCCGCCATGCGGCCGTAGCGCTCACCAGGTCACGGGCAGCTCGACCAGGCCGCCGGTCAGCGCGTCGCGCCTGACCTGGAGCTCCTCGGCGGGCACCGCGAGCCGCATGTCCGGGAATCGCGGCACGAGCTGCGAGAACACGGCCGTGAGCTCGATCCGGGCGAGCGGCGCCCCGATGCAGTAACGCGGCCCGTGCCCGAACGCGAGGTGCTGCGCCGCCCGGTCGCCGGAGTAGCGGAGCACGTCGAAGCGATCGGGGTCGGGGAAGACGGCGGGGTCGTGGTCGGCGGCCGTCGTGTCGAGGAGGACCATCTCCCCGGCGGCCACCGGCAGCCCGGCGACCTCCAGGTCCTCCCGCGCGTAGCGGGGGATGCCGGCGCCGCCGCCGCTGCGCTGGGGGGCCCGCAGCACCTCCTCCACGGCGGCCGGGACGAGCCCGGGGCGGTCGAGCAGCGCCCGCCACTGGCCCGGCGTGGTGAGCAGCAGCAGCGCGCCCATTCCGATCCGGACCACCGTGGTCTCGTGGCCGGCGAACAGCAGCGCCATCGAGAGCATCGCGATCTCGTCGTCCCCGAGTCCTTCGGCCGCGCGCAGCCGGGAGATCACGTCGTCGCCCGGCTCGTCGCGCCTGCGCCGCACGAGATGCCGCCCGTAGGCGAACAGCTCGCCCAGCCCCTGCTCGGAGCGGGCGCGGTCGCGCACGTCGGCGGCGGCGAGGGTCCAGGCGCGGAACCGGTCCCGGTCCTCGTACGGCACGCCGAGCAGCTCGCAGATGACCAGGATCGGCAGCGGCAGGGCCAGCGCCTCGGTCAGGTCGGCCGGCGGCTCCCGCTGGACGAGGTCGTCGAGCAGCCCGGCCGTCAGCGTCTCGACGCGGTCGCGCAGGACGCGCATGCGCCCGGGGGAGAAGTGCGGCTGGAGCAGGGCGCGCATGCGGCGGTGGTCCTCGCGCTCGGTTGCGAAGTCGCCCTGCGGGCCGCCGAACAGCGCGGAGTCGCCGGTCCTCGCGGCGTTCGCCGGGTCGGGGTGCGAGCGGCCAAGCCGGTCGTCGGCCAGCAGGCCCCGCACCTCCTCGTACCCCGTCACCAGCCAGGCCTCGTGTCCGGACCGCGTCCGCACACGGTGGACCGGGCAGCCGGTCGCCTGGAGATCGGCCAGCGCCGGGGCCGGGCGGAGCGGGTGCGGCTGCTCGAACGGCAGCAGGGGGAGGTCGGCCATCGACGTCTCCTTCGTATACGCCCGTTTGTATATCTGAGAGTAAACAAAGGCTACTTGTATACTCCCGCGTACACAAGGGAGGGCGAGGGATGCCGGCAGGCGAGCGGGACGGCGAGGGCGCGGAGCGGGAGGCGCCGGTGCGGCGGCTGCGCCGCGCCGACCGGCGCGAGCAGATCCTCGACGCGGCGACCCGCGCGTTCGCCCGCGCGGGCTTCACGGCGACCGGCCTGGACGACGTCGCCGCCGAGGCGGGGGTCACCCGGGTGATCCTCTACCGGCACTTCGACTCCAAGGCCGACCTGTACCGGGCGGTGCTCGACCGGGGGTTCGCGCGGCTGGAGGAGTCGGTCGGCGCCGGCGGCTTCGGCGGGGAGACGATCCCGGCGCTCGTGCGCGCCGCGGCCGCCGACCCGGACGCGTTCCGGCTGCTGTTCCGCCACGCGGCGGGGGAGCCCGAGTTCCGCGGCGTGATCGACGCGCTCACCGAGGAGTCGCGGGAGGTCAGCCGAAGCCACCTGGTCTCGCGCATCCCCGATCCGGCCTGGCTGGAGTGGGCGTCGCGGCTGCTCCCCGTGGTGACGGTCGAGGCCGTCATCGCCTGGCTCGACGCCGGGCGTCCCGACCCCGAGACGGCCGCGGCCCGCATCCGCCAGGTGGTCGACGACGTGATCGAGACCGCTGTGGGCGGGCGCCGCTGACCCCGGCGATCGTCGCGGAAGGGGAGCCGTACGGGCGGGGGTCGTCCCGGGGGCGGACGCGCTCTGGTCCTCCAGAGGGATGGCGCACGCCTCCACCGACGGCACAATGGGTCGTGTTCCCCCGCCTCGAGGAGTGAGATGCACGTCGACGAGTGGCTGCAGACCATCCCCGCCGTCTGGGTCTACGTGCTCGTGGGCGCCGTCGTCGGCCTGGAGAGCCTGGGCATCCCGCTGCCCGGCGAGATCGTCCTGGTGAGCGCCGCGCTCCTGTCGGCGAAGGGCGTCGTCAGCCCGGTCCTCGTCGGGATCTGCGCGAGCTCGGGCGCGATCGTGGGCGACTCGATCGGGTACGCCATCGGGCGCAAGGGGGGCCGGGCGCTGTTCGACCGGCTCGGGCGGCGGTTCCCCAAGCACTTCGGCCCGGCGCACCTCGCCAAGGCGGAGCAGATGTTCACGCGGTGGGGCATGTGGGCCGTGTTCTTCGGCCGGTTCGTCGCGCTGCTGCGCATCCTCGCCGGGCCGCTCGCCGGCGCCCTGCACATGCCGTACTGGCGGTTCCTCGTGGCCAACGTCCTCGGCGGCGCGCTGTGGGCGGGCGGCACCACGGCGGGCGTGTACTACCTGGGCGTGGTGGCCGACCGGTGGCTGAAGAACTTCTCGTGGGCGGGCCTCGCCGTCGCGATCGCGTTCGGCCTCGCGAGCACGCTGTGGCTCAAGCGGAAGGCCGCGAAGGCCGTCGCGGTGGAGGAGCCCGAGACGGCGGAGCCGGTCAGCGCTCGATGAGCGTGACCTCCAGGGAGTAGTGCGAGGCCCGGTAGACGTGCGAGCCATGCTCCACCGCCCGTCCCTGGTCGTCGTACGTCGTCCGGACCATGGTGAGCAGCGGCGCCCCGCGGCGCTCGGTGAGCAGGCGGGCCTCGGCGGGCGTGGCGGCCCGCGCCCCGATCCGCTGGTTGGCCACCCGCATCCGCACCCCGGCGGCCCGGAGCAGCTCGTACAGGCCGCGCTCCTCGAGCGCGGGCGCCGACAGCGCGGCGGGGCCGGGCGGCAGCCAGTTGTGCAGCAGCGCGAGCGGCTCCCCGGAGGCGTAGCGCAGCCGCTCGACCCGCAGGACCTGCGCGTCGGGCGGCAGGCCGAGGACGGCGCCCATCTCCTCGCCCACGGGGACGGTCTCGAGTGACAGCACCCGCGTCTCGGGCTGCTGGCCGGCCCGCCGCAGGTCGTCGTACAGGCTGGTCAGCTCGACGGAGCGCTTCACCTGGCCGTGGACGACCTGGGTGCCCACGCCGCGCTTGCGCACCAGCAGGCCCTTGTCGACGAGGTACTGGATGGCCTGCCGCACCGTGGGGCGGGACAGGCCGAGCCGGTCGGCCAGCAGGATCTCGTTGTCGAGGCGCGCGCCGGGGGCGAGGTCGCCTCGCCTGATGGCCTCCGAGATCTGCTCGGCCACCTGGAAGTAGAGGGGGACCGGGCTGGACCGGTCGAGGTCGATCTCCAGCTCGCTCATGTTCTCCTCCTCCGGGGGCCCCGATCCTATCCACCGTCCTGATGTCCGGACAAACGTCGGCAGGACAGAAAGTCCTATTGTCAGGACAAATCATTGACAGGGGTGTCCGGCGGGGTTAGAAACAAGCACCGGTGATCTCACGGGGGGGCACGAGCCGACGTGAGGAGGAATCGATGAAGCGGACGACCATGGCGATCGCCGCCGTCCTGCTGACCGCCCTGGGTGGATGTTCGAGTGCCGGCGGGGCGTCGCAGGACGCGCCGTCGCAGCAGGCCGCCGCGGCGCCCGCCGCGAAGTTCGCCGTCATCACGCACGGAGGGGCCGGGGACGCCTTCTGGGACGTGGTGAAGAACGGCGCCGAGGCCGCGGGAAAGCAGTACGGGGTCACGGTCACCTACCAGGGTGACGGCGACCCGGCGAAGCAGTCGCAGCTCATCGACCAGGCGGTGAGCGAGAAGGTGGACGGCCTGGTGGTCTCGATGGCCAACCCGGACGCCCTCAAGGAGTCGATCGGGAAGGCCGTGGCCGCCAAAATCCCGGTGATCACCATCAACTCGGGCGGCGACCGGTCGAAGGAGTTCGGCGCGATCACCCACGTCGGCCAGTCGGAGGACGTCGCCGGCCGGGGGGCGGGCGAGAAGCTCAAGGAGGCCGGGGTCACCAAGCTGCTGTGCGTGATCCACGAGGCCGGGAACGTGGGCCTCGACCAGCGGTGCAACGGCGCGACGGCCACGCTCGGCGGCACCGTCGAGCGGCTGCAGGTCGACGTCAGCGACCTTGCGGACGCCACGTCCAAGATCAAGGCGAAGCTGCAGAGCGACACCTCGGTCAACGGCGTGCTGACGCTCAACCCCGCCGTGGCGATCGCGGCCAGGGACGCCATCAAGGACGGCGGGTCGCAGGCCAAGCTGGCGACCTTCGACCTGTCCGGCGACGTCGTCACCGCGATCGAGGACGGCGAGATCCTCTTCGCCGTCGACCAGCAGCAGTACCTGCAGGGATGGCTGCCGATCACGTTCCTGTACCTGTACAAGAAGAACCTCAACACCGTCGGCGGCGGCCTCCCGATCAACACCGGGCCGGGCTTCGTGACCAAGGACAACGCGGCCCAGGTCGCCCAGCTCGCGAGCGGCGGCACCCGGTGAGCGGCGCCGCCGGGCGGGAGGAGCGGCGATGACGGCCGTCGCACAGGACGAGCGCGTCGCGGACCCGGGCCGCCTGCGCCGCCTGCTGATCCGGCCGGAACTCGGCTCGGTGGTCGGAGCGATCGTGGTCTTCGCGTTCTTCTCCGGGCAGTCGGCCGTCTTCCGGTCGGTCGACGGCGTGGCCAACTGGCTCGACCCGGCCTCCACGCTCGGCGTGATGGCCGTGGCGATCGCCCTGCTCATGATCGGCGGCGAGTTCGACCTGTCGGCGGGGGTGCTGACCGGCACCAGCGGGCTGGTGCTGGTCACCCTCGCCACCAGGGCCGGGTGGAACGTGTGGGCGGCCATGCTGGCCGGGCTGGTGGTCGCCCTGCTCGTAGGGTTCGTCAACGGCCTGCTGGTCGTCCGGACGAGGCTGCCGAGCTTCATCGTCACGCTCGGGACGTTCCTGATGCTCCAGGGACTCAACCTCGGGGTGACCAAGGCGCTGACCGGGACCGTCCAGGTGAGCGGCCTGCGCCACGCCCCCGGGTACGACGGCGCGCGGGCGGTGCTCGCCGGGTCGGTCACGCTGGGCGGCACCGGCTTCCGGGTGGCGATCCTGTGGTGGGTGGCCGTGACGGCCCTGGCCACCTGGGTCCTCACCCGGACCCGGGCCGGCAACTGGGTGTTCGCCGTCGGCGGCAACGAGCAGGCCGCCCGCGCGGTCGGCGTGCCGGCGGCCCGCGTGAAGATCGCCCTGTTCATGACGACGGCCGGCGCGGCGTGGCTGGTCGGCTCGATCCTCGCGCTGCGCTTCACGTCCGTGCAGGCCAACGCGGGCATCGGGCAGGAGTTCATCTACATCATCGCGGCCGTCATCGGCGGCTGCCTGCTCACCGGCGGGTACGGCTCGCCGGTGGGGGCGGCGATCGGCGCGGTCATCTTCGGCATGGCGGACAAGGGCATCGTGTTCGCGGGCTGGGACGCCGACTGGTTCAAGTTCTTCCTCGGCGCGATGCTCCTGCTGGCGACCCTCGCCAACCGGCTGGTCCGCCGCTACGCGGAGGAGGTGAGGCGGTGACCCCGCTCCTGGAGACCCGCGACGTGGGCAAGACCTTCGGCAGCGTGGTGGCGCTGCGCGGGGTGTCGATGACCGTCGAGCGGGGCGGGGTGACCTGCGTGCTCGGCGACAACGGCGCGGGCAAGTCCACCCTCATCAAGATCCTCTCCGGCGTCCACGCCCCCGACTCCGGGACGTACCTGGTGGACGGCGAGCCGGTCCGGTTCGGCAGCCCGAGGGAGGCGCTCGACCGGGGCATCGCCACGGTCTACCAGGACCTCGCGATGATCCCGCTGATGTCGGTCTGGCGGAACTTCTTCCTCGGCTCCGAGCCGCCGGCCCGCGGCCCGTCCCGTGCGCTCGGCGGCTTCGACGTGGCGACGGCCAAGCGGGTCGCCCGCGAGGAACTGCGCCGCATGGGCATCGACATCCGGGACGTGGACCAGCCGGTCGGCACGCTGTCCGGCGGCGAGCGGCAGTCGGTCGCCATCGCCCGGGCCGTCCACTTCGGCGCCCGCGTCCTCATCCTCGACGAGCCGACCTCCGCGCTGGGGGTGAAGCAGGCCGGGGTCGTGCTGCGGTACATCGCCCAGGCCCGCGACCGGGGCCTCGGTGTGGTGTTCATCACGCACAACCCCCACCACGCCTACCCGGTGGGGGACCGGTTCCTGCTCCTCAACCGGGGGACCGGTATGGGGGAGTACGGCAAGGCCGACATCGGCAGGGACGAGCTGACCTCGCTGATGGCCGGGGGAGCCGAGCTCGACGAGCTGGCCCACGAGCTGCGCCGCACCGACACCCCTTCGTGAGGGAGCCGGGGGAGGGGACCCCGGGTGACGGCACATCGGAAGGGCCGACGACACTTGAAGGCGCCCCACGATTGAGGGAGGTTCGGTTCATGACGGCGCCCCCAGACGCCCACGCCCCGGCACGCCGGCCCGGCCCGCCCCCGCTCCCCGGCTCGGAGCCGGCTGCCGTACCCCCGGCGGGGAGCGCATGAGCGCGGACGCGATCGAGGACGGGTCCCCGCGGGACGCCTTCCTGTCCGCCTTCCGCCGGCACGCGGCCGGGGTCGCCGTCGTGACGACGATGTCGGAGCACGGGCCGGTGGGGTTCACCGCCACCTCGGTCACGTCGGTGTCCCGGGAGCCTCCGATGCTGGCCTTCGGCATCGGGACGTCGTCGTCGTGCTGGCCGGCCATCCGCGACGGCCACGCCTTCGTGGTGCACATCCTCGCGTCCGGGCAGCGCGATCTGGCGGCGCTGTTCGCCCGCCGCGGGGCCGACCGTTTCGGGCCGCACACGCGCTGGAGCCGCCTGCCCGGCGGGGAGCCGCTGCTCCACGGCGCCGCCGCCTGGCTGCGCTGCCGGACCCGCGAGCGGTTCATCGCCGGCGACCACCGGCTCGTCCTCGGCCTGGTCACGGACGGCCGGGCGGACCCGGAGCTCGACCCGCTGGTCTACCACGACGGGACGTACCGCATCCTCTCGGGCCTGGATCCCCGAGACCTGATCGGAGGTGCCGATGGCTGACGGCGTCACGCCGCCCGAGGACCCGTTCCACCGGCGGCTGCACCACGTCGGGCCGGGCGGCCTGACCGCGGAGACGGCCCAGACGGGCGGCATGGTCCGCTGGGCGGCCATCAGCGGCGCCACCGTCGGCTCTGCCGGCCTGTGGATGGGCCAGACCCACGTCGCGCCCGGGACGGTCTCGGCCGACCACCACCACGGGGCCTGCGAGACGGCGATCTACGTGGTGAGCGGCACGCCGTCGTTCGTCTTCCTCGACGTCGAGGGGGACCGGCCCCGGGAGGTGCGGATCGACACCCGGCCGGGGGACTACGTCTACGTCCCGCCGTTCGTCCCGCACCGCGAGGAGAACCCCGACCCGGAGGCGGAGGCGGTCGTCGTGATCGCGCGCAGCACGCAGGAGGCCATCGTGGTCAACCTGCCCTCGCTGGCCTGGGAGGGCCCTGTCGGCCTCGGCCGCACCGATGACCTTACTTCGTAAAGGCGCCCGGTCGGTACGCTGACCGGGTGGCCGCGCCGTACCGCACGATCAGGACCGTCATCGAGCACGAGACCGAGGTCCGCCGGTCGCGGTTCCTCTGCGCGCTCGCGCCCGCGCCGAGCGAGGAGGCCGTGCGCGAGTTCGTCGCCACGCGCAGGCGGCTGCACGCCGACGCCACCCACAACTGCACGGCGTACGTCCTCGGGACCGGGCAGCGGCGGGCCGACGACGACGGCGAGCCCGGCGGCACGGCGGGCACGCCGATGCTGGAGATGCTCACCCGGCGCGGCTTCGCCGATGTCGTGGCGGTCGTGACCCGCTACTTCGGGGGCGTGCTGCTCGGCGCCGGCGGCCTGGCCCGCGCGTACGGCGGCGCCGTGGGCGAGGCGCTCGACCGGGCCGAGGTGGTGGAGATGGTCCCCGCCACGCTCGTCGCCGTGTCGATCGACCACGGGCACGCCGGGCGGCTGGAGAACGACCTGCGGGCCTCGCCGTACGCGCTGCGGGGGGTGGACTACGGCGCGCGCGTCACGTTCGAGGTCGCGGTGGCGGAGGACGGCGTGCCGGAGTTCGAGCGCTGGCTCGCCACGGCCACGGCCGGCCGCGCCGCCTTGGGCTTCGGCGAGCGCGTCTACCTGCCCCGGTAGCGGCGGCGCGCCGCAGGCGGTCGCCGTACCGGCCGGCGCCCTCACGTCTTCTGGAACCGCGCACATCTCGCGCGCGCCGCGATCCTTACGACGGCTTAACAACTACACTCCTAAAGTGCTAGGAGTCTAGATAAATGGAGGCCTGAGTGATCGAGTTCCATCTGGACGGCCGGTCCGGTGTCTCGCCGTACCTGCAGTTGGTCCACCAGGTACGCCACGCGCTGCGGCTGGGACTGCTGCGTGAAGGCGACCAGCTTCCGACCGTCAAGGACGTGGTCGCGCGGCTGGCGATCAACCCCAACACGGTCCTCAAGGCCTATCGGGAACTCGAGCACGAGGGCCTGGCGGCTGCCAGGCCGGGGGTCGGGACGTTCGTGACCAGTACGCTGACCGACGCGTCGCTGGCCGCGCACGCCCCGTTACGCCGAGAGCTGCAGCGCTGGCTGGCCCGGGCCCGTCAGGCCGGTCTTGACGACGAGAGCATCGAGGCCCTGTTCACGACAACCTTTCGGACCGCCTCAGAGGAGGACATAGCGTGACCGAGCGTAGCGAGGGCATCGCCAGCACCCTGGTCGTGAGGGCTCAGGAGGACGCCTCGTGACCGCCGTCCTGCAGGCCCGGGGGCTGGGCAAGAGGTACGGCAGGCGATGGGCGCTGCGCGACTGCACCATCGACATCCCGGCCGGGCACGTCGTCGGGCTGGTGGGCCCCAACGGGGCCGGCAAGACCACACTGCTGAAGCTCGCCGGGGGCCAGCTGGCGCCGACATCGGGCAGCGTCGCCGTGCTCGGCGGCCCTCCGGCGGGTGGCCCGGCGCAGCTGGCAAAGGTCGGTTTCGTCGCCCAGGACACCCCTGTCTACGCCGGGCTGAGCGTCGCCGACCATCTGCGGCTGGGAGCCCGGCTCAACCGCGGGTGGGACGCGGCGCTGGCACGGGACCGGATCGGACAGCTTGGGCTCGATCCGTCGCACCGGGCGGGGAACCTGTCGGGCGGTCAGCGGGCCCAGCTCGCCCTCACCCTGGGCCTGGCCAAGCGGCCCGAGCTCCTGATCCTGGACGAGCCGGTCGCCTCGCTCGACCCGCTCGCCCGCCGTGAGTTCCTGCAGGGCCTGATGGAGGCGGTCGCCGAGCACGAGCTCAGCGTGGTGCTCTCCTCCCACCTGGTCGCCGACCTGGAACGGACGTGTGACTACATCGTCGTGCTCGTCGACTCGCGTGTCCGGGTCGCCGGGCAGATCGAGAACCTGCTGGCCACCCATCACCGGCTCACCGGCCCGCGCCGCGATCCCGGCCGCCTGCCCGCCGGCCAGCACGTCGTCTCCGCGAGCCACACCGACCGGCAGAGCACCTTCGTCGTACGCACCGAGGCGCCGATCCACGACCCCGCCTGGACGGTCAGCGGGCTCAGTCTGGAAGACCTCGTCCTCGCCTACATGGAAAAGCCCGCCGCCGCCCGGCCGCTTCTGGAGGTACAGCAATGATCTGGCTGACCTGGCGCCAGCTGCGCGGCGGCGCCGTGACGACGGCCGTCGCGCTCGCCGCGCTCGCCGCCGTCCTTGCCCTGACCGGCCCGACCCTGGCCTCCGACTACTCCTCCGGAATCACCGCCTGCACCCGGGGCGGCGACTGCGCGCGCTTCTTCGACCGGTTCTTCGACGATCACCAGATCCCCTTCCTGGCCGTCACGGTCGTCACGCTGATCCTGCCGGCCCTGATCGGGCTCTTCTGGGGAGCGCCGCTGATCGCCCGTGAGCTGGAGGCCGGCACGCACCTGCTGGTGTGGAACCAGAGCATCACCCGCACCCGCTGGCTGGCCGTCAAACTCGCGCTCACCGGCCTGGCCTCCATGGCCGCCGCCGGCCTTTGCAGCCTCGCGGCGACCTGGTGGGCCGAGCCCCTGGACAAGTCCGCCGCCCCGGGCTTCACGCTGATGGATCCCCTGGTGTTCGGCGCGCGCGGCATCGTCCCCATGGCGTACGCGGCTTTCGCCTTCGTCCTCGGTGTGACCGTGGGGATGCTCGTCCGCCGGACCCTGCCCGCAATGGCCCTCACTCTGGCCGTCTTCGCGGCCGTGCAGATCGCCATGCCGCTGGTGGTCCGGCCCCACCTGCTCCCCCCGGTCAGCTCGGCCTTCGAACTCAGCCCTGCGAACGTGGACGGGATCCACATGCCGCGCGACGGCGGATCCCTGGCACTGACCCTGGACTCGGCGATACCCGGCCGGACAGGCGCCTGGGTCCTGTCCAGCCACCTCGTCGACCGCTCCGGGCGCACGCTCGACGACGGCGGCCCTGGCGCCATCGCCGTGTCCACGTCCTCCGGACCCTGCGCACCGCCGGAGCAGCGACCGGAGACGGCACAGGCAGGGGATCACTATGCCGGGTGCCTGGCCGAGATCAACCGGCTGGGTTACCGGCAACAGGCCACCTACCAGCCATTCGACCGTTTCTGGCCCTTCCAGTTGATCGAGACCGGGCTTTACGCCCTCCTCGCACTGGGCCTCGCCGGATTCTGCTTCTGGTGGCTCCGCAGGCGCGTGTCATGACCGTCAGGACCGTGACGGCCGGGCTCCTGCTCTTCCTGGCGGCGGCCTGTACGGGGAGCACGCCGCCGCGCACCCAGCCCAGCACGGCGGCCGACGCCGGGAAGGCCGTATGCGCGAAGCCTCAGGGCAACCCCGCGCCGGAGACGCCCACCACGATCGACGTCGTCGAGCAGGCCTACAACTGCATCCTCGCCTACTACTACAGCGGGGCCACGCTGGACACCCGCTCGCTGCTGACCGGGGCATTCGCCGCCTTCACGCAGGAGCTCAACCGCAACGGGCGCGACCTGCCCGGGGCCACCGCACCGGCCCTGACCGGTGACCGGAAGGCCGATTGGGCCGCGTTCGAGGCGGCCTACCGGCGCACCACCGACCAGCTGCCCGACGACGCCGGCCTCCGGCAGAGGCTGGCCGCCGCCACCCTGCAGGCCATCGTGGCCGGTCTTGGCGACGACCACGTCCGCTGGACGTACGGCGTCCAGCGGCCGCCCGACTCCTACGACGACGACCGGTACGACCTGGGTCTCAAGGCCAGCGTGGGCCCGCAGGTGGCCGGCAGTCCCGGGAGCGCCCTGCCCCCGCTGTTCGTCACCGCCGTCCTGGGCGGGCCGGCGAAGGGCGCCGGGCTGCGTCCCGGCGACGTCATCGAATCGATCAACGGATCGGCGCCCTTCGTCGACGGACTCGTCACCCCGGCCGCGGTCACCGCGCTCTACCCGCGGTATCCGCAGGACGGTCCGGTCACGCTCCGCCTGCTTCGGCAAGGCACCGGCCGCCGCTGGACCGTGACCCTGAAGCCCGGCCTCTACCAGCCCGATCCGGCCGTGACGCAACCGGTGTCGTCCAGGTTGCTGCGGGACGGCATCGCCTACGTACGGCTGGACGGGTTCGCCCCCGACGCCGCGGACAGGGTCTTCACGGCCATCTCCAGGCTGGGCACCGGCCGGACCCTCACCGGCCTCGTGCTGGATCTGCGGGACAACGGCGGCGGCAGTCCCGATGAGGCCGACCGCCTGCTGGGCGGATTCGCCCACGGCAAGGTCACCGCGTACCTGTGCGCCGCGGACGGCGCCTGCGAGACCCTGCGGACCGACGACACGGTCCCGCTGCTCGGCCTGCCGCTGGTGGTGCTCACCGGTCGCGGCTGCGCGTCGGCCTGTGAGCACTTCAGCTCCGCCGTCAAGGACCTCCATCTCGGCCGGCTGGTAGGGACGCGGACCGCCGGCGCCGTGTCTGGCCCGGCGCAGATGTACCTTCTCGGCAACAACACCGTCCTGGGGCTTCCGTCCAAGCACCACCTGGCCCCCGATCGGGAGGTCGTCGACCGCATCGGCGTGGCGCCCGACCACTACGTGCCGCCGACTCCCGGGGACGCCGCCGCCGGGCGCGACCCCGCTCTGGCCCTGGCGCTGACCCTGCTGCACCCGTGACGAACCGTGGCGGAGGCCGCCACGTGGACCACACCCCCTGCCATCAGGTCGTCCCAGCCGGAAGGGCGGACACCTCCATGAGTCATGCCATCGAACCGAAGCCGATCCGGCGTGCCTGCCTGGCGGCGGCCGCCGGGCTGGCCGTCCTGGCTGCGGCCGCCTGTTACGCGCCCACCCCTCCCAGGTCGGAGACCGCCGCGTCCACCGGTCCGTCGGCCGCGCCCGCGGGCACCCCGATCCTGCCCGCGCCCACCGGGCCGCATCCGGTCGGCACCACAGCCCTGCATCTGACGGACACCTCCCGCTCCGACCCGTGGGTGCCCGAAGCGAAGGCCCGGGAGCTCATGGTCACCCTGTGGTACCCGGCCCGGGCGCGTGAAGGGCGGCGGGCGCCATACATGACCGCGAAGGAGTCGGAGCTCACCCTGAAGGGCAAGAGGGTGACCGGTGTGCCGTACGACATGCTGAGCAGGACGCGCACCAACGCCTTCAGCGACGCGAGACCGGCGGGGCGCAAGGGGTCTCTGCCCCTGGTGGTGCTCTCTCCCGGGTTCACCATGCCCCGGAGCACTCTGACCGCCCTTGCTGAGGAACTGGCCAGCCGGGGGTACGTGGTGGCCGGCGTCGACCACACGTATGAGAACTACGCGACGACCTTCCCCGATGGGCGGATCGCCGAGTGCGTCGCGTGCGACTCCGACTCCGACCCCGGCTTCGGGGCGAAAGTGGCCGGAGTCCGGGCGGCCGACGTCTCCTTCGTGCTCGACCGGCTGACCGGGCCGGACGCGAAGTGGAAGGGCTCCTCCCTGATCGACCCGTCCGAGATCGCGCTGGCCGGGCATTCCATCGGTGGGGCCGCCGCCGTCGCGGCCATGCTGAAGGACCGCCGGGTGCGCGCCGGGATCGACATGGACGGCACGACGTACGCCCGTATCCCGAAGAAGGGGCTGTCGCGGCCGTTCCTGTTCATGGGCTCGGCGGGCCACGTGCCCGGAGGCCGCGACAACTCGTGGGACCGTGACTGGAGACTCCTGACCGGATGGAAGCGCTGGATCGCGCTGCCCGGCGCGGACCATCAGTCCTTCACCGATGTGCCGCTCCTCGCGGGTCCCCTGGGCATCGCCCTCCCGGACGGTCTGTCCGCGGCCCGGTCACTCGAGATCACCCGCGTGTACGTCCGGGCCTTCCTCGACCTGCACCTGCGTCACGAGCCGCAGACCATCCTGGACCGGCGCTCGCCGCGCTACCCGGAGGTCGAGTTCTGCGCTCCTGACAGGAGGACCTGTGGGTAGCCGGACCGGGGAGTGCGCGGCCGCCGGAGGTCAGCCCTCCAGGGCGTACTGCATGGCGCGGAGCTTGGCCTGCGCCTCGGCGAGCTCCGCCGCCGGGTCGGACTCGGCCATGATGCCGCAGCCCGCGAACAGCCGGGCCCGGTCGCCGGACACGTACGCGCAGCGCAGCGCGATGCCCCACTCGCCGTCGCCGCGGGCGTCGATCCAGCCGACCGGGCCGGCGTAGCCGCCCCGGTCCATGCCCTCCAGCTCACGGATGACGGAAAGGGCCGTGCCGGTGGGCGTGCCGCCGACGGCGGCCGTGGGGTGCATGGCGGCGACCACGTCGAGCACGGACGCCCCGTCCGACAGACGGCCGGTCACGCGGCTGGCGAGGTGCTGCACGTTGGGCAGCACGAGCAGCTCGGGACGGTCGGGCACGTCGAGGTCGGCGCACAGGGGCGTGAGGGCCTCCCGGACCGATGCGACCGCGCAGGCGTGCTCGTGGCGGTCCTTCTCGGAGGCGAACAGGGCCATCCCGCGGGCGGCGTCCTCGGAGGCGTCCGCGCCGCGCGCCGCCGTGCCGGCGAGGACCAGCGACTCGATCGACTGGCCGGTGTGCCGGACCAGCAGCTCGGGGGTGGCCCCGACGAGGCCGCCGACCGAGAAGGTGTAGCACTCCGGGTACCGGTCGGCCAGGCGGGCGAGCAGAACGCGGGGGTCGATGTCGCGGTCGGCGACCGCGGTCAGGTCCCGGGCCAGCACGACCTTGTCCAGCGCGCCGTCCCGGATCCGCCGGACCGCGCGGGCGACCCGGTGCTCCCACTCGGGGGCCGTTAAGGAGCCGTCGCCGTACCGGATGCGGCCGGGGGGCACGGGCGGGGTCGCCAGCGTGAGCCGGTCGTCGCCGACGGTGGTGAGCCAGGCCCGGCCTCCGCGGCGGGCGAGCACCACCCGGGGGACCACCAGGGTCGAGCCGGGCGTGTCCGCGTCGAAGGTGAACGAGCCGAGCGCGACCGGCCCGGAGCCCGGCATGCCGACCTCGTCGTCGATGTGCGCGCCCTCGAACAGGGAGGACAGCCAGCCGCGGGCCCACTCGAAGCGGCCGGGACCGGGCGGCACGACGGCGCGGGCCGCCTCCCCCCAGCCCACCAGGCCCTCGCCGTGCCGGACCCAGGCGTAGGGGGCGGCGTCGGGCAGGCGCGCGAGGAGATCGTGGGGGTCGCTCACCGCGACCGTGCGTACCGCGAGGGGGCGGATTAGGGCGACACTCACCCGAATCACTCTACGCACGATCTGAACGTGTTCGACCGCAGCCCCCCTCGGAGGCCGGAAGTCCCGGTGTCAAGCGGCGATAGGAACTTGGTCATGGAAGGTCCACCTTCCCTGCGGGCGATAGAGCACACCTCCACGTGATCTCTACCTTTGATCTCCCGGAGGTGTCCATGATCAAGAAGATCACGCCAGTCCTGGTCGCGGGGGTCCTGCTCGCGCCCGGCACTGCCCACGCCCGTACGACGCCCGCCGTCATGGCCGCGCTCGGCGACTCGATCAGCGCGGGCTTCAACGCCTGCGGCTGGTACGTCGCGTGCACCTCGCGCTCGTGGTCGGCCGGGGACCATCCCTCGGTGAACAGCCATTACCTCCGGCTGCTGTCCCTCGCCCCGGCGATCAAGGGCCACAACCTGAACTTCGCCGTTCCCGGCTCCACCAGCGCCGACCTGGCGGGCCAGGCGCGGCAGGCCGTCCGGGGCGGGGCGCAGTACGTGACGATCCTGATCGGCGCGCAGGACGCCTGCATGGGCTCCGAGAGGGACATGACCCCTGTGTCCGTCTACCGCCGCCGGATCGACGAGGCCCTGAACGTCCTCAAGCCCTCGGGGGCCCAGGTCTTCGTCGCCAGCATCCCCGACCTGAAGCGGCTGTGGCGGGTGGGCAAGGACAACGCCTGGGCCCGTGCGTTCTGGGCGGTCGGCCGCATCTGCCAGTCGATGCTGGCCGCCCCCACCTCCACAGCCAAGAAGGACGTGGCCCGGCGCGACGCGGTGCGCGAGCGGGTGATGGCCTACAACGACGAGCTCAGGCAGGCCTGCGCCGCGTACGGTCCCACCTGCAGGTACGACGGGGGAGCGGTCTTCGGCTACCCCTTCACGCTGAAGCTGCTCAGCCCCTGGGACTACTTCCACCCGAACGCCGACGGGCAGCGGGCCCTGGCCAAGGTCACGTTCGACGCGGGCTTCTACTCCGCCGTCGAGCCCTGAGCCCCCGGACCGCGTCAGGGCAGCCCGGCGAGGCGGAGCGCCGCGGTGGTGGCCGCGGCCGCGACGACCACCAGGGGGAACGGCGCCCGCCGCAGGGCGAGCGCCCCGCCGACCAGCACTCCGGCCGGCCGGGCCCACCCGGCGAAGCCGTGCCCCTCGGTGAGCGCGGCCACGGCCACCAGGGCCACGAGCAGCACGGCCGCGGCGTCGGACAGCAGGCGCCGCAGCGGATCGGGCAGGCGGAGCCGGTCCCCGAGCAGCGGCCCCGCCAGCCGGAACGCGTAGGTCCCGGCCGCGAGCAGGACGACGGCGAGGGGCGGCATCACGTCTCCCCCGGCATCGTGTCTCCCGGCGTGCCGCGCCGGCGCCGCCGCGCGGCGGCCAGCAGCCCGGCCGGCGCGAGCAGCACGGGCAGCCCCGCCGGGAGGAACGGCGTGGCCGCCACGGCGACGCCCGCGCCGGTCAGGGCGGCGCGGCGGACGCCGGGGGAGGCGAGCGAGGGCAGCACCAGCGCCAGCAGCACGGTGGGGAAGGCCGCGTCGAGGCCCAGCGCGGCGGTGTCGCCGATCGCCCGCCCGGCCGCCACCCCGGCGGCGACGCCCGCGTTCCAGCAGGCGAACAACGCGACGCCGCAGGTCCAGAACACGTCCCTGCGCCGCCGCGGGTCGTCGTGGCGCATCGCGAAGGCGACCGCCTCGTCCATGATCAGGTGAGCGCCCGGCAGGCGGGTCCACCACCGGCTCCCCAGGGCGTCGGCGACGGCGAAGCCGAACGGCAGGAGGCGTGCGTTCAGCACGAGGCCGGCGGCGACGGCCGCCGCGGGGCCGCCCCCGGCGAGCACGACGCCGACGGCGGCGAACTGCGCGCCGCCCGCGAAGACCAGCAGGGACATGGCGACCGGTACCCAGGGGTCGAGGCCGCCCGAGACCGCGATCGCGCCGAACGAGGCGCCGACGATCGCGTCCGCGGCGCACACCAGGGCGATGTCGCGCAGCGTGCCGGAATCGATTGTTCGCCAGAACGAACGCATGTCTTTTATAATGAACACCGATGACGGTGTTCGTCAAACCGAACAATTGACAGTATGGAGCGAACCATGCAGACCGGCAGCCCGGGCTTGATCGGGGTCATCGCCGCGTCCCTCCGGCGGGAGCGGGAGCGCGCCGGCATGTCCCTGACGGAGCTGGCCAGGCGGGCGGGCATCGCCAAGTCCACGCTGTCGCAGCTGGAGTCGGGCTCCGGCAACCCGAGCGTCGAGACGCTGTGGGCGCTGGGGGTCGCGCTCGGCGTGCCGTTCAGCCGGCTCGTCGACCCGCCGCGCCCCAGCGTGCGGGTGATCCGGGCGGGGGAGGGCCCGGCGACGTACTCCGAGCGCTCCGACTACGCGGCCACGCTGCTGGCCTCCTGCCCGCCGTCCGCCCGCCGGGACATCTACCGGATCGAGGCGGAGCCGGGCGAACCCCGGGTCTCCGAGCCGCACATGCCGGGCACCGCCGAGCACGTCGTGCTCGGCGCCGGGCGGGCACTGGCCGGGCCGGCGGCGGAGCCGGTCGAGCTCGGACCGGGCGACTACGTGGTCTACCCCGGCGACGAGCCGCACGTCTTCCAGGCCCTCGCCGCCGGCACCGCCGCCGTCGTCGTCATGGAGCACGTCTGAGCGCCCGACGCGCTGCGGCGGCACCGCTTGAGGTGGGGGTGTGGTGGTCAGCGGGACTGGGCACGGTGGCGGCGGACCTTGTCACGGTTGCCGCACCGCTCCATCGAGCACCACCGGCGCCTCCCCGGGCGCGAGGTGTCCACGAAGAGCAGGTGACAGCCGTACCCCGCGCACTCGCGCATCCGGTCGGCGTACGGGCCGGTGAACAGGTCGATCGCGTCGCGGGCGATGGCCGAGACGACCTGGTCGCCGGTCGCCGGGGCGAGCCGCGCCGTCCGGCCGTCCTCGTCCATCTCCGGCACGGGCGGCGCCAGCCGCGCCGCCTCGTTCAGCGCCGCGACGTCGGCGGGCGCCGTCGCGCGGCCGTTCGCCCTGTCGGCGGCCATCCTCCACAGGGCCGCGCGCAGGGTCTTGGCCCTGCCGAGCTGCTCGGGGGTGGTCTCGACCCGGTCCAGGCCCAGCCGGGACTCCGCCGTCCACCGGCCGAGGTCGGCCGGCTCGTGGAGCAGTTCGTAGCGGGGGTACACGACGGATCCTCCGGTGGTCACGAACTCCAGGCAGAGGGCCCCCGGGTCGAAACGGTAGGAGACGCCGTCCGAACCGCGTAGCGTCACAGGCATGTAACTAGTATAAGTAGTTACATGACCATCGCATGGAAGCTCGTCATGGACGCCGCCGACCCCCACCGCCAGGCAGCCTTCTGGGCCGAGGCGCTGGGCTACGTGGTGGAGGACAACAGCGCGCTCATCAGGCGCCTCCTCGACCAGGGAGCGATCGACGACAGCGCGCTCACCCCCGACCGGACGGCGTTCCGGACCCTCCAGGCCGTCCGGCACCCGGACGACCCCGCCGATCCCGTCAGCGGCGTCGGACTCGGGCGGCGGATCCTCTTCCAGGGCGTCCCCGAGCCCAAGACCGTCAAGAACCGGCTGCACGTCGACCTGCACGTCGGCCCCGAGCGCCGGGACGCCGAGGTGGACCGGCTCAAGGGGCTCGGCGCCACCGTGCTGTGGACCGTCGAGGAGCCGGGCGACCACCACGTGACGATGGCCGACCCGGAGGGCAACGAGTTCGACGTCCAGTAGGCCGGCCGCGCCTCAGCGGGCCACGGTGACCACGATCTTGCCGACTTGGGTGTTGGACTCCAGGTGCCGGTGCGCCTCGACGATCTCCTCCAGCGGGAACAGGCGGTCCACCACCGGGCGGAAGGCCCCGGTCCGCAGCCCCGAGGAGACGAACGCCGCGGCCCGGCGCAGGCGTTCCCGGTCGCGGGTGATCTCCAGCACCGTGTAGGTCCTGATGTTCAGGGCGGGCATGCCCAGGTCGAACCCCGGGTACGGCGTGGGCTGCCCGCTCTGCGCCCCCCACAGGACGAGCGTCCCGCCGGGGGCGACGGCCCGGCCCAGGGCCGTCACGCCGGGCCCGGCGACGGCGTCGAGGACCTGCTCGGCGCCCCGTCCGCCGGTCAGCGCCAGCACCCGCTCCGCCACGTCCTCCTCGTCCGAGACGATCACCTCGGCCGCGCCCTCCTCCAGCAGCCGCGCCCTCTTGGCGCGGGTGCGGGTGACGGCGATGGGGGTGGCTCCCGCGCGGACGGCGGTGTGGATCGCGGCGAGGCCGACGCTGCTCGACGCGGCGTTCAGGACCACCGTGTCGCCCGCCCGCACTCCGCCGACCTCCACCATCGCGCCGTACGCGGTCAGGTAGGGCATCCACCGCCACCCACCAATTCACCGTGCTGCGCGAGGCGGGCCTCATCCGGCACTACTACGTCGGGACCTCGCGGATGAACGCCCTGCGCCGGGCCGAGATGGACGAGACGTTCCCCGGCCTGCTCGACGCCCTCACCGCGCGGCGCGCGGCTCGACGTGGGGGCTGACGAACCGTTTTCCGTTCCGGGCTTGACCCTGCCCCCGGGGGCAGGGTTCGACGATGCCTCACATGGACACAACCTCGCTGCACACCGTCGAAGCCCAGATCCGTGCCCAGGTCGCCGCCTACTGCGAGTCCGCCAACCTCCCCGGATTCGTCGCCGGCGTCTATCACGACGGCGACCAGATCGTCGTCGCCCACGGCACCGCGAACGTCACCACCGGCGCGCCCATGCGCGACGACACCGGATTCCTCTTCGGCTCCGTCACCAAGGTCCTGACCACCACGCTGGTCCTGCGGCAGGCCGACCGTGGACTGCTGGACCTCGACACGCCGGTGGTGACGTACCTTCCCGACTTCGCCCTGACCGCGCCGGGCGCGGCGGACAGGATCCTGGTCCGGCATCTGATCTCCCACACCAACGGCATCGACGCGGACCTGTTCTTCCCCGACGCCAAGGGCCGCGACGCCCTGAAGACCTACGTGAACGGCCTCGCGAGCAGCTGCGGCGCCCTGTTCGAGCCCGGCGAGCAGCTCAGCTACTCCAACGGCGGCGTGATCGTCGCGGGCCGCGTGCTGGAGGCGGTGACCGGCCTGTCCTTCCCCGACCTGCTCGAACGCGACCTCTACGCACCCGTCGGCATGAAGGACTCCGGCACCTCGGCCGAGCGGGCCATCCTGCGCGGCACGGCGGTCGGCCACTTCACGGACCCCGAGACCATGGCGGCCAAACCCACGGGCATGTTCATGCTTCCCGACACCTGGGGGCCGGCTGGCGGCACGCCGATCGGCACCGTCGCCGACCTGCTCGCCTTCGGACGCACCCACCTCGCGGGTGGTGTGTCCCCATCCGGCGCGCGCGTCCTGTCGGCCGAGTCGACCGCGCTCATGCGGCAGGTCTCGTACGACATGGCGACCCCGAACGTCCCGCCGATAGGCCTGGGCTGGGTGCTCTACCCGTTCGGAGACACGACCGTCCTGGCCATGTCCGGCGCGTCGCCAGGCGGTGTCTCCCTGCTGTGCGTCGTCCCCGAGCACGACCTGGTCTTCACCGCGTACGGCAACACCCCGGGGGCGATCCTCCTGCACGACCAGCTCCTGCGATGGCTGCTGAGCGAGCACCTCGGTATCCGGATCCCCCGGCTGGTGACCGAGATGGAGCAGGATGTCGACCTCGCCCCCTACGTGGGCACCTACCGCTCCAACCAGCTTCGCGTCGACGTCACGATCGTCGACGGACAGCTGGAGGAGCGCACGACCTACGAGCCGGCGGACGAGTCGCAGGAGCGCATCTTCACCGCGTTCGCCGGCGGCACGACCTCCGCCCCGCCGAAGCGCTACGTGCCGGTGCGACCGGGCCTGTTCGCGCCCGCCGGCTACCCGGTGGAGATGTTCGACGTATACCTGCGGCTGCTGCTCGTCTCCTACCACGACATCCGCGACGGCCGGGCGCGCTTCCGCAACGCCGGCGGCCGCCTGACCCGCCGGGCCTGAAGGCTTCCCGCCGGGTGGAAGGATGTCCACCATGCTCACGATCGGCCGGCTCGCGGACTACGCCGGAGTGACCATCAAGGCCATCCGCCACTATCACGAGCGCGGTCTGCTCCCTGAGCCCGTCCGCGACTCGTCCGGCTACCGGCGGTACACCGCCAAGGACGCCGTCGACCTCGTCAAGATCAGAATCCTGGCCGATGCCGGCGTGCCACTGGCCCGCGTCAAAGACCTCCTCGACGCCGGGCCGGGCACGCTCACGGCCGCCATCGCCGAGATCGACCGCGACCTCCAGGACCGCATCGCGCGGCTGCGGCGAATCCGCGGCCAACTCGCCCAGCTGCGCGGCGGCGACCGGCTTTTCGTCTCCCCGGAGGTCGCCGACCATCTCGACGATCTACGTGAACTCGGCGTCAGCGAGCGCCAGACGCAGCTGGAACGCGACGGCTGGATCCTCATGCGAACGGCCTCACCCGAGGACGCCGCCCTGTGGATCGCCGAGAAACGCGAGCTCATGACCGATCCGGAGTTCCGCGCCCTCTACCTCGAACACGACGCCGCCTACGACTGGTCGCCGGACGACCCCCGCCTCCCCGGCCTCGCGGCCCGTACCCGGAACTGGTTGGCCGATCACCGCAGCCGGGCTGAGACCCGTCCTGCCGGCAACCCGGCGATCGCCCGGTTGGCCGCGCACTCTCAGCCCGGAGCCTCGTCTCCGGCGTGGGACCGCCTCACCCAGCTCATGAGAGGCTGACGACTCCGGCCGGTCAGAGCCAGCCGTTGTGGCGGGCCAGGCGGGCCGCCTCGATGCGGTTGCGCGTGCCGGTCTTGCCGATGGACGACGACAGGTAGTTGCGCACCGTGCTCTCCGACAGGTGGAGGCGGGCCGCGATGTCGGCGATCGTCGAGCCGTCCGCGGCGGCGGCGAGCACGTCCCGCTCCCGGTCGGTGAGCGGGCTCGGCCCGGTGCCGAGCGCCGCCGCGGCGAGGGCGGGGTCGATGACCCGCTCGCCCCGCAGGACCCGGCGGATCGCGCCGGCCAGCTCCTCCACCGGCCCGTCCTTCACCAGGAAGCCGTCGGCCCCCGCCTCCATCGCCCGGCGCAGGTAGCCGGGCCTGCCGAACGTGGTGAGGATCAGCACCCGGCACGACGGCACCCGCCGGCGCAGCTCCGCCGCGGCGTCGAGCCCGTTGCGGCCGGGCATCTCGATGTCGAGCAGCGCGACGTCGGGCCGGGCGTCGAGCGCGGCCGGCACGACCTCGTCGCCGGAGGCGACCTGCGCGACGACCTCGATGTCGTCCTCCAGGCCCAGCAGCAGGGCGAGGGCGCCGCGCATCATGCCCTGGTCCTCCGCCAGCAGCACCCGGATCACGCCCGCCCCTCCTCGTCGTCCGGCACGACCACCCGGAGCAGGAAGCCCCGCCGGGGGAGCGGCCCCGCCTCCATCGAGCCGCCGACTGCCGCCACCCGTTCGCGCAGCCCGGTCAGCCCGTTGCCCCGGCCGCTCCGGGACGGCGCGGCCGGGCCGCCGTCGTCGCGGATCTCCAGCACCAGCCCGTCGCCGTCCCGCAGGTTGATCTCGCAGGACCCGGCCCCGCTGTGCCGGATCACGTTCGTCACGCCCTCCCGTACGGCCCAGCCGAGCAGCGCGTCGGTCTCCGGCGCGAGCCGTACGACGGGGGCGCGGATGACGGCCCGCAGCCCCGCGTCGCCGAGCACCGTGCGGGCCGTCTCCAGCTCGGCCGCCAGGCCGCGGCCCCGGTAGCCGGTGACGGCGGTGCGGACCTCCGTGAGGGCCCGGCGGCCGATCTCCTCGATGTCCGCGGCCTGCCGCGCGGCCGTCCCCGGGTCCGCGGCGGCGAGCCGGCGGACCACCTCCGCCTTCACGACCATGACCGACAGCGTGTGGCCGAGCAGGTCGTGCAGGTCGCGGGAGAACCGCAGCCGCTCCTCGGTCACGGCCGCCCGGGCGAGCTCCTCGCGGGTGCGCTGGAGCTCCCGGATGGCCTCCCACAGCCGGATGATGATCGCCGGGATGATCCCGGCCGTGAAGATCCCCCAGCACAGGAGCAGCGCGTCGCCGATCCCGCCGCCGCGCGCGGTGACGATGAGGGCCGCCGCCACGCAGACGCCGAGGGTGAAGACCGGGAACCCCCGGTGCCGTACGGTGGTGCCGATCGCGATGGACAGCATCGGCAGCAGGTAGAGCCAGTTGTCCCCGAAGGCGGCGGCCCCCGACAGGCAGACGACGGCCAGCGCGGGGAGGAACAGCCGCTCCGCCCGCCGCCGGTTCGCGAACGCCTGGTGGATCACCCCGAGGTAGAGCGTCGCGGAGGCGATCACGGCGGGCCAGGCCACCCACAGCGGGTGGGACCGGCCCTGCCACACGTCCCACACGGCGCCGCCGGCGAGGGTGACCCACATGAACATGCCCTTGGCGTCGGGCCCGCGCTCTCCTTCGTGGAGCGGGTTGAGCCAGTGCTGCCGATCCGTGCTCATCGCGCTCGATGATTGCACAGCCGTCAGGCCGTGCGGCCGGCGCGGCGGTAGCCGTACAGGGCGTAGGCGCCGAAGACGGCCAGCCAACCGGCGAGGACGGCGACCTCCCGGACCGCCGGCGTCTGGCCGAAGGCGACGTGCCAGGACAGCGAGGCGTAGCTGTTGGACGGGGTCCACTCCGCGATGCGCCGCAGCCAGGTGGGGAAGCCGTCCACCGGCACCCACAGGCCGCCGACGATGGCCAGGGTGAGCATCGTCGCGATGTTGGCCATCCCGGCCGTCTGGCCGGTGAGGCGGTAGCCGTTCCCCAGCCCGAGCAGCGAGAAGGGCACGGTGCCCCCCCACAGCAGGCCGACGATCGACAGCCACTGCCCGGCGCTCAGCGTGACGTGGTTGACCAGCGCCCCGGTGAGCAGGACGGCCACGATGCTCGGCACGACGCCGGCGACGCCGGTCACGACCTTGCCGGCGACCACCTGGAGGGAGGTGAGCGGGGTCAGTCGCAGCTGGCGCAGCCAGCCCGCCTCCCGGTCCTCGGCGATGCCGCTGCCGTTGTTGAACGCGCAGCCCAGCGCGCCGTACGCGGCCATGCTCACCATCACGAAGATCGCGGCGTGGTGCTTGTCGCCGCCGGCGAGCCCGAGGTTGGTGAAGACGAGGTACATGACCACCGGCGTGGCGACGCCGAAGATGATGTAGCCGCCGTCGCGCATCGTCCGGATCAGCTCCAGCCGGATGTAGCCCAGCATCACACGGTCTCCTTGCTCGTCAACGCCATGAAGGCGTCCTCCAGGTCGGCCGGGGTCACTTCCAGGTCCCGTACGGCTCCCGCCTCGGCGAGGGCCATGACGGTGGCGTCCGGGTCGCCGCTGCGCAGGTGCACGCGCTCGCCCCTGACCTCCAGGTGACGGACGCCGGGCAGCGCGGCGAGCCACTGGACCTCGCCCTGGGCGGTGACGCTGACGGTCGTCAGGGCGACGACCCGCTTGATCTCGGCGCTGCTGCCGTCGGCCACGACCCGTCCGCGGTCGACGACCACGACGCGGTCGGCCTGCTCGTCGGCCTCCTCCAGGTAGTGGGTGGAGAACAGGATGGTCGTCCCCCGGCTCGCCAGCCCGCGCATGCTCTGCCAGAACTCACGCCTGGCCTCGACGTCCAGGGCGGCCGTCGGCTCGTCGAGGACGACGAGGTCGGGGCCGCCGGCCAGGGCCATCGCGAAGCGGACGCGCTGGCCCTGGCCGCCGGACAGCTTGTCGACGCGCCGACCGGCCAGATCGGAGATCCGGGCAAGCTCCAGGGTCTGGTCGACGGGCGGCGGCGCGGCGTAGGTCCCGGCTACGAACGAGACCAGTTCCCGTACGGTGACGCGGGGGATGAGCCCGCCCTCCTGGGGCATGGCGCCGACCCTGCCGCGGCGTACGGCCTGGTCGGGGCCGGCGCCGAACAGGGACACACGGCCCGAGTCGGGCGGGACGAGCCCGAGCAGGACGCCGATGGTGGTCGACTTGCCGGCCCCGTTGGGGCCGAGCAGGGCGACCGTCTGCCCGCGGGGGATGGCGAGCGTGAGGTCGTCGACGGCACGCACGGGGCCGAAGGTCTTGGTCACCGATTCCAGTGACACGGCGATGTCATCCACGGGCCCAACGCTAGGAAGACGCGGGCCTGGCCAGTAGATCGATCAATCCGCAGTCGGCCAGGACAAATATCCCATGTGATCTACATTGTAAAGGAACTCGGTTGTCAGGCGATCATGGAGAGCAGAGCACCCAGATCAGCTGGACGGGAGAGCATCGGCCAGTGGCCGGTCGGCAGCTCCCGCAGGTCCCACTCCGGGCCGCCGAGGGCCGCGAAGAACGGGTGGCCCTGCGCGATGAGCGCCCTGACCTGGTCGAGCGGGTACGAGCAGCTGACCAGGGTCTTCGGCAGCGTCTCGACGGCTCCCGACAGCCGCAGCGGCGTGGTGATCGGGCCGAGCGGCTGGTCGGTTGCCCGGTGCGTCATCAGCGCGCGTTCGGCCTCCCCGAGGCCCGCGAGACTCGCGCCCGACTCCTCCAGTTCGTCCCAGGTGGGGAAGGGGTACCCGAGGCCGTCGGCCGCCTGCTTCTCGATGCGCTCGCGGCCGGACAGGTCGGCCTGGGCCATGCCGTCGGGGACCGGCCCGCTCTCGACGTACACGACGCGGGCGACGCGGCCGGCCGTCCGGTCGGCGGCGCCGGTGACGGCCGCCGCCGCGCCGCTGTGCCCCACGAGCACGACGTCACGCAGGTCCTCGTACACCAGCAGGCCGGTGATGTCCGCGATGTGGGTGTCGATGGTGAGGCCGGGGGACAGCAGGTGCGCGCGGTCGGCCAGGCCGGTGAGCGTCAGCGGGTGGACCTCGTGCCCGTCGGCGCGCAGGCGCTCCGTCACGCCTCTCCACGCCCACGCGCCGAGCCAGAATCCGGGGACCAGTACGTATGTCGTCATGGATCGACCGTAGGACCGAATCCGGGCAGAATCGGTCCTGATATGTCGACGAATCGCGTCCTGGCGTTCCTGGAGCTGCTCCAGGCCCGGCCGGGGCTGACGGGGCCCGAGCTCGCCGCCCGGCTCGAGGTGGACGAGCGGACCGTCCGCCGCTACGCCGTGCGCCTGACGGACCTCGGCGTGCCGGTGGAGGCTGAGCGGGGACGGTACGGCGGATACCGCCTGATGCCGGGGTACCGGCTGCCGCCGCTCATGCTGACCGACGACGAGGCGACGGCCGTGGTCCTCGGCCTGCTGGCGGGCCGCCGTACGGGCATGTCGGTGGGGGAGGCGGCCACGGAGAGCGCGCTCGCGAAGATCCAGCGGGTGCTGCCCGCGTCCCTGCGGGAACGGGTGCGCGCGGTCGAGGAGACGCTCGCGCTCACCGCGCGGGCGGCCGTGCCGGCCCCGGCGACCGCCGGCACGCTGCTCACGCTGGCCGACGCCGCCCGCCGCCGGGTGCGGGTGCGCCTGGCGTACCGGTCGTTCCGGGGAGAGGCCAGCGAGCGGCCGGTCGACCCGTACGGCCTGGTCTTCCACTCGGGCCGCTGGTACCTGACCGGGCACGACCACCGCAGCGGCGAGGTGCGCACGTTCCGGGTCGACCGGGTGTCGGGCGCCGTGCCGACCGGCGAGGAGTTCCCCGAGCCGGACGGGTTCGACCCGGTGGGACACGTCCTGGAGTCCCTCGCCGGCGTGCCGTACCGGTACGAGGTCGAGGTGGTGCTGGAGACCACGCTGGCCGAGGCGCGCCGGCGCATCCCGCCGTCGGTCGCCACGCTGAGCGGGAGCGACGGGGAGGTCCGGGTGGTCGCCCGGGCCGAACGGCTCGACGGCATGGCCCGCATGCTGGCCGGCCTCGGCTGGCCGTTCACGATCGTGCGGCCCGGCGAGTTGCGCGGCGAGGTCCGGGCGCTCGCCCGGCGGCTCCTCGGTGAGGCCTGACCCCCGGCTTGCGCCTCCAGTAGGGGGAGGCGCGAGAGTGGCCCGCATGGACGGCGACACGCTCTACTCGATCGGGGATCTGGCCAGGCGGACCGGCCTGTCGGTCAAGGCCATCAGGTTCTATGCGGACACGGGGATCGTGCCGCCGACCGTCCGCAGCCCGGCCGGCCACCGCCTCTACGACATCGACGCCGCCGCCCGCCTCGACCTCGTGCGCACACTGCGGGACCTCGGGCTGGACCTCCCCACGATCCGCCGGGTCGTGGACCGGGAGGCGACCCTGACCGAGGTCGCGGCGTCGCACGCCGAGGCGCTGGCGGTGCAGATCCGGACGCTGCTCCTGCGGCGCGCGGTCCTGCTGGCGGTGGCCAGGCACGGGTCCACACCTGAGGAGATGGATCTCATGCGCGACCTTGCCACGCTCTCCGCGGACGAACGGCTGCGTCTGGTCGGGGACTTCCTGGACGCCGCCTTCGGCGAGCTGGACACCGACCACGGGTTCCTGGGCGCGCGGCGCTCGATGACGCCCGAGCTGCCCGACCATCCCGCGGCCGAGCAGGTCGAGGCGTGGGTGCGGCTGGCCGAGCTCACCCGCGATCCGCAGTTCCGCGCCGTGATGCGCCGCCTCGCCGAACACCACGCCGCCGAGCGCGCCGCGAGCGGACACCCCGAAGGCCGGCGCCCCATCGACGCACGGCCCGGCGGCGACGACGCCCTCGGCGCATGTGCGGCGGACGGGCGCGGTGTGGGCCAGCGTGCCGCGCAGGGCGGGCCCGAAGGCGGAGACGCCATAGGCGAGCGTGGCGTGGGCCGTAGCGGTGTGGGCGAGCGTGCCGCAGAGGCCATGGGGAAGCCCAGCGGAGCCGGGCGTGGCGTGGGCCGTAGCGGTGTCGGCGAGCGTGGCGTGGACCGTAGCGGTGTGGGCGAGCGTGCCGCAGACGCCATGGGGGAGCCCAGCGGAGCCAGGCGTGGCGGGGGCGGGGTTCCGCGCAGGGACGCCGCGGCGACGGTGCGCGACCTCGTCGAACCTGCTCTCGCGGCCGGTGTCGACCCGGCGTCGCCCGAGGCCGCACCGGTCGTCGCGGCCGTGACCGCCTCGTACGCGCGCGCCCTGGACCGCCCCGACGACCCGGATCTCCGCCGCGACCTGCTCGCCTGGGCGCAGACCGTGAACGACCCCCGCCGGGAGCTGTACCTCCGGCTGCTCGCGGTGGTCAACGGCTGGCGGCCCCCGCAGAGCCTGGCGCCGGCGTTCGACTGGTTCATCCGTGCCGTGCAGGTCCGCCCGCTCTCGTAGGGACCGGCCCGTGGGTCCTCGACGATCCCGCGGTTCCTCGACGGTCCCGGGGATCCTCGACGGCGGCGGCTGCCCGCACCGGCAGTGCGGACGGAGCTGCGGTGCCGTCGAGGTCGCCTCGATCAGGATCTGGCCGGGCTATGCGGTTCAGTGATCCGGTGTGCCGGACGTCTCGCCGAAACGGCGGGTGGCCACGAGCGCGGCCAGATCCGGGGCGAGCCGAAGTTCGGCAGCATCCAGCCCGGGGTGGTCGAGCCAGTGCATCCGCGCCTGGTCGACGGCGCCGCCGAACCGTGGCGGCCAGTGCCGGGCCGGGGTCAGGTCGTCGATGACCAGCGTGCCTCCCGGTCTGAGCAGCCGGTGCGGATCCGCCGGCTGCTCACCGCTCTTGCCCTGGCCGCCACCGTCGAGCACGAGCAGGTCGTACGGCCCGTCCCGATAGATCTCCCGCCAGTCGCCGCAGAGCACCGAGACCTGCGGATGATCGAGGAAGACCTGGGCGGCCAGGGACGCCCGATGTGCATCCCGTTCGACGCTGACCAGCCGGGCCCCGGGCCGGGCGCCTGCGGCCAGCCATGCCAGGCCGACCCCGCACCCGGTGCCGGTCTCCCCGATCATGTCGGCCCCTGCCGCCAGCGCATACAGCAGGCGCCCCTGCTCAGGCCGGCAGGAAGGGGCGAAACCCGCCTGCCGGGCTGCGTGGACCGCACGCCTGACCACTGGAGGTAACCCCGCGAGGTCGGCATACGCCGCAGTACCGCCAACCGACATCGCCCCAGGTTAGAACCACTGGGCCTGACAGATCCACAGGACGGTCCCCGGGCCGCGCCTCCCGAACACGGGCCCTACGGGCCGTGCCTGCGCCGCGAGGGGCAGGGCGCCGTCGATCGAACGCCCGCGCGGGCCGGACGGCCGAGCTCCGGTCCGCCCGGACGGCCGAGCTCCGGCCCGCGCGCCCGGACGGCCGAGCTCCGGCCCGCGCGGACGGACGGCCGAGCTCCGGGCCGCGACGGCTCAGCCGGCGTCCGTGGTGAAGCTCACCTCGTCCGTGCTCACGGTGCCGGCTCGGCGGCCGGGTGCCCGGTGGTACTGCCAGTAGAGGTTGGTGTGCGCGATCACCTTGTCGGGGGTGGGCGCGCCGTACGGGCTGAGGTCCTCCGTCATGTGCGCGTCGCCGACCAGCGTCACGTCGTACCCCCGGACGAAACCCCCGTGGAGGGTCGCCCGGATGCACTCGTCGGTCTGGGCGCCGGTGACGACGATCCGGCCCACCGCACGGTCGGCGAGCAGCACCTCCAGCTCGGTGTCCTCGAAGGAGTCGCCGTAGCTCTTGTGGACGAGGGGCTCGGACTCGCGGCGGACGAGCTCAGGCACGTACGCCCAGCTCTCGCTGCCCCGCTTCAGATTGTCGTCGGAGTGCTGCACCCAGATCACGGGAACGTCCTCGGCGCGCGCCTTGGCGATCAGCCTGTCGATGTTCGCGATCACACTGTCGCGGTTGTGCGAGCCGTTCACGACCCCGTTCTGGACGTCGATGACGAGCAACGCCGTGTTCGGCCGATCGGGCAGGGTCGTCATGGAAACCTCCTCGTCGAGGACCTCAACCGCCTCCACAGTAGGGCGGGCCACCGACAAATACAGGCCCGTCGCACGGACTCACCTCCGGGCCAGGCCTCCGAAGGGAACGGCGACCGCACGCGCCCGACGGACGCCGCCGGCGTCGCCCTCGCGTGTCGCGGTGTCGGCCCCGCTCGTGTCCGGCGTCACGCCCCTCACCGGCCGCTCGGCCTTCGCCGTTCCGTCGGCAGCCCCGTCAGCGGCTCCGCCCGACTCGTCCGGCGGCGGTACGGCGCCGCCGTCGAGGCGGGCACGCACCAGGCGGTCGAGGAGTGACTCCCAGCGGGCCCCGATGACCTCGATGTCGTAGCCCGCCGCGGTCTCCTGGGCGCGCCGCCCGAGCTTGCGCCGCAGGTCCTCGTCCTCGATCACCGAGCAGATCGCGTCGGCCAGGGCGTGGATCTTCTCCGGCTTCACGAGGAGGCCGTCGAGGCCGTGGGTGATCAGTTCGGACGGCCCGGTCGGGCAGTCGTAGCTGACCACCGGCAGGCCCTTGCTCATCGCCTCCAGGACGACCATGGGCATGCCCTCACGGCGAGAGCTGAGCACGAACATCGAGGCCGCCGCCAGCGCCCCGCCGACGTCGGCCGCCGGGCCCTCCAGCACGACCGCGTCCGTGAGCCCCCGCTTGTCGATGGACGCCTGCAGCTTCTCCCGGCGCGGCCCGCCGCCGTAGATGCGCAGGGTCCAGTCAGGATGCCGCTCGGCCACGTGCGCCCACGCGCGGATCAGCAGGTCGTAGCCCTTGACGTGGGTCAGCCGGCCCACCGTCACCGCGGTCGTGGCCGTCAGCGGGGAGACGCCGCCGCCGAGCCGGGTCACGGCGTTCGGGATCCGGGCGAGCACCCGCGGCGTGCCCCTGCCCGCCTTCCGGTAGGCCCGCTCGTACGCCCGCAGGTCGGTCTCCGTCAGCGTGACGTGGGCGTCCAGCCGGCCGTACCGGCGCATGATCTGGCTCCGCACCCCCGGCTGGTGCCCGGCCAGGTTGCCGTGCTCCTGCGCGACCGTGACGACCTCGGGAGGCGCGAACCGGGCGGCGATGAGGTTCAGGCCCGGACGGGTGCCGATGAGCACGCCGCCGCGGCGCGAGCGGATGTAGCGCACCAGCTTGAGATCGGTCCGGAGCGTGAACCAGTGGAAGGCCGCCTCGTCCTTCGGCACCAGCAGGCTCGGGAAACGCGACAGCAGGCCCCTGCGCCGGGGGAGGCGGTCGTCCAGGTACCGGATCCGCACGCCCGGCGGCACCGGGAAGAACGGCTCCTCGCGCTCCCGGACGACGCTCACGATCTCCACGTCGTGCGTACGCGCGAGGTACCCGGCCAGGTTGAAGACGGTCCTGATGGTGCCGCCCATCCCGTTGGCGTGCAGGAGCAGGATGCGCACCTCGTGGTCGTCCGGCGGCGGCGCGGTCCCCGCGCGCCGGCGGTCGCGTGCCTCCAGCATCCGAAGGAGTGTGCGTGCCGCGGTACGCCGTAGTAACGACAATGTCATGCCCCGTTCGCGTCGATGTCGATCCCCCTTCCCTGCGACGTGCCAACGGGGCCGGTTGTTGATGTGATCTAGCTCACAATGAGCCGATAAATCGGTATATGGAGGTGCGCTTGGTGGGGGTGTCCTCCAGCGCGGCGGGGACGGCGTGCACGGCGACCTCGGTGAAGAGACCGGCCGGGAGGTAGGTGCAGGCGCGGTCGGGAACCCCCACCAGGACCGTCCCCCGGGCCCTGGCCAGGAACGGCGTCACCCGCTCGGCGAGCGCCCTCTCGTAGTAGACGTCGCCGGCCAGCACCACGTCCTCCTCCGGCGTTCCATCGAGGACGTCGCCCGCGACCGGCCGGATCCGCACGCCGTTGGCCTCGGCGTTCAGCGCGGCGGCGGCCAGCGCGTGCGGGTCCACGTCGTTCGCGACCACCTCGGCCGCCCCTGCCACGGCCGCCGCGATCGCCACCAGGCCGGAGCCGGTGGCGAGGTCGAGGACGGTCCGGCCGCGCACCGTCTCGGGATGGTCGAGCACGTGCCGGGCGAGCGCCTGCCCGCCGGCCCACGCGTAGGCCCAGAAGGGCAGGCTCCCGGCCCGCTCCCAGATCTCGTACAGCTCGTCGTCCGGGCCGGCGTGCCCGGGCCCGGCGCCGGAGGACGAACCGCCCGACGGGACGGCCAGGTGGAGGCGGATCTCCGGCACGTACGGCGCCGGCGCGAGCCTCGTATGGGCGCGGACGAACTCTTCCACGCCGCGGGATCGTATCCGGCCCGGTGCCGTCGCTCCCGGCATCCCCCGGTTTCGGCGTTCTCCCGGGCTCACAGAAGCGTGAGCTGCTCCGGGGTGGGAGGGCGGCGCGTCTCGGCGGCCGTGCGGCCGGGCCGGTGGGCGTACCTCTGATCGGGCGTGTGCTCGTCCGGCCCCCGCGCCGATGCGGGCTCGAGCGGGGGGACGGATCCGGGCTGGGGCCACTGCCCGGATGGGCGTTGGGGCGTGGCGGTGGGGCGGATCCGGCGGGCCTCCCGAGGAGTGGCCCGGCCCACCCCGTGCTGCCGGGCGAGCTCCGCGACCTGGCGGCCGATCCGCTCCTGGTACGCCTTGGGGGCGTAGGCGCCCCTGCCGTACAGCTCCAGATAGCGGGGGACGAGCCGCGGATGCTCGCGGGACAGCCAGGCCATGAACCACTCCCGGGCCCCCGGGCGCAGGTGCAGCACGATGGGCGTGACGTGGACGGCCCCCGCCTCGGCGATCCGCCGTACCGTCGCGGACAGCAGGGCGGGCGAGTCGGTCAGGTAGGGCAGGATCGGGGCCATCAGCACGCCGCACCGGACGCCGTGCTCGTTGAGCGTCGCGCAGACCTCCAGCCGCTTGCGCGGGTTTGGCGTGCCCGGCTCGACCGCCCGCCAGGCGTCGTCGTCGAGGAAGCCGGCCGAGACGGCCGTGCTGACCTCGGTGACCTGGGACGCCTCCACGAGCAGGTCGAGGTCGCGCAGGATGAGCGAGCCCTTGGTCAGGATCGAGAACGGGTTGGCCGCGTCGCGCAGCGCGGCGATGATGCCCGGCATCAGCCGGTAACGCCCCTCGGCCCGCTGGTAGCAGTCGACGTTGGTGCCCATCGCGATCGGTGCGCCCGTCCATTTGGGCGCGGCGAGCTCGCGGCGGACGAGGTCGGGCGCGTTGACCTTCACCACGATCTTGGAGTCGAAGTCGCGGCCCGCGTCGAGGTCGAGGTACTCGTGGGTCTTGCGGGCGAAGCAGTACACGCAGGCGTGGCTGCACCCCCGGTAGGGGTTGATCGTCCACTCGAACGGCACCCGGCTGGCGCCCGGGACCCGGTTGATGATCGAACGCGCGTGGATCTCGTAGAACGTGATCCCCCGGAACTCCGGGGTGTCGAACGTCCTCGTGATCGCGCCGCGCGCGAACAGCGGTAGGGCCTGGTCGCCCGTACCGTCCCCCGCGAGGCGCAGGTTGTCCCAGCGCATGCCGCCATTAGAACAAATATTCGAGCGTGATCGCAACGTGAAACGATCGCAAATCGCGGCCCTCGAAACGGCTAACGATCTTCATCGTTGGGCAGAACGTCCGCACACACCTTGCGTTCTGTGGAGTTGCGCAATGGCCTGGTCGCAGGACGAAGAGCGGATGCTGGCGATGATCGAGCGCCACCTCAGCGATGAGGACCCGAGGCTCGCCGCCCGCCTCCAGTCGTTCAACCAGCGTGTCGAGCGCGGGAGGCGCGGGCGGCGCCGGGCGGCCGACCGGGGCGGGCAGCGCTGGCCGCGCAGGTCCACCGTGATCATCGCGGTGAGCTGGCTGCTGATCGCGACGCTGATCGCCACCCTCCTGGTCATGGCCCTGCGGCACGACGCCGCCGCCTTCCCGATGTAGCCGCTCACCCTCCGGAGGGCGCCAGGCCCTCCATCGTGACCTCCAGGAGGCGGGCCACGAACGCCTCCCGGTCCTCGGTGCGCGCCCGGGACTGCCCGGCCGCCCAGGAGACGCCGGCGGCGAGCGAGAGCATCTCCCCGGTCGTGAGGTCGTCCCGTACGGCGCCCGTCTCCTGCGCCCGGGCCAGCAACCGGCCGCCGGCGTGCCGCATGGCCTCGCAGGACGAGTGCAGCCGCGAGGTGTCGTCGGCGAGCGCGCCCATGACCGACTCCGGCAGCCCCCGGTAGGTGCCCGAGCCCAGGGCGAACGCCAGGAGCCACTCCGCCAGGGCGTTTTTGGGCGAGGGCGACTCCAGCAGATCGTCGGCCTTCGCGCGCAGCCCGTCGAAGCCGCTGCGCAGGAGCGCTTCGAGCAGCGCCTCCCGCGTGGGGAAGTGGCGGTAGAGCGTGCCGATGCCCACCCCCGCTCGGCGCGCCACGTCCCGGAGTGAGGCGTCGGTGCCCTGTTCGGCGAACGCCTGCCGCGCGACTCCCAGCAGCATGTCGTAGTTGCGCCGCGCGTCCGCGCGCATCGCCTCGCTCACTCGGCCCTCCCGCCGTCTTGACATCCGGAGCAGTGCTCCGCCTACTATCGGAGCATCGCTCCGGTAATCACGCTATCCGATGGGAGAACGGCATGCCGAGATCAGAGCGGACGATCCTCGTGACGGGCGCGACGGGCAACCAGGGCGGCGCCGCGGCGCGGCGGCTCCTGGCCGACGGATGGCGGGTGCGGGCCCTGGTCCGCGACCCCTCCGCGCCCGCGGCCCGCGCGCTGGCCGAGGCCGGCGCGGAGCCCGTCGCCGGGGACATGCTCGACCGCGCCTCGCTCGACGCCGCGATGGCGGGCGCGTACGGCGTCTTCAGCGTTCAGCCGTCGCGGCAGGCCCCGCACTTCCTCGAGGACGAGGTGCGGATGGGGGTGAACGTGGCCGACGCCGCGCACGCCGCCGGTGCCGGGCACATCGTGTACACGTCCGTCGGCGGCGCCGACCGCGACACCGGGGTCAGCCACTGGGAGACCAAATGGGAGATCGAACGGCACATCCGGGGGCTGGGGCTGCGGGCTACCGTGCTGCGGCCGGTGATGTTCATGGAGAACCACGCGTCGCCGGAGTTCGGGGTGTTCGCGGACAAGGCGCTGATCAGGATCATCCCGGCGGGCGCGCGGGTGCAGCTGATCGCCGTCACCGACATCGGGGCGTTCGCGGGGCTCGCCTTCGCCGACCCGGACCGCTACGCCGGGCAGGCGTTCGAGCTCGCCGGGGACGAGCTCACCCGGGCCGAGCTGGTCGACGCGATCGCCCGCGCCGTCGGCCGCCGGCTGGAGACCGGCCCCGTCCCGAAGGAGACGCTCGCCCAGTTGGGCATGAACACCGACGATCTCGAACGGGTCGAGTCGTTCGGCGGCTGGCGGGCCGACATCCCGGCCCTGCGGGCGCTCCACCCCGGCCTGATGACGTTCGGGACCTGGCTGGAACGGGAGGGCGCGGCCCGCTTCCGCGCCCTCCTCACCGGCCGTCCGGCCTGATCCCGGGCCCTGACCCTGGGCGACGCCTCCCCGTGGTGAACGGCGCCCGGTTCATCGGATGCACGGGCCGTCACATCTGGGGGAGCGACTTGAGGAAGTGGGCCGCGACCGGCGCGGCCACCTCGCCGCCCATGCCGCCGGCCTCCACGATGACGGCGAAGGCCAGGTCGCCGCGGAAGCCGATGAACCACGCGTGGGTGTCGAGCTTGTCGCCCACCCCGAACTCCGCCGTCCCGGTCTTCCCGGCGGTGCCCGACGGGAGCCCGGCGGCGTGGGCCGTGCCCTTGGTGACGACGGCGCGCATCATCGACCGGAGCTGGTCGGCCACCCCGTCGGGCAGTTGCTGCGGCGACGCCTTCTGCTTGAGGGACGGCACGAGCGTGGGCGGCCGCCAGCTGCCGTCGGCGACCGCGGCGGCCACCGTCGCCATCACCAGCGGCGTCGCGAGGATCCGGGCCTGCCCGAACGACTCGGCGGCCAGCTCGGCGACGCTGGTCGCCTTCGGCATGCTCCCGCTGGTGGCCGGGACCCCGATGTTCAGCGGCCGGTTGAACCCGAGGTCGGTCGCCATGTCGTACAGCTTCTGCGCGTTCAGCTTCTCGGCGGCGAGCGGCGCGAACGTCGTGTTGCACGAGTGGGCGTAGGAGTCGAGGAACGACAGCGAGCCGAACGCCTCGTGGTCGGAGTTGCGGATGTCGAGTCCGCCCACCTTGACCGTCTTCGGGCAGGACACGTCGGAGGACGGCGTGAGCCCCGCGGCCAGCAGCCCGGCCGCGGTGACGGTCTTGAACGTCGAGCCCGGCGGGTAGCGGCCGTCGAGGGCGCGGTTGAAGCCGCCCTTGTTGTTGACGACGGCGAGGATCTCCCCTGAGGAGGGCCGGATCGCGACGAGCGAGGCGGGCTTGTCGAGGTCGCGCACGGAGTCGGCCGCGGCCGTCTGAACCCGCAGGTCGAGGGTGGTCTTGAGGTCCTCGCCCGGCTTCCCCTCGATGGTGTGGAGGGTCTTGGCCTGGCCGCCGACCAGCTGAATCTCGGTGGTGGGGGTGCCGGCGAGCTGCTTCTGGAACGTCTCCTGCAGGCCGCCGCGGCCCACGGGATCCTTCAGGCGGTAGGCCGCGCCCAGCTTCTTGACGTCCTTGGGGGTCGCCTTGTCCAGGTAGCCGACCAGCTGCTGCACCGAGCCGCCGACGTCGGTCCCGTCGATGCGGTCGCCGTTCGCGTCGGTGATGACGGCCCGCTGGGGCCACGTCGTCTTGAGGGCGAGGTGGCCGGTGCCGTCGAGGGCGGGGTGCACCGCGGCGGGCGACCAGTCGACCTTCCAGTAGTGGTCCTTGACCACCAGGTTCAGGCGGCCCTGGTAGGTCCAGTCGCCGACGTTCTTGAGCGCGGCGGTGACCGTGAACCCGGCCGTGGCCCTGTCGTTCGCCGGGGCGCTCACCTGGAGGCCGCTCACCGCCACGCCGGTCGCGCCGAGGTTCTTCGTCAGCTCGGCGTAGGCCGCGTCGAAGCCGGAGGCGGGGGAGGCGAGCTGCGCCTTCATCGCCGCCAGGTCGCCGCGCGTCCACGCGGCGGTGAAGCGCTGCGCGGTCTCGGCCGGCGTGCCCCGCGTGTGCAGCACGTAGTAGGCCCCTCCGGCCGCGCCGGCCGCCACCAGAACCGCGACGGCGGATGCGATCGCCACAGTGCGTCCCCGCGGCACCTGCCACCCCCTGTGTCCGAGTCGTCCCGAGCCTAGCGCGGCCGGGCCTCCTCCCACACGCGCCCGGCGGGCGCCTGTGGACGACGGGCGCGCGCGGTCAGGCCTCCGACTTGACGCTGGTGGCGTACCTCGGCACGTACTCCTGGCCGGACAGCTTGGCGATGGCCTCCATCACCTCGTCGGTGACCCGCCGGCGGTCGCGAGCGTTCCCGGGGTCGCCGGTGAACGTGATCGGCTCCCCGATCCGCACGCCGATCCGGTGGATCCGGGGGACGGACGTCCCGGGCGGCAGCACCTTCTCGGTGCCGAGCATGGCCACCGGGACGACCGGCGCCCCCGTCGTCAGCGCCAGCCACGCCACGCCGATCTTGCCGCGGTACAGCCGGCCGTCGGGGGAGCGGGTGCCCTCCGGGTAGATGCCGAACAGCTCACCCGCCCTGAGCACGCCCACCGCCGCGTCGAGCATGGCCTGGGCGGCCGTCACGTTCTGCCGGTCGATGGCGACGGTCCCGGTGGACCGCATCCACATGGCCGTCAGCCGGTTGCCGGTGAAGTACTCGTTCTTGGCCACGAACCGCACCGTGCGCGGCAGCAGCGCGGGCAGGAAGAACGAGTCGAGCACGGACAGGTGGTTGGAGGCCAGGATGGCCGGTCCCCGCGCCGGGACGTTCTCGCGGCCCTCAACCCTCGGCCGCCAGACCGCGTGCATGAGGGGGACGCTGATGATCTTCGCGGCGCGGTAAAGCACGGGCTCTCCTTCACAGGGCGATGGGGACACCCTAGGACGCCCCGCCCCCGCGCTGGGTGTGCGCCCCGTGCAACTCGGCCCCCGTTTTTCTGTACGGCTACGCCAAGTGACGTACGGCGGCGAGGGGTGCGGGGCTACGTCAGGGGCGGAAAGCGAAGCGCCCCGCGAGACCAGGTGGCCTCGCGGGGCGCCCACGATAAAGGCCGATGTGGCGGTCGCCTCCTCGGCGAGATGCACAACACGGCTCCAGCCGAACGGTATTCCGTGAAGGCGGTAATTGCGGCCCGGGGGACACAAACCACATCGACCACGTACGACTCTAGCCGACGCATGAGCCGTTTCGATCCAACGGCCCTCATGACTGTCCGATATCTACCCATTCTTCGGGCAAGGAGAGGGCGAATGGGCAGCCGTTCCCCGGCGAGGGCGTCGGTCTCAGGTGGTGGCGTCCGCGGCCCGGGCGCGGCGGGCGGCGACCGCCTGGGCGGTCTCCTCCTCGATCAGGTCCGCGTTGACGGCGGCGCCGGCGCGCACTCCGGCGGCCGCGGCGGCCACGACCTGGTCGAGGAGGCCGGTGACGTTGCCCGCCACCCACACCCCGGGGATCTCGGTCGCGCCCGTCGGGCCGGCGGCGATGTGGGTGCCGATGACGTGACCGGCCATCTCGTGCTCGACCGGCTTCAGGCCGAGCGTCTCGAGGATCGCGGCGCGGGCGGTCAGGCGGGAGGTGACCGCGAGGGCACGGCGGGGGACCGTGCGGCCGTCCGCGAGCCGTACGCCGGTGAGCCGGTCGTCCGTGACCTCCAGGCCCGCCACCCGGCCCTCCACCACCGTGACGCCGCGGGCGGCCAGCCGTTCGGCCTGGTCGTCGTCGAGCGCGGGCGCGGTGTGCAGGAAGAGCGTCAGGTCCGCGCTCCACTGCCGCCACAGCAGGGCCTGGTGCACGGCCCAGGGGCCGGTGCCCAGCACGCCGATCGGCAGGTCGCGGACCTCCCAGCCGTGGCAGTACGGGCAGTGCAGCACCTCCCGGCCCCAGCGCCCCGCCAGGCCGGGCACGTCCGGGAGCTCGTCGGTCAGGCCGGTGGCCACGAGCAGCCGGCGGGCCCGGACGGCGGAGCCGTCGCCCAGCCCCAGCAGGAAGCCGTCGTCGTCGCGTCCGGCCGTCACCACCTCGCCCTCGGCGACCCGGCCGCCGTACGCGGCCACCTCGGAGCGGCCCGTGGCGAGCAGGTCGAGGGGCGGCGTCCCCTCGCGCCCGAGGTAGGTGTGCACCTGGGCCGCGGGGGCGTTGCGCGGCCGGCCCGCGTCGATCACGAGCACCGACCGCCGGGCCCGGGCCAGGGTCAGCGCGCCGCTCAGCCCGGCCGCGCCGCCGCCGACGACCACCACGTCGTACCGCTCCGTTTTCCGCACGGTCATGGGATGCCTCCGTTCGCCTTCACGCCGGAGATGATGCGCGGTCCGGGGCGACGGTGACAAAAGTCGTTGCCGGAACGGCAAATCAGTGTGCGGGGAGACGCGGACCCCGGGCGGGCAAGGGATGACGCCGGCCCCAGTGAAGCGAACGGGACTGTCGCGTGTGACTTGACGGTTTCCGTGAGGGCGTGCGATCCTGCTTACGGGATTGAGGTTGACGATAGAGATATCAGTGGAACTCGTCTGCGTTTTGGTTTATGCTGCCCTTCCACGTGTGCCTCGGCGTCCCGCTCCTCTCAATCGGCTGTGATGTCGTCCAGCGTGCGTGTAGTCAGTCCGTGAGCCCTCGGAAGGACATCTGTTGGCAGCCTCGCGCAACGCCTCCGCCGTACCCGCCGGTCCCTATCGCGTCTCCTTCTCTCGCATCCAGGAGCCGCTCGAAGTTCCCGACCTTCTCGCCCTGCAGACCGAGTCGTTCGACTGGCTGCTCGGCAACGAGAAGTGGAAGGCCCGGGTCGAGGCGGCTCGCCAGGCCGGGCGCAAGGACGTCCC
>NZ_KI866522.1:570826-628441 GCF_000511135.2 Microbispora sp. ATCC PTA-5024 | reverse complement strand
ATTCTGAACCCGCTGGGCGTGCCCGGCCGGATGAACGTCGGCCAGGTCCTGGAGACCCACCTCGGCTGGATCGCCGCCCGAGGATGGGACATCAGCGGCGTCGAGGAGGAATGGGCGGAGCGGCTGCGGGAGAAGGGCCTGGACCGCGTCGAGCCGTTCACCAACGTCGCCACCCCGGTCTTCGACGGCGCCAGCGAACAGGAGATCATCGGTCTCCTGGACAACACGCTCCGCAACCGCGACGGCGACCGGATCGTGATGCCCAGCGGCAAGGCACGGCTGTTCGACGGCCGGTCCGGCGAGCCGTTCCCCTACCCGATCGCCGTGGGGTACATCTACATCCTGAAGCTGCTCCACCTGGTGGACGACAAGATCCACGCCCGGTCGACCGGTCCGTACTCGATGATCACCCAGCAGCCGCTCGGCGGTAAGGCCCAGTTCGGCGGCCAGCGCTTCGGTGAGATGGAGGTGTGGGCTCTGGAGGCCTACGGCGCGGCGTACGCGCTGCAGGAGCTGCTGACGATCAAGTCCGACGACGTGCTGGGACGCGTGAAGGTCTACGAGGCCATCGTCAAGGGCGAGAACATCCCCGAGGCGGGCATTCCCGAGTCCTTCAAGGTCCTCATCAAGGAGATGCAGTCGCTCTGCCTGAACGTCGAGGTTCTGTCGAGCGACGGTATGTCGATCGAGATGAGAGACACCGACGAGGACGTCTTCCGCGCGGCGGAGGAGCTCGGCATCGACCTGTCCCGGCGTCCCAACGAGGGCGCGATGACCGTCGACGAGGTCTGAGAACGACCGGCCGGCCCGAGCGTCCCCCGCGACACGTGGGGGCGCCCGGGCCGGCGTCATCCCACGGACCGGCGGAGGACGACCCCGCCGGCACGGGGTACGGTGCGCCAATGGGCACGACGACGATCGCCACCGGACGGCTCCTGCTGCGGCGCTGGCGCGCCGCCGATCGGGAGCCGTTCGCCGCGCTCAACGCCGATCCGGCCGTGATGGAGCACTTCCCGGCCCCGCTCACCCGTGGGCAGAGCGACGCCCTCGCCGACCGCATCGAGGAGGGGTTCGAGGAGCACGGGATCGGCCTGTGGGCCGTGGAGGCCGGCGGCGCGTTCATCGGGTTCACCGGCCTTTCCGTGCCCCGGTTCACCGCGCACTTCACACCGTGCGTGGAGATCGGATGGCGGCTCGCCCGATCCGCCTGGGGGCACGGCTACGCCACCGAGGCGGCCCGTGCCGCGCTGGCGGACGGGTTCGGCCGCGCCGGCCTCACGGAGGTCGTCTCGTTCACAGCCGTGTCGAACCTGCGGTCGCAGGCCGTGATGCGCAGGCTCGGCATGACCCACGACCCCGCGGAGGACTTCGACCATCCCGCCCTTTCCGACGACAGTCCGCTGCGCCGGCACGTGCTCTACCGCCTCCGCGCCCCCCGCTGACCGAAAAGCGGTTGCCGGGGCGTACGGCGACTGGTGGAGTGGGCAGGTGGATCGCGAAGCGGTGCTGGCCCTGTACGACCGGTCGATGAGGCGTGACGCACCGCCCGACGACCCCGGGGCGCGGGTCGAACGGGTCGGGGACGTCGTCCGCCAGGTCGCGGGGGAGCACGGCTGGAACGGCGTCCTGTGGTCCCGGCTCGACCGGGCCGGCGCCGACGCGGCCATCGCCGAGCAGGTGCGCTACTACGCGTCCCTCGGCCGCGGCTTCGAATGGAAGCTCTACGCCCACGACCGGCCCGACGACCTCGCCGCGCGGCTGCGGGCGGCGGGCTTCGTCGCCGAGGCGGAGGAGACCCTCATGGTCGCCCCCATCGGCGCCGTGTCCACCGAGGCGGAGCCGCCCGAGGGCGTCGAGGTGCGCCCGGTCGCCGACGAGGCGGGGGCGGACCTGGTGGCCCGCGTGCACGAGGAGGTCTTCGGCACCGACGCCGACCGGATCAGGCGGCGGCTGCTCGACCAGCTCGCCGGCCTGCCGGGCACCGTCGCGGCCGTCGTGGCCGTGGCCGGAGGGGAGCCCGTGGCGGCGGCGCGGCTGGAGATGCATCCGGGCACCCCGTTCGCCGGCCTGTGGGGCGGCGGGACCGTCCCGGCCTGGCGTGGCAGGGGCCTGTACCGGGCTCTCGTGGCGGTCCGCGCCCGCATCGCCGCCGACCGTGGATACCGCTACCTCCAGGTGGACGCCACCGGCCAGAGCCGCCCGATCCTGCGGCGGCTCGGGTTCGTCCCGCTCACCACCACCACCCCGTACGTCCACCACGGCTGACGGGCCCGCTGAGCTCGCACAGCCCGGGATCGGGCGTGCCGGTCCGCCGGCCGCCCCGGCGGTCCCCGTCCGACCACGGCACGCCGCCGGCGTTCCTGCCGATGCTCACGCGGGCCCGGCGGCGCTCTCGCCGGTGTCGTCGAGGCCGGTCGTGGTGTAGAAGCGGACCTCGTGACCGTCGGGGTCATGCAGGAGGGGCAGGATCCAGCCGATGTGTGCGGCGTGGACACCCGCGTGGTCCTCGCCGAGCGCGGTCAGGTGCTCGGCGAGGGCGTCGATACCGGCCTTGTCGGGCACGCCGATCGAGAAGTAGTCGAACCCGGCCGCCGCTTTGGCCTTCTCGGGGTCCAGGCGCAACCCGAGCATCGGGCCGCCGTCGGGATGGGTCAGGGCGTACCCCATGAGGACGCCCTGCTCGACGAACTCGATGGCGACCTGGTAGCCGAACCGGGACCGGTACCACTCAAGGGAACGGTCCAGGTCGGTCACGGGGAGCTTGAGATGATGCACTCCGTCGAGGCGCGGAATGTCGGACACGGTCCCCTCCTTGCAGTCGGACTGCATCGATGCAGTTATACTGCATCTCATGCCGGACCCCGTCAAGCGCGACCTGCGCGCCGCCCGCGTCGCCGAGACCGAGGACAAGATCCTGCGCGCCGCCACCGAGCTGTTCGTCCAGCACGGCTACGCCGCCACCACGCTCACCGCGGTCGCCGAGCACGCGGGCGTCGCCGCCCGCACCCTGTATGTCCGCTTCGGCACCAAGGCCGCCCTGCTCAAACGTGCCGTGGACGTCGCCTTCGCCGGGGACGCAGCACCCGTCGAGGTGGCCGCGCGCCCCTGGTTCGTCGCCGCGCGCACCGCGCCCACCGCCGCCGAGCGGATCACCGCCCTGGCTGCGGGCACCCGTCGGATGATGGAACGCTCGGGGGACATCCTTGCCGTCGCTCTGCAGGCGGCCGTCGTCGAACCCGACCTGGCCGCCGCCGCCCAGGCGGGTCGCGTGGCCACCCGTGACGCGGTCGCCGAGTTCTGGACGCGGATGGACGCCGACGGGCTCCTCCCCGGGGGCCGCGACCTGGAGTGGCTGACCGACACCACCGCGGTGCTCGTCCATGCCGAGACGTATCTGCTGGCCAGAGGGATGATCGGATGGACGGCGGACGGCTACGAGCGATGGCTGACCACGACCGTCACCCGCCTGATGACGTGGGGCGCCTAGCGGCCCGGGACGCCGGGCAGGCGGAGCCGGTCGACGGCTTCCCGGCGGCGCCGCTCCGGCCGCCGGTCGTAGCGGGCGGTGGTGGCGGGGGAGGCGTGGCCGACGAGGGCCTGGGCGGTCGCCAGGTCCACGCCGGCGTCGAGGAGCTCGCCGATGAACGTCCGCCGGAAGTCGTGCGGCGTCCGCGGCGAGGCGCCCGCGGCGGCCAGGCGCCGGGAGACGATGTCGGCCACGGCCTGCCCGGTCATGTGCGACAGCCGGAGCCGGCCCGCCTTGTTGATGGGGCAGAACAGCGGCCCGTCGGCCCGCCCGCGCACCGACAGCCACAGCTCCAGCCTGTCGGCGGCCTCCGGGGTGAGGTAGACGAGGCGTTCCTTGTCGCCCTTGCCCCGCACGCGCAGCGAGCGTGCCGCCGGGTCGAAGTCGGCGAGCGTGAGCCCGGCCACCTCGGCGCGCCGGCAGCCGGTGGAGTAGAGGGCGGCCAGCAGCGCGCCGTCGCGCCGACCGGCGGGGGAGTGGTCGTCGTCGCATCCGCCCAGCGCGGCCGCCAGGGCGTCGGCCTCCACGTGCCGCCCGGCGGGGACGCGGGTGTGGGCGTAGGCCGGCAGGTCGGCGGCCCGCTGGTAGTCCTCACCTGTCATCAGGCCGAGCCGCCAGGCCTCCTTGAGCACGCGCCGCAGCGCCACGAGGTGCTTGTTCACGTGAGAGGGGGACCAGCCCTGCTCCCGCATGAGCGTGCGCAGCCGGACCGTGTGCTCGTACCGCAGCAGCTCCCACGGCTGGCCGGCTCCGGTGGCGCCGGGGTCGCCGGTGATGAGGCGGGCGACGCGGTCGAGGCAGCCGCGCATGGTCCGGCGGGACTCGGGGGAGGGCAGGCCGTCCAGGTACACCTGGTACGGGTCGCGAGGGGGCTGCTCGGCGGGGCGCCGCTCGGGGACCGCGGGCGTGTTCATCACCCGTGATCCTACGATGAATCTACTTTGTAAAGGCACTCGGTTGTAGCAAAATCTAGCCACTCACCCAGTCAACCCCATCAGCGAGAATGGGCCGCGCCATGCGAATACGGATCCTGGGGCCGCTGTCGGTGCCCGGCGCCGAAGTGGGCGGCGCCCGCGTGCGCGCGCTGCTGGTCAGGCTGGCGCTCGACCCGGGACGTGTGGTCACGTACGAGCGTCTGGCGGAGGACCTGTGGCCGGACGACACGCCGGAGCATCCGCCGGCCGCGCTCCAGTCGCTGGTGTCGCGGCTCCGGCGGCAGGCGCCCGGGCTGGTGGCGTCCCATCCGTCCGGGTACCTGCTGGACGTGCCGCGGGAGGCCGTGGACGCCTGGGAGTTCGAGCGGCTCACCCGTGCCGGGCGGGCGGCGTCGGCCGATCCGGTGGAGGCGGGGTCGCTGCTGCGGCGGGCGCTGTCCCTGTGGCGGGGGCCGGCGCTGGCCGACGTGGCCGGCCTGCCACTCGCGACGGCGCCCGCGGCCCGGCTGGACGAGCTGCGGGCCGTCGCCCTGGAGGGCAGGATCGCGGCCGACCTCGCCGTACGGCCGGGCGGGCGTGAGGGGGTCCCGGCGCCGGAGGAGCTGATCGCCGAGATCGAGGAGGCGGTGGCCGCCCATCCGCTGCGGGAGCCGTTCCACGCGTTGCTGGTGCGGGCGCTGCTCGCGGTCGGGCGGCGGGCGGACGCCCTCGCGGCGTTCGAGCGGATCAGGCGGCGGCTGGCCGGCGAGCTGGGCGTGGATCCGGGGCCTGAGCTGCGGGAGGCGCATCTGGCGGCGCTGCGGGAGGACGGGGCGGGCCCCGCCGTACGGGAGGGGAACCTGCCGGCGGCGGTGACGAGCTTCGTGGGCAGGCGGGCCGACGTCCTGCGGGTGCGCGAGCTGCTGGGGAGGGCGCGGCTGGTGACGCTCACCGGCCCGGGCGGCGCCGGGAAGACGCGTCTGGCGGTCGAGGCGGCGCGGGGGCTCGCGGGGGAGGTGTGGCTGGTGGAGCTGGCGCCGGTCACCGATCCGGCGGGGGTGGCCGCGGCCGTGCGGGCGACGTTGCCGCTGCCGGCGCCGGGGGTCGGGGACGGGCGGCGGGACGCGGTGGAGGCGCTTGTCGCGGATCTTCGGGGATTCGGCGGCGTCGTGGTGCTGGACAACTGCGAGCACGTCGTGGCGGAGGCGGCGCGGGTGGCGGGGCGGCTGCTGGCGGGCGTGCCGGGGCTGCGGATCCTGGCCACGGGCCGTGAGGCGCTGGACATCCCGGGTGAGCACCTGCATCCGGTGCCCGCGCTGGAGCTTCCGGCGGTCGGGGCGACGGTGGAGGAGGCGCGGGCGTGTGGCGCGGTGGCGCTGTTCGCCGACCGGGCGGCGGCGGTGCGGCCGGGGTTCGTGGTGGACGACGCGGGTGTGGCCGACGTGGTGCGGGTGTGCCGGGAGCTGGACGGGATGCCGCTGGCGATCGAGATCGCGGCGGCGCGCCTGCGGTCGATGCCGCTGCCGCGGCTGGTGGAGGGGCTGGGCGGGCGGCTGGCGTTCCGTGGGGGCCGTACGGCGGAGCCGCGGCACCGGACGCTGCGCGCGGTGATCGGCTGGAGCTGGGATCTGCTCGACCCGGAGGAGCAGGCTCTGCTGCGGCGGTTGTCGGTGTTCGCGGGCGGTGTGACGGCCGAGTCGGTAGGCCGGGTGTGCGGCGGCGGGGCGCGGGTGCCGGCCCTGCTGGCCTCTCTGGCGGACAAGTCGCTGGTCGTGGTGGTGGAGCGGGCGGCGGAGGTCCGGTACCGGTTGCTGGAGACGGTCCGGTCGTACGCGGCCGAGCGGCTGGTGGAGTCGGGCGAGGCGGACGAGACGCGGGCGCGGCACGCGCGGCATTTCCTGGAGGTGGCGGAGGCGGTCGAGCCGCTGCTTCGGGGCCGGGAGCAGTCGCGGGTGCTGGCGGTGCTGGGACGCGGAGCGGGGAGATCTGGACGCGGCGCTGGATCTGGCACTGGCGTCGGGTGACGGGCGGGCGGCGCTGCGGATGGTGATGGCCCGGTTCTGGTCGTGGATGATGCGGGGGCGCAGGAGGGAGGCGGCCGAGCGGGCCCGGGCGGTGCTCGGGGTGGTGGGGGACGTCGCGCCGGAGGGCCTGGAGGTGGCCCACGCGCTGTGCGCGCTGGTGGCGCCCGGTGATCCGTACCTGGTGAACGGGACGCCAGGGGCGGAGCGGGCGTTGCGGGTGGTGGAGGAGTCGGGCCATCCGGCGGCGCTGTGGTCGTGGATGGGGGCGACCGCGTACGCGGGTGGGGCCGGGGAGATCAGGCGGCGGGCGGCTGCGGCGGTGGAGCGGTTCGAGGGGCATCCGGACGCGTGGACGCGGGCGACGGCGCTGCTGGTGGGCGGGATCGTGGAGTTCGAGTACGGCCGGCCTGGCGAGGGGGCGGCGGAGGCGCGGCTGCGGGAGGCGCTCGGCGTGTTCGGCGGTCTGGGGGATCGGTGGGGGCTGGCCCTGGCGCATTACTGGTTGTCGTTCGTGGTGGAGAACCGGGGGGACGCGGCGGGGGCGCTGGCGCTGCAGGAGGAGGCGGCGGCGCTGGCCGAGGTGATCGGGGGTGGGGAGGGTCTGCCCGGGCCGGTCATGTTGCGGGTGCGGCTGGGGCGGCTGCGGGCGTGCGCGGGGGACCTCGAGGGGGCGGCGGCGGAGTTGCGGCGGGTGGGCGAGGTCGCAGACCGGTTGGCGGATCCGGTGGCGGTGGGCCGGGTGCGGCATGCGCTGGGGGAGGTGGCGCGGCGGCGGGGGCGGCCGGAGGAGGCGGAGGCGTTGCTGGCGGAGGCGCTGCGGTTGCTGGAGGGCCGGGCGGGGGCGCCGCCGCAGTTGGCGGCGCTGGTGCGGATGGAGATGGGCCGGGTCCAGGCGGCGCGGGGGGACGCTGCGGGGGCGCGGGAGTGGATGCGCAGGGCGGTGGAGCTGTCGGGGCCGTCGGGGGACGCGACGGTGCGGGCGGCGGTGCTGGAGGCGGCGGCCGTTGTGTTCGCCGAGGACCCGGAGCGGGCGGCGGCGCTGGCAGGGGCGGCGCGGGCGTTGCGGGGGCTCGCGGAGACCGCGGAGACCGCGGATCCGGAGGTGCTGGCGGTGGTGGCGAAGGCGGCCGCGGCGCTGGGCGAGGCCGGCTGCCGTGAGGCGCTGGCCTGGGGTGCGGGGCTGGCGCATCCGGAGGATCTGGTGGCGGGACGGGCGTCGCGCTGATCAGGGGGCGGCCTGCGCGCGCTTCGTGATGACGCGGGTGACGGCGGCGACGGTCGCGCTGACGCACAGCCCGATCAGGGCCGCCAAGATGGAGTAGACCCACAGGGTGACCTGGATGCTCTCCTGGTCGCCCAATTGGGGATCGGTCGTGAGGTAGACGGCGCAGAGCAGAAGCGGGCCGGCCGCGCCGGCGAGGGCGGCGCTCGTCCATCGGGCCTGCCGGGCCGCCGCCCATGCCGCGACGAGGCCGCTGACCACGACCGGTCCGATGAGTCCGGCGGTGATCCCGCCGGCCTCCGAGAGTGTCGCCTCCACCGCGTACTCCCCGGTGTCGCTGCGGAGCACGCCCTGCGTGAGCATGGGATCGAAGGTGGGTGGCCTGTCCCACCACCAGGGGCGGGTGAACTCCAGGAGGGAGACCCACAGGGTGTAGGCCACCAGTCCGGCGCCGACCTCCCGATGTCGCAGCGCCGTCAGTGCGGCGGCGGCGCCGATCGCGCCGCCGACGATCGTCGCCTGGGCCACCTCGGACGGGCTGGAGTGGTGGCCCTGTTCGGGCGCCGCGGCTGCCAGGCCGTGGAGAAGCGGGGCGGCGATCAGGCAGGAGCCGAGCCAGGCCGCGACCGGCAGCCACCGCCGGGACCACGACGCACGGTGGAATGCCCGGTACGTGATCGCGGAGGCGAGCAGCGTGGAGGCGGCCGGGTACCACGTGGAGCGGGTGACGGCGTGGTCCCAGCCGACGAACTCGTCGTAGGGGCCCAGCCTGGTCGTCCACTGGTTGATGCCGAGGCGATCGGCGGCGAGGACCTGTACGGCGGCCAGCGCGGCGGCGGCCAGCGCGCACAGGCCTGCGGCGGCGAGCCGCCGCCTCACGTCGTCGCCGCAGGATGTGGCCGGCGTGTGCGAAGCCGTCATGACGGACACTCTGCACGCACACACCGGTCGCGGGCTATCCGCCGATGGCGTCGAGTTCGGCGAGCGCGTCGGCCGGGAGGGTGAGGCCGGCGGCGGCGACGTTCTCGCGGAGGTGGGCGACCGACGAGGTCCCCGGGATCAAGACGATGGTGGGGGAGCGGTGGAGCAGCCAGGCGAGGGCGACCTGCTGCGGGGTGGCGCCGAGCCGGGACGCCACGCCGGCGAGCGTCTCCGACTGGAGCGGGGTGTATCCGCCCAGGGGGAAGAAGGGGGCGTAGGCGATGTGGTCGGCGGCGCACCGGTCGACGAGGGCGTCGTCGTGGCGGTTGGCGATGTTGTAGAGGTTCTGGACGGTGACGACCGGCGCGATCGCCTGCGCCTCGGTGAGCTGGGCCTCCGTGACGCCGCTGAGGCCGAGGTGGCGGATCAGTCCCTGCTGCCTGAGCTCGGCCAGGGCGGTGAACTGTTCGGCGATGGAGGTCTCGTCGGTGCCTTCGGGGGTGCCGGCGCGCAGGTTGACCACGTCGAGGACGTCCAGGCCGAGATGGTCGAGGTTTTCGTGGACCTGCGCCTTGAGGTCCGCCGGCTCGCGGGAGAACAGCCAGCTGCCGTCGCCGCCGCGCCGGGCGCCGACCTTGGTGACGATGCGCAGGTCGGCCGGGTAGGGGTGGAGAGCCTCCCGGATCAGTTCGTTGACCACGGCCGGGCCGTAGAAGTCGCTCGTGTCGATGTGCGTCACCCCCAGCTCGACCGCCGTTCGCAGGACGGCGATCGCCTCGTCTTTGTCCTTCGGCGGGCCGAACACCCCGGGACCTGCCAGCTGCATCGCGCCGTAGCCCATGCGGCTGATGGTCAGGTCGTCGGCGAGTGTGAGGGTTCCGCCGGGAACGCTGGTGGTCATGGTGTGCCTTTCGTCGGCGTGATGCGGTCGTGATGCGGTGATGCCCGGGCCGGCCGGGACGTGTTCACTGTGCGGCGTCCTGCGTTCCTGTGGGAGTGCCCCGTCGTTCCTGGGAGTGCCAGGGCACAGGCACCCGCGGGAGAACGGAACTACGGTGGAGGGCATGGACGGCACGAACGCGCTCGGTGAGTTCCTGCGGGCCCGGCGGCAGCTGGTGCGGCCGGAGGACGCGGGGATCGCCGGGGGAGGGCTGCGGCGGGTCCCGGGGTTGCGCCGGGAGGAGGTCGCGATGCTCGCCGGCATCAGCTCGGACTACTACCTGCGGCTGGAACAGGGCCGCGACCGCAACCCGTCCGTGCAGGTCCTCGACGCGCTCGCGCGGGTGCTGCTGCTGGACGCGGACGCGACGGCGTACCTGATCGAGCTGGCGCGGTCGTCCCAGCCGGGGCGGGGACGGGCGCCCTCGCGGAGGCGGGCGTTCCCGGCACCGGAGCGGGTGCCGCCGAGCGTCGTCCAGCTGATGGAGGGGTGGACGGCCAACCCGTCGTACGTCCAGGACAGGTTCTCCACCATCCTCGCGGTCAACGCGCTGGCGACCGCGCTGTCCCCCAACTACGCCGTGGGGGTGAACATCCTGCGGGCCGTGTTCCTGGATCCGGCGGAACGGGAGCTGCGGCGCGACTGGGAGGAGACGGTGGCCGAGGGGGTCGCCACGCTACGGGCGAATGTGGGCCCGGACGTCGACGATCCGCGGCTGGTGGATCTGGTGGGTGAGCTGTCGGTGCGCAGCGCCCTGTTCCGGCAGCTGTGGGCCCGCCACGACGTGCATCCGAAGAGGGGCCGGGTGAGCCGGCTGACCCACCCGCAGGTCGGTGACATCGATCTGCAGTCGAACAAGTTCACGATCGGGGGGACCGACGGGCTCGTCCTGGTCGTCAGCCACGCCGAGCCGGGCAGCCGCAGCGCCGAGCTCCTGGCGATCCTCGGGAGCCTCACGGCGGACCGGGACGTGCGGCGGCACCCGGTGCAGGACCAGGAGCGTCCCTGACGGACGCGCCTGTTACCCCAGTTTGAGGGCCTGGTTGAGGAAGACGACGCCGTCGATCATGTCGAGGTGGGACGGGTCCAGGGAGAAATAGGCGAAATCGCTGGATTTGCGCGGCGCGGGGTGTGGGACGGCCTCGGCCAGGCGGCGGGGATCGACGAGAGAGCGGTCCCAGGGGAGCGTGGACAGGATGCCTTCGAGGGTGTCCGGGGGCGGGGTGTCGTCGCGGACGGTGCCGAGGGCCGAGGCGAGGAAGGCGTACCGGTCGCCCAGGTGCGTCGCGGTGATCGCGCCGGCGCTCCACCACTCCAGCCGCTGGTCGCCGAACGGCATCACGCTCGTGTTCCGCTGCAGGTGGAGGTTGCTCGCGAAGACCAGGGCCGGGCCGTGCTCGGCGACGGCACGCAGGTTGGCGGCCATCATCGCGTCCCGCAGGGCCGACAGCCGGGCCCACCGCGCGGGGGACGCGTCGGCCATCCAGTAGTGGTAGCGGAGCAGGCCGGTGGCGGTGCGCCCGTACAGCGCCGCCCGTTCCCCGTCCTCGGGGCTCAGCTGCGGCGTCTGCGTCTCGAGCAGCGCCACCAGGTCGTCGGCGATCAGCCGCAGCCGCTGGGCGTCGGCGGAGCGGCCGATCGACTGGGACGGATCCATGGCCGTGGCCTCGTTCGCCCACCCGTCGTCCGGGCCCAGCAGCGTGTCCAGCGTCTCGGCGGTCACCACCGTACGGGGTAGCGGGCCCTGGAGGAGGGCGTGGAGGGCGGTGAGCGCCTGGCGCGGGCTCGCCGCCCAGTACTCCAGCGGGCCGTCGAACCCGAAGAACCGGATCTTCTCCTCGTGTTCCTCGTTGTACGCCCGCATCCAGCGCACGAGCTCCCGGTTGGCCGCTGACGCGCCGAAGCCGTGGCTGAAGCCGCGTGTCATGACGTCGTCGAGCGTGCCCGCGCCCGTCGCGATGTGGTCGTCCACGACGAGGCCCATCAGGCAGTCGCTCTCGATGGCGAACGCCCGGTAGCCCTCGTGCTCGACCAGATGCCGGAAGACCTGGTTGCGCACCTCGCCCAGCTCCCCCACGAAGTGCCTGGCCTCGCCCAGGCCGAGCAGCAGGGGCGCGGCGGGAAGCGACCGCAGGAAGGCCGAGACGCCCGCGCCGTCGAGCGGCCGGGCGGTGTCCGTGATGTCCATGCCTTCAACGCTATCGTTGAACCTCCGCTGTAGACTTTTGACGAAAAATCCCTGCTGAATCGCGATGGACCTTCAACCGATGACGCATCCATGAGGCCGGTGGACCTGGCGCGTGAGCACGGCCTGTCCACGCAGGCGATCAGGAACTACGAGGACGCCGGCGTCCTGCCCGCCGCTGGACGCACCGTCCACGGGTATCGGACCTACACGCCGCTGCACGCGCACGCGCTGCGCGCGTTCCTCGCCCTCGTGCCGGGGCACGGTCACCAGACGGCGACGGCGATCATGCGGGCGGTCAACCGGGGCGCCGCCGAGGACGCGCTGCGGCTCATCGACGAGAGCCACGGCCGGCTCCTCGACGACCGCCGCACCCTCCAGGCCGTCGAGGCCGCGCTCCGGGATCTGGCGCCCGTGCCGCGGGAGCGCGGCGACACGTTCATCGGCCCCCTGGCTGGAAGGTTGGGCCTTCGTCCTGCCACCCTGCGCAAGTGGGAGAGCGCCGGACTGGTCCGGCCGCGCCGCGACCCGCGGACGGGCTACCGGGTCTACAGCGCGGCCGACGTACGGGACGTCCGGCTGGCCCACCAGCTCAGGCGGGGCGGCTACCTGCTGGAGCAGATCGCCCCGCTGATCGCGCAGGTCCGCTCCGCCGGCGGCGTCGCCCCACTGGAGTCGGCCCTGCGCGACTGGCAGGCCCGCCTGTCCGCGCGGGGCCGCGCCATGCTCGGGGGCGCCGCCGCCTTGGACGCCTACCTCCGCGCCCGCGACCCCTGAGACCGGGCCGCGCTCGTCGGACGCGGCGCTACCGCAGTTGGTCGCGGCGGCGGGTGAGGTAGGCGGTCTCGCCGGTGTTGCCGGCCAGCTCGATGGCCCGGTCGTAGGCCGCGCGTGACTGCTCACTTCGGCCCAGCCTGCGCAGCAGGTCGGCGCGGGCGGCGTGGTAGGCGTGATAGCCGGCCAGGGCCTCGGCGAGGCGGTCGACGATGGCCAGTGCCACCTCCGGCCCGTCGAGTTCGGCCACGGCGACGGCCCGGTTGAGGGCGACGATCGGCGAAGGGTCGAGGCGGACGAGCTGGTCGTAGAGGGCGAGGACCTGCGACCAGTCGGTGTCGCGGATGTCGCGGGCGGAGGTGTGCACCGCGTTGATCGCGGCCAGGATCTGGTAGCGCCCCGGAGCCACCCCGGCGGCGGCAGCGGCCAGGCGCTCGCGCACCAGCCGGTGACCTTCGGCGATCAGGTTCGCGTCCCAGGCGCCGCGGTCCTGCTCGGCCAGGGGGACCAGTTCGCCGCCGGCCGAGACCCGGGCGGGGCGGCGGGCCTCGATGAGCAGCATCAGCGCCAGCAGCCCGGCCACTTCTCCGTCCTGCGGCAGGAGTGCGCGGATCAGGCGGGTGAGCCGGATCGCCTCTGTGGTCAGGTCGTGCCGTACGGGATCGGTGCCGGGGCCGCTGGCCAGGTAACCCTCGTTGAAGACGAGGAACAGGACGGTCAGGACGCCGGAGACACGAGCCGGCAGATCGCCGGCGGCCGGCATCCGATAGGGGATGCCGGCCGCCTTGATCTTGGCCTTCGCGCGGGTGATGCGCTGCTCCATTGCGGTCTCCCGTACCAGGAAGGCGCGGGCGATCTCGGGCACGGTCAGACCGCCGACCATGCGCAGCGTCAACGCCACGCGCGCCTCCACCGCCAGCGCCGGGTGACAGCAGGTGAAGATCAGCCGGAGCCGGTCGTCGTCGACGGCGCCCAGCGGCTCGGGTGGGGTGGTGTCGTGCAGCACCTGAGCCTCCTTGTGCTTGTCGTCGCGTTTGTTCTCGCGCCGGATCCGGTCGATGGCCTTGCGGTTGGCGGTGGTGGTCAGCCACGCGCCCGGGTTGGGGGGCGGTCCGTCGGCCCGCCACCGTTCCACGGCGGTCGCGAACGCCTCGGCAGCCGCCTCCTCGGCGATGTCGAGGTCACCGAAACGCCTGGTCAGGGCGGCCACCACCCGCGCCCACTCGTCGTGGTGGGCCCGAATGATCGTCTCCTCGACGTCGCTCACAGGAACGGCCGCACCTCGATCTTCCGATCGCAGACCTTCGACGCCTCGGCGGCGAGCGTGAGCGCCACATCCAGATCGGGGGCCTCCCACACCCAGACGCCGGCGAGGTACTCCTTCGACTCCACGAAGGGCCCGTCGCTGAACACCGCCTGCTCGCCCCGGTTGTCGACGACCGTGGCCGCGTCGGTGTCCGCGAGTCCGCCCGCGAAGACCCAGTAGCCCTCGGCGATCAGTCGTTCGTTGAACACGCTGATGGCAGGCTGCCTGTCCGTGCTGCCGGGATTGCTCTTGTCGTCGATCACGGAAACCAGGTACCGCATCGTCAGATCATCTCCTGTGGTGTAGGGACATCGTGGTCGGGGACGTCAGGCCGTCGCATACCGCGGGCGCCCGGCCGGCCGGTGGACCTGAATCGTCACGCCCTTCGCGTCGACCCGCGACTCGACCAAGTCGAGCGCGAGATCCGGACCTGTCTCCGGGAACAGTCTGGCGCCCTGGCCGAGGATGACCGGGATCACGATCAGAGTCATCTCGTCGACCAGATCGTTCTCCAGGAGCCACCGGGTCAGGACGCCACTGCCGTGCACCTGCAGCTCACCCCCGGGCTCGGCCTTCAGCGCACCGATGGCCGCCGCGAGGTCGCCGCGGAGAACGGTCGTGTTCTCCCATCGCGGCGCGGTGAGCGTGGTCGAGGCGACGTACTTGGGAGCGTCGTTCACGGCCACGCCGATGGGATGTGTGTCGATTGCTCCCCAGGAGCCGGCGAACAGCTCGTAGGTGCGCCGGCCGAACAGGAACGCGTCGGCGCGCTGGTAGGTCTGTGTGATGAACGTCCTGGTCTCGTCGTCACCCGCCCCCAGGGCCCATCCGCCGCGCTCGAAACCGTTCCTGCGGTCCTCATCGGAGGCGGCGCCGTTTCCCTGCATCACTCCGTCGAGGGTGATCTGGGTCATGGTCGTCAGCTTCATGATCGTGGTTCCTTGGCCTTGGCGCCGCCCCTTGTGGGCGGCCTCACCTCTGCCACGAACACCACCGCCCCGATCCGACACCCTCGCCAGGACTTCTTTTGGACCCGCCCCGGAGCGCTGTTTACCACCGCGCCGGTGTGACGCCCCCGCAGCCTAGGCTGAACGCATGACTGATGCGGCGGGACGGGTCGAGCCGTCCGGGGTGTGGGCCACAGCCGTGGGCGTGGCCCGGGTGAGGGCGATGGAGACGGCACGCGAGCAGCCGCTGTTCCGGGACCCGCTGGCGCTGGCCTTCGCCACGGCCGGCGGGAGAGGCCCCGGGACGCCCTCGCCCCTCCACGCGGACGAGGCGGCGCGGCGCCGCTGGCTCGGTGTGGCCTTCTCGATCGTCATCCGGACGAAGTTCCTGGACGACCTGCTGGACCAAGCGGTCGCGTCCGGCGTCCGGCAGGTCGTGCTGCTCGGAGCCGGGATGGACAGCAGGGCCTTCCGGATGGACTGGCCTGCGGGGACCCGGCTGTTCGAGGTCGACACGGCCGAACCGCTGGACTTCAAGGCCGCGGTTCTGCATCAGGAGCGTGCCGTTCCGCGCTGCGAGCGGATCACCGTCCCGGTCGACCTGCGCGAGGACTGGCCCGGCGCCCTGGCCGCGGCCGGGCACGATCCGGCGCAGCCGACGGTGTGGATCGCCGAGGGACTGCTGATCTATCTGCCCGAGGACGCGGTCCAGTTGCTGCTCGAACGGGTCGGCGCGCTGTCCGCTGCGGGCAGCAGGATGGGCCTGACACTGGGCACGCGCGGTGTGGTCGAACGCTTCCGCGAGGACGCCACTCCCGGATCGGCAGCGTCGATGTGGGTCTCGGAGATGCCGGAGGACCCGGTCGGCTGGCTGGACGGCCTCGGTTGGAAGGCGGAGACCTTCACCCTGCGTGAGCGCGCCGAGGCCTACGGACGTCCGGTGCTCACCCCGTCGCAGCAGGACGAGGCCACCGGCGGACTGGTCTCGGCGGTGCGCGCCGCGCGCTGAGCACGGCGAAGGCCGGCCCTCGCCACACGCGGGGGCCGGCCTTCGCCTGTCCGTCCCTGTGGTCCGCCAGGCCGGCACACCGGCCGCACCAGGGGCGAGGCATGCCGCGCGTCACCCCGCGCCGGGGGCGGGCCCGGCTCCGTCCCCGGCGGGGCCGCCGGACGGGTCCTCGGCCGGGAAGAAGATCAGGCTCATGAGACGGGGGGTTCGGCCGGCCCGGGGGGCGTTGCCCGCCCGGGCGGCGACGAGGGCCTGGATCTCGCCGATCATCTCGGCGATCTCGTCCTCGTCGAGCCAGAAGACGGCTTGCCTGTAGCCGACGGAGTCGGCGTAGGGGTTCGCGCCGGGCCGGTCGAGGTAGGCGTTGAACTCGGCGATCAGGGCGGCCATGGCGGCGGCGAACCCCCGGCGGTGCTCGTCGAGGGACATCGTGGCGCCCGCGCGCGGGTCGATGGCCGACCTGTCGCGGTGGAGCCGGTAGTGCCGTTCCACGGCGCCGCGCACCCGCTGCTCGTCGACGATCTCCAGGACTCCGCCCTCGACCAGCAGCCCGACGTGGCGGTACAGGGTGGTCTTGGGGATGTCCGGGAGCCGTTCGCACAGCTCGGAGGTGGTGCGGGTGCGGCCGCCTGACATGGCGTGCACGACGCGCAGGCGCACCGGGTGCAGAAGCAGGTCGAGGGTGTCCACCCCCCTATGATTCCAAACCTGGTACTGTTCCCAAAAACGGGAATAATGGGGAGGGTCTGAAGATGATCGCGGACGTGTCGACGGGGATGGGCCGGCTGAGCGGGGAGGCGGTGCGGCCGCTGCGCACGCTGGACCCGGCCGCGCCCACGGACGACCTGGAGTGGCTGGACGAGGCGGTCGGCGACGCGCGGGTGGTCGCGATCGGCGAGAGCGCGCACTACAACGGCGAGTTCTACCGGCTCCGCCACCGCCTGCTGCGCCACCTGGTCGAACGGCACGGGTTCGGCGCCTACGTCATGGAGACCGGGTTCGTGGAGGGATGGCGGGCCGACGCCTGGGTGCGGGGCGGCGAGGACGATCCCGGCGCGGTCCTGGCGAGCGGCATGACCTCGCTGATGGGACTGTGGGCGCCGATGCGCGCTCACCTCGAGTGGATGCGGGAGTGGAACAGCGCCGCCGCCCGTCCGGTCGGGTTCTACGGGCTCGACCTTCCCTGCTCGATGGTGTCCCTGCAGCCCGGTCTGGACGCCGTCGCCGCCTACCTCGGTCGGGCCGACCCGGAGTTCCGGATCGGCCCGGAGATCCGTGAGACCGCCTCCGCCTTCCCGGCGCCGTCGGCGTTCTCCGCCCCCCAGGCGCTGGCCGGGTATGCGGGGCTCGCCCAGGAGGCCAGGGACGCGCTGACGGCGGGCCTCGCCGACCTCGCCGCGCGCATGCGGGGACGGCGCCTGGAGTACCTGCGCCGGACCACGGCCGACGCCTACGAACGGGCGCTGCGCGCGCTGGAGGTCACGGTCGCCCTCGACTCGCTGGTCCGCCAGATGATGAGCGGCGACCGGCAGGGGGGCATGCTCACACGCGACGCCGCGATGGCCGACACCGTCGAGTGGATCCTGCGCAGGGAGGAGCGGATCGTCCTCGCCGCCCACAACGGCCACGTCCAGCGCGGGCCGGCGGCCCTGCCCGGCATGCCCCCGCTGACGCCGCTGGGCATGCACCTGGGCGACCGCCTCGGCGAAGACTACCTGGTCGTCGGCACCACCTCCGGGACCGGGCACATCCTCAACAACGGGGCCGACTTCTACACCGGCACGCTGTTCGCCGAGCTGGCGCCGCCCCGGCCCGGCAGCCTCGACGCGCTCATGGACGCCGCCCACGACGGCCCCTTCGCGACCGACCTGCGGCGGCTGTCGCCGTCCGACGCCGATGCCGTCCGGGCCGCGGGCCGGCAGCGCGCGGGCGTCGGGGACTTCTACGCCGAGCTGAGCCCCCTGGACGCCTACGACGTCGTGGTCCACCTGCCCCGCGTCACGGCCGCCGCCCCCGACCCCGGCGCGCTCGCCCACTCGCCGCAGGAGGTGCGGGACACGTTCGCCCGGTGGACGCCGCCCGGATCCTGACCCGCCTGCTGCGGCAAGGCCGGTGCTCGCCCAGTGCTCGCCCAGTGCTCAGCGCGGGCCGAGGACCCGGGACAGGTACGGCTCCAGCCCCCCGGGCGCCCCGTGATAGCCCACGTAGCCGTCCGGCCGCACCAGCACGGCCGTCCCCGCGCCGAAGTGCTCGTGGAGGCGCTCCTCGACGTCCACCAGGTCGCCCGTACGGCCGGGAGGCGCGACCGTGAAGGCCCGTACGACGGAGCCGCGTGAGGCTGCCGCACCGACCGCACCGGCCGCACCGACCGTATCGGGGGCGGCGTCGCCGAACGTCAGCAGCGTGAAGTGGGGCCCGCGCAGAACGTCGAACAGGCGGCCCCGGCCGAGGACGGCGTCGGGGACCCGCTCGCCGCCGCGCGGGCCCTCGCTCAGGAACCCGCCGGGGTAGGCGAGGAGCAGCTGACGCGTCTCCTCGTCGCGCACGTGCGCGTCGGGGTCGCCCTTCGTGCCCTTCTCGTGCAGGGCGGTGCTGAGGCCGAGGACCGAGGCGGCGACCGGGAGGCGCTCCTCCTCGTAGGTGTCGAGCAGGCGGCCGGGGGCGCCGGCGAGGACGGCGGCCAGCTTCCAGCCGAGGTTGTAGGCGTCCTGCACCCCGGTGTTGAGGCCCTGGCCGCCGGCGGGGGAGTGCACGTGGGCGGCGTCGCCGGCCAGGAACACCCGTCCGGCGCGGAACCGCTCGGCCATCCGGATGTTCACCCGGTAGACGGACGTCCAGCCCGCCCCAGTGAGGCGGACGCCGGCCCCGGCCCGGTCGAGGACGGCCTGGAACGTCTCAAGCGCCGGCTCGGGAAGATCCCCCTCGCCGTCCGCAGCAGCGGGAACGGGGGCGGTGAGCTGGAAGTCGCCCGTTCCGGGCAGCGGGCAGAGGGCGACGTCCAGGCTGCGGGTGGCCGGGTCGCCCCACATGTGCCAGTGGTCGCGGTCGAGGTCGCCGGTCGTGACGTCGCCGAGCAGCATCCGCTCCGCCGGGCGGGTCTCGCCGTGGAAGCCGACGCCGGCCGCCCTGCGGACCATGCTGCGGCCCCCGTCGGCGCCGACCAGGTAGGCGGCGCGGATCCGCTCCCCGTCCTCCAGGACGGCGGTGACGCCGTCCTCGTCCTGGTCGAGCCCGGTCAGCCGGGCGCCGTGCCGTACCCGATGCCCGAGACCGGCCAGGCGCTCGCGCAGCACGCGCTCGGTGCGCCACTGCGGCTGCATGATCACCATCGGGTACGGCACGGCGGCGGTGGGGAGGCGGGGCTCGTGCATGCGCCCCTCCCACACGACCTGCCCGCGGTGGTAGGTCCGCAGCGGCGGGTACTCGGCGCCGGTGGCGAGGAGCGCGCCGGCCACGCCGAGGTCGTCGAAGACCTCCAGCGTGCGCGGCTGGAGGCCCTTGCCCCGGGAGCCGGGGCGTTCGGCGACGGCGTCGACGAGCAGCAGGTCGACGCCGCGCCGGGCGAGGTCGACGGCGAGGGTGAGGCCGGTCGGCCCGGCCCCCGCGATGAGAACGGTGGTCTGCGTCATGGAGCCACCGTGGCCGCCGCCGCTGCCGTTTCGCTGTCATCCCCCTGCCGGGACCAGGCCGCCCCGGGCGCGTCGCCGGCGTTCCCGGGAACCCGGGACAATCGGACGATGCGCATTCTTGTCCTGGGCGGGACGTCGTTCGTCGGCCGCTGGGTGGTGACCCGTGCCGTGGAGCGGGGATGGCGGGTCACGACCTTCAACCGGGGGCTGCGCGGCTGGGCGCACCCGCAGGCCGAACAGATGACGGGGGACCGGCTCAGCGCGGACGACCTGGCGCGGCTCGCCGAGGGCCGCTGGGACGCGGTCGTCGACACCTGGGCGGGCGCGCCGCGGGTGGTGCGCGACAGCGCGCGGGCGCTGAGCGGACGAACCGGGCGGTACCTGTACGTGTCGAGCCGCGCGCTGTACGAGCCGCCGCTCCCGCCGGGCCTCGACGAGACCCACCCCACGGTCGCGTCGTCCCCCGACGCAGGCACCGCCGGGTACGCCCACGACAAGCGGGGCGGGGAGCTGGCCGTCGAGGAGTCCTTCGGCGACCGGGCCGTGCTGGCGCGTGCCGGGCTCATCCTCGGGCCGCACGAGGACAGGGGCCGCCTGCCGTACTGGCTGCGGCGGGCGCGGCAGGGCGGCGAGATGCTCGCGCCGGGGCCGCGCGACCTGCCCCTGCGGTACGTCGACGCCCGCGACCTGGCCGCGTGGCTGCTCGACGCCGCCGGAGGAGGGGTCTCGGGGCCGGTCAACCTGGTCAACCCGGAGGGGCACGCCACGACCGGGACGCTCCTGGAGGCAGCCGTCGCGGTGACCGGGGGTGCGGCCGGGCTCGTCTGGGCCGACTGGCCGGTGATCGAGGCCGCGGGCGTGGACCGGTGGGCCGCCCTGCCCGGGTGGGTCCCGCCCGAGCCCGAGCTGGCCGGTCTCGTCCACACGGACACCGCGCGGGCCGAGGCGACCGGGCTGCGCTGCCGCCCCGTCGAGGAGACGGTCGCCGACACCTGGCGGTGGCTGACCGAGGCGGGCGGCCCGCCGCCGCTGCCGCCCGGCGAGCCGCCCCTGGGCATCGACCCCGGCAGGGAACGGGCCGTCATCGCCGCCTGGCGCGACGCCGCGACCGCCTGACCTGTCCGCCCAACCCGGTGCCCCGCGTCGTCGTGCGTGCCGGGCGGGTCAGGCCGCGCCGGCACGCGTCGCGGTCGCCGCCAGCGTGACGTACGGCAGGGTGAAGCCGCCCCCGATCTCGTCGATGGCGGCCCCCACGGCCTCCAGCACCTCGGCCAGCGCGTCCGCGGGCAGCCGGGTGAGGACGCCCGTGGTGGGCAGATGGTCCAGCCACTCGTCGCGCGTGTAGGACTGCTCCCAGTCGAACCGCCACTGCTCCGGTTCGCCGAAGCCGCCCGCCCGCCGGATCCCGTCGGCGGCGGTGGCGAACATCGCCTGGTAGGTCTCCAGGGCGGTCCTAGCCGGCCCGGAGCTCACCGGCGCGCCGGGCGCCACCCGCCGGATCACCGCGGTGAAGGCGTCCGTCACCTCGGGCGGGGCGTCGAACACGTGCCCGAACACGGCCAGCCGGCCGCCGGGCCGCAGGACCCGCGCAGCCTTCGCCGCGCCCGCGACCGGGTCCACCCAGTGCCACGCCTGGCCGGCGACGACCGCGTCGAACAGCCGGCTCGCCGGGTCCCATGCCTCGAACGTCGCCACCTCGGCCTCGATGCCGGTCCGCCGGGCGAACTCCGCCATCCGCGCGTCCGGGTCGACCCCGAGCACGCGGCAGCCGGCTGCCTGGAACTGCCGGGCGGCGATGCCGGTGCCGCAGCCGACGTCGAGCACGTCGCGGCCGGGGCTGCCGGCGACGATCCGCTCCACCAGGGCCTCCGGGTAACGGGGCCGGGCCCGGTCGTAACGCGCCGGATCCACGCCGAACGACTCCGCCACCTCCCGGACCTGATGCGCCTCACGGGGCGCCTGTCCGGAGGGACGGTGCTGCTCCTCGGGTATAGTGGGCATGCGCCCACCCTAGTGGGCATGTGCCCACTCGGTCAACGGTGGGCCGGCCACGAGGCATGGAGGGACGACGGGTGCCGACCGGGGTGCACATCCGCGACGCGCGCCGGCACCTGTTCGACGCCGCCGAGCGCGTCCTGCTACGGGACGGACCCAGCGCGCTGACCAGCCGGGCCGTCACCGACGAGGCGGGGGTCGCCAAGGGCGTACTGCACCGGCACTTCGCCGACTTCGACGCCTTCCTCGCCGAGCTCGTGCGCGATCGCATCGCCCGGGTCGAGCGCCTGGCCGCCGCCCTGCGCGCGTCCGCGGGGACCGGCACCGTCGCCGGCAATCTCACCGGCGCGCTGATCGACCTGTTCGACGGGGTCGCGGTGGCGATCGTCGGCCTCGTCGTCTTCCGGGACGAGCTGCGCGTCCGGCTGCGTGCGGGCCGGCCGGGCGGGGGCGTCCCGGTCCTGGCGGAGGCCGGTGCGATGATCGCCGCCTACCTCTCCGAGGAGCGTGAGCTGGGCCGGATCGCGGCCGACGCCGACGTCGACTCCCTCGCGCTGTCGCTCATCGGGGCCGGGCACCTGCTGTTCGCCGGCCGGGAGGGCGCGCCGCCCGACTCTGAGGCCGTCGACAGGGTCGTCGGCGCCGTCGTCGCCGACGTCGTGCAGAGACGGCTCCTCTGAGGCCGAACCGGTCCGCCTGCGTCGCGTCACGTCATCTGCGGCAGAATGGACCGGCAGGTCCAGAAGGGGAGGCGTCGTGGGGGCGGTGACGGCGAAGGGAGCCGCGACCCGGCAGCGGATCGTGGAGGGCGCGGCGGCGGCGATCCGCGAGATCGGCGTGATGGACACCACCCTCGACGACGTACGGGCGCGGACGGCCACCAGCAAGAGCCAGCTGTTCCACTACTTCCCCGGCGGCAAGGAGGAGCTGCTGCTGGCCGTGGCCCGGTTCGAGGCCGACCGGGTGCTCTCCGACCAGCAGCCCTACCTCGGCGACCTCACGTCCTGGGCGTCCTGGCAGGCCTGGCGCGACCAGGTGGTGGACCGCTACCGCCGGCAGGGGCGGCAGTGCCCGCTCAACGTGGTGATGTCGCAGGTGGGCCACAGCACGCCGGGCGCCCAGGCGGTGGTGACCGAGCTGATGCGCCGCTGGGAGTCGGAGATCGCCGCCGGAGTCCGCCACATGCAGGCCGCCGGGGAGATCGGCCCTGCCGTCCAGCCGGAGGAGGCGGCGGCCGCGCTGCTGGCCGGGATCCAGGGCGGCGTGCTGCTCCACCTGTCCACCGGCCGGCTCACCCACCTGGAGGCGGCGCTGGACATGGGCATCCGGCACCTGCGCGACAGCCGCTGAGCCGATCAGCCGTCCGCGGCGCCGGGCCCGTCCCGCGGACGGTCCTCCAGGGGGAGCCGCAGGACGAACCGGGCGCCGTGCGGGGCGTCCTCGACCACGAGCGTCCCCCCGTGGACCGTGGCGATGTCGCGGGAGATGGCCAGGCCGAGCCCGCTGCCGCCGGGCTCGCGGCGCCGGGCGTCGTCCAGGCGGAGGAAGCGCTCGAAGACGCGTTCCCGGTCCTGTGGCGCGATGCCCTCGCCGTCGTCGGTCACCGTGACGACGGCCATGCCGTCGCCCCGCTCGGCGGTCACGTCGATCCGGGATGCCGCGTGGCGGCAGGCGTTGGCCAGGAGGTTCTGCAGGATCCGGGCGAGCTGGATCCGGTTGCCGCGCACGGTCATCCCGGGGCGGGCGCAGACGTGGATCGTCACCCTGTCGCAGTGGAGCGGCGCCTCCTCCCGGACGAGCGCGCCCAGGTCGAGCGGTTCCTGCGCCGCCGGGTCGCCCGCGCGGAGCCGGGCCAGCACCAGCAGGTCGTCCACGATCGTCTCCAGCCGCCGGCTGACCGCCAGGGCCTCCCTGACGGTCACCTGGGGGTCCACCTCGCCGGGATAGAGCACGGCCTCCTCCAGGAGGGCGCGCAGCCCGGCCAGCGGGCTCCGCAGCTCGTGGGAGGTGGTGGAGGCGAATCGGCGCTGGTGGCTCACCGCCTCCTCCAGCCGTGCGAGGGTCTGGTTCGCGGTGCGGGCGAGCAAGGTGTACTCGGTCCGGCCGGACGGCTCGGGCACCCTCCGGCTGAGATCGCTCACCGTGATGTCGGCCATGGCCTCGCGGATCTCCGCCACGGGGCGCAGCGATCGGCCCGCCATCCACCAGTTCCCCCACGCCACCAGGCCGGTGGTCAGCAGGATCGCGGCGGCGGTGAGGATCTCGAGGCGGTTCCCGGCCAGGATGGGCGGCTGAGCCATCCCCGCGTACACGACGTGGGGCTCGCCCCGCCACACCTGCTGGACGTAGAGCGGAGGGGGCAGCACGGCGCTGACCAGGACGCATCCGCCGTCATGGAAGCACGTCACCCCGTCCTGGATCCGGTCGCCGTCCGGGGGCCGCAGCGTGCTCAGGCGCGGCATGCCCGCCGCCGCGTCGCTGGCGGCCACGACCCGTCCGCGGGTGTCGACGAGCTGGAGGAGGTCGACGGCGCCGCGGACGGCGGGCGTCGGCGGCGGGGCGCCCGGCCGGAAGGCGCCGATCCAGTCGGTCGCCGCCCGCTGCGCCTCCCGGAAGGCGTGGATCTGCAGCCGGTCCATCACGAGGAAGTCGGCGGTGGCGCCGATGACGCCGAGGAACAGCAGGGTCAGCAGGGCGACGGCCATCGTGGTGCGGCCGCGAAGGGATCGGGGACGTGGCGACAGGCGTCTGCTTCCCACGACGGATCTCCCTTTCGCCCCCATAAGTCCCTAATGACGGTATTCGTCTCGGGAATGGTGCGGCAAACGAGAGGCCCGGGGAAGACCGGAACGAGGCCCGATCATTACCCGCCCCAGACCCCGTCGCCTCCCGAAGCCACGCTCCGTCGGCACCTTAGGACACGGCCGACGGGCTACGAGGAGTCGGTGGCGGCGAGGTAGGCCGCGTTCAGGCGCTCGCGAACGCTCGGTGATCGCGCCGGCTGTCCGGAGCCGAGGTGCTCGTGGCGAAGCTCGTCCATGAACTCCTGCCAGAGCGCGGGGCCGCCTTGTTCGAGCAGCACGGCGCGAGCGTTCAGCGCGCTGCTCGTGGGCCGGTGGCGAAGTCCCCAGCTGCCCAGCTGCGCGAACACCGGTACGAGTTGGATCGCGGGTTCGGTCAGGCTGTAGCGCGCCCGCTGGCCGGGCCGTACGTCCTCGCGGGTGAGCAGTCCCGACCTGACGAGCCGCTTGAGCCGGTCGGCGAGGATGTTCGAGGCGATCCCCTCGATCGACTTCGCCTGCAGCTCCCGGAAGTAGCGGCGGCCTCCGAAGACGATGTCGCGAAGGACGATCAGGCTCCAGCGATCGCCGAACGCCTCGATGGCGGCGTTGATCGGGCACTCCGACCGTGGCTCATTCACTTCGCCCATACTGCTTGCAATCTACCACCGCCCGGCACTACCGTCTCGACGAGCGGTTGCAAATCACAAGCGGAAGGGGCCGCCGTGCTGAGGCAGGTCGCGGAGGGCGTGCTGGTCCACGAGAGCGGGTTCTGCCGAAGCAACGCCGTCGTCGTGCAGGGCCGCGCCGGTGTGCTGCTCGTCGACCCCGGGGTGCAGGGCCACGAGATGGCCTGCCTCGCGAACGACCTTCGTGAACTGGGCCGGCCCGTTGTGGCGGGTTTCTCGACGCATCCGCACTGGGATCACCTGCTCTGGCACCCAGGGCTCGGCTCGGCGCCTCGCTACGGCACGGCCCGCTGCGCGGCCACCGTCCGAGATCGGCTGTCGGACCCGGGTGCGAAGGCCCGCGTCGCCCAGCTGATACCGCCGGACATCCTCGAGCAGGTGCCGCTTGACCTGCTCGGCCTCATCACCGGCGTGCCCGCCGGCGCCGCGGGGATCCCCTGGGATGGCCCTCAGGTCCGGATCGTCGAGCACCAGGCGCACGCCCCGGGCCACGCGGCGCTGCTGATCGAGGAGCGCGGCGTTCTCGTCGCCGGCGACATGCTGTCCGATGTCCTGGTTCCGATGCTCGACCTGAACGCCGCGGACCCGATCGAGGACTACCTCGCCGCGCTGCTGCTGCTCGAGCGCGCGGCGGACGACGTCGAGGTCCTCGTCCCCGGTCACGGGTCCGTCGGCGGAGCCGATGAGGTACGCGCGCGGATCGACCGGGATCGCGCGTACGTGCACGCCCTGCGTGACGCCCAGGTGCCCGGCGACCCGCGGATCGGCCCGTCGGCCACCTACGACTGGGTGGCCGGAGTGCACGACCGGCAGGTCCAGCACCTCGCCGGACGAGGCGAGCGCGACGGAACGCCCGGCTAGCTAGCTCGTGACGCAGCTCATTCTGTACAGGTTGAACTGTACAGCTGAACCTGCGGACGTTACGGTTGGGGCATGAGCGAGAACCCGAGCCTGTCGCCTTCGGCGGTCCAGGCGTCGCGCGAGATCCGGGCGGTCATCAGCCGCCTGCGGCGCCGCATCCTGAAAGCCACCGAGGTCGAGGACCTCACCCTGGGCCAGGCGTCCGTCCTGGCCCGCCTGTCCGGCAAGGAGGGCGTCACGGCGAGTGAGCTCGCCTCCGCCGAAGGGGTGCGGCACCAGTCGATGACGGCCACGGTCGCATCGCTCGCCGCGATGGGGCTGGTGGAGCGGACCCCCGACCCCGACGACGGGCGGCGCCTGCTGATCGCGCTGACCGCGGAGGGCCACCGCCGGGTGGAGGAGGGGCGGCAGGCCCGGAAGGAATGGCTCGCCGGCCAGTTGCAGGACAAGTGCACGGAGGAGGAACGGCAGACGGTGATCGCCGCCATGGCCGTCCTGGCGCGGCTGACCCATGACTGATTCGAAGGCGGACGCTCTACGAGCCACCGACACGACGGGTTTCGACCGCCGGCTGCTGCCGCCGATGCTGCTGGGCTCGGTCCTGAACCCGATCAACTCGACGATCATCTCCGTCGCGCTCGTCCCCATCGGCACGGCCCTGGGCGCGCCGGTCTCGCAGACCGCGTGGCTGGTCTCCGCCCTCTACCTGGCCACCGCGCTCGGGCAGCCGGTCGTGGGCCGGCTCGTCGACATCTTCGGGCCGCGCAGGCTCTTCCTCCTCAGCACCGGCCTCATCGGCGTCGCCGGAGTCGCCGGCGCCCTGGCGCCGAACCTGGGGGTGCTGATCGTCGCGCGTGTCCTGCTCGGTTTCGGCACCTGCGCCGGCTATCCCGCCGCGATGGCACTGCTGCGCAGCGAGGCCAGGCGCACCGGACGGGACAGTCCGGCCGGGGTGCTGACCGCCCTGGCGGTCGCCAACCAGACCATCGCCGTCGTCGGCCCGCTGCTGGGCGGCCTGCTGATCGCGGCGGGCGGCTGGCGCGCCACCTTCGCGCTGAACGTGCCGCTTGCCGTCGCGGCCGTCCTGCTGGGGCTGCTGCGGCTGCCCAAGACGGCCGGAACGGGCGCGTCACCGCGGGCCGGGGGCATGGCCGCCCGCCTCGACCTGCCCGGCATGGGCCTGTTCGCCGCGATGCTCATCTCGCTGCTGCTGTTCCTGATGAACCTGCACCTGCGCGACTGGTACCTGGCGGTGATCGCCGTCGCCGCGGGAACCGCGTTCGCGGCGCGGGAGCTGCGGGCCGCCACCCCCTTCATCGACCTGCGGGTGCTCGGGGGCAACACACCGCTCCTGACCACCTACGGGCGCGCGCTCGTCGCCTACGTTGTCGCCTACGCCTTCCTCTACGGCTTCAGCCAGTGGACCGAGGAGGGGTACGGGCTGACGCCCTTCCACGCCGGGCTGGCGCAGATCCCCCTGTTCCTGATGGCGATCGGCGTCTCGGTCGTCTCCGGGCGGCGCCCGGGCGTGCGCGCCAAGCTGCTGGTCGGCGCGGCCGGGCAGATCGTCGCCTGCCTGGTGATGCTGACGCTCACCGGGACGAGCCCCCTGTGGCTGCTGATCCTCGTCGCCCTGATCTTCGGCGTCCCCCAGGGGCTGAACAACCTGGCCCTGCAGAACTCCGTCTACTTCCAGGCCGACCCCGAGCGCACCGCCTCCTCGGCCGGGCTGCTGCGCACCTTCGCCTACCTCGGCTCGATGGTGGCCTCGTCCGCGACCGCCGCGTCCTTCGGGCGGCACGCCGACACCGGCGGCATGCACCGGCTCGCCTGGGTCATGCTCGGCTCCGGCGCGGTCTACCTCCTGCTGACCGTCTTCGACCGCACGCTCGGCCGCGTGGCGGTGCCGGACGCCCCGGCGGCGAACTAGACCTCCTGCTCGCGGCCCGGACCCGCGAGATCTTCAGGAACGGCGCGGACGCCGCACTCACGGACGCAGCAGCTGCCGTACCCGTGCGGCCTCCCGAGTGAGGTGGTCGCGCTCCGGCACGCTGGCGGCGGCTTGGGAGGCCTCGGCGTACAGCTCGGCGGCCCGCGTGAGGTCGCCGGCGCGCTCGTGCAGGTACGCCGTCACCGCGGTGTAGCGGGGGAGGCCGGGGTCCACGCCGGCCAGCGCCGCCAGGCCGGCCCGCGGTCCGTCGGCCTCGCCGACAGCCACCGCGCGGTTGAGCCGCACCACCGGGCTGCCGGTGAGGCGCACCAGTTCGTCGTACCACTCTACGATCTGCACCCAGTCGGTCTCGCAGGCGCTGCGCGCGTCGGCGTGCAGGGCGGCGATCGCGGCCTGCGCCTGGTATTCGCCGAGCCGGTCGCGGGCCAGCGCGGCCTGCAGGATCGTCACCCCCTCGGCGATCAGGCCGGTGTCCCAGCGGGATCGGTCCTGCTCGGCGAGCGGCACCAGGCGACCTCCCGGGCCGGTGCGGGACGCGCGGCGGGCATGGTGCAGCAGCATGAGCGCGAGCAGCCCCGCGACCTCGGGCTCGTCGGTCAGGGCGGCGAGCTGGCGGGTGAGGCGGATCGCCTCGGCCGCCAAATCGACGTCTCCGCCGTACCCCTCGTTGAAGACGAGGTACAGGACCCGCAGCACCGTCGCGAGGTCGCCGGGCTGGTCGAGCGGCAGGCCCGCGATCCGCCGCTTGGCCCGGCTGATCCGCTGCGCCATGGTGGCCTCGGGGACCAGGTGTGCCGCCGCGATCTGCCGCGTGGTGAGGCCGCCGACCGCGCGCAGCGTCAGGGCGACGGCCGAGGCCGGCGGAAGGGTGGGGTGGGCGCACAGGAAGTAGAGCCGCAGCGTGTCGTCCGTGGCGGGCGCCGGACCGGCGGGGGGCTCGACCTCCACGGCGAGCTCCCGCCCCCGCCGCGACGCCTCGGCACGGGCGGCGTCGAGGAACCTGTGCCACGCCGCCGTGACGAGCCACGCCTTCGGGTCGCGCGGTGGATCGCCCGGCCAGATCTCCAGCGCGCGGAGCAGGGCCTCCTGAACGGCGTCCTCGGCCGACGCGAAGTCGGCTCCGCGCCGGACGAGGACACCGATCACCGCGGGCACGAGCTCCCGCAGCAGCGACTCGTTCACTCGATGACCGTGGGCGGCTCGGCGTAGAACGGCCGGACCTCGAGCCACTCGTGGATCGGCTCGCCGCGGGGCCCGGGAGCGGCGGACAGCTCCCCGGCCAGCTCGACCGCGCGATCCCAGGACTCCACGTCGATGATCATCCAACCGGCGATGAGGTCCTTGGTCTCGGCGAACGGGCCGTCGGTCACCGGTGGGCGCCCCTCGCCGTCGTACCGCACGAACGTCCCCTCCGGTGACAGCGCCTGCTCGTCGACGAACTCGCCCGTCTCCTCCAGCCGGGCCGCGAAGTCGCGCATGTACTGCACGTGCGCGTCGACCTCCTCCGGCGTCCACCGGTCCATCGACCCGTAGTCGACGACGGGGACCGGGCCACCTCGGTAGTGCTTCAGCAGCAGGTACTTCACGATGGTTCTCCTTCTGGGTCGCGCGGCCCGTCGTGGCCGCTCGTGTCCCTGGGACGGAGCCGCCACCACATTCTCGACACCCCGACGGGCGTCAACTCCCAGAACCTTCTTCCGGCCGTCGCGATCACGGCGTCGCGGCGTGGTTCGCCCGCGCGGCGTTGTCCTGGCCGGCGATCCGTCTACAGCCGCTGGCCGGACTTCCGGAGAACAGGATGATCGCGTCGAGGCGGTCACGGGTACGGGTCAGCGCGGCGATCTGGGCATCGATGCGACCACGCTCGGCGGTCAGCCGGGCCCGTGTCCGGGCGGGCGGTGCCGTGGTCCCGGCCGGCGCCGCACTCCGGCCGGGGACCACGTGGTGACGCGGGCTGCAGCTCCCGAAGGACCTAGGCCTCCGGGCCCGACTGGTGGACGACGGGCCGGACCTCCATGGCGAAGTAGCGGGCGTCCGGCCAGCTCGCGGCGATCTCCACGGCCCGGTCGACGCCGTCGCACTCCACGAGCAGGTAGCCGGCGAACTGCTCCTTGGCCTCGATGAACGGCCCGTCGGTGACCGCTGGGACGCCGCCGCGGACCCGGACCGTCCTGGTCTCGGCCGGGTCGGCCAGCGCCTCGCCGCGCAGCAGCTCGCCGGAGGCGGACAGCTCCTTCATGATGGCGTCGACCTGGGCGAACAGCTCGGTGCGCTCACCCTCGGGCAGCTCGTCGACGTATCCGGGGCGGTTGTGAATCAGGATCATGTACTTCACGGTCACTCCTTGCGATGAGATTCGGGCGTCCCTTCGGAGACCTCTCACCGGATGGTCGGAGCCGTCCGCGCGTCTTCGACGTCTCCCCGTGACCGATTTTCGCGTGTCCGTTTTCCGGCGGCCGCCGGCCCCCGAGCTCAGCGCACCGGCTCCGGGAGCCGTTCCGGCTCCTCCGCGCGCCGGTGTGCGGAGCGGCGCGCGGACGGGACGAGCAGCGCCAGGGCGAGGGTGACCGCCGAGACCGCCGTCAGCAGCAGGAAGGCGTGGGTGAACCCCGACTCGTACGGCAGGCCGTCGGGGGCGGAGCTCCCCGTGATGACGGAGCTGACGACCGCCGCGCCGATCGACCCGCCGATGGTGCGGATGTTGGCGTTCATGCCGCCGGCCGCGCCCGTCTGGTGCGCCGGAACGCTCCCGACGACGAGGGTGGTCATCGCGGCGTACGCGAGGCCGAGGCCGATCCCGAGGACCGCGCCGGCGACCCCCAGCTGCCAGAGCCGCTCGTGGTAGACGGCGAACGCGGCGCAGGCGAGCAGGCTGAACGCGGATCCTGCGACGAGCTGCGCCTTCGGCCCGGCCACCGAGGAGATCGGGCCGCTGAGCGAGCCGCCGGCGGCCATCGTGACGAGCATGGGGGCCATCAGCAGCCCGGCCTCGGTCACGCCGGCCCCGAGGCCGTACCCGGTGGAGGCGGGGATCTGCATGAACTGCGGCAGGAACGCGACGACGGAGAACATGCCGGCCCCGAACAGCAGCGCCACCAGGTTGGTCGTCCACACGGCGGGGATCCGCATCATGCGCATGTCGATCAGCGGGGAGCGCGAGCGCAGCTCGACCGCCACCCACGCCACGAGGAGCACCGCCGCGACGGCGAGCAGCGCGAGCACGCGCCAGGACGTCCAGCCCCACGCCGGGGCCTCGCTCAGCGGGATCAGCAGCGCGACCAGCCAGGCCGACAGCAGCACGGCCGCCCCCCAGTTCACCCGCCCGGGGGTGCGGACCGGGGAGCGCGGGACGTACCGGCGGGCCAGGACGGCCGCCACCGTCACGACGGCCATCGGCAGGAGGAACAGCCAGCGCCAGCCCAGCCCGTCCACGACCGGGCCGGCCAGCACGACGCCGAGCCCGCCTCCGGCGGCGATCAGGGCCGACAGGCCGCCGATCGCCGAGGGCACCCGCTGGGCGGGGAACTCGTCCCGGACGATCCCGAACGACGCCGGGAAGATCGCCCCGCCGAGCCCCTGGAGAACCCGCGCGGCGATCAGCACGGGCAGGTTGGGGGCGAGGGCCGCCACCAGGCAGCCGAGCGCGACCGCGCCGAGGCTGACCAGCAGCGTCCGCTCCTTGCCGATCATGTCGCCGATCCGGCCGATGAGCGGGGTGGCCACCGAGGCCGCCAGCAGCCACGCGGTCAGCACCCAGGTCACCGCGCTCTGGGTGGTGTGCAGATCGTGCTGGATCGTGGGCAGCGCCGGACCCACCAGCGACTGCAACATCGAGAACGCGCCCGTCGCGGCCGACAACACGAGGAACGTGGGCCGGGTCGAGGCGCGCGAGGGTGAGGGTACGACAGTGGATGCCATTGAAGTCCTTTCGGACCGGAAGTGAATGCCGCTCGGAGGGCGGCGCAAGAACAGGTGCCGGCGAGGGCGCGGCAGGAAGGCCGGCCTGATAAAGTTGAGGCCTGCCTCCACATTAGCGGAGGTGTGCCTCCACTTCAACCGGAGACGGAGTCTGGGAGGAATCGGTGACGGACAAGGCGCCCGGACACCCCCGGGTCGCGGTGCGCCGGCCGCAGCGGGCCGACGCGCGGCGCAACTTCGACGCCCTGCTGCAGGCGGCGCGGCAGGCGTTCGCCGAGCACGGGACCGACGCGTCCCTGGAGGACATCGCCCGCCGCGCGGGCGTCGGGATCGGCACGCTCTACCGCAACTTCCCCACCCGCCAGGACCTGTTCGACAGCGTGTACGTCGGGGAGGTCGAGGAGCTGTGCCGGGCCGCGGACGAGCTGGCCGGGCTCCCGCCGTGGGAGGCGCTGGTGGCGTGGCTGCGCCGCTTCGTCGGCTACATCGGCACGAAGCGGGCGCTCTACGAGTCCCTCAACCGCGACTCGGACATGATCCGGTCCTGCCGCGAGGCCTTGTACGCCGCCGGGGAGCCCCTGCTCGCACGGGCCCAGGAGACCGGGTACGCCCGATCCGACATCGGCTTCGACGACCTCCTGCGCATGATCGCTGGGATCACCGGGATCGGGTACGCCGACGACGCGCAGCGCGAGCGGGTGCTCGGCGTCGCGCTCGACGGCCTGCGGGCCCGGCCGTCCGGCGGGTAGGGGAGCGCCCCGGGCGGGGAATGCCCTGAGGACCGGTGCCGTCCGGGCGACGAAGGGCGCGAACATGGGCACAGCGGCCACGCCGAGACCGACGGACGCGTGGCGGATGGTCATGGCGACGGCCCTGACCATGGCGGCCGGGGCGACCAACGCGATCGGCTTCGTCCTGCTGGGCGGGGTGTTCGCCAGCGTCATGACGGGCAACCTGGTGGTGCTCGGCCTGGCGGCGGCCGAGCCCGACCCGATGCTGGCGGCCCGGGCGGGCGCCGCGTTCGCCGGCTTCGTCCTGGGGGTGGCGGCGGGCGCGCGCGCCATGGGGTCCCTCGCCGCGGGCCGGCCTCAGTGGCGCGAGCGGCTCGCGCTGGTGCTGGCGGGGGAGACGGTGCTGCTGGTCGCCGTCCTGGCCGTCTCGTCGGCGGCCGGAGGACGGCCCGGGGAGATCCTCCGGCTGGGCATGGTGGCGGCGGCCTCGCTCGCGATGGGCGTGCAGAGCGGCGCCTCGCGGACGTTCGGCATCCCCGGCCTGTCGACGACCTTCTTCACGGGCACGCTGACAGGTGTGCTGACCGGGCTGGTGAGCGAGGGGGTAGTCCGGCTGCACAGCGTGGTGCTGCTCGCGGGGCTGGCGGCGGGAGCCGCGGCGGCCGGGTGGCTCGCGTTCCACGCCCCGGCGGCCGCGCCCGTCCTCCCCGTCGCCCTGGTGGCCGCCGCGCTCACCGTGGTGGCGGCGCGGGAGGCGCCGGTGGGCGCCGGCCACTGACGGGACGGTTCGCGCAGGGAGTATTCAGGCCAGCCGGTACCCCACGCCGGGCGTCGTCGTGATGACGGGCGGCTCGCCCAGCTTGCGGCGCAGCCGGCCGATCGTCACGGTCACCGTGTTGGTGAACGGGTCGGCGTTCTCGTCCCAGACCTGCTCCAGCAGGGCCTCCGCGCTGAGGAAGCCGGGGCTGGCCCGCATCAGCGCCTGCAGCAGGGCGAACTCCTTCACCGAGAGGTTGAGCTGCCGGCCGTCGCGCACGGCGACCCGGCGCACCGGGTCCACCTCGATCCCCGCCGCGCGCAGGGTCCGCGGGTGAACGTCCGGCCTGCGGCGCGCCAGCGCGTGGACGCGCAGGACCAGCTCGGGGAAGTGGAACGGCTTGGTGAGGTAGTCGTCGGCTCCGAGGGTCAGGCCGCTGACGCGGTCGCCGGGCTCCCCGGCGGCCGTCAGCATCAGCACCATCGGGCGGTCGTGCCGCTCGGTGATCGTCCGGCACAGCGCGTCGCCGTGCAGGCCGGGCAGATCCCGGTCGAGGACCACCACGTCGTACGCCGTGAGGTCGAGTTTCGCGGCGGCCGTCAGCCCGTCGTGGGTGACGTCGACGGCCATCCCCTGGTCGCGCAGGCCCTCCGCGACGACCTCGGCAAGCGGTCGCGCGTCCTCGACGACCAGGATCCTCATGCCGGCACCCCGGCCGCGGCGGCCGGCAGCGCGACGGACACCCGCAGGCCGCCCCGCGGCCGGGCGAGCAGGTCGAGCCGTCCGCCGTGCGCCGCCGCGATCGCGGCGACGATGGACAGCCCGAGGCCGGAGCCGTTGTCCGACCCGGTGCGGTCCGCGCCGAGCCGCTCGAAGGGCCGCGCGAGCCGGTCCACGTCCCGCTGGTCGAGGACCTGTCCGCCGGTCTGCACGACGAGCCGGACCTCGGCGCCCTCCCGGAATGTCTCGACGCGGATCCAGCCGCCCTCCTCGTTGTGGGTCACGGCGTTGTCGACCACGTTGCCCACCATCCGGGCCAGCAGGGCGGCGTCGCCGCGGATGGCCGTTCCCGCGCCCAGATCACTGGTCACCGTCAGCCGGCTCGCCGCGATCTCCTCGCCGCGGCCGGTCAGCGCCCGCGTGACCAGCTCGTCCACGTCCACCTGGGGGTCGGCGCCGGGGGAGCGGGCCAGCGCCCCGTGCTCCGCCCGGGCCAGAACGAGGAGGCCGTCGAGCAGCCGGTCCACCAGATCCAGCTGCACGCGGAGCCGGTCGCCCAGGACGAGCGTCTGCCGGGGCACGCCGGGCTTGGCGACCGCGACGTCCAGCGACGCCCGCATGGTCGCCAACGGGGTCCGCAGCTCGTGCGACGCGTTGGCGACGAACCTGCGCTGGGCGGCGAACGACGTCTCCAGCCGCTCCAGCAGGCCGTCGACGGTGTCGGCGAGGTCCTTCACCTCGTCCGCCGGGCCGCTGACGCCCAGCCGCTCGTGGAGATTGTCGGCCGAGATACGCCGGGTCGCCGCGGTGATCAGCCGCAGCGGGCGCAGCACCCGCCTGGCCAGCACCCGGCCGACCACCAGGGAGACGGCGGCCATCACGACCAGCGCCAGCGCCGAGCCGATCAGGATCTGGCGGGAGTGGTCCGCGCCCGCATCGGCCAGATGACCGGGCAGGTCGTGGACGCCGCCGTCGCCGGCGGGGCCCTGTCCGGGGGCGACCCTGGTCACCTTCTCCCCGGAGAACAGGAAGGCCAGGGCCAGCAGCCCGATGCCGGACATGAGGAACACCCCGGCGTACAGGATCGTGAATCGGAGCCCCACGGTCCCGGTGCGCAGCCTGATCATCCCTCCAGCATGCCCGGCCCGGCCTAACAGCGGGATGACAGGCGGCGTTCGGCCCCTGTGAGGCCCGTGCCCGTAGGAACGGCGGCATGCCCTTCAGACGACTCCTCCACCGGGAGTGGACCGCCTTCCGCCGCCCCGGCCGGCTGATCGCCCTGGCGGCGGCGGCCCTCGCCGTGATCGCCCTCGGCCTGCTCCAGTCCTTCGGCAACCGGGTGGACTGCGGCGGACCGTGCCCCACCCCGCCCACCGCCGCGGACGGCTCGACCGTCAGCGACCAGTTCTGGTTCCTGCACCGCGGCCTCGGCCCCCACGGCTCCGTCACCGTGCGGTTGACGTCGATGACCGGCACGATCACCTACCCCCCGCCTCGCCATGACCGGATCGTCTCCGGCCTGGTGCCCTGGGCAAAGGCCGGGATCATCGTCAAGGACGGGGTCCGGCAGGGCTCCTCCTACGCGGCGCTCATGATGACCGGCCACCACGGCGTGCGGATGCAGTACGACTACGGCCACGACGTCGCCGGGAGCCCGGGCGGCCTCGCACCGGGGTCCCCGCGCTGGCTGCGCCTGACGAGGGCCGGCGACACGATCACCGGTTCGGAGTCCGCCGACGGCCGGCGGTGGCGGACGGTCGCGGCCGTGCAGCTGGCCGGCCTCCCGGCGACGGCGCAGGTCGGGCTGTTCGCCACCTCGCCCGGCGACCTCACGCTGAGCCCCGTCGGGCTGGGCGGGGCCGTCGAGCAGGTCCGCTTCACGCAGGCCACCGGCGTCTTCGACCACGTCGCCGTGGACGGTGCGACCGCCGGCCCGTGGCGCAGCGAGGCCGTTGGCGAGATGAACCACACCGACTGGGAGAGGTACCACAACGCCTCCAGCGCCGTGGAGAAGGACGGCGTCGTCACCGTCAGCGGGGCCGGTGACATCGGCCCGAGCGCCGACGACGGCGCCCGCCCCGTCGAGAGCACGCTGCTGGGTCTGGTGGTCGCCCTGATCGTCGTCATCGTCGTCGCCGCCCGGTTCGGCGCCCGTACCGGCAGGGCGGCGTCCCGCCGGGCCCTGGCCGCCCGGGCCGTGGTGGCCGGCGCCGCGACGTTCGTGACCGGGCTCGCCGCCGCCGGCGTGGTCGTGCCGGCCGGGGTCGCGATCCTGAGGGGAAACGGCGTCCCCGTCCAGCCGATCTCCCTGCTGACCGGCGTCCGGGTCGTCGCCGGCGTCGCGGCGGTGCTCGCGCTGTGCGCCGTCCTGGCGTACGGGCTCGGCGTCCTGCTCCGGCGCGGGTGGGCGGCGATCCTCGTCGCGCTGGCGTTCGTCGCCGCGCCCTACGCGCTGACCGCGGTCCCCCTGCTGCCCGACGCCGTGTCGGAGTGGCTGCTGCGGCTCACCCCGGCCGCGGGCTTCGCCGTCGCGCAGACCAGGGTGGCGTATCCCCAGGTGGTCGCCCACTACGCGCCGTCCGCCGGGTATTTCCCGCTTCCCGGCTGGGCGGGCCTCGCCGTGCTGGGCGCGTACACGCTGATCGTGGTGTGGCCGGCCGTGAGGCGCGCCCCGGCGGACGAGGGTCAGGAGCGCCGGGGCATGAACGGCTGGGACAGCGACGCGGTCACGGCCGTGAAGCCGTAGTCCAGCATCTCGGCCTCGTAGCCGCGCACGGCCTCCAGCAGGGAGACCTGCCCGGACGCGGCCGCGGTGAGGGCGCGCAGCAGCGTCTCGGCGTCCCGCAGCGCGGTGTTGGCGCCCTCGCCGCGGCCGGGCGACATGCTGTGGATCGCGTCGCCGAGCAGCGTCACGCGGGTCGCCGGCCACGGGGCGACCGGCCGGGCCGAGCGCAGGGCCACCGGGAACGTCGCGGGGACGTCCGCCTCGTCGACGACCCGCCGGGCCGCCGGGTGGAAGTCCTCGATCATCCGCCGCGCCAGGCCGTGCAACGTCTCCCCGTCCGCCTCACGGAACGCCCGGGGACCCCCCGCACCCGGCACGGTCCACCCGCCCGGCTCGGCGGCCGAGACCATCCACGCGAGGTAGTCGGGCATCGGGGTCAGCCGTACGGACGGGGACAGGCGGGCGACCGCCTCCGGCAGCGGTTCGCGGGTGCGGCAGGTGACGACCGACATGGCCCTGCCGTCGGGGGCGATCACCCGGTTGAACGAGTCGAGGAGGACCTCGGGAAGCCACTCCAGCGTCCGCCCGGTCAGCGGCGTACGGCCGTAGACAAAGCCGCCGATGTCGTCGACCTCGGCGTGCGGGAGCAGCTGACTGCGCACCCGGGAGTACGTGCCGTCGGCGCCGACGAGCAGGTCCGCGACGGCCGAGGTCCCGTCGGCGAAGTGGGCCCGCACGCCGTCGTCCACGAGGTCGTACCGGACGAACTCCGCGCCGAAGCGCCGCACGTCCTCCAGGCCGGACAGCAGGATCTCCCGCAGCGTGAGGCGGTTGACGCCGAAGAAGCGGTCGTGGGGGAGCGGCGGGATGGGCTTGCCGAACTTGGGGACCAGCAGGTGGTCCAGGAAGGTCATCCGGGTGGCGGGCCGGATGGCGGTCGCCACGCACAGCTCGAACAGGTCGGCGGGCAGGCAGGCGCGCAGGGCGTCGGCGCCCTCCTCCTTGAGGGACAGGCGCCAGCCCTGGCCGCGGAAGTGCTGCGAGGCGTCGCGCTCGTACACGGTGACGCCGACGCCGGCCTTCTTCAGCCCCTGGGCGAGGCAGAGGCCGCCGACGCCGCCGCCGATGATCATCACGTTCACACGGGGTCCTTGGAGGGAGACGGTGGGGGAGCGAGCCCACCGTACGGCAATCGCTGTCACGACAGCAACCGTCGCGGCAGCTAATGTTGGCCCATGGAACCTCGCGAGAACACAGGCGTCCCCTTCGGGCTCGTGCTGGGCGGCGGCTCGCTGCTCAACCAGGTGGGCAGGGAGCTGCGCACGACGGTCGACGCGCTGCTGGCCCCCTTCGACCTGACCGCGCAGCAGGCCGCGGTGCTCCTGCACGCGTCGCGCCAGGAGACCAGCCCCAACCGGCTGGCCGCGGAGGTCGGCACCGACACGGCCGGGATGACGCGGCTGCTCGACCGGCTGGAGGCCAAGGGACTGCTCGCGCGCCGCCCGCATCCGGGCGACCGGCGGTCGGTCGTGGTCGAGGTGACGCCCGAGGGCCGGGCCCTCGCGCCCCGGCTGGCGCCGGTCTTCGGCACGGCGAGCGCCCGGCTGCTGTCGGGGTTCTCCGAGGAGGAGGTGCTCCAGGTGACCGGCCTGCTACGGCGGATGCTCGACAACCTCACCGGCCGGGGGAGGTCCTGAGCGCGGCCGCTGAGCATGCGGAGCATCCGGGCGCTCCATCCGGGCGCGCCGCCCGCTAGGGTCGCCTTCGGGGGATCGTCCTGCCGGGAGGATGAGGGGTCGAGGGGGCGTGGACAAGCGGCGCAAGGTGGCCAACCCGCTGGCGCTGGCGGTGCTGGCGGAGCTGCTGACGGGGCCCATGCATCCGTACGAGATGGGCCGGCGGCTTCAGGAGCACGGCAAGGACCGGCACATCAAGTACAACCGCGGGTCGCTGTACATGGTGGTCGAGCAGCTCCACAAGGCCGGGTTCGTGGCCGAGCAGGAGACCGTCCGGGACACCCAGCGGCCCGAGCGGACCCTGTACGCCCTGACCGGCGAGGGCCGCACCGAGCTGTTCGACTGGCTGCGCGACCTCCTGGCCACCCCGCGGCCGGAGTACCCGCGTTTCGGCGTCGCGCTGTCCCTGCTCGGGGCGATCCCGCCGGAGGAGGCGGCCGGCCTGCTCCGGCGGCGGCTGGACGCGCTGACGGGGGAGATCGAGGAGATCCGCACGGCCGTCCGGGAGGCCGCGGACGGCGGCGTGACGTGGGTGTTCCTGGCGGACGACGAGTACCGGGTGGCCGTGCTCGACGCGGAAAGCCGCTTCGTGACCGGCCTGATCGCCTCGCTGGAGCACCCCGGCTACGTCCGCGGCTGGCACGAGTTCTTCGGCGGGGCCCCCGGCGACTGACCTGCTTCGTTTTCCGAAGGGACATCGAAAAGGCGTTTTAGTCTGGACGCATGCCCGGCACATCCGAGACCGCCCCGTCCGACACCGTCTCCGAGCCCTGCCTGCGCGGCGACGCCGCGCTGGCCCGCGCGTTCACCTTCCTCGGCAAGCGCTGGAACGCCGTGCTCCTCGGCGTCCTCGGACGCCGGCCGTCGGGATTCCGGGAGCTGTCGCGCGCGATCGGCCGGATCTCCGACTCCGTCCTGTCCGAGCGGCTCGCCGAGCTCACCCGGGCCGGCCTGATCGCCCGCACCGTCGACGAGGGCCCGCCCGTCTCCGTCTCGTACGCCCTGACCGACTGCGGCCGGGCGCTCATGCCCGCGCTCGAGCAGATCTCCCAATGGGCGCAGGAGAACCTGCCGTCCGAGGGGCGGCGGCAGGCAGGGGAATAGGCCCATCCCCGAGCTCGCTAGGAGATAAGTAGTCACTTCTAATCTCGAAGCGAGGACAAGGGCCATGGCGGACTACGGACACGAACCGGCCTTCGGCACGTTCATCACCCCGCGCAACGACCGGCCGGAGGACGTCGTCGCCCTCGCGCGGCTGAGCGAGCGGGCGGGGCTCGACCTGGTCACCTTCCAGGACCACCCGTACCAGGCCGCGTTCCTGGACACCTGGACGCTGCTGACCTGGGTGGCCGCGCAGACCGAGCGGGTACGGGTGTCGGCCAACGTGATCAACCTGCCGCTGCGGCCGCCGGCGGTGCTCGCGCGGTCCGCGGCGAGCCTCGACCTGCTGTCGGGCGGGCGGTTCGAGCTCGGCCTGGGGGCGGGCGCGTTCTGGGACGCCATCGAGGCGATGGGCGGCCCCCGTCGCACTCCGGGTGAGGCGATCGACGCCCTGAGCGAGGCGATCGACGTCATCCGGGCGGTGTGGGACCCCTCCGAGCGCGGCGGGGTGCGCGTCGACGGCGAGCACTACCGCGTCCGGGGCGCCAAGCGCGGACCCGCGCCGGCGCACGACATCTCCATCTGGCTGGGCGCCCTCAAGCCGCGCATGCTGCGGCTCGTCGGCGCGAAGGCGGACGGCTGGCTCCCCAGCCTCCCCTACATGAAGGACGGCGACCTGGAGCGGGGCAACACGATCATCGACGAGGCGGCCGCCGAGGCGGGCCGCGACCCCCGCGAGATCCGCCGCCTGCTCAACGTCGGCGGGACCTTCGCGCCGACCGGCCGGGGATTCCTCCAGGGACCCCCTGAGCAGTGGGTGGACGACCTGCTGCCGCTGGTCCTGGAGCAGGGCGTGAGCACCTTCATCCTGTTCGGCGACGAGCCCCGCGCGATCGAGGTGTGGGGCGGGGAGGTCGCGCCCGCTCTCCGCGAGGCCGTGGCGCGCGAACGCGGCGCCTCCGGGACGGCGGCGGGGGAGGTGGTGCGCCCAAAAGCACGGGCGCTCCGGCGTGACGGCATCGACTACGACGGCCTCCCGGCGGCGCTGCGGGGCAAGGCCGTCGAGCCCGGCGACCGGCGCTACGCCTCGGTGCGCTCCACCTACATGCGCTCCGGATCACCCGGGCTGGTGATCCAGCCGGAGAGCGTGGAGGACGTCGTCGCGGCGCTCGGCTTCGCCCGGGCGCAGGACGTCCCGCTCGCCATCCGCAGCGGCGGCCACGGCATCAGCGGCCGTTCGACCAACGACGGCGGCGTCGTCGTGGACCTCGGCCGGCTCAACGGGATCGAGGTCCTCGACCCGGCCGGCGGCCGCATCCGGCTCGGCCCCGGCGCCCGCTGGGGTCACGTCGCCGAGGCCCTGCACCCGTACGGGCTGGCGATGAGCTCCGGCGACTTCGGGGACGTCGGCGTGGGCGGGCTGGCCACGGCCGGGGGCATCGGGTTCCTGGCCCGCAGGCACGGTTTGACCATCGACCACGTCGTGGCGGCCGACCTCGTGCTCGCCGACGGCGCCGTGGTGCGCGCCGACCCCGAGACGCATCCGGACCTGCTGTGGGCCGTGCGGGGCGCGGGCGGCAACGTCGGCGTCGTCACCGCGATCGAGCTCGAGGCCTACCCGCTGCGCGACGTCGTCTACGCGAGGATGGTCTTCGACGCCGCCGCCACCGCTCCGCTGCTCGAACAGTGGGGCCGTCTCCAGGAGGAGGCGCCGCGCGAGCTGACCGGCTTCCTCTACTTGTCGGCCCAGCGGGGCGCGTCCCCGATCGCGCAGCTCGTGAGCGTGTACGCCGGCGACGACACACAGGCGGCCACCGACGTGCTCACCCCCCTGCTGGGGCTCGGACCGCTCCTCGACCAGCAGGCCGCGGTCGTCCCCTACGCCGCGATCGTCCCGGCGAGCGACACCCCGCACAACGGCGGCGTGGACCGGCCGCTCCTCGGAAGCGGCCTCGCCGGCCACCTCACCCCCGAGATCGCCGGACGGATCGAGGCGGGGCTGCGCGACCGGGACATCCACTGGGTGGCGATCCGCTCCGTCGGCGGCGCGGTCAACGACGTCGACCCCCTGGCGACGGCCTACGCCCACCGCCACCAGAACTTCTCGCTCTCGTCGGTCGGGGGACGGCAGGCGGCCTTCCTGCGCCACTGGGACGCGCTGCGCCCCCACCTCGACGGTCTCTACCTCAACTTCGAGACCGACACGCGCCCGGAGCGGCTGCACGACGCCTTCCCCGGCGAGACGCTCACCCGGCTCCGCCGGATCAAGGCGCGGTACGACCCAGGGAACGTCTTCGACCAGAACTTCCCCATTCCCCCGGCGGCCGGGTGAGCACGAGGGTCGCCGTGCGGTGCAGCCGGAACCCCAACGACTCGTACAGCCGGAGGGCGTTCGTGTTGTACGCGACCACGTGCAGGAACGGCGTCTCGCCGCGCTCGCGGATGCCGGCCGCGACGGCGAGCACCAGCCGCGTCCCCAACCCCTGTCCGCGCCGGTCGGCGTCGGTGCAGACTCCGCTGATCTCCGTCCAGCCCGGAGGGCGCAGCCGTTCACCGGCCATCGCCACCAGCCGCCCGCCGTGTCGGATACCCAGGTAGGTACCCAGCTCGATCGTGCGCGGCAGGAACGGTCCCGGCTTGGTGCGTCCGGCCAGAGCTAGCATGTCCGGAACGTCTGCCTCGGTGAGACGGACGGCCTCCGCGTCCGGCGCGGCGACGATCCTGTCGCCGATGAGCTGGAGCACGGCGTCTCGCCTCACGACCTTCCAGCCGTCCGGAGGCTCGACCGTGCGGCCAGTCAGCGCGACGTCCCCGCCGGGACCGGCGAGTGCCCCGATGTCCGCCCAGTCGGTGTCGTCAGGGGAGTCCGGCAGCGCCATGAACGGTGACACGTCCGACGGATACCGCAACGCGTTGCCACGTCGGAGCGCCAGGTGGGCGTGCGGCCCGGTCAGCGCCGCGTAGACGGAGTTGTCCAGCGGATGCGGCTGTCCCATCAGCGAGCCGGCTGAGCCGGGTTTGTTCACCGCCATGGCCGACACCACTCCCCGCAGGGGTTCTTCGGACGGTCGGCTCGTCGCGCCGGGCGCACCACGACTACCACTCGATCTCGGCCGTCAGGAAGGGCTCGTTCTCCGGAGCCTCCTTGCGGGCCCGTAGGACCCGGTTGGCGGGTGCACCGACCGGCACACGCAGCGGAGGGTCAGGCTGCTCGATCGTGTCGGCCACCGCGGCTGCCACCTCCTCGGGGGTGACGGACTCGCCGCGGAGGACGGCGAGCGCCTCGTACAGCGGGGTGTACGGGTCGTCCACCTTGAGGAACACCTTGGCACGCTCGGCGCCACCCGAGGAGACCGCGCCGGGCTGCACCACGCTCACCTTGATGCCGAAGCGACGGGTCTCGATGGCGAGCGTCTCCGCGAGGGCCTCCAGCGCCCATTTGCTGGCGCCGTAAGGGCCGATCATCGGCAGCACGAGACGCCCCTGGATGCTGGAGATGAAGACGAGGCGGCCCGCTCCCCTTTCGCGCATCGCCGGGAGCACGCCTTGCGCCACCCGCAGCGCACCCAGAGTGTTGAGCTGGAAGAGGCGTTCGACCTCCGCCAGCGGGACGCTCTCCAGAGGCGCGCGTACCGTCTCGCCGGCATTGCTGACCACCACGTCGATGTCGCCGGCGTCGCGGATGGCCTGGTCGACGCTGTCCTGGTCGGTGACGTCAAGGCGCAGGCGCCGGTCGACGGGCAGGTCGGCCAGCGTTTCCGGACGGCGCGCGGTGGCGATCACCCGGTGACCCCGGGCTGACAGCTCGACGGCGACAGCCCGGCCGATGCCCTTCGAGGCGCCGGTGATGAGCACAGCGGACATGACAGATCTCCTCATGAAGTGGTGATGTCGAACCGGCCCTGCGATTGGACGCGGATCGACGCCGCGTCTCTATCTCGTAGCGGCGTCCGCCGGGACGAGCCGTTCCGGCACGGGCACGCCGAGGTGGTCGAGGAGGGCGGCGACCTTCCGGTCGAGGTCGACGCCGACGGCCGCTATGTCGGGATCGCCGAAGGAGGCGAACTGGGCGCTCGGCTGGTCGAAGGAGAAGCGCGTCACCCCGCGGGCGTCCTCGTAGATCGTGGTGCGCAGCGGAGCGTAGAGCAGGACACCGGGATCGTGGTGGAACATCCGCTGAGCGATGGTCTGGTTGCCCATCAGGTACTGCACGCTGCGCCACCGGTCGCCGGAGCCCTGCATGATCGCCGTGTTGTCCAGACTCCAGAAGATCATGAAGCCGTGGGGCGCGTTGTCCGCGACGGTTCGCAGGACGACGTCCCAGCCGGCGCCGGAGAGGCGCAGGCGTTCGAACTCCGCCATGTCGAGCGGCGGCACGGCCCGCTCGTACGCCTCCCGGAAGGCCGCGAACGGCATGCCCGTGTCCACGCTCAGCCGGTGGACCTCGCGCGCCACGTCCTGGACAGGATGGGTCCGGATGGCCGTCATGGCGATTCCCCCTTCACCCGTGCGGGCCGGTCAGAACAGGCCTGCCGACCGGCCTGACTTTCGAAACGAAAGTCTTTTCACCTGCGACGTTACGTCGACAACTTGCGGAATGCAAGCCAGAACGCGCAGGCGTTGACGGCTCGACCTACTGGGAGTGGCCGAAGAGGCGGCTGCCAGGTCGAAGCGCTGCGCAGTGGGGGACCGACCCTCTTTCCGGCCCCCTGGGCTAGACTTGCTTCATGCAAGCCAGTGTCGGGTGCGCAAGGAGGCCGGTGTGACGACCACGCCACAGATGCCCGTTCCCTGCCCGATCGGCCGCGCCGTCGGCCTGCTGGGCGAGCGGTGGACGCTGCTCATCCTGCGCAACGCCAACCTCGGCACCACCCGCTTCGACGCCTTCCGCGCCGAGCTCGGCATCGCCGACAACATCCTGTCCAACAGACTCGCCCGGCTGGTCGAAGCCGGACTGCTCACGCGGGTGCCCTACCGCGACGGGGGACGCACCCGGCACGAATACCGGCTCACGACCGCGGGAGCCGAGGTGCTGCCGGTGCTGCACGCTCTGGCCGTCTGGGGCGAGGAACACACCGAGCCGGCCGAGCCGACCGGCTCGATGCAGGTGATCCACCAAAGGTGCGGCCAGGTCACGACCCCGGGCAGAGTGTGCGACAGCTGCGGCGAGCTCATCCTGCGCGAGGAGGAGGCGTGGGTACGCCCCTGGCTCTCCCCCGACCCGATCACCTTGGCCAGCCCCGTCACCAACGGCACCTGACGTCACACCGGGCGTGAGCGGCGGGGGGCGTCAGGAGATCGGACGGCGCGCCGCGACCAGGACGGGCCCTCCCGGGACGGTCGGAAAGCGCTGCACGTCGTCCAGGCCGGCCGCGGCCAGGTCCTCGGCCATGCGGTCCGTGTCACAGGCGTTGCCGCCGTTGCGGACGGCGGTCCAGCGGCCGACCGCCGCGCGCAGGGGGTCGGCGGCGGGCGGGTTGGTGCCCGTCACGATCCACCCGCCGGGCCTCAGCGCGCCGGTCAGCCGGGGCAGGGCGGCCTCCAGCGTCTCCTGGGCCAGGAACGGCGCGGGAAGCCACACCAGGTCGTACGCGCCGGTCTCGGTCAGCTCGGCGACGTCCTGATGGCGCAGAGTGATCCTTTCGGCGACGTCCGGCGCGCCGGCCAGCTCCGTGCGGGCGAGGTCCAGGGCGCGCCGGAGGATGTCGACGCCCACCACGGACACCCGGGGCAGCTCTCTGGCCAGGGCGACGGCCAGCGCCGCCACGCCCGTGCCGACGTCCAGGACGCGTCCGTCCGCCGTGCCCAGGCGCTCGGCGAGGCCCGTCAGCCTGGGCACCACCCGGGTGGCCAGGGCTCGTCCGGTCGCGGCGGACGCCCGGCCCTGGTTCAGCAGCACCTCGTCGTCCAGGTCGGCCCAGCCGCCGCCCGCCGGGGCGGATGCCTGCGCCGCGGCGGCGACCGCCTGGCGCAGCGAGCTCAGTCGCGCCTCGACAGCGCTCCGCCCGGCCGGACCGTCGGCGGGGACGAGTGAGGGATGCGGGACGGGCGTCGCGCCGTCCCAGGACAGCAGCCCGGCGGCCTCCAGCACGGCGGTGCGCCGGGGCGACGCCGCGAGGACCTCGGCGAGCGGCGCCGACAGGGCGTCCCGCATCGTGCCGAGCGCGGCGGCCAGGGCCCACGCCGAGGCCTCCAGCGCGGCCACCGGGTCCGGGCCGAGAGGATGCGGCGCCACGCCGGGCGCGACCCCGGGCGGAGACTGCGGTTCGGACATGAGGAGAACACCTTTCCCGTGCGCGGCGCCGTGGAGACCGGCTCACGACCGGCTCGACGAGGAGGTAACGGCCTTCCGTTTCTCCGGCCGAAGTATCGCGGTAAACCAATTGAAACGTGGCATCAACAATCGGTCGGTACGGTCCCACGGAGCTCGCCCCTCGCACCCCCGGGGCATGCGTGACGAGGCGCTTCACTGTCTTAGATTATGTGAAGCATCTTACCTGTGATAGGAAAGGGACTCCACGCCTCCGGGGGCAAAGGACAGGGGGAGGCCCCGGAGGCGTGACCGCCCCCAGGCGGTCGGAGAGCGCCTGCCTTCGTTCGCATCGCGCTCACATGCCTGTCCACGCCGGCCCGCTGTGGCCGAGCCGAGCCGATCGACCAGCTATTGGAGAAAGAATGTCCAGCACCTCCGTGCGGTTGGCCGACAGCCGTGACATGTACGTGGCCCATCGGGTCTTCCGGCGCGAGTTCGCGGCCGCGCCCGACCTGGTGCGCCGTGTGGAACCGGGGGACGTCGCCCGCGCCCGGCTGGTCGCCGACCATGTCGCGAAGCTCACCCACGAGTTGGACCGGCATCATCAGGGCGAGGATCGGCTGGTGTGGCCCAAGCTGCTGGACCGGGCACCGACGGAGATCCTGCCGATGGTGGAGACCATGGAGCGTCAGCACAAGGTGCTGCACGACGCGTTGGTGCGGGTGGACACCGCGCTCGACCGGTGGCGGCCCCGGGCGGACGCGGGCGACCGCGACGCGCTCGCCGTCGCGCTCGACGCGATGCTTGCGCCGCTGGGCGAGCACCTGGACACCGAGGAGGAGCACGTCCTGCCGCTGATCGACACGTACCTCACGGCGGCCGAGTGGGCACAGGTGGCCGAGGAGGCCGTCAAGGACCAGCCGAAGAAGGCGCTGCTGGTGAACTTCGGGATGGCCCTCTACGACGCCGACCCCGCCCACCTGGAGGTCATCAAGGGCGCCATGCCGCCGCCGGTGTGGTTCGTCGTCACCCGGCTCGGTCCCCGCGCGTACGCCAGGTACGCCCGGCGGATCCACGGCACCCCCACGCCCGCCAGGTTCGACGAAGATCGCAGCCGCCGGTAGCCCGGCGGGATCGCGGCGACGGGCCCGTCCCCGCCGCGGGTGCGGTCCCCTGCCAGGACGTCCGGCGTGGTCAGCAGGCGGCGGCGCGGGCCAGGAAGACGGCCCGCTCCCGTTCGTTGCGGGTCAGGGCCGCGGCCCGTTCGAACTCCCGCCTCGCCTCCTCCGTACGGCCCAGCCTGGCCAGCAGGTCCCCCCGTACGGCGGGCAGCTGGGGGTAGGACGCGAGCGCCCGCTCGCCGGCCAGGGCGTCGGCGATGCGCAGGCCCTCGGCGGGACCGGCTGCCATGCCCACGGCGACCGCGCGGTTGAGCTCGACGACGGGGGAGGGCGAGACGTGCGCGAGGACCCGGTAGAGCGCGGCGATCCGCTCCCAGTCGGTGTCCTCGGCTCGCGCGGCGCGGGCGTGGCAGGCGGCGATGGCGGCCTGCAGCGTGTAGGGGCCGCCGCCCAGCGCCTCGGCCCGGTCGAGCGCGGCCAGGCCGTGCCGGACGAGGAGCCGGTCCCACCGCCGGCGGTCCTGGTCGAGCAGCAGGATCGGCTCGCCGGACGGGCCGGTCCGCGCCGGGATCCGGGACGCCTGGATCTCCATGAGGGCCACCAGGCCGTGCGCCTCCGGCTCGTCGGGGACGAGCCCGGCGAGGACGCGGCCGAGGCGCATCGCCTCCTGGCAGAGCGACGGCCGCACCCAGTCGTCCCCGGCGGTCGCCGAGTAGCCCTCGTTGAACACGAGGTAGACGACCTCCAGGACCGAGGCCAGCCGGGCGGCCAGCTCTCCCGGTGCGGGCAGCTCGAACCGGACCTGCTTGGCCGCGAGCGTCCGCTTGGCCCGGACGATGCGCTGGCCGACCGTCGGCTCGGGAACCAGGAAGGCCCGGGCGATCTCCTCGGTCGTCAGGCCGCACAGCAGGCGGAGCGTGAGCGCCACCCGGGCCTCGGTCGACAGGACGGGATGGCAGGCGGTGAAGACGAGGCGCAGCATGTCGTCACCGATGTGGTCGTCGAGGGCGTCGTCCAGGTCGGGCTCGGCCTCCTGGCGGGCCCGCAGATCGCGGCCCAGCTCCCCGAGCTTGTCCTCGTACCGGGTGCGGCGGCGCAGCAGGTCCACGGCCCGGTGCTTGGCGGTGGCCATCAGCCAGGCCCCGGGGTTGCCGGGCACGCCCTCGCGGGGCCACCGCTCCAGCGCGATCAGCAGGGCGTCCTGCGCGATCTCCTCGGCGACGCCGACGTCCCGGACGAGCCGGGCGATCCCGGCGACCAGCCGGGCCGACTCCATCCGCCAGACCGTCTCCACCGCGCGGCGGGCGGCGTTGTGGTCGTGAGGTTCGTACGGAGGGGGATCGGCGGCCGTCATGGCCACCGATCCAACCATCCGCGGCCCGCGCGTTCAGGCAGGGGGGCCGAAGTCCTCCGGCCCGAACACCTTCAGGATGCGGGCGTCGCCCTCCCAGCCGGCCCACAGGTCGCGGTGCAGCCGGACGAAGCGGGAGGTCCACTCCACGACCTCCTCCTTCGACCTGACCTCGTAGAGGGCGTAGCTGATCATCTCCTTCGCCTCGGCGAACGGGCCGTCCGTGACGCTGAGGCTCCCGCCGGCCAGCCGGACGCGGGACCCCGCGGCGCTGGGGGCGAGGCCGGCGGTGTCGAGCAGCACGCCCGCGCCGACGGCCTCCTCGCCGAGCTTGGCGATGGCCTCCATCAGGTCGGGCGGCGGCGGGGTGTCCGGCTGGGCTGCCTCGAGCAGGACCAGGTAGCGCATGTCGATCTCCTTCGGTCGGTCAGTGTAGGCGGTTCAGGCGCCGGCGCGACGATAGAGGTGGACGGCGAGGGCGGCGACCCAGGCCCAGGCGAGCACGACCGCCGCGGTGAAGGACAGGACGGTCGCCGGGGAACCGGCGCCTGAGGCGATGCCGGCGAACGCCGCGAGGACGGCCACGCCCGTCACCCGGGAGAACGCCGCCCAGCCCCGGCGGCCCTCCCGCGAGAACCGTGCGGCCATCACCAGGCAGGCCGCCACCAGGCAGGCGAAGCCCACCCCGCCCGAGGCCAGGTGCAGCAGCCCGTGCCAGCTGACCTGTCCGGGGCCCTCCGGGGTGCCGGCGGGGAAGCCCATCGCGGGATCCGCCCGGAACGCCCCCGCGGCCAGCAGGCTCGCCCCGTACGCCCCGGCGAGCCGGGGCGCCCAGACGGCGCCGCGGCCCGGACGCAGCGCCCGCCGCAGCCCGGCGGCGAACGCGATCGTCATGAGCCCGGTGAGCACGAAGGTCGCGACGTGGATCCACCCCAGGTCGCCGTTGCTCAGCAGGCTCCAGGAGTGCCGGGACAGGTCGAAGCCGTCACGGGTCAGCGCCTCCGTCAGCGACACGACGACGTAGAACGGCCCCGCGAGCACGCCGTATCCGAGGAGGCTCCTGGTGGTGGCGGTCGCCGGGTCGCACGCCGGGGCGGCCGTCGCCGTCGCGAGGTGGGTCTGCTGGGTCATCGCCCGTTCTCCTTCCGAGTCCGGGGACCGGCTCCGGACCGGCCCTCCACTACGGCCTCGAACGGGAGGACCCCGCTTCGACATCGGCGCCGATTTTTCTCCGGACTTTTTTCAGCCCGCCTCACGGCGGCCGCGTCGGAGCGCCCGCGGACGGTCAGCGGGGCCCGCACGCCCCATCCCGGCTCCTGGCCGACAGTGCCGCACATAGGCTCGCCATCCTGCGGACGACCACCGCTCAGGCGACATCAGCCGGCGGGCCTGCCGAACCAGCGGGACAGGTGGTCGTCCAGGTCCCGCTGATCGTCGCCGACCCAGGCGACATGACCGTCGGGGCGCAGCAGGACGCACGGAACGTCCAGTGCCGCAGTGGGATCCGCGAGGTGGTCGACCCGGTCCGACCAGCCGCCGGCGGTGAGGCGTTCGGTGCGGTCCAGCAGCAGGCCGCGGCCGCGATGCAGAAGACCGTAGAGGCGGCCCTGTTTCACGTCGATGTCGCGCAGGCGGCGGCCGAGCAGGTCGGGGCCTTCGCCGAAGTCGTACCGGATGCCGATCGCGGTGATCTTCTCGATCAGGTGGCGGTTCACCTCGTCGAAGTCCATCAGTTCGGTGAGCAGCCTGCGCACGGCCTGCGGGCCCGGTTCGACGGACAGCAGTTCCATCTGGGCGCGGGTGTTGTCCAGCACGTCCTCGGCGACCGGATGACGTTCGGCCTCGTAGGTGTCCAGCAGTGTCTCCGGCGCCCAGCCGCGGATCTGCGCGGCCAGTTTCCAGCCCAGGTTGAACGCGTCCTGAACGCCCAGGTTGAGGCCCTGCCCGCCGATGGGTGGATGGATGTGCGCCGCGTCGCCGGCCAGGAGCACCCGCCCGACCCGATAGCGCTCGGCCAGCCGGGTGGCATCCCCGAAGCGGGACAGCCAGCGCGGGGAGTGGACGCCGAAATCCGTTCCGGCGATGGTGCGCAACTGCTGTTTGAAATCGTCGAGGGTGGGCGGTTCCGCGCGGTCGCCGACGCCCGCGGCGGGGACGACGACGCTGTAGACCCCTTCGCCGAAGGGCCTGAGCCAGAACCGCTTGTGGGTCACGCTGATCTCGGCCACCTTGGCGGCGATCTCCTCCTGCGGTACGCCCACTTTCATCTCGCCCATGAGCGTGTCGGTCCGTGAGGGCTCGCCGGGGAAGCCGACGCCGAGCAGTTTGCGCACCGTGCTGCGCACGCCGTCACAGCCGACGAGGTAGCGCGAGCGCAGCCGTTCCCCGTCGGCCAGCTCGACGGTCACGCCCTCGTCGTCCTGCTCGAAACCGGTGACCGCGCAGCCGCGCCGGACCTGCGCGCCCAGGTCGATCGCGTGTTCTTCGAGCAGGCGGACGATGACCGGCTGCGGGATGCCCAGCAGATAGGCGTGCGCGGAATCCAGGCCCTCGGGCGCGGGTTTGGCGATGGCGGCGAAGAAGCCGCCGGCCGGACGCCGTCGTCCGTGTTCGAGGATGCGCTCCAGCAGTCCGCGCATCGCCATCAGCTCGAGACTGCGGATGTGCAGACCGACGATGCGGACGAAGGAGACGGGCTCGGTCTCCTTCTCCAGGACGAGTACCCGCACATCGTGCAGCCGCAGTTCGGCGGCCAGCATCGCACCGGCCGGCCCGCACCCGGCGATGATCACATCGAACGTGAGGGGCGTGCGCTCGGTGGTGAACGGAAGAGAGTCCATAGGTGGTGCCTTTCGGGAGTGCCTTTGTGGCGAGGCGCTCCCGGCGACACCTACGTCAATCGCCCGACCGTGGGGGGAAGGGGGAGCACCCACATCGATACAGCGTTCATGGGGCTCACCTCCTTGGGCGGTGTCACGGTCGACTGCAAGGTACAAGCCCCTGTGTCATCCCGTCCAATTCTTTTCCAGCCACGTGATCACGGATATCGCGGGCCTGCTCATCGGTGGATCTGCGTCCGCATGGTGATGGTGGTGCCCGCGTCGCCCGTTTCGACGGAGACGTGGGCCATGAGCGCCCGCATGAGGGCCAGGCCCCGACCGCGGTAGTCGTCCCCGCGGGGCCGCGGCGTCCGCCACCGGCCGGTGTCGGCGACGGCCAGGTGGATCTCGTCCGCCGTGGCGTGGGCGACCAGCCGCACCCGCTGCCCCGGCGTGTCCCGGTGGCCGTGCTCGATCGCGTTCGCGCACGCCTCCCCGGCGGCGACCAGGACGTCCCCGAGCAGCCGGGGGGTGATGCCGAGCTGGTCCAGCCAGCGGCGCAACGCGGTGCGCACGGGCGCGAGCTGCGCGGAGTCGGCGGGGAACGTCACCTCCAGCGGGCGGGGGTGGCGGTACAGCAGCAGCGCCACGTCGTCGTCGTACCCCTCGGGCGGCTCCAGCCCCTTCATGATCCGGTTGGCCAGGGACTCCGGAGAGTCGTTCAGCCCCTGGCGGGCCGCGTCGGCCGCCTGGCCGATCCCGGCGTCGATGGGCCGGCGGCGCCGTTCCACCAGGCCGTCGGTGTACAGCAGCAGCGTTCCGGTGGCCGGCAGCAGGCAGGTGGCCTCGGGCCGGTCCTCCTCCCGGCGGACGGCGAGCGGCATCGACCGGGCCTGGTCGAGCAGCTGCGTCGACCCGTCGGGACGGGTCAGGATGCCAGGCGGATGGCCGGCGCTGCTGTAGGTGAGCCGGCCGGTCTCCGGGTCGAGGATCCCGCAGAAGACCGTGGCGCACAGGGCTCCCGGGATCATGCGGGCGAACCGGTCGAGCGTCATGAGCGCCTGCGCGGGGCCCGACGACAGCAGCAGGGCGCGGCAGGCGCTGCGCAGCTGCCCCATCACCGTGGCCGCCTGGAGCCCGCGGCCGACGCAGTCGCCCACGACGATGCCGATCCGGCCGTCGGGCAGCTCAACGGTGTCGTACCAGTCGCCGCCGACCTCCAGCGGCCGCGCGGCCGGCTCGTAGCGGACGGCGAAGCCGGGCGGCAGCTCCGCGGGCCCGAGGATCGCCCGCTGCAGCGCCAGCGCCGTCTCCCGCTGCTGCTCGAAGGTGTGGATGCGGTGCAGCGCCTGGCCGAGGTGCCCGGCGAGCACGGCGAGCAGCGTGTGGTCCTCCGCGACGAGCGGGCGTGCCGGGGCGGGCTCGATCCACAGCACGAGCGGGCCGGCCGGGTGGTCGAGGGCGATGCCGAGCCCGGCGGGGCCGCCGGTGACGACGGGCTGCAACGCGGTGCCGCCGCGCAGGCCCTCCATGGCGGTCGTCAGCGCGGGGTCCGGCTCGGCCCGGACCCCTTCCGCGGCCGCGGAGGTCACCAGCGGCTCCCGGGCGCCGTCCCACATCGCGGCGAGCACGCGGCGGGCCTGCCAGATCTCCCGCAGCTCGTCGACCGCGGCCCGCAGGGCCTCCGGCAGGCTGTCGGCCCGGGACAGGCGCACCCCCAGGGCGGCGAGGGCGGCCTCCCGCTGCGCCGTGAACCGCTCGGCCGTCACGTCGCGCAGCGTGCCGACGATCACGCGTTTCCCGCTGCCGGGGTCCTCCACCTGGTTGAAGGTGGCGGCCACCCAGATCCGGCGTCCGTCCCGGTGCCGTACGGGTGTCATGACGCTGCCCCGCGGCCGGCCCACCAGCAGCCCGTACGCCTCGCCCACCTGGCGGTGTCCCTCGGGGTCGTCGGTCTCCGAAGGCCACCAGGGGTACGGCGGGGCGTAGGGAAGGCCCTCCGGGCCGTACCCCAGGATGTCGGCGAAGGCCGCGTTGATCTCCAGGACCGTTCCCGCCGCGTCGCAGACGAAGAACGCCTCCTGCAGCGAGTCGATCAGGGCCGCGCGCCAGCCCGCGTGGTGGTTGCGCAGGCGGGCCAGCTCGACGTTGGCCCGGACCCGGGCCAGCAGGTCGGCCGCCGAGAACGGCTTGACCAGGTAGTCGTCGGCTCCCGCCTCCAGCCCCTCGATCGAGGCCTCCTGACCGGCACGGGCCGACAGCAGCAGCACGGGGATGCCCTCGGTGCGCGGGTCGCCGCGCAGCGCGGCGACGAGCTGGAGGCCGTCCAGCCGGGGCATCATCACGTCGGTGACCACCAGGTCCGGCGGGGCGGCCCGGACGGCCTCCAGCGCGGCCGCGCCGTCGGTCACGGAGTCGACGTCGTAGTGGGGCTGGAGCAGGCGCCGCAGGTACTCCCGCATGTCCGCGTTGTCGTCGGCGACCAGCACCCGCGCCCGGCGCCCGCCGTCGAACGGCGCGGAGACCGCGCCGATCCGCTCCTCCTGGTCGCCGGGGGTGCCCGGCAGCCAGCGCAGCGCCTCCTGGACGAACGGGGTCGCGGTCGCCGACACGGCGGCGCCCCCGGCCGCCGGGGCCACGCTCCCGGCCGGCAGGTGGCCGTGCCCGTACGGCACCCGCAGGGTGAAGACGGTCCCGATGCCCTCGGCGCTGTCGGCCGTGATCGTGCCGCCGTGCAGCGCCATCAGCTCCCGCACCAGGGCCAGGCCGATGCCGCTGCCCTCGTTGGACCGCGATCGCGCGTTCTCGATGCGGTGGAACCGCTCGAACAGCCGGGGCATCTCCCTGCCCGGCACCCCGATGCCGGTGTCGGAGACCCGCACCACCGCCTCGCCGTCGCCGGGCCGCACCTCGACACGGATCGCGCCCTCGAAGGTGAACTTCAGCGCGTTGCTCAGCAGGTTGAGGACGACCTTCTCCCACATGCCGGGGTCGACGTACACCGGCTCCGGCAGCGGCGGGCAGTCGACCTCGAAGGTGAGCCCGGCCTTCTCGACGGCGGCGCGGAACACGCCGGCCAGCTCGGCCGTGAACGCGGACAGGTCGACGGGCTCGAATCCGGCCTGCATCCGGCCCGCCTCGATGCGGGAGAAGTCCAGCAGGGTGTTGACGAGCTTGCCCAGCCGCAGCCCGTTGCGGTGGATGACGTCGAGCTCCTCGCGGGCCCGGCCGCCGCCGGCGGCGAGCTGAGCACGAAGCTCCTCCAGGGGCCCCATGATCAGCGTCAGCGGCGTGCGGAACTCGTGGCTGATGTTGGAGAAGAACGCCGTCTTGGCCCGGTCGAGCTCGGCCAGCTCCTCCGCCCGCCGCTGCTGGGCGCGGTAGGCCACCGCCCCGTTCACCAGGGCCGCGGTCTGCCGGGCCACCAGGTCGAGGAACGTCCGGTACGCCTCGTCGAGCGCCCGTCCCGCGCCGGCGGCCAGCACGATCACGCCGGCCGGCGCGGATCCGGTCTCGCCCGGCAGCGGCAGCACCACCGCCTGCGTGGGAGGCGTCTGCCAGCCGCCCGCCGGCAGCTCGCCGAACCGCTCCATCACGTCGTCGACGGCGACGGGCCGGTTGGCCAGCGCCTCCTCCAGCGGCCAGCCGTCCAGGGCGGCGGCGCCGCGGGGGCTGGTGGCGGCGAGGTCGAGGCCCGCCCCGTCGGGCCGGCGCAGGTAGACGGCGGCGTACGGCACGTCGCGCGCGGCGCGCTCCAGCGCCCCCGCGACCAGGTGGCAGGCCTCCTCGACGCTCCGCCCGATGCCGGCCTGCGCGCCCAGGTCCTGAAGAGCCGCCAGCCGCCGCCCGGCGATGACCCGCTCGGTGGTGTCGCTGACGGCCGTGAAGACCCCGCGTACGGTGCCGTCGTCGTCGTGGAGGGGGCTGTAGGAGTAGGTCCAGTACGTCTCCTCCCAGTAGCCGTGCCGGTTCATCGGCAGGAGGAGGTCCTCCGACCAGGTGGCCTCGCCCGAGGCCGTCACCGACTCCAGCATGGGCCCGATGATGTGCCAGATTTCCGTCCACACGTGCTCGCCCGGCGTGGCGAGGGCCGGGTGCTTGGTGCCGAGCAGGGGCAGGTACGCGTCGTTGTAGAGGAACCGCAGGCCGGGACCCCACCACACGATCATGGGGAAGCGGGACGTCAGGCAGATCCGGGCGGCCGTGCGCAGGCTCGCGGGCCACTGCGCGGGGTCGCCCATCGGGGTGTCCTCCCAGGCGAACTCCCGCATGCGCCGGGCCATCTCGCTGCCACCGGGGAAGATCAGGTCGCGTGGCCCGCTCCGCCCGGCATCGCTCATCCGCTCGTCCTCCCTGGTCCGGACGTCCCCGACCCGAGCGGATCACGGACGCCGCCGCGGCCCGGCCCTCCGCCCGGGGACCGCCGGGGCTGCGGCGTTTCGTAGGATAAGGCCGCGCGGCCCCTGTCAGGGCGGTCGCCGTTCCGTCCGTCCAGATGGGGAGTCACCGACGACACCCGTGAGCAGGAGCTTCCGGTGCCCGACACGCCGCTGACCGTCACGACCCACCCCCACGAGGCGGGACTCGTCCTGCTCCACGTGGCGGGGGATCTCGACTTCCACACGGCGGGCTCCTTCCGGCGGGCGATCGAGGACCTGCCCGAGAGCCCCGGCCCCGGCGTCGTGATCGACCTGTCCGGGGTGACCTACTGCGACTCCACCGGCCTCACGATGCTGGTGCGGGCCTATCACCACACCCGGAGCAGCGGCACCCCGCTCGTCCTGACCGGTCCCGACGACAATCTCACCCGCATGCTGAGCATCGTCGGGCTCGACCGGCTGTTCACCGTCTTCGACACCCAGGAGGCGGCCGTGGCCGCCCTCACCGCGTGAGGCCGGACCTCACCACGCTGGCCGAACGGCACCGGGGAGAGCTGACCGGCTACTGCTACCGCATGCTCGGCTCGCCGTTCGAGGCGGAGGACGCGGTCCAGGAGACGTTCCTGCGGGCCTGGCGCGTCCTCGACCGGTACGACGAGAGCCGGGGCTCGGCCCGGACCTGGCTGTACCGCATCGCCACCGGCATCTGCCTCGACATGCTGAAGGGCGCCCAGCGGCGGGCCCGGGCCGTGGACCTCGGCCCCGCCTCGGCGCCGGGGCCCGACATCGGCGCGCCCCTGCCGGACGGCGCGTGGGTGCTGCCGGTCCCCGACGGCCGCGTCCTGCCGGAGGGCGGCGACCCCGCCGAGATCGCCGTCGCCCGGGAGACCGTTGCGCTGGCGTTCGTGGCCGCCCTCCAGCGCCTGCCGCCCCGCCAGCGGGCCGTGCTCATCCTGCGCGACGTGCTGTGCTGGCAGGCCGCCGAGGTGGCCGGGCTGCTCGGCGTGACCGTGGCCTCGGTCAACAGCGGCCTCCAGCGGGCCCGGGCGGCGCTGGCCACGGCGGGAGAGCCGGGGGCCGAGCCGTACCGGCCGCTGGACGAGGGGCAGCGGCGCCTGCTCGCCCGCTACGTCGAGGCGTTCGAGCGGTACGACGTCGAGGCCCTGGTCGCCCTCCTGCACGAGGACGCCACCATGTCCATGCCGCCGTTCGCCTGGTGGCTGTCGGGCCGGGCGGACATCCGCGCCGCCCTGGTCCACTCCGCGGGCCCCTGCGCGGGGTCGCGGCTCGTGCCCACGGCGGCCAACGGCATGCCGGCGTTCGGGCACTACCTGCCGGACGGCGACGGCGGGCACCGGCCGTTCGCGCTCGTGGTGCTGGAGGTCCGGGAGGGGCGGGTGGCCGGCCTGACCTCCTACCTCGACGGCCCGCGCCTGTTCCCCCTCTTCGGGCTGCCGCCGTCGCCCTGACCAGGGCTCCGATGAGTTCCGGCCGCCCGCGTCGTATCACCTCCCGGCAGACGACACGAGACGAGAGGGCGCGATCATGGCGGACCACATCGAGGTCAACGGCGTGCGGACCTGGTACGACCGGCAGGGCGCGGGGGAGCCCCTGGTGCTGCTGCACGGCGGGTTCAGCGACGCGCGCGACTTCGCCGGCAACCTCGCCACGCTGGCCGGCCGGTTCACGGTGTTCACCCCCGAACGGCGCGGCCACGGCCACACCCCCGACGTCGAGGGGCCGATCACGCTCGACCTGATGGCCGAGGACACGGCCGCGTTCATCGACAAGGCCGTCGGCGGCCCCGCGCACCTCGCGGGCTACAGCATCGGCGCGACCGTCGCCCTGCTGGTCGCCCTGCGCCGCCCCGACCTCGTGCGCCGCCTGGTCCTGATCAGCTGCGGCGTCACCCGGGAGAGCTGGATCTTCACCCCCACCGCCGGCGCCCAGATGCCCGAACAGGTCGTGGCCGCGTACGCCGAGGTCTCCCCGGACGGCCGGGACCACTTCCCCGTGGTCGTCGGCAAGATCGTCGAGGCGGCCGCGACCGAGCCGCCGCCGCTGGCCGAGGAGGACCTGCCGTCCGTGACCGCGCGGACACTCGTCATGGCGGCCGACGACGACATGGTCCACCTGGAGCACACCCTCGCGCTCTATCGGGGCGTGCCCGGCGCGGAGCTCGCCGTCGTCCCGGGGACCTCGCACGTGCTCCTGCACGAGAAGCCCGAGCTGTGCACGCGGATCGTGGCCGCGTTCCTGACGGAGGAGCCCCGCCCGACGTTCATCCCGATCCGCCGGGCCTGACCTGGTGCGCGCCGGCCCGCGTTAGGG
>NZ_KI866522.1:559112-569666 GCF_000511135.2 Microbispora sp. ATCC PTA-5024 | reverse complement strand
AGGAGATCATCAGGGGCCGCCGACGTCGATGTGGAAGGAACTGGAGAAGGAGGAGCCGGCCGCGAACCCCGGGCCGAAGACGGGCCCGCCGGTCTCGTCCTCGTCGCCGGGGGCGTGATCGCCCGAGCCCAGCAGGGCCCGGGTCAGCGACTCGCGCTCGGCCAGCATCTCCTCCAGCGCCCGCCCCACGTGCCCGTCGGTCAGCACCGGCGCGTCGCCGCCGTCGTCGAGCGCGGACAGCACCGCCCGGCGCAGCAGTTCCTTGAAGAACGACGCCGTCGCGCCCTCGGTCCGCGCCACGACCGGCTCGATGTCGGCCTCCAGGCGCAGGTCGCGGGCGTACAGGCGGAGCAGCGCCGCCCGGCCGGCGGCGTCCGGCTTGGGGATCTCCACCGCCAGGTCGACCCGGCCAGGGCGGTCGGCCAGGGCGCGTTCCAGCACCTCGGCCCGGTTCGTGGTCAGCACGAACGTCACGTCGGCGTCCGCGCCCACGCCGTCCATCGCGTCGAGCAGGGCGAACAGCAGCGGGTTGCCGTCCTCCGTGTACGACCGGTCGCGAGCCACCAGGTCCACGTCCTCCAGGACGACCATGGCCGGCTGCAGCCGGCGGGCCAGCCCGGCGGCCTGGGAGACGTACCGGATGGCGGTGCCGGTCATCACGATCACCGTGCACTGGCGCATCCGGCCCATGAGGTAGCGGACCGTGTGGGTCTTGCCGGTGCCGGGCGGGCCGTGCAGCAGCAGGCCGCGCTTGAGGTGCTGGCCGTGCGCGCGCAGTCGGTCGGCCCGCTCGGCGATGCCGGCGATGTGCCGCTCGATCACGTCGAGCACGCCGTCGGGGAGCACGACCTGCTCGGCGGCGAGGTCCGGCCGGGGGAGGAACGTGACGAGGTCGTTGCCCCGGTGCTCGCTCCAGGTGAACGACAGCACCTGCCCCCGGTACACGTCGTCGGCCCGCATGAGCCGCTCGATCTCGTCGCGGGTGGCCGTGGCGCTCTGCCGGTCCGGAGCGAGCACGACGACCTGGCAGTGCGGCCGCCCGTGCTCCTGGGGCCCGCGCAGCCCCACCACGACGGGGACGCCGCCGGGGGAGCGGGTCAGGACGAGGCCGAGCGAGATCACCTCGGTCGTCAGGGTGGGCCCGACGGCGGCCGTGGCGTAGTCGACCGCCCCGGGCTCGAAGCGCTCCCACCCGCGGGCGGCCCCGGCCAGCATGTCGATGACCTCGTTGTGCTCACGCCCCTGGCCGGCGATCCCGAACCACTCCGCCGCCGGGGTGCGGGCCGCCAGGTACGCCTCGGCCCCTCGCTGCAGGTTCACGTGCTCCCAGGTGGGGAAGCTCTCGGCCACGCTCACGACGTGCTTCAGGTCGCACCCCAGGTGCGCGGTGACCCGGGCCACCAGCTCGGGCGTCTCCCGTCCCTCCTCCAGCCGTCTGTGCGCGTCCTGCACGAGGTCGCTCAGGGCACGGGCCAGGGTCCGGGCGTCGCTGAGATCCATACGTGCAACCCTGACAGGGTTCGGCGCATTTCGCCGTGGATTATCCCGCTCCGGCCATTTCCTCCCGGTCAGCTCGTGAGGAACGCCGGCAGGTCGTCGTTCAACTCGTCGCGGTGGGCGACGAACAGGCCGTGCCCCCCGGTGGCGTACTCCCTGTACACGGCCCCCGGCACGAGCGACGCCGTACGGGGTCCGGTGCGGGCGACCGGCGCCGGCATGTCGGCGGTCCGTGGACGACCAGCGCGGGCAGGGTGAGCGCGCGCAGGGCGTCCCGGTGGCCGGCGTGGAAGAGCGACGCGAACAGCCGCGCGCCGGCCCAGGGCGACGTCGGCAGGCACCGGGCGATCGTCCAGTCGATGAGGGCCGGCGACACGGGATGCCGGGCCACCGGGCCAGCCAGGGATCGCGTGGCCGGTCAGCCGAGGATCGCGGAGAGGTCGCCGGCGAACACGGCGACGACGCCGAGGATCGCGATGACGAAGCCGATGATGCCGAAGGCGCGCGCCGCACCGGACTGCGGGCGGGCACCCTTGGTCAGGCCGGCGAGCCAGGCCGCGGTGGCGCCGAAGATCGCCGGGGCGCCCGACCAGAAGAACGGCACCGTGACGAGGGACAGCGCGCCGAGGACGATCGCGCCGACGCGGGCCCGGGACGGGGACTTCGTCAGGGGCAGCCCGATGGCGATCGCGATGGCGAGCGAGGCCACGCCGACAACCGAGATGCTCTCGATGCTGCTGATGGCGCCCTCGGGAAGGTACGGGTCGGTGTCGGTGAACAGGATGCTGCCGACCTGCGCGGCGATGTTGACGACGGTCGACAGGACGAACGCGCCGCCGACGAGCAGCGGGGCGGACAGGCCGCGGGTGGTGGCGGGGCGGTCGTTCGTGGCAGCGGACATGAGGATTTGCCTCCCTGAGCATGGCACCGGCCGATCCGGGGCACCACCACCGTGCGGCCGGCCGCGTCCCGCGAAACAGGCCTGTGCCGTCACGCCGCGTCCCGGAGTGTCCCGGAGCGTCCCGCCGCGGTCCCGTGCCCGCGCGACGCCCTAGGCCACCCCCCGTCTCGTATAGCACTATGAAGCGATGACCGACGCCGCCGCCAGCCCCCGCGGGTTGCCGCGCGCCGTCGTGGTGGCGGGGCTGGCGACCGCGGCGGGCATCGTGCCGGCGGTGCACGGCTTCGACTACGCGCCGCTGCCCACCGGCGCGGTGTACGGCCTGGGCTGGCCGGTCTTCGGCATTGTCGCGGCACTGTTGCTGGACCGTGAACCCCAGTCACGGCTCGGCCGGGCGTGCGCCGGCCTCGCCGTGGTGCCGACGCTGGTCGCCGTGGCGGCCTGGCTCGCCGGCGACGACCCGTCCGGCTGGGTCCGCCTCGAGCGCGGCTGGGGCTGGCTGGGCGTCGCGCCCGTCGTCGTCGCGTGCGCCGTCATCGCCTGGGGCGTCGACCGCGTCGCCGGCCGCATGTCCCGGCGCCGCCTGGTCTGGCTGGTCGCCGCGTCGGCCGCGCTCGTGGCCGCGGTGCTGATCGCCTCCGGCGTGGGCGGCCCGCGGGCGGCGGCGAGCGTGGAGGCGCTGGGTGTGGTGAGCATGGCCGGAGTGGTGTACCGCCTGGCGACCGTCCGCGAGCTGCGCCCCGTCGACGAGCCGGCCGTGGACGCGGCGATCGCGCTCCTCACGCTGCTCGGCGGGGCCGCCGTCGGCACGGTCGTACGAGCGGTCGCGCAGCGGGCCGGCGCCCCCGGCCCGGACGTATCCGGCGCGTTCGCCGCCATCGTCTCCGCCGTCCTCATCCTGCCGGCCGGCCTGTGGCTGCGCCGGGCATTCCTGGCCCGCCGCTACGGCCGCGGCACCCTCTCACCGGCAGACGTCGAGCAGATCACCGCCGACCTGCACGCCCAAGCCGACGTGCGGGCACTGCTGGCCAAGGCCGCGGCCATGATCGCCGCTGCGAGCGGGCACCGGCGTGTCGACCTCGTCCTCGGCCCGGACGCGCCGGAGCCGCCCGCGCATTGGGTGCTCTACCCCCTCGTCGTCGGCGGCGACCGCGTCGGCACCGTGTTCCTCGAGCCGCGCCACCCGGAGGGCCCCGAACCGTGGCAGGAGCGCGTCGTACGCCAGCTGCTGCCCACCGTCGCCCTGGTCGCCAGGGCGGTGAGCCTCGCCGTCGAGGCCGACCACGCCCGCCGCGACGTGGCCCGCCAGCGCGACGCCGAGCGCGCCCGCATCCTGGGAGACCTGCACGACGGCCTCGGCCCCACGCTCGTCGGCCTGAGCATGCGCGTGCGCGCCGAGGTCCGACGCCGCCCGACCCCGCTGCTGGAGTCTTTGGCCGTCGAGCTCGCCGAGTGCCGGGGCGACCTTCGGCGTATCGTCTCCGGCCTCACACCGTCGGTGCTCGACGAGGCCGGCCTCCCCACCGCGCTGCACCGCCTCGTCGGCTCGTTCGACGGCCAGGGCCCCACGGTGACGCTCGACAGCCGGATCGACGAGCTGCTCGACCCGCCGGTCGAGGTCGCGGTCTACCGGACCGTGGCCGAGGGCATCACCAACGCCCTTCGCCACGCCCGTGCCGAGCGGATCGCCGTCGACGTTCGTACCGAGTCCGGCGGCCGCGTCCGCGCCGAGGTCCGCGACGACGGCGCGGGAGGCCCGATAACCCCCGGCGTCGGCCTTTCGTCCCTGCGCCGCCGCGCCGAAGAACTCGGCGGCTGGCTGCTGGTCGAGGCCGGCCCGCACGGCACCCGCCTGTGCCTGGACCTGCCCTCCGCTGGAGGACCGTCATGATCCGCGTCCTCGTGGTCGACGACCACCCGATCGTGCTGTCCGGGCTCTCGGCCCTCGTCGAGTCCGACGATGGCCTGGAGCTGGTCGCCTCCGCCCGCCGCGCCGCCGACGCGCTGGCCCTGACCGAGCGGCCCGAGATGACACCGCCGGACATCGCGCTGCTCGACCTGCAGTTGCCCGACGGCGACGGCATCACCCTCGGGGCCGATCTCAAGCGGCGCTGGCCGGCGCTGCGGGTCGTCGTGTTCACCATGCACGCCGACGACCGGTCGGTGACGCGCAGCCTCGGGTCGGGCCTGGACGGGTACCTGCTCAAGGACTCCGACCCCGACGACGTCCTCGCCGCGATCCATTCCGCCGCCCGCGGCGCCCTGGTCCTCGGCCGCGGCGCGCAAGCCGCCGTGGTCGCCGCCGCGGCAGCCGCCCCGCCGCCGGCCGTGCTCGCCGCGCTGGACTCCCGCGACCTGGAGATCCTGGAGCTGCTCGTACAGGGCCTGCCGACCTCCCAGGTGGCCGCCCGCCTGTTCCTGGCGCCGAAGACCATCCGCAACCGCGTATCGGTCATGCTCGACAAGCTGGCCGTCGCCACCCGCGACGAGGCGATCGCGCTCGGCCGCGCCGCCGGGCTCGGCAAAGCGAAATAGCCGAGGCAACGCGCCCGCCCCGGCCGGGTGAGCCATGCGGACCCGGCCACCGGGTCAGGCCGGGCCGCCGATCCGCCGCAGCAGGTCGCCCACCGCCTGGAGGACGGCGTCGGGGCGCTCCTCGTGGATCCAGCCGTGTCCGGCGTCGTCGAGGAGGCGGTGCTCACCTCGGGGGACCGACGCGGCGAGCTCGGCGTGCAGGGCTCGCTTGCCGTCGTTGATCTGGCGCAGGAGGTGCTCCGGCCAGAGCGCGGCCTGGGTGGCGTCGTGGCCCAGGGCGGAGATCACGATCGTCGGCACGCCGGGGACCGCGGGCGCCCGCCGGATCTCCCCGGCGACGACGTCGTGCAGGTTGAGGCCCTCCTGCCAGGCCGTACGCCAGGAGGCGAGGTGGCGGGCGGCCAGCGGGCCGCGCACGGCGGCGGGCCACGCCGCGAAGTGCTCGTCGAGCTGCCCGCGGGCGACGCGGAGCTGTTCCTCGGTCGGCTCCGGCAGGTCCCGGGACTCCATCAGCTCCAGCATCTCCCGCACCTCCTGAGGCGCTCGGGGGAGCATGTCCTCGTGGAACGGGTCGAGCAGGAGCAGGCCCGCCACCTCGTCGGGGAAGCGCTGCGCGTAGTGACGCGCGTAGGCCGCGCCCAGAGAGTGGCCGACCAGCACGCGGGGGGACGGCACGCCGGCGGCCCGCAGCAGGCCGGACAGCTCATCGGTCACCTCGCCGGCCGTCCTGGGCAGGGCGACCGGCTCGCTCCAGCCGGTGCCGGCGCGATCGTAGACCACGCTGGTGGTCAGCTCGGCGACGCGCTCATGCATGTTCAGGTAGTCGAGGCCGAACAGGCCCGCTCCCGGGAGGAACACCACGGCCGGGCCGCCGTTCCCGGACCGGTGGAGCATCAGCCGCCGCCCGTCCACGTCGTACAGGCGTCCCAGTGGCGGCGTATCCGTCTCTGTCACGGGGGTCATGTCCACTCCTCCATCGCATGTTCTCAACTTTGAGAAAGGTATCGGACGTGAGATCGTACGTCCATGGACACGGTCGACCTGCTTCTGCACCCGGTCCGGCTGCGCGTGGTCCACGCCATGTCCGGCGGCCGGGCGCTCACGACGTCCCAGGTGTGCGCCCTCCTGCCCGACGTGTCGAAGGCCACCGTGTACCGGCACGTCGCCCTGCTGGCGGAGGCCGGCCTGCTGCAGGTTGACGGCGAGCAGCGGGTCCGCGGCGCGGTCGAGCGCCGCTACCGGCTGCGCAGGGAGCGTGCGGTGATCGACGCCGAGGCGGCCGCGGCCGCCTCGGCCGACGACCACCGGCGGGCGTTCGCCGTGGCCATGGCCGCCCTACTGGCCGAGTTCGGCGCCTACCTCGACCACGACCGGGCCGACCCCGCCGCCGACCAGGTCGGCTACCGCCAGCACGCGGTGTGGCTCACCCCGCAGGAGCGCGCCGAGCTGATCGAGGACATGCGGGCGGCGATCGTGTCCCGGCTGGCCAACTCGCCCGCCCCCGGCCGGGTGCGCCACCTGCTCAGCCCCATCCTCTTCCCCGCCGAGGTCTCCGGCGAGACGGCGGGCGGCGGCGCGTAAGCCTCGGGAGGGGTGCCTGGCATTCCCGCGGGTCGGAGCGGCCGCGCCCCCGCCGGTCGAGCGTGAACGCGCGTTCAGATGTCGCGTCCCATGGCCTCCGCGGCCGCCAGGATGTTGACGTAGTCGCGTAGACGGACGATCTGCCCGTTGCGCACGGTGAGCACGACGATGTTGGGGAGCGCGAATTCGCCGGTGGACGCGCTGGTCCCGAGGGCCTCCTGCTCGACGATGATCGTTTCCGGATCGGCGGTGTCGTGGACGGCGAGAGTGCGGTACCTCTCGTACTTCAGCGGACCGGCCTTCCATCCCGCGGTTATCCAGTTCACGATCTCGTCCCGGCCGTCAAGCCGGGACGGCACTCCTGGGCGGGTGAACGGGAACTCGTGGACCGCGTCGAGGGCGTACAGGCGCCTCAGGTCATCGGCGGACTGGCTGATGGAGGCGTGGCGGAAACGTTCCAGAACCTCACGCGGACCGGCTTCCCGCCCGCCGAGCGGCGCTCGCCGGGCAGACACCTTCCGGTAGCTGATCTTCCAGCCGTCGGGTTGGCGCGTGACGATGTCGTCGTAGACGACACTGCCGGCCGTTCCGTCGGCCATGATGCCGATTCCTTTGGATTTGACCCGGGCCGAGTTGCCGTCGATCTGAGTGATCACGATGTTGGTGACGTGATGGCCGACCGGGTTGGCGTCGCCCAGGGCGAGCGCGGCCTCACGGATGGTCGCGACCCCCTGCAACGAGCCGAGGCCGAAGTCGTCCAGGTCATAGGTGACGTCCGGGGTCAGCAGTTCGCTTGCCCGGTCCAGCTCTCCGGCGTCGGTCAGGTGGCCGTGGAGATTGATCAGGTCGGTGATGTCGATCCGGTCCTGTTCCCTCAGCGTCATCGGGACGGCCCTCCATGATCAGGGGCGCTATGCCATTAAGGTGAGGCATAGTCCGGTTAGATGGGGACGGTACCGGACTGTGTCCCCGGTTAGCAAGGGTGTGGTGATGGTGCCGGCAGGTCGTGATCCGCATGTGGGCGTCGAGCGTCCGAGGCGTGCGGACGCCCGACGCAACTACGAGAGGTTGGTCGAGCAGGCGAAAGCCGCGTTCGCCGAGTTCGGCGTGGACGCCTCGCTGGACGACATCGCCCGGCGGGCAGGGGTGGCAAGCGGGACGCTGTATCGGCATTTCCCCACCCGGCTGGATCTCATCGAGGCGGTGCTCGCCGAGCAGATAGCCGAGTTGGTCGACCTTGGTCGCCGGTTGCTTGCTGTCGAGGACGAGTTCGACGCGGTGTCCACGTGGTTGCGTGCCGCGATCATGCATGGCCTGACCTATCGAGGTCTGTCGACCGCGGTGATGACCTCGGCCCTCGACCGCGGGAAGGGTCTGGTGTCGACCTGGCATGCGGAGATGTTCGAGGTGGGAGCCGCGTTGCTGGCGAGGGCGCGGCAGGCAGGTGTGATCGTCGCGGATGCGGACGACGCGGATGTGCTGAAGATGATCGGCGCCATCGCCTGGGCCGCCCAGGACGCCCCGGACAGCATGGCTCAAGCCGACCGCCTCCTCGCCCTCCTCCTGAACGGACTACGTCACGGGCACGTCCAGCGATGACCGGGCCGGCGCCCGGTAGCGACGATCAGGCGGCGGAAGAGCGCGCCCGGGATTCCGGCTGAGCCGAAAATCACCGACGGTGCACGCCCTCGGGCGCTGCGTGAACCCCGGCGACCTGTTGATCGTCTTCTCTTCGTCGGAGACGAGGAAGGACGACCCGATGGCCCCTCTGCGCAATGTCGCCTCCGCGCCCTGGTGGGCGGGGGTGAGCGGGCTCGCCGCCGTGGTCGCGCTCGTCGCCGCCGCGGTGTTCTGGTGGTTTCCGCGGCCGGCCGGCCCCGCTCCCGTCGTGGTCGCGGCTACCGGCTCCTCCTCGCCGTCCGGATCGGCCGGGACCGCCGGGACGGCGCATCCGGTACGGCGGGCCGGGACGCTGACCGTCCACACGGGCTGGGGGTACGACCTCGACGCCACCGGCCGGGGCCCCTGGCCGTACGTCAAAGGCAGGTGGGGCGAGCGGGAGGACGTCGGCTACTACGTGTTCGAGGGCGACCCCCGGGTCACGGCCCGGGCCGACGGAGACCGGGTGGCGGTGCTGCCCCCGGCGGCCTCCTACGACTACCGGGACTGCGCCGCGGCGGCCTTCACCGGCGCCGCCGACCACCCGCCGACCGGCCCCGACGTGCAGCCCGGACGGGGGATCTGCGTGCGGACCTCGGACGACCACCTGGCCCTGCTGACGGTCACCGCGTACGACCGGGACGGGGTCACCGTGAACGTCACGGTGTGGCAGTAGCCCCCGGCGCGCTCATCGCCGCATGAAGGGCGGGACGTCGAACTCGTCGTCGTCGCTCACCGGCAGTGGAGCTCTAGCCACGGAGACAGGCGCGGACGGCCGGGTGAGCGGCGAGCCGGCCTGGGCGCGGGCTCGAGCCAGAACCTGGTCGGCTTCCGCTCGGGCCCTGACGAGGACCCGTTCCGCCTCGGCCCGGGCGGCGCGGAGGACCTGCTCGGCCTCGGCCCGGATCTCGGCCCGGATCTCCTCGCGGAGTTCAGCGCGGAGTTCAGCGCGGAGTTCGGCGCGGAGACGGTCGTGCTCGGGAGTGGCTACCGCTCCGGGCCGGTGGCGCCCGCTGGAGGCGATCCGCTCCCAGGCGCGCACCCACGGCTCCACCTCCTCGGAAGGAACGCCGCACGCGTGGACGAGTGCGATCACGGCATCCCGGGAGGGCAGCCGGATGCCGTTGACGATCTCCCTGGCCCGGGTCTTGGAGAGGATCATCCCCGCGTCGCGGGCCCGTGTCTCCAGCGTCCGGTAGGAGGGGTGCCCGGCCCGGACGTACAGGACCTGGATCAGGTCGAGGAGCTGTGATTCCGTGGCGACCCCGGCCAAATCCATGTCCCCGGTGTTCGGCGGCACCTTCATGCCTTTGTCGCCTCGTTTCAGATCGTCCGGCAATGTCCCAAAGCGTACGGCCGGCGTCGGCGCGGTCGCAGTTGAATGTCCGGAAATGATCGCGGCCCGTCCAGCGACGGCCGCCATTCGCCGAGATCGTCGCTGTTCTGTCCACGCCCCTCCCGGACACGGTGAGCCGCCGGTTTTCCTGGTCTCACGCCGAAGCGTCCGGCGCGGGCCACCGGGCCGCCCCCAAGACCCGGAGCGAAGGAGAGGGACGATGAAAGAACGCTCGATCGCCGGCAGAGGGCGAAAGGACGAGGTGAAAGGCGGGGACCGGCGGGCAGTCCGCTATTGGCGGCTCCGCACCGCATTCGAGGTCGTGAAATTCACCGGCTGGGCGATCGCCGCCACTATCGGGCTTATTGCTCATATCATCCGTAATTTGTAAAAACGGACTGCGCGCGTCGCAGGCGGGCGTGAGCGGGTGGCGGCACGCACGAGGGCCCCGGCGGGTTGCCGGGACCCTCGTCCGGGTTCCGGTCAGGCCCGGCCGGACAGCCGGATGAACTCCTCCAGGGAGAACCGGCCGTCCGCGTCGACGTCCGCGACCCGGTCGAGCTCGGCGATCGCCTCGGCGGGCAGGCCGGGGAAGTGAGCGCGAAGCTCGTCCTCGGTGATGTAGCCGTCGCCGTCGTCGTCGAGAGAGGCGAACTGGCGTCTGAGATCGGCCAGCCGTTCCTGGGTCAGTTCGTCCGACACTGTGACCTGCCTTCCGGGGAAAGTATGCGTGTCCAGCAGACAAACTATGACTGATCCGACGTCCTACCACGTCACCGGGCCTCCGCCGCCCGCGCGGCAGCCTGAGAAAGGGTCAGGCGACCTCGGCCCGGTCGAGGAGCGAGCGGGCCTCCCCGGGCTCCAGCTCGCGCCCGCGGGCGAGCGCCTCGGCGAAGGCGTCGTCCCCGAGGGCGGCGCGGGCCGCGGCCGTCGCCCGTTCCGTGTCGCCGCGCTCGGCGGGGGGGATCGCGATGCCGGCGGACGCGCGGACTCCCGCGGCCGCTCCCAGCAGCAGGGCGGCGTGGCGGGGGCGGCCGTCGAGGGC
>NZ_KI866522.1:499054-558967 GCF_000511135.2 Microbispora sp. ATCC PTA-5024 | reverse complement strand
CGTCGAGGGCGGCGGCGGCGGCCAGGCCGGACAGCGCCTGGGCCACGTCGCCCACGGCGCCGAGCTCCCGCGCGACGCCGAAGGCCTCCGCCTGGCAGGCGAGCGCGGCCGCCGCGTTCCCCCGCAGCTCCTCGACGTACCCCAGCTCGACGAGCACGCTCGGCAGGTACAGCGGCCGGCCCGGCCCGGCGTCCTGGCGCTCGGCGGCCTCCATGAGCGTGCGCAGGTGGACCTCGGCCGCGTCGAGGTCGCCGTCCCTGCGCGCCGCGAACGCCAGCCCCATCTCCGCGAACACGGCGCCGAGCGGGGAGCCCTGCTCGGTGGCCAGCCGCAGGCCCTCGCGGCAGTAGTCGCGGGCCCGCGCGTGGTCTCCGCTCTGCATGGCGATCCAGCCGAGCCACGACAGGCGCCCGGCGACGTCGGGCCACAGCTCCAGCTCCTCGGCCATGCGCAGCCCGTCGCGGTGCAGCCGGACGGCCCGCTCGTGGTCGCCCGTCAGCCCGGCGTGCGCGCCGAGCCACTCGGTGGCCTGCAGCAGCCCCCAGCGGTCGCCGAGACGGCGGAACAGCGCCTCGCTGCGCGCGCCGTCCCGTTCGAGCGCGGCCTGGTCGCCCCTGATGTGCGCGTGCTTGGCCCGCAGGGCCAGCGCGGCCGCCTCCCCCCACGCGTCGCCGAGCGCGCGGAAGGCGTCCGCCGCCTGGTCGATGCGGCGCCCGGTGGCGTCCACGTCCCCGAGGTCGATCTCGGCGTAGGCGAGGAACCACTGCGCCCTGGCCCGTCCGCGGGGGTCGTCCACCCGCTCGTACGGGCGGAGGGCGGCCTCGTGGCGGTCCGGCCAGTCCGCGGTGTCGCCGAGCAGGAACGCGATGCCGGTCTCCCAGGCCCCGGCCCGGGCCCTCAGGGCCGGCGCGGCCTCGCCGCCCGCGTCGAGGGCGGCCTGGAGCGACCGCCGGGCCTCGGCGAGCCTGCCGCGGAGGAACCAGTACCAGGTCAGCGCGCCGGCCAGCCGCAACGCCAGGTCGGCGGCTCCGTCGCGGGCCGCGGCGTCGAGTGCCCCGCGCAGGTTGGCGGCCTCCGCGTCCAGCCGGTGGAGCCATCGCCGCTGCTCCGGGCCGTACAGGTGGGGTTCGGCCCGCTCGGCCAGCTCGGCGTAGTGGAGGCCGTGCCGCCGCCGTACCCGCCGCAGCTCGCCCGCCTCGCGCATCCGGTCCAGGCAGTAGGCGGCCACCGATTCGAGCAGCCGGTAGCGGGGCCCGTCGTCGTCGCGCTCGGTCACCACCACGAGTGAGCGGTCCACCAGCCGGGCCAGAACGTCGCGGACCTCCTCGGCGGCGACGCCGTCCCCCGAGCAGACCGCCTCGGCGCTCTCCGCGGTGCAGCCGTCGGCGTGGACGGCCAGCCGGCGCAGCACGACGCGCTCGGAGGGGGTGAGCAGCTGCCAGCTCCAGTCGATCATGGCCATGAGCGTCTGCTGCCGGGGTGGTGCGCCCCGGTGCCCGGTGGCCAGCAGGCGGAACCGGTCGTCGAGCCCCGCCATCAGGCCGTGCATTCCCAGGGCCCGTACGCGGGTGGCGGCCAGCTCCAGGGCCAGCGGGATGCCGTCGAGCCGCCGGCAGAGCACCGCGACGGCCTCGGCGTTGCCCGGCGTGAGCGTGAACCCGCGTGCGGCCGCGGCGGCCCGGGCGACGAACAGCCGCACCGCGCTGAACCGTTCCAGCTCCGCCGGATCGTTGTGGTGGGCCGGTTCCGGAGCCTCCAGGGGCGGCACCGGCCACACGACCTCGCCGGGCAGGCCGAGGGGCTCGCGGCTGGTGGCGAGGACGCGCAGTCCGGGGGCGGCCCGCAGCAGGACCGCCGTGAGCTCGGCGACGTCCTCGATCACGTGCTCGCAGTTGTCGAGGACGAGCAGCAGCCGCCGGGCCCGTACGGCGCGGGCGAGCCGCTGGGCGGGCGTCGGGGACTCGTGCGGCGCGGCGACGTCCCGGACGTCCAGCACGGCCATGACCGTGTCGGCCAGCGCGTCGAGGGCCTTCCCGGGCATGGGGGGACGGTCGAGGGCGCCCAGCTCGACCAGCCAGGCGCCGTCGGGGAACGGCCCGCCGGGCGGGCCGGCGACCTCCACCGCCAGCCGGGTCTTGCCCACCCCGCCCGACCCGGTCAGCGTGAGCAGCCGGCTGCGCTCCAGCAGCGCCCGCAGCTCGGCGACCGCGTCCTGACGGCCGACGAGGCCGGTGACCGCGCTCGGCAGGTTGCCGGCGGGCCGGGGGGCGGCTGCCGCCGTCGTCGGCGCGGGCCCGTCCAGCTCGGGATCCTGCAGCAGGATCGCCCTGTGCAGGTTCGCCAGGTCGGGGCCGGGCACCAGCCCCAGCTCCTCGTCCAGCCGGGCGCGCGCCTCCTCGTAGCTGGCGAGCGCGTCGGTCTGCCGCCCCGACCGGTACAGGGCGAGCATGTGCAGGGTCCGCGCCCGCTCCCGCAGAGGGTGGCGGTCGAGCATGTCCGCGAGGTCGGCGGCGACCTCCGCCGCCATGCCGAGCGCGAGCCGCGCCCGCGCCAGGTCCTCCAGAGCAGTGAGCCGCAGCTCCTCCAGGCGCGCGACGGCGGCCCGGACGAACGGCTCGTCGGCGACGTCGGCGAACGCCGGCCCGCGCCACAGGCCGAGGGCGCCGGACAGCAGCGCGGCCTTCTCCTCGGGGCCCGTGGCCTCACGCGCCTCGGCGGCCAGGCGCTCGAACCGGCCGGCGTCCACCGCGTCCGCGCCGGCCCTGAGCAGGTACCCGGGCGGCGGCGACACGATGAGGGCGCGGGCCCCCGGCTCGGCGTCCTCCATCGCGCGGCGCAGCTGGGAGACCTTGGCGGACAGCGCCCCCAGCGGGTTGCCCGGCAGGTCGTCGCCCCACAGGTGCTCCACCAGCCGGTCGGCGGAGACGGGCCGCCCGGGGTCGACGAGCAGCGCGGCCAGCAGGGCGCGCACCTTGAGCCCGGGCACCGTGACGGCGTCCCCCCGGTCGTTCCAGACGGCCAGCGGCCCGAGGACCCCGAAGCGCATGACCGTCACCATAACGGGACCCGGCGCCTCCCGCCGTCCGGAAGAGGCGGGAGGCGCCGGGGCTCAGCTCGCCGGGAGGGTCTTCGCGACGATCGACGCGATGTGCTGGAAGGTGGTGTAGTCGCCCGCCGTCACCCGGTTCTTGGCCACGGCGATCGCGATCCCGCTCGCGTGGTCGGCGTAGGCGGCGGTGCCGCCGCTTCCGGCCATGCCGAACAGGGCCGGGCCGTCGAGGGGGCCGGGGAAGCCGATGTCGTAACCCAGCCCGCGGGTGACCGGCGCACCGGTGATCTCGTCGACGCCGCTGATCGCGGGGGCGGTGACCTCGCGGAGCCGCTCGGGCGAGATCAGCCGTACTCCGCCGGTCTCGCCCATGAGGGCGGCGTACATCCGCGCGAGGGCGCGGGCGCTCATGACCCCGCCGGCCGGGATGTCGGCCGTGAGCACGTCGCGCCTGTTGCAGTACGCGGCGGTGGGCATGGCGGCCGGAGGCGCCGCCGTCCATCCGTTCACCACGCGGAAGAACGGCACCTGCTCGGCCATCGCCGCCATCATCTCCGGCGTGAACTCCATGCCGCCCTCCGGCTCCTCCATGCGGGCGACGCGGCCCAGCTCCGACTCCGGGACGCCGAAGAACATCTCGTCCGCGACGCCGAGCGGCCCGGCCACCTCCTCCCTGAGCACCCGCGAGATCGGCCGCCCGGTGGCGCGCCGCACGATCTCTCCAACAATGAAGCCGTACGACTGGGGGTGGTAGCCGGTCCTGGTCCCCGGCTCCCACCAGGGCGCGGCGTCCGCGATGACCGCGCACATGCCGTCCCAGTCGGTGAGGTCCTCGGGCGTGGTCTCCACGGGCAGGCCCGGCACGCCCACCGCGTGGGTGAGCGCGTCCCTGACCGTCGCCCGTTCCTTGCCGTGCGCGGCGAACTCGGGCCACAGGTCGGCGATCCGCGTGTCGTACCCGAGGACGCCCTGCTTTACGAGCACGTGGACGACGGCGGAGGTCACCCCCTTGCCGGTGGAGGTGACGTGAAAAGGAGTGCCGGCGGTGACGGGGCGTCCGGTCTCCGCGTCGGCGACGCCGGCGACGGCGTCGGCCACGAGGTCTCCGTGCCGGTACACGGCGACCTGGAGCCCGCGCTCCGCGCCCGACTCGACCAACTGGTCGACGGCGTCCTGCACCTGCCGCTGAACATCGTTCATCCCGGTGTTCCTTCCAGGGCTTGGGGGATACGCGCGTCAGCGCGTGTAGGGGGTCCTGGCGCGGGCGTCGCGCAGCGCGTACGCCCACCAGGTCAGCTCGTCCAGCACAGTGGTCACGGCGGTGTTGCAGGCCGCGGTAGGCAGCGGCCAGCTGCCGTCGGCCGCGAACAGCTCCCAGTAGCACGGCAGGCTGACGACGGCCTGGACGGGCACCGCGTGCAGCTCGCCGAACACCTCCCGCAGCTGCGCGGCCGCGTGCAGGCCGCCCGACTCCCTGCCGTACGCGACGAAGGCGACGGGCTTGGCCTGCCATTCCTCGTAGTACCAGTCGATGGCGGTCTTCAGCGGAGCCGGGAAGCTCCGGTTGTACTCGGGCGTCACCACCACGAAGGCGTCGGCCGCCGTGAGGCGCGGGCCCAGCGCCCGTACGCGGTCGGGCACGGCCTCGTCGTGGTCGGTGAGGGTGTCGGGCAGCCGCGCCTCGGCCAGGTCGATCACGTCGAGCTCGAGCTCGCGGCGCCGCCGCGCCCGTGCGGCGAACCAGGCGGCGGCCGTCGGGCCGAACCGGCCGTTGCGGGTGCTGCCGATGATGACCGCCACCCGCAACGGCGTGCCGTCCCGTGTCTCCGGCATCTGCGGCCTCCCTCGGGCTGTCCGTCCAGTACGACGATCGTGCCCGAGGGGGTTTACGGTCTGTTTACGCCGGTCTGCCGGGAGGCCGCGCTCCCGGCGTCAACCGGCGACCGCATGACGGCCTTACTGACGGCCTCGGTGAGGGCCTCAGTGACGGCCGAGCGCGCGCAGCTGGTCGGGCGTCAGCGAGGAGACGTTCTGGTCGATGGGCGTGTCCGTGTACTGGTGGATGACCCAGGTCTTCCAGTCAGCCGGGGGCGTGACCGAGCCCTTCGGGATGCCGTAGTAGGCCACCCACAGCGGGTACTGGCCGAGCCCATGGCCGTAGCGGTCGGCGAAGTTCCACCCGCTGTAGAACATCGGGGTGACGCCCGTCTTCTCCTTCACGTGGGCCAGCCACGTCTTCGCCCAGGCGTTCACGTGCTGGACCGACTCCCCGTCGGTCGTCTCGAGGTCCAGCACCAGCAGGTCGCCGGGGCGGGCCGGCTGCCGGTTCACCACCGACAGGAAGTAGTCGGCCTCCTCGACGGGGTCGTTCGAGGGGTGGCCGTAGTGGTAGACACCGCGCACGATGCCCTTCTTGGCCAGCTCGGCCCAGTGGCGGGCGAAGGCGGGGTCGACGAAGTCGAGGCCCTCGGTGGCCTTGATGATGCCGAACTGGGCCGGGCTGGCCTTCCAGTCGTGGTCGGCCTCGTATCCTGAGACGTCCTGCCCGTAGGTGGTGGCGGCCCGGGCCGACCCGGCCTTCCAGTCGTGGTCGGCGCCGTTGCCCGCCGGGTTCGCGGCGTCGCGGGTGGCGGCGTGCGCCGGTCCCGCCATGAGAGCGGGGACGGCGGCGGCCGTGCCGGCCGCCAGGGCCGCGGACAGGGCCAGGGTCGCGCCGGCGAGGGCGGGACGGGACGAGCCCAGCCGCTGTTTCAGCGAGTGGGCGGCCCAGCTGAGCCGATGGGTGGGCATGTGGGGTTGACTCCTTCTTCCATGCCGCCTACCGGGTTAGCTGACGGGTTCGGGCAGGAAGTGCCCTACGGGGCGCGGTCGCGCTCCGATTCACCCCGGAAGAGGTGGGTCCCCGGCTCCGCGAGACGCGGATTCGGCGGCCGCGCGCTCCGACGGGACGGGGTCCCACGGAAGCGCGCGGTCCGGGCAACGTGCCGGCAAGGGATACGACGGAGAGGACATCGTTCCGCATACCGGCGTTGACTAAAGGTACACACAATCCCAGAAAGGTGTAAATAGGACAAACTACTCAGTAAGGAACGATCTGGACGGTGCCCGAATGATCCTCATTCCCCGGGGGTTCAGCGGGCGAGCAGGGTCCGCAGGGCCCCGGCGACCTCGTCCGGGGCCTCCTCCGCCATGAAGTGGCCCCAGGCGACCGTGCTGTGCTCCAGGTCGGGCGCCCACGCGCGCCACAGGGCGGCGGCGTCGTAGCCGAGGGCGGAGCCCCAGTCCTGCTGCAGCACGGCGACGGGCATCCGCAGCCGGGTGCCGGCGTCCCGGTCGGCCCGGTCGTGCTCGACGTCCACGCCGGCGGACGCGCGGTAGTCGGCCACGATCGAGGGCACCGCCGCGCGGCAGGCGTCGAGGTAGGCGGCGCGGACGTCGGCCGGGACCGCTCGTGGGTCGGCGCTCCACTGATCGAGGAAGTGGCCGAAGAACGCGTCCGCGGTGGCGCCGATCATCCGCTCCGGCAGGCCCGGCGGCTGGGCCATGAGGTAGAGGTGGAAACCGACTGCCGCGGTGACGCCGTGCATCACGTCCCACATGTCGAGGGTCGGCAGGATGTCGAGGCAGGCCAGGTGGGTGACCGCCCGCGGGTGGTCGAGCGCGGCCCGGAAGGCGACGAGCGCCCCCCGGTCGTGCCCGGCCAGCGCGAACCGCTCGTGCCCCAGGGCGCCGGCCAGGGCCACGACGTCGGCGGCCATCGTGCGCTTGGCGTAGGTCGAGGGGCCGGTCTCCGCCGGTTTGTCGCTGGCGCCGTAGCCGCGCAGGTCGGGGCAGATCACGGTGTGGTCGGCGGCGAGCAGGGCGGCCACGTGCCGCCACATCAGGTGCGTCTGGGGGAAGCCGTGGAGCAGCACGATCGGGCTGCCCGAGCCGCCGACCGCGGCGTTCAGGGACACGCCGTCGGCGACCGGCACGCGCACGTAGTCGAATCCGGAGATGGCCAGCGTCATGGTCATTTTCCTTTCCGCAGGTGAACGGGCGCGTTCCAGCCTCCCGGGGGCGGATGAGCATCCGATGAGCGCGCTACCGTGACCGGGAGCGGGCGCGGAGAGGACGGTCGGGAGTGAGGGTCACGTTCGGGGTGCTGGGCCCGGTCACGGCCTGGGACGGCGGTGACGCCGTCGCCCTGAAGGGGCCGCGGCACCGCGCCGTGCTGGCCCGGCTGATCGTCGCCCGCGGCCGCGTCGTCCCGGTGACCCACCTGGTGGACGACCTGTGGGAGGACCCGCCTCCGGACGCGGTGGGCGCGGTGCGCACGTTCGTGGCGGCCCTGCGCCGCGCGCTCGAACCCGGCCGCCGTCCGCGCGGCCCCGCCCGGCTGCTGGTCACCGAGGGACCGGGGTACGCGCTGCGGGCCACTCCGGAGGCCGTGGACGCCTGGCGGTTCGAGCGGTCGGTGGCCGAGGCCGCCGCGCTGACGCCCGGAGAGGCGCTCGCCCGCCTGGAGGAGGCGCTGGGATGGTGGCGGGGCCCGGCGTACGCCGAGTTCGCCGGCCACGACTGGACGCGCGCCGAACGGTCCCGCCTGGCCGAGCTGCGGCTGCACGCCGCCGAACGGCGGGCCGAGGCCAGAATGGCCCTGGGCAGGGCGGGTGAGGCGGTGCCCGACCTCGACGCGCACGTGGCCGAGCACCCCTGGCGCGAGGAGGGCTGGCGGCTGCTCGCGCTCGCCCTTTACCGGACCGGGCGTCAGGGCGACGCGCTCGCCGTCCTGCGCCGGGCGCGCACGCTTCTGGTCGAGCAGCTCGGGGTGGATCCCGGGCCGGACCTGCGCCGTCTGGAGGCCGACATCCTCCACCACGCCGACCGCCTCGACCCGGACGCCGCCGGCCCCGCGGGGCGGGTGTGGGCGCGGGCCGCCGCCGTCTACGACCGTACGGTGGCCTCCGGGGCGAGGGCCCGGCTGGAGTCGACGGTGGGCCTCCTGCGCACCCTCGCGGTGACCGGCGGCGACGGCCTTGAGGCGGCCCGCGAGCACCGGGTCGCCGCCGTCGCCGCGGCCGAGGAGCTGGGCGACGTGGAGCTCACGGCCCGCGTGATCGGCGCGTACGACGTCCCGGCCAACTGGACCCGCGTCGACGACCCGGCGCAGGCCGCGCGGGTCGTCGCGGCGGCGGAGCGGACCCTGGCCCGCCTCCCCGGCGGGGCGCACGACGGCGTGCGTGCCCGCCTGCTGGCCACGGTCGCCCTGGAGTCCCGCGGAACCCGTTCCGCCCGCGGGGCCGAGGCCGCCCGGCAGGCGGTGGAGATCGCCCGCCGTCTGAACGACCCCGCGCTGCTGGCGTTCGCCCTGAACGGCGCGTTCATGCAGACCTTCCACCGCGCGGGCCTGGCGCCCGAACGGGACGGGATCGGCGCCGAGCTGGTCGATCTGTCGGCCCGGCACGGCCTCGTCACCTATGAGGTGCTCGGTCATCTCGTGCGTATGCAGGCCCGTTCCGCGCTCGCCGACTTCGACGGCGCGGACGGGCACGCGGCCGCCGCCGACCGGCTGTCGGAACGGCACGAGCTGCCGCTGGTGGGGGTGTTCACCCGGTGGTACCGGGCGCTGCGGCTCGCCGCCGCGGTCCGCGCGCCGGGAGCCGAGACGCCGGAGGTTTCGGAGGCGGAGGTTTCGGAGGCGGAGGTTTCGGAGGCGGAGGTTTCGGAGGCGGAGGTTTCGGAGGCGGAGGCTTTAGAGGCGGGGAGCGCGGAGGCCGAGGTGGACGCGGCCTACCGGGACGCCGTCGCACGGCTCGACGGGGCCGGCATGCCCGGGCTGGCGCGGGGCCTGCCCGCGCTCACGCTGCTGTCCCTGCGCGTCAGGCGGGGGCTGCCCGCGGAGGAAGACGCGGACTGGGGGCCGTACGAGCCGTGGGCCCGGCCCCTGGTTCTGCTGGCCCGCGGCCGGCGCGAGGAGGCCGCGGTTGCGCTGCGCGCGGCGCCCGATCCGCCCCGCGACCTGCTGTTCGAGGCCATGTGGTGCCTCACGGGCCGTGCGGCCGTCGCCCTCGGCGACCGGGAGACGATGGAGCGGGCCCGTGCCGCGCTCGCGCCCGCGGCCGGCGAGCTGGCCGGGGCGGGCAGCGGCCTGATCACTCTCGGCCCGGTCGCCGGCCACCTCGCCGCGCTCTCCGCCGCCCTCGACGCCCGGGGATAGGCGCGCTCGTCGCACCTGGGGGGTACTCGTGCCATACCGGTGCAGCCGAGCGTCGTCGCGTCGGAACTGTCGGTGGCGTGCGGGATACTCACGTGGTCATGGCAGATTCACGGGGTGGAAACAGGGCGCTCGATCTCGACGCGCTCGCGGTGGGGGACAGGTTCCGGCTGTTCAACTTCACCCACAGGGACGACTACGTCGTCTATCTGTGGGTGCTCAGGGCGATGGACCGGCTGCGGGCCGTGCACCGCGTCCAGGTGGACAGCGAGGACGTCGCGGCGGCGATGGCGGAGCTGGCGCTGGCGCACGACGGGGTTCCCGTGGTGGACGGCTCGCTCCGGGGGCGGCTCGACGCCCTCGCCGCCGACGGCATCGTCCACCGGCTGGAGGACGCGTCCCGGGCGGGCTCGCTGGAGCGCTACCGCAACCGGCAGTCGGTCTACCAGTTCAGCGAGCTCGGCTACCGGGCGTTCACGGCGGTGGAAGACGTCCTGGCGGCCCGGGTCCGCGACGCCAACCTGTCCCGCCTGGTGTTCTCCGACATCCTCGACGACCTGAGGTCGCTCGCCGCGGCCAACCGCGCCGGCGACGAGGAGCAGGTCTACCGGCGCATCTCGCGGCTCGACCGGGTGATGGAGGACATGGTGCGCCGGTCGGCCCGATTCCACGTCACCCTCGGCGAGATCGTCACCTCGACGGAGGCGTCGCCCGAGCTGTTCCTCCGCTACAAGAACGCCCTGCTCACCCACATGACCGACGTCATGGCGGAGCTCGACCGCCACCTGCCCCGCCTGCACCGGGCCGTCCTCGACGTGGAGGCCACGGGTGTCGCCACCATGATGGTGCGTGCGGCCGACGCCGACGACAGGCCGTTCCTCAGCCCGGGGGAGCGGATGGAGGACTGGAAGCGCCGCTGGGAGGTCCTGCGCGCCTGGTTCACGGCGGAGCCGGGCGCGGAGTCCGGCGCCGCCGAGCTGCGCCGCGCGACCCGCGCCGCCGTGTCCGGGGTCGTGGCCCTGCTCCGGCAGCTCACCGAGGCCCAGCGCGGCGGGGTGAACCGCGCCTCCGAGCTGCGGCATCTCGCGGAGTGGATCTGCGACACCCCCGACGAGGACGCGGCGTACGCGCTGGCGGCGGCGGCGTTCAACCTGGGGTCGGCCCGGCACATGGGCGGGGCCCACGACGACGTGGAGCAGATCTCGCCGCGGGCCACCTGGTGGGACGCGCCCGGTGTCGAGGTCGCGCTCACGCCCTTCCGGACGGGGCGGCAGGCCGGGCCGGGCATCCCGCAGCCCGTCCGGGTCGATCCGCGCAGGCGCGCCGACCTGCGCCGCGAGCAGATCGCGGCCAGGGCGGCCGAGCGCCGGGCCGCCCGGAGCCTGGCGGAGCGCGGGCCACACGGACGGGCGCTCGACGAGGCCGAGACCCGCGTCCTGCTGGCGCTGCTGACCAGGGCGCTGGAGGCCCGCTCGGTGGTGTCCGGGCGGCTGAGGTCCGGCGACGGCAGCGACGACACCGTGGTCCTCCGGCTCGTGCCCCACTCCGCGGGCAGCAGCGTGCGGACTCCACACGGCCTGCTGCACCTGCCGGGGTTCGCCCTCGAGATCGCGCCCCGCGCTGGGACCGCCCATGCCTGAGCCCCTCGCCGCCGCCCGTGTCCGCGTACGGCAGATCGCGCCGCGCCACGGGAGCGCCCATGCCTGAGCCCCTCGCCGCCGCCGGCGTCGCCCCCGCCGACCTCGGCGGCTACCAGGAAGCGGTGCGGCTCGTGCTGACCAGCGACCTGATCACGGCCGTCCATCCCCGTCCCGGCGTGCTGGAACGCGTGCTGCCCTGGGCCGACCAGCTGACCCGCGACCTTCGCGACCTGTTCGGCTACACGCTCATCGCCACCACCCGTCAGGCACGGCTGATCCGCCGGTTCGACGCCCTCGACCCGTCGCGTGGGAAGATCTTCGCCAACAGGGCGGGCAAGCCCTTCGACCGCAGGCGGCTCGCGTACCTCTGCCTGGTGCTCGGCTCCTTCCAGCGCTCCCGGGTGGAGATCAGCCTGGCGGACCTGGTGCGCCTGTTCGCCCCCGCGGCCAACTCCATCCCGGGGCTCGGCTTCGATCCGCTGGTCCCCGGGCACAAGGCGGCGGTCGTCGACGTGATCGGCTGGCTGGTGGAGCGCGGCGCGCTGAACCTGTCGGACGGCTCCGTCGAGGCGTGGGCGCGCGGCGACGGGGGAGACGCCCTCTACGACATCGACCACGACATCTGTGCGGCGATCTTCCGCCCGTCCCGCCCGATACAGCACCTGACCAGCGCCGCCGGCCTGCTCGACGGCCTGGACGGCGGCGCCGAGGCACGCGTGCGCCGGCTGCTGCTGGAGCGGCCCGTCGTCTACTACGCCGACCTCGACGCGGAGGCCGCCGCCGTCCTGCGGCGCGACGACCTCGTCGACAACCTGGCACGCCTCACCGGCCTGGTGGTGGAGCGCCGCGCCGAGGGCGTGCTGCTCGCCGACCCGGGCGGCAGGTTCACCGACCGGGCCTTCCCCGGCAGGGGCGGCGCGGTCAACCGGGCCGCCGGGCTCCTGCTCGCCCGCATCGCCGACGCGCTCGAAGAGGAGCGGTCCGCGCCAGCCTCCACCGGGACGTTCGAACGGCTGGAGCCCCCGGTGGAGGCGGACGTCCAGCGTGACCTGCTCGCCCGCGTCGACTCGGCGCTGCCGCAGGCCGGCGTCGTCAGGGACCTCGCGTGGTCGTCCGGCCACACGCCGCCGATGCCGCCGGATCGACCCGACCCGCTCGTCCTCCTCGAACGCCACCGGCTCGAGGCGCTGATCGACGATCTGTACGAGACGTTCGGCGCGGCCTCGTTCACCGGCGCCTGGCAGCAGGACCCCCACGGCCTGCTCGACGCCGCGCTCGACCTGCTGGCCGACCTGCGCCTGGTCCGGCCGGTGCCCGGCGGGGTGCTGCTGCTCCCGGCCGCCGTCCGCTACCGCAACATCACGATGGCGATCCCGGCGCCGCCCAGGGGCCAGACGGATCTGTTCGAAGGAGGAGACCCGGCATGACCCGGTTCAAGCCGTCCCGTGCCGGCCTGATCAACATCTGGGACTACACCGACGAGGAGTTCGTCTTCGCGGACGGCCGGCTGGTGCTGCGCGGGCACAACGGCTCCGGCAAGACCAAGGCCCTCGAGGTGCTGTTCCCCTTCATCCTCGACGGGGTGGTCGACGCCCGCCGGCTCGACCCGTTCAGCGGCGAGAACCGCACGATGAAGTCCAACCTGCTCTACCGGGGACAGGAGTCCGAATACGGCTTCGTGTGGATGGAGTTCGCGGACGGGCGCCGGACGGTCACCCTGATCGTCGCCATGCACGCCCACCGGGACCGGCCCGACGTGAAGCGGACCTACTTCGTCACGGCCAGACGCGTGGGTGTCGACTTCGGGCTCCTGTCGGAGGACGCCCGGCCGCTGACCGACCAGCAGCTCAAGCGCGTGCTCGAACCCGGCGCGGCCCGATCCAACGCCACCGACTACCGCGACGCGATCGACGCGGCGCTGTTCGGCCTCGGGCGGGAGCGGTACACGCAGCTGCTCGACCTGCTGCTCGCGCTGCGCCGTCCGCTGCTGGCCAAGGACCTCGACCCGGTCAAGGTCTCCGACACGCTCACGGCCGGGCTGAGTCCCGTCTCCGACGACCTGATCGAGCAGGCGGCCCGCGACTTCGACAACCTGGCGGCCGTCCAGCGCCTCGCCGAGGACCTCGCGGCGGCCGACTCCGCCGCCCGCGCGTTTTTGGCCTGCTACGCCGACTATCTGCGGGTCGGCGTGCGCGGGTGCCTCGACCGGATCGAGGCCCGCACCGAGCAGGCCGTACGGCCGGCCGTGCTGGTCGGCGAGGCGCGGGCCGAGATGCGCCGCGCCGACACGGCCCAGCAGGAGGCCGAGGAGGCGTGCGCCGCCGCGGTCGCGGAGCGGAAGAGGCTGGAGGCCCGGCTCGACGCCCTCAAGCGGCACGAGGCCTACACCGCCCAGGGCGAGCTGGAGAGTCTGCGCACCCGGGTCGCCCAGGGGTCCCAGGAGATCACCCGGATGCGGGAGGCGAACGCCAGGGGCGCCCGGCACGTCGCGGACCTGCGCCGCGAGGCCGCCGAGCTCGACCGCGAGCTGGCCGAGGCCAGGGAGGCGGCCGGGCGCCAGGCAGCGGCGAAGGCGGAGGCCGCCGACCTCGCCGGGATCCCGCGAGACGAGGGAGGCGACGCCCCGGAGATCAGAGCACGGGCCGTCGCCCGGCTCCAGGACGTCGAGGACGTCCGCCGCGGCCTGCGGAAGGTCGAGGAGGCGGAACGCGAACGCGGCCGGGCAGAGCAGGCCGTTCAGCGGGCGCAGCAGAAGATCGACGCGGGCGGGCACGCGTGTGAGAAGGCCGAGCACGCCCTCGCCGAGGCGGTCGGCCGGGCAGAGGCCGACCTGCGCGCCTGGGCCGGCAGGTGGACCGGCCGCGCCGAGCTCGCCGAGCCCGTCGTGCCTCCGGGCGACGGCGACACCCTGGCCGAGAGCCTGGCCAGGCTACGGGAGCCCGGCGCCCCCAGCCTGGGCGAGGTGTTCGGCGACCTCGTCGAGACGCGCCGCACCGCGCTCGCCGCCGAGGCGGCCGGGCTCGACGTGACACTGGAACGCCTCACCGCGGAGATCGCACGGCTGGCGGCGGAACGGGACGAGGTCGCGTCCGAGCGGGACGACGCGCCCCCGCTCGCACGCCACGCCGATCGTGAGGGGCGGCCGGGAGCGCCGCTGTGGCGGCTGGTGCGCTTCGCCGAAGAGGTCGGGCACGCCGGCGCCGCCGCCGTGGAAGGGGCCCTGGAGGCGGCGGGGCTGCTCACCGCGTGGGTCCATCCCGACCCCCGGCTGACCGCGGAGGCGCTGGAGAAGGCGGAGCCCGACGCCTACCTGCTGCCGGCCCCGCCCGGGCTGCGGCCGTCCGGGCCGACGCTGGCGAGCGTGCTGGTGCCCGAGGATCAGGACGCCGTCCCGGCGGAGGTCGTCTCCGGCGTGCTCGCGTCGATCGCGCTGACCGAGGAGATCGACCCGGCGTCGGGCACGCCGGCGGTCAGCACCCGGGGCCAGTTCGGTGTGGGCGTTCACCTGGGCGTCCGGACCAAGGACGCGCCGGAGTACATCGGCGCCACCCATCGGGCGGCCCGCCGGGCCGGCCGCCTCGCCGAGTACGGGCGGGAGATCGGGGACAGGTCCGGTGAGCGCGAACGGACCGTGGCGGCCCGCGACTCCCTCCGTCGGCGACTCGACGACCTCGGCCGGGCGCGACGTGAGCTGAGGCCGATCGGCCGGGACATCCCCGGCGCCGCGGCGGCGCTCGCCCAGGCGTCGGCGCTGCTCGCTGCGGCCCGCACGGAGCTGGCCGAGGCCGCCACCGCCCTCGACGCCGCCACCGCCGAAATGGACGCGGAACGGCGGCGCCTCCGGCAGACGGCGGCGGACCGAACCATGCCGTCCGCCGCCGACGAGGTCGAGGCGGTCGCCGCCGCCATCGGCGACTTCACCGCGGCGGCGGACCGCCACGCCCAGCAGCTGGCCGCGGTCGGGAGACTCGACAGGGATCTCACCGGGCGGCTCCGAACCGTCGAACGGCTGGAGGCCGAGCTCGCCGCCGCGTCCGACGACCTGGCGGACAAGGAGGAGGCACACCTGGCCCTCGCCGAACGCCTGGCCGCCGCGGAGGAGGCGCTCAGCGCGCCGCTCAAGGAGATCCTCGACCAGATCGGCGACGCCGAGCGGGCCCTGGCCGCCGCGACCGGCGCCGCCCGCGCCGCCGAGCAGCGGGCCCGCGACGAGCACGACGCGCTGGTGAAGGCCAAGGTCTCCTACGAGCACGGGCGTGCCTCGCTCGTGTCCGCGCTGCGTGAGCTGCTCGACCAGCTCGCGTCCTTCGCGCCGTTCACCCAGCCGGAGCTGCGGCCGGTGCTGGGCGTCGCCGCCGCGCCGGTGTGGCCCGACGCGGCACGGTGGCCCGAGCCCGAACGGGCCGCCGCCGACGTCGTCGAGCGGCTGGCCGGCGAGGACGCGGCGATGGCGGTGCGGGCCGTGCTGCCGGACGGCGCGGCGGACCTCCTCGCCCTCTACGAGACGGCGGCAGCCGGGCGGCAGCCGGGGGAGGGTGCCCGCAAGCGGGCCCGCGACCGGATGTCCCAGGCCCTCAAGGAGTTCGGCGAGGCGCTCAACGCCTGCGAGGAGGACTACCGGCTCGACTGGGAGCAGGGCGAGTCGCTCGTCCTGGTCCGGGTCCACGACGCCGACGGCCGTCACCCGGTGGCCGCCTTCGCCCGGCGCGTCGCGGAACGCGCCGAGGAGCAGGGCGTGCTGCTGGAGGAACGCGAGCGCAGGGTCCTGGAGGACGAGCTGCTCGCGGGCCTGTCCCAGCAGGTCTTCGACCGTGTGATGCTGGCGAAGGACCTGGTCAAGGGCATGGACGCGGACACCAGATCCCGGCCGATGTCGACCGGCACGACCGTGGGCATCCGATGGGTCGTCTCCGACAGGGTCACCGACGACCAGCGCGAGGTATCCGAGCTGCTCGGTCGCGACGATCTCGGGCCGGCCCGGCTCGCCGACCTCCGGCGGCTCCTGCGGCAGATGATCCACGAGTACCGTGCCGGGCACCCTCGGGCGACGTACAAGGAGGCCCTGTCGGCCGTCCTCGACTACCGCGCCTGGCGCTCGTTCGAACTGCGGCTCAAGGTCCCCGGGGAGGAGGAGGTCAAGCTGAGCAGGAAGCGCCACTCCCAGATGTCGGGCGGCGAGAAGTCGGCCGCCATCCACCTGCCGCTGTTCGCCGCCGCCAACGCCCTGTACGGATCGGCCGCGCCCACCTGCCCCCGAATGATCGCGCTCGACGAGGCGTTCGCCGGCATCGACGACGTCTACAAGCCCGACCTGCTCGGGCTGACCGTGCGCTACGACCTCGACGTGTTCATGACCGGCCACGACCTGTGGGTCCGGTACGACACGGTGCCCGCGGCGGCCCACTACGACATGCACAGCGACAAGGCGTCCCACACGGTCTCGGCCATGCTCGTCCTGTGGGACGGATGCGAGCTCGTCGACTCCGCAGCGGGGTTCTCCGGCAACGACGAGCTCGCGGGAGAGATCCTGGGATTCCCGCCGACCCGCCGTGTCCCGGAGGAGGACGGCGTCCTGATACCGGCCGGCGGCGAGTGACGAGGCCGGGCCCTCACCGCGGGGGCGCGGCCGTCACGGCCCGGAACTCCTATGGCTCCGGCCGGCCACTCGGTTGATCGGTGGCTACGGCGACGGGGTGCCAGGACCTCGGTGACCTTGGCGATGGGGTCAGCGCCGGGTTTGATGTCAGGTGCCGGTGGTGACCGGGCGGGCCAAGGTGATCGGGTCGGGGGAGAGCCAGGGGCGGACCCAGGCTTCCTCCTCGCGCGGGACGGGCTCGCCGCAACTGTCACACACTTTGCCCGGGGTCGTGAGGCTTTCAATGCTGGCGCGTACCCTGGCTTGCATCTGACAAGTTATACACGTAACGTCGCAGGTAGAGGGGCTTTTTCGAAAATCACGGCGGTCGAGAGTTCTGTCCCGGAGTACGAGCCGGCACCCGCGCTCTGCCGTACGGCGACGCCGTGCTCCTCCCGTGGAGCGGGCTGCCACGCCGCCCCGCGCTGGTGAAGGGGGAATCGCCATGACGGCCATCCGGACCCACCCTGTCCAGGACGTGGCAGGGCTCCGGCGACGGGTAGCGCAGCGTGCAGTACCTGATGGGCAACCAGACCATCGCTCAGCGGATGTTCCACCACGATCCCGGTGTCCTGCTCTACGCTCCGCTGCGCACCACGATCTACGAGGACGCGCGCGGGGTGACGCGCTTCTCCTTCGACCAGCCGAGCGCCCAGTTCGCCTCCTTCGGCGATCCGGAGATAGCGGCCGTCGGCGTCGACCTCGACCGGAAGGTCGCCGCCCTCCTCGCCCACCTCGGTGTGCCCGTGCCGGAACGCCTCGTCCCGGCGGGCGCTACGAGGTAGAGACGGGGTGGCGGACATGAGGCAGACGTTTGTCGGTGTCGGTTACACGAGGGACCGCGCGGGGCTGCCCCTTGAGGCGGTACGCGTTCCCGTCCCGCGGCCGGCGGCCGGCGAGGTGCTGATCCGCGTCGCCGCCTCGTCGCTGAACCCGCTGGAGTACAAGCTGGCCGACCTCAACTTCATGGGACGCACGCCTCCCGTCGTGCTCGGTTTCGACCTCGCCGGTGAGATGGCCGGCGTGGGCCGTGACGTGGAGGGCGTGGCCGTCGGTGACGAGGTGGCCGCCATGGCCGGCCTGAACGGCGACGGGGGGTGGGCCGCGACGGGTGGCGACGGCGCCTCCTACGCCGTCGCACCGCGGTTCCTCACCGTCCGCAAGCCGCCGTCCGTGAGCTTCCGCGACGCGGCGGCGCTTCCCATGTGCTTCCTGTCGGCTTTCGCGGGTCTGTACGGGGCCGTCCAGGCCGGCGCCACGGCCTACATACCGGGCGGCGGGGGCGGTGTCGGCCATCTCGCCGTGCAGATGGCGGCACGTGCCCTGGACGCCGGGACGGTGATCAGCAGTGGTGGCAGGCCGGAGTCGATCGCGCTGGCCCGGCAGTGCGGCGCGCACGTCGTCTTCGACTACACGCGTGACGACATCGCCGCCGAGATCGCGGAGCTGACGCACGGCCGGGGAGTCGACCTGGTCTTCGACGCCACCTACAGCGAGCAGAGCTTTGCCGAGACCGCGAAGACCGTCCGGCGGGGTGGCAGCTGGATCGTGCTGGGTGTCGGCCCCGGCAGGACGACCCGCCTGGCCCAGACGCACAGCCCGGTGGACGCCATCCTGGCCGAGCGCGGCGCCAGGCACGTCAACGTCAACCTGCTGCGCTACTTTTCCGAACCCGGCATGCTCGACGGCCGGGCGCGGGGCTTCCTCCAGCGCGGGATGGAGCTGGCGATGGAGTGGGCGACCAACGGGCTCGTACTCCCGCACGTCAGCCAGACCATCGACAGCACCGTCGAGGCGATCAACATCGGACTGCGGTCGCTGAAGGAAGGCGGCGGAGCGCTGGGCAAGATCGCGGTGATCGTGGATCGCGACCTTGCCGCGCGGGCGTGAGGGGCCGGCCGTCACCAGCCCCCCGCAGGTGTACCGTCACCGGGCGGCCAGGAAGCCACCGCGCGAAGGGGTCCGCGAGCTGACTCTTCGCATGTCGCACCGGCGACCGCGGGATTCATCGGGGTCGCGGCTCTCCATGGCTAGAGGAGGCCCAGGCCGTCACCGTGGGGCGGGCGAGGCGTGCCCGGCGCGGCCGGTGGCGAGCGCGACGCAGGCCAGCACGGCCGAGCCCAGGCCGAGCCCGGTGCGCACCCAGTTCCAGCGGTACCAGGTCGCCAGCTGGGCGTGCACCTCCTGTGGCGGGAAGGACGGGTCGAGCAGGGCGAGGTTCGCGCCGACGAAGTAGATCGGCAGGAGCGCGATCGTCCCCGCCATGCCGGCCGTCGCCAGCACCCAGAGGAGCCTGCCGGGCCGGTGGCGCCTCACGGCGGTGTACGTGACGATGCCCAGCGACACCACGGAGGCGAGCTCGAAGGGGAAGACCGTCGCTCCTGTGACCGGCCCGGACACCGCGAACCGAGCCAGGAACGCGGCCGGGTCCATCGCCCGCCATTCCGGGACGAGCACGGTCTGGCTGAGCAGCGCGCCGCCCGCGAAGGCCGCCGTGGCGGCGACCGCCATCGTGTCGGCGACGCCACCTCGCCGCCCCGGCCCGGCGACGTCGCCGGAGGTGGACAAGGTCTGCCGGGTCCAGGACATCGTTCCACTCCTCGTCGTCTCGACGTACCGACGGCCACCGCCCGGCGTCCGCGGAGACCGGCCTCGCCGACGCCGTCCGGCGCGCACGGCCGGTGCCACGCGCACGGGCGGTGCGGTCGTGCCGTCGGTGACCGGGGATCGCGTCACATCGGCGGCGTCCGTTCTGTCAGTGATATGACAGATCGCGACGAGGGATTGTGACCGATGGACGACGACTGGCTGGCTACACGGTTCGAGGTCCACCGCCCTCATCTGCGTACGGTCGCCTACCGCATCCTCGGCTCGGTCAGCGAGGCCGAGGACGCGGTGCAGGAGGCCTGGCTGCGCATGAGCCGCGCCGACACGGGCGAGGTGGCCAACCCGGGCGGGTGGTTCACGACGATCGTGGCGCGGGTGGCGCTGAACATGCTGCAGTCGCGGAGGGCGAGGCGCGAGGAGCCGCTGGCGGCGTACGTGCCCGACCCGGTGGTGACGGCCCCGGACGGAGCCGACCCCGAGCGGCAGGCGCTGGTGGCCGACTCGGTGAGCCTGGCGCTGCTCGTCGTGCTCGACACACTGGCTCCGGCCGAACGGCTCGCCTTCGTGCTGCACGACATGTTCAGCCTGCCCTTCGACGAGATCGCCGCCATCGTGGGCCGCTCCCCGGCCGCGGCCCGGCAGCTCGCCAGCCGGGCGCGACGCCGGGTCCAGGGCGCCACCGTTCCCGACGCCGACGTCCCCCGTCAGCGGGAGGTCGTCGACGCCTTCCTCGCGGCGGCACGCGACGGTGACTTCGAGGCGCTGCTCGCCCTGCTCGACCCCGATGTGACGCTGCGGGCCGACGTCGGCGCCGAACCCCCCGGCGCGTCGCGGGTGGTCTCCGGCGCGGCCGCCGTGGCCGGGCAGGCACTCGCCTTCGCGTGGCGCGCGGAGCTGGCCCGTCCAGCGCTGGTGAACGGAGCGGCCGGGGTGCTCGTGGCCGACGGCGACCGGCCGGTGGCGGTCATGGGCTTCGCCGTCGCGCGGGGGAGGATCATGGAGATCGATATCCTCGCCGACCCCGCCCGGCTGCGCCGGCTCGACCTGCCCTGCCTCTGACCCCACAGATCTCCGCACTCTGTCAGGCGGCCACCCGCCGATGGGGCCGGTCGCGCAGCGGGTTCGGCGTCCGGCCGCCGCCGCCCGGCGAGGGGGCCTGGTCGCGCAGTGGGGGATCCAGCGGCCGGCCGGCCGCCGCCGCCCGCTCCATGAACGGCGTCCGGCTCACCGCCGGGGTCGTGGGCAACCGATGGCGGCCGCGTCTCAGCCGGCCGCCTGCTTGACCAGCGCACTGATCCGCGCCTCCACCTCGGGCGTCATCTCGGTCAGGGCGAAGGCGACCGGCCACATCGCGTCCTCGTCCAGTTTCGCCTGGTCGCTGAAGCCGAGTGTCGCGTAGCGCGTCTTGAACTTCTCCGCGGGCTGGAAGTGGCAGACGATCTTGTCGTTCAGCGCGTAGGCGGGCATCCCGTACCAGAGCCTGGGTGCCAGGTCCGGAGCGCCGGCCATGATGACGGCATGGACGCGCTCGGCCATGATCCGGTCCGCGTCCCGCATCTCGGCGATCTTCGCGAGGACGTCGCGCGCCGCCTCCGCCGCCTTCTCCGCGCGCGAGCCCCGTCGCGCCGCCTTCTTCCCTTCTTCGGCGTGCGCTTTCATCGCGGCCCGCTCCTCGGCCGTGAATCCCTCGTACCTGCTGTCTTCGGTGGTGCTCATGGCGGAACTTCTCCTTGCACTGTTGATGTTCGGCCCGTCCGGGTGCCTCGGACGGGGTGCAGCCTGCCAGACGAAGCTCAGCGGTCCTGCAGGAGCCCGAGGACGTTGCCGTCGTGGTCGACGACGGTGGCCACCAGGCGGCCTGCGCCCACCTCGTGGGCGGCCTCCTTCACGGTGGCCCCGGCGGCGACCACCTCGGCCAGCTTCGCCTCGATGTCCGGTACGTGCCAGTAGGCCACCGGCGAGGTCATGCCCTGCGGTCCACCGTCCGGCACGAGTCCGATGTGCTGGCCCTCGGCGTCGAAGCCGACGTAGTAGGGCGAGTCGGTCTGCGGCGGGATGCCGAGCAGGGCCGCGTACACCGCCTTGGCCCTGGCCAGGTCGGCCACCGGGTGCAGCACGGTCCTGATCGCCGGGCGAAAAGCGTCGGTCATGGTCACTCCTGAGGTGGTGGGTCGCATCGACCCGCTGTCTGGGTGGTCACAGCTTTCTCCTGCACCTGGCGGGTCCGCATCCGTGGTGAGTACGGAACCGGCCACGGATCGGCGGCACGGATGGCGCACGGTGGCCATGGCGGGGGGAACCACGATGGAGATGCGACAAAATGGTGGCGATGGTGACAGGAGTGGAGATCTCGCCTCGGGAAGCCGAGGTGCTGGAACTGGTCGGGGCCCACCTCAGCAACGCCGAGATCGCGGCACGGCTGTGCATCTCGGTGCGTACGGTCGAAAGTCACGTCTCCTCGCTCCTGCGCAAGCTGGAGGTGCCGGACCGGCGGGAGCTCGCCCGGCGTGCGCCCGAGCCGGCCGCCGCCGCTCCGTCGCGTCTGGCACCGGTCCTGCCGGCCCGGCTGACCTCGTTCGTCGGCCGGGTGCGCGAGCGGACCGAGCTGATCCAGATGATCGGGACTCACCGCCAGGTGACCGCGGCAGGTCCCGGCGGAGTGGGCAAGACCCGGCTCGCGCTTGCGGTGGCCGGGGAGGCCGCCGGCGATTACGCCGACGGGGTGTGGTTCGCCGACCTCGTCCCGGTCACCGACCCGGGCATGATCGCGCCCGCGGTCGCCGGGGCGCTCGGTCTCGGTGAGCAGCTCGGCCGGGACATGACCGAGTCCGTGATCGCCGCGCTGGCCGACCGTCACGCGCTCCTGGTTCTGGACAACTGCGAGCACGTGGCCGGCGGGGTGGCGCTGTTTCTCGAACGGCTCCTGGCGGCGTGCCCTCGGGTGACGGTGCTGGCGACCAGCCGGGCCCGGCTGATAGTCCCGTTCGAACGGGTGTATCCGGTCCCGCCGCTGTCGCTGCCCGCTGACGGCGAGTCGGACGCGGTCGCGTTGTTCATGGAGCGGGCGGCGGCGGTCGGGGGGCCGCCGGATCCTCCGCTGCGCGACCAGATCGCCGCGATCTGTGAGCGGCTGGACGGAATGGCGCTGGCGATCGAGCTCGCCGCCGCCCGGTATCCCACGCTCGGGGTCGACGGCATCACCGCCGCCCTGTCCCACCCGCTGCGGATGCTCACGGGCGGCTCCCGCGCCGACGAGAGGCACCGCTCGGTCCGGACGACGCTGGACTGGAGTCACGCCCTGCTGGAGCCGGCCGACCGGGCGCTGCTTCGCCAGGTGTCGGTGTTCGTGGCGCCGTTCACCACTGCGGCGGCGGCCGAGGTTACCGGGGGCGAGGAGGGCGTGGTCGCCGACGGCCTGGCCCGGCTCGCCGAGCAGAGCCTGCTGGTGGTCACGGCGTCCCCGGGCGGTACGCGATACCGGGCGCTGGAGACGATCCGCCAGTACGCGACGGAGCGGCTCGCCGAGGCCGGCGAACTGGACGACGTCCGATCCCGGCACCTTCGCTGGTGCCTCGCCGAGGCCGCCGCCCTGACCGTGGTGGGAGAGGACTGGCGGGCCCGGTTCGACCTGGTGGCCGACGACCTCCGTGCGGCCCTGGCGTGGGCGGCCGAGCGGCCGGAGCGGCGCGCGGACGCGTACGCGCTCGCCCGGCACCTGGCGGAGCTGACCTTCACCCGTCACCTGACCGGCGAGTCGCAGCGGCGCTTCGAGCAGGCGGCCGGGCTCGCGGCCGGCCCCTCCGTCGCCGCGTCGATGCTTCGGCAGGCCGCGGCCGTGGCCGGCTGCCGGACGATCGGCGATGACATGTACCGCCTCCGCCTGGCCGCCGCCGACGCCGCCCGCGGGTCCGGCGACACGGCCGGAGCCGCCACGGACCTGGCGACCGCCGCCACCATCGCGTTCCGGTTCTCGACCACGTTCGTACGGCTTCCGCCTCCCGAGGAGGCGCTCGCGCTGGTCGGCGAGGCGCGAGAGACGGCCGGCGACGATCCGGCCGCGCGGGCCGCGGTGGCACTGGCCGAGGCCGCGGTGCTCACCGACGCGTTCGGCGCCGCCCAGGGGCCGCCCGGCAACGCCGTACCCGAGACGATCGCGCGCGCCGAGCGCGCGGTCGAGCTCGCCCGCCCGACCGGCGACCCGCTCGCCGAGTCGGCCGCGCTCGACGCGCTCACCGGAGCCCAGAGCTGGGCCGGCGACACGTTCGCCACCGCGGCCACGGCACGGCGCCGCATCACGCTCCTGACATCCCTCCCGAGCTCCCCGGCCGGCACCCACGAGTTGATCGACGCGCTCGGCATGGCCACCGAGGCCGCCCTCGGCGCGGGGGACGTGCCCGGCGCTCTCCGATGGGCACGCCGGCTGGCCGGCCATCCGTCGCTGGCGGAGGTCGGCCACCGCGCCACCTGCCGATTGCTGATGGTCGACGCGCTGGCGGGCGACGTCGACGAGGCGCTCGCCGCTAGCGTCCGGTTCCTCGACGCGTGGCGGCGGGCAGGCAGCCCCGCCCGGGCGCTCTTCCGCCCGGCGGTGGCCGCCGTCGCGATGATCCACGGCCTCCGCGACGACCGGGACGCCCGGCGCGAGTGGCAGGAGGTCCTGGACGAGCTCCACACCCCACCCGAGCACACGTACGGCTATGGGGCGGTCTTCGACGCGATGCTCCTGCTGCACCGCGGGCAGGCGGCGGAGGCGCTGGAGCGGACGGCCCCGGACGCCAGGCAGGTGTGGAAGTGGGTCACCTGGATCTGGCACCACTGGTATGTCGCGCTCCGCACCGAGGCCGCCGTGCTCGCCGGGAGCCCCGACGCCCGCGACCGGGTGGCCGAGGCCCGCACCACTGTGGCCGGCAACCCGGTCGCCGACGCCATCGTGCAGCGGGCCGAAGCCCTGCTCGACGGCGACCAGGAGGCGCTGCTCGCCACGGCGGACGCGTTCGACGCCGCGGGCTGCCGCTACCAGTCCGCCCGGACCATGGTGCTGGCCGGTGGCGACCATGCCGTGCGCGGCGCGGCCGCGCTCGCCGGCCTCGGCTTCGCCCCGATGGCCCCAGCCCGGCACGGATGACGCCCACGGCCGCAGCGGGCCGTCATCCGCACCGGCCCGGACCGGTGCCGCCGAAGATCGACTCCCACGTCCGTCGCCGGTGACACGACTCAGCGGCCGCCCTCCAGCAGGCCGACGCCGAGCGGGGCGACCGCGTGGATCACCGACTGGCGGTGCCGCCGTGTGGTGATGAGCCCGGCCTCGCGCAGGACGGCCGCGTGCCTGCTGGCGGTCGCCGGAGGGACGCGCAGCCGCCGGGCCAGTTCGCTGGTGGTGCACTCGCCCTCGGCCACCGCCTCGAGGACCTGGGCGCGGGTGACGCCGAGCAGGGCGGGCAGGGCGCGGCCCCGCCGGCGCTCCGCCCCGTCCTCCGTCCAGCCGGGCTCGTGCTCGATCGGGTAGACCAGCCGGGGCGGGAGGGTGGTGTCGAGCAGGGTGGTGGGCGCTCCCCAGCAGAAGAAGGCCGGCTGCAGGAGCAGGCCGCGGCCGTCGAGGTGGATGTCGTGCTCGGCGGGGAAGTCCAGTTCGAGCACCGGGTAGCTCCAGCGCGCCGAGGGATGCAGTGTGGCCAGAACGCGCTCCCAGCCGTACGCGGCGAGCGTGCGCGACCTGCGGATCCGGTCGTGCTCGACCTGCGCCCGGACGTGCTCCCAGTACGGCGAGAGGCAGGCGGCGTGGTAGTCGCGCAGCGCGTCCGCCACCCGGCCGACCTGGGCGCTGTCGCCGTCCGCGAGGCGACGCATCCATGCCCGCACGGGACGGCGGGGGTGGCGGCGGACGAGTTCGGCCATGTCGTCGCCCAGTCTCGCCCGGGAAGTGCCGCGCACCGCCTCCACGCCCTCCTCCACCGAGGCGACGAGGCGGCCGGGCGTCATGAAGTCGGCGGAATACCCCTTCGGCGGAGCCAGGTCGGCCAGGAGGCGCGCCGAGGACGGCAGGCGGGTGCGGGCCCGTCTCCTCCACTCGCCGAAGAACACGGCCCCGCCCGGGTGGCGCAGCCGGTAGAGGCTCAGCAGCGTCTCCCACATCGGGTCGGGGCCCGGAGCGATGGTCGTGCGCGCCAGGTCGTCGCTGGTGAAGTGGATCCTCAGCACCGCCGCCCCCTCGCCTGACGGATCTCCCGCGGCGGGCGGTCTCGGCCCGGGACCGCCCGCGTGATGAGCGGTACCCGCCGATTCCTCCCGGACACTCGCCGATTCCGCGCGGACACCGGCCGGTTCCGCACGGACACCCACCGCTCCTTCCTCTCGGATGGAGTTCCAGGCAGCCGCTAGGGATCTCCGCGGCGGGTACCGCACCCTTCGTGGTGCACCTCCCGCCGTACCGGCCGATGATGGCGCAACTGGGGACGCTTCCGGACGACGACGCCGCCTGGAGCCACGAGATGAAGTGGGACGGCGTGCGCGCCCTCGCGTACGTGGAGAACCGCGCCCTGCGCCTGGTCTCCCGCAACGGCCACGACATCACGACGGCCTACCCCGAGCTGTACGCCATGGCCGGCGCCACGGGCGGCCGCGACGTCGTACTGGACGGGGAGATCGTCGCGTTCGACGAGGCCGGGCGGCCGTCGTTCGGCGCGTTGCAGCCCCGCATGCACCAGCGGCAGCCCGCCAGGATCGCGCAACTGGTCGCGTCGGTGCCGGTGACGTTCCTGGCGTTCGACGTGCTCCACGTCGGCGCCGCCCCGGCGATCGCCATGCCGTACGTCGAACGGCGCGGCCTGCTGGAGGGGATCTTGACGCCGGGGCCCCGCTGGCAGGTGCCGGTGTGGTTCGCCCACGCCGGGCGGACGGCGCTGGAGTCGTCCCGGCGGCTCGGTCTGGAGGGGATCGTCGCCAAGCGGCTGGACTCGCCGTACCGGCCGGGCCGGCGGTCGCCGGACTGGACGAAGGTGAAGAACGTCGCGACGCAGGAGGTCGTGATCGGCGGATGGAAGCCCGGCGCGGGCCGGCGCTCCGGCATGGTCGGCTCGCTGCTGATGGGCGTGCACGACGAGGCCGGACGCCTGATGTACGTGGGGCACGTCGGCACCGGCTTCACGGAGGCCGCGCTGCGGGATCTGCTGGAGCGGCTGGCACCGCTGGAGCGGCCCGCGGCCCCGTTCGCCGACGTCGTGCCGCGGGAGCACGCCCGGGGCGCCCGGTGGGTCGAGCCGCGGCTCGTGGGGGAGGTGCAGTACGCCGAGTGGACGGACGACGGCCGGCTGCGCCACCCGTCCTGGCGCGGGCTGCGATGGGACAAGCCGCCCCAGGAGGTGAACCTCGCGGAGGCGCGCCGGGCACGCGAGGGACGGGACGGCACGGCCGAGGCCGGGTGACGCGCGGACGCGTGCCGGCCGGAGGCGCCCGCCGCGCCCGCCGGCCGACCCCCGCGCCAAGGTGCGCGCCGAGGACGGGCACGGGGGCGCCACGCCGTTTCCGGGAAACCGTCGGACGTCTCCCGTACCGTGGCTGTGGCTCTCGGGTACGGCGGAAAGGCTGACAGACATGACCGCGACCATCACGTCCAGAGACGGCACGACCCTCGCCGTCGACACGGCCGGGCAGGGCGCGCCCGTGATCCTCGTGGGAGGCGCGTTCAACGACCGCTCGACCGTGGCCGGGCTCGGCGCCGAGCTCGCCTCCGGTTTCACCGTGGTGACCTACGACCGGCGCGGCCGGGGGGCCAGCGACGACAAGGCCGACGACTATTCGGTCGCCAACGAGGTCGACGACCTGGCGGCCGTCATCGAGCACGTCGGCGGCCGGGCCTCGCTGTTCGGTCACTCGTCGGGGGCCATCCTGGTGCTGGAGGGGGCCATGCGCGGCCTGCCGGTCGACCGGGTCGCCGTGTACGAGCCGCCGTACCGTGCGGACGAGCAGCAGCCCGGCCCGCCGGCCGACCTCTACGACCGGCTCGCGGCGGTGGTCGCCGCCGGCGACCGCGACGGCGCGGTGGAGCTGTTCCTCGGCGAGGCGGTCGGCGTCCCGGCCGAGGCGATCGCCGGGATGAAGGCCGGCGAGGCGTGGTCGTTCCTCGCCAACAAGGCGCCAAGCCTGCCCTACGACGTGCTGCTCAGCACGCCCTGGCAGGTGATGCCGTTCGACCGGATCGCCGGGATCGGCGTGCCGGTGCTGGCGATCTACGGCGACCAGACCGCGCCGAACCTGGCCGCGGGGACGGAGGCCGTCGCGGCGACCGTGCCGGGCGCCGAGCTGACGGTGATGCCCGGAGAGGACCACGCGGTGTTGCAGCGCCCGGCGGCTCTCGCGCCGATTCTGGCCGCGTTCTACGGCTGACCGCGTCCGCCCGCCCAGTCACCGTGCGCCCTCCCGCATCCCGGTCGGACCCGTGCTCGTCGAACGCCGGGCCGTTCCGCGGGCGTCCGCTACCCTGAGCAGAAGTCCGGGCGCACAGCGAGGATCGGGACGCCGACGGCGGCCCGAGTGGTGCCCCGGGGCCGGTGGGCGGACGATGCGAGGGCGGCCCGATGGCGAGGGACACATCTGACGACGCCGGCGTCACGTCGCCGGCGGTCCCGGGCGGCGGCGCCGGGCCGGATGCGCGGACGCTGCTGGCGGTGATGCGCGAGCTGGTCTTCCCGCCGTACGGGATCGAACGGTCCTCGGCGGTGCCGCAGAACGTCACCCGCCACGAGAACGACGCGGAGCACTCCTTCGCCCTGGGCCTGGTGGCCGTCTGCCTCGCCCCGCTCGTCGACGAGGGCCTCGACCTCGGCAGGGTCGCGCGGTACGCGCTGGTGCACGACCTGCCCGAGGTCCACGCGGGAGACGTGTCCGTCTACGCGGACGCCGCGGAACGGGAGAAGAAGGCCGTACGGGAGGAGGAGGCACGGGAGATCATCGCCCGTGACTTCGGTGAGACGTTTCCCTGGGTCATCGAGGACCTGTACGGCTACAAGGCCCAGGAGGACCAGGAGAGCAGGTTCGTCTACGCGCTCGACAAGCTGCTCCCGCACGTCAACGTGTTGCTGGCGGACCATCACCCGGTCCGGCCCACCTGGGCCGACTACCGGCGCACGGAGGTCGTGGCCCGGTGGAAGATACGGAGGAGCTGCCCGGCCCTGCTCCCGTTGTTCGACGAGCTGTGCCGGGAGTTCGCGCGGCGCCCCCATCTCTTCTCCGACGGAGCCTCACTTCGGGTGGGATATGACGATCGTCGCGACGGCGAGCAGGGCCGCGCCGGTGACGGCGCACAGCACCCGCCAGTGCAGCGGGAAGGACGGCCCGAGCACGGCGGGCAGGGCGACGAGGAAGGCCCCCGCCGAGCTGGCCGACACCCGCAGGAGCAGCCGCGGCCGCGACCGGCGGACGACGACGGGGAACCCCGCGCTCGTGGTCAGTGAGTCGCCCGGCCGCTCCTGATCCTCCCGTCCGTCCGCCGCCAGTGTGATCGTCACCCGGGTGAGCGCGTCGAAGCCGAGGATCTCGGGCCGCAGCCAGAACTCCACGGTGTCGTAGCGGTGCGCCACCTCGTAGGAGGCGTCCGAGGAGACGGTGAGGAACGTGCCGGCGGTCGCGCAGGCGAGCCGTCTGACGGTGTCGGAGTAGCTGTCGGAGTAGAAGCCGACCCGCAGCTTGACCGAGTCGCCGTCGCTGAGACGCAGCCGCCCCGCCGCGTCCAGCGGAGCCCTGAACCTGTCGTTGAGGAGCGGCTCCTCCGTGCGGACGAAGTACGAGGATCTGAAGGTGGGATGCCGGGCGAGCCGCCTGGCCACCTCCAGCCACAGGTACGCCTCGTCGCCCTGCCGCTCGTGCACGTGCAGGTCGGGGAAGCGGGCCGTCGCCGGGTAGAAGCGCCCGTTGTGGGCCTCGGTCAGCTTGTCGACGAACCACCGGCCCCTGGCCCTGATCTCCGTCTGGGCCAGCGGGAACTCCTCCAGGTTCGCGAAGTCGCCCGCCCGCAGCCGGAACACGACCATGTCGGCGACGCAGTCGGCGGCGACCACCGCGGCGAAGCGGACGGGGACGACGAACGGCGTCTCCTGCGGCGTCTCGACGTCGGCCATGAAGGCCACGAGGCAGCGCCGGCCCACAGCCGAGCCGTTCGCGACCGCCTGCAGCAGGCCGCCGGCCACGTAGTCGGCCTCGTACCGGAACTGGATGGCCGCCCCCCGAGGCAGCGCCAGCGTCGACAGGATGTCCTCGGCGTACCGTCGCCGCACGTTGGACGACAGCAGCAGGACGGTGGGGCGGACGCCGGGCGTGTCCGCGGCGTCGTCACGGTGCGGCACGGAGAGCGTCATCGCACGGCGTCCAATCGGTCCTCGAGCGCGAGGAACCGCGGCCACACGCGGTCCCTCGGCAACTCGTCGAGGCCCAGCCTCATGGTGGGCTCGTAGCGAATCCCCCGGGCGGCCAGGTCGCCGTGCTCCCCGACGATGATCGGCTCCGCGGCCCCGGCGGACTGGTCTCCGGTCAGGTCGAGGACGAGCCGCCGCGGGTCGTGGTCGCGGCCCACCTCCACCCAGCAGTGATGGCTCACGCCCTCCGCGTGGTCGCCGTCGACCCGCAGCCGTCCCTGGCAGTAGACGGGCTCGGCCAGCAGGTCGGACCGGAGCTTGCGGGCGAGCCAGACGGAGGTGACGCCGCACTGCCCCCGGGACTCGCCGGCGGAGCCGGGGGCGGCCTGGTACCGGGGATGCGCCGTGGCGTCCGACCATCCCGTCTCCAGCGTCCTGCGGTAGCCGAGCAGCCGGGTCCGCCACTCCGGCGAGGCGAGGTCCGTCGCCGGCGACGCGATGTGGTCGCCGCCCGAGTGGTCGCGGCGGGGCACCGTGATCAGCCCTCCGAGGGCCGCCGCACGCCGCTTCGCCGCGCCGGTCACGCCGAGAACCATGAGGACGTTGTCGGGCGTGTCGAGCGACTGCGGGATCGAGTCTCCCGATATCCGGCGCGTCTGGAAAAGGCCCTTCCCGTCATAGCGGTAGGCGACGGGTGACAGAGCGATGGGAGTGAATCCTGACGCGAGGAAAGCGGCGCCGTCGAAACCGAGCATGGGGTTGTACGCGGTGACGACGTACTCGGCGGCGGTTCTCGTCCTGATCTCCCGGACGGCGCGGCTGACCGTCAGGCTCATGAGATTCGCCGGAATGCCGGCGATGCCGTGCATTCTCGTGAGGACCATTGTCTCGCGCGGCCCGGCTTTCAGCCCGTGCCCCGTAAGGGCGTCCAGCACGTACTGCCGGTCGCAGCGTGAGAACGCCACATAGGTGAGCGGCATGGTGGCGCCGGGGAGGAAGAGCCCGAACTGGAGGACGGTGTCCGCCCGCTCACTGCGCAGGTAGTGCAGGCGCGACTGCACGACGTGGCCGGCGCTGGGCCTGACCTCGGCGAAGCGCAGGCCGGTGCGGTAGCCGTCGGTGAACGACAGGCTCAGGTCGCGGCGCACCTTCTCCACGTTGAGGAGCACGGACGCGTGGGCCTGGTACGCCGCCTCCTGCGCCCACTGGCGCACCTCGGCCGCCCGGACGACCGCCTGCAGCCGGACCTCCTCGTACACCTTGTCGGGCGACCAGCCGACCAGGGCCTGCCTGCTCAGCCGGGGCAGGTGGAGGCGCACCTGGATCTCCAGAGAACGCAGGTCGGTCCCGATCGTCTCGGCGTCGGCCTGGATCCGTCCCCGCGCCGCCTCGACGAAGGTCTCCACATCCGGGTCGCGCAGTCCCTCCACCCGGGAGTTCTCGCTTCGGGCTTTCTCCGTTCGCGGCGTACACGTGATCTCGGACACGTCTTCTCCCGCAGTCAGCGAGAACTCCGTCAGATGCGCCGTCAAGAATAGAACCGGGCCCGGCCTCTGTCAGGGCACCAGCCGAGTTGGTATCGGCTTTTGCCGGCCCGCCGCTATTCACGACTACGGCGGTTATCCGCCGGGCCGCGCAATGATCGAGAAATCACCGGGAACGGAGGACGGGAGAAATTGCATTCGACCCGGCCGGCCCGGCCTCATCTCTGAGTGAGTGTCTGAGAAGGGCCGATGGTCACCGGGGCAGATAGGTCGTGTACTCCTTGAGCAGGGCGGTCAGTTCCGCCGGCAGATCGGCGGTGATCGCCAGGTCTTCGGCGGAACTGAATGCGCCGACCATGTCCCGGACATCCATGATCCGCTTCAGGTGTTCAGCAGGCAGTCCGGGGATGCGCGAGATGGCCTCCGCGGGAGCGTGATTGATGTCGATCAGTCCGCCATCGTCGTAGCTTCTGATCAGGTCGGGCCGGCCGATGCCCAGTTCTCGCGCCAGGTCCGGATCCCGGTCGGCGATCGCACGCGCCCGGGTGCGCATCTGACGGTGGCGCCGGGCCAGTTTCACGGCATTCTTGTTGCCCTTCTTCCACCGGTCGTCGCCCGTCTCCGGGAAATCGAAGACCTGCTCGCGTATGGCGGCGGCGTGGCCCGCGGCCACGATCGCGGCGACGATCAGGCAGAGGACCCAGACGGTGTGCTGATAGGTGCCGACCGGGGCGCTGGCGGTGACGAACTCGATAACCGCGACGGCGGTGTACAAGCCCGTCGCGAGATAAAGCGAGATCGAACGGATGCGAATCGCCGCGTACATGAACACCAGGGGCGCAAGATAGCCGGTGGACGCCAGCGGCAGGAATGCCCAGACGGTCTGGACCACCTGTCTGGTCGATGTCGTCATGCCTGGCATGAGCGCCTCCAGACGCGAGCCGTATGACCGATACGACATTGCCGACCAGGCTTCCCGGCGCTCCGTATCGAGGGTAACACCGCCGTCTGGATTTCACCTGGGTTGGATTCCCAGCCGAGGCCGTGTGATCGGCCCGCGCTTGAACACGCGCTTGGCACTTCTCAGGTGATGAGTGTTCGAGAAGATCAATCATCAGCCGGGCCGGCGCTGGACCGACTGCGGATGACACCACTCACCATGACGTTCTCAGACCGCTCGGACTTCGGCGAGCCGCTTGACTGCGAACTCGTCGTCCCAGCAGACGGCGGCCTCCCACATTGCCGAGGTTGTTGGAGTCGCCATGGACAACGCATGTCTGGCGTCCGGCGAGCCGCGCCCACGCTGCCCGGCATCGAGCGACACCCTCAGGGGGCATCGCGCGCAGGTCGATCCTCGTCCCGGTCTCGGCGTGCAGGAGGTCGATCGACGATCGCCAGCCCGGGCGCTGCGGCCAGCCCCGCGTCAACTGATGCAGCCGGCGGAGCGTGCCGGCCACACGACGCCAGTCGGCCTCTGTCTCGGGCGCCCCGCCCTCCACGTAGGTCATCACCACCAGACCGTCGGCGAACAGCCGGCCGTCCGTCGTCGGAATCGGCACCGGCACGGCCAGGCCTTCACGGTCGAGGTAGTGGAGGAGCTCGGTCTCCCACGCGAGATCGGCGTCGCTCCTGCCACCGAGACGACCGACCGCGAGGCGCCCGTCGACGCGCACACTCCACACGTCGTTGGCCACTCCACCGGTGAGCGGTTCGACGCGAGTGACGTCCTCACCCCACCGCCCGAGCGCCTCCCATCCCATCGCCGCATCTTAGGGGTCCCTGTGATCCTGTGCGAGAGACCAACGGATGTCGCGGCGATCGGCGGGTTACTGGTTGTCCTCGAGGAGTTGTCGTGTGCGGGTGAGGAATGCCTGGCGGACCTCCTCCGGGTGCAGTATCTGGAGTGGCCGGCCGAGGCTGAGCAGGTAGCGGGCCAGGCCGTCGGCGTCTGGCCCGCCGATGTCGATGATCGTGGCGTCATCGCCGTCCCGGTGGTGGACGCCGACCGTTGGCGGCACCAGCCTGCGGGCCTCATCGGCCGGTACGGCCAGTCGAATGGTCACCCGCACCGGGTAGGGCCTCCGCGCGATGCCCGTGCCGACCAACTGTGCTGGATCTGGCGGGTCGGGCAGGGCGGTGGCCTGCCCGGTGGCTGTGGCGTCGATGATGCGATCGGCCCGGAAGGTGCGCCAGTCCTGCCGCGTCAGGTCGTAGGCGAGGAGGTACCAGCGGCGGCCTGTGTAGATGAGCCGGTAGGGGTCCACTCGTCGGGTGGACGTCGTTCCGGCCTCGTCGCGGTAGGTCAACTGGGTCCGTTCGCCTCGCCGGCACGCGGTGGCCAGGTCGAGCAGCAGCGCGGGGGAGATCTGGCTGTCGTCGGGTCGTGCGGTGTGGGTGAACGCGGCGTCCAGTTCGCCGAGCCGGTCGGCGATCCTGGCCGGCAGCACCTGGCGTAGTTTCAGCAGCGCCGACAGGGCTGCCTGGTCGCTGCCGGAGACTCCGCTGAAGGCGGCCGTGCGCAGCCCGACAGCGACCGCGAGGGCCTCCTCCTCGTCAAGGATCAGTGGCGGGATGCTGGTTCCTGGCCCGAGGTGGTAGCCGCCCCACGGGCCCATCTCCGATTCGATGCCGTAGCCGAGTTCACGGAGCCGGGCGATGTCCCGGCGAACCGTCCGTTCGGTGATCTCCAGCTGGGCAGAAAGATCAGCGCACGTCCAGGAACGCCGCGTCGACAGCAAAGACAGCAGCCGCAGCAGCCGCGCCGAGGTGTTGACCACGGCCAACAGTCTGCTCGATAACCAGGACCGTTTCTGACCGGGTCATACCGTAATGTCGCCGGCATGACCGAGAACGCCTCGGCCGAAAAGTCAATTACGGCCACGATGACCTCCGCCAAGGTGCGTCAGATGCCGGATGGACGCACGTAACCGACGAGGAGCAGGACCCATGGAAGCACGCATGAAGAACGTGGCGAATCCCGACCTGATCACAGCGATCCAGCATCTCCAGAAGGCGATTCACGCCGGTGGCGTCGACCCGCTCGTGCTCGAACTGGTCCACCTGCGGGCCAGCCAGATCAACGGCTGCAGCCCATGTGTGTTCGCCGGCGTTCAGACGGCGAAGAAGCACGGAGAGACCGAGGAGCGGCTGCACAACGTGGTCGCCTGGCGCGAGGCCCCGTTCTTCACCGAGGAGGAGCGGGCAGCGCTCGCGCTGACCGAGGCCGCCACCCGGATCCAGGACGGCGCGCCAGGCGTGACCGACGAGATCTGGGACGCTGCTGCCGACCACTTCGACGAGAAGCAGATGTCCGCGATCATCCTGAACATCGCACTCACCAACTTCTTCAACCGGATCAACCACACGATCCGGGAGCCGGCCGGCAAGACCTGGTGAAGACGGGCGGGCGTCATCCGTCCAGGGGGCCCGCTGGCGACGCGGTGAAGGACGTGGCCGGCCGGCTCCATCACTGACCGATCCAGCGCCACTTCCGGCAGGCCCCCGTCCCGGGCCCCCACCTTCGGGTGACCACCGACAACCTAAGGGACACATGACGATGAGCGACGAACTACCGGAACTGACCGTTACCGATTCCCGAGCCTGGCGGGAGTGGCTCAGCACGCACCACGACAGCTCTGCAGGGGTGTGGCTGGTCCTCGCCAAGCAGAACACGACCGGGCCCACCAGCCTGACCTATGACCAGGCGCTCGACGAAGCCCTGTGCCACGGCTGGATCGACGGCCGGCTACGACGGCGGGATGAGACCACCTTCTGCCGGCGCTTCACCCCTCGCGGAAGGCAAAGTATCTGGTCGGCGCGGAACGTCTCCATCGTCACCCATCTGATCAGCGAGGGCCGGATGCATCCGGCCGGAATGACCGAGGTCGAACGCGCAAAGGCCGACGGCCGCTGGGACACGGCCTACGCGGGACAAGCCGGCATCGAGGTACCGGCCGACCTGGCCGCCGCGTTGGCCGCGAAACCCCAGGCACAAGCCATGTTCGACATCCTCACCTCCCAGAACCGCTACGCCGTTCTCTATCGGATCGCGAACGCCAAACGCGCCGAGACCCGAGCCCGCCGCATCACCCAGTTCGTTGACATGCTCGCCCGCGGCGAGACGATCCATCCGCAAAAGCGCGCCCTCGGCAGTTGAACGCCGGCCCGCTCCTCTCCCCGCCTCGCTCCTCCAAGCCCACGCCCATGACGGCTCGGCGCCTACGACGTGGTGCCGGTGATCAGGCGTTCGCCCCGAGCAGGACGGCGAGCGCGGCGACGGCCCGGGTCCCGAGGCGGAACACCCGGCACAGCAGGGCCCCCAGGATCACGAAGAGCACCATGAGCGGTCCCGTGACGAGGTCGGCCACGAGCAGGGCGCGAGCGGAGTAGCCGGCGACTCGCAGCCCGAACACCTCGATCGGGAGGGCGACCCGGCCCCTGCTCATCTCGACGGCCTGCAGCACGAAGGGGAGAGCACCCAGCGCGACGCCCACCGGCGCCCAGATCAACGGACGGTGATCGGCCACCGCACGAGTATGCCGTGCGGGGGAGACCGGCCCGCCGGAGGGGCGGGCCGGTCCCGGGGGTTACGCGCCCGCCTTGTCCGGACGCTCGGTGACCCGGATCGCGTTCACGATGGGGTCGCCCTCGTGGGGCCGGAAGACCACGTCGAGCCGGCCGCCGGTGACCTTCACCGTGTACTGGCGCGTCATCGCCGTGTTGTCACCGGCCTCCTTGGCCAGGTCGAGCCCCTGGATGACCGGGGCGCCCGCGACGGCGACGTCGAAGACGCGCTTGCCCGCCTTCTTGTGCCGGGTCTCGGCGAAGCCCAGTTCCACGGTGTAGACGCCGTCCGGAAGACGGTCGAACCGGTAGGCGCGCATGCCCTCGCGGGCGCTGCGGAACAGTTCCTGCTCGGACGTGCCCTTGACGTCGGCGGGCGACGTGCTCGCCTTGGTGCCGTCACCCACGTAGCCGTACCCGCCGGGGGTGTACTCCCGGTCGGCGGTCCACGTGTCGCCGGCCGCGTCGACCACGTTCTTGCCGCCGCCCGCCTCGACGGCGACCTGGACCTTCGGCACCACGACGACCACGTTGACCGGGACGACCGGCGCCCGGCCGCTCGACGAGCGCACCAGCAGCACGCCGGTGCGGACGGCGCCGGGGGACAGGCCCGCGCTGGAGGCGGTGACCCGGAGCGTCACGGACCCTCCCGCCTTGATGCTCCCGCTCGCCGGCGTCACGCTGAGCCAGGTCTGCGCCGGGTCGTTCTCGACGGTGTACGTCGCGTCGGAGCCCGGGTTGGACAGGTCGAAGGTCGCGTTCCTGGTGGCCGAGGCCGGCATCACCAGGGTGACCTGGCCACTGGACGCGGTGACCCGGCCGGTGGCCAGGGCGGCGTCCACCTGGGTCCGCCCGCCTGCGGCGACGCTGACCTCCTTGGTGATGGTGCCGTAGTCGTCCGCCGAGATCTCCACATGGTGGTCGCCGGCGGGCACCTGCCCGAGGAAGGCGCCGTCGGAGCCCGTCGTGAAGGCGACGTCGTCGACCTTCACGGTCGCGCCGGCCAGCGGGCCGCCGTCGTTGGCGTCGGTGACGGTGCCGGCGACCAGACCGTGCCCGCGGGCCGCGATGGTCAGGCTCTGGCCGTCACGCAGGACCGGGCTGTCGAACGAGTACTGGAACGCGTCGGTGCCGTCGCCGTTCTCGATGCCGATCGTGGCCTTCTCCCCGGCCTCGAAGCCGCTGTCGATCCCGCGGTAGCGGAACCCGACGGAGCCGTCCTCACCGAGCAGCGCCTCGAACGAGATGAGCGCGTCCACGCCGTAGAACCGGGCGTTGCGCCACTCCACCACGAAGGTGCGGTTCGGCGCGGTGCCGATCGTGGCGGTGTAGAGCGCGCCCTCGCCCTCGAACAGGCCGAGGTCGGTCCAGTACGGGTAGACGCCGGCGTTCGGCTCGCTCGCGGAGGGCAGCGACCCGTGGGTCGGGAAGGAGTAGGTGTTGTCGCCGAAGCTCAGGAACCCGTTGGTGCTGACCAGGCCGCTGGTGTAGGTCTTGCCGTAGAACGGGAAGGCGAACGGCAGCGTGATCTTCTGGGTGTCGTCGTCGTAGCTGAGGGGCTCCAGGTGGGTGCCCTCGACGTACGGCTCGGCGCCGCTCCTGCAGGTGTGGCCGAACCCGTCGATGTGGCTCGCCAGCTCGATGTCCCTGGTCATCTCGCCGGTCACCGTGACGGGCACGGTGGCGTCCTCGGCGCACAGGGAGTCCGCCGTGACCTTCAGGTCGTAGGTCTTGTGCGGCAGCTGCAGCTCGTAGTGGCCCCGGGCGTCGGTGACGGCGGTGGCCGGCGTGCCCGCTGCGGTCACCGTGGCGCCCGCCTCGGGCAGGCCCACGCTGGTGACCGTTCCCGACACCGTGCTCAGGGTCTCCGCCGTGAGTGTCACGTCCTCGGTGACCGTCTCGTCGGTGCCGACGGTGACGGTCCGGGTGACGTCGTCGTAGCCGAACTTGCGCACGGTGAGCTCGTAGTCGCCGCTGAGCAGGCGGGGCAGGCTGTAGGTGCCGTCCTGCGCGGTGGAGACGGTGCGGTTCAGCGGGCCGGAGACCTCGACGGTCGCGCCGGTGACGGGGGAGCCGCCGGAGGTGACCGTCCCGGTCAGCGTGCCCAGCTCACCGGCCGGGGTCGCCTTGACGGCCGCGTACGCGTCGAGCATGCCCTCGCCCCAGACGAAGTTGTCCGCGGCGGTGCCGCCGCAGCCCTCGTCGTCGACGTCGATCGCCGTGTGGTCGAGCAGCGCCCGGGTGCTCTCGATGTCGCCCCGCAGGTAGGGGGAGGCCGACCACATCAGCGCCACGGTCGCGGCGACGTGCGGGCTGGCCATCGAGGTGCCCGACTTCAGCCCGTACGCGTTGCCGGGCACCGCCGAGCGGATGTCGACGCCGGGGGCCGAGATGTTGGGCTTGATCTCGCCGTTCTCGCCCGGGCCCCTGGAGGAGAAGTACGCGATCTTGCCGCTGGAGTCGAAGGCCCCGGCGCTGTAGCTGGCGACGTACCCGCCGGGCGTGCCGGTGGTGTCGCAGTCCGACCCCGCGTTGCCGTTGGAGAAGGCGGGGAAGATGCCGGCGGCGACCCACGCCTCGACCATGTCCTTGTACCAGAGGTCGATGCCCTCGCCGCCCCAGGAGTTGTTGACGATGTCGGGCGCCAGGTCGGGACGGGGATTCTGGCCGTTCAGGTCGGTGGGCGCGAGGATCCACTGCCCGGCGGCGAGCAGCGTGTAGTCGGGGCACCCCGTGGTGAGGCAGCCCTTGGCCGCGATCCACTTGGCTCCGGGGGCGACGCCGATCCCGTTGGCCCCGCCGTCTCCGCCGACCATGGTGCCCACCGTGTGGGTGCCGTGGCCGCGGTCGTCGCACGGCGCCTGGTCGGGGCAGGCGTGCGCCGGGTCGAACCAGTTGTAGTTGTGGTCGACGGCGCCGCCCGGCTGGGTGCCGCGGTAGTGGGAGACCAGGGCGGGGTGATCCCACTGGACACCGGTGTCGATGCTGGCGATGACGACGCCCTCGCCGTGGTCGCCGAGCTCGTTCCACACCTTCGGGGCGTTGATGCGGTCGACGTTCCACTCGACGGAGGCGGTCGCGGCCTGCGTCCTGGCCGGCTGCGGGTCGGGTAGGGGCATGGTGCGGGACGGCTCGATGGCCGTCACCTCGGGCAGCGCGGCGATCTCGGCGGCCAGCTTCTCGTCACCGGTCACCTTGACGGTGTTGACGATCCAGAAGGGGGTGAAATCGGCGTGCGCCTTCGTGAGGAGCCTGCGCAGACCGGCCTGGGAGGACGCGGCGGTCTCCGACTTCAGCCGGTAGACCTGCCGCCCCTTGTCGTTCTTGTTCTTCGCCGTACGGGCGGCGCCGAGGTCGGCGCGGTCCTTGAGCCGTACCCAGAAGGTGGCCTTTCCGTGGGCGGACAGGTCGTTCTGGACCACCCGATCGACCTTGTCCGGTCCGGGTGTGGCCGATGCTGCGCCGGACGCGGCGTTCTGCGGGAGCAGCAGGGCGAGGGCGGCGGTCCCGATCAGGACCGCACGCCGCATGTGCGGGAGTAACACAAGCTCTCCTATGTGGGCAAACAGGTACCCACAGGGGGGAAAGGGATTAGTGGGGTTCAGGTGAACTCCGGGGACGTATCGTGGTGGATCTTGCCGAGGCAGGCAATACTGGGGCAAAAAGTTCAACTCGATTTAACAATCGCCCCTTACTGCCCATTCGGGGCGGCCGAAAGGTGCGTCTGCCGCCGCGGACGTCCCAGCTCGGCGGAACGACCCCAAGATCCACCGCGATGTCCTCATGGACGGTCCTGCCGCCGGCGGCTCCGGGACGCCGGGGAGGCGTGACCGTCGGCTCCGTGTGCCCAGGTAAGGGAGGGGACGTGCACCCCGAGACCGCGTTACGCACCCTGGCCGACGGCTTCGACGGCGAGGTGATCCTGCCTCAGGACGCCGGTTACGAGTCGGCCCGCCGCGTCTGGAACCAGTCGATCGACCGCAAACCCGCCGCGATCGCCCGCTGCCGTACCCGTGACGACGCCGTCGCGGCGCTGGCGCTCGCCCGCGACACCGGTCTCGAGCTCGCCGTACGCGGCGGCGGACACGGCTTCCCCGGCTTCTCGACGACCGAGGGCGGCCTCGTCCTCGACCTGGGTCCGATGAAGCAGATCGCCGTCGACGCCGGCCGGCGGACGGCCGCCGTCGGTCCCGGTGTCCGATGGGGCGAGTTCTCAGCGGCGACGGCGCGCCACGGCCTCGCGCCGGTCGGCGGGCACGTGGCCGACGTGGGCGTCGCCGGGCTGACACTGGGAGGCGGCAACGGCTGGTTCTCCCGGATCTTCGGGCTGGCCTGCGACAACCTCGTCGCGGCCGACGTCCTCACCGCCTCCGGGCGGGTCGTCCGGGCGAGCGCCGACGAGAACGAGGACCTGTTCTGGGGCCTGCGGGGTGGCGGCGGGAATCTCGGGATCGTCCTCGAATTCACCCTGCGCCTGCACCCGGTCGACCTGCTGCTCGCCGGGATGGTTTTGCACCGGCTGGACGACGCGGCCGACGTGCTCCGCTTCCTCTCCGAGTACGGCGCCGGCGCTCCCGACGAGGTCAACGTCGCGGCCGCGGTCCTCGCCGCCCCGCCGGCGCCGTTCGTGCCGGAGGAACTGCACGGCAGGCCGGTGCTCGCGCTGGCGATGTGTCATGTCGGGCCCCTCGCCGAGGGGGAGCGCGCGCTCGCGGCGGTGCGCGGAGCCGGCAGGCCCTTCGCCGACCTGGTCGAGCCGACCACGTTCGAGGTCCTTCAGCACATGTTCGACGCGCAGGGACGGCCCACGCCCTACCACATGCGCTCTCATCTGGGCGGACAGCCGACCGGTGACCTGATCGACGCCGTGGTCGAGGCCGGCGGCGACCTGACCTCGCCGGACAGCGGGGTCCTCCTCCTGCCGATGGGCGGCGCCGCGGGGAGGGTCGCCCCCGACGCCACCGCGTTCCGGCACCGGGAGGCCTCCTACTGCCTGGAGATCGGGGCCGCCTGGAGGGCGGGCGACGAGGACCCGCGCCGCCACGTCGACTGGGCCGAGCGGACCTGGGCGGCGACCCGGTCATGGGCGACCGGGGTGGAGGTCAACCACCTCGGCGACGAGGGGCCGGAGGGGGTCCGCCGGGCCTACGGGGACAACTACGAACGGCTGGCCCGGATCAAGCGGACATGGGATCCGGACAACCTATTCCGGCTCAACCAGAACGTCCCCCCGGCCTGACGCCACGGGGGTCACTCCGGCGCGTTGCCGTCCGGCCCGCCGACGGTGAACGGCGTGGTGACCCCCTCGTACATCAGGTGGGCGACCAGCCCCTCGGTCGCGTGCGGCAGGTTGTGGCAGTGGTCCATCCAGATCCCGGGGTTGTCGGCGACGAAGGCGATGTCGTAGGTCTCCCCGTCGCCGACGTCGAGCGAGTCCACCCACCACGGGCTTCCCGTCGCGGGCACGCCGTCGCGGGCCAGCACGACGGCGTGGTGGCCGTGCAGGTGCATGGGGTGCGGCTCGCCGCTGTCGTTCGTGATGCGCACCCGCACCACGTCGCCCTCCGCGACCACGAACATCGGCACGTCGGGGAACATGTGGCCGTTGATCGTCCACCAGACGCCGGGACGCCCGTCCAGGAAGCCCGGGCGGCGCCCGATCTCATAGGCGAAGCGCCGATCCGGCCTGTCCGGGTCGAAGCCGATCGGCGCCGGCCGTCCGTAGGAGAGCGGGTCGAGCGTCGTCGCGGGCCGGGGGGCGGCGGGCGGGTCGTACGAGCGAGAGCCGAGCACGACGCCGGTCGGGCCGCCGATGTGGACCCGCACCGGCGCGCCGTCCGCGGGCATGGTCACCTCGATGTCGGCGCGGCCTCCCGCCGTCACCGGCACGGCGGCGTCCCGTACGGGAGCGGGCTCGTTCAGGTCGGTGCCGTCGACGGCGACCAGCCGGAACGGCGCCCCGCCGACCCACACCGGCGTCTCGCCGTTCTCCGTGTTGATCACGCGGACCCGCACCCGGTCGCCGGGGAGCGCCCGCACGCGGACGTCGCCCTCGCGCCCGTTGAGGGTCCTTGCCCCGTCGTAGAGGTGCAGCAGCGCCACGGTGTCGACCGTGCGGGCGGGTGGGCGCGCCGCCGGAGCCACCACCAGGGCGCCGAGCAGACCACGGCGGACCTGCTCGTGGGAGACCTGGTGAGAGTGGTACCAGAAGGTGCCGGCCTGGTCGGCCACGAAGCGGTAGACGAACGACCCGCCCACCCGGACCGCCTCCTGGGTCACGCCGGCGACCCCGTCCTCGGCGTTGGGCACGTCGAGGCCGTGCCAGTGCAGGGTGATGCCGTCCGGCACGGACTCGTTGACGAGCGTGACCTGCACCAGCTGCCCGGCGGTCGCGTGGATGACCGGGCCGGGCGAGGTGCCGTTGAGCGTGTAGCCGTCCACGGAGCGGCCGCCGGCCAGCCGGAAACGCTCCCGGCGGGCGGTCAGCGTCACCGCGACGTCGGCCGGGCGGCCCGGGTCGGGCGTGAACGAGGTGACGCTGCGGCTCGAGGGGGTGTGGCCGGCGTGCCCGTGCATGCCGGCCCCCATCAGGTGGGCGGAGTGGTCCGGGAGGCCGGCCGCGGGGGCCGGTGCCCGGCCCCCGTAGTCGGCGTACCCCATGTCCATCACGGAGTACGTGTCCGGCGTCAGACTGCCCACCCACAGCCAGACCAGCGGGCCGAGCAGGGCGACGGTCGCGGCGCCCGCGACGGCCAGGCGGACGCGGGCGCCGCGGCGGCGAGTCTCGTTCATGCGACTGCCGTCAGCCGGCGGTCCCGACGCGGGCCTGCGGCTGGGCGGGCGCGCTCACGGCCGCGGCGCGGCCGCGCCTGGCGGCGTAGACGGCGGCGCTGAACAGCAGCAGGGCGTTGACGCCGTGCAGGGCGCCCAGGGCGGAGATCTCGTGGCCGAGCAGACCCAGGGAGACCTGGACCACGACGAGCAGGACCACCAGCCCGGCCGCCTTCACCGCTCCGGGGAGCCGGGTGAAGAACGACGAGATCAGCAGGAGCAGCGCGATCACCGGGATGATCATCATGCCGTTGATGCCGTGGACCATGAAGCCGACGACCTCGGGGAAGGGCGACGCGTCGCTCTCCATGGCCGCCTTGTCGAGCACGCCGCCCTGCTCGACCCACTTGCCCAGCCCGGCGTCGGCGAGGACCACCATGCTCGCCTGTACGGCGACCTCGACCGCGACGAGGTAAGCCAGGATCTTGTACACGAGTTTCATGACGTTCTTCCCATCGGGGACCCGAGGAGGTCTCTTGCTTCCTCCTGCCTCGACCGGCGCCCGTCTCCGCACGCCGGCCACACGCGGTCACGGTAGGGAGGGCCGCTTGGTTCCCACTTGGAGTCAGGTTGCGATCCGCTGGTGCCGCCTGTCCCTCGGCGGATCGCCGAGCCGCGTCCCTCGATCCTTCTCGGTGGCGACGGCGGAGGCGGACAGGAGCGTCGCAGCCGCGAGACCGCCCCAGAGGGCGGCCGAGCCGCGGGCGGCGAGAGCGGTGATGACCGCCGGGGACACGGCGAGGCCGAAGCCCGTGGAGAGCTGGAAGCGGGCGAGGGCGCGTCCCAGGAGATGGGCCGGGGCGAGGGCGGTGATGAGCGCGGTGGCGCTGCCGGCGTAGACGATCTCGCCGATGGTGCAGACCACGGACACCGCGGCGACCGCCGGGGCACTCCAGCCGTGTCCAAGCGAGGTGGCCGCGAGGAAGCCGAGGTAGGACGCGGCGATTACCGCGCCGGCGACAGCCAGCACGGTCCGCCGGGAGAAGCGGGACACCAGGACGGTGACCGGAACCTGCAGGGTGACCACCAGCACGGTGTTCGCCACGAAGATGGCCGCCGACCACACCGGGGATGCGTGCACCTGAGTCACCAGGACCAGAGGGAGCGCGATTTCGGGGACGTTGAGGCAGAAGACGTAGACCACGTTGGCGGCCAGCAGCGCGCGCATCCGGGGCGCGGGCCCGCCCGCCCTGTCCGGATGAGCAGCCGGATGCGTGCGCAGGCGGACCGACCATGCCAAGGCCGCCGCGCCGAGATAGGCGAGCCCGGTGACGGCCGCCAGCGCATGCAAGGCGGTGACGCCGCCCGCCAGGCACGCGGTGGCGAGGAGGGCGCCCGCTCCAAGGCCGGCGTTGCGCAGGGCGCGGCCTCCCGCGAGAGCGGCGTCACGTTCGCGGCCGTGGGCGACCGTGGCCACGAGGGCTGCATGGGCCGCCGGCCATGCCTGGTTGCCGATACCGAGGAAGAGCGCCGCCGTCGAAAACAGCCAGACGTGCCCAGCCGGGGCGGCCAGCAGCAGCGCCACCCCCAGCACCCGCACCAGCATCGACGCCGCCACGACCGTGCTGCGTGCGCCCCGGTCCAGCCATCGTCCGACCGCGGGCATGCACCCCAGACCCACGACGACGCCGGCCGTCATGGCGATGCCGGTGACCGGCGCCGGCAGCCTCAGCACCGTCACCCCGTAGAGCAGCAGAAAGGGCCGCAGCATGCCGGTGCCGAGAGCGTCCACGGCCAGGGCGACGGCATAGCGGGGGCCTCCAGAGGCACGGACGAGGGCGCGCGGCTGGATCGTGGTGGTGGTTGCCATGGCGTCAACGATGCGTTCGCCCGCCGAAGCGACTACGTCGATTGACGGACACCGTCAATCGACGCGGTCGTCGTCCCTCCGACCAGCGATGATGAGGGGATGACGTTGAGGATCGACATCGGCGGCCTGCCGTCCGGGCGACTGCGCTTCGCCGCCTCCCCGCTGGCCGAGCTGACCGCCATGCTGCACGTCCTGGCCGAACCCGGGCATCACCCGCAGCTCGCCGGCTGGGCCGCCGACGTCTGGGCCGGGCTGCGGCCGGAGCTGGCCGAACGGCTCAGGGAGGCGGAGTTCCTCTGGCGTTCCTCACGAGCCGACTTCCTGGTCCCCGCTCGTCCCCGGCCGACCCTCGCCGAGGAGTTGGACGATGTGGACCGGATCGACGACGAAACCTATGTGACCGCCGCGCTCATCACCACGTGCGGCAGCAACCGGGTCCACTTCGCCGCGCCGTCACCGCTCGCCGACGCGACGGCGCGCGAGCGGGCCCTGGATCTCGCCCAGGCCCGCGGCGCACTCCAAGAGGCCTTCGCGGAACGGCTGCTCGCGGACCCCGCCGCCGTGCGGGCGCGGGTGCGTCACACCCTCGAACAGTGCGCCGACGCCTTCTTCGACGCCGCCTGGACGGGCGTCGCCGGGCGACTCTCCGCCGACCTGCGCCTGAAGAACGACCTGCTGAAGCGCCAGGGCATCGGGGCGGCACTCGCGTCGATCTCCAGCGCCGTCACCCTGTCGCCGGACGGCGACCGCATCGTCGTGGACAAGCTGCAGGACAACGCCACCGCCGCCCACGACAGCGGAGTCACCTTCCTCCCCAGCGTCTTCGGCCGCCCGCACCTGGTGGTGGTCCACGCGCCCGGGTGGCAGCCGGTGGTGCAGTACCCCGTGGCCGAGGCAGGTCCATCGGAGCCGGTGCCGCTGGAAACGGTCACGCTACGGCTGGAGGCACTCGCGCATCCGGTACGGCTGCGGCTGCTGCGCACCCTGGCCCGCGGCCCGCACACCACCGGTGAGCTGGCCGACGCCTGGGAACTCTCGCCCCCGGAGGTTTCCCGCCACCTCGCTGTCCTGCGCCGCGCGGGCCTGCTCACGGCCCGGCGGCACGGCCGTTACGTCCGTTACACCGTCAATCTGCCCGATCTGACGGCGCTCGGGGCCGACCTGCTGGCGGCCGTGCTGCGCTGAGCGGTCCGCCGGCGGGTCGGACGTTCGGTTCCGGCCGCGCCGCCTCCACCTCCCGCATGCCGGCCATGTGCGCCACCCCCTTCGGGGCCTTCCTCGGCGGCCGGCCGGCCACCACCTTCGGCCTGCGCACCTCGCTCTGCGCCGCCGCCGGCCTCCTACTCGCCCCGTCACCGCGACCATGACCAGGCGACAGGAACGGCAGCAGGTGGTTGATCTCGTCGTCGACTGCCTGCTGTTCGGTTGCCGACAGGGGCCGGAACACCGTCAGCCGTACCTCGCCCGCGGTGAAGGACCAGGTGCCGCGGACGTAGCCGTCGACGAGCAACGTCGGCAGGACTCTGGCCTGGCCGGGGGTGACCTGCTTGCGGTCGGCTTCGGCGATGATGCGGCTGCGGTCGGCGTGCCCTAGCAGGGCGTTGTCGTAGGCGGGCAGCAGCCGCACCGGGGCGGGGGTATCAGGGTCGGGAAGCGGGGCGTCGGGCAGGTCGAGGAGGCGCTGCCCGTCAGGGCCGGCGTAATGACGCAGGCCGGCGCCCATCTCCGAGATGATCTGGTCCAGCCGGGTCAACCCGCACCACGCCTGGATGTCCGCCACGGTGGCGGGACCGAAGGCCGCCAGGTAGCGAAGAATCAGATCATGGAGTGCGCCGGGGTGAACGGCGTCGGTCGCGGCGGCCGTGACGGTGACCGACGAGCGGGTGCCCCAGCCGCCCCAGGACGCGGTGGCCGGATCGTGGATGAGCGGGGTGCGCAACTCGATCTCACCGGCCAGGATTCGGCCGTCGCGGCCCGGATGCAGGGTCGCGAGGTGCCTGGCGAGATCTCTTCTGGGCAGCGGCCCGGTCTGCAGAAGGGCCTGTCCCTCGGCGACCAGAGTTTCCGTGTCGAGTCCGGCGTTGTTGCGCCGGAAGTGCGCCGAGCCGGCGGTGCGGTTCAGCACAGGCTGCAGCACCGGCCGCAGCCGGCGGAAGTCGTCGGCCGCAGTGAGGTGCATCGTGCTGCGCAGGAAGCCGGAACGCACCACCCGCCCCTGGGTGAGCAGGGTGGTGAGGCCGGCGTGGGTGAAGTCGCGGATCCGGGTCCACAGGCCGATGTAGGGCCAGTTCGGCTCTTGGGCCTGCATGGCGACCAGATGGCCGATCACCTCCAAGGCCGTCAGGCCGGTCCGTTCCAGCAAGAACTGCCGCTGAAGCAGAGCCCGGTTGAGCGCTCGGCGGGACAGAGTGGTCATGCCAGCCGCACCGAGACGTTGCCCCGGTATTCGCCGCGCAACATGGCCAGGAACGTGCCGGGAACGCCGTCGATGCCGGTCTCGACGACGGTTCGCGGGTAGACGAAGCGGCCCTGGTCGAGTGCGGCGCGGAAGTGCTGGTGCCAGGCAGCGATCTGGTCGGAGGTGTGGTGGCAGGAGAACGGCATCAGCTCGACTCCCCTGGCCAGGGCGGCGTCGTGGTCGGGCTCGGGGAAACGTTCTGCGGCGGCGCCGAGCTGGGTGGACAGCGAGCCGCACAGGGCGAACCTGGCGCCGGGTGCGGCGGCTTCGAGCGCGGCGTCGTAGAGCGTGCCTCCCACGGTGTCGAAGAAGGCGGTGATGCCCTCGGGGGCCAGTTCCTTGAGCGCGGCGGCCGGGTCGTGGTGGTAGTCGAAGGCGGCGTCGAAGCCGAGTTCGTTCACGAGGTAGTCGGCTTTGGCCTGGCTGCCCGCGCTGCCGATCACCTTCTTGGCGCCCAGGTTGCGGGCGATCTGTCCGGCCAGTGAGCCGACACCGCCGGCCGCGCCGGAGACGAACACGACGTCGCCCTCGCCGACCTTGGCGACGTCGGCTACGCCGTAGTAGGCGGTCGTGCCCTGGCCCAGGTGGTAGCTGGGGTCGGGGTAGGCGTCCGGGTCCAGCTTGAGGTAAGAGGCGGCCGGTCCCGCCGAATGGGTGCTCCAGCCGGCCGTCGACTGCACCAGGTCGCCCTCTTGCAGGTCAGGATCGGCCGAGCTCAGCACGGTGCCGATCGCCATGACGCCCACCCGCTGGCCGGGCTGCCAGGCCGGGATCGGGAGGTGGCAGTCGGCGCGCATCAGTTCGAGGTAGGTGGCTGCCAGGCCCAGGTAGTCGGTACGGACCACGACCTCGCCCTCGATCTCCGTCTGGGCGACGGTGAAGTGCTCGGGGGCGGGGGCGGTGTCGATCCGGGCGGTCAACTGGATCTCGTGAGTCATCACGGGAGCACGTTATCGACGCTTCCGGCCAGTTTCTGTCCGGAAGTGCTGAGACAGTGGTGACATGGCCAACACGAGTTCCCGGACGCTCACGCTGCTGTCGTTGCTGCAGACTCACCGCCACTGGCCGGGCGCGGATCTGGCCGCTCGTCTCGGGGTTTCGGAACGCACGCTGCGCCGGGACGTCGACCGCCTGCGCGAGCTGGGGTATCCGGTGCACGCCTCCCGGGGCACCGACGGCGGCTACCAACTGGAGCCCGGGGCCGTGCTGCCCCCGTTGCTGCTGGATGACGAGGAAGGGGTCGCGCTGGCGGTCGGCATGGGAGACGCGGCGCAGAGCGGCATCGCCGGGCTGGACGAGGCGGCGGTGCGGGCGCTGACCAAGGTGGTCCAGGTCCTGCCGCCCCGGCTGCGGGCCAGAGTGAACGCACTGCGCGCGATGACCGTCTCCGCGGCCTCCTCCGGGCCGGTCATCCCGGCGGAGGTGCTGACGATGATCGCCCAGGCGTGCCGGGACCAGGAACGGCTGCGCTTCCACTACACCAGCCGCGGCGGCGCGCAGACAGAGCGCGAGGTGGAACCCCATCGCCTCGTCGCGCTCAGGGGCCGCTGGTATCTGGTGGCCTACGACCTGGCCAGACACGACTGGCGAAGCTTCCGCCTCGACCGGCTGGCCCAGCCATGCAACACCGGCTCCCCCTTCCTGCCACGGCCACTGCCGGGCGGGGACGCCGCCGCGTTCGTCCGCGCCGCGACCCAGGTCCCGACCGGTCACACCGTCGTCGTGCTGGTTCACGCATCCGCAGAGCAGGTGCGCCGGGTGGTCGGCCAATGGGGCGAGGTCGAACCGGTCGACGGCCATCGCTGCCGGCTGACGATGATCTCCACCAGCCTGGACTGGCCCACGCAAGCGCTGGGCAATCTCGGCGCCGAATTCGAGGTGCTCCAACCACCGCAATTCGTCGATCACCTGAGAGATTGGGGCACACGCTTTCTCCATGCCGCCGGCGGATCGGCAGGCCCGGCCAGTTCTGCACTCCCGGACATGCCCCCGGTGTAGGTTGATCCGCCTCTCGCGGGGTGGCGAGCTGCGCACCGACCGGCGCCTGGACCTCACCGACCTGCCGAATGCGTAACGCCGGACGCTCGCCCATTCCGGCGGCAGCGCGGCTGGACCATCCCGGCGCTCGATGCCGCGGCGGGGCGTCGGCGAGACTGTGGGTGTGGAGTATGTGTCCAGAGTGCCGCGGCCGCGGTTGGACGGGCTGATCGACGACCTTTATTACCTGGAGGGTGCGCCGCCGTACGCCCGGCTGACGCTGCCGCCGATGCCGGCGGCGTTGCTCATCGTCAACCTCGGGGCGCCGTTGGCATCCGGGCCGGCATCGACATCGAGACGGCCGAGTACGCCGACGGCTGTGTGGTCACCACGCCCACCCGTGTCTTCGACTTCGGCTATCCGCCGGGGACCCGGTCCGTCGGCGTGCACGTCAAGCCGTGGGGGCTGGCGCCGTTCCTGCCGGTGCCCGCGGCCGAGCTGTGTGACCGGCCGGTGACACTGGAACAGGTGTGGGGTCGGCCCGCCATCGCTGAGCTGCGGGACCGGCTGGCCACGGCCGGCGGACCGCGCGAAATGCTGACGCTGCTCGAGGAGGAGCTGATGCGTCGGCTGTGCGAGACCGCCGGTCTGGGGCTGGTCCGCCATGGGAGCGGCGTCATCGCGGCGGCCGGCGGGGCGGTGGCGATCGGCGACCTGGGCGTGGCAGCCGGTGTCAGCAGCACTCATCTGGCACAGCGGTTCAAGGAGCTCATCGGTGTCAGGCCGAAGCGGCTGGCCCGCACCTACCGCTTCGCCGCCACCGTGTTCGCGATCGACCCCGCCGGGCCGATCGACTGGGGCGACCTCGCCGGTGGCGCAGGCTACTTCGACCAGGCCCACTTCGGCCACGAGTTCCGGGCGTTCACCGGGCTCACCCCGACGCGGTACGTCGAAGTCCGGCGGCGGTTCCTGCGCGAACATCCCGGTCACGCGCTGGACGGCTGGCCGCTGCCGGCCGATTGATTTCGTACAAGAGCGGCAGCTCACGGCACGCTGGCTTGGGGGCACCCCGAAGCAGAGGAGAGCCCGTGGGCAAGGTGGTCATGTACAGCTCGGTGTCGGTGGACGGCTTCGTCGCGGACGAGAATGACCAGCCCGGACCGCTGTTCGACTGGTTGTCCAGCGGTGACGTCGTCGACGGCGTCGAGGCGGCCGTGGCCACGGCGCAGGAGCTTGCGGGTGACCGCATGGTCGAGGTCGCCGCCGGCGACGTCGGTGGCCAGGTGCTCGCCGCGGGCCTGATCGACGAAGTGCGCATGGACGTCGTACCCGTCGTGTTCGGGTCCGGCAAGCGCTACTTCGGGTCGGTCCACGCGCAGCACCTGTTGGAGGATCCTGACGTCGTGATTCAGGGCAACCGGGTGCTTCACCTGCGCTATCGGGTGCACCGACCGATCTGAGCGGGCACGCGAAGAAGTCCACCGCGAACGGCGACACAAGATCGGCCCTCGGCTGCGTTTGCGCACCGCTGTCCACGGCCGGGCAGCCGACGCGCTCCTGGACGGCACCGCGCGGACCTCCATCACCAAGTGGCGCACCGACCGCGCCTCCTGGCCCGGCGCCGACACCTCGGCGCTGTTCCTCAATCGCCCCGGCGGGCGTCTGTCGGCCCGGGCGGTCGACCAGCTCATGGACGAACCCGCCACCGACACCACATCTCGACGACGCGGGCGCCCTCGCCCTTTCCGCCCACATCCTGCGGCACACCTTGGCGACCAACCTCCTGCGCGTGGGCTCGACATCGTCGTCGTCACCGAACTCCTCGGCCACACCCTGCCTACCCACCGCCGACCTCGAAGACGCCGTCAGCCATATCCCCACCGATCGGTAGGGCCTCCGCTGACCTGGGCGAACGGCTGGGGACACGTTCGGGAGCGGAGGGCCGGTACGGAAGGTGTGATCCCAGGGCGACGAATCGGTCCGTCGGTGCCGAGAGGTGGCGTGCTACGGTGATTACCGTGCGGTCAGAAAAAATACCGATCGGTAAGTCGGAGCGGACGTTCGTCGACATCGCGCGCCGCGCGCAACTGGTGGAGTGCGCCATCGATGCCATCGCCGAGCTCGGGTTGCCCAAGGCGTCGCTGGCGGAGGTCGCCAAACGAGCAGGCGTCACCAAAACCACGATCCTCTACCACTTCGCCAGCCGTGAGGAGCTCATCCACGAGGTGTTCGCCTCGGTCCTGCGGCAGGGCGCCGAGTTCATGGCGGAGCGGACGACAAGCGGGCAAAGCGCGGGGGCGGAGCTGCAGACCTACATCGAGGCCAACGTCGCCTACATCGACATGCACCGCAAACAGGTGCGGGTGCTGACCGCGATCGCGATGAACTTCACCGACGTTGACGGTCGGACCCGGTTGCCGCACGACGCGTCCGTGTACGGCACGAGCCTGGCGCCGTTGCAGGCGATCCTCGAGCGCGGCCAGCGCGCCGGCGAGTTCCGCGACTTCAGTACGCGCACCATGGCCATGACCGTCCGCGCGGCCATCGACGTCATCGGCCCGCAGCTCAGCGTCATCCCGGACCTCGATCTCGACGCCTACGTGCGGGACCTGGTGTCGCTTTTCCGGCACGCGACCACGAAGGAGGCAATGCCGTGACCGGTGAGCGGCGCTCGGGCGCGGTGCTCGCGCTGGCGTTGGACGTCGTCATCCCGCTGGCAGCGTTCTACCTGGCGCGCGGCGCCGGGGTGAACCAGTGGCTGGCGCTGCTGCTGGCCGCCCTTGCGCCAGCGGCCGGGATCGGCTGGACGTGGGCCAGGCGGCGCCGCCTCGACGCGACCGCTGTGTTCGTCATCGTCAGCATGGCATTGTCGTTGCTGGTCGCGTTCGTCACCGGCGATGCCCGCGTGCTGCTGGCCCGCGAGAGCTGGCTGACCGGGGCGGTGGGGCTGTGGATCCTCGGCTCGCTGGCCACCGGGCGGCCGTTCCTGCTGGACGTGGCCGGGAAGGTCAGCCCCGCCGGTGTCGCACGACGGGTCGATTCGCTGTGGGCCGGCAACCGGGTGTTCCGGCGCTGGGTGATGCTGGCCAGCCTCGCGTGGGGGGCGGCGTTCCTGCTCGACGCGGCGATCCGGGTGGTGTTCGCCTACACCCTCACCGTGGACAGCGTGCCCGCAGCGGGCACCGGGGCGCTGATCGTCCTGATCGCACTCGCCCAGGGCGCTGTGATGGTGCACGGCAGGCGCAGCGGCGCCCTGGCCCTGATGAGGAACCATGGCTGACCCGCGCGTGATCCTGGTCACCGGCGGGGCCCACGGCATCGGCGCGGCGATGGTTCGCCGCTTCACCGCGGCGGGCCACCACGTCGCGGTGGCCGACGTCGACCGCGGTGAGGGACTTGACCTGGCCGCGCAGACTGGCTGCCACTTCGTCCAGGCCGACGTCGCCGTCCTGGAGGACAACCAGGCCGCCGTCGCCGAGGCGGTGAACCGCTTCGGCCGGCTCGACGCGGTCTGTCTCAACGCCGGCATCCCCGGCGAGCAGGGTCTCGGCGACGACTTCGACGCCGGGAAGTATCACCGCGCGATGCGCGTCAACCTCGACGGCCCCGTCTACGGCGTGAACGCCGCGATACCCCACCTTCGCGAGGGTGGCGGCGCCATCCTGATCACATCGAGCCTCGCGGGCGTCACGGCATCTCCCGACCCGTACTACGCGACGGCCAAGCACGCGCTCATCGGTCTCACCCGCTCGCTGGCGCTGCTCCTGCAGCCCGATGGGATCACCGTCAACGCACTGTGCCCCGGGTTCACTGATACCCGTCTCGTCGCCGTCCACCGCGGCACGCTGACGGGGTACGGAATCGCAATCGCCGAACCCGACCACGTCGCCGCGGCAGCAGAACACGTCCTCGACTCCGGCAGGACGGGGGAAGCGTGGAACATACAGGCGGACCAACCACCCATGCCGGTGCAATTCCCGCACATCACGCTGAGCATGCGAGATTCTCGATCTTCAAGCTGACCACACGGCCGCCACCCCGAGCAGCCGGGCAGACGGGGCGATCGGGATCAACCGGCGGATCCCTCGTCATCCCTCGACGATGAGCTCGCGGAGGACCTCATCGAAGGCGCCGACCATCTGGAACTGAGTCGCCCGGATGGGGGTGGAGGTGTCGATGCCCCGCTTGAGCACCAAGCTCGTTTGGGCTCATGACGCGCTTCTTACCGGCACGTCCGGTGGCGCCTATCGGCCGCTTGTGCCACTGTTATAGAACTCATCATAGAGTTCTATAACGATCGGAGCGTGGCATGCGAGTTGTGCCGCCGTGGCGTGAGCCGGTCCCACGCGACGGGACGATGGGCGAGCCCCTGGCACGAGGGCGGTTCGGCGAGTACGGCGGGCGGTACGCGCCCGAGTCCCTGGTGGAGGCGTGCCGCCAGGTGGACGAGGCGTTCCGGGAGGCCTGGGCGGACCCGGGGTTCCGCGGCGACCTGGCGCGGCTGCTCGCCGTGCACGCCGGACGCCCGACCCCGCTCACCCCGGCCCGCCGGCTGTCGGACGCGCTGGGCGTGGAGCTGTACCTCAAGCGCGAGGATCTCACCCACACCGGATCCCACAAGATCAACAACGTGCTGGGCCAGGCCCTGCTGGCCGCCCGGATGGGACGGCGCAGGCTGATCGCCGAGACGGGAGCGGGCCAGCACGGCGTGGCCACCGCGACCGCCGCCGCGCTGCTCGGCCTGGAGGCCACGGTGTTCATGGGCGAGCGCGACATCGAGCGGCAGGCGCTGAACGTCTTCCGGATGCGCATGCTGGGCGCCGAGGTCGTCCCCGTGACCACGGGCAGCCGTACCCTCAAGGACGCGACCAGCGAGGCCATGCGGCACTGGGTGGGCGCGACCGGCGACTCCCACTACTGCATCGGCTCGGTCGTCGGGCCGGATCCGTACCCCTGGATGGTGAGGGAGTTCCAGCGGGTCATCGGCGACGAGGCTCGCGTGCAGTGCGCCGCCGAGCTGCGGACCGGCGTGCCGGACCACGTCGTCGCGTGCGTCGGCGGCGGCTCCAACGCGGCCGGCACGTTCGCCGGATTCGCCGACACCTCGGCACGCCTGGTCGGGGTCGAGGCGGAGGGCGGGGCCGGGGCGGCCCGCGGCCGGCTCGGCGTCCTGCACGGCTGCCGTTCGCTGTTCCTGCAGGACGGCGACGGGCAGATCACCCAGGCGCACTCCATCGCCGCCGGGCTCGACTATCCGGGAGTCGGCCCGGAGCACGCCCACCTGCGCGACCTGGGCCGGGCCCGCTACGTCACGGTGACCGACGACGAGGCGGTCGCCGCGGCGGTACGGCTCGCGCGCGCCGAAGGCATCGTCCCGGCACTCGAATCGGCGCACGCCCTCGCCTGGGTGATCCACGCGGCGGGCGACGGCGACCTGCCCGCGGGATCGACCGTGCTGATGACGTTGTCCGGCCGCGGCGACAAGGACGTCTCCACCTTCAAGGAGCTGCTGTGACGAACCCCACCCTGGCCGCGGGCGCGGTCGAACGCCACCTGCGTGCCCGCCGGGACACCGGCCGCGGCCTGCTCATGCCGTATGTGACCGGGGGGATCACGCCCGGCTGGACGGAGTACCTGCGGGCGTTCGCCGCCGCCGGGGCGGACGCGATCGAGGTCGGCCTGCCCTTCTCCGACCCGACGCTGGACGGCGCCACCATCCAGCAGGCCAGCGACACGGCACTGGCCCGGGGAGCGAGCACCCGCCGGATCCTCTCCGACCTGTCCGGCATGCCGGACCTGGGCGTTCCGCTGGTCGTCAGCACCTACTACAACCTGGTGCTGCACGACGGTCCCGAGGCGTTCTGCGCCGCGCTGCGCCGGGCCGGCGTCGGCGGCCTCATCGTGCCCGACCTGCCGGTGCACGAGGCGGACGAGCTGACGGACGTGGCCGGCGCCGCCGGGATCGAGCTTGTCCTGCTGGCGTCGCCGGCGACTCCGCAGCCCCGGCTGGCGGAGATCTCGGGTCGCAGCCGCGGATTCGTCTACGCGGTGTCGCTGATGGGCACCACCGGTGAGCGTGCCTGCCTCGCCGCTTCGTCGGCCGAGCTCACCGAGTGGATCAGGCGCGTCACCGACCGGCCGGTCTTGCTAGGATTTGGCATTTCCACCCCCGACCAGGCACGCGAAGCCCGCCGGCACGCCGACGGCGTGGTGGTCGGCGCCGCGGTCATGCGGCGGGTGCTCGACGGGGCCGGGCCGGACGACCTGCGGGCCTTCCTCGCGACCCTGCGGCAGGCCCTCGACCAGGAGTGTGACCGACCACGATGACCGCCGCCGCCGGGCACGAGGCGAGATACCGCGCCATCGCCGCCGACCTCGCCGCGAAGATCCGGTCGGGACACTACGCCCCCGGTGAGGCCCTGCCGCCGCAACGGGAGCTGAGCGCCTCCTACGGGGTGACCCTCATGACGCTGCGCCAGGCGTTGCGGGAGCTCAGCGACGAGAGGCTGATCGTGCAGCAGCCCGGCAGGGGCACGTTCGTCGCCCCGCCCCACCTGGCGTACCAGCTCGACTCGCTCCGCAGCCTGGTCGACGACCTGCGCAAACAGGGCCACGACGTGCGCACCTCGGTGGCCGGGCGGGCGGTGCGCCGGGCTCCCGCCCGGATCGCCGCGGAGCTGCGGCTGCGTCCCGGCGACACCGCTATGCGGCTGGAGCGGGTCCGCGAGTTCGCGGGACGTCCCGCCGTGCACCAGGTTTCCTGGGTCCGCCGGCCAATAGCCGACCGGATCCGCGACCGCGACTTCACCGCCGTCTCCCTGTACACGGCCCTCACCGACGCGGGGGTGACGGTCGCCCGGGCGTCCGAGGTGGTCAGGCCCGGTCTGCTCGACCCCGCCGCCGCCCGTCACCTCCACGAGCCGCAGGGCAGTCCGGTGCTCGTCAGCACCCGGATCACCTACGCACTCGACGCCACGCCCGTGGTGTCCGACCACGCCACCATCCTCGGCAGCATGATGGAGATCCGGACCGAACGCGCCGCCACCGGCCTCTCCCTCACCTGGGGCGCCACCAGCTGAGACCCTGCGAGGCGCGCGGGCACGGTCACGGGTCCAGGACCAGGGACGCGACCTCCCGGGGCCGGGACAGGAACGGGTGGTGCCCGGCGTCGATTTCCACGACCCGGCCGGCCCGCCGGCCCTGCGCGCGTTGCACGGCGGGCGGGGTGCCGTCGTCGCGGGCGCACACCAGGTAGGTGGACGGGATGTGCCGCCAGGCCGCCGCCGCCACCGGTTGTGCGGTCGCGGCGGCAGTCTGCCGGACGAGCCTCGCGAGCCCCTGCTCGACGTCCTCCTCGGCGCAGTCCTGCATGAACGTCCGCGCCACGAGCTCCCGCCGTACGCCGAAGGTCCCGTCGGGGGTCAGGTCGAGGTACGGCGCGGGGGAGCCGTCGCCGAACGAGGCCTGACTCTCGCCGGGCTCCGGCAGGAAGCTCGCGACGAACAGCAGGTGGCGGACCTGGAGGAGCCCGGCGGCCGCCTCGCTCACGACGACGCCGCCGTAGCTGTGCGCCACCACCACGGCGGGCTCGTCCGACGCCGCGATGTGCGCCCGCACCGCCGCCACGTCGTCCGGCAGGGACGGCCCGCCGTCGCCCGGCGCCAGTCCGGTCTCCCCGCAGCTCGGCAACGGCGGAGCGGTGCTCACCACACCGCCGTCCGCGAGGTGGGCGGCGGTCCTCCGCCACCACCACGCTCCGTCCCGCACGCAGGCTCCGTGGACGAACACGACCCGCACGTCTGCCCTCCCGTCCTCACGACGCATAATAAGCGTAACGGTCATTACGCGAAAGGGCTTCGATGGGCAGGCGTCCGCAGCGGGAGATCAGGGAGCGGTTGCTGGCCGCCTGCACGGACCATGTGCTGGCCCACGGCCTGGGATCCGGCCTTCCCGCGCTGGCCGCCACCGCCGGCACCTCGCCGCGCATGCTCGTCTACCACTTCGGCACCCGTGAACGGCTGCTCCGCGAGGTGCTCGGGGAGGCGCGGCGGCGCCAGCTCCACCTGTTCCGCGAGGCGCTGGCGCCGCGGGACGAGCCGTACGAGCGGACCCTCGGCCGGGCCTGGGCGACGGTGACCGGCCCGGAGGGGGCGTCGTTCGTCCGGCTGTTCGCCCGCGTCCACGACGACCCCGCGCTGTGGCCGGAGTTCCGCCGTGCCGCGACCACCGACTGGCTGGACGTCCTGGAGGAGGGCCTGCGGACCGGACACGGCGACGACGCCCCCGCTCTGGCGACCACGACCCTGGCCGTCGTCCGCGGTCTGCTGCTCGACCGGGACGCGACCGGAGACACCGCTCGTACGGACGCGGCGTTCGCCGCGTTTCTCCGGTTCCTCGAGACCGCCCGGTCCGACAACGACGGCGGCCGTGCGGAGTGGTGCTAGCACACTTCACCGCGTGACCGGGCCATAGCAGAGTCTGAGCGTGGGTTTCCTGGGAGCCTGGCTCGCGCTGGAACTGCGGCGGCGGTGGCGGGCGATGCTTGCGCTGGCCCTCGTGGTGGCGTTCGCGCTGGCCACCGTGCTGACCGCGGTGGCGGGGGCGCGGCGCGGGGCGAGCGCGCTCGACAGACTGCGGGCGGTGACCCTGCCCGCGGACGCCCTGGTGTCCAACCAGGAGCCGGATCTCGACTGGAACCGGGTGCGCGCGCTGCCGGGGGTCGAGGGGGTCGCGCCCTACGCGATCGCCGGGATCCACGTCGACGACATGCCGCTCAACTGGTCGTGCGTGCCACCCGTGGACGCCGCCATGTGGCGGGACCTGGAACGTCCGGTGGTGCTCGCCGGGCGGCTGCCGGATCCGCGCCGGGCGGACGAGGTCGTGGTGCAGTGGCGGTTCACCCGGTTGTACGGCAAGGGCGTGGGGGACACCGTCCGGATCCAGCTCGACACGCCCGAGGAGGTCGACCTCGTCGCGGAGTCCGGAGGGGCGACGCCGGGCGGGCACGGGCCGACCGTGACGGCGACCATCGTGGGGATCATCAGGTCGCCGTACTTCTCCGACGGCGTCGACGGCCCTGGTGTCGTGCTCCCATCACCTGGTCTTTTCCAGAAATATCGTGACAACTTACTGGGGGCTCACCACAAGGGATTCTCCATCGCCCTGGTCAGGCTCGCGGACGGTGCCGCCGGAGTGGAGCGGCTCCGGACGCAGATGGCCACGCTCATTGGACACCCGGTACAGATCGACACCCTGGCCGAGACGGGACGGCACTACGACCAACTGCTGGACTACGAGGCGGTGAGCCTGCTCGCGTTCGCCCTCGCCGCCCTCGCCGCCGCGACGTTGCTGGTCGGGCAGCATCTCCTGCGGTCCACCGGCGGCGTCCTCGCCGACCTGCGGACCCTGCGGGCGAGCGGGCTGACGCCCCGGCAGGAGGCCCTCGCAGCGGCCCTCGGGCCGGTCGCGGCCACGATCGCGGGAACAGTCCTCGGAGTGTTGGGGGCGGCGGCCGCCTCCCCCTGGATGCCGATCGGGGCCGCCGCCAACTTCGAGCCCCGTCCGGGGGCCGATTTCGATCCGGTGGTCCTGCTGCCGCCGCTGGTCGTGGTCCCCCTGCTGGTCGCGGTCACCACCGTCGTCGCCGCCCGGATCGCGCGGTCCGCCGCCGTACGGACCCGGACGCCGCCCGCGTCGGCCCTGGTGTCGGCGGCCACGCGGGCCGGACTGCCGGTGCCGGTGGTGACCGGTCTCCGGTACGCGCTGGGCCGCGGGCAGGGACTCCCGATCCGTTCCGCGCTGTCCGGCACGCTGGCGGGGGTCCTCGGCGTGACGGCCGCGTTCACCTTCTCCACCGGCGTGCAGGACGCGTCAGAGCATCCCGAGCGGTTCGGGCAGACCCATCACCTCCTCGTCTTCCTCGGGTACAACGGGGAGGGATCAGCCGGGGTGTTGCCCAAGGTGGCCACTGACCCCGACGTGCTGGCCGTTGCCGACGCGCGCGTCGGCGCGGCCTCCACGGGAGGCAACGCCTATGTGGTGTACGGGTCGAGGCCCGTCCGGAACGCCGTCCCGTCGGTCGTGGTGAGCGGCCACCCCCCGGTGACCGACGCCGACGTCCTGCTCGGCGTCACCACGGCGGAGCGCCTGCGGGCCGGGGTCGGTGACGTGGTCAGGATCACCGGGCGGGGGGCGTCGGCCGACTTCCGGGTCTCGGCGATCGGGTTCCTGCCCATCGGCGTCTCCAACACCTACGACGACGGGGCCCTGGTCACGGCCGAGGGCTACGACCGGGCCTTCCGGACCTTCGACCTGCACCTGGGCCATGTCGTGTTCCGCCCGGGCGCCGACACCGGCGCCGCCGTCGCACGGCTGTCCCGGCTGGTGGGCCCTAAGATCGGCCTGGTACCCGCGATCATGCCGCCGCAGATGAGCGAGTTCAGGGACGTCCGGATCCTGCCGGGGGCACTCGCGGTCTTCCTGGCCGCGCTGGCCGTTGCCGCCGCCGCTCACGCGGTGACGATCACGGGGCGCAGGAGGCGGCACGACATCGCGGTCCTGCGGGCCCTCGGCATGACCCGCCCCCAGGCGCGCCTGATCATGCTGACCCAGGCGGGCACGCTCGGCGCCTTCGGCCTGATCGCCGGCGTCCCCCTCGGCCTGATCGCGGGCCGGGGGCTCTGGCGCCTGGTGACCCATGACTACACCCCGATGGTCTACGTGCCCCCGGTCCCGGTCGCGACGCTGGCCCTCATCACCCCCGTGACCCTGGCGGCAGCCGCGGCCATCGCCGCCCAGCCCGCTCGCTCGATGGCCCGCCTCGCGGTCTCCCGGATCCTCAGGGCGGAGTGAGCCCGCCGCCGCGCCCGTCCTCCCGACCCCGGGATCGTCACGCGCCGCCCCGTAAGCGCATCGCGTACGGGGGAGCGGGCGTGTCCCTACGACAGGGCCTGCGCCTCGCGGGTGGCGGCCTGCGCCTCGTCCGGTCGGCCGGCGGCGGTCAGGCGGGCGGCGAGGTTGTTCAGGGCGGTGGCGAGCGCGTGTCTCGCCTCCTCCGATCCCGAGCTCGCGAGGAGCGCGCGGTACACATCGGTGACGGCGAACGCCAGCGTGACGGCTTCCTCGCCGGGAAGCAGGTATCCGGACAGGTACATCAGGTTGGCCGCCACGTCGGCCCGTACCGCATCCGAGGCGGAGGCCACGCGGGGGAGCAGACCAAGCGCCTCGGTGCCCAGGCCATGGGCCTCGGCCGCCCGCCCCGCCTGCTGATACCGGGCCGACAGCACATGCAACGACCACGCGAACTGCTGCTGCCGCT
>NZ_KI866522.1:441999-498477 GCF_000511135.2 Microbispora sp. ATCC PTA-5024 | reverse complement strand
CCAGGGAGGCGTCGGCGCCGGCGGCGTCGCGGAAGACCTGGGTGGCGACGGCGGCGGCGTCGATGGCGACCTGGCCCGGAACGATGTAGCCGGTCACGTACTCGAGCTCACCGGCCACGCCGAGCTTCCCGGACGGAGTCATCTCGGGGAGGGCTTCGAGGTCGATCGCGATGGCCTCCCGGCCGGGCTCGTCCGCATCGGCGCCGGCCCGACCGGGAGGCGCGGCGGAGTAGCGGCGTACGGCGAGCTGGTAGAGGGCGGAGGCCAGGGCGCGCCGGTGAGCGGGGTCGAGGGCGGCTAGCCGGCGGTAGACCGCGACGCCCGCCTCGGCCGCCTCCACAGCGGGCTGCGGCGGGAGATAACCCGCGAAGGCCACCAGGTCGCCGGCGACCTCGGGCGTCTCGGCGTCGGCATCGGTCCGGGCGAGGTCCCGGTACGTCTCCAGGGCCTGGAGGGCGTTCCGGTGGGCGCCCTCGGTGTCGCCGTCGGCCCACAGTCTTTGGGTGAGGGAGAGAAGCCGGCGCAGCTCGGGGGCCAGGCGGAGGTCCTCGGCGTGCGGCGGCGGCGGTCCGTCCGGCAGCTCGGCGGCCCAGATGGACCATCCGTACGTGGACAGATAGACACGTCCCCCGACGCTGTCGGCCCGATGGCGCAGGTCGGCGCAGCGGGGGTTTCGCGGGAGCCCGTCCGAGGCGACGTACCAGGTGGCGCCCCAGTCGTAGCTGGAGTGGACGGCGGTCTCCGTCGCCGCCACGAGGACCGCCCCGTGCTCCTGGTCGCCGCACACCTCGAAGGCCCAGATGGTGTCGCCCGGCTCGAAGACGGGCCGCCACGCGAACCCGCCCGACTGGTAGTACAGGATCGACCCCTTGGCGGTCCGGTTGACGGCGAACGCCGACAGATCCGCGAGCTGCACGATGCGGTGGATGACCCCGGCGTTGCGCGGCAGGTCGAGCACCCCGAACTCGGTCCGGCCGCCCTTGCGGTCGAAGCCGAACATGCGCCGGTTGCCGGTGCCTGCGTAGACGAGGTCGCCGTTGTAGGAGCCGGCGGCCCACAGATCCAGGTTGTCGGGCGCCGATCCCAGGTACCGCCAGGCAGGGGTGCCGCCGCCCCAGACGACCTCGGGGCCGCCGCCGGAGGAGCCGCCGCCTCCCAGCCCGGGCTCGGCGACCAGGCCGTACAGGTTCGGGCCCACCGTCGCCACCGCGTGCATGGCGGGGTCGTGCGAGTTCAGCCGCGGACGGGTCACGGCCTCCACGCACAGCGGCGCCCGCAGCGGATCGCCTGCCTTCTGCCCGGGCCCGGCGGCGACGATCTTCGGCTCGTACGTCACGTCGAAGCGCCGCTCGGTCTCGTTCCAGTGGTGCGCGACGATGGGCGACGGGCCGGCCTGCAGGGACAGGACGGTGAGCACCCACGGGATCGCGGTCAGCGCGGCGCAGAACCCCCCGTCTCCGTCGGTGAGCGGGCGGTACTCCTCTCCGCCCGGCTCGACGACGGCGAACACGTTGCCGTTGTCCTGGGTGCCCGTCGCGACGATGCCCGGGATCTGCGCGCTGACCCCGGCCCCTCCCCATGACTGGCGGGCGCCGTCGCTGCTGTAGCACTGGAGCGTCGGCAGGGGCCTGTTCCACAGGCTGCGGTAGGAGCCGCCCATGTCGTCGGTGGAGAACACGCCGCCGTCGCATCCGACGTACACCCGGCCGCCGCCGTCGGGGGCGAAGACGACGGCGTGTTTGTCGGCGTGGACGTCTCCTCCGGGCCGGCTCCAGGTGATCCCGCCGTCGGTGGAGTAGGCGGGGCCGCCCAGCCATCCCACCGCGAGGGTGTCGGGGCGCGTGCGGTGCACGCCGACGGCCGAGTGGAACTGCCCGGCGTCGCCGAGGTAGCCGTCGAGGAGGCCGAACTCCTCGGGGGTGTAGCCGCAGACGTTCCAGACGTCGCCGCCGTCGTCGGAGCGCAGGACGGCCAGCAGTCGCCCGTTCCGTCCGCTGACCGCGGCGTACAGGCGGCTGGGCTGCCGCTCGCAGGCCGCCACCGAGGTCGCGGACATGTCGCTCGGGTTGATCCCGTTGACGGTGGCCTGCGTGAACGTGAGCGCTCCGCTCCGCCAGTCGCCGACCCGGATGCCGCCGCCCGCCGCTCCCAGGACGATCGTCGTGTCCTGCACCCCAGCCGGCTGGGCGCGCGGCGTCCGGTCCCGAGACCCGATCGCCATGCTGAAGACGTCCGGGAGGCCGGTCACGGCGTTCCAGACGTACCCGTCGGCCCACCCGCCCGGAGTGGCCGCCGGGATGTCGGACCACAGGACGCCCGCCCCGCACGCCACCACCAGGCGGCGCGGCGTCGTCAGGACGCCGAGGGCGACGACGCCTCCCGGCGAACGGGCCTGGATCGAGGTGATCGGGTGCCAGTCGAGCAGCGGCAGGGCGCTCGACTGGTCGGTCACGTACAAACCCCCGCCCCCGGCGAACACGTGCCCCTCGCCGTCCGGGCCGAACGCCATGGCGCCGATCTCGGGGCGCTCCCACGCCGCGCTCAGCGCGAGCCCGGCCCGGCCGTCCTCGTCGGCGACCCAGACCCCGCCGGTCTCCGTGCCCGCCAGGACCCGGCCGTCGGAACGGACGAGGAGGCTGGTCACCCGCCCCGACCACCATCGGTCGCCGGCCTCGTCCATCCGGATGCCGAGCGAACCGGCCCGGGACCAGCGGAATCCGCCGTCGCGGTTCACGACCGTTCCGCCGACCGGCGGCGAAGCAGGCGGACCGCCCAGATCGTCGCGAACGAGGTGACCGCGACGAGCGGGATGTCGAAGAGCAGGAAGGCCCAGCTGATCTCGGACTCCCCGCTGACGAACGTGGCGAGAGCGCCCAGGACGAGCGCGAGCAGCCCGCCGGCCCACAGCCGGGCCGAGGGCCGGACCAGCTCGATCAGCAGTCCGGCCAGGATTGCGCTGACGATGGGGAACAGTTCGCTTTCCACGCGGCCGCCCTTCGCTGAGTGAGACACGCACCACCGTCACATGAGGCGTGCCGCGCGGGGATGAGTACACCCCTACTCAAAAGGTCGCCGACAGCGACCCCTCAGCGAAGCTCCTGGATGCGGAGCAGGTTGCCCGCGGGGTCGCGGAAGGCGCAGTCGCGGACCCCGTACGGCTGCTCCATCGGCTCCTGGACGACCTCGGCGTCCCCGGCCTGCAGCTTCTCGAACGTGTCGTCGAGGTCACGGGTGGCCAGCAGGAGCCAGCCGTAGGTGCCCTTGGCCATCATCTCGACGATGGTGCGGCGCTCCTCGTCGGTGATGCCGGGGTCGGCCGCCGGCGGCGCGAGGAGGATCGAGGTGCCGGGCTGGCCGGGAGGACCGACCGTGATCCAGCGCATCCTGCCGTGCCCGACGTCGGTGCGGACCTCGAAACCGAGGGTGTCGCGGTAGAAGGCCAGGGAGGCCTCCGGGTCGTCGTGCGGAAGCGCGCAGGTGTGGATGGTGATGTCCATGCCGGTCAGGCTAGTTGCGGCGCGCCGGCCGGGGCTTCTCGATTCCTGATCGGCCTCGTCACCTGTTTCGCCACGCACGATGGCAGCCCCGCCGTGGCACGGGCCGCCTCCCGCCGGTAGGCGCTGGGCGGCATCCCGACCAGCTCGGTGAAGCGGGTGCTGAACGTGCCCAGCGACGAGCAGCCGACCGCGAAGCAGACCTCGGTGACGCTGAGGTCGCCGCGGCGCAGCAGCGCCATCGCCCGCTCGATGCGCCGCGTCATCAGATACGCGTACGGCGACTCTCCGTAGGCGCGCCGGAACTCCCGGCTGAGGTGCCCGGCCGACATGTTCACCCCGCGGGCGAGCGCCTCGACGTCCAGCGGCCGCGCGTACTCCCGGTCCATCCGGTCGCGCACCCGCCGCAGCAGCGCGAGGTCGCGCAGGCGCTGCGGGGGAACGACGTCGTCGGGTGTGGAGCGGTTGTGGTGCACGTCGGCATTTTCCCAGGTCGGCGGCGGCTCGTCCACTCGCCCCCGCGCGAGCGGCCGCTCCGCGGCCCGGGTCAGCCGCCCACGTAGGCCGCGAGGTGCTCGCCGGTGAGGGTGGAGCGGGCGGCGACGAGGTCGGCCGGGGTGCCCTCGAAGACGACCCGGCCGCCGTCGTGGCCGGCGCCGGGACCGAGGTCGATGATCCAGTCGGCGTGCGCCATGACCGCCTGGTGGTGCTCGATGACGATGACCGACTTGCCGGAGTCGACGAGCCGGTCGAGCAGGCCGAGCAACTGCTCGACGTCGGCGAGGTGGAGACCGGCGGTCGGCTCGTCGAGGACGTAGACGCCGCCGTTGGCGGCCATGTGGGTGGCCAGCTTGAGCCGCTGCCGCTCGCCGCCCGACAGCGTGGTGAGCGGCTGGCCGAGGCTGAGGTAGCCGAGCCCGACGTCGGCGAGCCGGCCGAGGACGGCGTGGGCGGCCGGCGTGCGGGCCTCGCCGGCGCCGAAGAACTCCTCCGCCTCCACCACCGACATCGCGAGGACCTCGCTGATGTCGCGTCCGCCGAGGTGGTATTCCAGCACCGAGGCCTGGTAGCGCTTCCCCTCGCACTCCTCGCAGGTGGTGGCGACGCCGGCCATCATCGCCAGGTCGGTGTAGATGACGCCGGCGCCGTTGCAGGCGGGGCAGGCGCCCTCCGAGTTGGCGCTGAACAGCGCCGGCTTCACGCCGTTGGCCTTCGCGAACGCCTTGCGGATCGGGTCGAGTAGTCCGGTGTACGTCGCCGGGTTGCTCCGCCGCGAGCCGCGGATCGGGGTCTGGTCGACAGCGACTACGCCGTCCCGCCCCGACACCGAGCCGTGGATCAGCGAGCTCTTGCCCGAGCCCGCCACCCCGGTGACGGCGACGAGCACGCCGAGCGGGATGTCGACGTCGACGTCCCGCAGGTTGTGGGCGCGGGCGCCGCGCACCTCCAGCACGCCCGAGGGCGTCCGCACCGACGGCTTCAGGGAGGCGCGGTCGTCCAGGTGCCGCCCGGTGAGGGTCCCGCTGGCCCGCAGCCCGTCGACCGTGCCCTCGAAGCAGACGCTGCCGCCCGCCGTGCCGGCGCCGGGACCGAGGTCGACGACGTGGTCGGCGATCTGGATCATCTCCGGCTTGTGCTCCACGACGAGCACCGTGTTGCCCTTGTCCCGCAGCCGCAGGAGCAGGTCGTTCATCCGCTGGATGTCGTGGGGGTGCAGTCCGATGGTGGGCTCGTCGAAGACGTAGGTGACGTCGGTGAGCGAGGAGCCGAGGTGGCGGATCATCTTGGTGCGCTGCGCCTCGCCGCCCGACAGCGTGCCCGACGGCCGGTCGAGCGAGAGGTAGCCCAGCCCGATCTCCACGAACGACTCGAGGGTATGGTGCAGCGCGACGAGCAGCGGCGCCACCGACGGCTCGTCGAGGCCGCCGACCCATGCGGCCAGGTCGCTGATCTGCATCGCGCAGGCGTCGGCGATGCTGATCCCCTTGATCTTCGACGACCGGGCCGCCTCGCTGAGGCGGGTGCCGCCGCACTCGGGGCAGGTGGTGAACGTCACGGCCCGCTCGACGAACGCGCGGATGTGCGGCTGCAGGGAGGCGACGTCCTTGGACAACATCGACTTCTGGATCCTCGGGATCAGGCCCTCGTACGTCAGGTTGATGTTGTCGACCTTGATCTTGGTCGGCTCCTTGTGGAGCAGGTCGTCGAGCTCCTTCTTCGTGAACTTCCTGATCGGCTTGTCCGGGTCGAAGAAGCCGCAGCCGCTGAAGATCCGGCCGTACCAGCCGTCCATGCTGTAGCCGGGGATCGTGAGCGCGCCCTCGTTGAGCGACTTGGTGTCGTCGTACAGCTGCGTCAGGTCGATGTCGTTGACCGAGCCGCGGCCCTCGCAGCGCGGGCACATGCCGCCGGTGACGCTGAAGGTGCGGCGCTCCTTGACGGTCCGGCCCTCGCGCTCCATGGAGATCGAGCCGGCTCCGCTGACCGAGGCGACGTTGAAGGAGAACGCCTGGGGGGAGCCGATGTACGGCCGCCCGAGCCGGCTGAACAGGATGCGCAGCATGGCGTTGGCGTCGGTGGCGGTGCCGACCGTGGAACGGGGGTCGGCGCCCATCCGCTGCTGGTCGACGATGATCGCCGTCGTCAGCCCGTCGAGCACGTCGACCTCGGGCCGTGCCAGCGTCGGCATGAACCCCTGCACGAAGGCGCTGTAGGTCTCGTTGATCAGCCGCTGCGACTCGGCCGCGATCGTGTCGAACACCAGCGAGCTCTTGCCCGAGCCGGAGACGCCGGTGAACACCGTCAGCCGGCGCTTGGGGAGCTCGACGCTGACGTCCTTGAGGTTGTTCTCGCGCGCGCCGTGCACGCGGATCAGATCGTGGCTGTCGGCGACGTGCGGCTCGGGCGACTGCCTGTCCGTCCTCGTGGTCATGCTCATCCTCTCTCCGTCCCGGTGGGCGGGGGCCGCGGTCGCGGCGACAGTCCACTGTCTACCTGATGGGCGGCGTCCGCCGGGCGCGACGCCCGTCCGGCCGACGCCGGCCGGGGTCGCGTTCGGCGCCGCCGTCACGTGCCGCTCAGTCCTGGAGCAGGCCGAGGACGTTGCCGTCGAGGTCGGTGACGGTGGCCACCAGGCGGCCGCCGCCGACGTCGTGCGCGGCCTCCTTCACGACGGCCCCCGCGGCGGTCACCTCGGCCAGCTTCGCCTCGATGTCCGGCACGTGCCAGTACGCGACCGGCGAGCTCATGCCCTGCGGCCCGCCGCCCGGCACCAGCCCGATGTGCTGGCCGGCGACGTCGAAGCCCACGTAGTAGGCGCTGTCGTGCTGCGGCTCCATGCCCAGCAGGGCGGCGTACACCTCCTTGGCCTTGGCCAGGTCGGACACGGGGTGCAGGACGGTCTTGATTCCCTCGGTGGAAGAGTCGCTCATCGTCACTCCTTGGAGTCGTGGGTCGCGTCGACCCGGGGTGGTCAGGCTAGTTGCGGCTCGCTGACCGGCGCTTCTCGATTCCTGACCGGTCTCTTTTGGTGTGGTTTGGGGGGCTAGATACGTTATGCGGCGGGGATTCCTGATTCGCCGTGTCAGGCTCGACGATGCGAAGGAGAAGAACCGATGAGCGCTGCTCCCGCGCCGTACGGGTCGTGGGCGTCGCCGATCACGGCGGAGCTGGCGACCACGGGCATGACCGCGGGGCAGCCGGCCTTCCCGTCGTACGTCGGTCTCGTCGGCGACGAGGTCTGGTGGGTCGAGCCGCGTCCAGAGGAGGACGGCCGCACCGTGCTCATGCGGCGGACGCGGGACGGCTCGGCGGTCTCCGTGCTGCCGGCCCCGTGGAACGTCCGCAGCAGGGTGATCGAGTACGGCGGCCGGCCCTGGGCGGCGGCGCCGGGGGACCGGGGCGTGGTGGCCGTGTTCGTCCACCTCCCCGACCAGCGGTTGTACGCGTGCGAGCCGGACGTCCCGGACGCCCGGCCGCGGCCGCTGACCCCGGTCTCGCCGGTCGGCGGCGGCCTGCGCTGGGCGGAGCCCGAGATCGACCCGGCCCGGGGCGAGGTCCGCTGCGTGCTGGAGGAGTTCACCGGAGAGGGCCCGGGCGACCTGCGGCGGCTGCTGGTCGCCGTCCCGCTGGACGGGTCCGCCGCCGGGGACCGGGCCGCGGTGCGCCAGGTCTGCGACGACGGGCACCGCTTCGTCTCGGGCGCCAGGTTCTCCCCGGACGGGCGGCAGGCGGTCTGGCTCGCCTGGGATCACCCGCACATGCCGTGGGACGCCGCCGAGCTGCGCATCGCCGACATCGGCCCGGACGGCACGGCCCGGAGGGTCCGCACATTGACCGGCGGGCCGGGAGACCCGGTCGCCCAGGCCGAGTGGGGAGCGGACGGACGGGTGCTGGCCGCCTGCGAGCGCACCGGCTGGTGGACTCTGTACAGCGTCGACCCGGAGACCGGCGCCGCCGAGGCGCTCCACCCGGCCGAGGAGGACGTCGCCGGCTGCCAGCGCCTCGGCCTGCGCTGGTTCGTCCCGCTGCCGGGCGGGCGCGTCGCCGTGCTGCACGGCGCCGGGGCGCAGCGCCTGGCGGTCATGGACGCGGCCGGAGGCGCGCCGGTCGACGTGGCCGGGCCGTGGACCGAGTGGCTGCCGCACCTCGATGCCACCGGCGGCCGCGTCGTGGGCGTCGCCGCCGACAGCCGGTCGCCGTACGAGGTCGTCGAGGTGGACACGGCCACCGTGACGGGCCGCCCGGTGAACCCGGCGCCCCGCGTCCCCGTCGACCCGAAGTTCCTTCCCGAGCCGGTGTCGCGCGTGTTCACCGGTCCCGGCGGGCGGCCGATCCACGCCAACGTGTACGAGCCGCAAAACCGGGACGCCACCGGCCCCGAGCGCGAACGGCCTCCGTATGTCGTCTGGGCCCACGGCGGCCCCGGGCTGCGGGCGCCCCTCACGCTGAACCTGGAGATCGCCTACTTCACGTCGCGGGGCATCGGCGTCGTCGACGTCAACTACGGGGGCACCCCCGGCTACGGGCGCGCGTACCGCGAGCGGCTGCGCGGTCAGTGGGGCGTGGTGGACGTCGACGACTGCGCGGCGGTCGCCCGCGCGCTGGTCCGGGAGGGGGTGGCCGCCGCCGGGCGCCTGGCGATCCGGGGGCACAGCGCTGGCGGCTTCACGGCCGCGGTCTCCCTGTCGGCGACCGACGTCTACGCGTGCGCAACGCTCTACTACCCGGTGCTTGACCTGTGGTCTCTGGCTCAGGGCCTCACCCACGACTTCGAGGCGCACTACCTCGACTCGCTCGTCGGGCCCCCGGCGTCCGTGCCGGAGCGCTACCACGAGCGGTCGCCGGCGTCCCGTACCGCGGCGGTCACCACCCCGTTCCTCCTCCTGCAGGGCGCCGACGACGTGATCTGCCCGCCCGATCAGAGCAAGCGGTTCCTGGAACGGATGGCCGAGCAGGGGGTGCCCCACCGCCACCTGCTCTTCGAGGGGGAGGGGCACGGCTTCCGGGGCCGCGCCGCCATGGTCGCCGCGCTGGAGGCCGAACTGTCCTTCTACGGGGACGTGTTCGGCTTCACCCCGGCGGAAGCCGGTCCCGTCAGCCGTTGATCGCGGGAGTCGCCGTACCGGTCGAGCGGGTCAGTGCTTGCGCAGGAACTGCAGCACCGCCAGCACGCGCCGGTGCTCCCGCTCGCCCGGTGCGAGACCGAGCTTGGTGAAGACGCTGCGCACGTAGCCCTCGACGGTCTTCGGGCTGACGAAGAGCTCCTTGGCCAGTGCCGCGTTGGTCAGACCCTGGGCCATCAGCGCCAGGACCTCGCGCTCGCGATCGGTGAGCTCGGCGAGGGGGTCGTGCTCCCGGCGGCGGCCGACCAGCCGCGACACCAGCTCCGGGTCGATGACGACCTCGCCGGCCGCGACTCGGCGGATGTCGACGGCGAACGCTCCGAGATCCGACACCCGGTCCTTGAGGAGGTAGCCGACCGCGCCGTCGAAGTCGTTCATGAGCCGCAGCGCGTGGTGCACCTCGACGTGCTGCGACAGCAGCATGAGTCCCACGTGCGGGGCGAAGGACCGGATCTCGGTGGCGGCCTCGATGCCCTCGTCGGCGAAGCCCGGCGGCATCCGCAGGTCGGTGATGACCACGGCGGGGGGATCCCGGCGTACCAGGCCGACCAGCTCGGCGCCGTGGCGCGCCAGGCCGATCACCTCGAACCCCATCTCGGTGAGGATGCGCGTCATCCCCTCCCGGAACAGCAGCGCGTCGTCGGCGACGATCACCCGCATGGCAGGACCGTCCTCAGCCGCGTCCCGGCCCCGGCGGGGCTGTCGAGTTCGAGCCTGGCTCCCAGCGCGGCGACCCGGTCGGCGAGCCCCTGGAGGCCGCTGCCCGCCGCGGGCCGCGCACCGCCACGGCCGTCGTCGCTCACCGCGATCCGCAATCCGTCGTCGCCCGCGGCGACGTCGACGGTCACCACGCTCGCCGCCGAGTGCCGCGCCGCGTTCGTGATCGACTCGCTGACCAGGTAGTAGGCCGTCGCCTCGATCTCGCGCGGAAGCCTGCTCCCGACGCTCACCCGCAGCCGTACGGGGATGGCGGACCTGTCGGCAACGGCGGCCAGCGCGGCCTCCAGACCGTCCTGGGCGAGCACCATGGGATGCAGGCCACGGGCCAGTTCGCGAAGATCCGCCGTCGCCTCCAGCAGCTGAGCGCGCGCGTCCCTGGCCCTGGACGCGAGCAGGCCGTCGCCGGACGCCTTCGCCTGCTCGGCGAGAGCGCCGAGCTCCAGCCCCAGCGTCACCAGCCGCAGTTGCACGCCGTCGTGGAGGTCGCGCTCCAGGCGCCGCCGGGCCGCGTCCCCCGCCGAGACGATGCGCCGCGCGGCCGACTGCAGCTGCTGGGCCTGCTCCTGCTGGAGGATGACCAGGCCGGTCTGCGCGACCAGGTCCGTCAGCAGCCGCTCCTCGGCCGCGGCCAGGGGCTCGCCGGGCGGTTTGCGGACGGCGACCGCGCCACGCGCCGTGCCCTGGTCGACGATCGGCCGCAGATGCCAGTTCGGCCCGTGGTGCGGCCCCTGGTGCAGCCCGGCCAGGGGCGCCGGCTCGACCGGTCCCACGGGGTGAGGCCAGCCCGCCCGCGGGACCATGCACGCCTCGTCGCCGACCCAGACGACCACCTCCCGTGCGCCGAGCGCGCTCGCGATCGTCGCGGCGATCCCGTCGAGCAGCTCCTCGGGCGCCGCGGTGAGCTGGGCGGACAGCCGGGACAGTGCCTCGTACGGCGTCGCCCGTGGCCCGTAGACGAGCCGGTCGGCCAGACGCTGGGCACGTCGCCGCAGCGGCTCGAACACGACCGCGACGACGACGGTCGCGAGCAGCGACAGCCATCGTTCCTCCACCGGCACCAGCCCGCCGACGCCGACCACGAGCGCGACGTAGCCCGCGGTGATGAACAGCAGCATCGCTCCGACGACGATGGTCTTGTTGATGACGGGATCGATGTCGTAGAGCCGGTACCTCAGTATCCCGAACGCGGCGGCGACCGGAACGAGCGGCAGGGCGAGCAGTCCCGGCACCGGGCTGCCGAGGATCACCAGGCCGGCCACCAGGACCAGGATGCCCATCACGACCGCGTACGCCAGCCACCGCATCCGGCGCGCCTCGTCGCCGTCGGCGCGCCGCAGCCGGACGACGACCGCGACCGTCCAGAGCGCCTGGAAGAGCAGGTAGCCGAACTGCACGTAGTCCCACACCCGGGCGGCCGCCGCGGCCCCCGGCAGAGCGAACGGGTGCTGCGCGACCAGACCGGTCCGGTCGTACTCCGCCGGCCACAACGCGGAGGCAGTCGCCATCGCGCCCGCCACCGCGACCATCCCCCAGGCGGCGCGGAGCCACCCCGGGGACAGCGGCCTGCCGTCGGGGAACGCCATCAGCGTCCAGCCGAACACCGCGATCGCGAGTGGCAGTGGCCAGACGCCGATCCACCCGAGCCACGACGCCGCCGGCAGCGGGCCTTCGTGCAGGCCGTACTGCCGGCCGAAGAACATCACGGCGTGCACCACACCGGTGACGATGAACAGCCAGCCCTCGCGGTGCCGGGGCCGCATCCGGACGACGTAGATCCCGACCGCCGTCCACGACGCCGCGATCAGCCCGTTGTGGGCGTTGGCGAGGTGGAATCCGAGATACCACCCGTAACTGACGAGCACGGCGACCACCAGCGCCACCACGCCCAGTCCTGCCTCGCGGGCTGCCGGCGGGGCCTCGTCGTACGCGTTCACGGCTACGGCCACCCCCGAATGGTGACACAGCGCCCACCCCCTGCGGATGAGGGTTTTCCCTGCGGCGGAGCAGGGCGTGCACGCATCCGCGAAAGGGCGTCCGTCGGCCACCGTTGACCCATCATCGGCCTGCACGAGGAGGCAGCTATGAGCACGTCGGCGCCGGACATGACGCGCCCTTCCACCATCTGGCGGCTCAACCGGGTCAGCGGCGTCTGCCTGGTGCTGGGCGGCATCGCCTTCATCGCCGGCGGCGCCACCCATCCGGGCGACAGCGGCGAGGGCAACAAGGTTCAGCAGTTGCACGAGATGCTCGTGCAGCCGAGCTGGTATCCCTCGCATACGCTGCTGCTGCTCTCGATGGGCCTGTTCGCCGCCGGGATCTTCGCGATCTCGCGCCGCGACGACCTCGGCGAGCGCATGGCCAGGGCGACCAAGGTCGTCGCCGGCGTCGGCGTCCTCGCCACCGTCGGCATGACCGCGCACCTGTTCTCCGCGCTGGAGGCCGACTCCCTCGTGGCGGGTCGGCCGACGACCGTCTCCACGTTGCAGACGTGGAACGAGACGATCGTCGACACGCTCTGGGCCCTGAGCATCGTGTTCCTCGCCGTCGCCGGCGGCATCACCCGGACGGTCGGCAACCGCATCACGCTTACGCTCGGCCTGGTCGGCGGGCTGGCCTTCGCGCTCGCCTCCGTGACCATCGCGTTCACCGACCGGTTCGACCCCCTGTTCCCGGTCGGGTCGCTCATCGGCGTCTGGGCGGCCGCCGCGGGAGTGATGGCGCTGACGCGGAGATGACCCCGGGCACGCGGCGGGCGCGTCCGGATGCGCCCGCCGCTCGCCACGTCGTGGGGGTCTCTATGCGTTGGCCGCTTCGATACGGACGGCTCGGGCGCGGAGCACGAAGGGCCGGGAGAAAACGGTGACGGCGATGGAGACGGCGGCCACAGAAGTGATGACCGTGGCGGCGGTGAAGTGCTGAGCAATGCCGCCGGCGATAGCGGCGCCGATACTTTGCCACGTCATCCGGCCGGCGGACTCGACTCCCTGGACCTGGCCACGGACCGGATCAGGGGTCAGCTCCAGGAGCTGCTCCTGGAGCGGCAGGGTGGCGGCGAAGCCGACACTCGCGATGAACACCGCGGCTGTCGCCACCAGCACGGGCGGATGGATGGCGAACAGCAGGTAGGGGACGGCGAGCAGCAGTCGCAGGGCGAATGCGCAGCGGCGCCGCTGCTCGGCGGTGAGCAGTCGTCCGATCGTCAGGTCACCGAGGAGCATGCCTGCCGATCCGGCGGCCAGGAAGACGCCGGCGTGATGGGGGGCGTAGGAGATGAACAGGGCCTCGCAGCCGACGATCAGGCCATTGGGGACCCATAGGTTCAGCAGCAGCGCGCGTTGGCCGGAGTGGGAGAAAAGCTCGATGTTCGTCGTCCAGGTCTGGCGCAGTCCAGGGCGACGGGTCAGACGGATCGAGCGTTCCCGGACGGTCGCCGCCACAATGATCAATCCGGCGCCGGTCAGGGCCGTTGCGACGGCGAAGACCTCCTGCGGGCTCAGGTACCGCAGCAGTACGGCTCCAATGGCGTAGCCGAGGATGGCCATACCTCCTGAGGTGATGTTCATCAGCGAACGTGCCAGTGCATATGTGGAGGTCGGCACCACCTCGGCGAGCAGCCCCATCCGCGCCCCCGTTCCCAGGGACTGGAAGAATCCCAGCACAAGGAGCAGACCGAACCGGGCGGCGAGCGACAGCCCTGGAACCGCCTGTGCGGCAACACCTACGAGCGAGACGCACTGGAGCGCGACGAGGGTCCGGCGAGGACGGCTTCCGTCCGCGACCGACATCAGCGTCAGCGCACCGAGTACCGTCGCGAAGGTGGCGCCGTACATGCTCACCGCGGTCAGGAACGGGGACTTGGTCTGCTGGTCGACCAACGTGCCGAGCGCGAAGCCCGACAACGTGCTCGCGGCGACCGTCAGTGTGAAGCCGGCGTACAGGCCGACGAACTCACGGTTGCGGAGCAGGTCACGGTAGGTGGTGGGAGGTGTGCCGGAGGCAGATGTGTGAGAAGGCATGAAAAAAGCCTTCGCGCGCACCCAACCCGGCGCGCCGAAGGCCGACCCATGAATTATAGCAACTGCCCCAGCTCTAACGTCCTCGATGTCCACGCCGAGAGAGGGTGAGGACGCGGCCGGTCATGCTGAGCACGACGGCCAGCGCGGCCACTACTGCTGCGGCACCCAGGATCGGCCACCACGGTGGGCGCCCCGTTCACCAGCGCATCGTCTCTCGCTGGCGCAGCTGTGCGGCAGATGTACACAAATGGTGATCGGAAGGATGCTCGAGTACGTGGCTCGGCTCAGGTTCCCGCAGGGTGCAGGGCACGGGCTGGGTGTATCGGCTCAGCACGAGGCCGGGTTCCTATCCGCCCCCTCCGATATCAGCCGATTCTCTCTGGGGAATTGCCCGATGTCGCGGCTGCCCCCATGATCCCGACATCGGCGCGCGGCGTCCCCAGGTGGCCCGCGCACGGAACGGCACGGCGTGAAAGGTTGCGATGAAGAGCTATCGACTCGAACCTGGTCATGGGCTCGCCGGGTTGACCGTCCAGGACCGGGACGAGCCCGAACCGGGGCGCGGGCAGGTCCTCGTAGGATGCGGGCGAATTCCCTCGGTTTCCGCGACCTCCTGGTGCTGGCCGGCGACTATCCGCTTCCCACCCGGCCCGGCGTGGTGCCGGGCTGCGAAGGGGCCGGGGAGGTCGTCGCCGTCGGCCAGGACGTCACCCGCGTGAAGCCGGGCGACCGCGTGGCGGCCACGGTCTTCCCGCGCTGGCTCGACGGCCCGTTCAGGCGCGAGGACGCCGCGCAGCTCGGCACGATGATCGACGGTGTGCTGACCGAGTACGCGCTGCTCAGCGAGGACGGCGTGGTCCGCGTCCCGGACCACCTGTCGTTCGAGGAGGCCGCGGCGCTGCCGTTGGCCGCGGTGACCGCGTGGAACGCCCTCACTACCGGCGAGGCGCCGCATCCGGGCTCGACCGTGCTGACCCTAAGTTCTGGAGCCGTGTCGCTGTTCGTCCTGCGGTTCGCCAAGCTGTCCGGCGCCCGGGTGATCGTGACGACGTCCAGTGCCGCCAAGGCCGAACGGCTGAGGGCTCTCGGGGCGGACGAGGTGATCGACTACCGGGAGCACCCGGACTGGTCGTCCGAGGTGCGCGCGCTGACCGGGGGCGTCGGCGTCGACCGCGTCGTCGACACGGCGGGACCACTCCACCAGTCGCTGAGGTCCGTCGCCCCAGCGGTGAGGTGGCGCTCGTCGGCTACTGGCTGTCCGGAGCCGAGGGGGCCGCGCCCGTCGATCCCGCGGCCCTGTTCATGGCCGGCGCGGTGCTGCGCCGGGTGGCCACGGGCAGCCGGGCCCACTTCGTCCAGATGAACCGCGCCGTCGAGGCGCATCGGCTATGTCCCGTGATCGACTGGGTCTTCCCGTTCGAGGACGTCCCGGCGGCTTTCGCGTACTGCGAGTCGGTCGGCGGATTCGGCAAGGCGGTCATCAGTCACGGCTGACGCACGGCGGCCGGCGTCTCATCGGGTCTGCATCACGATCACGAGCCCGGACGTGAGCCCCACCGCGAACCTGACCGCGCGGGCGATGACCAGCCGTCGGCGGCGCAACTCCCGAAAGCTGCTGGCGAGCTCAGGAACTCCGTCGCTGGTGCCGGTGAACGTCAGCAGAGGCGCGGGGGGCGGTCTGGCGACCGGTCCGGTAGCGGCCCGGGGTCGTTCCGAGGATGCCGGTGAACGCCGCGATGAAGCCGCTGGGGTTGGCCCATCCGCAGGCGTAGGCGGTCTGGGTGGTGTCGTGCCCCTCGGCGAGGAGCACGAGCGCGTGGTAGACGCGTAGCTGCGTGCGCCATTCGTAGAAGGTCATGCCGAGTTCGTTGCGGAACAGCCGGCTGAGGGTGCGGGTGCCGGCCCCGATCGTCGTCCCGAGCTCGGCCAGCGAGGTGTTGTCCCCCGGATTCTCGTGCAGCATCCGGGCGATGGCGCGCAGCCGGTCGTCCCGCGGCTCCGGCAGGTGCAGCGGCTGTTCGTGTGCCTCGCGGAGTTCGTCGACGAGGACCCGAAGAAGGCGGGAGCGCGCGGAGCGGCTGTAGCCGGGCGCGGCGTCGTCGTAGTTGCGGGGGCCGGTCAGGGCGAGCAGGACCTCCCGCGCGAGGCCGGAGGCCAGGAACACGGCTGGATGGCCGGGGACGAGCCGGGCGAGGGACGGCGGGAGAAAGACGATCCGCATGTCGGTGTCGCCGTGGGCGCGGTGGTAGTGCGTGAACCCGGCGGGGGTCCAGGCGACCCGGTTGGCGGGGACGATCGACGTGCCGCGCTCGGTGTGGACCGCCAGGACACCGCCGGCCGCGTACACCAGGTGTCCCCGCGCGTGCGACTGCACCGCGCTCGTCTCACCGGACGGCCAGAGGTGGCGCCCGCCGGACGGCCAGATGTGGGACGTCACTCCGGCGATCCGGCGAGATTGGCGGCGAACGGGCATCGGTTGGCATTCTATCGGTGGTCCGCCACATCGGCGTCTGGTGACACTGTCTGCATGCGGACTGGTCGTCGGTCGCGCGGAGCGCCCGGCCGATCCACATGTCGCCGAGGCGTCCGGCCTCGGTCCAGCGGTTCGAGGAGAAGGAGAAACCCATGGCGACGTTCGTGCTCGTGCCCGGAGGCTGGAAGGGCGCCTGGTCGTTCGAGGCGGTGGTTCCGCTGCTGGAGCGTGCCGGCCATGCCGTTCACGCCCTGACGTTGACCGGTCTGCGGCCGGACGACGACGACGCGACGGTCGCGACCGCCAACCTCGACACGCACGCCGGCGACGTTCTGCGGCTCCTCGATCGCGCCCACATCACCGACGCGACGCTGGTCGGCCACAGCTACGCCGGGATGGTGATCGCCGCCGCCGCCGATCGCGCTGAGGGCCGGATCTCACGACTGGTGCATCTCGACGCCTACGTACCGCGCGACGGCGAGTCGTGCTGGTCGTCGACGAACGATCGTTTCCGGGACGTGTTCGCCGCCGGCGCCGCCACCACCGGCTACGCCGTCCGGCCGCCGCAGGGCGGCGATCCCCGCCGCCGTCCCCATCCTCTCGCCTCGTTCCTGCAGGCGATCCGGCTCACCGGCGCGTTCGCCCAGGTCCCGCGCCGGGAGTTCGTCTACTGCTCGGGATGGGAGGACCGGACGCCGTTCGCCGGACTCCGCGCCCGGCTCCTCGCCGATCCCGGGTGGCAGGTCCACGACCTCCCGACCGGCCACGACGCGATGCATGAGGCCCCGGAGTCGGTCGCCGAACTCCTGCTGGGGTGACAACCAGACACACCGCCACCCAGACCCAGATACCCGGTCGAACCGGGCATTGCCGCAGGTGGGAGCCACAACAAGGAGTAGAGAACTCCCTACTGCACCCGCCATTGCACCGTTCCATAACCTCGGCTCATGGCGTTCGCGCTGGGTCAGTCAGGGCCCACTCACCGGGAACGGCACGCCGTGGCCGACGCGACCGAGCCCGGGCCGGCGACCGCGCTCTGCGGGCAACGGGTCTACCTCCACACCATCGCCGGCACGCTCATCGACTACCCCGGCCCCGCCCCGCAGGAGGCCCACCTGTGCCCGCACTGCGCGGCGCTGGCCTTTCTCGATCTGCAGAGCGAGCAGTGACCCCGTCGCCGTACACAGGTGCCGACCGTTCGCCGATCGTTCCTGACCGCTTGCCGTAAAGACCGAGTGGGATTCGGAGTGCGGAATACCGTATGTGATACGGCGGGAGGGTGGTAGACAGAACGAACGTCGTACGCGCCCCCGGATTCCTCAGCCGTTCACGTACCGTCGCCCCGCCCACCTGGAGTCGCTGGCTGGTGCCGCCCGCCGCGCTCTCCGTGCACCTGGCCATCGGCCAGGCGTACGCGTGGAGTGTCTTCAAACCGCCGCTGGAGTCGTCGCTCGGCCTGTCGGGCACGCAGAGCGCCCTGCCGTTCCAGCTGGGCATCGTCATGCTCGGCCTGTCGGCCGCCTTCGGCGGCACGCTCGTGGAGCGCAACGGGCCCCGGTGGTCCATGTTCGTCTCGATGGTGTGCTTCTCCTCCGGATTCCTGCTGTCCGCCCTCGGCGTGGCCACCCGGCAGTACTGGCTGGTCGTCCTCGGGTACGGCTTCGTCGGCGGGATCGGGCTCGGCATCGGCTACATCTCGCCGGTCTCCACGTTGATCAAGTGGTTCCCGGACCGGCCGGGCATGGCCACCGGCATCGCCATCATGGGTTTCGGCGGGGGCGCTCTCATCGCCTCGCCGTGGTCGGCGCAGATGCTGTCGGCGTTCGGCACGGACACCGGGGGGATCGCCAGGACCTTCCTCGTGCACGGCGTCGTCTACGCGGTCTTCATGACGATGGGCGTGCTGCTGGTGCGGGTCCCGGCGGAGGGCTGGCGACCGGCCGGGTGGGAGCCGGGCCGGGCCGCGACCCGGGCCCTGGTCACGACCGCCGACGTCTCGGCCCGCAACGCGATCCGCACCCCGCAGTTCTACTTCCTGTGGATCGTGCTGTGCTTCAACGTCACGGCCGGCATCGGGATCCTGGAGAAGGCCGCTCCGATGATCACGGACTTCTTCGCCGGGACGGCGACACCGGTGGCAGTGAGCGCGGCCGCGGGCTTCGTCGCGCTGCTGTCGCTGGCGAACATGACGGGACGCTTCGTGTGGTCGTCCACCTCCGACCTGATCGGGCGCAAGAACATGTACCGCGTCTACCTCGGGGTCGGCGCGCTGCTGTACCTCGTGATCGCGCTGACCGGGAACGCCTCCAGGCCGCTGTTCATCGTGTGCGCCCTCGGCATCCTGTCCTTCTACGGCGGCGGCTTCGCCACGGTGCCGGCGTACCTGAAGGATCTGTTCGGCAGCCACCAGGTCGGCGCGATCCACGGCCGGCTGCTGACGGCCTGGTCGACGGCGGGCGTGCTCGGCCCGCTGATCGTCAACGCGATCGCCGACGCGCAGAAGGCCGCGGGCCGCACCGGGCCCGCCCTGTACACCACCTCGCTCTACATCATGATCGGCCTGCTCGCCGTCGGCTTCCTCGCCAACGAGCTGATCCGGCCGGTGAGCGAGCGGTACCACGAGCGACCGACGGCGGAGCCCGAGACGCGGGCGGCGGAGAGGGGACGGACGCGATGACATCCGCGGACTCGCAGCAGCCGGACGCCGGTGCGCGACGGCACACGGGGCTGATGGTGCTCGCGTGGGCCTGGGTCGGGCTGCCCTTCGCATACGGCGTCTACGAGCTGGTCCAGAAGCTCACCCAGCTCTTCGCCGGATGACCGTACGGCCGGGGCGGGGCGCGTAAAAAGGATGAACCTGCCCAGCCTCGGGTGCGAGGCTGGGCTCGTGAGCGACACGCGGGCCGTCGTCCTGGTCGAGGGAGCAAGTGACAAGTCGGCCGTCGAGGCGTTGGCCGAGCGCCGTGGCCGGAACCTGGCCCCCGAAGGCATCTCCATTGTGGCGATGGGCGGCGCCAGGAGCATCGGGACGTACCTCGGCAGGTTCGGTCCGTCCGGGCGCAATCTGCGGCTGGCCGGTCTGTGCGACGCGGGGGAGGAGGGCGACATCCGGCGGGGGCTCGAGCGCGCCGGCCTCGGGTCCGATCTCACCCGCGGTGATCTGGAGGCGCTCGGGTTCTTCGTGTGCGTCGCCGACCTGGAAGACGAGCTGATCCGGGCCCTCGGCACCGCCGCTGTGGAGCGGGTGATCGATGCCGAGGGCGAGCTGGGCTCGTTCCGCACGCTGCAGAGGCAACCCGCATGGCGCGAAGGCACCACGCACGACCAGCTGCGCCGGTTCATGGGAGCGGGCAGCGGCCGCAAGATCCGCTACTCGGCGCTGCTCGTCGCGGCGCTCGATCTCGACCGCGTGCCGCGGCCGCTGGACCTGCTGCTGGCCCATCTGTCAGGCGTCGCCGACCGGCACTCGGGGACGGGAAGGACGTAGACCCGCACCTCGTCGGGCGGCAGGTGCTCCACGGCGCCGGGTCAGCCGCCGACGCTTCGGCCGAAGACCGCCAGCAGGCGCGTCTGGTCGTCGGCGTCGTCGGCGACGGCACGTTCCGGCCCCAGCATGCCCGCCTCCCGGCCCTGCGGCGCGAACTCCTTCGCCGTCTCCAGGGCCGCGCGTACCAGGTCGGGCTCCAGGACGACGACCTGTCCCGTGGCCTGCGCCAGGTCCCACGTGTGCACGAGCAGTTCCAGCGGATACCGCTCAAGCCACTCGCTCAGCGTGATCTCCAGGCCCAACGCCAGCTGTATCCGGCGAGCCAGCGCCTCGGGTCCCAGGAGGGTCATCACGCGGGCGCGCGCGGCCCGCCACGTCGCCACGGGATCCTCGCCCGCCGCCTCCCGCCAGTCAGGGTCGGCCTCGGGGAGGGGCCGGCCGGCGGCACGAGCCTCGATCACCGACAGTCCGGCGATGACATGGCCCGCCACATCGATGGCGTGCCAGCCCTCACACGGCGAAGGCGACTCCCAGCGATCGGGCGGCGTCGCCGCCAGAACCGCCTCAAAGACGTCCAGGGCGCGAACGAAACCGTCGGGAACCATGAGCGGGCGCCCTCCCAGCGAAGTTCGAGCTTCCGTCGCTCATACTCTATTGATCGATTCCTGCGGTGGGGAAGACAAACCCGGCAGACGCTCACGCGCCGGTCTGGCGGGGCTCACTCACGGCGGAGGGTGCGGTCTCGGCCACCCGGTCGGCGAGGAAGCGCTGTTCCGGCTCGGTCTGCGCGGCGCTGAGCGCCCGGCGGTACGCCTGGTGGGCCTCGCCGTCGCGGCCGGCGCTACGCAGGAGCTCGGCGCGGGTGGAGTGGAAGTACCGGTAGTGGTCGAGGTCGAGGCCGTCGAGGATGGCCAGTCCGGCCTCGGGCCCGTCGATCGCGGCCACGGCGACGGCGAGGTTCATCTCGACGATCGGCGAGCCGGTCTGCCGGGCGAGCGTCCGGTACAGCGCGGCGATCTGACCCCAGTCGCGGGGCTCCTGCAGGTGCAGGTCGGCGATGGCCGCCTGCACCAGGTACGGCCCGCTGCGTCCGTGCGCCATGGCCCGCCGCAGCAGCTCTCGGCCCTGGTCGATCTGCCGGGCGTCCCACAGCGTACGGTCCTGGTCGTCGAGCTGGATGATCTGACCGTCGCGCAGGCGGGCCGCCTTACGGGCGTCGTGCAGCAGCATCAGCGCCAGCAACGCGAGGACTTCGGGTTCGTCCGGCATCAGGTCGGCGAGCGCGCGGCCGAGGTGGATCGCCTCCGCGGCGAGGTCGACACGGCCGCCGCCCCAGCCCTGGTTGAAGATCAGGTAGACCACGGCGAGGACGGCCGCCAGCCGGTCGGGAAGCTGATGGTCGGGCGGCACGGCGAACGGGATGCCCGCATTGCGGATCTTGTGTTTCGCCCTGGTCAGCCGCTTGCTCAGGGTCTCGAACGGGACGAGGAACGCGAGCGCGATCTCGTCGGTGGACAGGCCGCCGAGGGTGCGCAGGGTGAGCGCCACCTGCGCCTCGAGGGCGAGCGCCGGGTGGCAGCAGGTGAAGATCAGCTCCAGCCGCTCGTCCGGGATGGTGGCGGAGTCGTCCACGAAAGCCTCCGGTGGCCGCGGCCCGGTCTCGATGTCGCGGGCGAGAAGCGTCGTCTTGTCGGCCAGGACCTGCCGGCGGCGCAGGTGGTCGATGGCGCGGTTGCGTGCGGTCGCGACGAGCCAGCCGGTGGGGTTGGCCGGTTCCCCGTCGCGCGGCCAGCGTTCGGCGGCGATGGCGAACGCTTCGGCGGCCGCGTCCTCGGCGAGCTCGATGTCGCCGAGGATTCCGACCAGGGTGGCCAGCACGCGGCCCCACTGGTCGCGGAAGACGGCGTCAAGCGCCACGGAAGCGTCCGTCGAGGATGGGCCGCACCTCGATCGCGGTGCCGGGCCTGGTCTCCTCGAGCATCTCCGCGGCGATGGCGAGCGCCTGGTCGAGGTTGTCGGCCTCGATGAGGATCAGGCCGGCCAGGTACTCCTTGCTGTCGATGAACGGCCCGTCGGTCAGCAGCATCCGTCCGTCGTCGTTGCGCAGCGTCGTCGCCGACTCGTCGGCGTGGAGCCGCGCCCATCCGGTGACGTCCGGCCGGTCGAGCAGATGGGCGAGGCCACCCGGAATGGGGCGCGACGCCCGGTCCGTGTCCTCCGGGGGGGAGTAGGCCAGCAACGCGTACTGCATATGTCCTCCTGTCGCAGGTCTGTGCCGCTTCGAGTATCAGACGAACGGCGGCGCCGTGGACGGACGGCGACCGCCCGCGAATTTTTTTCCGGCGCGGGTGTCCGTCCGGCGTCCGGCCGTTCGTCACTGCTGCGGATCCCCCGAGAGGGGGCCCGAGCAGCCGCCCAATCGACCCGGCCGACGTCCTCGCCGGCCGGCCGACCGAAGGACCCACATTGCCTGACATCCTGCACCGAATCAGCATCGACGCCCCCTCGCAGCGGGTGCACGACCTCATCGCCTCCACCGACGGCATCGCCCTCTGGTGGACCGGGCGGCCGCTCACGGGCGACCACGCCGTCGGCTCCGGCTTCGGCGTCTGCTTCGGCGACGCCGACAAGCCCGCCGCGGTGATGGAGGTCCTCACCGACACCCCCGACCACGTGGTGTGGCGGGTCATCGAAGGACCCGACAGCTGGATCGACACCCGGATCAGCTTCACGCTCCGGCCCAGGGATGACGGCGGCACCACGCTTCTGTTCACCCATGCCGGCTGGCAGGAGGCCGGGGAGTTCATGAGCGGATGCAGCACCAACTGGGGTTCCTACCTCACCAGCCTCAAGACCGGCGCGGAAAGCGGCGCGTTCGCCGCGTACCCCGCCGGCGAGATCAGCCGCTGGGACTGAACACCGACCGACCGATCGACCGAGGAGGATTCCATGACCACCGAATACACGACCGGCCCGAACGCCGCGCGGCTCGAGCGCACCTACGACGCCCCGGCGGAGCTGGTCTGGGAGCTGCTGACCACCGCCGCCGGCCTCGAGGAGTGGTGGGCGCCCAAGGGCTTCGAGAGCCGGGTGAGCGAGCTCGAGGTCAGGCCCGGCGGCCAGGTGCGGTTCACCATGACCGCGACCGCCCCGGAGCAGGTCGCGTACATGCGGGACGCCGGCATGCCGCTCTCGAGCGAGTTGCACAAGACGTTCACCGAGGTCGCGGCGCCGACCCGCCTCGCCTACGTGTCGCCGATCGACTTCGTGCCGGACCACGAGCCGTACGAGCACCTGACGACCATCGACATCGAGCCCGCCGGTGACCGCACGACCCTGGTCATGACGCTCGACCCCCTCCACGACGACACGTGGACGCAGCAGCACCGCGCCCATCGGGGCGACGAGCTCGACAACCTCGAGGCGGCGATCCGGCGACGCACCATGTGATCACTGCGAGGCCGTACGGGAGGCCGAGCGGCGCAGGTCCACTGCCCGCGCACGCTCCGCCTCCCGCCGGCTTCCGGGCCGGCGGCGTTCCGAGCTGAGGAGCCGTGAAAGTTTCCTCCGCCGTGTCCGGTGGGTCGGTCCCGTGCCCAGGTCAGCGGGGGAGGGCGGGAGCCGGCCGCCCCCTCGCCGTTGCCCCGCGCCCGAACCGCGGATAGCTTCCGACGCACGTCCGACGCCCGCGGCCGGCACGTGGTCCTGCGCCGCGGTGAACGGGGCGCTCCGTCCACCGCGATCGGATTGGCAACCATGAGAAGAAGACTGGCCTGGTCGACGACGCTCATCGCGGCCGTTCTCACGATCGCCGGACTGCTCGTGCCCGCTCCGGCCCTGTCCGCCGCAGCGACGATCCACCCCGGTGTGCTCTGGTACGACACCGCGGGCAACCGGCTGCAGGCGCACGGCGCCGGCGTGTTCAAGGTCGGTTCGACGTACTACATGGTCGGCGAGGACAAGACGGCAGGCGCCACGTTCACCGCAGTGGCCTGCTACTCCTCGACCGACCTCGCCACCTGGACCAGGGTGGGCAACGCGCTGAGCCGCCAGAGCAGTGGCGACCTCGCGGCCGGGCGCATCGTGGAGCGGCCCAAGGTGCTCTACAACTCCGCCACCGGCCAGTACGTGATGTGGATGCACATCGACAACTCCTCCTACAGCGACGCGCGCGCCGGGGTGGCCACGAGCCCGACGCCGTGCGGGCCGTACACCTATCGGGGCTCCTCCCGCCCCCTCGGGTTCGAAAGCCGGGACATCGGCCTGTTCAAGGACGACGACGGCACGGCGTACCTGCTGACCGAGGACCGCGCCCACGGCCTGCGCATCGACCGGCTCTCGAACGACTACACCCAGGCGGTGAGCTCGGCGGCCGTGCTCGCCGACCTGGAGTCCCCGGCCATGGTGAAGGTGAACGGGCGGTACCTGCTGTTCGCCTCGCACCTCACGGGCTGGTCCACCAACGACAACGTCTACGCCACCGCAGGCTCGCCGTCCGGCCCGTGGAGCGGATTCAGCACCTTCGCCCCGTCCGGCAGCCGTACGTTCGACTCCCAGACCTCGTTCGTCCTGCCGGTCTCCGGTTCGTCCGGCACCACGTACGTCTACATCGGCGACCGGTGGAACTCCAACGACCTCAACAGCTCCCTCCCCGTCTGGCTGCCGCTCACAATCAACGGCGGCACCGCGTCGATGAGCACCTACTACGACGCCTGGACCATCGACACGGCCACCGGCACCTGGGCCGCGGTGCCCTCGCAGAGCTTCTCGCTCGTCGGCGCCCAGTCGGGCCGCTGCCTCGACGTCACCGGCGGCGCCGCCGTCAACGGCTCGACCGCGCAGATCTACGACTGCAACGGCGGCGGGGGCCAGAAGTGGTCCCTCACCTCCGCCGGGGAACTGCGCGCGTTCGGCGGCGCCAAATGCCTCGACGTGTTCGACCAGAAGACGACGGCCGGGTCCACGGTGGGCATCTGGGACTGCAACGGCGGCGTCAACCAGAAGTGGACCCTCAACTCCAACGGCAGCGTCGTGGGCGTCCAGTCGAACCTGTGCCTGGACGTTAACGGCAACCAGACCGCCAACGGAACCAAGGTGCAGATCTGGACCTGCAACGGCGGCGCCAACCAGAGGTGGACCCGCTCCTGACCACCCCCGGGTCCCGCCCGCGGTTCCGGGCGCAGGACCGCCGTCGGCGGGACGGCGTCCGTGCGCCCGGGCGGGTGGTCCCGATGGCCTTCACTTCCGCTTCACCGTGACGCTGGCATTGCCGTTGCCCTCGCTGGTGCCGCGTTTCTGGTAGTGGGCCTTCCACGTGCCGGTCTCCCCGGGGGTGAAGCCGACGGTGAAGAAGCCGTTGTTGCGGGTGACGTCCGCTCCTGACGGCGAACCGTCCTTCTGCTTCACCCCGACGCTCCTGCCGGAGTAGTTCGCCCAGCTCCTGTTCTTGTCCTTCTCCCGCCTCCGCTTGAGGTAGCCGCTGAACACCACGTCCTCCTTCGACCCGATCGTCGAGGGGGACGCGGCGAAGCTGAAGATGCGGACGTGCAGGAACTCCGGAGGCACCCGGGCCGTGTTCCGGGCCTCACGGCTCCGGGCGCCGCGCGTCGCGCTCGCCGCTCTCGCCCGGCCGGCGGCGAACGTCATGACCGGGCCGGGCACGTCCTCGGGGGGATCGTAGGCCGCCCGCCAGAACCTCGACTCCTCGGCCGTGACGGTCACCTCGAAGTCGCCCCTCGGTCCGGTCACCGTGTCGGTGATCTCGATCCAGGCGAAGGAGTCCGGGTAGCGGAACTCGAGCGTCACCGGCTGGTCGGCGAACCCGGCGAACTCCTGGCCGCCGCCCACCTGCACCTCCAGTTTCCCGCGCAGCAGGATCGGGGTTCCGGCGTCCTCCTCCTCGGGCGTGACGTCGAACGCCGGGAACCGGGTGGCCTGCCGGGCGTCGGGTTCCTCCGCGGTGAACGTCACCTCGGCCGCCGCCTCGCCGTACATGAGGGAGAGCCCCCAGGAGCCGGCGGCGGCCACCGGCAGCGGGCCGTCGGCCTCCCACGAGGTCTCCTCGGGAGTCGTCAGCGCGGCGCGGAAGGCCAGCGGCGCGGTCGTCCCGTCGGGTGCGGTGAGCGTTCCGGTCAGCGTCTCGTCGCGCCCGCCCGCGGTGACCACCCGGACCCCGACCGACGCCCCCGATCCGGCGACGAGGAGCACCGGGTCGGGATCGACCTCGGCGAAGACGATGTGCGCGGGGACGTCGACGCCGACCGTGCCGCCGCGCAGGAGGCCGAGCAGCCATCGGAGGAAGTCGAGGAGCCGCCGCAGGAGCGTGGTGAGCCAGTTCATGACGTTGGACAGTCCCTCCCATAGAGCGCCAACCGCGCGCACACGACGTTCAGCGCCGCCCGCGGGTCGATCGGATACGTGCGCAGCACCTCGTCCTCCGCCAGGCTGAGCAGCCGGCGGCCGTCGGGGGTGAACGCGAGTGACAGGACGACGCCCGCCTGCATCCGGTACGGCGTGCCCAGCGGCCGCCGCGACGCCACGTCCCACAGGCTCACCTCGCCGCTCTGACCGCCGACGGCGAGGTATCGGTCGTCCGGTGAGAACGCCAGCGCCGTCGCCTCGTCTCCGGGCATGGCGAGCTGCCCGATCCGCGCATGGGTCGTCGCGTCCCACAGGGCGACGCCCACGTCGCTGAACCCGGTGGCGATGATCGCACCGCTGCGGCTGAAGGCCACCGACCTCACGCCCGTTCCGCTGGCCCCGAAGGAGCCCGCGGCGCTCCGCCCTCCGGTCAGGGACACCAGGGCGTTGTGCTCGCTCCCCACGGCCAGCGCCGTGTCAGCCGGGTCGAAGGCCATCGCGTCCGCGCCGGGCGGCCCGGGCGACGGCCCCGGCCCGGGAACCCGGCTCCAGGGAACGGCGGACGATCCGCCCGTCGCGACCGCGGTTCGCCAGACCTCCACAGGACCCCAGGTGTCGTCGCGGGCCGGAGCGACGGCGAGGTAGCGGCCCGACGGGCTGAAGGCCAGTCCTCTGGGCCACGTGCCCGGCGGGCGCCTCAGGCGGGTGAGCACCGTGGGGGGCCACGTCACGAGGTCCCAGACCGTCACGTCGGGCGAGGCCAGGGCCCCCGTCGCGAGTGTCCGCCCGTCGGGGGAGAAGGCGAGCGCCAGCCCTTCGCCCAGGGCGACGGCCGCACCACGGCGGGTGTCGCGCAGCCATACGCGGGTGCCGTCCGAGTAGGCGGCGAGACGGCCGTCCCCGCTGAGCTGGCCGCTCGCGATCCCGTGTGCCGTGCCCGGGGCGCCGGTGAGGTCGCCCAGGGAGACGGTCACCACGGACCCGTCGCCGCGCAGATAGCTCAGGGTGCGGTCGCCGGGTCCGACGGCCGCGGTCAGCCCGCCGCCGGAGTCGTCGAGACCGTAGGAAAGGAGACTGCGGCCCGTGACGGCCGACCAGACGCCGATGGCCGACCAGTCGAAGGTGAGCAGCAGCGCGCCGTCGGGGCTGAACTCCATGCGCGCGGCGGCCGCGCCCTCCAGGACGACGTCGGCGCCCTCGGGACGGTGAATCCGCACCTGGTCTCCGGCGCAGACCGCTACCGCGCCGCCGGGACCGAAGGCGACGGCCGCGCCCCTGCCGCCGTCGGGTGCGTCCACGCGGGCGCCGGTGGCCAGGTCCCAGAACTCGAACCGCCGTCCGGTGACCATGGGTGCGGCGAACCGGTCCGACATGGCGACGGCCTTGACGTCCGGGCCCGGGCGGTCGACGACCAGGCGGCCCGAGCCGGGCTCCCACACCTGCCAGCGGCCCGCCTTCACATCGACGATCGCCATGTATCGGCCGCCGGGACTGAAGGTCAGTTCGCTCCCGCCCCTGCCGAAGGCGGGTCCGGCGGGGCGCGAGGTGGTGAGGTCCCAGGTGGTGACCGTCGGGCCGGCCACGGCCAGCACCCGGCCGTCGGGGTTGAAGGCGGCAGCGGTCACCGCGCCGCCGGGGATGTCCACCTCGGCGACCCGGCGCCGCGTCCGGACGTCCCACACCGACGCCCGGCCCGAGTCGGCGATCGCCAGCCGCCGCCCGTCGTGGCTGAGCGCGAACACCGCGGCCCCCGTCACGTTCGACGGCCGGAAGACGTCGTCCTCCAGCTGGGACACCGAGCCGTACAGGGCGGCCCTCGCCTCCAGCACCGGGGCGAGCCGCCAGGCGCGCACGCTGAGTGTCATCGCGCGCAGCGGATCGTCGGCGCGCGCCGTCTCGGCCTCCGCCGCAAGGGCGCGGGCCAGGCCGATGTCACGTTCCCGTACGGCCTCCGCCCGTTGCGTGACGGCGACGCCGCCGGCGGCGAGCGCGATGACCAGCAACCCCGACAGGGCGGCGGTGATCTGCCTGCGGCGCCGGTCGCGGATCCGGCTGTGGGCCAGGCCGGCGTCGAGGAAGGCGTTCTCGACGAGGTTGAGGGTGACGTGCTGGCGGCCGGTGGCGGCCCAGCTGAGCGCGGTCTCCAGGGCGCTGCCCTGGTAGAGGTCGGCGGTGCGGCGGCCGTGGGCGTCCCAGTGCTGGGCGGCGGCGCCGAGGCGGCGGTGGACGCGCAGCCCGTCGCGGTCGGCGTCGATCCACTCACGCATCCGGGGCCAGGCGCGCAGCAGGGCGGCGTTGGCGAGCGAGACCGTCTCGCCGTTGCGGACGACCAGCTCCGCGCGGACGAACCCGGTCAGGACGCGTTCGAGGACGGGCGGCTGGACGACGCCGTCGTCGAGTTCGTCGGAGGGGACCTCGCGCAACATGTCCTCGGCGCCGTCGCCGGGCATGACCATCCGGAGCATGATCTGGGGCACGAGCGCCTGGTCGGTGCCGCGCAGGCGCCGGTAGACCTGCTCGGCGACCGATTCGAGGGGCGGCGGCGACAGCTGCGCCGGGGGTCGTATCCGTTCGGCGGCCCTGCTGCCCTCGGCCAGCAGCGCGTCCGCGCTCAGCCCGCGGCCGCCGACGAGCGACAGCAGCAGGGACCGGGAGGTCGGACGGTCGTCGGGGTCCTTGGCGAGCGCCGCGGCGACGAGATCGCGCAGCGGCTCCTGGAGGAAGGACACGTCGATGTCGGTGGCCAGGATGCGGTGCAGCAGCGCGGCCAGGTTCTCCCCTTCGAAGGGGTCGCGGCCGATGGCCGCGTAGAGGACGACGGCGCCCCACGCCCAGACGTCCACGGCGGGCCCGGCGCGCCGGCCGACCACGGTCTCGGGGGCCATGAAGGCGGGTGTGCCGGCGACCTGGCCGGTCGGCGTGAGGGACATCTCGGAGGTCCGCGCGATGCCGAAGTCGATGACGCGAGGGCCGTCGGGGCCGATCAGGATGTTGTCGGGCTTGAGATCGCGGTGGATCACCCCGGCCTCGTGGATGGCGGTCAGCGCGGTGGCGATGCCGGTGGCCAGCCGGCGCAGGTCGTCCGGGCCGTAGGGGCCGCCGCTCTCGACGGCCCGGCGCAGGCTGGGCCCGCCGACGTACTCGCTGACGATGTAGGGCCGGACGCCGTCGAGCTCGACGGACAGGACGCGGGCCGTGCAGAACGCCGCCACCGCTCGGGTGGCCGCGGCCTCCTTGGCGAACCTTCCGCGCAGCTCGGCCCCGGCGCTCGGGTGCAACACCTTGATCGCGACACGCCGCCCGGACGCGTCGTACCCCTCGTAGACGACGCCCTGCCCGCCCTCTCCCAGACGGCCCGCCAGCCAGTACTCACCGAGCTGGCGCGGATCGCCGGGGGCAAGGGCGGGCATAGCACCGATGGTGCACCGATTGCCCGGTCGCGTCGAGGCTGCCCGCCCCGACCCGGTCCGTACGGCGGCGCTCCAGCGGTGATCCCCTAAGAGGCGGTCGCCTCGGCCTGGCGGCGGATCGCCGCGAGCAGGCGGCGCATGCCGAGCACGTGGGCTCCGGTGCCGATCACCAGCATGCGGTAGCCGCGCCCGGCGGCGCCCGGGAAGGCGGCCCGGCTCTCGGCCCGCAGCCGGCTGAGGGCCGGCCCGAGCGGCTCGATCCGGAACACGAGGGTGTAGTCCGAGAAGCGGTGCCGCCCGGCCAGCGCCAGGTCTCGTCCGGGTACGGCCGACATGACCCGGAAACCCGGCACGGTCGAGCCCTCGGCGGGCGGCCAGGGCCAGGCCTTCGCACACGGCTCGGCTCTCACGATCCGGGCGTAGCGGGCCGAGGAACCGCGCGAGAAGGACCGGGCGAACACCAGGGCCGCCGCCTGCCACAGCGCCTCGGGCCCGGCGGCGACGGTGATCGTGTGCTCGTCCAGCCAGGGCAGCAGGTCGTCCGACATCAGGCCTCCACAGCGGCTCAGTCCGGCGGTGCGCCGGGACCATCCTCCCAAGCACCGCCGCGGCCACATCGGGCGCCCCCACCTCTCCGCGACCACCGGGCGGGTCGCGTTCCGTCGTGTCCGCTGCTTGCCGATCCGGAGCGTCCGGCGCGCCACACGCGCCACCGCCGGCGGCGACCGGGGCCGTCCTCGACGAGGCCGGCGCTGTTGCCGACGCTCCCGCATCAAGGCCGGTATCTCCGGCCACGCCAGCCCCTGACGGGCGTGCCCTGGACCTACCAGGGCGTCGGCGCCACGGTGACCGGTCTGCTGCTGACCGTCTTCTCCACCCTCACCGGCGAGTCCGTGGTCCGCTGGCTCGGACCGGCCGGCGGCCTGCTGATCGCCGTCATCGGGGCGGGTCTCCTGAGGTCGGCCTGGCAGGGCCGTCATGGACAGGAACCCAGTCATCACGACCACGCGCATGGACACGGCCACGGGCACGGTGACGGTGGCGGACCTCGGAGCGCGGAGGGCGGCGGGGTGGCGCTCCTGGAGCGAGGAGATCACGGGCGGAAGGAGCGGGGCTCGCGCCGCGGGCTGGTGGGCATGGGAGTGGCCGGGGGACTGGTGCCCAGCCCGTCGGCGCTCGTCGTCCTGCTCGGCGCGGTCGCGCTCGCCGCACCTGGTTCGGGATCGCCCTCGTGTTCGCCTACGGCGTCGGGATGGCCGCCTCGCTCACCGCCGCGGGGCTGCTCCTGGTCAGGCTGGCCGGGTCGCTGCACCGGGTCGCGGCGAGGAGCCACGGCGTCGCGGCCCGTCTGTCGGCGACGGTGCCGATCGTCACGGCCTGCGTCGTCGTCGTGCTCGGCCTGGGCCTGGCGTTTCGCGGCCTCACCGGTTCCGCCTGGCCAGGGCCTCCGAGTTCCGTCGCACCCGTCCTGGACCTGCTGAAGGCGGGCCGCGCTGTGCGGCAGGTGGCCGCCGATCCGCGGATGGTCTGGTCGCTGATGCCCTCAACTCCACCGGTAGCGGGTCTGGGACGAGTGGGTACCGGTGGCGAAGGCGAACCCCTTGTCCGGCTGGACCCGGTAGAGCTGAACAGTCCCGGTCCGAACGGCGTCGCCCAGTCGGTACCAGGTTCCGTCCTCGCGGGTGAGGTGCCAGCCATAGGCCTGCTCGAACGCGGTCGCCACGGTCTGCCTGGTCGCCTGGTCGGTGACCAGGCTCGCGGTGCCTTCGATGACGTAGTCCATGCGGGTCAGGGTGTCCGTTCCGGTGGTCAGCGCGCAGTAGGGGTTGGCGCTGAGGTTCTTGGCCTTCTGCTCGCTGTCGCCGGTGGTGAACCACATCGCGCCGAACGCCCAGATCGCCAGCAACGGTGTCACGTGGGGGCGGCCATCCCGGCGTACCGTGCACAGCTGGAATTTCTGGGTCCGGCGCAGTGCCCACTCCGTCGCCTCCCACGGCGTCGGGGCGGCGCCCGGCGAGGAGAACGGACCGAGGCTGGTCTGCGGCGTGGTCGAGTCGCCGGTCGTATCAGCGGACATGACTGTCTCCTTGTGATCGTCGCGAATTCCGCCCTGGGCGCATCCGCGCGGGGGTCAGCGGGTCCCGGACAGATGGTCGGCCAGGAGCGTGGTGACCGACAAGCGCCTCGCCACTTCCCCGGCCGTGCGGATCAATCGCCCCTGCCGCTGGGCGGAAAACGGTGTGCCGCCCGCCCGTGCCCTCCCCAGCATGCCGGCCCGGTGGCACGGGGGTCTCGAAACGGGCCCGCAGCCGGTCGGTGGTCCCCGGCCCGGACGTCAGACGATGAGCAGCCGACGCCAGGTGTCGGCCAGCCACGCGGTGAACCGCTCCGCGGGCCAGCCCCGGTCCTCGACCAGCAGGCAGTAGAACTCCGGCGAGTTGGTCGCCCAGACGACGTCGGCGATCTCGTCCACGTCGAGCCCCGGCCGCACCTGTCCGGTGCCGACGAGTTCCTGTGCCAGCTCACGCATGTTCGCCGCGCGCCGGTGGGCGATGTCCCGCCAGACCTCGCGGACCTCCGGATGCGTCGCCGTCTGGGCGACGCGCAGCAGCGGCGCCAGCCTGCTGTGGATCTCGCCGATCGCGTGCGCGTATATCTCCAGCTTGCGCCCGGCGTCGGGTTCGGCGCGGATGGCCTGTACGTATCCGCGTTGCCGGGCGGGGACGGCCCGGTCGGTGCCGGACAGCGCGGTCTCCACCAACTGCAGGAAGAGCGCGGGCTTGCGGCCCACCGCGGCGTAGACGGTGTCCAGGGCGACGCCGGCCCGCTCGGCGATGTCGCTCATCGTCGTGGCCCCGTAGCCGCGGGAGGTGAACAGCTCGCGGGCCGTCTCCAGGATGGCCCGCCGGTTGGCCTCGGCCGCCTCCCGCCGCCCGCTGGCGTCGTAGCGCCTCTTGACCTGTCCTGCCACGCGGCTCATGCTAACACTATTCGTCCGAAGTGAATTCGGATCAAAGTCGCCAGGGAGGACCCATGGCACACGCGTTCACCTACGAGGTCCCGATCGGGCCCGACGTCTACGCCCGCATCAAGGAGGGACTGGGACCCGAGCCGCCCAAGGGGCTCATCGCGCACCTGGCCTACCGCACCGGCAACGGCCTGCGCTACGTCGACGTGTGGGAGTCCGAGGCCGACTGGCAGACATTCGCCGAGGAACGCCTCCACCCGGTCGTCGACAGCGTCCTGACCGAGGCACTCGGATTCCGCCCGCCCGAGCCCCCACTCGAGCGGCTCGACCTCGTCGACGCCTGGATCGGAGCCTGAAACGAGGTCCTGCCGCAGTCACAGCCCGTACAGGTCGCGTGAACAGCGGCCGGAGGTCTTCGGCCCTCCACCCGTGCTCGGCAACTCCCCGACGTTGTTCGCGTAGATCACCGTCTGGAGGCGGTTGGTTGTGCCGAGCCGTTCGAAGATGTCCTTGACGTGCGACTTCACCGTCGATGTCGCAAGCGTCAGGCGCTGGGCGATCTCTGGATTGGACAGGCCCATCGCCATCAGGTTCAGCACCTCACGCTGACGGCGGGTGAGACTGCCTACCAGGTGAGCCTCCACATCGTCGTCGTGCTGGGAGGGGAGCGTGTCGGCCAGCCTTCTCACGAGCTCGCCGTCCATGGGGAGGTAGCCCGATCCCACGACTCTGATAATCGCCACCAGCTCGCTCGCCGCGATGTCCTGGCTCTTGAGCACGCAGGTTCGGTACCGCAGGAGATCGATCTCGTATCCGCCCGTGTCGGAGGTGAGGAGGAGTACGCGCGACTCCATGCCGCTCGCGCAAAGAAGGCGGGTCGCGTGCATGACCCCGTCGTCCACTCGAGGGACGTCCACGATGAAGAGGTCGGGCCGCAGACCTGCGCCAAGACGCAGCGCCTGCGCCAGTGTGGTGGCCATGGCCACGATCTGCAGGTCCGGCTGGGCCTCGATGATCGCCGCGACCCCACTGCGGGCCAAGATGTTGTCGTTAACTAAGAGGATCTTCACTGTTGCCTGCCGCCTGGGTCTCCGGAGCCGGTGCGAATCCGAGGGTCACGGTGAACAGGTGGCGCAGGCCCGGCCGCCATCGGTCGGCGGCCTTGGTGATCTCGCCGCAGGTCCCACCGTACGCGCAACCCACCAGGCCGGACGAGATGGCCGACAGCCAGCATGCGTGACCCAGCGCCCCGGCTCGAACGAGAAGGCCGCCGTAGCCGACGCCGCGCGGCGCGCAGGCCGCCCCGACGTCACCACAGACGAACACCGACGCCGCGCCATCGCCGTAGAACTCGCGTACGGCGCCCAGGCCGCAATCAGAGGCGAGGAGTGCGCACGCCCCTTGGCCCACCCGGTACAACCCTTCGGCCATTCCCCGAACGTGGGACGCGCCCACAAGCAGGACCAGCTCGTGTTCGTTGTACGGAGTCCACAGGCGCGGGGCGTCGTCGATCACCTGCAGTAGCAGATCGGCGGATATCGCCTCCTCGCCGAACGATCTGACCGCACGACGACACCGGAGCACCCGGGCGACCTGTTCCGCCGATGGCCCGGCGTGGGCCGCGGGCCGGGCCGGGCGGATGTCTTGTCGACCGCCGAGCAGTCCGGCCACCGCTCGAGCCGGCTCGTCGATGGGGATCAAGGGCATGTCTCGTGTTCCTTCCCTTGAACGAGTGCGATCGCGGTCATCACCACCGCAGGTGGACGCAGGCCCAGGGCGGCGGACAGCCGGTCGTCCCGGCCGCCGACGAAGGTGACGTCGAGTCCGTACGCCCGTGCGATGGCCACGAGCTGGGTCGCCGCGCATCCCGCGTCGAGGTGGGCCAGCCGGTGGGCGAACGGTCCGTACTTGGGGGAGAGGCGGTCCACACGGCCCACCATGACGATGTGCAGGGCCCCGGGAGCCGGCTCGATGGGAGCCTCGATGGGGGTAGGGCCACACGCGATCAGTGCGTGGGCCTCGTCGTCATATCGGAACGAACCTCGCCTGGACAGGACGTACAGCTCGACAGAGCCCAGATTGCCTCCGCTGGGCGCCCATCGGCGCCCCGGCTCCGAGCGGCGACCGGCCACGCGAGAGAGCAATCCCGCGACGGATTGACGGCTCAGGGTTCCGGTGGGGGAGGGAACCCCGGGCGTCGGGGGCAGCCGGACGGCCGGAAGACCGGGGCCTGCCCGGGGGACCCCGCCGTGCGCCTGGCAGGCGTTCCGCTCGGGGAGCACGCCGCCGGCGGCTATCGCCGGAGGAGGCCGTTCCATCTGCCACTCGTACGCCTCGACGAGTGCGGCGTTCCCGTCCCTGTGGCGGATGCCCCCGCCGCACTCCGGGCACCCGGGGTACGGCGTGACCAGGAAGCGGGTGGCGTGATGGGTGCGGATGTCGACTCTATGAAGGACCCGATGGCCCGACCGCGTGGCGACACGACGGAGGATCAGGGACGCCTCACGCACGGCCATCGCGCTGAGGAGCTCGTCGGCGCCTGGAGCCGGCGCGGCCCTGCTCCCGGTGCGGCTGTCGGTGCGGCTGTCGGTGCGGCTGTCGGTGCGGCTCTCGGTGCGGCTCTCGGTGGTGAAGGCCGCGGCGCGGCCCCGGCTCAGGCAGTTCGCGCACGCGGTCAGCCCTCGCTGAAGCCGCGGCCCCACTTCGACGTGCCCGGCCGACCGCCCGATGCGGAGGACCGGGATGCCCGATCGCCAGCAGTCTCCGATCACCCGCGGTGAGTCGTCGGACGCTATCACCAATTGCGGCCCGATGGCGGCCAGCGGATTCCACTCTGTCTCTCCGGAATAGCGGTGCGGAGTGACAGGGAACACGTCGGCCCGGCGACCCAGGCCGGCCGCCACCATTTCCGTTACCTCTTCCGCCGCCGCCACGGCCACGACTGGACGCCTTTCGGCGTAATTCTCTGACTCCATCAAGCAGTCCCTCGAAATGCTGCTTCCGGCGGGTCCGAGTCAACGGTAGACAGAACTGGATCTTCGGTCAAGACGACGAATTGTTCGGTGAACAACGCCCGTCCGGGCGCGTCGCATCGATCAACCGATCAACCACGTCAGCCTGGGTAGCCGTACACGACGGCCGTATATTAGGCATGAATCGAAAGAAATTCTCCGGGTCGTGGACGAGTTTCAGCTCGCGAAGTCGCCGATATGTTTTCCTCTGGTAGGCGTTCTCCACTCCGGAGGCGTCGTTGAGGAAATTCAGGAACGACCTGCCCGTGGAATGCGGCCGCAGCCGGTCAGCGAGCGCCACCAGATCCGATTCGGCGGCCACCGAGCCGATCGGCGCCTCCGCCGTGACTGAGAAGACCACGTCGCGATGTCCGACAGGAGATTCCTCGGGAGAGACGCGGGTCGTCGCTCCGCCCCAGTGACGCAGCTCCAGCAGGGGCAGTGCGGAGTCCGCCGCGGCGACGAGGGCGTCCAGCACGGCGTCGGGGAACGCAGGGAGCAGGGCGACGTGGTCGCGAGCCTGACGGAACGAGCGCGGGGGGCCGATGAGCGCCTTGGCGGCGTAGTCCATCGCCCGGAATCCGCCGAGCAACGGACGGCCGAAGCCACGGCGGAACGGCGTGAGCATCCCTTCACCGGTCCGAGCGGGGCCCAGGTAGGTCGCCCGGACCACGACGACTCGCCGTCCCCGCATCCGGTCGGGCACGTCGGGCGCGTCGGGCATGGTCACGACGACGAGAGACGACACGAGCTCGTCGGGCTGCCCGGACACCCAGTCACGGTAGAAGGCGATCAGCTCGGCGGCGCGGGAGATCGGCAGTGCGAGGCTGCCCGAGTAGACCTCGCCGACGGGATGAAGGCGGATGTCGAGGGAGGTGACCACGCCGAAGTTGCCGCCCCCGCCGCGCAGGGCCCACAGGAGATCCGGGTCGTCGCCGGGCCCGAAGACCGTGATCCGTCCGTCTGCCGTGACGAGCTCGCCGCCGAGCAGGCTGTCGGCGGCGAAGCCGTACTTGCGCGCCAGCAGGCCGGTGCCCCCGCCGAGGGTGTAGCCGGCGGCCCCCACCCATGGGGACGAGCCGGAGATCGGGGCGAGACCGAAGGGAAGCGCGGCCTCGATCACCCGCCGGAGCCGGGCGCCGCAGCCGACCCTCGCCATGCTCCTGGCCGGGTCAACCCGGACATGGGACATGGCCGAGGTGTTCAGCAGCAGCCCTCCGGTGAACGGGACGAGCTGGCCGTGGCCCGTCGCGCGCACCGCGAAGGGCTCGCCCAGATCTCGGGCGGCCAGCACCGCGGCCCGGACGTCCGCCGCGCCGGTCGCCGACGCGATCGCGGCCGGGCGGCAGTGCACGTGATCCCGCCAGACCCAGCGCGACCGGTCGTACCCGGCTTCGCCCGGCAGGGCGATCCGGCCGGCGAATCCGGCGGCGGACCCGCCGAGAGCCTGGGCGAGCCGTGCCCCGGATCCGATCAGAGGCGCAGTCGACATGCCAGCGATTGAAGCCCGCTGGTCTCCTCCGGATAATCCCCCCGTTGGGGGAGACCGATCCCGACCGCACCATCCTCTTGAGGGGACAAGGTCGGTCTCCTCCCCCTTCGGATGGATTGAGGGGCAGTCTGGCGAAGACTTCAATCCGCGCATGGGCCGATTGACATCCGAAGACGTGCCATCCGATATCGACTCCCTCTTCGACGGCTGGCTCGACCTCGCCCCGCGAGAAGCGGTGCTCGTGCTGTTCTCGGTGGAGAACACCGCTCAGGCGATCCGGCTCGCCGCCCGTGCCGAGCGCGAGGGTCACACGATCACTCCGGTGGCGGCCGGCAGTCCCGACACCTCGTACATGGGCCGCGTGAACGAGGCCCTCGACCGCCTGGAGCGCGCCGGTTCCCGCGTCACGCTCGTCACGCTGGAGCACGACCTGATCGAGGGGCTGGACGAGCTGATCCTCGCATGTGCGGGCAGAACCTGCCCGGTCTCCGTGAGCCGCGTGACCGGATGCCGTCCCGAACCGTTCGACGGGTGGGCCCTCCCGAGCCGGGGGATCGTCGCGAAGACGAATCGGGATCTCGCGCGACGCCTCAACGCCCTCCCCGAAGTGGACCTCGAGACGGCCGGTGGCGCGCGCCTGCGGGTGAGCCGCCCACCCGCCGGGGACGGATGGCGGAGCAGCCCTGATGACGTCCTGCCTCCGGGCGGCGTCTTCGCCGTCGATCCAGTGCTGGACGGGGTGTTCGTCGCCGACGGCGCGATCACCGTCAACCGCCCGATCGCCTTCGATGTGCGCCTGGCCGCGAGCCCGGCCACCCTGGTCGTGAAGGACAGCCGGGTCGTGGACCTGGACTGCCCGGATCCGCGCGTCGCCAAGCTCCTGAGCCGGGCGCTCGCGTTCGGCGACTGCGGCGTGGCCGGCTCGGTGGAGGTCAACGCCAACCACGGTGCCGGCCCCTTCGTCCCGGACAACGGACTGATCAACCGTCGTCGGCCGGGCTTCCTGCTCTCGCTCGGGCACCGGCCCCGGATCGGAACTCCCCGGCATTCGGCCGGCCTGCACATCGACCTGGCCTCCGCGTTCGGCCGGGTGCTCACCGACGACTGGGTGTTCGACACCCGCATGAGCACGAGGTGATGCCGTTATGCCGGAAATGACCTACATGCGCAGCTCTCACCTCCTTCTCAGCCCTTCCCGGTACCGGACGGACCAGGGCGAGCTCGTCCGACTCGCGTACTCGGCCCGGACGGGAACGCTCTTCCCCCTCGCGGTGGAGACCGCCGCCCGGTTGGAGGCGGGCGAGACCGACCGGGTCCCCGGGGACTCGCTCGCGCGCCTGATCGACGTCGAGGCCGTCGTCCCGGAAGGCGAAGCGGAGCTGGCGACCGTGCTGGGGCGGATGCGCAAGGGCGGGAGTGGCGCGCGGATGCGCCGGTTCGCGTTGATGCCCACGGCGTACTGCAACATGGCCTGTGCCTACTGCGGGCAGGAGCACCGCAGGACCGCCATCAGGGAACGCCGCGCGACCGCGACGGTCGAACGGGTGCTCGCCGCCCTCGCCGACCCTGAGACGACGCGGCTGAACATCATGTGGTTCGGTGGCGAGCCGCTGATGGCGCTGCGCATCATCCGCGAGATGAGCCGGACGTTCGTCGCCGAGGCGGAGCGTCTGGGCAAGGAATACCTGTCGGACATCACGACCAATGGCAGCCTCCTGACCGAGCGGAACCTCGCGCTGCTGTACGAGGAATGCCGGATCCGCTGGTTCGAGATCACGCTCGACGGCCCGGCGGAGGTCCACGACCGCCGTCGTCTCAAGAAGAACGGCACCGGCAGCTTCGCCCGTGTCGTCTCGCTCATCTCCGACGTGGTCCGCAAGGGGCGATACCCGGGGCTGGGGTTCGGGATCAGGGTCAACATCGACGTTCACAACGAGGATCATGTGAGCGACCTGATCGCGGATCTGGCCTGTCACGGGATGGGCGGCGACCCGCGGGTGAAGCTCAGCCTCGCGGCCGTCCATTCCTGGGGCAACGACGTGTCGGACCGGGAGATCGGCAGGCGACGCTACGCCGGGCAGGAGATGGAGTGGCTCGGCCTGGCGCAGGCGCTCGGCTTCGAAGTCTCCCTGCTGCCGGCGGCGGCCCGGGCGAGCACGTGCATCGCGACCACGCGAAGCGCCGAGGTGGTCGACCCGGACGGCGGCGTCTACTCCTGCTCGGAGCACCCCCTCGTGCCCGGTGACCGCGACCGGGGCCTGGTCGCGACGGTGGAGGATCTCACCGCGGGCGACCGCCGCCCGGCAGGAATGTTCGACCAGTGGTACGACGAGGTCCAGGACGAGGCCTGGCCCTGCGCCCGCTGTCCCTTCCTGCCCGTCTGCGGAGGCGGCTGCCCCAAGCGATGGAAGGAAGGCGACATCGCCTGCCCGAGCTACAAGTTCAACTGGGCGGGGCGCATGGATCTGGCCGCCGCCGCGCGTGGGCTGGTCCTCGATGACTGATCACCGGCTCCATCCGCTCGCCGGCTGGGCGCCCCTCCCGGACGGTCTCGTCGTCGCCCTCGGCACGTGGTATGGCGTGGCGCGCGGCGGGCCGGCTCGGCGCCTGCGCGAGCGGCTGGACGGCGAGACAGGCGCCGTGGGCCTCGACGACCGGGATGTCCGGCCCCTCCTGGACGATCTCCGGAAGGCGGGGGTGGTACGCGAAACCGTGGAGGTGCCGCCGTACGCGTGGTTCCGGGCGGCGGAGAACCGGACCGGCATCCAGGGGCCGGGCCGGGGGCACACCGACCCAGGCGCGGTCGCCGTGCACGGCAGGGGCGATGTCGCCGACACGATCTATGGGATTCTCAGCAGGGAGCTGTCCGGGCTGCCCGTCGCGGTGACCCACCACGTCGACCTGCCCGAGGGCGGCGACGCACTGGCCGTCGTGGTGACGGACGAGCCGAACGCGTCCGGCCTGGGACAGGTCAACGAAGGGCTGACGCGGTCACGGGCACCCTGGCTGCTGGTCGACCTGCGCGGCGCGGCGCCGCATCACGTCGGCCCGCTGATCGTCCCCGGGAGAAGCGGCTGCCTGGATTGCTTCCGGCGGCGGCGCAGCGCGAACGTCGCACACCCGCGTGAGTACGAGCTCCTGCTGCGCGAGCGGCGCTCCGCCCCGCCGGGACCGTGGCTGGCGCACATGGTCGCCGGGCTGGCCGCCGGCGTCGCCCTGGCCTGGCTCACCGGCGCGGACGCGACCCTGCCCGGGTCGTTCCTGGAACTGTCCGCCGGTGACGTCACGACGGTGACGCGCCATCGGTACGTGCCCGTTCCCGGCTGCGTCGTCTGCGGAGACCGCGCCCCGGCCCCGGCCCCCGCCCCGCTCTCGATCGAGACGCTCGTCTCACGTCAGGCCGGCCCGGCCCGGGAGACCGTCGTCACCCGGGACAGCACCGCCCGCGGCGTCCGGGTGACGGTCGTGGGAGCCTCCGTCGATCCGATGCACGGAGCCGTCGTGGACGTCGGAGGCGAGGGCCGCTGCGAAACCGAGGCGGGCGCCCGCGTTCGCGCCCTGGCGGAGTTCGCCGAGCGCCTGGTCCTGCGCGAGCCGCCCCGCTCGCTGGCCGGGGCCGATCGTCCCGGCGAGCCGAGCGGGTGCCCGCTCTCCGGCCGCCTGATCGAGGCCGTCGACCTGCACACCGGAGCACCGGTCGCGCGGCCGGCGGGAGAGTTCTATCTGCACCCTCCCGGATGCCCGGTCAATTCGCGGCCGGATCGCCCCTCCTCGAACGGCGCCGCCGCGGGCGGGTCGGCGGACGAGGCGCTGGAACGGGCCCTGTTCGAACTGCTCGAACGAGACGCCCTCATGGTCACCTGGCGCTGCCGGCTCAGCCCTCCGCGCGTAGCGGGCGACGCGCTCAAACGTGAGCTCGACCTACTCCGGTCGCGGCGGCTCGAGCCCTCCCTGGTCGACCTTTCCGGGATCCACGCGGTGCCCACGGTCCTCTGCGTGCTTCGCGGCCGGTCCGCGGGCCGTCCCGTGCGGGCCGTCGGCAGCGCCGCCGACCGGACGATCGAACGGGCGGCCCGCCGCGCCATGGGGGAGGCCGCCGCCGTCTACGGCCTCGCGGCCACGAGGCAGGCGACGGCTCCGGGCGCACCCCTCACCTTCGATGACTACGCCGACAACGCGTACTACCACCTCACCGACGCGTCGGGCACCGGGTTCGACCGGCTGGACGCGGACGCGCGGAGCGGCACGGCCAAGTGTCCCGAGCTCGGCGGGACCAGTGCCGAAGTGGTCGCCCGGCTGGCGCACGCGCTGGATCGCCGGGGCATCGGCGTGTTCACGGCGGACCTCACCCCACCGTGGCTGTCGGACCGCGGGCTGCGCGTCGTCGTCGCCCGATCGCCCGACCTCTACCCGCTGGAGCTCGGCCCGGGCGACCGCGATCTGGCCGATCGCCTCCTGCGCCACCCCTGCCGAGCCGTCCTGGCCGGTCCGGACGGCCCGGACCTCGCCCCCGTTCCTCTTGCCTGAAGGAGGCATCGATGTCGCACCTCTCCCCACCCGCTTCGACCGCGCCCCAGCAAGACTGGCTGCGCCTCCCCGCCCGGCCGGGCCACCCCAGCGCCTCCTCGGGCGCCCGCTCGGGCGAAGGTGAGTAGCCGATGACCGAGAAGATGCGCGCGTCCACGGCGATCTGCCTGGTGGGGGCGCGAAGCCTGTCGACGCTGGGAAGCATGGCGTCCGCCCTCGCGATCCTGGTGTGGGTGCGCGACCTCACCGGGAGCAACGGCGCGGCCGCGCTGTCCATGCTCGTCTTCGCGCTGCCCACACTCGCCTTTCCTCTGCTGGGGCAGCTCGTCGACAGCTTCAACAGGCTGGCTCTGCTGGTCATCAGTCAGCTCATCGGCATCGTCCTGGTCTCGAGCGCGCTGCTGGTGCATGACGCCTCCGACGTGTGGCTGATCTACGTCATCCAGTTGCTCCAGGGCGTCAACTCCGGCCTGGTGATGATCTCCAGCGATTCCCTGCTGCCTCAGGTCGCCGCGAAGTCGCAGCTCTCCTCGATGAACGGCTTCCTCCAGACCGCCGGCCAGATCGCCCGTGTGATCGCCCCCACCCTTGGCGCACTGGTGTTCGCGCGCTTCGGCGGCATCCGCTGGGTGGTCGCGCTCGACGTGTCCAGTTTCGTCGCAAGCATCCTGCTCCTCCTGCCGTTGCGCAGCTACGGCGTGGGCCGGCCGGAGGGCGGCGGAGTCAAGGAGGGCTACCTGGCGTCGGTGCGCGAGGGCGTGGGCATTCTCGGCCGCCAGTCGCACATCCGCATGCTCGTCATCGCAGGTTCGGCCTGCGTGCTGACCGTCGGCCTGCTCAGCAGCATCGTGTACGCCGTCATCATCGACGGCCTGCACCAACCCGCCTCCTTCGCCGGTGTGCTGGCGACGGCGCAGGCGGCCGGCGGTGTCGCGGGCGGCCTGCTCGGTTCGGTCCTGGCCAGGAGTCCCGCGCGGGCGCGGACCGGAGCCCGCGGCTCGATCGGCCTCATGGCGATCGGCGCACTGTCCTTCGTCAGCGGGTCCTCCGTGCTGGTCGCGGGAGGCATGGCCGTCTTCGGGATCGGCGGCACTCTCCTCGTCGTGCTTTACGTGACGGGGTTGCAGAGCGAGATCCCCGAGAACGTCCTCGGCCGGGCCTTCGCGGGGGTGGACGCGCTGGTCAACCTCGCCCAGGTTGGCGGTATCACGCTGGGGACGCTCTGGCTGGCCACGTTCCCTTCGGCGTTCCAACCCGTGATCGCCGCCGCGGTCGCCGTCCTGCTCGTCTGTCTCGTCCTGATGGCTCTTGGCCGATCGGCCGCGGGCGTGACCTCCGACGAGACAGAGCCCCTGGCCGTGGCGGACCTCTCGGGAGAGACGGCGTGACGACTCCCCCGGTGGAGGCACGGCGCACCATCCGCTTCGCCCACACCTCCGTGGGCGCCGGCGTGGGCAGGGACGCGGTGAGTCTCCCCGAGCCGGTGACCCGGGCATGGGCATGGGGCGGGGCCACCGGGCGGGGCGTGCGCGTCTGCGTGATCGACAGCGGCCTGGACGCGGACCATCCGCTGGTCGGGGGGCGCGCGGAGACCTTCCGCGTCGAGGCCGCCGAGTCCGGCGAGGAGACGACCTGGACCGTCGGCCCCGATGACCAGGGCGACTCCGCCGGCCACGGAACGGCCTGCGCGGGAATCATCCGGGGGCTCGCCCCCGACTGTGAACTCGTGAGCGTACGGGTCCTGGGGAAGAACCTCCGCGGCAGCGGCGGTGCCCTCGTGGCCGCCCTGGAGTGGGCCGTGCGCGAGCGGTTCGGCGTCGTCAACCTGAGCCTGTCCACCCAGCGTCCGGCGTTCAGGGACCGGCTGCGCGAGTTGACCGACGAGGCCTACTTCAACGGTGTGACCATCGTGTGCGCGGCGCACAACCGGCCGGTCAACAGCTACCCGTGGCGGTTCCCTTCAGTGATATCCGTGGGCTCGCACGCCGTGCCGGACCCGGAGTACATAGAGATCAGCCCGACCCCGCCGGTCGAGTTCTTCGCCAACGGCGTCAACGTCCACGCCGCCTGGTTGAACGGCGGCACGACGCGCCTGTCGGGCAACAGCTTCGCCACCCCCAACGTCGCGGGATTGTGTGCGCGGATGCTCGAGCGCCACCCGGGGTTCCGGACCCCTCAGCTCAAATCCGTTCTCGCCGCTGTCGCCGGCAACCTCATCTGACTCTCGCAATCTCGCGAAGGAACGAACATGGCAATCCCGCTCGCAGACGGCCCGTCGTTCTCCACCGGCAGGCTCTTCGACTCCACCGTGCACGACGAAATGCTCCGCTCCACGGTGCGGCTGGCCAGGCTGACCTTTTCGGCGGCGGCGGCATCGGTCTTCCTCTACGACAAGCGGCGCGACGAGCTGGTCTTCGAAGCGTCCTCGGGGGAGGGGGAAGATCATCTCATCGGCATGGCCCTCCCCTCGGATCGCGGCATCGCCGGATGGGTGTGGAACACCGGGGAGACGATCATCGTAAGAGACCTCCAGCGTGACTCCCGCTTCGACAAGGCCTTCGCGGCCTCCACGGGATACGTCCCCGACGAGATCATGGCCGCTCCGCTGGAAGTGGGGGGCGAGGCGCTCGGCGTCCTCGAGGTGCTCGACCCCCGGCTGGATCGGTTCGGCGACCTCGCGGCCATCGACATGCTCACCGAGCTCGCGCAGCAGTCCTGCGCGGCGCTCTCGCTGCTGGTCGCCGCCCGCGTCATGCGGCCGGCCACGGGTCCCGAGCTGCCGCCTCTCGCCAGGTTGGAGGAGGCGCTTCGCCCGCGGGACGGCGCCCACGACGCCACCGTCGACGAGTTCGTCACGGCCCTGACCAACCTGCTGGCCAAGGCGGGATAGTCCCATGCATCTCGCCGAGATCGCGCGGCTGCGTATGGTGCCCTGCGCCGGGCTGCTCTTATCCCTGACCAGGCGTTGCCCCCTCGCCTGCGCGCACTGCTCGACCGAGTCCTCCCCGGAGTCCGAACAGGGAGAGGCGGCGTCGTTCCTGTCCCTGGTCGGCTCCTTCGCCCTCGAGGACCGGCCCGAGGTCATCCTCATGTCCGGGGGTGAACCGCTTCTCCGGCCGAGGCTCGTCAGGGAGCTCGCGACGCGGGCGAAGGAGGCGGGGACCCGCGCCTACCTTCTGTCCGGCATGTTCTTCGCCCGGGGCCGCGGGACGATTCCCCGCGCGATCGAGAACGTCCTGCCGTCCCTCGACCACTTCGCGGCCAGCCTGGACGTCTTCCACGAGCGCCAGGTCGGCCGGGACGCCGTGTTCCGTGCCGTACACCGCATCCGGGAGATCGTTCCCGCGGTGAGCTTCCAGATCACCGGAGAGGGCGACGACGATCCCTATCTCGAGGACGTCGTCGAGGACGTCCGCCGGGAGTTCGACGATCGGATCCCCGTTCTGGTGACCAGGCTGCGCCGTACGGGGAGGGCCCGGCGGATCTGGCCGGTCCGCACGGCGGGGCCACACCTGCCGGCTGCGGCGCCGCTCGCCGATCCGTGCGCGCTGGCGACCTGGCCGCTCGTCGGACATGACGGCACGGTCTACGCGTGCAGCCGGGAGAGTCTCGTCCTGACGAGCCGCCCGTCGCATCTGGTGCTCGGCCACGCGTCCCGCGACACCTGGTCCGAGGTGCGCCGGCGGGCGCTGTCCCGGGCCGTGCTCACCGGGGTGCGCACCATGGGCCCGGTCGAGGTGCGACGCCGCTTCGGAGCAGGCGAACCGGCCCCCGGTGGTCGCCGCGATCCCTGCGTGACCTGTGCGGGGCTGGCGGACGACCACCGCCTCGCCGCGCGTGCCGAGGACTACTTCCACTCGCCGAACGGCACGATCGTGGCGGCGCTCGCGGGCGGGGCCGCGGCGAGGCGCGACCCATACGCCTTTCCCCGCCGCTGGGGCTCGCCACGCTATGCCGAACTCGTGGGCCTCGGCTGGGACGGGCCCGGTAGAGGTGCGGAATGCGCCGGGTGACGGTGGCCGACGCCGAGCGGTTGCGCCGCACGCCGGGAGCGACCCTCCTTCTCTTCCTGACCGATCGGTGCCCGGTCCGGTGCGCGCACTGCTCCGTAGGCTCCCGGCCGGACGGCCCGACGATCCGAGACCGGGCGCTGTTCACCGAGGTGGTCGCCGGCATCGGCGCGATCCCGGAGCTCGAGGTCGTCGCGGTGTCGGGTGGCGAGCCGTTCGCCGAACGCTGGGGCCTGACCCGGGCGGTCGAGGGGCTGCACGACAGCGGAAAGGCCCTGGTCGTCTTCACCAGCGGCTACTGGGCCTCGGAGCGGTCGGCCCCGGCGTGGATCACGCGGCTGCTCGCGAAGGTGTCCACGGTATACCTGAGCACCGACGGCTTCCATGCCAGGGGCGTCACGCCGGCCCGGCTGAGGTCGGCGGCGAGAGCCGCCGTCGACGCGGGATGCCATCTCGTCGTCCAGGTCCTCGACGAACCGGGCGGGCGGGAGGCGGTGTCCCGGATGCTCGGCGAACTCCTCGGCGACGGGCGGCAGGCGGCGGAGATCAATACGATCACCCCCCTGCGCCTGGGGCGGGGGCGGGATGTGTTCGCGGCGGCGCCGCCCCAGCCGCTCTCGCCGGCGGTGCGCTGCGGCCTGGCGTCCTCGCCCACCATCCGGTATGACGGGACGGTGACGGCCTGCTGCAACGAGGCCGTCATCATGGGCCGCGGCCCGGGCGCCCTCCGGACCGTCGTCCGGCGTCGTGAAGACGTGGGGCCCGCCCTCACCCGGCTCCGGCGTTCCCCCATCCCACGCGCGCTCGCCGCGTGCGGCATCGGCCCGCTCGCCGAGCTGCCGCCCTTCCGCGACCTGGCGCGACGCCCGTTCTCCACCGTCTGCGAGGCGTGCTGGGCCGCGCACGGCATCCTCGAAGACGGCCCCGGGGCGACGCGACTGGTCGAGGGGCTCCTGACCATGGTCGAGGCGCCATGAACATCAGCGCGTCTCCCGGCCGCGCGTCGAGGTCGCAGCGCCTGTCCACTCTCGTCGGCGCCCTCCGGCCGGGTCTGTCGCGGCTCATGGCGCGCGTGTGGGAGACGGACGCGCCGGGTGACGCCTACCGGCGGTGGCTCGCGGTGTCGTACGCGATGATGCGTGCGACGGTCCCCCTGCTCACGCTCGCGCGTGACGAGTGCGACCGGCTTGCCGACGACCCCGTTTCGGCACCGCTGCGCGCGTACCTGTGCGAGCAGGTCAGCGGCGAGGCCGGCCACGACACGTGGGTCGCCGGCGACTACGGCCTCGCGGGCGGGGACCCGGATCAACTTCGGCGATTCGACGCGCCGCCGGCCGTGGCGAGATTGATCGGTGCCCAGTATTACTGGATCCGGCATGCGCACCCGGTGGCCCTGCTCGGGCACATCGCCGTGCTCGAATGGAACCCGCCGCCGCGAGCCCTCGCACAAGAGCTGGCCCGGCGCTGCGCCCTCCCACCCGAGGCGTTCAAAACCATCGTTGGTCACGCGGACCTCGACGCGGAACACGGCGCCTCGCTGCGGCGCGTTCTCGACGCCCTGCCGCTGACCGAACGTCTGGATCGGCTTCTCACCACGAGTGCGCTCGCGTCGGCGGAGGGGCTGATCGATGTCACAACGGCCATCACGCCCAAGCGGAAGGGGACACGCCGATGACCAACTCCGATCGCCTGGCAGAGCTGGGCTTCGCCCTGGAATGGGCCAACGAAGAGCAGTTGGCCGTCCTGGAGTCGCTCACCGACGAGGAGGTCGCGCTCCTGACCGACATCAAGGTGCGGCTCGACGAGGTCGCCGACGACGTCGAAGGACACATGGACGGCGGGGGTTTCTGCTGGTGAACGGCCGAGACGACGAGAGGAGGTGGGACATGACCCCCGGAGCCGCTGATCCGGTTCTGTGCGGTCGGTGCCAGGTCGCCAACCCTCAGGAGGCGCGCTTCTGCATGCGGTGCGGCAACACGCTGTCGGACGACAGGGAGGCGCCGGATCTGCGATTCGTGACGGTGGCGTTCTGCGATCTGGCGCGCTCCACCGAGCTGGCGGCACGACTGCGCCCCGAGGTGTGGAGCGGAGTGCTCGACGCGTACTTCACCGAGGTCGGCGGGGCGCTGAGCCGGGCGGGCGGGCGCCTGGAGAAGTTCATCGGCGACGCGATCGTCGCGGTCTTCGGAGCCGGCAACGGCGGTGAGGACGACGCCGTCAACGCGGCCAACGCCGCTCGGGCCGCCATGGACGGCCTGGCGGGACAGGCCGAGTCGCTCAGGAGACGGGGCATCGAACTGTCCATCCGGTTCGGTCTCGCGTCGGGAAGGGTCGTGGCGACCGGGCGGGACTCCTCATTCGCGATCGGCGCGGTGATGAACCGGGCGGCCCGGCTGCAGGCGGCCGCCCCCGAGAACGGTGCCGCCGTCGATCTGAAGACCTGGCTGCTCATACGCCACGCGGTCCCGTGCCGGCCCCTTCCCCCCGTGCAGGCGAAGGGCTTCGACAAGCCGCTCCGCGCGTGGCGGCTCAGCCCGCCCTCCGACGACGGAGAGCAGGACCCGAACGGTGAGGGAGTGATCCGGTATGTCAACCAGGTCGTCCTTCGGCAGCGCCTCTCCGACCGGCTGAGCCGCATGCTGGCCGAACCATCGGGCACCCTGCTCGCGATCGAAGGGGACGTGGGCGTGGGGAAGACCCGCCTGGTTCGCGAGCTCTGCGCACAGGCGGAGACCGCATCGGGCTGCCGCGTGGTCATGCTGAGCTGCCCGCCCATCGGGGATCACTCGGGACTGGGGCCGCTGACCCGGCTCGATCGGCTGCTCGCCTCCGGCGCGGAACGGCGCGGCGACGAGGGGCGCGAAGGACCCCAGGTGCCGCGCGCCGCCGACGAGCTTCGGCTGGCCATCCGGCGCCGCCTATCCGAGATGTCCAGAGAGCGGCCCGTGCTCGTCGCGATCGACGACTATCAGTGGGCCTCCGATCATCTCCGGGCGTTCGTGGACGGCGTCGACGCGTCGCTCGGACCACTGGCGTTCCTGCTCAGCGGGCGGCAGGTGAAGCTGGGCGACGGGGCGCGGGCGGAGCGGGCGGTCCTCGAGCCCCTGGAAGACGAGGACGCCTACGACCTGCTCGGCCATGTCGCCGCCGCGCTCGGTGTTCCCGAGCCCCGCGACCGGGCTGACGAGGTGGTCAAGCGGGGCGGAGGCAACCCGCTCTTCCTGGAGCAGTTGGTCGCGCTCGCCGCCGAGGGCGGTGACGACCTCATAGCCCCGTCGGCCGAGGCCGCCCTGGGTGCCCGGCTGGACCGCCTCGGCCCGGCGGCACGACGCGTGCTGGCCTGCAGCGCGGCCTGGGGAGCCGACGCCGACCTGGTCGACCTGGCCGCCACCTGCGGTCTGGCCGACAAGGACTTCGATCTCGCGGTGGGCGAGTTGTCCGCCGCGGGGTTCCTGCTGGACAATCCGCGTGATCACCATGTGGGCTCGCGCGTCGTCGCCGAGGTCGCGTATTCGAGGCTGACGCTGGCCGATCAGGCCGATGTGCACAGTCGGATCACGCGGCGGCTGCAGGAGCGGGCGAGGCAACGGCCCGACGCCATGGAAACGGCCTCGGTCCACGCTGAGCGCGCGTACGGGGCCCTGTGTGAATTCGACCCGGACTCGCCCGAGGCGCGTGACGCGGGCAGACGGGCGGCTATGTCCTTGTGCTCGGCGGCTCGGCTGGTCGCGGCCCGATCGGAGATTCCGCTGGCTCTCGAGCTCGCGGGCAGAGCCGCACACCTGTGCGGAGATGATCAGGCGCTCCGGCTCGAAATCGGCGCCGTCGAGACGTACGCCCTGGCGGCGGCGGGTAAGGGCGCCCTCGCCCTGGAACGGATCGCGGCGCTCCAGCGGGAGATCCCCGCCAAGGCCAACCTCCCCGCGGCCGCCCACCTCAAGGCGACGGAAGTCGCCATCCGGTCCACGGAGAGCGGATGGGACGGTGACCTTCTCGCCGAGGCCACGAGCCTCGCGGAGCGAGCCGGTGAGGCCGGAGGACGCAGCCGGCTTCTCCTGTTCGAAGGACTTCATCATGCGCGGGCGGGTGACTACGCCACGGCGGAGCACCTGCTCAGAGAGGCCCTCACGATACTCGGCGCCGAAAACTGCTTCGGTGTCGCCGAAATATATGGAAATCTCGCCCTCTGCCTGGCGTACGGCGACACACCCGTCCCGGCCGCACTGGCGGAATGCCTCGAACTGCGCGCGAGGACGGCCGACACACCGGTGCTTCAGGCGGCGGTGAGCTGTCCCGCCGCGTTCCTCCACGGCCGCATCGGCGACAGGGACGAAGCCGTGCGGCTGCTCCGTGAGGCGGAGAACGTGTTCAGGGACGCCGACCATCGCGCCGGCATGGCGGGAGCCCTCGAGTTCGGAGCCATGCTCGCCGAACTGGACGGCGATCACGCGAGGGCGGCCGAGGCGGCGGGCGCGGCCGCTGATCTTTACGAGCGCATCGGCTTCGTGGCGGCGGCCTTCCGGTGCAGGTCGAGAATGACGCTGATGAACTGGCCTGGGGCGGCGCCTCCGGCAGGGGACGGCACGGGCAGCTGGGATGTGCGGATCCTGCGCGAGCAACTCAGCGCCCTTCAGGCCCACGACGCGGGCGATTCCGCCGCGGCCGGGGCGCATCTGAAGAGGACACGGGAACTGATCGGCATGGTTCGCGGCGCCGGCGCCGTCGCCGTTCCCATTCTCGAATTCCAGCGCACCGCGTCTCTCATTTCACGGCGCTAGGCGATGGAAATACGTGGGACATCTGTCGATCAAACATGCCCGAAATCAGGAAGTAAATTTCTTCGGAAAAACGAGGTTGACGCCTCGAGAAAAGGCGATCTAATCTCGAGGCGAAGCCCCGGAGTAAAGATGGGAGAGGAAATGGCCGACATCGATCTGGACGGACTGGACCCGCAGATCCGCTCCGACATCCAGGCGGCGGTTCGCCTGGCGCAGGTCGTCAAGGAGGCGAAGGCCGACGGTGACCTCGAAGGACACTCGTTCGACGACGAGGACATCCTCGACCGGCACGCCGCCGCGAACATCATCTGCTGCACCTGACCATCCGTCCATCCACTGCGTTCGGAGGAAAAGAAATGAGCAAGGGCGACCCGCAGGACGAGGTTTCGAAGGAAACTCTCACCGACATTCAGAGCGCCGTTCGTCTGGCCAGGAAGCTCAATTCAGCGTCCCGTGGCCAGGGTGAGCTCGAGGGCCACTCGTTCGACGACGAGGACATTCTCGAGCGGCACGCGAGCGTCAACGTCATCTGCTGCTCGTGAAATCGGTCCGGCGCGTTCAGCTGCTCGCAGAAAGGCCGTTGAACGCGCCGGATCATTCGACGAAAGCTGAAAGGGATCAGTGGTGACGATGCCGGATACGGCGTCCCGGGTCCGGCTCGACTGCGCGACCCGGCGCCTCGCGAACGGGATGCTGGTGATCGTCTGTCCCGATCCCGCTCAATCGGTGGCCGCGGTTCATCTGAGGTACCTCGTCGGCTCGAAGCACGAGCGGCCGGGACGCACCGGCCTGGCACACCTCTTCGAGCACCTGATGTTCACCGGCTCCCCGGGTGCGGCGGACGGCGAGCACGCCCGCCTGATCCAGCAGGCCGGCGGCTTCGCGAACGCGGCCACCTCCATGGACTCGACGAGCTACTTCGAAACCGTGCCGTCCGGTGCGCTGGAGCTGGTGCTCTGGCTCGAGGCCGACCGGCTCGCCGGACTACCCGACGCGCTCGACCAGCGCATCCTCGACGTGCAGCGCGACGTCGTGAAGAACGAGCGTCGCCAGACCATGGACACCGTGCCCTACGGCACCGCGCTGGAGCTACTGGTCGCCGCCCTCTTCCCGGCCGGCCATCCCTATCACCATCTGCCGATCGGCTCGATGGCCGACCTCGACTCGGCGTCCCTCGACGACGCACGAGCGTTCTTCGAGACGTTCTACTCCCCAGACCGAGCCGTGCTGACCGTGGTCGGCCAGGTCGAGGCCGAGACGACGTTCGCCTGGGCCGAGCGTTACTTCGGCGGGATCAGCCGCCGAGGTCAGGCTCCGCTCCTCGTCACCGCACCGCGTATCCCGGACGGTGACGAGATCCGCATGACCATGACCTCGGACGCTCCGCCGAAGGTGTTCCTGGCGCACCGCCTCCCACCCGCCGGCACGACCGCGCTCGATGCCGCCGTCCTCGCCGCGGCGGTGCTCGCGCGGGGAACGGCCGGCGTTCTCTCGCGCGGCCTCGTCCGCGGACGCGCCCTGGCCGCCGAGACGACGTTCGACGTCGTGCCCCTCGCCGGCGACGCCTCCCTCGGCGTCGTCCGCCTCACACCGCGCGGCGGCACGGGCCCGAGCGTCCTCGAGCGTGCCTGTCAGGCCGAGCTGGAGACGCTGGCCGAGACCGGGGTCTGTCAGCGTGACCTCGACCGCGCGATCGCGCAGCTCGAGGCGGGCTGGCTGAGCCGCCTCGATCTGGGACGGGGCAAGGCGGAGGAGCTTTCCTGGCACGCGATGCTGACCGGTTCTCCCGAGTCGGCCTCAGAGGTGATGGCGCGCATCCGCGCCGTGCCCGCGCGGGAGGTGGCCGACGCGATCAGCGCGCTGGCCGACCGGTCGAGGAGAGTCGTGCTCACCTATCAGCCCGCCTGACGACGCCCATCCGATCAAGAGGAGCGGATTCATGCGCAGCACGGACAAGGCGCCGAAGGAACCGGCGCGGGTGGCGCGCCCCGCCGTGCCCCGCCGGGCGGCCTGCCACCTTCCCGGTGTCCAGGTGGACGGGGTCGAGGGTGGGCTGCGGGTCCTCCTCGTTCCCATGCCGGGCCGGGGGATGTTCTCGGCGCGACTCATCCTCGCGACCGGATCCGTCGCCGACGGGCCGGCCCTCCAGGGCGTCGCCCGCCTGACCGCCCAGGCGATGACGATGGCGACCATACGGCACGACGCGAACTCCTTCTCCCACCGGCTGGAGTGTCAGGGGGCCGCGCTCACCGCCGAGGCCACTGTGGACGCGGCCAGCCTCACCGTGACGGCGCCGATCAGCAAGGCCGATGCCGCACTGAGCTTCCTGGCCGAGGCGGTGACCGTGCCGGCGCTGGACCCCGGGGACGTGTCGCGGCTGGTCGCCCGCCGCCTCGTCGAAGCCCGGCGCGAGGCCGCCCAGCCGCGGGAGCGGGCCGTGCGCGCGTTCTCGTCCGCGACGTACGGGGCGGTGTCGGGATACGGACGGCCGCCCGGTGGCGTGCCGGAGACCATCGAGAGAATCGACGCGGCGGCCGCGCGCGCCTGGTGGAGTCGCCACGTCACGCCGTCAGGCGCGACGCTGCTGCTCGCGGGTGACCTCGGCCCCCAGGACGCCCGCGAATGGGCGAACCGTGCCTTCCGAGGATGGCGCCCCCGGAGCGGGCCGGCCCTCCAGCCGGTTCCCCAGCCGGACACAGGCGGCAGCGGGGTGGTGATCGAGAACCTGCCGCGGTCGGCGCAGACGGTGCTGGCCTGTGGGCGTGTCGTTCGAGTTCCCGACCTCGCGGGCGTCGCGGCTCTGGAGGTCGCCGTCCACACCCTCGGCGGCTGGTCCGGCTCCAGGCTCAACACCGTCCTCCGGGAGGAGAAGGGATACACGTACGGGGTGACGGCCGATCTGGTCACCCGGGCGGTGCCCGGGGGATACCAGTGCCAGGTGCTCTTCCTCACCGCGGTGGGCGCGTCGAAGGCGGAGGCCGCCGTCATGGCGATGTTCCAGGAGATAGGAAGGGTATGCAGGGGACGTGTCCGCGCCGATGACGTACGAGCCGCGGCGGACAACCTCCTCCGGAGTCTGCCGGTGCGGACGCAGACGACCCAGCAGGCCCTCGATCTCTATGCACCCGCACTGGAACGTCGGCTGTCGCCGGACTTCCTGGAGCGGCGTACCAAGGCGATCGGCCGGATCCGGCCGCACTCCGTGGTGGCCGCGGCCGCGCGTCACGTCGATCCGGACGAGTTGACGCTGGTGCTCGCGGGCGACTGCGTCCCCCTCGCATCCAGCGCCTCACCTGGCCTCGCGTCCGCGTCGGAGCTCCTGGAGGACCCCAACCGGGCGGCCACCTCACCGGCGTGAGGGTCCTCGATCTCCCTGAATATCGTCAGCGCACGCCGCCACAGCTCCCTGGCCTCCCCGCGGTGGCCCGCGCGGTTCAGCAGATCTCCGAGGCGAGTGAGGGTGGTGGCCTCGCCCTGCCGATCCCCGATCGCCTGCCTGGTCTCGAGCGCCCTGGTGAAGTACTCGGCCGCCCTGTCGGGTCGCTGCCACTCCGCGTGGGTGCAGCCCAGAATGTGGAGCGCGAACCCTTCACCCCAATGGTTTCCGATCTCCCCGGACAACGACAGCGCGGCCTCCGCCGAGGCGGCGGCGTCGGCGTACCGGCGGAGGGTGAAGTAGACCTCGCCGAGGTTGTTCAGCGTCGTGGCCTCACCCCATGTGTTGCCGATCTCGCGGCAGATCGCAAGCACACGCTGGTACTCCTCCGCCGCGAGTTCGGGCTGTCCCCAGTCGAATCGAACGGCCGCGAGGCTGTTGAGGATGGAGGCCTCGACGTACTTGTCGCCCAGGTCGTGCTCGGCCTCTTGGGCGTACAGGAGGTGCTCGATGGCGTCGTCGTACCGGCGCAACTCTCGCATGGCGATCCCGAGTCCCTGAAGCATCAGGACCTCGCCGTACTTGTCTCCGGCCTCCCTGGCCTCTGTGAGGCCGACGCGGTGCGTGACGATCCAGTCGGGCCAGTGCTTGCGCAACTGGAAGAAGGCCAGCAACGACGAGGGGATGATCCACGCGGCGTTCGGCATGCCGACGTCCGCCGCCTGCGTGGTCGCGGCCACCAGATTGGCACGCTCGGCCTCGAACCAGGCGATGGCGTCCGCGTATCCGCCGAAAGCCGTCGGAGGCACGCTCGCGGGGTCGAGCGTCTGAAGTGGGGGGCGCCGACGCGCCGGCATGAGCACAATGCTCGCCGCATGGCTCGTACGGGCGTACCAGGTCAGCAGCCGCCTCACGGCCGCCAGCCGATCCGCCTCGCCGTCCTCCATCCGCGTTCGCTCCACGGCGTACAACCGCAACAGGTCGTGCATGCGGTACCGCTGGGGCCCCACGGACTGGAGCAGGTTGCCGTCCACCAGCCTCTCCAGGCTGAACTCCGCGGCGAGGACGGAGACACCGGCCACGGCCGCTGCGGCCTCCGGCGCGAAGTTCACGCCGGGCATCAACCCCAGACGGCGGAACATGAGCCGGTCATCGACTGCGAGGCGCTCGAACGAGAGGGCGAACGCGGCCCGGACCGCCAGATCCCCGGCGACCAGCTCACTCAGCCGCCTCCGTTCGTCGCGTAATCGATCGGCCATGTGCCCGACCGACCAGTTTCGCCGTGCTTCCAGCCGGGCTCCCGCGATCCGGAGCGCGAGGGGAAAGCGGCCGCACAGCTCGGCCACCGCCTCGGCCTCCGCGCTGTCGAGAGTGGGGGAGCCCTGCGCGGAGACGCGGACGAAGAGCTCGACGGCCTCGTCTCCGACCAGGGGGTCGAGCACAAGGGTGCGAGTGCTGCTCAGGCCGTACAGCACCCTTCTGCTCGTGATCAGCACGCGGCACGTCGGACTGCCGGGCAGCAGGGGCCTGACCTGAACCTCGTTGAACGCGTTGTCGAGCACGATCAGGAGACGCCGGTTGCGAACGATGTCGATGTAAAGTGCGCTTTGCTCCTCCACGGAGCCGGGAATGTGCTCGGGAAGCACGCCGAGCGCCCGCAGGAACCTGGTGAGTATCTCGCCGGGGTCGACGGGCGCGCCGGGCTTGTCCTGCAGATCGGCGAAAAGACAGCCCTCGGGGAACGCAGGCGTCAGGCGGTGCGCCAACTGCACTGTGAACGCGGTCTTGCCGACTCCGGGCGGACCGGTGATGACCAGTACCCGCCGGCCGCCGTGGTTCGCTCCGCGACCACCCAGATCACGGATCGCCGTATCGAGTTCGCGGCCGCGGCCCACGAAGTCCGCCACCTCAGGAGGCAGCGTCGCGGGGAGCGATGTCCGTTCCGGCACCAGCGCCATGTGGGCTTCGACGTCATCGTCCAGCGGCTCCGGACGGGACTGGATGTCATCGGGCCGGCGACGCGAGCCGAGCAGCGCCGAGGCCAGTCGCCATCGCTCCTCCCACATGGCGGGATCCGCGCCACAGGCCTGCGCGAAAGCGACGACGACCTCCTTGCTGGGAAACACGCGTCCGCTCGCAGCCGTGGACAGGGTGGAGGGGGCGTAGCCGGCCATCCGCGCCAGTTCGCGGTAGGGCGGGCTGCCGGCGTTCCTTCTCAACTCCCGCAGTTCCCGAGCGAGGGAAGCTATCGGTCCGAAGTGGACATCGATGAAACGCTCTGGTCGCCCCACGACACCTCGCTCAATCCGCCCACCCGCACCTGACCGGTTCGCCCGTACCCTCTCGCGCCGACACGCTCGCCGCAGTGGGGGAGCGCCGGTGGCCGCTGCAAGGGTCCCTCAGCGAGCCGGCCGGCAGCCCGGTCCCGTACGGCGGCGGTGGCGCGATGGCCGCGAGCCGACGCTGACCTCCTCGACAGCACGGCGGGAACACAGCGTCGCCGCTCAATCATCGGGCCCGGGAGTTCCGGCCCACAGGGGGTTGCCTGTTGACAGCCGGATTGGCAACGTTCGTGTCCCGATCCCCGTCAGCGCGCCTTCGCCGGCTTCCCTGTATCGTCCGGATTCATGGGTGGCCGGGCAGAACGCCGGCGGGAGTCGAACAAGGCGTACTGGGACGAGCGGGTGCCCATTCAGCTGGGCGCGCCCATCTACGACATGGAGGGGTTAGGG
>NZ_KI866522.1:418871-441054 GCF_000511135.2 Microbispora sp. ATCC PTA-5024 | reverse complement strand
AGATCGGCGCCTTGGGCCCATGCTGGGCCGCTACTCGTTCCAGCTCCCTGACCTGCCCGGCGGCCTGCGGCCGCTGCGGGGCAAGAAAGCCACGGACGAGGAGTGATAGCCACAGCCGGGTCGGAGGTCGCCCGGCAGGTCGGCGCGGATGGCCTGGAGTCGTACGGCAACCACCGCCGCTCCTCAACGAAAGTCCTGGACTGCGGTCAGGAGTTCAGCAACTGCTGAAACTGCTTGTCGAACTCCCGAGGGTCGCGGCTCAACGATGCCTTGACCATTTCGGTGAAATCATCGACTACCACCTCGACGGCGTCGGCCTCGACGCCATCGAGGGTGATTCGGGCGACATCGGCTGCGTCCATCTTGGGCACGTCAAGACCTTTCGTCATGTCGGTGTCAGCCGCCCCGAGATGCACCGAGGTGACGAGCGTGCCCTGACTGGCCATCTCCTGGCGCAGCGCTTGGCTCATGCTCCAGACGGCTGCCTTCGAGACCGCGTAGGCGCTGCTGCCGGGGAAGACGAACCATGATGCCGAAGAAGCTATGTTCACGATCGCGCCCCCGCCGTTCGCTGCAAGGACCGGTGCGAAGGCGCGGGCCATCGACAGCGTGCCCCAGAAGTTCACGTCCAGTGCGGCATGGACCGCCTGCAGGTCGCCGAGCAGGGTGCCGCCTCCGATGCCGGCATTGTTGACCAGCAGGTTCACATCGCCCGCCGTGCGGGCCGCGGCTGTGACGGCGTCCGGGTCGGAGATGTCCAGGGCGAGGACCTCGACGCCGTCGAGATCGATGGACTCGGGACGACGGGCGGTCGCATAGACCTTCGCGCCTCGCTCGACGAGCTGGGCAGCGAGGTGGCGGCCGATGCCGCGGTTGGCTCCGGTGACGAGCGCAGTGGCTCCGTTGATATTCATAGGACGTACGCTAGAACCTCACGTCGACGTGAGGATCAAGTCCGGAGTGACGGGAGGCGTCATGCGTATCGGAGTGGTAGCCGAACGCGCTGGAGTCAGCGTCCGTGCGCTGAGGTACTACGAAGAGCAGGGGCTCGTCATCGCCGACCGCAACCCCAGCGGCCACCGGCGGTACCCCGAGTCTGCCGTTGCGCGGGTGAAGTTCATCCAGCTCCTCTACGCGGCCGGTCTGGCCAGTAAGGCGATCCGGCAGATCCTTCCGTTCCTGGACACTCTCGTTGCGACCCCGCAGATGACACGCCAACTCATGGACGAGCGTGCCCGTATCAGGGTCCAGATCGACGCCCTGACCGAGGCTCACGATCGTCTCGATGAGCTGATCCACCTCTCCGCCCAGTACGAGAACGCCCCGGCTACGTGCTCGGCGACGTAGCCGCATCGCACGCGTTACCTCTGCGGCACTGACTGCAGCGAGTAGCGGCGGACGTTCTCCGGTTTCTTGTGCCTCGGCTTCGCCATCAGCATCAGCGGGGAGGCACCTTGCTCGCCGAGGTGGGTGAGGGCGGAATGACGGTACTCGTGCAGGTCGCCGACGTCTTGGAATCCGGCACCGTCACCCGCTTCGTCCAGGCCGGGACGGCCGGGCCCTCGTAGCCGTACTCCTCACACCAGCCCAGCCACGACAGCACCGACGCCCGGCGGGCGTTCCAGGTGTTGACCGCCGCAGTGCCCCACAGCAGTTCCAGGGACTCGCCGATCTCGTCGCCGGAAGTCCGATAAGTGAACCTCGAAGCTGAATCGCTGCCATCGCCGATCGCTGTGCCGTCGACCCTCGCGCCCGCTCCGGCCCCGAGCCTCACCCTGCGCTACATGTCCGTTCGCCGTAGCTATACGAGAACAGGGCCGTGACCGACAGCGCGGTGTCGAAGTTCGGGACGAGCCGGGTTTTCGTCAGCGCGAAGGCGACCCCTCGGGCGGGGTCGGCGTAGGCGTAGCTTCCGCCCCCGCCCGGCCACCCGAACGCCACCGAGTTCTCCTCGGCGGGGGCGCCCATCCTGCCGAGCGGGTAGCCCAACGCCATCCGCGCCGGATTGCCGAAAACCTGGTCCACCCCCTCGAACGCGACCCGCGACAGTTCCGCCAAGTGCGCGGAATCCACGAGTTCACCCCGCAGCACGGCGTTGTACATCGCGGCGAGCCCGTGCGCGGTGGCGGTACCGACCGACGGTATGTCGGCGCCCAGGATCTCGCCGTCGTTGCCGAAATCGGCACTCGGCCGGCCTTCCCACGGCGCGAGGATCGCATCACCGTCGTCCGGGCCGGCAGGCCACTGCCCCGCCTGCTGCTCCAGACGCGCCAACCCCGGCAATGACTCCTTCGGAACGGCGAAGTACACCTGCCCCTCGATACCGAGCGGCACAGTGATCCACTCATGTAGGAGCTCGCCCATGGACCGCCCGGTCGCGCGGCGGGCCAGCTCACCGACGAGATAGCCGAAGGTGTAGGAGTGATAGCCCGTGGCGGTGCCCGGCCGCCAGCGCGGCCCGGCGGCGGCGAGCGCCTCACACACCCTGGACCAGTCGGGAAGCTCGGCCTGGGTGATGTCGCGCGGCATGGCCGGCAGACCGACCGTGTGGGTCAGTATGTGCCGCAGTGTCGCTGTGGCCTTGCCACGCACACCGAACTCGGGCCACAGGTCGACGACCGGGCTGTCGTAGTCGAGAAACCCACGCGCCACGAGCAGATGCGCGAGCGTGGCCGACACGTTCTTGCCGGTGGAGAAACTGAAGATCGGCGTGCTGGAGGTGAGCGGCCGGCCGGTGGCCGGGTCGGCCGTGCCGGCCACCGCGTCGACGATCAGCACGCCGTCCTTGTAGACGGCGACCTGCACACCGCTCTCCGCGCCGGTACCGACCAGCCTGTCGATATGACGCTGAATCTGTTCCTGGATCTCACCTACGGCCATGCCTCGTCACTTCCCCGGCCGTGCGGATCAATCGCCCCTGCCGCTGGGCGGAAAACGGTGTGCCGCCCGCCCGTGCCCTCCCCAGCATGCCGGCCCGGTGGCACGGCGGTCTCGAAACGGGCCCGCAGCCGGTCGGTGGTCCCCGGCCCGGACGTCAGACGATGAGCAGCCGACGCCAGGTGTCGGCCAGCCAAACGGTGAACCGCTCCGCGGGCCAGCCCCGGTCCTCGACCAGCAGGCAGTAGAACTCCGGCGAGTTGGTCGCCCAGACGACGTCGGCGATCTCGTCCACGTCGAGCCCCGGCCGTACCTGTCCGGTGCCGACGAGTTCCTGTGCCAGGTCCCGCATGTTGGCCGCGCGCCGGTGGGCGATGTCCTGCCAGACCTCGCGGACCTCCGGATGCGTCGCCGTCTGGGCGACGCGCAGCAGCGGCGCCAGCCTGCTGTGGATCTCCCCGATCGCGTGCGCGTATATCTCCAGCTTGCGCCCGGCGTCGGGTTCGGCGCGGATGGCCTGTACGTATCCGCGTTGCCGGGCGGGGACGGCCCGGTCGGTGCCGGACAGCGCGGTCTCCACCAGTTCCAGGAAGAGCGCGGGCTTGCGGCCCACCGCGGCGTAGACGGTGTCCAGGGCGACGCCGGCCCGCTCGGCGATGTCGCTCATCGTCGTGGCCCCGTAGCCGCGGGAGGTGAACAGCTCGCGGGCCGTCTCCAGGATGGCCCGCCGGTTGGCCTCGGCCGCCTCCCGCCGCCCGCTGGCGTCGTATCGCCTCTTGACCTGTCCTGCCACGCGGCTCATGCTAACACTATTCGTCCGAAGTGAATTCGGATCAAAGTCGCCAGGGAGGACCCATGGCACACGCGTTCACCTACGAGGTCCCGATCGGGCCCGACGTCTACGCCCGCATCAAGGAGGGGCTGGGACCCGAGCCGCCCAAGGGGCTCATCGCGCACCTGGCCTACCGCACCGGCAACGGCCTGCGCTACGTCGACGTGTGGGAGTCCGAGGCCGACTGGCAGACGTTCGCCGAGGAACGTCTCCACCCGGTCGTCGACAGCGTCCTGACCGAGGCACTCGGATTCCGCCCGCCCGAGCCCCCACTCGAGCGGCTCGACCTCGTCGACGCCTGGATCGGAGCCTGAAACGAGGCCGTCACCCTCCTTGCTCTGCTGGCGTCACCGGAGAGGGACCCCGCGGGGAGCGACTCCCGGCGGGAGGCCCAGACCGGCCCGGTCGTGCGATCAGTCGTCGGGGTCGGCGATCTCGATGACGTGCAGGGGGTTGTCCAGGGCGCGAGACGGCTGCTGCCATTTGCCGCCGCGCAGGGTGAGGATCGGGCAGATCGACACGTCAGCGATGGCGGCGGCGTGAGCGTCGTAGACGTCGAGTCCGGTCACAGCCATCGTGTCGACGAGCTTGGAGGATTGGGCGACCCCGTCCAGCGGGGCGACGATGGCGTGCTCGAACGCGGCCAGGCCGGCGAGGAGGGCCTGAGCGTCCGGCGAGCCGCGGCCGTCGAGGAGCGCCCCGGCGGCCGCCAGCGCGGGGACGATGATTGGTTGCCCCGCTTGGTCGAGGTCCTGCAGGAGGCCGATCAGATCGGCGTCGCCTCGGGCGACGTCGGCCAGCACGCTGGTGTCGAGGATGTACGGCGTGGGGGTGAAGTCACTCACCTGATGCCGCCGGGAACCCATGCTCGGCGAGCTGGCGGTTCACGTGCCGCATCATGCGGGCCACCCGTACCGGGTCGGCCTGACGAGCGCGTTCGCGCAGCAGGGCCAGCGCACGCTGATCAGTGATGCGCTTTTCCGCGATGGCGTCGTTGAAGACGGCGGCCACGCTGGTGGCCTTACCGGCGGCGACGAGGTGCTCGGCGTATTCGAGGACGTCGGGGTCCACGGTGATGGTGATCCGCACCTTTCGATTTCCGCTCATACCCGGGATCATACTCATGCCGGCCGTCCCTGTGCCTGGATGGGCGGGATAGACACGGCGCGGATCCGATCATTGGGGAAACCGGCCATGGCGCCGGGCCGGGACCGGTGCAGGCCGAACGGTTCAGCGAGGACCACCACGGCGCCCACGCCATAACCGCCCGGGTTGTCGTCAGGCGCGCTCACGCTCGGCCCGTTGCCGGATCAGCTCCTCGACCGCGCTCGGCAGGGTCGTCTCGAAATCGATCAGCTTCGCCCACGTCGGCGTCACCACGATCCGGACCATGCCGTCGTAGAGCGAGCGGACCTCGGCCTCCCACTCGGCCCGCTGCTCGGGCGTCATCTCGTACGAGCCGTTCATGTGGAGGTACTCGTCGGGGATGCCGTCGACCACGTCCAGCTCGGCCCGGCCGCGGATCAGCAGGATCTTGGGCGGGTGCACCTCGGTGTCGATCGTCAGGGCGACCATCGGGTTCTCGCGCAGAGCCGGGAGCTTCGGGGCGTTCTTCGTGGTGCACATGACGATCTCCGAACCGTTCCAGGTGAACGCGATCGGGACGTTCCTGGGCGTGCCGTCCTTGGCCACGTAGGCCAGCCGGGTGATGTCCCGTGCCAGCAGCTCTCGGCTGATCGGCCGGTCCAGGATCTCGGTGATCTCGTTCGCTCGCATGGCCGTCCCTCCAGGGTCGTCGTCGTGATCTGCCCCTGGGACGGAGCCGCCGGAGCATTCTCGACATCCGCCGGCCCCCGAGTTCCCGAACTTCATGCGGACGATCAGCGCATGATGGCGCGGTGGTAGCGGTCGGCGAGGACACGTACGAGTTCGACCAGTTCCGGCGGCTCTGTCACCGTGAAGTCGATGCCGAGCAGGCCGAGGTGGACGGCGAGCGCCTCGACGCTGTCTGCGCCGGTGTCCAGCAGGCACCGGGTGTCGTCAACCGGCGTGACGATGCCGACGGCAGCGTTGATCCGTTCGGCGACCACATCGGCCGGGGCGTGCACGGTGACCTGGGCACGGTACCGCCAGGCGGCCGACGACACTCCCCGGCGCACCTGGTCGACGGGGTTCTCCGGCAGCTCGCGCGGGGTGAACCGGGGGCCCGTCGGGGTACGCGGACTGATCCGGTCGACCCGGTACGTCCGCCAGTCGGCCCGCCCGACGTCGAAGCCGATGAGGTACCACCGTCGCCCCCAGTTGACCAGCCGGTAGGGCTCGACGTCCCGCCGGCTGTCCGAGCCGTCGTGACTGCGGTAGTCGAACCGCAGCCGCTCATGGTCCCGGCAGGCGGTGGCGATCGTGGTCAGCGTGTCCGCGTCGACCCGCGGGCCGGGCTCGTCCCTGGGCACCGCGACGGCGTACTGCTGGAGGGTGCTGATCCGGCGCCGGAGCCGGGACGGCAAGACCTGCTCCAGCTTGGCGAGCGCGCGCAGGGAGGTCTCCTCGACCCCCGTGATGGTGCCACCGGCGGCGGTCCGCAGCCCGATCGCGACGGCGACCGCCTCCTCGTCGTCGAGCAGCAGCGGCGGCAGCGTGGCCCCGGCGCCGAGCCGGTAGCCGCCCACGGCGCCCCGGCCGGCGTGCACCGGATAGCCGAGGTTCCGGAGGCGATCCACGTCGTTGCGGACGGTCCGGGTGCTGACCGACAGCCGCTCGGCCAACTCGGTGCCGGTCCACTCGCGGGGTGTCTGCAGCAGGGAGAGCAGGCGCAGCAGCCGCGCCGAGGTTTCCAACATTCCCCGAAGTCTGCCAGGCCATTAGGAACGGATCTTACCTAATTGCTCTCTACTGTGATGACCATGACGAACGACAACGCGATCACTCCGTTCCGGATCGACATCCCGCAGGCCGATCTCGACGACCTGAAGGACCGGCTCGGCCGGACCCGCTGGCCCGACGAGATCCCGGACGCCGGGTGGGACTACGGCATGCCGGTCGCGTACGTGAAGCGGCTGGCCGAATACTGGCGGGACGGGTACGACTGGCGGGCCCACGAGGCCGAGATCAACCGGTATCCGCAGTTCATCACCGAGATCGACGGGCAGGACGTCCACTTCCTGCACGTACGGTCGCCGCACGAGGACGCGCTCCCGCTGATCCTCACCCACGGCTGGCCGGGCTCGATCGTGGAGTACCTCAAGGTCATCGAACCGCTGACGAACCCCGAGGACCCGGCGCGGGCGTTCCACCTGGTGATCCCGTCCCTGCCCGGCTTCGGCTTCTCCGGCCCGACGAGGGAGCGGGGCTGGAACCGGTTCCGTACGGCCCGGGCGTGGGCGGAGCTCATGCGCAGGCTCGGCTACGACCGGTATGGCGCGGCAGGCAACGACGGCGGCTCGTTCGTCTCGCCCGAGGTGGGCCGCATCGACCCCGAGCACGTCGTCGGCGTCCATGTCACGCAGATCTACTCGTTCCCCTCCGGCGACCCGGCGGAGATGGCGAACCTCACCGACGAGGAGCGGAAGGGACTGGAGGTGCTGCAATGGTTCTACGAGAACAAGATGTCGTTCAACATGGTCCATTCGCAGCAGCCGCAGACGTTGTCGTACGGGATCTTCGACTCGCCGGCCGGGCTGCTGGGCTGGAACGCCCAGTTGTTCGGTGAGGACGTCGACGACGACTTCATCCTGACCAACACGATGCTCTACTGGGCGACCGGCACCGCCACCTCGGCCACGCGGTTCTACTACGAGGACGCGCACGCCGAGCATCCCAAGGAGCCGACGACGGTCCCGCTCGGCCTGGCGATGTTCGAGGGCGACTTCGTCTCGATGCGCACCTTCGCCGAGCGCGACCACACGAACATCGTCCACTGGAAGTCGTACGGCCGCGGCGGTCACTATGCCGCACACCTCGTCCCCGACGTCCTCGCCGCCGACCTCCGGGAGTTCTACGCCCCCCTGCGACGACGGAGCGCGGCGATCTCCGCCTCCGAGTGACGGCGAGGCCCTGCTCTGACGGAGCATTCCCTGCCGTTATGCCAAGAATTCAGCGAATGGAAGGAACCCCTTATGTATCTGGTCGTTGGCGCCACGGCTCACTTCGGACGTCAGGCGGTTGAGGAGCTTGTCTCCGCTGGGGCGCCGGTGCGTGCGCTGACCCGGTCTCCGGAGAAGGCCGGGCTGCCCGAGGGCGTCGAGGTCGTCCAGGGTGATCTGACCAAGCCCGAGACGCTGCCGGCGGTCGTGCGGGATGTCGAGGCCGCGTTCCTGGTCCTGCAGTATGGAATGGATGTCGCTCCGCTCCTGGAGGCCGCGCGTGAGGCCGGGGTGCGGCGGGTGGTGTTCCTGTCGTCGGGAGCCGTCGACGCAGGGGCCGAGCGACAGCCTGACGTGATCGCTCAGTATCACCGTGACGTCGAGCAGGCCATCGAGGCGTCCGGGATCGAGTGGACGTTCCTGCGGTTGCTGTTCCCCGCCATCAACTCGTTGACGTTCGCGATGCAACTGCAGGGCGGCGACGTGATCCGCGCGCCGTACACCAAGGCCGCCTTCAGCGCCGTGCACGAGCGGGACGTCGCCGAGGTGGCCGCGCGGATCCTGACCGGCGGCGGGCACGCGGGCCGGGTCTACGACCTGACCGGCCCCGAGTCGCTGACTCAGGCGCAGCAGGTACGCATCCTGGGCGAAACGCTGGGACGTACGCTGACCGTCGAGGACCTCGACCCCGAGCCCGTCCTGGCGCAGATGAGCCAGTTCATGGACGCCGAGTTCCTGGCGGCGCTGTTCGGTCTCATGGCGAGGGCGGTCGGGAAGCCGGCGCCGGTCAACGAGGTCGTCGAGCAGATCACCGGGCACCCCGCGCGCACCTATGCCCGATGGACTAACGATCACAAGGCCGACTTCGGCCGCTGACCGGCCGGGGCAGGGGACGGACAACCGCTGCCCCCTGCCCCAAAAACCGCAGGGGGCAGCGGTGCGGCGCACCGGACGACGAGCCAGGAAGCGGCGCGGTTCACACGGGCGTCGCGGTGAGGAACTGCGTCTGGATCTGCACGGGCTGGTCGGCCATGGGCAGTTCGAAGTGGTTGACGGCCGTCACCTCGGTGGCGTTCTCGACCTGCCAGCCGTGCTCCTTGAACAGGTCCAGCCAGGCGTCGCGGGTCTTGATGGTGTTCAGGGGGCCGGCTCCGGCGAACATCGCCTCCGCCACCGTCGAGACGACGAGGGCGGAGGCGAGGCCGGCGGGGTGCACCTCCGCGGTGAGGGCCAGGGTGCCTCCCTTCGCGGCGCGGCCGGAGACCCCGGCCAGGAGACGTTCCACATCGCTCGGCTGCAGGAAGAGGGCGAGGTGTTCACCGATGAAGAGGGTCGGCTGCTGGGCGTCGTGCCCCGCGCGGGCCAGGACAGCGGCGACGTCGTCGGTCGCGAAGTTCACCCCGGCCAACGTGACGTGGGTGATGTCGGTGTCCAGTGCCTGGAAGCGGAGAGTCTTGTCGGCGACGACCTCCGGCAGATCCAGGTCGAAGAACTGCACGCCCGGTTGCCTGAACCGCAGGGCGCGGTCGTCGTAGCCGGCGCCGAGGTTGACGATCTGGCGGGTTCCGGCCGCGAGGGCCTCCAGCACGAGCTGGTCGAAGTACGGGGCGCGCGATGCCAGCAGGCCCAGGGACAGGGAGACGTCGCTGGGCTCGCCGCCCTCGTCGACGGCCTGCAGTCCCTGGACGAGCGCCCGCCCGGCGGCGGGGTCGCCCTCGGCGGTGTGCGGGCGGTCGAACTCGACGCGTCCCAGGGCGCACACCTCTCGAATCATGGTCAGTGTCCGTTCTGCCTGCGTCGTCATGACGACGTTCCTTTTCTTGGTCCATGCGCCGGCCCGGTGCGCACGTCACCGTCCTCGAAGCGCCGCTCGACGAGCCCCCGTGCTTCCAGGCCGCGCAGGACCCCGGAGACAGTCCTTAACAGTCAAGGTGATCTGGTGATCGGGACGCCCCGAGCGGCCGTCGTGCTTACTGACGGCTCGGGAGCATGGCGAGCGCCTGCGACCGCTGGGCGACCAGCTCGTTGTAGGTGCCGTCGCGCTCGGCCCACCGGTGCATCAGCACACCCTTGACGAGGATCTCGTGCGGAGTGGGGTCGGTCCGGAGCAGGTCCATCACCTCGGTGGCGAACTCGGCCAGGTCGAGCGCGCGGGGGTTAAGCTGTGCCTGCTCCGGTGTGGTGGCGACCGCCGGGGGGACGAGTTCGGAGACCTCGACGCCGGTGCCGTCCAGTTGCGCACGCAACGCCTCGGAGTAGGCGTGCACGCCCGCCTTCGATGCGGCGTAGGTCGGCATGACCGGGAACGGCAGGAAACCGATGCCCGAGGTGACCGTGATGATGGTGCCGGTGCCACGCCCGATCAGGTGCGGGGTGAACGCGTCGATGACGCGGATGGTGCCGAGGAGGTTGGTGTCGATCGTCCTCTCCGCGGCACTGAAGTGTGCGGGATCGCGCAGGTCCTCGGGGATCCCGACCCCGGACATCGTCACGATCGTGTCGAGGCTCGGGTGGCCGCGCAGGATCGTGTCGCGGGCACGGTCGATGCTGTCCTGGTCGGTCACGTCGATGGGAACGGTCGCGAACCCCTCAGCCGCGCGTTGCTCGAGCAGGTCGGTTCGCCGGCCGCCGACGATGACGACGCTGCCGGCCGCGGCGAAGCGGCGAGCGAGCTCGAGGCCGATTCCCGAGGTGGCGCCGGCGATGAAGACGGTGCGGTTGGTGATGTCCATTGAGTGCTCCTGCTCAGGGCGCCGACAGCGACAAGCCGGTCGGCGCAGTCAATGATGGTTCGGGTCACCAGGTGTTCGGACCGTGTGGCCGTACCGCAGCAGTCCTTAGCCGGTCCACGAGTGCGGCGACACCTTCAGCGTCGACCTGTTCTCCGGCCGGAGGCAGTACCCCCGCCTTCCGGGGTCCTGTCAGGGCCCCCTTAGCTGAGGGGGCCCTGAACTACGATCCTGAACATGAGCGACGACAACCGCTCCAACCTGCTCGGCGGCTACCTCCGCGCCCGGCGGGCGCTGGTCACTCCGGATCAGGTCGGTCTTCCGGCGGGGACGAGCCGCCGCGTTCCCGGGCTTCGCCGGGAAGAAGTCGCCATGCTCGCGGGCATCAGCGCCGACTACTACCTGCGGCTGGAACGCGGCCGCGACAAGAACCCCTCACCTCAGGTCCTCGAATCGCTCGCGCGGGTCCTGCATCTCGACGAGCTCGAGCAGGAATACCTCCTCGGCCTCGTCGCCCCACGCCCGAGGCCGCAGCGTCGCCGGAAGCCTGAACGCGTGCCCGCACGGGTGCATCAGCTTCTCGCGAGCGTGCAGGTTCCCGCGTTCGTGGAAGGACGCGCGTTCGATGTGCTCGCCTCCAACCAGCTCGCGGTCGCGCTCTCTCCGCGCCTCAAGCCCGGGTACAACCGTCTTCGATCGCTGCTCCTCGATCCCGAGGAGCAGGCGTTCCAGCAGGACTGGACGCGCTCCGCGGAAGGATTCATCGCCGCCTTCAGGAAGTCCATCGGCGACGACATCGACAACCCGCGCTTCGTGGAACTGGTGGGCGAGCTCGCCCTGTCGAGCGAGCGGTTCCGAACTCTCTGGGCGCGCCACGACGTCCGCAACCTCGACGGCGGCACCACCACCGTGAACCATCCCGTCGTCGGTGAGCTGCGCCTGCACCGAGACAAGCTCCCCGTGGACGACCTGCTCCTGGTCCTCTACTACGCCGATCAAGGTAGCGAGAGCGATGAGAAACTACGCCTCCTCGCCTCCATGGCCCAGACGACACCCACCCCGACGCGCGTTGGACCACGAATGGCTGAACTCAACGAGTGATCAGCCTGGGGAGACGCCGAGGTACGACTGGAACATCGGGTGCACCTCGAAGCGCTTCACGGCGGCGAGGTTGAGATGCGCCACCTCGTGCACGCCGACGAACGGGGAGTCGTCGCCGTTGGGCTTCGCCTTCAGGAAGCCGACCTGCCAGAGGATCTCGATCAGGTTCTCCGGGCTGCGTTCCCGCAGCCACCAGGAGGCGGCGCTCACCCGGATCTCACCGGTGACGAGCTCCAGGCAGACGAACTCAAGGTCGTCCCGGTCGAAGGCCGGACCGCGGCCGCGGAAGGCGTCGAACACGCCGAGCAGCCCCGGGTACTGGAAGCGGAACTCGGCGGCGATGTCCTGGGCGCGGTCGGCGGAGTAGCCCGGCTCCGCCCAGCCGATGGCGCCGAGGGGGAGCGGCAGCGTGGGGTGCCGGTCCCGGGCCGCGTCGAGCGCCGCCGTGCAGAACTCGATGATCTCCCGGGGGCGATGCAGGGTCCGCTGGGCGACGTAGGCGAACGAGCCGGCGGCCGGGACCCCCGGCGGGTTGCCGAACACCGCGTTCCAGCAGCTCAGGTCGCCGGCCCGGTCGAGGACGTCGCGGTCGTAGCCCATCTCCCTGGCCGAGTGGCGGATCCGCCTGGCGATGAGCTTGAGCAGGGAGTCCGGCGACCATCGAACCGTCTCGAGCAGGTCGCGGTGCTTCTGCGCGTCCTCGTACAGGGCCGGGATGTCGTCGTACAGCTCCTGCCTGAGCGAGACGTAGACGCGCAGGTTGCCGTGGAGCCCGTTGATCGAGACGCACGCCTGGAAGAGGCCGGACACGAAGGCCTGGGCGTCCTCCGACGAGTCCCACCCGCGGTCGAGTTCGTCGACCAGCACGACGACCCGGACGCCGTCGAGGACACGCTTGAGGGACGGCAGCAGGTTGTGGATCTCCTCGAGCTTGTAGAGCCTGTCCAGCTCCCTGGTCCTGGCGCCGGCCTCTATCGGACCGAGCTTCACGGTCTCCAGGCGCTTCAGGTAGGAGACGAGGAGCGAGAGCGGCCCCATTCCCACCGTGGAGTGGTTGTCGCGGATGTAGCGGTGGATGTCGGCGCCGCCGCGGGCCAGCCGCATCCCCTTGCGCGCGACCTCCTTCATGATGAGGACGTAGAGCAGGTATTTCCAGGCCGCGGCGTACGCGCCGTGCTTCGCCCACGAACCCGCGTCCTCCGCCGCCAACGTCGCGCTCAGCAGTTCGTACGAGTAGTCGTCGGGGCTGAGCTCGATCACCCGGGTGCCCCTGGACCTCTCCCGCCTGGCCAGCATCTGGAAGATCGCGCTCTTCCCCGAGCCCCGGCTGCCGATGATGATCGTCTTGTCGCCGGCCTCGACGCGCCGGTAGGCGGGCGACTCGACGAAGTACTTCTCCAGCCCCCGCCCGATGTCCCGTTCGGCGGCCGGAGCGCCGAAGTCGAGGCCGTGAAGGATCTTGGGGGAGAGGGTGAGACGGCCCATGGGCGCTCCGTGACTGGGGGAAGGGTGATCAGGAGCTTCGCGCATCAGCGTCGCACGGGGCCGGGCGGCCTTGTCAACTGTCCTGAACGCCGTTCTCCCCGATCGCATGGAGTCAGGGAGGACATGCTGGGCGGGGCCCGTTCTCGGAGGAGAAAGGTGGACCCGGGATGGCCACCGGTGGCGAGCGCACGAAGGGAAGGCCGGCCGTACTTCTCACGGCTGGGGTTGCTGTTGGCCGCCATGGCGCCGCCGGCGACGGTGAGTCAGGCCGTGGCCCAGGCATCGGGGACCGGCCCTGGCGCTGAGGGACCATCGATGTCAGTCGGCTGGTCGATCCATGGTCGAGCTTTGGTCGACGGCACCGCGGCTGATCAGGGCAGATGGCGTTCGAGCCGGACGATGGGCGTGGACGCGGCGAAGGGGACCTGCCTAGCATCCGGCACAAGATCGCTCATGGAGCATGCCCGCCCCAACACCAGACAGACCGTCCCCCAGACCATGCCCTGATGGGATGGCGGCTGGCCATCCGGATCACGGCACGGTACGTCACGTCTTCGGGCTACGCCTACAACACCGACATGTGCGCCCCCAACCCCAGCGGTCTCATGTCCAATACGAACTGGACCTACCACTACGACCTGTGGCGGGAATGCTCCGGCTCGTATGGCGGAGCGACCGGATGGCCGATGTGGACCGACATGGTCGACGGTCGCCCCGTCACGCACGGCACATTGACGGTCTACAACTCCTCAGGTGTCCAGATCGGGAGCACCACCGCCGATCAGTAGGAGAACGAGACGCAGGCGCGCCCCGGCCGATGGCAGCGGTCTCGGCGGGTCCGCCGCCGCGGAAGTAGCGGGCGCTGCGTAGAGGGAGGCACGGCCGAGCAGGGCCCGGACCTGGGCGGTGCGGCGCCGCCGCCACGCGGGCGGCGGCGCCGGGGCCCTCAGTAGCGGAACCGCTCCAGGCCGTTGCCGTACGGGTTGACGACGTAACCCGTCCGGGTCGCGGGGTCGAGGAAGAGCCCGCGACGGCTCGTGAAGTCGAAGTTCGACATGCTGAGGGTGGAGTTGCCGAGGTTGACGACCGGGTGGCGGGCCAGCACCTTGCCGGTCGCCGGGTCGACGACCGTGATCTCGCTCTGCGCGTTGTTGTCGTCGATGGTGCCGACCTCGTACAGGTGGGCGACGACCGCGACGTGGTTCATGTCGTCGAGTGCGGCCCAGGCGGGGCCCCGGGCGCCGAGGTCGGCGGGGGACGGCCCGGTGAGCGTGGACTGGTCACCGGCGATCCAGCTGCTGGTCGGGAACTCGCCGCTGTAGTAGTTGGGGGTGACCGCCCCGCTGAGCACGTAGAGACGGCCGCCCCCGCCGTCCGGGAGCAGCCCGGCCGTGCAGAGGGGGAGGGTGGTGACCGGGGACGCGGTCGTGGCGTCCAGGTTCACTCGCACTCCCCAGTACGGCACCCGACCGGACAGGCACGTGCCGAGGGTGCCGGAGCTGGCGACGAAGAACGTGCCGGTCGACTCGTCGACGCTGACGTTGCTGAAGGCGCGACCCGTGTTCGCCGGGTTCACCGGGATGGGGCTGCCGACGGCGCCCGTCTTCATGTCGAACGGCCACAGGGCGGCCAGGCCGTTGTTCACGTTGTACGTCACGAGGCCCGCCCGGTGACGGGTGAGGTCGATCGCGGCGCCCTGGAACAGGGTCCGCGGCGCGTCGGGACCATCCCCGAGCGAGGCCTGGGCGACCAACGCCCCGGTACGGGTGTCGCGCAACTCGACCAGCGCCGGCGCGTCGACCAGGAACGGGGGCCGCACAATGAGCGTGTGGCCGGTGCCCGGGTCGGTCCCGATCACCCGCTGCATCCGTCCGTCGTCCGGCTGCTGGGCGAGCGGGGCGCCCAGCGTGCCGGTCTTCAGCGTGTACGGCGTCGTCGCCGAGGCCCGGACGTGCGTTGAGCCGTCGTCGCCGTCCGCGAACTCGTCGGTGGCGATGAGCGCGGTGCCGCCGGACACGTCGAAGTTCTCCAGCGCGCCCGTGACCAGGTCGCCGTCGCGGTACTCCACGAACGACGTGGGGGACGCCTGGCCGACCGGCCTGCCCTTGCTCGTAGCGAGGACGCGCACCGGGTACTGCACGCCGGTGGGCAGGCCAAGGGCGTTCAGGTCCAGCACGGTGGTGCCCTTGACCGAGGGCAGCGGCCGAAGCAGCGTGGAGGCGTGGTCGACCCCGTTGTCGTCGCGGTCGCTGCCGTTCTGGTTGGTGGTGGTGTTCAGCGAGCCGTACAGGGTGGGGGCGGGGGTGAGGAACTCGATCGACGCCCCATCGGCGCCGGGCACCTTGTGGACGTCCCACGACAGCGTGAGTTTGGGCGCGGCGAGCGTCAGGGCGACGGCGTGCGCCTGCTTGGTGTCACCGGCGGACAGGATCGGCGCTTCGGGCCGCTGGTCGGCCCCCACGCCGACGCGGAGGGCCCGGAAGTCACCGAAGATCACGCCCTGCTGCACGATGCCGACGCCGTAGATTCCGGCGCCGCCCGGAGCGAAGGCGGAGGCGGGGATCGTCACCGTCCCCTTGAGGGCGGTGAGCGGGGTGCTCCACTGCGCGCGGAACTTCTCGCTGGTCGACAGGGGGCTCCAGTGGCCCACGGACGACAGCACCAGGGCCGGGTCGGTCAGGTTCCGCACGCCGGTGAGGTCGTACCGCACGGTGACCGGGCGGCCGAGCGGCACCGAGCCGGGCAGGTCGGGCGCCAGTGCTCCCGTGTAGGTGCCGTCCGTCGCGGAGAAGGTGAGCTGCTGCGACTGCGCGGCGACGACCTTGCCGTGGTCGAGCGCCTCGAAGACCACAGGGACGGTCCGCTCGGCGTCGGAGGCCGCCGGCAGCCCGGCGGCCGCGAGGATCTCCCGCGGAAGCAGCCGCAGGCTCGGGCCCGTCGAGGGGATCACGCTGTGGTCGCCGACGCGCAGCCGGTAGGTCAGGTCGTCGCCGCGGCCGGTCATGTCGAGCCCGAAGGTGATCGGTGCGACGACGTTCTGGCCGGAGGGGGTGCCCCAGAAGTCGGCGGGTCCGTTCAGGTCCAAATGGGCCGGGTCGGTGGCCTCGACGAAGGACGTCACGGTGTCGGACGACAGCAACTGCCGGTGGGCCACCGACAGCCGGACGGCGGAGGTCGCGATGGGGAAGTGCTTGGCGAGCACCTTCTCCACGGCGGCGGTGACGTCCAACTGCGGGCCGATGTGCAGATCCTGGTCGGCCTGGGGCGGCTGGGCCACCGGCCGTCCGGTCGAGATCAGCAGGTCGCGCACCTGGGCCGGCGTGAGCTTCTGGTGCGTGGCCGAGGCGGCGGCCAGCACGTTCGCCGCGGCGGCCGCGATCATGGGCGCCGCGGCGGAGGTGCCGCCGTTCAGCACCAGGCCCGGGCCGTCCGGGGTGTGGATCAGCGTCGGCAGGTTGTCGCCCGGCGCCGCCATGTCGACCCGGCTGCCGAACCCGCTGGAGTATCCGGCCGAGCCGTTGTAGCGGGTCGTCGGATAGACCGCGGTGCGGACGTCGGACGAGGTCAGGGTGTCGTCCACGGTGGTGGCGCCGGCGTCGATCACGCCGGTGTCCCGTACGCGGGACGGCGTCGTGGTGGGACCGACGTCGTCGATGCTGGTCTGCTCGGACGCGCGGTCGGTCCGCTCGGTGGGGGTGCTGCCGCCGTCGGGACCGATCGAGACGGGCAGGGCCAGCCGCGTGCCGTCGTTGGCGGACACGACCACGACGATGCCCGAGTCGACGATGTCCTCAAGGGCGGCGCGGACCTCCGGGTCGTCCTCCAGCCACCGCGAAGGGAAGCCGATGGACATGTCCGTGCCGAAGCCGAGGCTGGCGGTGATGACGTTCGGGCGCGGCCGCTGGCCGGCGGCGGCGCGCAACGCGACGGCGATGCCGTGGGACGAGGGCTCCTTCGGCACGACCAGGCGGTACTGGGCGCCGGGGGCGATGCCGAGCAGGTCGGTGGCGCCGCTGCCGGTCGCCTCTGGGCGCTGTCGGTCGTGCGGCAGGGGCGCCATGAGCGAGAAGTCCATGAGGACCTCGGCCAGGTTGGGGTCCTGCCCCTCGGTAGCGCCGGTCGGGTCGAGACGGCCGTCGTTGTCGGTGGTGTAGGTGGGGATCAGCGGCATCGACGGATAGTCGAGGTAGCGCTGGCCGTCCTTCACGATCGTGGTCGGGCCGTACGACCGCACGTAGTCGTCGCCGGCGTCGGCCATCGACTGGTCGGTCAGGTCGCCGAGGGACACGTTGGTGATGATCTGACCGGTGCCGGGAAGCGCGTGCAGGTGGGCGGCCGTGTCGGCGAAGGCGCCGACGGCGTTGACGCCTCCGGCGTTGAGGTACGACTGGAAGGAGGTCGTGAGGCCCTCGTTAGCCGGCAGCGCGCCGGGCGCGGGGGAGGGGCCGGGCTTGGGGGTCGCGCCCTTGGGAGTCGCGCGCGCGAAGGCGCGGCCGGCCGACAGGGCGGAGGCGGGCAGCGTGACCGGCCCGTAGTTCATGGTCTGGGGACGCACCGCAGACCCGGCGGCGCCGGTGTCCGAGCCCACGGTGTACGGCGCGAGGCGGGCGGCGTCCACGCGGCGCTGCAGCATGGCGGCGGTCGGGTTCAGGGGGGTGCCGAGACCGGTCCGGCCGCGCGTCTGCGGGACGGGGAAGGCGCGCGTCCTGCCGGCCTTGTCGGTCAGCGTTCCGGTGCCGTCGTCGAACCAGCGCACCACCGACCCGTCGGCCAGCGTGATGGAGTGCGCCGCCGGCGCGTCCGTCTCCGCCGGGCCGTCGTTGGCCGAGGCGGCCGTGCCGGTGAACATCGTGGTGGTCAGCAGCGTCCCGGCGGCGAATAAGGCCGGAACACGTCTGAAACCTATGGACATCTGTGTCCCTTCAAAATGTCAAACATGTAAACTGATCCGTTTTGTCCGATCAGCCGTCGATCACCATCGCGCGGCGCCGTCCCGGGGACAAGGACCTGACCGCTGCGGGTTCGCGCAGTTGCGCAGGTGAGCAAGGAAGGGGAGGGCCCGGTCATCCGGCCCGGCGAGGGGGCGTACGATCAACCCCGCCACTTCGTCAGGGTCTGTGGGAGCACGCGATGGACCTGTCGCCCGGAGGGTCGTGGGCGGGGACGGGTCTGCCCTCCCTGGCCGGGCGGGTGCTGGAACACCTGGTCGGTCATCCGGACTCCGCCGAGGAGGCCGTGGCCGCGGCCGTCGGCCTACCGCCGGACGACGTCCGGGCCGCCCTCACCTCGCTCGAAGCCGAGTGCCTGGCAGTGCGGATCGGCGAATCCCCCGTCCGCTGGCGCGCCAGCCCGCCCCGCAGCGGCCTCGGCTCACTGCTCGCCCGCAGGCGGGAGGAGCTGGCGCTGGCCGAGCTGCACATGGAACGGCTGCACGAGGCGTACCGGGCCGCCGCCGGCCGCTACGTGGCCTCCGACCTGTTCGAGGCCCTCGAGTCGCCCGAGGAGGTCGCCGCCCGCTACGCCCACCTGCTGAGATCCAGCCGCGACCAGGTGCTGCACCTGGCCAAGCCGCCGTACGTGACCTTCTCACGGGAGCCGTCGGGGAACGCGGACCTCACCTGGGGGGAGGGCGTCCTGTTCCGGTCGGTGTACGACACCGACGGGCTGACCGACGAGAGGTCGCTGGAGACCGTGCTGCGCGGCACCGCCATCGGCGGCCGGCTGCGGGTGTGCGCCGGCGTGCCGATGAAGCTGGTCGTCTTCGACCGGACGGCGGCCATCATGCCGCTGCGTCCGGACGACCCGGCTGCGGGCTCCCTCCTGATCCACTCCCCGGCCCTGCTGGAGGTGCTGATCGCGCTGTTCGAGAGCGTCTGGGAGCGCGCGGTGCCGGTCGCGCTGAACACGCCCGAGCCCGCCGTGCCCGAGGGGAGCGGCCTGCCGGAGGGACTCGACGGCCGCACGCGGGACATCCTGCGCCTGCTGGCCGCCGGCATGAAGGACGACGCGGTGGCCCGGGTCCTCGGGCTCAGCCGGCGCACCGTGCAGAAGCACATCAGCGACACAGCCAAGGCGCTGGGCGCCAGGACCCGCTTCCAGATCGCCCTGACCGCCCGCAGCCGCGGCTGGCTAAGGCCGTACGACGAGTGACCGCCGCAGGAGATCAGGCCGCCCGGCGAGCGCGGGCGGTTTGTAGATCGATCGCGCCACCCGCCTCGTGGGGGACCACCGAGCAGTCGCGTGGGCCGGTGGGAATCGGGCGCGCAGCCACATCTCCGGTCCGAGTCCCGGCATCCACCACGGTCGAGGCATCGGACAGGCCAGAAGCGGCGAGATGGTCGAGGTCTTCCGACGGATCGGCCGGTCCGGAGCCGGCAGCCGAGCGCTCGTCCCGCGCCGGTTCTAGACTCGACTGAACGGGCGCCCGCGAGGTCGATACCAGGGGAGGGGGCGCTGCGGCGAGTGGTCCGCGCGCCGGTGGAGGAGGACGTCGAAGGCCGTCCCGGAAACGACCGTTCCGGTACGGCCCCCTAAGGAACGTGTTGAACCGCAGGCAGACGATCGCCCGCCTGGACCGGAGGGATGGCAACCCGGGAAGGGGGAGAATCATTCCCTCCTCTGAGTGCCCCAACCGGCGCGGCCCGCGGGAGCGTCAGTTCTGATAGCAGGCCGGATGCCCGCTCACCACGCTGCAGACACGCCCCTGGTCGTCGTGGATCCTCTGCCAGGCGCCCGCGGCGTACCAGGTGCTGTTGTTATTGGTGGTCCATGCGGCGTTCTCGACCGTCAGCGCGTCGGCGTCCTTGACGCCGATCTCCTTGCTCTTCTTCCCGCTGGGCAGCCAGTACGTCTTGCAGGTGAAGGTCCCCTCCTGAGTCACGCAGGTCTCCGAGCCGACCCCGAGCTCCGCGATCTTCATCGTGTACGAACTCGGCAGGTAGTTCTCGACGTACCCGCAGATGAATCCGAGAGTGCAGGTCCCCGCGTTCGCCTGCGGTGCCGGCGATAAGAGAACCATGCCGGCTACCGCTGCCGAGAGTGCCACACCCTTCGACATCCTCCATGCGATCGTGCTTCGCATCGCCGAACCCCTTCATGTCGCTTCCATGACGACGTGCTCGGCCAGACCAGCGAAAACTGGGACTGATATGTCCGCACGGGATGCTTCGGCCGAGCCTCGCCGGAATAGTGGTTCAGATGGAGGCCGGCCGACAAGATGACGGGGAAGATGGGATATCCCGGAGTGGCTGACCTCGCCGTTTCGCCCCCGCATGGGACGGGAGGAGTCCTCTGTCGCTGGGGCACCACGCCCTGACGATCGGGAAAGACCCGCCACCGAGCTGTACATGACCACCTTGCCCACGGGCTCTCCTCTGCTTCGGGGTGCCCCCAAGCCAGCGTGCCGTGAGCTGCCGCTCTTGTACGAAATCAATCGGCCGGCAGCGGCCAGCCGTCCAGCGCGTGACCGGGATGTTCACGCAGGAACCGCCGCCGGACTTCGACGTACCGCGTCGGGGTGAGCCCGGTGAACGCCCGGAACTCGTGGCCGAAGTGGGCCTGGTCGAAGTAGCCTGCGCCACCGGCGAGGTCGCCCCAGTCGATCGGCCCGGCGGGGTCGATCGCGAACACGGTGGCGGCGAAGCGGTAGGTACGGGCCAGCCGCTTCGGCGTGACACCGATGAGCTCCTTGAACCGCTGTGCCAGATGAGTGCTGCTGACACCGGCTGCCACGCCCAGGTCGCCGATCGCCACCGCCCCGCCGGCCGCCGCGATGACGCCGCTCGCATGGCGGACCAGCCCCAGACCGGCGGTCTCGCACAGCCGACGCATCAGCTCCTCCTCGAGCAGCGTCAGCATTTCGCGCGGTCCGCCGGCCGTGGCCAGCCGGTCCCGCAGCTCAGCCGTGGCGGGCCGACCCCACACCTGCTCCAGTGTCACCGGCCGGTCACACAGCTCGGCCGCGGGCACCGGCAGGAACGGCGCCAGCCCCACGGCTTGACGTGCACGCCGACGGACCGGGTCCCCGGCGGATAGCCGAAGTCGAAGACACGGGTGGGCGTGGTGACCACACAGCCGTCGGCGTACTCAGCCGTCCCGATGTCGATGCCGGCCCGGATGCCAACGGCGCCCCGAGGTTGACGATGAGCAACGCCGCCGGCATCGGCGGCAGCGTCAGCCGGGCGTACGGCGGCGCACCCTCCAGGTAATAAAGGTCGTCGATCAGCCCGTCCAACCGCGGCCGCGGCACTCTGGACACATACTCCACACCCACAGTCTCGCCGACGCCCCCGGGCATCGCGCCGGAACAGGCCCACGCATGGATAGCTTGCGAGAATTACACGTCTCCCAAGTTATCGATGCCCGTCAGGCACGCAACGGACTGCTGTTTTCGATTATTGATTTCCAGAAATCCAGAAAATCGCTAAAATCTGGCCCGTGACGATCTCCGTGATGAGGACGGCGTGCAAGCACTGCGGGGCGCCGATCGAGCAGCAGGCGCGCCGGGGGAGGCCGAAGGAGTACTGCCCGGACGGCGACTGCCAGGCGGCGGCCAAGCGTGAGCGGGAGATGCGCCGGGCGACCCCGGGGCTGGAGGGCGCGCTGGCGCGCGTGGAGGACCTGTACGAGCGGATGGAGAAGGGCCTTGCCGCCGCCATCGAGCCGCTGGCGCAGGTGCTGGCCGAGGAGCTGAGCCCGGCGGGTGTCGAAGCGAAGCTCAGCGCGATCCAGGCCGAGGCCCACACGAGCGTCGCGATCGCCCGGGCGGAACGCGAGCAGGCCCTGGAGCAGGTACGGCTGGCCAGGGAGGCGGCCGAGGAGGCGCGCCGGGAGGCTGAGGAGTCCCGGCGCCGGGCCGAGGAGGCCTACACCGAGCGCGACACGGCGTTCGCCGACGCCGAGACCGCGCGGGAGCAGGCGCTGGCGGCGCTGCGGGAGGCCGCGGGCATCGAGCGGCGCGCCAGACAGGAGACGGCGGCGGCCGTCCGGCGGGCGGAGGCGGCGGAGTCGGCCCGCGAGCAGGCCGTGCGCGAGCTGGCCGACCGGGTGGACCGCGCCGAGGCCGAGGCCGCGGAGAC
>NZ_KI866522.1:339360-418770 GCF_000511135.2 Microbispora sp. ATCC PTA-5024 | reverse complement strand
GGTCGCGGACGCGGCACGCGCCGCCGCGGAGGCGGCGCAGTCCGAGGCCCGCGTCCGCGCGTCCACTGAAGAGACCACTCGGGCCGTCGAGGACGCCCGTACGGCCGCGGCGGAACGGGAGCGGGTCCAGGCCGAGCTGGCTCTGGAACGGGCGCGGCTCTCGGATCTGCGCGCCCAGCTGGATGTGGCCAGGTCCGAGGCCGCACAGCTCCGGGAGCGCGCCGTCGCCGCGGAGCTGCGCGCCGGCAGAGAGGACCACGGCTCGTAGCGCGTGCTTATATAAGCCAGTCGTGATACTTTCTGTCCCGTCCACGACCGGGCACGACGAGAGGACAAGACCGTGATCAAGGTGGACGAGCAGATCAGCGCGGTACGCCGGCACGTCGGCACGCGCGTACTCGACGCGGGGGAGGCGCGCGTCGTGACCCTCGGCCAGACCTACGACGCCACGGTGGACGAGGTCTGGGACGCGGTCACCAACCCCGAGCGCATCTCGCGGTGGTTCCTCCCCGTCTCCGGCGACCTGCGGCTGCACGGCCGTTACCAGCTGGAGGGCAACGCGGGCGGCACGGTCGAGCGGTGCGACCCGCCGCGGAGCTACGCCGCGACCTGGGAGATGGGCGGCGAGGTCAGCTGGATCGAGGTGCGCGTGACCGGAGAGGCGGACGGGCGGACCCGGTTCGAGCTGGAGCACATCGCCCACGTGGACGACGTGCGGTGGGCGCAGTTCGGCCCCGGCGCGGTGGGCGTCGGCTGGGACATGGGCCTGCTCGGCCTCGCTCTCCACCTGACGTCCGGCGACATCCCCGATCGCGACGAGGTCAATGCCTGGGTGACCTCCGAGGACGGCCGGCGGTACATGACCCTCAGCAGTGAGCTGTGGGGCGAGGCCAGCGCGGCCTCCGGCACCGACCCGGCCGAGGCGCGAGCCGCCGCCGACCGCACGACCGCCTTCTACACCGGCGTCCCCGGCGAGCCCGGCGACGCGTCCTGACCCACCACGAGCCCGGCGCGTCCTGACGGACCGGCGTCCCCGGCGAGCGGGACGCGTCCCGGCGCTCGGTCACCGGACGGCCGGCGGTATGCCGGGCCGTTCCGGCAGTTCAGAGGCCGAGCTGCTTCCGGTAGCGGTCGAGGTGGCCGGCGATCTCGGCCGGGTAGCTGAGGGCGCTGAGGTGGCCGCCCGGCGTGTCGTCGACCTCGATGCCGAGCCGTTCCCGGGCCACGCGTCGTTGGAAGTCGATCGGGAAGAAGCGGTCGTCGCGGCCCTGCAGGACCCGGGTGGGCACCTCGGGCCACGCGGCCGCCGGCCACGGCTCGCCGAACGGCTTGTTCGCCTGGGGGAGCGTGCCGGCGGCCACGGCCTCGGCCGTCACGTCGGGCGGGACGTCGTGGAAGAAGTCGACGAGGAGGTCCACCTCCTCCCGCGGCGTGCGGCCCTCCCGCACCGCCTGCTCGGCACGCGCCGCGACCATGCCGGTGGCCGCCCACCAGTCGTCGGCCGCCTCGCCGGGCCGGGGGATCATGGGGTTGAGCAGGACCAATAGGCCGACCGGCACGCGCGCACAGGCCAGCGGCGCGCTGAACGCGCCCATCGACTGGGCGACCACGATCGTGCCGGGCCGGCCGTCGACGGCGTCGACCACGGCGTCCGCGTACTCCTTCAGCCCGGCCGTCTCGTCGCCCGTCGGCAGATCCACCGGGATCGCCTCGTGGCCGAGCGCGCGGAGCTCGGGGATGAGCCGGTGCCAGAACCACACGCCGCCTCCCGCACCCGGGACCAGCACGTAGGTCGCCATGTCAGTGCCTCCCCAGGACGGGCGCTATCGGGTCGTTCACGGAACCACCTCCGAATCGCTCCTAGATTAGGAGTGTTCAGTGCGGAATCACAAGCTATTCTTGACGACGTGGCGGGAAGACGGGGCTACGACGACCCCTGTGGGATCGCGCGGGCCCTCGACGTCGTCGGCGACCGGTGGGCGCTGCTGGTCGTGCGGGAGCTGGTGTTCGGGCCGAAGAGGTTCGGCGACCTGACCCGGGGGCTGCCGGGCATGAGTCAGAACGTGCTGTCCCAGCGGCTGCGCGAGCTGGAGCAGGCCGGCATCGTCCGCCGGCGGAGGCTGGGGCCGCCGGTGGGAACCGGGGTCTACGAGCTGACCCCGCGCGGGCAGGAGCTGGAGGACGTGCTGCTCGCGCTGGCCCGGTGGGGCAGCCGCGAGCCGCTGACCTCGGGCGGCGACCTCAGCGTGGACGCGCTGATGCTGGCCCTGAAGACGACGTTCGACCCGGCGGCGGCCGGTGACCTGGACGCCCGCTACGAGCTGGCGTTCGGCGACGACCGGTTCCACGCCGAGATCGTCTCGGGGCGGTTCTGGATCGCCCGGGGGCCGGCGGGACGCGCCGACGCGCTCCTCGATGCCTCCGCCCTGGTGCTGCGCGATGTGATGTTCGCGGGCCGCCCGCTCGCGGACGCGGTCGAGTCCGGCGATCTGCGCCTGACCGGCGACGTTCGCGTCGCTGAGCGCCTCGTCGCCTGCTTCCCTCGCCCGGCGACCCCGTCCACGACCCTGCGTATGACGCCGCAGGCGACCCTCGCTGCGACGCCGCCGATGACCCCGCCGGAGAACCTCCCGGCGGCTCCGCCGGCGAGCGCCGGCTGAACCCGCCACGGGCCAGGAGGTCCCCATGACCGCACCGAACGTCCTGCTGACCGGCCTGATGTACGGCGAGTCGCCGCGCTGGCACGACGGCCGCCTATGGGTGGCCAACTGGGGCACCGGGCAGATCCTGACCGCCGGCCTCGACGGCGGGAGCGAGGTCGTGGCCGAGATCCCGACCACCATCCCGTACTCCTTCGACTGGCTGCCCGACGGGCGCATGCTCGTCGTGTCCGGCCAGGAGGCGCTCGTCCTGCGGCGGGAGCCCGACGGCTCGCTGGTGACCCACGCCGACCTGCGCGCCCTCGGGGAGGTGTTCAACGAGATCGTCGTCGACGCGCGGGGCAACGCCTACGTCAACGGCGCGATCGTCGCCCTGGTCACGCCCGACGGCCGGGCCAGGCAGGTGGCCGGCGACATCGCGTTCGGCAACGGCATGGCGGTGACGGAGGACGGCTCGACGCTGATCGTCGCCGAGTCCCACGGCCGGAGGCTGACCGCGTTCGACATCGCCGAGGACGGCGGCCTGACGGGCCGGCGGGTGTGGGCCGAGGTCGACGGGCCGCCCGACGGCGTCTGCCTCGACGCCGAGGGCGCCCTCTGGTACGCCGACGTGCCGAACCAGCGCTGCGTCCGCGTACGGGAGGGCGGCGAGGTGCTGCGGACGATCGATCTCGACCGCGGCTGCTTCGCCTGCGTCCTCGGGGGCCCGGACGGGAGGACGCTGTTCATGACCACGGCTGAGTGGCGCGGCATGGACCGGCTCCACGAGCCCCACCGCACCGGGCAGGTGGTGGTCGCCGAGGTCTCCGTCCCCCACGCGGGCCGTCCCTGACCGGACGACGAGGGCCGCGTCACCGTTCAGCCGGTCCGGTCGGCGGGATCCTCCCGTGCCTCGGCCAGGCGGCGCTCGCGTCTGCCCCGGACGAGCTCGGTGCCCAGCGCGTCGAGACGTTGGGTCCAGAACCGGCGGAAGTTGTCGAGCCAGCCGTCGATCTCCCGCAGCGGCGCCGGGTCCACCGCGTACAGGCGGCGCGTGCCCTCGGACCTGACCGTGGTGAAGCCGGTCTCGCGCAGCACGCGCAGGTGCTGGGAGACCCCGGGTTGGGAGATCCCGAACTCCTCCTGGACCACCGCGCCGATCTCGCCCGCCGAGCGCTCCCCGCCGGCGAGCAGTTCGAGGATCCGGCGGCGCACCGGATCCCCGAGGACGTCGAACGCGTGCATGGCGCCAGAATATAAGTCAACTCTGAAGAAGACGATGATCCCCTACGGCTCGGCCGTCTCGCGCACGCCTCCTTCGGGGGCGAGCCGGGCCGCCCGGGCCTCCAGGTAACGCTGCTCGGGCAGGCTGGTGGTCCGCCGGGCGGCGATGCGGTAGCTCTCCCACGCAGCCCGATGGTCTCCGGCCATCTCCAGCAGGTGGGCGCGTACGGCGTCGAGACGGTGGTGTCCGGCCAGCCGGTCGTCGGCGTCGAGCGCCCGGAGCATCTCCAGCCCCGATTCCGGGCCGTTCACCATGGCGGCGGCGATGGCGTGGTTGAGCGTGACCATGGGGTTGGGGGAGACCCGCCCGAGCAGCTCGTACAGCGCGAGGATCTGCGGCCAGTCGGTGTCGTCGGCCCGCGGCGCCTCGGCGTGCACGGCGGCGATCGCCGCCTGCAGCTGGTACGGCCCGAGCGGCGCGCGGGACAGCGTCTCGGTGATGAGCTCCACGCCCTCGCCGATCTGGTCGCGGTTCCACCGTCCGCGGTCCTGCTCGGCGAGCGGGATGAGCGTGCCGTCGGGGTTGGTCCGCGCCCCGCGCCGGGCGTCGGTCAGCAGCATCAGCGCGAGCAGGCCGGCGACCTCGCCGTCCTCCGGGAGCAGCCGGTGGACCGACCGGGTCAGCCGGATCGCCTCGCCGGCCAGCTCGGGGCTCTGCAGGTGGGGGCCCGAGCTGGTGGTGTAGCCCTCGTTGAAGATCAGGTACAGCACGTGCAGGACCACCCGCAGCCGCTCCTCGCGCTCCTGCTCGGGCGGCATGCCGAACGGGATGCCGGTGCTCTTCACCCGCTGCTTGGCCCTGCTGATCCGCTGGGCCATCGTGGCCTCGGGCACGAAGAAGGCCCGCGCGATCTGGGCCGTGGTGAGACCTCCGACGGCCCGCAGCGTGAGCGCCACCTGTGAGGGCGCCGACAGGGCCGGATGGCAGCACATGAACAGCAGCGTGAGCGTGTCGTCCTCGTCGGGCGGCAGGTCGTCGCCCGGCCCCGGGGCGGTGAAGGCGTCCGCCGGGGACAGCGCGGCGACCGTCGCCTCGCGCTGCTTGCGGGCCTCGTCGCTGCGCCACTGGTCGATCAGCCGCCGTCCGGCCACCGTGGTGAGCCAGCCCAGCGGGTTGCCGGGCACGCCCTCCTCGGGCCACTGGACGGCCGCGGCCAGCAGCGCCTCCTGAACCGCGTCCTCGCAGGCGTCGAAGTGGCCGTACCTGCGGATGAGCGCGCCGAGCGCCTGCGGCGCGAGCCGGCGCAGCAGGTCCTCGACGCCGAGGTCGTCGGTCATCACGTCTGGGTCCCAGGTCGTCTCCGTCGCGGTCCGGGCCCGTACGGCCGGTGCGGCGGCCCGGCGCCTCACCGGCGCGCCGGCACCGGCGCCCGCGCGTCCCCCGGCGGGCCCGACCAGTCAACCACGCCCGGCTGACGGTCACGGTGAAGCAGCCGATCGCGTACCGACAAGTTTTTTATTCTTGACAATCCTTCTCTTCGGATGGGACGGTTGACCCGTGCCCGGGAGGGCCGCTGAGACGAGACGAAGGAGCAGTGACATGCCGCACGAGTTCGCGATCCACGAGGAGATCGAGCTGGCCGCCACGCCGGAGCAGGTCTGGGAGGCGATCGCCACCGGGCCGGGGATCGACTCCTGGCTGATGGGCCATACTGAGATCGAGCCCGGCGTGGGCGGGGCCGCGCGCATGACGATGCTGGGCTTCACCCAGACGTCGACCATCACGGCCTGGGAGCCGGGCCGCCGATTCGCCTACTCCAGCGCCCCCAACCCGCAGGACGACTCCTACATGGCGTTCGAGTATCTGCTGGAGGAGCGCGAGGGCGGCTCGACCGTCCTGCGCATGGTCCACAGCGGCGCCCTGGGGGGCGACTGGGCGGCCGAGTACGACGCGCTCACCAAGGGCGACCGCGTCTACCTGCGCAAACTGGCCGCCTACCTGGAGCACTTCCCCGGCCTCACCTCGGTCCACAACGTCTTCGCGCCGGGCCCCCAGGCGGACGGCGAGCGGATGTGGGCGGCGGTCCGCGAGGCGCTCGGCCTGACCGGCTCGCTCACGGCGGGCGCCCCCGTGCGGATCCGGGTGGAGGGGCTGGGCCCCCAGGACGGCGTGGTGGAGTTCGCCGACCTGCCGACCGCGGTGGGCGTGCGGGTGGACGACGGCCTCTACACGTTCGTCCACGGCTACCAGGACACCGTGGTCGTGGAGCACCACAACTTCGCCAAGGACGCCGACCACGAGGCGATCGAGCGGGCCTGGCGCTCCTGGCTCGACCGGTCGTTCGGCGCCCCCGCCACGGCCTGACCGCGGCCCTATCACCGTCACGCGTACGACCGGATCGAAGGGTCATCCCATGGAAACGATCAGCGCCTCCAGACCAGCCCCGCGCGCCGGCCGCCGCGAGTGGATCGGGCTGGCGGTGCTGGCCCTGCCCACGCTCCTGCTCTCGCTCGACATCAGCGTGCTCTATCTGGCGCTGCCGCACCTGAGCGCGGACCTCGGCGCCGGCGGCACCGAGCAGTTGTGGATCCTCGACGTGTACTCGTTCGCGCTGGCGGGCTTCCTCGTCACGATGGGCACCCTCGGCGACCGGATCGGCCGCCGCAGGCTTCTGCTCGCCGGCGCGGCCGGGTTCGGCCTCGCCTCGGTGCTCGCCGCGTACGCCACGAGCCCGGCGATGCTGATCGCGGCCCGGGTGCTGCTCGGGGTCGCCGGGGCCACGCTGATGCCCTCGACGATGGCCCTGATCCGCACCATGTTCCAGGATCCGCGGCAGATGGGGCAGGCCGTGGGCGTCTGGTTCAGCTGCTTCCTCGGCGGCATGACCCTCGGCCCGCTCGTCGGCGGGCTGCTGCTAGAGCACTTCTGGTGGGGCTCTGCGTTCCTGCTCGGCGTGCCGTTCATGGTGGTCCTGCTGGTCGCGGGGCCGATCCTGCTGCCCGAGCACCGCGACCCGGCCGCCGGGCGGCTCGACCCGGCCAGCGTGGCGCTCTCGCTGGGCGCCATCCTGCCGGTCGTCTACGGGCTCAAGGAGCTGGCCAGGAACGGCCTGCACGCCGTGCCCGTGCTGGCCGTCGTGGCCGGGGCGGCCGTGGCCGTGGTGTTCGTCCGGCGCCAGCGCCGTCTGACCAGCCCCCTGCTCGACCTGCGGCTGTTCCGGAACCCGGTCTTCACCATGGCACTGGCCGTCGGACTGCTCGGCGGGATCGTCATGGCCGGGATCTCGCTGATGTCGACGCTCTACCTGCAGACCGTCGCCGGGCTGTCCCCGATGGGCGCGGGCCTGTGGCTGGCCCCGCAGAACGTCGCGATGGTCGCCGCAACCGTGGTCGCCCCCGTCCTCGCCCGCCGCCTCCCCCCGGCGTACGTGATCGCGCTCGGCCTGGCGATCGCGGCGGTGGGGCTGCTCGTGCACACCCAGGTCGCCGGGGTGGGACTGCTGGTGATCGGGCTGGTGCTCGCCTCCTTCGGCGTCGCCCTGCCCATGTCGCTGACGATGAGCCTGCTCCTCCGCTCGGCTCCGCCGGAGAGGGCCGGGTCGGCCGCGTCGCTGTCGGAGACGGGCGGCGAGTTCGGGGTGGCGGTCGGCGTCGCCGCGATGGGCAGCCTCGGCGCCCTCGTCTACCGCAGCCACCTCGCGCTGCCGGCGGGCCTGCCGGCCCAGACGGCCGAGGCGGTGAAGGGCGGCGTCGCCGCCGCGGTCGCCTCAGCCCGCGAGCTGCCCGCCGCGCTCGGCGCCGACGTGCTCGACGCGGCCCGGGCCGCGTTCACCAGCGGCCTCCACGTGGTCGCCGCCGTCGGCGCCGTGATCTTCATGGGCACCGCCGTCCTCGCCGCGGTCGTGCTCAGGGGCAGGACCGGGGACGGCGGGACGGCCCCCGCCGCGCAGGCCCCTATCCAGGACCCGGCCCTGGAGCCGGCCGGGGTCGGCTGAACCCGGGCGGATGCGAAGGAAGCGCGCACCGAGAGTGGTGCGCGCTTCCCCTGTGTGCGGTCCCGGTCAGGAAGCGGGGTAGTACGGGTAGCCGTACCCCGCGACGGAGTCCGTCGGCCTGGTGCGGACCTCGACGGCGCCGTTGCCCGTGTTGCCCTCGACGGTCTTGATCGTTCCGTCGCCGTTGTCCTTGATGACGAAGCCAACGTGGTCGATGTCGTCGATCGACTTGCTGCCGTTCCAGGCGAAGAACACCACGGCCCCGGGCTTGGGAACGTTCCCCCAGCGGCCGTGCTGGGAGAACCAGCGGGCGTGCTCGACCGTGTAGGAGTCCCAGCCCATGACGGGCGTGATGCCCAGCTTCTGGCCCACCCAGGAGACGAACATGTCGCACCACGGGGCGTTGAGGTAGGCCGACAGCTTGCCGCCGTCCCGGGCCAGCGTCTGCCGGGCGCGGGGAGTGGACATGTACCACTGCTGGAACTTGGTTCCGCCGCCGTAGGCGTTCTCGCTGATGCCCACCTGGCTGGACGCGAGCTTGATGACGTCGGCCGGGCCCACCTTGGGAAGCGTGGCCGCCGCCTGGGCGAGGGGGTCGACGGCGGTGCCGCCGTTGCCCGCGGGCTCCACGGCGTGCGCGGCGTCGGCGTGCGCGGCGTCGGCGTGCGCCGTCAGCGACGCGGTACACACACCGGCACTGGCGACGACACCCGTGACGAGTGCGGCACGGAGACAGGTCTTAAGGGCGTGCATGCTGGGGTCTACTCCCTTGCTTCCTTGCCGCCTACCGGGTTAGCTGACGGGTTCGGGCTGGAAGTGGCCCTACGGCACAGGTGCCGATTCACCCCAGGAGAGGTGGGTCCCCGGCTCCGCGCGGACGCGGATTCGACGGCCGGGCGGCATCCCGGAGCCGGGAGGCCGCGTCGGTTTTGAGGTGGGCACCCTTGACCGAGAATTGGACAGGTATGCCCTGAGCTGCCTAAAAGGTAATAGCTACACCGAAACCGGTCAAGTAAGGACAAGTCAGGTTTTACGTGCGATAGGGTCCGCAAACTCTCCCGCAAACCCACCCCTTGGACGGGCCGGCGGCATGCGTCCGGCGGATGGCGGCAGAGGGAATACCCGCGCGGCCCGCATAGCGATCATGGACTTCCGCCATGGCATCCCGCGCCTCCGATGCCCGGCCGGTGTCCCGCCGGTCGGCGCCATGGCCGGTACGGCCGGGGTTTCCGCCGGCGGCCGGGCACAGCCGCCGGTGCGCGTCGCCCTCAGCCGTCCCACCTTCCGGGATGACGTGTGCCCGCACTGTGAGACGGCCTCTCGGCCGGTGATCCCGGCGCCGGTCGCCGGCCCCTCACCGGATCCGGTCGCCACCACCCCTCGGCGCCGCCCTGCGGGGGCCGAATTCTTTACGTACGGGTAACGGCGACGGCACGGGTCCCAGCAGGTCATCCGGCTGACTGTCCCTGCCGACCCCAGGAAGACAGGGGCCTACCCACGTCCTCGCGTACGGGCCGAGGCTCTCATCCGTAACCCGGCATCCGACGCGAAAGGCATCACGATGACCATCACCCTCGTCACCGGCGGCACCAGGGGCCTGGGGCGCGAGACCGCCCGCCGTCTCACCGCCCTCGGCCACACCGTCTACCTCGGCGCTCGCGACGCGGAGCGCGGCCGGACCGCGGCCGCCGACCTCGGCGCCCGGTGGCTGCGGCTCGACGTGACCGACGACGACTCCGTCGCCGCCGCGGCGGCCGAGCTCGGCGAGCGGGAGGGCCGGCTCGACGTGCTGGTCAACAACGCGGGCGTCTTCGAGGGCATGGCGACGCCCGAGGAGGCCGGGGTGGCCGAGGCGCGGCCCGTGTTCGACGTGAACGTCCTCGGCGTGATCCGGACGACCCACGCGTTCCTGCCGCTGCTGCGCGCCTCGGCCGCACCGGTGATCGTGAACGTCAGCAGCGGGCTGGGCGGGTTCGGGATCGTCACCGACGCCCAGCGCCGCGAGTCCGCGTGGTCCCTGCCCGTCTACGCGGCGTCGAAGGCCGCGGTCAACATGCTCACCGTGCAGTACGCCAAGGGGCTGCCCGGAGTCCGCGTGAACGCCGTCGAACCGGGCTTCACCGCGACCGGCCTGCACGGGATGAGCGGACCCGGCGTCCAGTCCGTCGAGGAGGGCGCCGACGCGATCGTGCGCCTGGCGACGATCGGCCCGGACGGGCCGACCGGCACCTTCTCCGACAGGGCCGGCGACCTGCCCTGGTGACTCCCGTACGGCGCCGCCCCTGTCACCGCCAGCCGTCGGCGTCGACCCCGCCAGGCACCGGCACGGCCGGGTCGTACGGCTCGCGGGTGAAGACGAACGTGTTGATGTCGAGGTGGACGCCTCCGGGGGAGCGGACGACCTGAAGGGTCTCACCGGCGTAGTAGCCGTCGAGCCCCAGCCAGGTGCCGTCGGCCTGCGCGGCGAACCGCGAGGCCCGCCCCTGCCCGTTGACCGGCGTGAGCGACAGGCCGCGCCGCGGCAGCAGGCGCAGCATGTACGGCGTGGGCCCCCAGTACCACGGCCCGGTCAGGGACAGCAGGTCGTCGTCGACCGGCGTGGGGACCCACTCGGCGGGCAGCGGCGGCTCACGCTTGGCGAGGATGTCGAGCAGGTCGGTCTCGAAGCCGCCCCGCACGCCCGAGGTGGTGTTGGCCATCCAGAGGACGGCGACGCCGTCGGCGGGGTCGGCCCACAGCGTGGCCAGGAACCCGGGCATCGACCCGGTGTGACCGGCCAGCCGCCGGGGCCCGCCGGGGCCGGCGTGCCGGGCGAGCTGCAGCCCGAGGCCATAGCCGCGGGTCCAGACGTCGGCGTCCTCCACGGCGGCGGGCTCGCGCATCTCGGCCAGGGTCTCCGGCCGCAGCACGCCGCCGGTGTCGCCGGCGACGAACGCGGCCCAGCGGGCGAGGTCGGCGGCGGTGGACCACAGCTGCCCGGCGGGGGCCATCGCGCCGTGGTCGTTCTCCGGCTCGGGCAGCAGGACGTCGGCCCACGGGTGCACCGCGTAGCCGGTGGCGTGGGGGGCGCGCGGACGCGTCGTGGTGTCGTTCATGCCGAGCGGTTCGAGGATCTCCTCGCGGACCGCGCGCTCCCAGGGCGCCGACCGCTTGCGCGCGACGAGCTCGCCGAGCAGGGCGTAGCCCAGGTTGGAGTAGTGGTAGCGGCGGCCGGGGCGGTGCCGGACCGACTCCGGCCCGAGCGCGGCGAGCATGTCGGCCGGCGGCGCGCCGGGGGTGCGCTCCCACCACGCGCCCGGCGACTCGGCGGTGGCGCCGCTGGTGTGCGACAGCAGCTGCGCGATCGTGACGTCGCCCAGCGGCGTGCCGGGGACGTGCTTGCCGAGCGGGTCGAGCAGGTCGACCAGGCCCTCGTCGCGCAGCCGCATGACCATGGTGGCGACGAAGGTCTTGGTGATGGACCCGACGCGGTACTGGGTGCGCTCGGTCGGCGGCTCGCCGTCCACCCGCCCGCGCGCGCCGAACCACACGGTCTCGCCGCCCCGGACGAGGGCCGCCACCATCGACGGCACCCGCTGCTGGGCCTGCTCGACCGCCAGCCGCCGCAGCAGCGCCCGCGCCGTACCCTCCAGAACCATCGTCCGTCCCTCCCGCTCGACGATCAGACCAGGCTAGCGCCGATCGGCGGCACAGCAGGCGATCGGGCGCGGGACGCGGCGGCTGCGGGACAATACCCTGCATGACCACCCCCTCCGGCGGGCGGCCCGGGACCGGCTCCGCACCGCCCTGCCGCCTTCACGTACTTGTCGCCAGGGCGGCGCCCGTCGCGCTGATCATGCGCCGCGGTCCGGCCGACTGGTGGCATCTGCTGGAGTGGGACCTGCGGAGCCGTGAGGTGAGACCGGGCGCCTGGCTTCGCGGGACGCTTTACCCCCGCCGGTGTGACATATCGCCGGACGGAAAGCTCCTCGGGTACTTCGCGCTCGGGCACGGGCCGTCACCGTGGACCACGTATTTCGCCGTGTCCAAGGTGCCGTGGCTTACTGCGCTGGTGGCCTGGCAGACGTTCGGCACCTGGACCGGCGGCTGCGAGTTCGCCCCGGACAACGGCCTGACGATCCGGGCTTCGATGGGCAAGAAGCCCTTTCACGGCAGCTACCCCCATGGCGCCGTCGTGGAGAACCTCAACCTCGACTGGATCCACCGGGACCTGCAGAACGAGTACAGGCGCGGCTGGCGCCCCCTGGCCGACGGCGTGGCGGAGCGGATGCCCCCCGAGTTGCGTGAGGCCGTACTCATCACGCGCGTTCGGCCGGGCGGCGACCGCGCGCTGGTGCTCGCCCATACCGGGACCGACTTCCGCAGGCACGGAATCGAGGGCGTACAGGTGAGTTACCTAAGGGAGGAGGACGACGGCGGTCTCACGCCGCTGCCCGAGGCGGCGTGGGCAGACTGGGACGAGGAGGGCCGGCTGCTGATGGCCACCCGCGACGGGACGGTCAAGATCATGGAGCAGCGGTCCGGCGCGTGGACGGAGACATGGTCCCAGGACCTGCGCGACCTGACCCCGGACCCCCTGCCGCCCCCTGCCTGGGCCCAGGCCTGGTAGCCCGGGCCCGTCCGCTGGTCGCGCCCGTCGCCGTACGCGCTGAGGGAGAATGCCACCCATGACCACCCCTCCCGGCGGTCCCGCCAGGCCGCCCGGCACCGAACTGACCGCGGTGCTCGAACGGATCACGTACGCGAACGAGGAGACGGGCTACACGATCGCCCGGGTGGCGACCGAGCGCTCGGGAAACGACCTGCTCACGGTCGTCGGGCCGCTGCTCGGGGCCCAGGTCGGCGAGTCGCTGCGGCTGACCGGCCGGTGGGGGTCCCATCCGCGGTACGGCAGGCAGTTCGAGGTCTGGTCGTACAGCACGGTCCTGCCGGCGACGATCCAGGGCATCCAGCGCTACCTGGGGTCGGGGCTGATCAAGGGCATCGGGCCCAAGATGGCGGAGCGGATCGTCGATCACTTCGGCACCGACACGCTGCGCGTCATCGAGGAGGAGCCGGGACGGCTGGTCGAGGTCCCGGGCCTCGGCCCCAAGCGCACCAAGATGATCGGGGCCGCCTGGGAGGAGCAGAAGATCATCAAGGAGGTGATGATCTTCCTCCAGGGGGTGGGGGTGTCCACCTCGATCGCGGTGCGCATCTTCAAGCAGTACGGCGAGGGCTCCGTCGACGTCGTGCGCACCGAGCCGTACCGGCTGGCCGACGACGTGTGGGGCATCGGCTTCAAGACGGCCGACACGATCGCGCAGGCCGTGGGCATCCCGCACGACAGCCCGGAGCGGGTCAAGGCCGGCCTGCGCTACACGCTGTCGCAGGCCGCCGACGACGGGCACTGCTACCTGCCCGCCCCCAACCTGGTCGCCGACGCCGTCAAGATCCTCGAGGTGCCGGCCGACCTGACGGCGTCCTGCCTGGAGGAACTCGTCGCCGAGGAGGGGGTGGTCCGCGAGGAGGTCCCGGCCGGCGAGGGCGGCGAGAGCACGGTCCCGGCGATCTACCTGGTGCCCTTCCACCGGGCCGAGCTGTCGCTCGCGGGGACGCTGCGCGGCCTGCTGTCGTCCGGGCACGACCGGCTCGGCGCCTTCGCCCGGGTCGACTGGCCGGCCGCGCTCGGCTGGCTGAGCGGCCGCACCGGCGCCGACCTCGCCCCCGAGCAGGCCGAGGCCGTACGGCTGGCGCTGACGGAGAAGGTGGCCGTGCTGACCGGCGGGCCGGGCTGCGGTAAGAGCTTCACGGTGCGCTCGATCGTGACGCTGGCCCGGGCCAAGCGGGCCAAGGTGATCCTCGCCGCGCCCACCGGCCGGGCGGCCAAGCGGCTGGCGGAGCTGACCGGCCACGAGGCCACGACCGTCCACCGGCTGCTCCAGCTGAGGCCCGGCGGCGACGCGACCTTCGACAGGGACAACCCGCTCGACGCCGACCTGGTCGTGGTCGACGAGGCCTCGATGCTCGACCTGCTGCTGGCCAACAAGCTCGCCAAGGCCGTCGCGCCCGGCGCGCACCTGCTGTTCGTCGGCGACGTCGACCAGCTTCCCTCGGTCGGCGCGGGAGAGGTGCTGCGCGACCTGCTGGCCGCCCCGGAGATCCCCCGGGTGCGGCTGACGCAGATCTTCCGCCAGGCCCAGGAGTCGGGCGTGGTGGTCAACGCCCACCGGGTGAACACCGGGCAGGCGCCGCTGGTGCGGGAGTTCCCCGACTTCTTCCTGTTCCCGTGCGAGGAGCCCGAGGAGATCGCGGCGCTGACGGTCGACGTGGTGGCCCGGCGGATCCCCGCCAAGTTCGGCCTCAACCCGCGGCGCGACGTGCAGGTCCTCGCCCCGATGCACCGCGGCGCCGCGGGCGCGGGCGCGCTCAACATCGCGCTGCAGGAGGCGCTGACGCCGTCGCGGGAGGGCATGCCCGAACGGCGGTACGGCGGCCGGGTGTTCCGCGTCGGCGACAAGGTGACCCAGCTGCGCAACAACTACGACAAGGGCGCGGCCGGGGTGTTCAACGGGACGGTGGGGGTGGTGACCGGCATGTCACCGGAGGAGAGCAGGCTCACCGTCCTGACAGACGAGGACGAGAGCGTCGACTACTCCTTCGACGAGCTCGACGAGCTGGCCCACGCCTACGCCGTCAGCATCCACCGCTCCCAGGGCAGCGAGTACCCCGCCGTGGTGATCCCGCTGGCGACCAGCGCGTGGATGATGCTGCAGCGCAACCTGCTCTACACGGCCATCACGCGGGCCAGGAAGCTGGTCGTCGTCGTGGGGTCGCGCCGGGCCCTGGCCCAGGCCGTGCGGACGCGGGGGGCCGGCCGGCGTCACACCGGCCTGACCCACCGCCTCCGCACGTCCTGACCCCGCGATCGGTGAGCGCGGCGCGGTCCTCCGCGCCGGGCAGGTCAGAGAGTGAAGTCCAGGGCGCCCTCGGGCGAGAAGAACCGCTGGTTGCCGCCGCCGTGGCACTCCCACTGCTGAATCGCGGCACCGTCGCCGCTGTCGTTGTCCCGGACGTCGAGGCACATCAGCAGCCCCCTCTGAAGGGCGCTCCACGGATGGAGTTCCCACACGCCGCTGCTGACAGGAGTCGGCACCCACAGCTGATCGGCGTCGCCTTGGCTACAGGTGCGCTGGATGACCAGTGCGCCGTTGGCGGTGCTCCCGCCGGCGACCGACATGCACAGTTGGCTGCCGAGGTTCCAGATGTGCCACACGAACTGGTTGCCGTCCACCCGGCCGGCGGCGCTGACGAACCAGATCTGGTCCTTGTTGGTGCTGCACTCCCACTGGATCAGGCGGGCGCCGCTGGTCTTGAGCCCGTCGTCCCCGTTGATGCCGAGGCACTTGCCGTCGCTGAACAGCCCGCCGTGCCCGTCGAACAACGGCCTGATCTCTCCACCGCTCCTGGCGTGGGCGGGGGTCACCGCGACAGCGGCCACCGCGGCGACCGCCGCCAGTGTGACCCCGATTCTCCGCAGAAACTTCCTGTCGAGCCTCATCGACGCTCCTTCGTGTGCGGGCTCCGTGCCGACACGCAAAGGGGTGTTCCATCCCCGTTCCACGCGTTCCACGCAGCGGGCAGCCGCCCGGCGAACGGGCGGATTCCGGCGGGTGAGGGACCAGGCGTTCGCGGCGGAACGGATGGAACGCCTGCCCGGCGACAGTCGCTGGAGCAGACACAGGAGCGATCATGTTCCATCCGAGACGGGTGCGGCCCGGGCCGCCGCGCGGTGTCCACCGTCGCCGTACAAGCCGGTGGTGGGCGGCGGTCGGGCTCGCCGCCACGATGCTGACCACGTCGTTCGTCGCCGCTCAGCCGGCGTCCGCGGACGACCAGTGGCAGCGTTGCCTGAACGAGTCGTCGGCGTCCCTGTCGTTCGACAAGGCAGCGGTGAGCTGGCTTGACAGCGCGACAATTCACTGGACCGTGAACGCCGGTCCCGACTGCTGGTGGAACGCCCTCGCCACCTTCAGCGTGGGCGAGGACACCCCGCAGGACAACGACAACGCGCAAGGGGTGATGCTCGGAGTCGGCACGCTCAGCGGCTCGAAGAGCGTGACCCCGCTGCGGAACCTGCCGTGGAGGGTATGGGCGACGTCAGGGGTGGGGAAGTTCCCGCTGGCGACCGCGAACATCACGGTCACATATCCGGAACCCCCGCTGCAGGGCAGCCCGCCCGCCTTCCGAGTGACCGACAACAGCGTCGAGCAGCGGCGGCAGTTCGTCCAGGCGGTCGAGACCCCGGGCACGAAGGTGACCGTGGCCGGCGATGTGAGCCTCGATCTGAGCGGTCTGGACGGGATCACCGTCGCGCCGAACACCTGGATCACGGGCGATCGCAGCGTCAACCCGGCGGGGCCGCTGCTGTTCACCACGACCGAGCCGGGGAGCCTGTTCGTGGTGCCGCGACCGGCCAACCCGGCCCCGCCGTTCTCCCAGGAGGTGATCAGCGGGATCCGGCTGCGGGGTGGGTCGAGCACCGACCCGTTCGGCAACATGGGTGAGCAGGACTCCATGGGCATCACGGTGATGAAGCCCAACGTGGAGATCGACCACAACGAGATCTACCTGTGGCGCGGGGCCGGGGTGGAGGTCAAGGAATGCGACGTCGACGGCGCCTGTCCCTCTCCGGACATCCTGCGCAGGCCTGCCCCCGGTGAGCACGCCACCACGGTGTGGATCCACGACAACTACATCCATCACGACCAGCACCCGGCCGGTGACATCTGCTGCGGCCACGCCGCCGGCTACGGCGTCGAGACCAGCCACGGCGGCTGGGCGCTGATCGAGCGGAACGCGTTCGACTACAACCGGCACTCCATCGCGTCCGGGTGGCAGCCCGGCACCGGCTACCTGCTGTACCGCAATCTGATCCTGCCCAACGGCGGAGTCCACAGCCGGGTCGCCTCCACCCACGCCATCGACGTCCACGGCTCCAACAAGAACGACGCCTACGAGAGCGGGGACGCCGGAGAGTACTTCGACGTGGAGTACAACACCGTGTGGAACGTCCACGGACCCGCGGTGAAACTGCGCGGCACTCCCTCGGACGAGAAGGCGGGCAAGGAGGGGATGCAGGTGCGGCACAACGTCTTCGCCCACTGCGGCCTGTTCGTCGGCTTCACCGGCGGATGCCAGTATCCCCCGGCGCTGGTGCAGAACGAGACCGGCATGCACGAGTCGGACACGACATTGGGCGTTCTCGGCACCACCGTCGACGACGCCCGTACCAGTTGCGACTTCGACGGCGACGGGGTCAACGACACCTTCCACGCCACCGGTGTCACCTGGTGGTTCCAGTCGAGCCGGTTGGCCGGCCGGTTCGTGTACCTCTACCAGTCCACGCTCACGGGCAACCACCTGGTGCTCGGCGACCGCAACGCCGACGGCCTGTGCGACGTGGCCGCCGACGGGACCACCGTGCCCACCGACGCCTCCGTGGTCGGCACGTCGATAGGCGTTGTGCCGTACGTCCTCGGCTCCACCGAGGCGGCGGCGCGCACCGCCGTCGTCGCCGCGGGCCTGACGGTCGGCACGGTCACCTACCAGGCCAGCACGACCGCCGCCGGGCTCGTCATCGACCAGAGCCCGCACTGGTGGTACGTGAGGCCGGCGGGCTGGCCGGTCAACCTGGTGGTCTCCCTGGGCCGGGCGACGGTGCCCAACGTCCTCGGCATGGACCAGGGTTCGGCCCAGTGGTACATCGGCGCGGCCGGGCTGAGCGTCGGCACCGTCTCGTCCACCAACAACTGCGTCTCTCCCGGCTCGGTGCAGGTCCAGCACCCCACGGGCGGCGCCCTGGTGGCTCCCGGATCAACGGTGGACATCACGATCTCGACCTGCGACACCGGCGGCGGTGGCGGTGGCGGGACTCCCGGCGGTGGCGGCGACAAGCCCCCGGTGCGGGAGAAGTAGGGCAGGCACCTCCCGCGGGAGGCCGGTCGCCGAGGCGGCCGGCCTCTCGCGTGGCGGGCGCGGGGGCGGTGTGTAGACGCAGCGGTGCCCGGTCTTGACGGCGGCGATCAGGATCGCTCCGAGGGCCGGGTTCGCGTCGTGGACCCGGTCAAGGGCCCGTCGAATGGCCTTTCCCACGGCTATGCGGGCGCGTTCGTCGCTGGTCGGGAACGAGCGCACGCGTCCGCCCAGCCCGGTGGCCGTCCGGAGTTGCGCCAGGATCCAGTCGCGTTCCCGGTGGGCCTCGATGGCCCGTCGCTGGTCTCCGACGGCATCGCATCGGTCGATCTCGATGTGCAGGGCGGCCAGTCGTGCCTTGTAGGAGCTGAGCGCCTGCCGGTCCAGCAGGGCGTGCGACGTCGGGTGGGCGTGGCGGGCCGCCGCGGCGTTCTCGCCGGTCCCAAATCCGATGGTGAGTTCGCCGGCGCCGATGTCCTGCCCGGGGTTGGCGAACAGCACGGCGAGGTACGTCATCCCGACGCAGTGGTCGACATACGCGGACTGCGCCCGGAACCGGAGGTGCCAGCGCCGGCCATGCCGTACGCAGGTGATGTCGTCCGCGTCCGATGGCGGGCTCTCCGCCTGGGCGTCGCCGGCAGCCGGCGCGGTCAGCTCCATCGCGAGCCGGCCGGCCTCGCTCTCGGCCACCTCGAGCTGGTGTCGTGCCAGGGATCGTCGTTCGTCGTCAAGGCAGCGGCCGAGCGCGACCGACAGGCGCTGCCGCGACAGCACGGCGGCCGGCCAGTTTCCCAGGGCGATGTCGTCGGAGACCGCGGCACTCAGGTGGCCCACGGCCTCGTCGATGCGGCCGCACGTCAGGGCGGCCACGCCGAGCGCGTGCCGGACGGATCCGAAGCACGCCACGCCCAGGCCGGCCATGACCGGCAGGTGGGCGTGAGGCTCCAGCTCCTGGCAGGCCTCGGACGCCACGTCCTGTTCGCCGAGGAGGTAGGCCGCTTCGACGACCGCACGGATCGTGGCGAGCCTGCTGCTCGACTGCGGAACGGCGGACAGACCGCGTCCGGTGACGCGCTTCAGCGCGCCGAGCGCCTCCCGCCGTTCGCCGTTCGCGGCAAGGGCCACCGCGAGCGCCGCGAGGTGCGAGGAGTCGGCCAGGCCGATCGCCGGTGAGGAGACGAGCTCCCGGAGCAGGGGAATCAGCTCGGCGATCCTGCCTTGGAACCACCGGATGGCCACCATGTGCGCGCCGTACCAAGCCGGCGCATCCGCGTCGCCCACGTCGGATCCGAGTTCGAGGCAGTGTCCGGCTCGGGCTTCGGCACGGCTGAAGTCACCTGCCCGGATGTCGAGCATCACGTCGATGGCCGCGACGACGTAGCCGACCGCGGGAAAGTCGCCCTCGCGCAGCAGGCCGCGCAGTTCATTGAGGTGCCGGCCGACGTTCGGGTGTCCTTCCAGCAGGAGGTCGACGGTGCGCCACAGCATGCCCATGACCATGTCGCCGCGACGGCCGGTGCGGACGCTCTCGGCGATGAGCGCGTCGGCGACCTGTGTCCGCAGGGCGGCGTGGTCCGGCCCGAGCAGGCAGTGGTGCAGAAGGTTGAGCGCCTCGGCGATGGCGGTCGGATCCGCGCTGCGGCGGGCTTCGTCCGCGACGGCGCGGATGGACTCGTGCGCCGACCGGCGATGGTCGGATTCGGCGGCGATGCGCGCACGCAGGCGCAACGCCAGCACCGAGTCCGGCGGTGTGGCCGCCAGTGCCCGACGGAGCCGGTCCTGCGTGATCGCGGCGCCGGCGGTGCCGCGATGTTCGTTGACCCACAGGCCCGCCCACCCGAGGGCGGCCACGGCCATGGTGTGGGCGTCGTCGCGTTGCTCGGCCTGCCGGTAGGCCGCGTCGAAGATCTGCCGGCTGCGGTGCGGCTCGCCGTGGCTCCATAACGCTTCCATGCCCTGGGACACCAGCGCCGCCGGCTCGGCTGTCGAATGCCGTGGAAGGCTCACCCGAGGGAGGCTCGCAGTCTGCACTGGAATGTCCCTGAAACGCCACTGAAACGGCGAACCATTCGGATGGCCTCACCGTATTTTGGAGGTGACCCGGCCGAGGACGGCGTGTGGCGGGCTGGGAGGAACGAGAGCTGGGGGCGACAGATGCCGGCGGTGGCGGGGTGCGCTCGACAGGCCGTTGAGATGCCGGCGAATGCGGCCGACCGGTGAGCGCGGACGATGTGCGGGTCCGTCTCCTCGGGCCGGTGGATGTCACGGTGGGCGGTGCGCCGTACCCGTTCACCGGATTGCGCCGCAAGTCGGTGCTGGCCGTCCTCGCGTTGCAGCCGGGTGAAGTCGTCGGCACGGAGCGGCTCATCGACGCGGTGTGGGGGGACGACCCGCCGGCGACGGCGGCGAACACCCTGCAGCGGCACATCTCGTTCCTGCGCCAGGCGTTGCGGGGACGTCACACGATCGTGGCCCGGCCGCCGGGGTACCTGCTGGACCTGCCGGTCGAGGCGGTCGACGCCGGCCAGGCCGGTCGGCTCCTGCACCCGGGCGGGCACGACGGCGACCTCGCCGGCCGGGCGGCCCGGCTGAGGGCGGCCCTGCGGCTGTGGCGGGGTCCGTCGCTGTTCGACGTGACCGAGGTCGCCTGGCTGCGTAATCAGGCGCAGCGGCTCGACGAGATCCGGTTGGACGCCGTCGAGCGGCTCGCCGAAGCCCGGCTGGCGCTCGGGGAACACGTCGCGCTGGTGGCCGAGCTGGAGGAGCTGATCGAGCGGTCCCCTTTCCGGGAACACGTTTACCGGCTGCTGATGCTGGCGCTGTACCGGAGCGGCAGGCAGGCCGCGGCGCTGGCCGTCTACCACCGGCTGCGGCGGCTGCTGGGCGACGAGCTGGGCATCGAGCCGAGCTCTGAGCTGCGCGATCTCGAGGCGGCCATCCTGCGGCAGGATCCGGCGCTCGACTCGGCGCCGCCCGTGGCGCAGCCGCAACAGGCCGGGCGGGTACGGGTCGTCCCGGCCCAGCTCCCGCGGGCGGTCGGGGCCTTCACCGGACGGGACGAGGAGCTGGCCTGGCTGCACCGCCACACACCGCCGTACCCCGGCGGCCGGGGCCCGGCACCTGCGCAGGGGGCGACCGTCCTGGTGGTCTCCGGCACCGCCGGGGTGGGCAAGACGGCGCTGGCCGTCCACTGGGCGCACCACGTGGCGGAACGGTTCCCGGACGGTCAGCTGTATGTGGACCTGCGCGGCTTCGACCCCGGTGGCGTCGTGATGGACCCGGTCGAAGCGGTGGACGGGTTCCTCGACGCCCTCGGCGTGCCGGGCGACCAGGTTCCCGCCTCGGCGCAGGCGCGGGCCGGCCTGTACCGCAGCGTCCTGGCCGGCAAGCGGGTCCTCGTCGTGGCAGACAACGCCCGCGACGAGCAGCAGGTCCGGACGCTCCTGCCCGGCACCCCAGGGAGCATGGTCGTGGTGACCAGCCGCAACCAACTGCCCGGGCTGGTCGCCGCCGAGGCGGCGCACCCGCTGACTCTCGGCCTGCCTTCCTTCGGCGAGGCCCGGCGGTTCCTCGCCAATCGCCTCGGTGCGCGACGGGTCGACGCCGAGCCACAGGCCGTCGAGGACATCGTCGCCCGCTGCGCCCGGCTGCCCCTGGCTTTGGCCGTCGCCGCCGCCCGCGCCGCGATGGCCCCGGCCCTCCCGCTGGCCGACCTCGCGGCGCAGTTGCGTGACGCCGCCGCCACGCTCGACCCCTTCGACGGCGCCGACCCGGCGACCAGCATCCGGGCCGTGTTCTCCTGGTCCTACCACGCCCTCGGCGCCCCGGCGGCACGGCTGTTCCGGCTGCTGGGACTGTGTCCCGGACCCGACATCGCCCCACTCGCGGCGGCCGGCCTGGCCGGCCTGCGGGTGCGGGAGGTCCAGCCGCTGCTGGCCGAGCTGACCCGCGCGCACCTGCTCACCGAGACCAGGCCCGGCCGCTTCGGCATGCACGAACTGCTCCGCGCCTACGCCGTCGAACAGGCACACGGGCACGACGGCGACGAGGAGCAGGCCGCGGCGCGGCGGCGGTTCCTGGACCACCACCTGCACACGGCGCACGCGGCCGCCCTGCGGCTGGCACGCGGACGGGATCCGATCGAGCTGTCTCCACCGGCGCCCGGCGTCACCGTACAGCCTCTGGCCGATCTGCAGGCGGCCCAGGCCTGGTTCGCCTCCGAACGGGACGTGCTGCTCGCCGTCGTGGCCCGCCCACCGGACGGGTTCGACCGGCACACCTGGCAACTCGCCTGGGCTCTGGGCCCGTTCCTGTGCACCGGTGGGTACTGGCGGGACAACCAGCGCGTCCAACGCGCCGCCCTGCGCGCCGCGCGACGCCTCGGCGACGAGGCCGGACAGGCCCACGCCCACAGCGCCCTCGCCAAGATCCACGACACCCTCGGGGACGTCGCCGAAGCGGAACAGCACACCCGCACGGCGCTGCGCCTGTTCGGCCACGTCGGCAACAAGGTCGCGCTGGCCGCGACCCACCGCAACCTCGGTGTCGTCGCCGAACGCCGTGGCGACATCCGCCTGGCCCTGACCCACTGCGAAGACGCCCTCCAGCTCTACCGGTCCATCGGGCACGCACTCGGCCAGGCGTACACCGGCACCGCGATCGGCGAGTACCACGGCCTGCTCGGCGACCCCGTGACCGGCCTCGCCTACTGCCGGGAAGCGCTCGACGCCTTCCTCACCGTCGACGACCTCGCGGGAGCCGCGGCCGCCTGGGACGTCCTCGGCGGCCTGCACTTCAGGACACACGACACGCAGGAGGGCGAGCGCTGCTACCAGCAGGCGCTCGCCCTGTGGCGCCGGCTCGGCGACCGCTTCATGGAGGTCACCACCCAGGCGAACCTCGCCGACAGCCGGCAGCGCGCCGGCGACGCCGACGCCGCCCACCAGGCGCGGCGACTCGTCCTGGCCGTCCTCCACGAACTCGAACCCGACGCGGCGGCCCAGGTGCGTAGCCGCCTCGACGTGGCGCCGGCCCCGGCGGCCTGCGCCACCGCGTGAGCGGCGTGCCGTCTACACGTTGGGGTGCGGCGGCGGCGGACCACCGCCACCTATCGAGCCGGTGGCGGTGACGGCGGTGGTCGCTCCGACGTGCGACGCCACCTCGCCGGAACCGGCCACCCCGGCCGTCGCCAGCAGAAGCATCGCCAGCAGGAGCGTCGCCACGTACACGATGCGGATCATCGAACCCTCCCTTCGTCGACTCGAGTGCCGGCGGGGTCGATGAACGTCACGCGTCGCATGACGAGAGTGAGTGCCTTGTCCCTGCGGACGTCCGCCACCTGAGCGTGGCCGCGGCGCGCGACGGCCTCCGCCAGTTCGGCGGCCGACACGCTCAGCCGTTCGGCGTCCGCCACGGCGTCGAGCAGGAGCCGGCTGCGTACGCGCTGGGTCGTGGCCGCGACGAGGTCCGCGTCGAGCTGTTCCGCGGTCGTGCCGGTGGCGGCGAGCTGGTCGGCCAGGGACGTGCCGAGCCGGTGGAGCTCGGCGAGCATCCACTGCCGGCGGTGTTCGACCTCGTCGCCTACCAGACCCTCGGGGGCGGGTACCGCCGCGGCCTCGGTGAGCCGCCTCAGGGCTTCGTCGCGGGCGGCGCGCAGCCGGGCGGCCCCCTTCGCCTGGTACAGCCGCTCGGTGAGTGCGGCGCGGAGCCCGTCCTCGTCACCGGACAGCCGGTCGGCCTCTTCCGGCGTGGCCATGTGGTCGCGCAGCCCGTCGAGGCACGCCCTGACCTCGCCCTCGGACACCGCGACCGGATCCACCCGGATCACCAGCGACGAGAGGTCCGGGATCGCGATCTCCGGCCGGACGTCGAGCACCGCGGCGAACCGCAGCGGCTCACCCTCGCCGCAGTCGACGATCTCGACGTCGAAGCGGCCCAGCGGATCGAGCCCGTGTTCGCGGGCCGCCGTCGCCACGAGGCCGAGCAGGGCGGCCTCCACCGCCCGGGGGAGCGCCGCCGCGCCCGTACGCTCGTCGATCGGGTGGAACGGCAACCGGCCGGTGCGGAACCCGGCGAGGCCCGTCGTGCCGGGCGACGCCGCGGTACACGTCTGCTGCAGCACCGGCTGGAGCGCCGCCCAGGGCACCGCGGCGTCGAGGCGCACCCGGGCCGGTCCCAGCGTCTCCACTGTGGTGCCGGCGGTCATCGATTGTCGGCCTTCCCGACCGAGTAGTGCACGGTGGCGCCGGCCGCGACCAGCCGCCCGGCCGGGGTCCTCTGGGACACGACCTTCTTTATCTCCTCGGAATCGGAGGTCAGCGTGTCCTTGTCCCGGGCCGGCACCAGCCCGAGGCCTCTCAGCTCGCCCTCCGCGACGGCCGGGTCCAGCTTGTACAGGTCGGGCACCTCGACCCCGCCCAGCGACATCGCGAGGTTCACCGTGTCGCCCTCGAACGCCACCTCGCCCGGCTGGGCCGGAGACTGGCTGGACACCGTACCCACCGGTTGGACGCTGAGCTCCTGGGTGACCGTGCCGATCTTCAGGCCCGTCTCGAGGATGAGGCTCTGCGCGACGTCCTGCGTCTGACCGATCAGGTTCGGCATGATGAGGCGCTCCCGGGTGTTCGACGTGCCGGTCACGATCGGGATGTCGGGCCGTAGGGCGCCGGGGGTGGAGAACGCCACCCACGCGTTCCAGACGTCCGCGTTCGCGGCCGTCTGCTGGCGGTGCCAGAGCTGGCCGGCGTGGTCGACGCCGAACAGGCGGATCTGGCCCGCGCCGTCCCTGCGGGCGGTCAGTTGCGTCATCCGGGTCTGGCCGGCGTCGAACAGCTGCCACGTGCCCCACGTGCCGCCGCCCGGCGACTGCTGGTAGGTGCGCCAGACGCGCCGGTCGTGGTCGAGGGCGAACAACGCGATCCGTCCGTCGCCGGTCACGGCCGTGGCGATCTTCGTGAACCGCTGGCCCGACGGGATGACGAGCGTCGCCCAGTTGGCCCACACGCCCCCGACGGGGCTGCGGTGCCACAACATGCCCTTGTCGTCCAGGGCGAACACATGGATCATCCCGTTCTTGTCGGCGACCGCGGCGACCTGGACGAACGCGACGGACAGCTTCCCGAACCCGGTCGACCAGGTGCCCCAGGGCCCGCCGGCGGACTGCTGCCAGATGTGCCAGACGTCGCCGCCCGGCGTGGTGACGAAGACCTCCAGGCCTCCGCCCGCCCAGCGGGCCACCGCGATGGACCGGGCGTTGACGTCACCCATGGAGACCCAGTTCGACCAGGTGCCGTTGGCCGCCTGCGCGGTGCGCCAGACCCGGCCGAACTGATCGGTGTTCGCCCCGAACAGCTCCACCAGGCCGTCCTTGTCGGCCTCCGCGGCCACCGCGTGGAGCGTGCCCCAGATCGGGAACTGCGCCCAGTTCGCCCACGAGCCGAGGCCCGTGCCGTGCAACCACCAGATCGTCTCGTCCGACTTGGTGCCGAAGACCTCGAGGTTCCCCGCGGTGTTCGCCGCCGCCGTGACCGACGTGCCCCACACGTCCGGGGCGCCGATGAAGAAGGGCGCCGGAAGCGTCAGCACGGTGTTGCGGTCGCCCTCGTCGCCGGTGCGCGGATGCGGGCGTTCGGTGGGGTCGTTGGCCGCCAGTTCCCTGGCCAGCGACGCGAGCGCCGTCGGCGTGGACAGGTCCCCGCCGTACGCCACCGGCGCCGCGATGTCGATGATCGTCGTGAAGATGGAAATCTTGTCCCGGCCGGCGGCGATCTCGAACAGCCGGCTCTGCACCGGCCAGTCGATGTGCGAAGCGGTGGCCACCTCCCAGAACCCGCCGACGCCCGGCACGTGGTTCTGGAGCGACGTGGTGATCCCCCGCATGTGCGGGACGATCTCGTTGGTGTGGGTGTGACCGCAGACGTACATGATCACGTTGGGGTAGCGCAGCAGCAGCTGTTCCACCGACTTGCCGAAGTAGAAGTCGGGATCGAACCAGTCGACTTCGTTCGCCGCGTTGTTGTTCAGCGTCTTCAAGGTGTGGTGGGCGAAGAGGACGAACAGCTTGTCCTGCACGCCGGCCTGACGCACCGGCGCACCGTTGCCGTCGTAGTAGAACGAGCTGTTGGCCTTGAGCTGAGCCTCCAGCCGGTTGAACTGGTCTCCGGGGATTCGCCCGTTGGCCCCGGCGTCGTAGTTGAGCGTGTCCAGCACGATGTACTTGATCGGGCTGCCCGTCGTCGACTCGAACGCGTAGTCGGTGAGGTAGATGTTGGTCCCGTCGGGATGCCGGAACCCGTGACCGAGCGGGCTGCCCGTCGTGTTCCAGTGCTCCGCGGCGAAGTCGTGGTGATTGAGGATCCGCCGGCGCGAGTCCGCGACCACCGGCAGGAACTGCAGGTTGTCCACGAACATGTTGAGTGGTCCAGGGTCATCGGTGTCGGCGGGGAAGGTCACCTCGCCGCTGGTCGCCTGGCTGATCCACGCCTTTCTGCTGTCGGTGGCCAGGCCGGAGATGTCGCGGAGGTTCCCGAGCTCGCCCTCGACGAAGGTCGGATTCACCGGGTAGTTGCCCTGGATCTCCCCGTCGTGGTTGCCCATCACGGCATACCAGGGCATCCCCAGACCGGTCGAGGTGAACGGCCGGCGTGCGGCGGCCAGCAGCCCCTGCACGATCGGGAAGTTGTACGTGAACCGGTAGAAGTCCGTGCCCCGGTTGTTGAGCCCCTCCGGCGACCAGTAGTGCCGGTCATGGCCGTTGAAGTTCCCGGAGACGCCGTCCTGCTCCCGGCCGGGCTGCCCGGACTCCGGGCTGATCTGGTGGCCGCCGTCGAGCAGGTCGATGTACCACCGGGTCTCGTTGTACTGCGCGTTGTCGACCATGTCGCCGGTGGCGATGGTGAAGCTGAACGGCAGCCCGGTCATCGGGCCGAACCTCACGTCGCGGACGGCTCTGACCATCGCCTCGACGATGTGGGTGGACAGCATCTCCTGCGGGCGATACGCCGAATCCGTCACCTTGTTGATGGTGCTGCCCAGGTCGGCCCACCGGTCGGTGAACTCCACCCGCGCCGGCGACTTGTCGTCCACGATCTGCATGTCGGTGACCTGGACGAACGCGTCCAGCACACGCGTCGGCGGCGCGTAGAAGACCCCCACCTCGGGGTCGATACGCAGCAGGTGCGGCTCGCCGGCGTCCTCACGCAGGGTCACGTAGTCGGTCCACGTCACCGTGTCCTGACGCTGGTTGGTGCGCACCGTCTTGTCCAGCGTGGTGGTCCCACCGAACAGACCCCGGCCGTTCACCGCCGGCGCCGCATCGGCGTCCGCCGGCGGGACCAGGACCGGGCTCAGCAGGCCGCCCGCGTCCACCGCCGCGGCCAGCACTCCGGCGCCGGCCAGCGCGAGGAAGTTCCTCCGGGATACCGCCATGTTCACTCCTTATGCACGTCCGCACGGCGATTCATCGGGGTGAATGGCGTTCCACCCGTTCCATGCCGGGCCGGCGACCGATGGAACGGCGGTGGAACGCGGTGGAACGTCCGCTGCGCGGGGGCGGTTCCGGCACGCGGCCGGACGGGAGCGCGCCCGCGCCGCCGGAGCTGATCGGAGACCGCCTCAACCGAACAGCCGGCCCGCCGCGTTGCCGCGCGGCGCCCGGGCCGGGCAGTGCGACAGGGCACCCGAGGCCGGGCGGTGCGACAGGGCACCCGAGGCCGGGCGGTGCCACGCGGGGCCGGGCTACGAGGAGAAGACCTCGGCGAGGCGGCGGGCGAGGTAGCGCCGCTCGGTCTCGGTCGGGGCCAGCGCGAGGGCGTCGCGGTAGGCCGCCGCGGCCTCGGCCGGCCGGTCGAGGCGGCGGAGCAGATCCGCCCGGGTGGCGGGCAGCAGGTGGTAGCCGTCGAGCCCGCCCGAGCGCGCCAGCCGTTCGACGAGCGCGAGCCCGGCGGCCGGGCCCTCGGCCATGCCGACGGCGACGGCGCGGTTGAGCTCGACCACCGCCGACGGGACCAGGTCGGCCAGCCCGCCGTACAGGGCCGCGATCTGCGGCCAGTCGGTGGAGGCGGCGTCCGGCGCGGCGACGTGGCAGGCCGCGATGGCCGCCTGGAGCTGGTACGGCCCGGGCCTGCCCCGCCGCAGGGCGCCCTCAATCAGGGCCAGCCCCTCGTCGATCGCCACGCGGTCCCAGCGGGAGCGGTCCTGGTCCTCCAGCAGGACGAGGTCGCCGGCCGCGTCGACGCGGCTCTCATGCCGGGCGTGGTGCAGGAGCATGAGCGCGAGCAGGCCGGTCGCCTCCGGCTCGTCGGGCATCAGCCCGGCCAGCACGCGGGCCAGGCGGACGGCCTCGGCGCACAGCCCGCGGCGCACCAGGTCGGCGCCGCCGGTCGCCGAGTAGCCCTCGTTGAACAGCAGATACAGCACGGCGAGCACCGCCGCCATGCGATCGGGCAGCAGGTGGGCCGGCGGCACCCGATAGGGGATGCCGGCGTTGCGGATCTTGCGCTTGGCCCGGACGATCCGCTGCGCCATCGTCGGCTCGGGCACGAGGAACGCCCGCGCGATCTCGGCAGTCGTGAGCCCGGCCAGGGTGCGCAGCGTGAGCGCGACCCGGGCCTCGAACGGCAGCGCCGGGTGACAGCAGGTGAAGATGAGCCGCAGCCGGTCGTCCCCGACGCCGTCGTCCTCGGGGCTCTCGCCGTATGCGGGCAAGGGGTTCTGGTCGTCCGCGCGGTCCATAAGCGCCACCTCCCGCAGCTTCGCCGCGCCGACCGCGTTGCGGCGCAGGCGGTCGATCGCCCGGTTGCGGGCGGTGGTGGTGAGCCAGGCGCCGGGGCGGCGGGGGACGCCGTCGCGGCCCCACCGTTCGAGCGCGAGCGCGAAGGCGTCCTGCGCGCACTCCTCGGCGAGGTCCCAGTCTCCGGTCACCCGGATCAGGGTGGCCACGACCTGCCCCCACTCCTCGCGGAAGGCGGCGCCGACGGCCGTCTCGACCTCCCTGTTCGTCCCGTCCAGACCGGCCTCGCCTCCTCTCGCGGCGCCCCGGGGAGCCGGCGGCGTGTCCCGCCTGCCCTGCCGGTGCTCTCGGTGCTCTGGTCCCACCGTCTCACCGACGTACGACAGTTCGCGAAATCGACGTCCGGGGGGCCGCCCCGGCCTGGTAGGACAAGACCGCCCGCGACGAGCGCGAGCAGGAAGAGTGACCGTGTGTGCGTAGTGGTCGCATGTCGCCCTCCCATGCAGGTCGGGCTCCGTGGCCGGAGCGGTGGTGCCGGGCGTACTTGTGCCGCGTCCCCGGCTCACGCCGGGCGCCGGGCCGCGGGCGCTCGCGGCGCGTCGCGGTGGTTCAGGCGCTTCGCAGCGGTCCGGGATCGCCGGTTGAGAAGACCCACCCTTTTCTGCGGGCGACCAGGGCGCGGCCCTGCGCACGCCCGAAAAGCCGCCGTCCCGAACGCGGCCGCCGGTGCGGGCATGGTTCGACCGGGGACGAACGGTGGCGCGCCTAGCGTCGTCGGCGTGAGACATCAGCCGCCCGTCCTGGAGGACGGCACATGGAGGGTGGTCCGGCACGCCGACGTGCGGGACGTGCTGGCCGACCCTCGCTTCCTGGTCCCCACCGTCCCGCCCGGCGGCGAGGACGGCCACGAGGGCGGGGGCATGGCCTGGCTGCGGGGGGCGGTGAGCAGGTTCAGCAACGGCGCCGAACACGCCCGCCGCCGCTCCCGCGCGCTGGCGCTGCTCGCGCGCCTCGACCCGGCGGAACTGCGCGGCCAGGCGAGGGCCGAGGCCGAGGCGGCCCTGGCCCGCCCGGGTCGCGTCGACGTGATGGCGCTGCTGGCCCGCCGGGTCCCGGTCGGGGTCCTCGCCGTCCGCCTGGGCGTTCCGGCCGTACGGCGGGAGGAGGCCGTCGCCGCGGTGAGGGCGATCGCCGCCGCCTACCACCCCGGCGGGGAGCGGAACGCCGCCGCCGACGCGGCCGTGGCCTCCCTCGCGCGTCTGCTTGGCGAGCCAGACCGGGAACGGCTGGCCGCGGTGGCCGGGCTGCTCGTCCAGGCGTGCGACGCCACCGCCGGGCTGATCGGGAACACGCTGGCCGCCGTCCTGCGCCCGCCGGGCGAGACGGCGCCCATAGAGGATCCGGCGGTCGAGGCTCTGCTGGCCGAGACGCTGCGCCACGACCCGCCCGTACGGCTCACGCGGCGGGTGGCGGCGCAGGACGCGACGGTGGGCGGTGTGGCCGTGCCGTCCGGGGCCGTGCTCGTGCTGGACCTTGCGGCGGCCAACCGTGATCCGGCGGTGTTCCGCGACCCGGACCGGTTCGACCCCGGACGGTTCGGCGCGGACGGGCGGCCCGGACGCGACGGGGCGGGACACCTGGGGTTCGGGAGCGGGCCGCGGGCGTGCCCGGGGGAGCGGATCGCCCTCGCACTGGCCGCGGGGGTCGTGTCGGCGGCGCTGGGGCGGAGCCCGGCGGAGACCGCGGTGACCGCGGTGACCGCGGTGACCTACGAGCCGTCGCCGAACCTGCGCGTGCCCGCCCGCCTGGAGGTGGAGGGACGCCGACGACCGCCGGCCGGACGGACCAGGTGAGCCGATGACGGCGCGCTCGGACCGTTGCGCGCGCACCCCTACTCGACCTGGAGGAATGCCCATGAGCATCGATCAGGCTGATCGTTTCGCCCGTTTCCTGGCGCTGCACCACGGCGACCGGCCGCTGGTGCTGCCCAACGCCTGGGACCACGCCTCGGCCGCCGCGCTGGCCGCGGCCGGGTTCGCCGCCGTGGGGACGACCAGCCTCGGGGTCGCCGCGGCGGCCGGCAAGCCGGACGCGGCCGGCGGCACGCGGGAGGAGACCCTCGCCCTGGCACGCCGGCTGGGCGGCCTGCCCGTGCCGTTCACGGTCGACATCGAGGGCGGGTTCGGCGACAGCCCGGAGGAGGTGGCCGCGTTCGCGGCGGAGGTGGCGTCGGCGGGCGCGGCGGGGGTGAACATCGAGGACGGGCGCCCCGACGGGACGCTGTCCGGCCTGGACGGCAGGTGCGCGGCGATCGCCGCGATCAAGGCGGCGGTGCCCGGCCTGTTCGTCAATGCCCGTACGGACACCGTCTGGCTCAATGCCGGGGGACTGTCCGAAACCGTCGCCCGCGTGCGGGCCTTCGCCGACGCGGGGGCGGACGGGGTCTTCGTCCCCGGCGTCGCGGAGGAGCCGGACATCCGCGTGATCGTGGAGGCGGTGGCGCTGCCGCTCAACGTGCTGTTCCTGCCCGGCCGGCACACGGTGGCGGGGCTGGCGGCCCTCGGCGTTCGCCGGATCAGCACCGGATCGCTGCTGTTCAGGGCGGCGTTGGGGGCGGCGGTCGCCGCCGCGAGGGCCGTCGCCGAGGGCGGGGACACGCCCGGCGGCCTGCCGTCGTACGGGGAGGTGCAGGCACTGGCGAGTGCGCCCGCTGACTAGACTCTTGATCGAGTTTTACGCGAACCTTACCTTCTCCATACGCAGATGTCTCCTGGCCGCTACCGAATCGTGATCCGACTCCTGGGGAAATTGCACATATAAGAGGCAACCGCGAATAAGGTCTTAGGGTGCCCTTTGCGCCCATGGGGGAGAGGTTGTGCTGAGGACTGACGTTCGTTCGAGACTGCCGATCGCCGGTGCCGCCGTCGCCATGATCGCGGCGCTGTCGGCGTGCTCCGGCGGGTCGAACGCGCCCGGGTCGCCGGGGGGCGGCGCCGGGGGCGACAAGCCGGCGATCCCGACGCCGGTCATCAAGATCAGTCCTGCGTCGGGGACCGCGAAGGTGCGGCCCGACAAGACCGTGGTCGTCACCGCGTCCAACGGCTCCCTGCAGGAGGTCACGGTCGAGGCGGACGGCGAGCAGGTCGAGGGGGAGTTCGACGCCGCCCACACGAAGTGGACCTCCAAGAAGCCGCTGAAGCCGTCCGCCAAGTACACGGTGTCGGCCAAGGCGTCCGGCGACGGCGGCCCGGCGACGGCGAGCAGCCGGTTCAGCACGCTCACCCCCAAGCTCAAGCTGGCCGTGGCGGACGTCACCCCCGGTCTCAAGGGGGAGACCGTGGGCGTCGGCATGCCGATCATGGTCACGTTCAACCAGAACGTCCAGGACAAGGCCGCGGTGGAGCAGGCTCTCGAGGTGCAGGCGGAGAAGCCGGTGCCGGGCGCGTGGCGGTGGATCAACGACAAACTCGCCATCTACCGGACGGCCAAGTACTGGCCGGCCCACCAGAAGGTGAAGTTCGTCGCGCATCTGGAGGGCGTGCACGCCGGGCGCGACATGTACGGCGTCGAGGACCACAGCACGACGATCAACATCGGCGCGGCCTGGGTCAGCTCGGTCAACACGAAGACCCACATGATGGTCGTCAAGCGTGACGGCAAGACCGTGCAGACCATGAAGATCAGCGCGGGCAAGGGCACCACCCGCGAGTACACGACCACCAGCGGCGTCCACCTGACCATGGAACGCGGCAACCCGGTCACGATGATCTCCCCGGGCAAGAAGGAGGGCGACCCCGGTTACTACAAGGAGGTCGTCAACCACGCCGTGCGCATCTCCAACAGCGGTGAGTACGTGCACAGCGCGCCGTGGTCGGTCGGCTCGCAGGGCATCGCCAACGTCAGCCACGGCTGCGTGAACGCCCGGCCCGACCAGGCCAAGTGGTTCTACGACCACTTCCACCGGGGCGACGTCGTGAAGATCGTCGGAACCAGCCGGATCCTCGAGTGGAACAACGGCTGGGGTTTCTGGCAGATGCCGTACAAGCAGTGGAAGAAGGGCAGCGCCCTGGAGTCCTGACGGCTCAGCCCGGCACGATCCGCCGGACGGCCTCGGCGACCAACTCGTCCACGCGCTCTCCGGGGATCACCTCGGGGAGCGTCAGCCGTTCCAGGATCAGCCAGTTGAGGGCCAGGTAGAGCAGCACGACGGAGGTGGCGTCGCCGGGCAGCCCGGTTCCCAGGTGGAACTCGACGTTGCCCCTCGACGGGTACATCGCCGCCCCTGACGGAAGCTTCGGCTTCTTCCCCTTCGAGGGGGAGATCCAGTCGGCGATCCTGGCCGAGTACCCGGAGACCATGCCGGTCCACGCCCGCGGGCCGCTGGGCCTGGACGGCGTGTCCAACCGGTGTTTCGACACGGTGCTAATGGGCCGGGCCACCTACGAGCCCGCCCTGTCGGTCGGTGTGACCAGCCCGTACGCGCATCTGCGGCAGTACGTGTTCTCCCGCACGCTGTCGCAGGCGGATCCGGCGGTGCCGGTCGTCGCGGAGGATCCGGTGTCGTTCGTCCAGCGCCTGAAGAAGGAGGACGGCGCCGGGATCTGGCTGTGCGGGGGAGGGAAGCTGGCGGCGGCGCTGCTTCCCGAGATCGACCGCCTGGTCGTCAAGCGGCACCCGCTGGTGATCGGTTCGGGCGTCCCGCTGTTCGACAGACCGTTCGGCCCGGTGCGCTTCGCACCGGACGGCACCCGCGCGTTCGCCGGCGGGGAGTCGATCGAGACCTACCGGCGGGTCTGAGAGGCCGGGGCCGCTACCGCAGTCCCCACTTCATGAGGGCGAAGGCGCCGACGACCTTCAGGGCCACCAGGGCGATGACGACGCAGAACACGATCAGCGCCGGGCGGTGCTCGAAGTGCTTGCCCTCCTTGAGCGGCGGCCGCTTGGCCACCCGCTCGGCGATGCGCTCTTCGATCGGTTTGCGATGGAACATGTGGTCATGATACGGGCCGCGTCGCTCGTTCCCGCGAAGCGGGCCCTACGCTCGGACGCGTGATCGACACCGTGGTGACGACCGCCGCCGGCCGGGTCCGGGGACAGGACCTGAGCGGCGTGGTCGCGTTCAAGGGCATACCGTTCGCGGCTCCGCCGGAGGGTCCGCTGCGCTTCCGGCCGCCCGCGCCGGCGGCCGCGTGGGACGGCGTGCGCGAGTGCGCCGCGTTCGGAGCGGCGCCGCCCCAGCTTCCGCCCCGGCCCGGGGTTCCCCCGGTCTGGCGGCCGCAGGACGGCCTCGACTGCCTGACGCTGAACGTCTGGACGCCCGGCCTGGGCGCCGCCGGGCTTCCCGTCGTCGTCTGGCTGTACGGGGGGCTGTGGAAGCACGGTTCCTCGGGCATGCCGCAGTACGACGGGGCCACGCTTGCCGCCTCGGGGGTTGTGGTGGTGACCGTCAACTACCGGGTCGGTTTCGAGGGCTTCGGCCACATCCCGGGGGTCCCGGACAACCGGGGGCTGCGCGACCAGATCGCCGCCCTGGAATGGGTGCGGCGGAACGTCGCGGCCTTCGGCGGCGATCCCGGCCGGGTGACGGTGGCCGGCCAGTCGGCGGGCGCGGCGTCGGCGGTGCTGCTCGCCGGGGCCCCGGCGGCCGCGGGCCTGGTGCGCAGGGTGATCGCCCAGAGCGTGCCCGCCGGCCTGCGGGGAGCCGCCGAGGCCGAGGCGGTCACCGCGGCCGTCGCGGAGGCGGCCGGCGTCCCGCCGACCTGGGAGGGGCTGGCGGCGCTGCCGCCCGAGGCGATCCTCGCGGTCCAGGACGCCCCGCCGGCCGGCGGCGCCGGGCCGATGACCGCGTTCGGCCCGGTCGTGGACGGGGACCTGGTGACGGGACCGCCGTGGCGGCCCGTCCTGGCCGCGCGCGAGGTGGACCTGATCTGCGGATTCACCCACGAGGAGTACCTCGGCCACGGTCCGCTGCCCGATCCCTCGACGCCGCCGGAGGCCGTGGCCGCCGCGCTCCGCCTCGGCGACGGGGCCGCCGCCGCGTACCGGGAGGCCCTGGGAGGCGAGGCGGTTCTCGCGATGCTGTCCGACGCGCTGGTGCGGATGCCGAGCCTGCGCACGGCGGAGGCGCACGCGCGCGCAGGCGGGCGCACCTGGATGTACGACTTCGCCTGGCGCGGCCCGGCGGGGGCGGGTCACGGGGTGGACGTGCCGTTCGTGTTCGGCGACGGGGGCAGCCGCTTCGCCGCGCGGGTCCTCGGCTCGCCGCCGCCCGCCGGGTTCGCCCCGCTGTCCGCCCGGGTCCGCGCGTCCTGGGCCGCGTTCGCGGCGACCGGCGACCCCGGCTGGCCCCGGTACGACCTCGACCGCCGCCGTACGCGGATCTGGGACGACGACCCTCGCGACGCCGACGACCCGCTAGCGGTGTCTCGGCGGATCTGGGAGACGTACGATCCTTCCCTATAATTCCCTATCGACGTGCTAACAGGGAGCGATACGATAGGTTGCGGCATGACCGGGAGCGTTGGAGGAGTGCCGTGCCGCACCAGCCGTACTCGGTCGAGCAGGTGGCGAACCTGCTGGGCCTGCACGTCAAGACCGTGCGCGGATACGTGCGCGACGGCAGGCTCAAAGCCGTCCGCATCGGCAAGCAGTACCGGATCGCGCGGGAGGACCTGGAGGCGTTCACCGGCCACCCGGTCGCGCCGCCGCCGGCCGAGACGGCGCGGCGCACGCGGCACGCCGAGGTGTCGAGCGTCGTCCAGGTGGACGCGATCAGCCGGGCGGAGGTGAGCCGGCTGACCAACACGCTCATGGCGGTCGTCGCGGCCCCCCGCGACGGCGACGAGCGGCTGCGCGTGGAGTCGATCTACGACGAGGAGCGCGCCGTCCTGAAGATCATTGTCATCGGGGGCCTCACCGTCAGCGCCGACCTGTTCAGGATCGTGACGACGCTGCTGGAGGACCGATGACCGGCGTCTACCGATCGGACGAGGGCGCCCGCGCGGTGCGGGAGGGCTACCGGGCGTTCCTGGAGCGCTGGCCGGTGCCGGGCGAGCACCTGCGGATCCCGACTCGGCAGGGGGAGACGTTCACCGTCGCCAGCGGGCCGCCGGACGGGCCGCCCGTCGTGCTCCTGCACGGCTCGGGCGCCAACAGCGCGATGTGGATGCCGGACGTCGCGGTCTGGTCGTCGCGTCTGCGCGTCTACGCGGTGGACGTGATCGGCGAGCCGGGCCTGAGCGCGCCGACGCGCCCGCCGCTCGACTCGGACGCGTACGCGCAGTGGCTCGACGACGTGCTGGACGGGCTGGGACTGCCGACCACGGCCGTGGTCGCCGTATCGCTGGGCGCGTGGCTGGCGCTCGACCACGCGATCCGCCGTCCCGGCCGGGTGACCCGGCTGGCGCTGCTCAGCCCCGGCGGGGTCGGCCGCCAGAAGATCGGCGTGCTGCTGGCGGCGCCGGCGCTGCTGCCGTTCGGGCGGTGGGGGCGCCGTCGCCTCCTGCGCATGGCCCTCGGGCCGGCCGCCGCCCGGCCGGAGGCCGCGGGACGCGAGTACGGCGCGTTCGTGCTGCTCGTCCACCGGCACTTCCGGCCGCGTCGCGACCGGCTGCCGGTCTTCGGCGACGAGGCGCTGGCCGGCGTCGCGGCGCCGATGCTCGTGGTCGCCGGCGGGCGGGACGCGATGCTCGACTCCCACGACACCGCGCGGCGGCTGGAGCGCGCCGTCCCCGATGCCGACGTACGGCTCCTCCCGGAGGCGGGGCACCTGCTGCCCCGCCAGACCGAGCCGATCCTCGGCTTCCTGCTGGAGGGCGTCGACGTCCCCGCCGGAGCCTGAGCCGCCGCGAAGCCGGCAGCGGGACCGCGGCTCCTGCACGCTGCTCGGTTCCTGGTACTCGGTTTCTGGTGCCCGGCCCACGGCGGGCTGCCCCACGGCGGACAGGACGTCCCGGACCGGCGGCTATCCGCCCAGCAGCCGGTCGAGGTGGTGGTCGAGCACGGCCGCGGCGCCCTCGGCGGAGCGCTGCCCGACGGCGACGTCGACGCCGAGGGCGGTGGCCAGCGTCCAGCAGATGTCGGCCTCCATCCGGTCGTCCCGCTCGACGTCGCCCGCGTTCCCCCGTGCGGCGCGGGCGGCAGCGATCAGGTCGGCGGTGAAGGACAGCAGGTGCTCGTCCGGTGGGGCGAGGACCCGCGTCATCTCCGGGTCGGACATGGTGCGGCCCAGGACGGCGAGGGAGAACCGGAGGAGCCGGGTCCCCTCGGCGTCCAACCCGATGAGCGCGCGCAGGCACGTGCGGAGCACGTCCTCGGGGGTCGCCGCGCCGATCGCCCCGATGGTCTGCGCGATCCGGGCGTCGACCGCCTGCACGGCCCGGCGGAGGGCGTCGCGGACGAGTTCCTCCATCGAGGGGTAGTAGTGCTGCACCTGCCCCATCGACACGCCCGCCTCGGCCGCGACCTTGCGCAGGCTCACGCCTTCGAGGCCGTCGCGGACGGCCAGGGCCCAGACGGCGTCGACGAGACGCGACCTGCGCGCCTCGTGGTCCACGACTTTCGGCATGTCCTCCCGTCCTCCGGCCGGTCGCCATGCGACCGCATTGCACAGCCTCTCACACCTCTTTTACAATGCGAACGCATTGCATTCGGGCCGCCGGACGCCGAGGGCCCCGATAGGAGCGTGGATCGACACGGCCGCTGGAGTTCGTGAGGGTTCTGGCGCTCCCGGCGGGCGGCATCGCGCGTTCCGCTGGCGCGGCGCTCGGATGCTGGCCTACGGTGCCTGCGCCGGGACTGCTCGCCGCATGTGGGGAGCGGTGCCGGCGGTGTCCGGACGGAGCGACCGCTCCGGCCATCGGTTGAGGGGCGCCGCGGGCGTCACGACCGTGAGGAGAAGGCGTGAAATACCTGCTCATCATTCATAACAACCCCGCGCTGATGGACGCGCTGCCCCAGGAGGAGCTCGAGGCGATGATGAACGCCCACGAGCCGTTCCAGCAGAAGCTCAGGGAGACGGGGGAGCTCGTCGGCTTCGCGGCGCTGGCCGGCCCGTCCGACAGCCGGGTGATCCGCGTCAAGGACCAGGTGCCGGCCGTGACCGACGGGCCGTTCCTGGAGGCCAAGGAGTATCTGGCCGGCTTCTACGTGGTCGACTGCGACAGTGACGAGCGGGCCGCCGAGCTGGCCGGGCTCATGCCCGAGGCCCGCTACCAGGGCGTCGAGGTGCGTCCGGTGGTCGACGAGTCAGGCCTGGGAGCCTGACGCCGGCGGCGGGCGGCGGGGTCAGGGCGTGGCCGTGACCCCGCCGTCCGCGGGCTCGGGAGGGCGGGCGCCCACGCGGTAGGGGTCGCGCAGCGCGCGGCGCGCCAGCGGCCCGACGGGCGCGACCGCGGCCAGCAGGATCGCCGCCAGCACCAGCCAGCCCACCGCGTGGAGGCCGGTGAGCAGGGTGGTCACCACGGCGGGGCCGAGCGCGACGGTCGCGGCCTCGGCGGTCGCGGTCACGCCCTGGTACTGCCCCTCGGCGTCGCGGGCCATCAGCCCGAGTGACAGCCCCCACTGGGCGGCCACGTAGTACAGCTCCCCGACGACGTGGACGCCCACGCCCGCGACGACGACCGCCAGCGCGACGAGCGGGGAGCCGGGCCAGGCCGCCAGGGCGAAGACCGCGCAGCAGGCGGCGAGCGCCATCCCGGACACGCGGGCGGAGCGAACGGCCCCCGGGACGTCCGCCCCGCGGCGGCTCACCCGGACCTGGAACAGCGCGATGGCGGCGGAGCTGAGCACGACGGCGAGGGCGGCGGCCCACAGCGGCGCGGAGGTGTCGCCAGCGATCCACAGCGGCAGCCCGGTGGACAGCAGCGCCCAGCACAGCGCGAGCAGCGTGGTCGACCCCATGACGGCGACGTACGGCAGGTCGCGGACGGCCTGGGTGCCGGCGCGGCGGCGCTCGGCGGGCACCGGAGGCACACCGGGCACGGTCACGGTGATGGCGGCGGCCGCCAGGAACGTCGCGGCGTTCAGCAGCACGGCCGCCACGAAGACGGGCCGGCCGCCGACGGCCAGGACGAGCGCGGCGGCCCCCGCGCCGGCGGCGTAGGCGATGTGCTGCACCACGCGTGACTGGGCCAGCGTGCGCAGCCGCCGGTCCCCGGGGACGAGCCCGTACACGAGCGTCACCCGCACGCCCGACCCCGAGCTCTGCACGGCGGAGAACAGCGACTGCACGAGCAGCAGCGTCCAGAAGTCGTGGACGAGGACGTAGGCGGCCATGCACAGGCCGCGCAGCACGATGACGACGACGAGCACCTCTCGGGGGCCGCGGCGGTCGGCGAGCACGCCGACGGGCGTGGCGGCGAGCAGTCCGACCGCCCCGCCGAGCCCGACCGCGATGCCCATGGCCTCGGTGGGGATGCCCTGGATCCGGGTGAAGAAGATGGCCCACAGGCTGAACCAGAGCCCGTCGCCGAAGCCGGTGACGGCCTGCGCGGCCAGCAGGCGCCGGACGATCGCGGCCGTCGCGGGGGCGTCCGGCCCCGCCGGGGTCATCCGCGCCATCGCGGCACCTCCGGCAGCGGGCCGGCGGGGGCGACGGTGAGGCCGGTCCCGGGGGAGCGGCCGGTCAGCCAGGCCAGCAGCGCCCGGCAGGTGCCGGTGACCAGCGGCCCCTCCCTGAAGGTGAAGGACAGGTCGTCGTCGGTGGCGGCGACGCGCGCCCCCGGCCGGCCGGCCGGGTCCCGGCCGGCGAAGTCGCGGGCCACGCGGCGGCACTCCCAGGCGGCGTACCACCCGGGCCAGTCGCCGGGGGTGTAGCCGGCGTCGAGGTCGACGTGGTGGATCTCGAGCTCGCACAGCAGGCTCGGCGGGACGCGGTGGGCGGGGCCGCGCGAGCCGCCCAGCCAGGTGACCTCGCGGCCCCAGGCGCCGGGCGGGTGGTCGCGGATCGCGGTGAGGGCCGCGCCCGTCGCCGTCCGCAGCCTGTCGGCGAGTGCCGGGGCGGGCAGGGCCGCGTCGCGCTCGATCTGCCCGGTCCGCTCGTCCTCGCCGGCGTACTGGGGGATGGGCAGCCCGGTCCGCGCCCCGGCCAGCAGCCGCACCCGCGACTCGGCCGCCCCGGCGATGTGGGCCAGGACGTGCGCGCGGGTCCACCCGGGCAGCAGCGACGGCCGCCGCACGGCCGTCTCGTTCAGCGCGCCGGCGGTGGACAGCAGCCGGCGGACGCTCTCGGTGAGCGGGCCCAGCAACGCGACCCCGGCGGTCTCCGTGGCCGTACCGCGATCCCTCGTGCGGGGAGCGTGAGGGGGCATGGGTGTCCTCCTTCCTGGACACGCCGCGCCTACCCGCCCCCGCATCGACTAATCACCGATTCCTGAATGGTGACCGCGACGTCAGGCCCGGCTCCGTCCGGGAAGCAGGACGCGCACGACGGCGGCGGTCCCCGCCACCACTGTGACGGCCGTGAGGACGGCGACGGCGTGCGCGTACGCGCCGGACGCCGGGACCGAGACGGCGGACTGGAATCCGCGCACCGCCCAGTAGCCCGGGGTGGCGGGGGCGAGGTCCGCGAACCATCCGGGCAGCCCGTCCAGCGGCACCAGGGCGCCGCTGAGCCCCATCATGATCATGGCGCCGATGTCGGCGACCACGCCGAGCCGGCCGCGGCTGCGCAGCCACGCGCCGAGCGCGAGCCCGACGGCGGTGACGCACGACGACCAGGCCAGCCAGAGCACCGGCAGCCGCCACCCGCCCGCCGCCAGGTCGAGGCCGAACCACCAGGCCGCCTCGGCGAACAGCAGCCCCTGGAAGACCGCGAACAGCGCGAGCAGCGGCAGCGCCTTGCCGGCGAGGATGGCGGCCGGTCCGGCGGCGCAGGCGCGCAGTCGCGCCCAGGTGTGCCAGTCGCGCTCGGCCAGCAGTTGCTCCCCGGCCACGTCGAGCGCGAGCAGGGTGAACATCACCGCGGTGCCGGAGGCGGCGTTGAGCACGCCCGAGGTCCCCGGCACGGCCAGCCGCTCGTAGATCGGGTGGACGACCACCATGAGGACCGCCGACATCACGGCGTACGCGACGAGGGTGCCGGGGTCGCGGGCCAGCAGGACGACGGTGTGGCGGGCGACGACGGCGGTGTCACGCAGCACTGCGGCCCTCCCGGGTGGCGAGGTGGCGGTAGAGGTCGTCGAGCGTCGGCTCGGCGATGTCGACGCCGCGCAGCCGCGCGGCGTCCGGGCCGAGGCCGGCCAGCACCCGCGCGGCCGCCTCAGCGGGACGCTCGGCGGTGACGACCACACTGTGCTCGCCGTGCTCCCAGCCGTGCTCCCAGCCGTGCTCCCAGCCGTGCTCCCAGCCGTGCTCCCAGCCTGGCCCGCGGCCCGGCTCGCCGGGGGCCGGTACGAGGGCGGCGGGCGGCGGGCCGTCGAAGCGGAGGACGGCCCTGCCGGGCAGCCCGGCCAGCAGGGTGGCCCGGGAGCCGCGCGCGATCACCCGGCCCGCGGCGGCGACGGCGAGCGTGGCGTCCAATTCGACCAGCTCCGGCAGGTAATGCGTGGTGTAGCAGACCGCGGCGCCCTCAGCGGCCCGCGCGCGCACGACGGCGAGCAGGTCCAGGCGGGTGTCCGGGTCCGCCCCCACAGTGGGCTCGTCGAGCAGCAGCACCGGCGGACGGTTGAGCAGCGCGGTCGCGGTCTGGGCGCGCCGCTGCTGCCCGCCCGACAGCCGCCCGGCCGGGCGGTCGAGGACCTCCCGCAGGCCGAGCGCGTCGGCCAGTTCGTCGATCTCCGCGCGCAGCCGCCGGCGGCGCAGTCCGGCCAGGCCGCCGAACAGCCGCATGTTCTCCCGCACGGTGGCGGTGGGGTAGAGCGCGGTCTCCTGCGGGGCCCAGCCCACCCGTCCCCGCGCCGTACGGGGGTCGGCGCCGCCGATCAGCACCCGCCCGGCGTCGGGCCGGTCCAGCCCGCTCGCTATCCGGGCGAACGTGGTCTTCCCGGCCCCGTTGTGGCCGATGAGCCCGCAGATCTCCCCCGCGGTCACGGCCAGGTCGAAGCCGTCGAGCGCGGTCACCGCGCCGAACCGCTTGCGCAGCCCCGTGGCCTCCAGCATGGGCACCCCTGAAGTATACGACGTATATCTACAATGTATACTTTGGCGGCGGGAAGGGGAGTGCGTCAATGGGCCGAAGAGGACTGACCAGAGCCGAGATCGTCGACGCCACCTGGGGTCTGGCCGCCGAACGGGGCCTGCCGGCGGTGACCATGCGCGCGGTCGCCGAACGGCTCGGGGTGACCCCGATGGCGCTGTACCGGCACGTCGGCGACAAACGCGGCCTGCTCGACGGCCTGGTGGAGCGCCTGCTCGGAGCCATCCCCACACCCGACCCGGCCCTGCCCTGGCGCGAGCGGCTGACCGCGCTGGCCGCCGGCATCCGGGCGCTCGCGCGGGCGCATCCGGACCTGTTCCCCCTGCTGTTCCAGCGCCCGGCCGTCACCCCGGCGGCCCGCGTGCCCCGCGACGCCGCCCACGCCGCGCTGCGCGAGGCCGGGCTGCCCGAGGAGGAGGCCGTCCGCGCCGAGCGCCTGTTGTCCACCTTCGTCCTCGGCTTCGCCGCCTCCGAGGCCGCCGGGCGGTTCGACCACCTCGACGCCGACGAGGAGTTCGCCTACGCCGCCGACGCCATCGAACGGATCCTCACCACGCGTCGCGACCGGCCGCGATCATGATTCAGCGCGGCCTGTACGATGGCCGTGTGGCGCACACGGGCCGCGGCCCGACCGCGGAGGAGATGGCCGCCCGCGCGCAGGGGCTGGCCGACCCGCTGCGCCTGGCCGCGCTCGACCTGCTGGCCACCGGTCCCCGTACGGCGTCGGAGCTGGCCGTCTCGCTCGGCGTGTCCGGGTCGCGGCTCAGCAACCACCTGGCCGTCCTCCGCGAGGCGGGGCTCGTCTCGGTCACCCGCCAGAGCCGGCAGGCCGTCTACGCGCTGCGCGGAGAGGGCGTGCGGCGGGTCCTCGCGGCCCTGCGCACGCTGACCGCGGGGGAGGAGACGGCGCCGGAGCCGGTGGAGGCGCCGCTGTCGCCCATCACGCTGGCCCGCGCCTGCTACGGCCACCTCGCCGGCCGGCTCGGGGTGGCCGTGTTCGACCACCTCGCCGCCGCGGGCGCGATCGCCGCCGCCGGCGACCGGGTCGAGGTGCTGGCCGCGGCTCCGGACGCCTTCGCCCGACTGGGCGTGGACCTGGGCGGCCTCGCCGCGGGACGGCGCCGCCTCGCCTACCCCTGTCTCGACTGGAGCGAGAACCGCCCCCACCTGGGCGGCGTCCTGGGCGACGCGCTGCTCGACGGGCTGCTGGAGCGGGGCCTGCTGCGGCGGCGGGAGGGCACCCGCGCGCTGGAGGTCACCCCCGACGGCGACGGCCTTTTCCGGTCGCTGGTACTGTTGCCGTCGCCGGACGCGGGTCCGGACGCGTCGGCCTAGGGAGGTGAGACCCATTACCGCTTCGGCAGGTCGGGTGCTCTCCTCTCACGACCGCACGGTCCTCCAGGCATAGGGGACCGGGAGAGCATCCTTCGGCGTTTCCGAAAGGCTCTCATGTCGCTTTCCCCATCCCCACGTCCCCTCACCGCCGTCGTCGACAGGCTCCGCGCCGCGGGCTGCGTGTTCGCCGAGGACGAGGCCGAACTCATCGTCTCCACCGCACGCACCCCCGATGACGTCGCCGCCATGGTGGAACGGCGGGCCGCCGGCCTGCCGCTCGAACAGGTCCTCGGCTGGGCCGAGTTCCGCGGCCTGCGCGTGAGCGTGGATCCCGGGGTGTTCGTCCCCCGCCGCCGCACCGAGTTCCTGGTCGCCGAGGCGGCCGCCCTCGCCCGGCCCGGGGCCGTCGTCGTCGACCTGTGCTGCGGGACCGGCGCGATCGGCGCGGCGATCGCCGCCGCCGTCGGAGGGGTCGAGCTTCACGCGGTCGACGTGGACCCCGCCGCCGTCCGCTGCGCCCGCCGCAACCTGGCCGCGCTGGGCGGCCGCGTCCACGAGGGCGACCTGTACGCGCCGCTGCCCGCCGGCCTGCGGGGACGGGCCGGCGTGGTGGTCGCCTGCGCGCCGTACGTGCCGACGGGGGAGATCCGGCTGCTGCCGGCCGAGGCCCGCGAGCACGAGCCGCACGTCGCGCTCGACGGCGGGTCGGACGGCCTGGCCGTGGTGCGGCGGGTGATCGCCGAAGCCCCTGCGTGGCTGGCCCCCGGCGGCAGCCTGCTGCTGGAGACGAGCGAGCGCCAGGCGCCGGACGCCCTGGAGGCCGTCGCGGCCGCGGGGCTGGTGGCGCGCCTGGCCTGTTCCGGCGAACTGAACGCCACCGTGGTGGCCGGGACGCTCGCCAGGTCGTGAGACCTGGCTCTCAGACGCCCGAGGGGCCCGGCGCCGTCAGCCGTTCAACGCAGCGCGTACGGCGCGGCCGAGCGGCGTCGGGTCCTCCGCGGTCAGCGGCCGGGACAGGAAGATCGGCATCTGGGACATGAACCGCGGCCGGGTCCCCCGGTGCCGCTGGGCGGCGTGGACCAGGAACGGGTGGCACAGGAACGCGTCACCCGGAAGCCCGGTGGCGTACGCGAGGGGGCGGTGGGCGCTGGCCTCGTCCAGGATCGGCCCGGAGGCGAAGAACTCCAGGCCCTTCTCGCCGTACGGCTCCAGCACGCGGGCGGCGTCGAGGTGGGACCCGACGCGGATGCGGGTGGGGGCGTCGTCGGGCCCGACCTCGGAGTACAGGAACAGCAGGAGCAGCGTGTGCGGCCGGGCGGTGACGACGCCCCAGCGGCCCTCGGGGCCGGGGTCGTTCTGGTCGATGTGCCAGCCGGTGTCGCCGGAGTCGCCGGGGTGGGGGAAGCGTACGGGCGTCATGCCGGGGGCGCCGCGCGGGATCCAGCCGCCGGCGATCCGGTCCAGCGCGGCCGCCAGCCGGGGGCTGCCCATGGCCTCGCCGAACGGGCCCTCCCCGGTGTCGTCGAGGGTCCAGACCACGGGGCGCGTCCACTCCTCGGGCCGATCGGGGGACAGCCCGATCCGCTCCCACAGGGAACTGCGGATGCGGTCGCCGACGGCGCGGGGGAAGGCCTCCTCGAGCTTGAGGTACCCCTCGGCGACGAAACGGTCGAGGTCGGCATCGCTGAGGACGTTCACGCCGGGGACGCTACCGGCCGGCTCTCCCGCGGGTCGACCGGTTTTCCGTCCCCTCGGCCGCGTCCGGCGGTAGGCGCGACGCGCGTTCGTCCCCGACGGGTGGGTTCAGACCAGGGCGAGCTGGCGGGTGGGCGTGCGGCGGCGGCGCCAGCGGCGGGCCGAGCGCCCGATGCCGTACGCCTCGGCCAGCCCCCGCACCTGCTCGGCCACCCGGCGCCGGTAGCCCTCCTCGGCCACCTGCCCTTTGCCGTACAGCGCCTGATAGCGGGGGACCAGGCCCGGGTGCTCCCGCTCCAGCCAGGCCAGGTACGTCTCGCGGGCCCCCGAGGGCAGCCGCAGCACGACGGGCGTGACGCTGACCGCGCCCGCCTCGGCGGCCCGGCGGACCGTCGCCTGTAGGTGGTCGGCCGAGTCGGTGATCAGCGGCAGGATCGGGGCCATCAGCACCCCGCAGGGGATCCCGCCGTCGTTGAGGGCGGCGCACATCTCCAGGCGCCGCTGCGGGCTCGCGGCCCCCGGCTCGACCGCCCGCCGTACGCGGTCGTCCACGAAGCCCACCGAGACCAGGACCCCGACCTCGGTCACCTTGGCGGCGTCGCGTAACAGGTCGAGGTCGCGCAGGACGAGCGGGCTCTTGGTGAGCACGGTGAACGGGTTGGCCGCGTCGGCCAGCGCCCGGATCACCCCCGGCATCAGCCGGTAGGTCTCCTCGGCCGGCTGGTAGCAGTCGCCGGCCACTCCGAGCGCGACCGGCTCGCCCGCCCACCGGGGAGAGGCCAGCTCACGGCGCAGCCGGTCGGCCAGGGTGGTCTTCACCACGATGTTCGTCGCGAAGTCTTCGGCAGGGTCGAGGCCGAGGTAGCGGTGGCCCCGGCGGCCCGCGCAGTATCGGCAGCCGGACTCGCACCCGCGGTAGGGGCTCGCCGCCCAGCGGAACGGCAGCTCGGCGGCCTCGGGGACGCGGTCGATCGCCGTGCGGGCGGGCACCTCGTAGCAGGTGATGCCGTCGAACACCCGGGTGACCGCCTGCCGTTCGATCCGCGGGCGGGTGGGGCTCTGGTCGAGCAGCGCCTGCTGCTGCGCAGGCCGCACCAGGGGACCGGCCGCCGGGCCGGGGGACGCGTCGCGACGCATGGAGATCAGTAGAACACGCATTCGACCCCTACGCCAAGTGTCCCCGCCGTTTCCGCGGCCGCCGAAGCGCGTCGGACGTGGGATCGGCAGCCGGCTCGCGCCGATGGTCAGGCGAGTGGTTGCACCTCGATGGGGAGATGGCGGGGTCCGCGCAGCATGGCGTTGCGACGGTAGGGGGGCGGGTCCTGGGCCAAGGTTGCGGTGCCGAGGAGGGGGATCAGCGCGCCGAGTGCGGTGTGGGCTTCGATCCGTGCGAGCGGTGCGCCGAAGCACAGGTGTATGCCGCTGCCGAAGCCGAGATGCTGGTTGTCCGGGCGGGTGGGGTCGAACCGGTCAGGCTCGTGGAACCGTTTGGGGTCGCGATTGCCTGAGGCGAGCACGAGCACCAGGGGCGCGCCTTTGGGGATACGGAAGCCGGCGACGTCGACGTCGGCGAGGGGGGTGCGCTCGCGCATGTGCACCGGGGGCTCGTAGCGCAGCAGTTCCTCCACCGCTCCGGGCAGCAGGCCGGGGTCGCGGCGGAGCCGGTCGAGCTGATCGGGGTGGCGCAGCAGCGTGAGGACCCCGTTGGTGATCAGGTTGACCGTGGTCTCGTGTCCGGCGATGAGCAGCAGGACGGCGGTTTCCGCCAGTTCCTCGCGGGTGAGCCGCATGGCCGGGTCCGGTTCGTTGATGAAGGCGGACAGCATGTCGTCACCGGGATGGCCGCGACGCTGCTCGGCAAGGTCCACCAGGTACCGGCCCATCTCGATCCGGGCCTGCCGGCCGGCCCTGTCTCGCTCGGTGGTGTCCTCCTCGGGTGTGACGTCGGCGGAGGCGACGATCGCGTCGGACCATTGCCGGAACAGCGGCTCGTCTTCGCGCGGGACGCCGAGCAGCCGGCAGATCACCGTGACGGGCAGCGGGTAGGCGAAGTCGTCGACGATGTCGATCCGGGTGCGGTCTTGGCGCCCTTCGATCAGTTCTTCGGTGAGTTCGGTGATCTGGGCGCGCATGGCATCGATCCGGGCGGGGCTGTGCGGGGGGCCGAACGGTCGCATGCACAGGGTGCGCAGCCTGTGGTGCTCGGGGTCGTCGAGCCGCAGGAAGGGAGGTTGCGGCGCCTCCTCAGGCAGGTCGACGGGTGCAGTCGGACGGCTGCGGGGATCGGCGCTGATCCGCGGGTCGTGGAGCAGGGCGGTGATCTCGTGGTAGGTGCCGATGAGGTAGCTGCCGTCTGCCTGCCGCACCACGGGACCGGCTTCGCGCAGTTCCGCGTACAGGGGGTAGGGGTTGGGGCGGTTGGCGTAGTCGGTGATCTGTCTCAGCAGGGTGTCGGCAGTCATGGTCTCGGCTCCTCGTGGACGGGCGGAAGGGTCAGTCAGGCCGCACCACGGTCAGCCGGCGGTCGGGAAGGTGACCGGTGAGCGCGACGGTGGGACTGTGCGAAAGGCCCTTCGGATCCGGCACATCGGAGGGAAGCGTGAGCTCGGCTGCGGCCGGACGGTCCGCCGCGCCGGGCGCCGGCGGGAACGGGGCGGCGGTCTCGATCAGGTGCTGGTAGTACTCGAGCGACTTGGCCATGTTGACGGTTACCGCGGCGGTGACCCGGCCTCGGTAGCCGTACACCACAGCCAGACGGCGCTCCTCCAGCGAGCCCTGCGCAAGGACGATCTGGTCGGAGAAGGCGGGGACGCCCACCGACTTGATGTTGAGCCCGAACTGGCTCGACCAGAACGTCGGCAGCGCAAGGTGGGGACGCCGCAGCGGCCCCGGATTGACCATGTTGTAGGCCGCCACCTCGGCCTGTGCGACCGCGTTGCCCCAGTGCTCCAACGAGAGCATCTGGTACTCGAACAGCGGATGAGGGAAGCGGGAAACGTCACCGGCGACGAAGACGTCGTCGGTGACGATCCCGTACATGTCGAAGGCCCGGCACCCGGCGTCGCAGGCGATCCCGCGCGGGCCCGCTGCCAGCCCGGAGTCGGCCAGCCATTCGACGTTGCGGACCGCCCCCAGCGCGACGACGCACACGTCCGCGTCGAGGTGGCTGCCGTCGGACAGGTCCGCACCCGTGAACCGGCCGTTCGCGTCTCCGCGCAGGGCGGTGACCGTCGCCCCGCAGCGCAGGTCCACGCCGTGGTTTCGCTGCATTCCAGCGGCGAGCTTCGACAAGGTGCCGCCGAGCGCGCCCACCAGGGGTGCGGGCCCGCGTTCGGTGACTGTGACCTCCAGGCCCCGTTCCCGGCAGGCCGAGGCGATCTCCGAGCCGGTGAAGCCGCCGCCGATCACCAGCACCCGCCGCGGCGGGGCGGCCAGCCGCTCGGCCAGCTGTCCGGCGTCAACGCAGGTGCGCAGGGTGAACACCCCGTCAAGAGCGGCCTCCTCCGGGTTGGGCCAGGGCCGCGCCCGGGTCCCGGTCGCGATCAGCAGCCGGTCGAAGGGCAGCGACTCGCCGTCGGCCAGCGTCACCCGTTTTCCGAGGGGATCCAGACCGGTGGCCCGCACCCCGAGCCGCCAGTGGGCGTCCGGGTCGCGCCTCATCGGCAGCCCGGTGGCGTCCGCCGCCGCCAGGCCAAGCAGCACCTGTTTGGACAGCGGCGGCCTGTCATAGGGCGGATAGGGCTCATCCCCCACCACGGTCAGCGAGCCGGTGAAACCCTCCTCGCGCAGCGCCTCGGCGGCCCGCAGCCCGGCCAGCGACGCGCCGACGATGACAATCCGGCCCTCCCGCAGGTCACCGGCCACCCGCGCTCACCTCCTCGCCGAGGAGGATGGCCTGGACCGGGCAGGCCGCCGCGGCCTGGCGCACGCGCTCCAACTGATCGTCGGGAACGGCCGGGTCATACAGCAGCGCCTCCTCCCCATGCAGGTGGAACACCTGCGGCGCGAGGAACACGCACTGCGCATAGCCCTGGCAGCGGGTGAGGTCCACAACGATCCGCATCCCACCCCTCCCTCCCTCGCCTTACCTCTGCTCATTTCCAGATAGGGAAGAAGCGAACATTAAGGAATAAATAGGACTTTCGCTGCTCCAGTGCCAGGACTCGGGCGGCTCATTGTCCATGAGCACGGGAGTGTGGATGGCGGCACGACCTCCCGAGTGAGCTGCCACGATCCTGGAGCGCCTGGTCGGGGGTCCCCTCGCCGGACGCAGGGGAGCCATCTAAAGTGGGACGAGCGTACCGCTTAACGGGAGGTCCCCATGGCCTGGCTCCTGCTCGTCGCCGCGATCGCCTCCGAGGTCATGGCCACCTCCGCCCTCAAGCTGAGCGACGGCCTCAGCCGCCTGGGCTGGACCGTCGTCGTCGCCATCGGGTACATCGCCTCGTTCGTCCTGCTCGCCTGGGCTCTCAAGCTGAAGATGCCCGTCGGCATCGCGTACGCGGTCTGGGCGGGCATAGGCACGGCCGCCATCGCCATGATCGGCACGGTGTTCCTCGGCGAGAGCATGAACATCACGAAGGCCGCCGGCATCGTCCTGATCATCTGCGGGGTCGTCGTCCTCAATCTGGCCGGCTCCCACTGAACGGTGAACGGTGATCGTTTGACCTCGGCGCCGTTTGACCCGAAGGTGGGGCAAACCGCCGGGCGGTCAGAGCCGGGCGGCGGCCAGCCACTCGGCCGTACCGGGCAGGGGTGACGCGCACATGGACGGAGCGGAGGACCAGGTCGTGCCGGACCAGCACCGGACCACCCAGCTCACGCCCCCGGTCAGGCAAGCGGTGTCGCAGCCGGCCCCGGCCCCGCAGCCGGCCTCGGTCAAGCCCCCGGTGTCGCAGCCGGCCCCGCCCCCGGCCACGCAGCCGGTGTCGCAGGAGCGTGCGGGGGCGGCCTCGCGGCCCGCCGGGGACGCCGAGCGCGAGCCGGTCGCCCGGCGACGGACGCAGGAACGGGCGGTGCGCCGCCGCGAGGCCCTGCTGGACGCCGCCGTCGACCTCCTGGGGGAGGGCGGCTTCGCGGCCGTCACCCACCGCGCGGTCGCCCAGCGGGCCGGGCTGCCGCTCGCCGCCACCTCCTACTACTTCTCCTGCCGCGACGACCTGCTGGCCCAGGCGTTCGCGCTGCTCGTCGAGCGGGAGCTCACCCAGATGCGCGCCTCCCTGGGGACGCTGCCGCCCGGGCCGCTCGACGCGCTGGCCGACGTCCTCGCCGAGGCGTACGCCTTCGACCGGCCACGCCAGCTCGGCCTGTGGGAGCTCTACCTGCAGGCCGGCCGCGACCCCGCGCTGCAGAGCATCGCGCGCGCCTGGACCGACGGGTGCGACGACATCGTCGAGCACGTGCTCGAACGGGCGGGCTACCCCAGCGGCCGTTCCGAGGTCCGCTTCGTGACCACTCTGCTGTCCGGCCTGTGGCTGGAGGACGTGGTGGAGGCCCGCCCCGAGTCGCGTGAACGCGCCCGCGACGTGGTGGCCCGCGCGCTCGCCTCCATCCGGCCGGGCCGTAGGCTCGACCCATGATCTTCCATCTCGCCCTCGCCGGCGACTGGGCCGCGGCCGTCCGGGCCGGCGAGTACCGGGTGTCCACGCTGGGCCGGACCCTGGAGGAGGAGGGCTTCATCCACGCCTCCGCCGACCTCGAGCAGGCCTTCGGCGTCGCCCGTCGCTTCTACCGCGACGTCGCCGAGCCCCTCGTCCTGCTGCACGTCGACGTCGACCGGCTCGGCGCGCCGGTCAGGTTCGAGGTGCCGGACGGCATGAGCGAGGCGTTCCCGCACATCTACGGCCCGATCCCCGTCGCCGCCGTCGTGACCGTCACCCCCTTCGCCGTCGAGGACATCCCCGACATCGCCGAGTGACCCGGTACGCGGGCGCGGCGTGTCCGATACGTTCAAGACGCGTTCCAACGGAGGGCCCTACGGTGGCGGGCATGGCTATCGAGTTCTCCGTCATCGGACTGATCGTGACCGACATGGCGAAATCCCTCGCGTTCTACCGCCGCCTCGGCCTGGACATCCCCGCCGAGGCCGACACCGAGCCGCACGTCGAGGCCGGGCTGCCCGGCGGTCTGCGGCTGTCCTGGGACACCATCGAGACCATCCACAGCTTCGACCCCGCGTGGACCCCGCCCACCGGCAGCGCCCGGGTGGGCCTCGCCTTCCGGTGCGACAGCCCGCAGGACGTCGACCGCCTCTACGCCTCCCTGGTGGAGGCGGGGTACGACGGCCACCACGAACCGTGGGACGCGTTCTGGGGCCAGCGCTACGCCGTCCTCCACGATCCCGACGGCAACGGCGTCGACCTGTTCGCCCCGCTGCCCTCCTGAAAACCCGGCCCGCCGGCCCGCCCGTCCGGGTCAGGAAGCGGCGAGGAGGACCGAGAGCGGAACACCGGTCAGCGACCTGACCTCACGGGACAGATGGGCCTGATCCGCGTACCCGGCGACGGCGGCCACGTCCGCGAAGGGCGTGCCGCCGCGAGCGAGGTCGAGGGCGCGGTTCAGCCGCAGGATCCGGCCGAGTGTCCTCGGCCCGTACCCGAACGCGTCGAGGCACCGCCGGTGGAGGTGCCGCTCGCTCAGCCCGGCGTCCGCCGCCGTCTCCCGCACCGACCGGCCGTCCCGCACTCCGGCCATGACCGCGTCCACGAGGGCCGGCCCACCCGTGACGCCGCTGCCGCGGCCGCCGGTGGCGAGGCGCGGAAGGACGGCGTCCTCCAGCGCGGCGGCGGGATCGGCCGCCTCGCCGGCCCGCTCCCGCAGCCGCCGCGCCTCCGCCGACGGCCACAGCTCGTCGAGGGGCACCCGCCGGTCACGCAGCTCGACCGCCGGCACGCCGAGAAGCGCCGGCGCGGTCCCGGGCGCGAAACGCAAACCGACATACCGCACGTCCGGCTGGTGGGGGACGAGATGAGCCACGGTGTCGGGCCCGGCCACGAGCAGCTCGCCGGAGACCCAGATCAGATCCATGCAGCCGTCGGGCAGCACCCGGGCGTCCCCGGCGGTGCCGGAGGTGGCTGCCGACTCGGCGGCGCCGGGGATGGCTGCCATGTCGGAGGCGCGCCGCCACACCACCGCCCCGGGCACCCGCGAGGTCCGCTCCTCGTACATGTCTCGCAGTATGCTCCCCTCGCTTCGTGCCACCGGGCGTGCGCCAGGCATGTGCCGGCCGGCGGTGCGTGGGGCGGCGTGCCCGTGCCACCGGGCATGCGGTGGGTATGCGGTGGGCGTGGGACCGGGACGGCCGTCACTCGCAGAGGGTCTTCTGCAGGCGGCGGGCCGCGAACCAGAGCCCGCCCACCGCCATCGCGGCCAGGTACGCCACGTGGACGAGCATCGACGGCTCGACCACTCCGATGCACAGGCCGCGCACCAGCTCGACCGCGTGGTACAGCGGCGTCACCTGGATGAGGATCTCCAGCCCGGCCGGGTAGTTCTGCACGGGGGAGAACGTCCCGGAGAACAGGAACAACGCGAACTGGCCGGTGCTGAGCAGGTCGAAGTCCTGCCAGCCGCGCATCAGCGTGCTGATCGCCATGCCGACGCCGCCGAAGCCGAGACCCACCAGCACGGTCGCCGGGAACGCCGCCAGCGCCCACCCAGGCGACGTCAGTCCGAGCGCCACCATCACGACCAGGAAGATCGCCGTGTAGACCGAGCCGCGGACGATCGCCCAGATCAGCTCGCCGGCCGCGATCTCGATGGGCCGCACCGGCGTCGCCAGCACCGCCTCGAACGTCTTCATGTACTTCAGCTTGAAGAAGAAGTTGAACGTCGTCTCCGACAGCGCGCCCGACATGGCCGACACCGCGAGCATGGCCGGGGCCACGAACGAGGCGTACTCCATCGTCCGGCCGCCGACCGTGAGGTTCCCGACCAGGGCGCCGACCCCGACGCCGATCGACAGCAGGTACAGCAGCGGCTCGAAGAACCCCGACGCCAGCACGATCCAGTACGCGGGCCCCGAGCGCAGCGCCCCCACGTTACGGTTGACCACGGCGCCGACCCGATTAGGGGAGACCCGGGAGACCACGAGTGTCGTCATCATCAGTCTTCGAGCCTCCGGCGGAAGGACCGCACCGCGAGGAACAGCCCGAGGGCGGCCCACAGCAGCAGGTAGCCGACGTGCACGGGAACCGGCCAGGCGGGGGAGCGGCCGAGGGTCGCCGCCCGGCACAGCTCGACCGCGTGCCACAACGGGGACGCGTACGCCAGCAGGCGCAGCCCGAACGTGAGCTGCTCCACCGGGAAGAACACCCCGGCGAACAGCGTCGAAGGGATCAGCACGAAACGGAACAGCATCGCGAAGTAGCTGTCGTGGTCGATCCGGGCGGCGAACGCCATCACCGGCGCGGCCGTCGCCGCGGTCAGCAGCGCGCACACCAGCGGCGTCACCAGCGCCCACGGCGAGTGCAGCCCGCCGAAGAACACCACCACAAGCAGGAACGCCAGGACCGACGCCTCCACCCGGAAGATCAGGTAGAGCAGGTGGCCGCGCACCATGTCCACCGGCTGCACCGGCGTCGCCCGCATCGCATGGTAGCCGCGCACCCACTTGAAGTCGCCCAGCACCGAGTAGGTGGACTCACCCATCGCCAGCTGGAACGCCGTGGACGCCAGCACCCCCGGCACGATCCACGACAGGTAGTCGACCCCCTGCACCGTGCCGACGTAGCCGCCGACCCCGATCCCGATGCTCAGCAGGAACAGCACCGGCAGGACGAACGAGGAGAACACCGACGCCTGCCACAGACGCCGGTACAAGGTCAGATGCCGCCCCAGCACCGCCAGCGTGGGGTGCAGCGAGCCTCCCGCCACCACCATGTCAGTCCACCAACGTCCGGCCGGTCAGGTGCAGGAACACGTCCTCCAGCGTCGAGCGGCGCACCAGCGCGCTGGACGGCGTCAGCCCCCGCCGGTGCGCCTCGGCGAGCGCCACGTCGCCGTCCTCGACGTACACGAGCACGCGGTCGGGCAGCGGGTCGACCCGCTTGCCGACCCCATCGAGCCTGGCCGCGTACTGCGGATTGGCGTCGAGCCCGTCCGGGAAGCGCAGCTCCAGCACCTCGGGGGTGGAGTAGGTCTCGATGAGCGCGCGGGGCGACCCCTCGGCGACGATCCGCCCGCCGTCCATGACCACGAGGCGGTCGCACAGCTGCTCGGCCTCGTCCATGTAGTGCGTGGTCAGCACGAGGGTGGTGCCGCGCTGCTTGAGCCGGAACAGCCGCTCCCACAGCAGGTGACGCGCCTGCGGGTCGAGACCGGTGGTCGGCTCGTCGAGCAGCACGACGTCGGGTTCGTTCACCATCGCCCGCGCGATCGTCAGCCGCCGCTTCATCCCGCCCGACAGCGGCTCCACCTTGCCGCCCGCCCGGTCGCTCAGCTGCACGAACTCCAGCAGCTCGTCGGCCCGCCTGCGGCTTTCCGCCCGCGACAGCCCGAAGTAGCGCGCGTAGGTCGTCAGGTTCTCCCGGACGGTCAGGTCCGGATCCAGGTTGTCCAGCTGGGGGCACACCCCGAGCCGCGCCCTGATACGGGTGCCGTCCCGCACGGGATCCATGCCCAGGATCCTCAGCTCACCGGCCGTGGGCACGGACACGCACCCGATCATGCGCATGGTCGAGGACTTCCCGGCCCCGTTGGGCCCCAGGAAGCCGAAGGCCTCGCCCGGCGCCACCTCCAGGTCGATCCCGTCGACGGCGGTGAAGTCCCCGAAACGTTTGACCAGGCCGCGAGCGAAGATCATGGGTTGGTCAGCCACGAACCGAGACCCTAACGAACGCCCCCGACAATTCCGCAACTGGTTATCGGACTCCCCGTCCGTCCGGCCCTCTCTCCCGCGCCCGGGCGCACCGGCCATCCCCGGCCAGGCGCGCCGCCCTCACCTCCCGGGACGTGACGACGGCCGAACCCGGTGGTCGTAGGCTCACAGACATGAGCGCCTTCGAGATCGGCACCGACGGTCCCCAAGTGATCGTCGTGGGCATCGACGGCTCCGACACCTCCCTACGCGCCACCGCGTACGCCTGGGGGCTGGCCCGCAGGCAGGGCTCCAAGGTCGTCCTCGTGCACGTCACCGGCCTCGGCGCGGTGACCACTCTCCTGCCGGCCGCCACCGTGTCGGCCATCGAGGCGGGCGAGGAGTACGCCGCCGAGCTGCGGGAGAGGGTGGAGCGGTTCGCCGCCGAGTCCGACACCCACGTGCCGTACGCCTTCCGCACCGAGCAGGGGGAGCCCTCGGCCGTCCTGACCCGGGTGGCCGACGAGTTGCGGGCCGACGCCGTCGTGGTCGGCGCCTCCGCGCAGGCGGGCCACCGCTTCATCGGCTCGGTCGCGGTACGGCTGGTGCGCGCCGGCCGGTGGCCGGTCACCGTCGTCCCCTGACGCGTTCCCCCGGCCCGACCCGTACGGCGGAGGGCGTCACTCGAGCGCGCGCAGGCCCTCCAGCACGCGCAGCAGCGTCGCCGCGTCCGGGCCCTCGGCCCGTTCGGCTCTCGGGCGGCTGCGGACCCGCCGCGGCAGCACCACCGGCGCCTCGCCCTCCTCGCCGCCTTCGGTCGTCCGCGCCGCGACGGGATCCGCCACCCGCCAGGCGTCCGCGTTCCCCGGAACCGCCTCCGTGGCGGCAGAGTCCGTGGCGGCCGGCCCTACAGGACCGGGGCGCGGATCAGGCTCGCCGGGAGCAGCTTTGTCAGGACCGGGTTCGCCGGGATCGCGGACGCCGGGGGAGGGGAGGGGCGCGGGGCGGCCGACCGACAGCTCGCACCACACGATCTTGCCGCGGTCCGGGGCGGTGAAGTGGCCCCACCTCTCCGCCAGGTTCTCCACCAGGGCGAGGCCCCGGCCCCGCTCGTCCAGCGCGCCGCCCCGCGCGGGGACCGGCTCGCCCTCCCCGCCGTCCCACACCTCGATGACCAGGCGGCGCGGGCCGCGGGAGACCCGCAGGCGCAGGGCGACCGTCCGCAGCGCCACCGGGAACATCGACGAGGCGACGGGAGGGCCGGCCGCCGTGTTCGTGGCGTGGATCGCGTTGGTCACCAGCTCCGACACCAGCAGCTCCGCCGTGTCGGCCAGGTGCGGCATCTCCCACCGCCCCAGCTGGCAGCGGACGAAGGCCCGTGCCCGCCGCGGAGCCGTCTCCCCCGACCCGAACAGCCGATGAGCCGCCCTCCGCCCGTCCTCGGAGGGGAACGGCGAGGTCAGCATCCCCGGGGGAGCGCCGCGTCAGATCCGCCGGACATCGCCGGCGCCACCGGTCGAGGAGAAAACATACGTCCGATCATCTGTCATGAAACGGAGTTAGGTCGCCGGGTTGGAGGCATTCGCCCAAACTTTCTTCTCCCGCTCACGCCCCCGTCACATATGCGGACGCAGGCCGTCGAACACGATGTCGAGCGTGTGCCGCCGCACCTCCGGACCCACATGCTCGGCCGCCCGCGACGCTCCGATGAGCAGGGCGACCAGCTCCTCCACCCCCATGTCCGCCCGTACGGCTCCCGCACGCTGCGCCCGCCCGAGCAGCTCCGCCAGGGCCGCCGCCAGCTCCCTGCCCACCGCCGACGGAGCGGCACCCTCCTCGCCGCCCGTCGCCGCGGCCTCCGCGAGCACGTCGGCGTACGCGCTCTGGGTGGCCGCCTGCTCGACCGCGTACGCGAAGAAGCGGAAGAACGCCGTTCCCGCGTCGGCCTCCGACAGCGCCGCCGCCTTGTCCGCGAGCATGCGCACCCGGCCGAGGAAGACCTCCTCGACCAGCGATTCCTTGGTGGGGAAGTGCCGGAAGACCGTGCCGATGCCGACGCCCGCCCGCCGCGCCACGTCCTCGGTCGAGGCCGACACGCCCTGGGCGGCGAAGACGGCCTCCGCCGCCTCCAGGATCCTCGCCCGGTTGCGCCGCGCGTCCGCGCGCAGCGGCCGGCCCTCAGCCATTGACAAACGGAGTAGCCACTCCGTATCTTCTAAGCGGAGTCACGACTCCGACTATACGGCACCCTGCCCACTCCCGGGAGAGGACGACGGCATGACGCCCACCGCACGCGAGACGTTCGAACGCTGGCAGCGCTCCGTTCTCGACCACGCGCCCGGCGACATGGCCTACGACCACCTGCACGACGACGTGGTCCTCGAATGGCCGTTCAGCCCACCGGGCCGTCCTCGGCGCATCGAGGGCCGCGCCGCGTTCGAGGCCTTCGCGCGACCCGCCCGCGCCGCCCTGCCCGTCCGGTTCGAGGAGTTCCGCGACGTCGTCGTCCACCAGACCGCCGACCCCGAGGTGATCGTCGCGGAGTACACGCTCGCCGGCACCGTCCTGCCCACCGGCCGCCGGGCCGCCGCGGCGTTCGTCACCGTGCTGCGCGTCCGCGACGGGAAGGTGGTCCACATCCGGGAATACCAGGACGTCCTCACCATGGCGGCCGCCCTGGGCGACCCGCCCGCCATACCTGACGGAAGGTGACAGGAACGTACGGCACGCTCAGGGCCATGACCCATCACGCATCCGGAACCTTCGAGATCACCGGCTGGGACGAGGTCGCCTCCGACGAGAGACCCGGCGCCACCGTCGCCCGCGTGCGCATCGCCAAGGCCTTCACCGGCGACCTGAACGGCACCAGCGCCACCGAGATCCTCACCGTCGCCACGTCCGCCGGCCCGGCGGCCTACGTCGGCATCGAGCACGTCGAGGGGACCCTCGGCGGCCGGACCGGCACGTTCGTCCTGCAGCACAGCGCGGGCGGCGACGACGGCAAACCGTGGATGCGCTGGGAGATCGTCGCCACGTCCGGCACGGGCGAGCTCGCCGGCCTGCGAGGGGAGGGGCAGATCACGATCACCGACGACGGCCACCACTACACCCTCGACTACGACCTGTCCTGACACCCGGCCGGGGGAGCGGACCGGGGGAGACGCGGCCCCAGGGGGAGTCGAGACCACGGGGGAGTCGAGACCGGTGCAGGCGGGGCCCGGCGGCCCGGATCGGGGAGCGGCGGGGGCCCGGCAGCCGGGGGTGTGGGCGGGGGCGGGAGCGGGGCCTAACCGTGCCGAGATCGGGTAGCGGTGGGCCCATGGTGAAATCGGCTGATCGACAGACCGGCGCCAAGGGCGGCGCCACGGCTGACCCGGCCACCGGCCCCATGGCCGACGCCGCGACGGACGCCGCCCCCGGCAAGGACGCCACGCACAAACCCGGCAAGCGGCCTCGCGTGGCCGTCATCGCCCACCGCAAGAAGACCCTCGGCGGCGGGCTCGACGAGCTGCGCAAGGTGATCACGGGATACGACATCGACGACCTGCTCTGGTACGAGGTTCCCAAGAGCAAGAAGGCCCCCAAGAAGGCCAGGGAGGCCCTCGACAAGGGCGCCGACCTGTTCTTCGTCTGGGGCGGCGACGGCTCGGTCCAGCGCTGCGTCGACGCGCTGGCCGGCACCGACGCCACCGTGGCCATCGTCCCGGCCGGCACCGCGAACCTGCTCGCCCGCAACCTGTCCATCCCCGAGGACATCGCCGAGGCCGTCCGGATCGGCTTCGAGGGCCGCCGTACGAAGATCGACCTCGGGAAGATCAACGGCGAGCACTTCGCGGTCATGGCCGGCGTCGGCTTCGACGCCGAAATGATCGCCGACGCCGACCGCGGCCTCAAGGACCGCCTCGGCCGCCTGTCGTACTTCTGGACCGGGCTCCGGCACGTCGGCGGCGCCGCGGCGCCCATGACCATCAAGATCGACGACACGGACTGGTTCGAGGGCGACGCGAGCTGCGTCCTGGTCGGCAACGTCGGCACCGTCACCGGCGGGATCGACGTGTTCGAGGACGCCCGGTTCGACGACGGCTGGCTGGAGGTCGGCGTGTCCACCGCCGACGGCCCCATCCAGTGGGCCCGCACGCTCGGCCGTATGAGCGCCGGCAAGGCCGAGAAGTCCCCGTTCGTCCGCATCACCCGTGCCCGGAAGATCACCGTGAAGCTGTCCGAGCCCATGGAGTACGAACTCGACGGCGGCGCCCGCAAGCGGGTGACGAAGGTGACGATCAAGGTCGTGCCGCAGGGCATCACGATGTGCCTGCCCGACGTCCCCGCCGACGCGGCGGCGGGAACCCCGCAGGACGCCGCCGCCGGCGTCTGACTCGTCGTGAACCCGGTGACGACCTGACCGGCGGAGGAGCGTCCGAGTGGCAGACCCTCGCATGCGGGCCTTCCGGGACCGCGTCGGCGGCCTCGCGTACGGCGGCGACTACAACCCCGAGCAGTGGGGCCCGCCCGTGTGGCGGGAGGACGTCCGGCTCATGCGTGAGGCCGGGGTGAACCTCGTGTCTCTCGGCGTCTTCGCGTGGGCCACGCTGGAGCCGCAGCCCGGCACGTACGAGTTCGGCCGGCTCGACGAGGTCATGGACCTGCTCCACGACAACGGCGTCGCCGTCAACCTGGCCACCCCCACCGCCGCGCCGTCCGCCTGGCTGACCCACCGGCACCCCGAGGTGCTCCGGTCATGGCCGACGGGCGGCGGTTCGGCTTCGGCAACCGCCTGCACTACGACCCCTCGTCCCCGGTCTACCGTGCGCACGCGGCGGACATCACCACCCGTCTGGCCGAGCGGTACTCGTCGTCCGCCGGGCACGCGCCAGGCGTGACCGTGCTTCTCACCGTGCTCATCACCCGGGGGGTGCGGTGCTCTTGCGGACGACGAGCTCGTTCGCGAGGTCGATCCGGCTCGTGGCCGGTTCCACGCCGCGGGCCAGGTCGAGCAGCATCTGGGTCGCGACCGTCGCCATGTCGCACAGCGGCTGGTCCACCGTCGTGAGCGCGGGTTCGACCCAGTCGGCGACCGGCACGTTGTCGTAGCCGACCACCGACAGCTCACCGGGGACGTCGAGACCGAGCCGCCGGGCCGCGCGCAGGACGCCGAGCGCCTGCAGGTCCGACCCGGCGAAGATCGCGGTCGGCCGGTCCGGGCGCGTCAGCAGGTCCACGGCGTGCTCGTATCCGGCGTCCACGTAGAAGTTGCCGTACCTGACCAGCTCCGGGTCGACGACCAGCCCCGCCTCGTCGTGGGCGACCCGGAAACCGGCGACCCGTGCCCTGCTGCACAGCACGTCCTTCGGGCCGGAGACGACCGCGACGCGGCGGTGACCCAGCTCCAGGAGGTGACGCGTGGCGAGCAGCCCGCCGTCCCAGTTGTTCGACCCGACCACCGGCACCGACTCGGCGATCTCGCCGTCGGTGTCGACGACGACGAACGGGATCTGCGCCCGCCGCAGCTTCTGCTGCTGCGGCGGGGACGGGCCGCACAGGACGAACAGCACGCCGAGAGGCCGGTGATCCAGCACGCCGTCCAGCCACTCCTCCGGCGGCCGGTGCGCCCCTTTCAACTGCGACAGGACGACCTCGATCCGCGCGGCAGTGGCGACGGCGTCGACTCCGCGGATGATCTCCATCGACCACATGGAGTTCATCTGGTGGAAGACGAGGTCGACATGCCCCTTCAGCGGCCTGCGCCGGAGGCGGCGGTGGTACTGGTGGCGGGCGAGACCGGCCTCCACATGCTTGCGGGTGGCGGGGGCCACGTCGGGACGGCCGTTGAGGACCTTGGAGACCGTCGTCACCGACACCCCGAGCTCGGCGGCGATGGACGCGATCGTGGCAGGGCGAGGGCCGCGGGCTGGAGAAGGGGGTGTCATCGTTCCGCGTTCCACTCGTTGTTTCCGAAATTTTCGCGAAACTCTAGCACCGAACGTGGCCGGGCATAAGCCGAGACCAGGCTGGGCGCACTTTATTCAACTCCGGAGTAAAGGCGGCTGACTACGGCCTTGACGGGACTCGGGCGTGAGCCTATATTTCCGCAATATTACTGAGGATCACCGAAACTTTTTGTCGCGTCACCCTCTCCTCCGGTCGGCGTGGGTGACACGGCGGCGCCGCAGCCCCTCTCGGCCCCGGGCGCGGGGCCGGTCACGAGCGGTGGCCGCGGCCGTCGGCGTGATCCGCCGGAGGGCACCGGAGGCACAGGGATGAGCACGACCAGAACGATCGACGTGTCACCGGACGCCGGGGATCCCGGACGCGCGCGACCCGGCCCCTCCCGTGCGCGGCGCCCACCGCGCCGAACCTGGCGCCAGGCGCTGCGCCGCGACTGGCAGCTCTACTCGCTGGCCGTCCTTCCGCTGCTGTTCTTCCTGGTCTTCCGATACCTGCCGATGATCGGGAACGTCATCGCCTTCCGGAAGTTCGAGCCCGGCGGCAGCGTGCTCGGCGAGGAATGGGTCGGCCTCCGCTACGTGCGGATGTTCCTGAACGACCCGTCGTTCTGGCAGGTGTTCACCAACACCGTGGTCATCGGCGTGCTCACCCTGCTGTTCTGCTTCCCCACGCCGATCGTGCTCGCCCTGCTGATCAACGAACTGCGTGGCCGGAGGATCAAACGGCTCGTCCAGTCGGTGTCCTACCTGCCGCACTTCCTGTCGATGGTGGTCGTGGCCGGACTCGTCATGGAACTGCTGTCGGTGGACGGGCCGGTCAACCAGCTCCTGCGGGCCATGGGCACCGACCCCATCGCGTTCCTGCAGGAGGCGGGGTGGTTCCGAACCATCTACGTCTCCTCGGAGATGTGGCAGACGGTCGGCTGGGGGACCATCATCTACCTCGCCGCGCTCACCACGATCGACGAGCAGCTGTACGAGGCGGCCCGGATCGACGGCGCAAGCCGGTGGCGGCAGGTCTGGCACGTGACCCTCCCCGGCATCCGGCCGACCGCGGTCACCCTCCTGATCCTCAACATCGGCACGTTCATGGCCGTCGGCTTCGAGAAGATCCTGCTGCTCTACAACCCGCTGACGTATCCCACCGCCGACGTGATCTCCACGTACCTCTACCGGATGGGCATCGTCTCCAACAGCTTCAGCTACGCCGCCGCGATCGGCCTGTTCGAGGCCGTGATCGGGCTGGCCCTGGTCATGTCGGCGAACCTGATCTCCCGGCGCACGGTGGGGACGAGCCTGTGGTGACCGCCGGCAGGACCCGGGGCTACCGCGTGTTCCGCATCGTCAACACGATCATCCTGACCGGCGTCGCGGTCGTGACCCTGTACCCCTTCGTCAACATCGTCGCCCGGTCCCTCAGCGACGAGTTCGCCATCCGCTCCGGCAAGGTCAACCTCGTCCCCGTCGGGTTCACCTTCCGCACGTACGAGTACGTGGCCTCCGACCCGACGTTCTGGATCAACTACCGCAACACGGTCGTCTACACCGTCGTCGCCACGGCCATCGCCATGGTCATGACCACGTGCTACGCCTACGTCCTGTCGAAGAAACACCTCAAGGGCCGCACGTTCCTGATCGGGATCGCGGTCTTCACCATGTTCTTCACCGGCGGCCTCATCCCCAACTACATCCTCATCTCCAGCCTCGGGCTGAAGGACAGCATCTGGGCCATCGTGCTGCCGAACGCGATCAGCGTCTTCAACCTCCTCGTGATGAAGGCGTTCTTCGAGGGCCTGCCCACCGAACTGGAGGAGGCCGCCGCGATCGACGGCATGAGCACCTACGGCATCCTGCTCCGGATCGTCCTGCCGCTGTCGAAAGCGGTCCTCGCCACGATGGTCCTGTTCTACGCCGTGTCGTTCTGGAACTCCTGGTTCACGGCCTTCCTCTACCTCAGCCAGAGCGACCTGTTCCCCGTGACCGTCTACCTGCGCAACCTCATCGCCGGCGCCACCACCGGCACGTCCGTCGGCGCCGACGCCACCGACCTGACCGTGGCCACCAACATCAAGTCCGTGACGATGGTGCTCACCGTCATCCCGATCCTGGTGGTCTACCCCTTCGTCCAGAGGTACTTCGTCAAGGGCGTCATGCTCGGCGCGGTGAAGGGATGACACGCCGGACCCCTCATTCCGCTTCCACCCAGCCCGTCCCCCCAAGGGAAAGGACCCCCCGTACATGTATGAGATCAACCGGCGTCAGGCGATGGTCGGCGTGGGAGCCTTCCTCGCACTCGCCGCCTGCAGCAGCGGCGGCGACTCCGGCGGCGAGAAGAACGGCGACGCCCTCGCGGCCAACCGGGACGGCGCGATGGCCGACTACGCCGTCGGCAAGCAGTTCAAAGCCACCGCCCCGCTCTCGTTCGGCATCCTCTACAACAACCACCCGTTCTACCCGATCAAGAACGACTGGCTGTTCTGGTCGGAGCTGACCAAACGGACCAACGTCACCCTCCAGCCGAACGTCGTGCCGCTCAGCGACTACGAGAACAAGCGCAGCCTGCTCATCGGCGCCGGCGACGCACCGATGATCATCCCGAAGACCTACCCCGGCCAGGAGGTGCCCTTCGTCGCCTCCGGCTCCGTCCTGCCCGTCAGCGACTACATGGACCTGATGCCGAACTTCAAAGAGAAGATCGCCAAGTGGAACCTCCAGCCCGACCTGGACACGCTCCGGCAGGCCGACGGCCGCTTCTACCTGCTCCCCGGCCTCCACGAGGACTACTGGGCGGACTACACCCTGGAGGTCCGCTCCGACGTCCTCGACAAGCTCGGGCTGGAGGTCCCGCAGACCTGGGACGACGTGCACGCCATGCTCAAGGCGATGAAGGAGGAGTACCCCGACTCCTACCCCTACTCCGACCGGTGGTCCATCCCCACCCCCGGCGGCGCCATGCTGAACCAGGTCTTCGGCCTGGGCACGGGCGCCCGCGGCGGCTGGGGCTTCACCACCGGCATCACCTGGGATCCCACCGCCCAGAAGTTCGCCTTCACCGGCGCCATGGACCAGTACAAGCAGATGCTGCAGTTCCTCCACACCCTGGTGGGGGAGAAGCTCCTCGACCCCGAGAGCTTCACACAGCAGGACGACCAGGCGATCCAGAAACTCGTCTCCGGCAAGTCCTTCGTCATCAGCGGCAACGCCCAGACCCTGGTCAACGAGTACCGCCCGCCCCTGAAGAAGGCGAACCCCAAGGCCACCATCGTCAAGATCCCGGTACCCGTCGGGCCGCTCGGGCCCATCAAGGCCGACTCCAACGACACCCGCCTGGAGAACGGCATCATGATCTCCAAGAAGGCCCGCGACAGCAAGAACTTCGTCGCCATGATGCAGTTCATCGACTGGCTCTGGTACTCCGACGAAGGCCAGGTGTTCGCCAAATGGGGAGTCGAAGGGACCACCTACACCAAGGACGCCTCCGACAAGTTCCACCTGGCCAAGGACGTCGACTTCGTCGGCCTCAACCCCGGCGCACCCAAGCACCTGCAGAAGGACTTCGGCTTCTCCAACGGCGTCTTCGCCTACGGCGGCAGCACCGAACTGCTCCAGTCGACCTTCTCCGACGAGGAGATCGAATGGCAGAAGACGATGAACGCGAGAAAGGCGATGCCCGTCGCACCCCCGCACCCGCTCAACGACGACGAACGCGAACAGGCCGCGCTGTGGCAGACCCCGCTGAAGGACCACGCCACCCAGAACACCCTCGAATTCATCCTGGGCAAGCGGAGCTTCGACGAATGGGACGCCTACGTCAAGGAACTCGAGGCGAAGAACATGTCCTCCTACATCAACCTCGTCAACAACGCCTACGACCGCTACAAGAAGGAGCACGGCTGACCGGCTCCCGCCGGCCGTGCCTGTCCCACGGCCGGCCCGAGCCCCACCCGACGGCGAGTGAAGGACGATGATGCCCAGCGCCACCCCCCACGCCACCCCCCCCGCGGCCGACCACGTCCCCCCGGCCCCGCTCCGCCCCGGCCACTGAGCCGCCCCATGACCGAGACATCGATCCGGCGGTTCGGGCAGGGACCGCTCTCCCGCGCCTCCGCCCTGATCTACACCCTGCTCGTGGTCGAGCTCCTGGTCCTGGCCACCACCGCCCCCGGCCTCATCGGACTCGTCCTGCTCGACCACGACACCGCCAACCTCCCGCTGGCCGCGGCCTGCGCGCTCCCCGCCGGGCCCGCGCTGTCCGCCGCCCTCTACGCGCTGCACCACCGCCGCCTCGACCTGACGGATCTCCACCCCGCCGCGGCGTTCCGGCGCGGCTACCGGATGAACGTCCTCGGCGTGATGAAACTCTGGATCCCGTCGCTGGCCTGGCTGACCGTCATCGGATCGACTCTCGCCAACTTCGGCGCCGCCGGCGTCCCCGGGTGGTGGGCCATCCTGCTGGTCCTCATCGCACTGGCAACCACAGTCTGGGGCGCCAACGCACTCGTCATCACATCGCTGTTCGCCTTCCGCGCCAGGGACGTCGCCCGCCTGGCCGCCTACTTCCTGTTCTCCGCACCCCGGGTCACCATGAGCAACGCCCTCCTCCTCATCGCCGCGGCCGCGCTCACCCTGGTGGCCACCGAGGCCGCGCCGGCGCTGCTGGCCTCGATGTCCGCCGCGGCACTGCTGCTGAACAGCCGTCCGCTCATCGCCGAAGTCACCCAGAGGTTCACCGTCCAGGGGCAACCCGGCAGCGGAACCCCATGACCAGCCCTGACCTCCCCGGCACACACCCCGCCTGGCTGCCCCCCGAAGCGCTCCGCCCCATCGGCTCGCGCCGCACCCTCGTCCTCGGCGACGGCCTCCTGACCGGGACCGTGCACGACGAGGCGGCACGCGCCTGCGCCCGGTACGGCGGACACGTCCATCGCCGCACCCGGACCCAGCCGTACGACCTGGTGCTCGCACTCACCACGGCCGAACCGCTGCCCGAGCCGCTGCCCGGCCCCGCCCAGACGGTACTGGACGAGTTCCGGAGCACCACCGGGCCTCCCGCGAACACGATCGGCGGCGAGGGATACCTCGCCGCCCGCCGCCACGGCGTCACAACCGTGCTCGCCGACGACCCCGCCGGCCTGCTCTACGGCCTGTTCCACGTCGTACGACTCGGCGAGAGGGCCTTCACCGAAGAGCGGCCCACCGAACGCCACGCGCCCGCCATGCGCCGGCGCATGCTCGACCACTGGGACAACGTCGACATCCACCCCGTCATGGGCCAGGTCGAACGCGGCTACGCGGGCGGATCCATCTTCTGGCGCGACGGCACGCCACGCGGCGACCCCGCACGGGTGCGGGACTACGGGCGGCTGCTGGCCGCGTGCGCGGTGAACGCCATCTCCGTGAACAACGTGAACGTCCACGCCACAGAGGCCCTCCTGCTGACCGACCGGCTCGGCGACGTCGCCGCCATCGCGGACCTGCTACGGCCCTACGGGATCAGGATCCACCTGTCCGTCAGCTTCGCCTCGCCCGTCACCCTCGGGCGGCTGCCGACCGCCGACCCGCTCGACGAGGACGTCCGGACGTGGTGGGCCGACGTCACCGAGCGCGTGTACGACACCATCCCCGACTTCGGCGGCTACGTCGTCAAAGCCGACTCCGAGGGACAGCCCGGCCCGTTCACGTACGGCCGCGACCACGCCGACGGCGCGAACCTCCTGGCCGAGGCGCTGGAACCGTTCGGCGGCGTCGTCCACTGGCGCGCCTTCGTCTACAACCACCGGCAGGACTGGCGGGACCGGTCCACCGACCGGGCCCGCGCCGCGCACGACCACTTCGCCCCGCTCGACGGACGGTTCCGCGACAACGTCATCCTTCAGGTGAAGCACGGCCCGATCGACTTCCAGGCGCGCGAACCGGTGTCACCCGTGATCGCAGCCATGCCCGCCACCCACCTGGCCGTGGAACTGCAGGTGACACAGGAGTACACCGGACAGCAGCGGCACGTCTGCTACCTGCCCCCGATGTGGCGCGAGGTCCTCGACTTCCGCCCCTGGGGACCGGACGGACCGGCCGTGGCCGACATAGCCGGGGGAGCCTCCGGGAACGGGGGAGGGCTCGTCGGGGTCTCCAACGTGGGCGACGACCCCTACTGGACCGGCCACCCGCTCGCCCAGGCCAACCTGTACGCCTTCGGTCGGCTCGCCTGGGCGCCGTGGACCGACCCGGCGGCGATCCTCGACGAGTGGATCGACCTCACCTTCACGCCGTCGGCGACCAGAGAAACGGAGCGGCTGCGGCGCACGCTGCACACGATCATGGACGACTCGTGGCGCACCTACGAGCGGTACACCGCCCCGCTGGGCGTCGGATTCATGGTCCGCCCCGGCCGCCATTACGGGCCCGACGTGGACGGATACGAGTACACCCCGTGGGGCACCTACCACTTCGCCGACCGGGACGGCGTCGGCGTGGACCGCACCCGCGCCACCGGGACCGGCTTCACCGGCCAGTACCCGCCGGCGTGGTCGGAGGTGTACGAGTCGCTCGACCGGTGCCCCGACGAGTTGCTGCTGTTCTTCCATCACGTCCCGTACGGGCACGTGCTGCACAGCGGATCGACCGTCATCCAGCACATCTACGACACCCATTTCGCGGGTGCCGAGCAGGCGGCGGAGGCCGGACGGCGATGGGAGGAGGTCGCCGGTCTGGTCGACCCGTCCCTGCACGCCCGGGTGACGGACCTCCTCGCCGAGCAGGCTCGCTGCGCGGGGGAGTGGCGCGACCAGATCAACACCTACTTCTTCCGCAAGTCGGGCGAACCCGACACTCGCGGCCGTCGCATCCCACGGTGACCACACCGAATGGACCACCGGTACGTCAGCCGTCAGCTTGGGGCGTGGACGTGACGGGGGACGTCCGCGCCTGCACCCGGCAGGCCATGAGGATCTCGCCGGTCGGCGGTGTGCTCCCGGCCGATAGGGGTCCGGTGTTTCTACTTGACATAATGTTCCTTATCGAGCAACAAGAACGACCCCAGAAGAGGGGATCGGCCTCGATTCAGAGCGCTCAATCAGGTGCCTCGACACGTGTCATTTCGGCAGGCACGCGCACGACACAGCGCATACGATCGCCGGCGAAGGCGGCGCGCGAGCCGGGAGTTTCGTCAAGACGCGGGACGACGACACCCCGGGCCGACACATATAAAACGATCTTGAATTGCCTGGCTCCGAGAGGCGGCGGAAACCGGCACCCACCGGCACGCCGGTCCACGCACGGCACCCATGCGCGTCCCGGCGCGGCCCCGTGCGATCGGCAGGCACGCCAGCTCCCGAACCCCCAAAGGGACAAAAGCCTCATACCAGACAGAAGGTGAATTCTGTTGGGTATAGGAGTTCGCCCTCCCGGCCACAGGTCGCGCTCGCGGACGCTCGCGCCATCATCCCCACGGTTCGTGATCTTCTCTCCTCGCGGAGACTGTCTGAAAGCGGCGAAAGCCGTACGATCACCGCATGACGATCGGCCTACCCGAGATCCTGACCTTGTGTGCGGTCGCACTGGTGTTCCTGGTGGCGATCGTGCTGATCGCCGTTCGTGCCGGCGCCCGGCCGGCGGGTCCGCTGGCGTGGCGCAGCCCGGGGCTGCTGCCCCCGATCTCGGCGGAGCTGCAGCTCCGCGTACGGGAGCTGTACGCCGAGAACCGGAAGATCGAGGCCATCAAGCTGGTCCGGGAGCAGACCGGCCTCGGCCTGAAGGAGGCCAAGGCGGTGGCCGACACGCTCGGGGCAGGCAACCCGCTGCCGATGCCGGCGGGGCACGGCCAGTCGGACCTGGCGAGCCGCGTGCGCGAGCTCAAGGCGGCGGGCCGGACGGAGCAGGCGGTGTACCTGGTCCGCGGCGAGACGGGGATGGGGCAGACCGAGGCGGAGACCTTCGTCGACACGCTGTGACCCGGCGTCCCCGACCCGGCGTCCCCGACCCGGCGTCCCCGACCCGGCGTCCCCGACCCGGCGTCCCCGACCCGGCGTCCCCGACCCGGCGTCCCCGACCCGGCGTCCCCGACCCGGCGTCCCCGACCCGGCGTCCCCGACCCGGCGTCCCCGACCCGGCGTCCCCGACCCGGCGTCCCCGACCCGGCGCCCCTGATCAGTGCGCTCCGGCCGGGTGCGCAGGCGATCGCCTCCCCCGGCTCCTCGTGGCGTACGTGTGAGCCCGCGGTGAGCCCGTGCTCGGGGCCGGTTTGTCGGTGGCGGGGAGTACGGTGTCGATCATGCTGCCCGCTCAGGTGAACCGGCTGACTGTAGAGGAGGCCGCGGATCGGTACGTGGAGCTGGTCCGGGCGAGGACGCTGACCGGCGCCCTGTCCCCCGCGACGGCGGAGGTGTACGCGCGTGACGTCGCGACGTTCGTCCGGCTGGCGGGTCCGGGGCGGGTGCTCGACGACCTGACGGGCGAGGACGTCGACGCGGTGCTGCTGGCATTCGCCCGCAAGCCCGACGAGCGGCGAAGGCCGGAGGATCGGCGTACGGCGCCGGGCGGCGGGGTGCAGAGCCCGGCGTCGCAGGCGCGGTTCCGGCGGTCGGTGTCCGCGCTGTTCCGGCACGCGGCCGCGGTGGGCTGGGTGCATCTCGACCCGATGGCGGCCTCGTCGGTGACGGCCAGGGAGCGGGGCGGGTTACGCCCGGAACGGCGGGCGCTGACGAAAGAGCAGGCCGAGGGGTTGATCGAGGCGGCGCGTGCCCCTCTCGACCCGGGGTCCGAGGGCCACTCCCCTCCCCCGCGGTCTACGGCGCCGGCGGAGCCGGGGCGGCCGCGGCAGCGCCGGGACCAGCGGACGGAGGTCCGTGACGCGCTGGTCGTGCTGCTACTGGCCACGCTCGGGCCCCGGGTGTCGGAGCTGGTGCGGGCCAACGTGGAGGACTTCTACACCAACGACGGCGTGCGTTACTGGCGGATCTTCGGCAAGGGCGGCAGGACGAGGGATGTCCCCCTGCCCGACGACGTCGCGCGTGCGCTCGACGCGTACCTGGCGGTGCGGCCGGCCGGCGAGGAGGAGAAGGCGCTGCTGCTGTCGTGGCGGGGCAGGCGGCTGGCCCGGGGTGATGTGCAGGGGGTGATCGACCGGGTGCAGCGGCTGGTGGAGCCGGGGCGGCGGCGAGAGGTGACGCCGCACGGGCTGCGGCACACCACGGCGACGCACCTGCTGGCCGACGGCACCGACATGGACGCGGTACGGCGGGTGCTGGGGCACAGCGACCTGTCGACGCTGGGCCGCTACCGGGACGATCTGCCCGGGGAGCTGGAGGTGGCCATGGGGTCTCATCCGCTGTTACGGCGGCGGGACGGGCGGCGGCCGCCGGAGAGCGCCGACGGCCCGGGCTGAGCGTCGCGCGACGGCACGCAGTCGCCGTGAGCGGCGTCGGCGGCCCGGCGGATCACCCAGGGGCGCGCTGGCGGTGTCCGGCCGCCTCTCGTCCGGGTACGAGGGCGGCCGCGGCGGGCGGGCCGCGCACCACGATGATGGTTCGGCGGCCCTTGACCCTCACGTAACGGCAGGCCGGAGGCTGGGCGGCGGAAGGGAGGAGGGCCATGGGCTACTCGGTCGGGCAGCTCGCCCGTTTCGCCGGGATCACCGTGCGGACGTTGCACCACTACGACGAGATCGGTCTGCTGTCGCCGGGAGAGCGCACAGCTGCTGGCTATCGGCGGTATACGGACCGCGACGTGGAACGGCTGCAGCAGGTGCTGTTCTACCGGGAGCTCGGGTTCTCCCTGGAGGAGATCGCCGCCATCCTCGACGAGCCGGGCGCGGATCCGCTGACGCATCTGCGGCGTCAGCACGAGCTGCTGCGGCGGCGGATCGGTCGTCTGGAGGCGATGGCGGCGGCGGTCGAGAGGGCCATGGAGGCGCACACGATGGGCATCGACCTGACGCCTGAGGAGCGGTTCGAGGTGTTCGGCGACTTCGATCCGGATGAGCACGCGGAGGAGGTCGAGGAGCGGTGGGGCGGAACCGACGCGTTCGAGCAGAGCCGTCGCCGGACCGCCCGGTACACCAAGGACGACTGGAAGACGATCACGGGCGAGGCCGGGGAGATCCTGGGGGAGTTCGCGGCGGTGTACGCGGCCGGTGAGCCGGCCGGGGGTGAGCGGGCGACGGACACGGCGGAGCGGCACCGCGCCCACATCACGCGGTGGTTCTACGACTGCTCGTATGAGATGCACCGGGGGCTCGGCGAGATGTACGTGGCCGACGCCCGGTTCGCGGCCAACTACGAGAACGTGGCCGAGGGCCTGAGCGGGTACGTGCGCGACGCCATCGTGGCCAACGCGGAGCGGCACGCCTGACGGTTCGCTCCCCCCGGGCGGTTCGCTCCCCCCGGGCGGGTGACGTGAACGGGCGGCGGCCGGAGCGAGGACGTGTGGGGGCCCGGCCTCGCTTAGGCGCCGATGCCGCCCGGTGCGCCGCCGCCGTCCGGGGGGCGGCGGCGCCTCACTCCGGCGTCGATGCGGTCCACGTCAGCCGCCCCGTGCACCACCGCCGTGCCCCACCGCCGTGCACCACCGCCGCGCCGCCCGACCGGCGACGGTCCGAGGGGCGCCCGCCCCGCTCCCCTGCCGTACGGAGGCCGGGATGGCGTGGGTCAGTGGGCCGGGGCGGCCAGCCGGTCGAGGACGGCGACCAGGCTGCGGCTGGTCATCGCGCGCCAGCCGCCTCCCATGATCGAGTGGGCGCGGCGCTGCAGTTCGTTGTCCGGGTCGAAGCCCTCGTGCAGGAGGAACAGGCGGGTGCCCCGGCCTTCGGGTTCCAGGGTCCAGGTGATGGTCCAGTCGGAGCCGCTGGGGTTGGCGGGGTCGCCGTCCTGCCAGGACAGGCGGAGCATGCGCTGGGGTTCGAAGGCCAGCACCTCGGCCTGGACGACGCCGGAGAAGCCGGTGCCGGGCCTGGGGGTGGTGTGCATCGTGTATCGGTGGCCGACCTCGAGGCGGAAGTCGCCGGGCATGAGCCACTGCGCGAGCAGGTCGGGCTCGGTGAGGGCGCGCCACACGCGGGCGGGCGGGTGGGCCAGGAACTGGTCGACGCGCAGCACGGTCGGGTCGTCGTCGTGGGTCATCGGGTGTCGTCCTCCTGATTCAGGGTGTCCGCGGGGCCGTCCTGCACGGCTCCGGGGTGTTCATCTGTGTCGCGGCCGCCGTCCACGCCGTTCACGCCGTCCCTGTGGTCCATGGTGTCGAGCAGGTCGCGCAGGCCGGCGAGGCGTTCGCGCCAGAACCGCTCGTAGGGGGTGAGCCACTCCCGGACCTGGGTGAGCGGCACCGCTTCCAGCCGGTAGAGCCGTTCGCGGCCCACCTTGCGCTCGCTGACCAGTCCGGCTTCGCGCAGCACCCGCAGGTGTTCGGAGAAGCTGGGCCGGGCCATGTCGAAGTGGCCGGCCAGCAGCCGTACGGGCTGGGGGCCCTCCTCGCGGAGCAGGCGCAGCACCTCGCGGCGGACGGGGCTGGCCAGGGCGGCGAAGACGCGGTCTTCCGGGGCCTCGACCGTCGTCGTCACGGCACACCTCCGGGAACGTCGCTGGTGTCCATGTCCTCCATAATACGTAGGAAAAAACCTACCTGTCATCTCCGGTCAGGAAGGAGTCGGGGTTTCATCAGGCGGAAACGCGGCCGAAACACTCCCTGTCAAGGATGGGTGTTCGTGATCAGGGCCATTCTGTTCGACCTCGACGAGACCCTTTTCGATCATCGGCGGGCGGTCGCCTACGCCGCGACCCGCTGGACGGAGGCGCTCAGCCCCGGCCACGAGCTGCTGATGGAGACCCCCGCGCTGTGGCTGGACCTTGAGGACAAGCACCTACCGGCCTGGCACGCCGGCGAGTGCTCGTTCGCCGAGCAGCGTCGCAGGCGGCTGCGCGAGTTCTGCGGCCGGCTCGGCCTGCCCGTCCCGGCCGACCTCGACGCGGCGTACGGCGAGTTCCTCCTGCACTACGAGGACGCGTGGACGGCCTTCCCGGACGCCGCCACGACGCTGGACGCGCTGGAGGGCCGGGGTCTGACGCTCGGGGTGCTGACCAACGGGACCCCGGTGCAGCAGGAGGCGAAGCTGCGCCGCATCGGGCTGCTCGACCGGCTCGACCCGGTCCTGACGCCCGACGCGCTGGGTGGCAACTTCAAGCCGGCGGCCGAGTGCTACCTGGAGGCGGCCACGAAGCTCGGGCTGCGCCCCCAGGAGGTGCTGCTGGTCGGCGACAACCTCATGCTCGACGCCGTCGGGCCGACCAGGGTCGGCATGCACGGCGTCTGGCTGGACCGCTACCGCCGCGAGGCGGCGCCGGCGTCGGTGACCCGGGTGACCACGCTGACCGACCTGCCCGCCGTGCTCAACGGACTGAACGGGCTCGAAGGGCTGCGCCCGCACCAGGCCGGGCCGTCCCGGGCGGCCTGACCGCGGCGCGGGACGGCCGGCCTGCCCGACCGCCGCAACGGACCCGGTCAGCGCCTGACCGCGGAAGGACCCAGGTCGGTGCCTGACGGGCGCAGGGTCCCCGTCAGCCGGGGACGGCGGCGGCCGCGACACGGCGCCGGGCGAAGCCGAGCCGGGCGTAGACCCCGATGGCCGCCCGGTTGTCGTCGTCGACCATCAGCGACGCCCGGCCGTGCTCGTCCAGCAGGGCCCGGGCGACGAAGCGGCACACCCGCTCCCCCAGCCCGCGCCCGCGGGCCTCGGCGGCGGTGGCCACGCCGGCGAGCAGGCCGACCGTGGGGGCCGACCAGGCGTCGGCCGCGACCGCGAGCAGCCGTCCCCCGGCGTCGCGGATCCCGGCCCACCGGCGTACCCGCGGTATTCCCGGCACGGCGTAGGAGCCGGGGTTGGCCGAGGTGAGCAGGTCGGTCACCTCGGGCTCCTCCCCCGGGTCGAGCCAGCGCGCCCCTCCGGCGTCCCGGTCCCCCGCCAGTCGTGTGGTGGTCATCCAGGAGAACCCGGCGGTGAACGCGAGCTCCGGCACGGCCCGTGCGACCTCCTCCACGAGCGCGGCGTCGCCGAACGGCCGGTACGACGGACCCACCTCGGCCAGGGCGTGCCGGACGATGGCGGCCACGTCGGCGGTGCTTCCCCGTACGGCGAGGCGGTCGCGGCGGGAGGCTCCGGGGCTGGCGACGGCGACGCCGTCCCCGTGGGCGAAGGCCCGCACACCCGGCCGCATGCCCTGCGCGGCCCACACGATCAGGTCGTCGCCGCCGCAGGCGTCCTCCACCTCGGCGACGGTGAACAGTTCGCGCACTACAGGATCGCGCCGGGCGCGTACGCGGCCTCGTCCGGGTAGCGGGCGGTGATCTCCCCGATCCGCTCCACCACGGCGGCGACCTGACCGGCCGCGGCGCCGGTGAAGGAGATCCGGTCGGCGAGCAGGGCGTCCAGGTCGGCCCGGCCGAGGGGGAAGCGGTCGTCGGCGGCCAGCCGGTCGAGCAGTTCGTTGGCCGCGCCCCGGGAGCGCATGGCCAGGGCGGAGGCGACCGCGTGCTCCTTGATGATCTCGTGGGCGGTCTCGCGGCCGACCCCGGCGCGCACGGCGGCCATCAGCATCTTCGTGGTGGACAGGAACGGCAGGTAGCGGTCGAGCTCGGCCTCGATGACGGCCGGGAACGCGCCGAACTCGTCGAGCACGGTGAGCATCGTCTCGGCCAACCCGTCGAAGGCGAAGAACGCGTCCGGCAGGGCGACCCGGCGCACCACGGAACAGGACACGTCGCCCTCGTTCCACTGGTCCCCCGCCAGCTCCCCGGCCATCGACGCGTAGCCGCGCAGCACGACGGTCAGGCCGTTGACCCGCTCGCAGGAGCGGGTGTTCATCTTGTGGGGCATGGCCGACGACCCGACCTGGCCCTCCTTGAAGCCCTCGGTGACCAGCTCGTGCCCCGCCATCAGGCGGATCGTCTTGGCCAGCGACGACGGCGCGGCGGCGAGCTGCACCAGCGCGGTCAGGACGTCGTAGTCGAGCGAGCGCGGGTAGACCTGGCCGACGCTGGTGAAGCGGCGGGCGAACCCGAGGTGGGCGGCCACCCGGTCCTCCAGCTCGGCGAGCCGGTCCGTGCCGCCCAGCAGGTCGAGCATGTCCTGGGCGGTGCCGACCGGGCCCTTCACGCCGCGCAGCGGGTAGCGGCCGATCAGGTCCTCCAGGCGTTCGAACGCCACCGTCAGCTCGTCGGCGGCGGTGGCGAACCGCTTGCCCAGCGTCGTCGCCTGGGCCGCGACGTTGTGGGAGCGGCCCGCCATGACCGTGGCGGCGTGCTCGGCGGCCAGGCGGCCGAGCCGGGCGAGCAGCGCCACGACCCGGCCGCGCACCAGCAGCAGGCCGTCGCGGATCTGCAGCTGCTCGACGTTCTCCGTGAGGTCGCGCGAGGTCATGCCCTTGTGGACCTGCTCGTGCCCGGCCAGGGCGTTGAACTCCTCGATGCGGGCCTTCACATCGTGCCGCGTGACCCGTTCGCGTTCGGCGATCGAGGCGAGGTCGACCTGGTCGACGACCTTCTCGTAGTCGGCGACCGCCTGCTCGGGCACGTCGATCCCGAGGTCGGCCTGGGCCCGCAGGACGGCCAGCCACAGCCGGCGTTCCAGCACGACCTTGTGCTCCGGGGACCACAGGCGGGCCAGCTCCGCGGACGCGTAGCGGGTGGCCAGGACATTCGGGATACGCGGCTTCGCACTCACGTTGGCCCAGTCTATTGAGCCTCCGGGTAGTCCCGGCCCGCGGGGACCTCCCGGCGGACGCGGTAGCGCAGGTTGGCCACGCCGCCCGCCCGGGTCACGCCGGCCGTGTCGAGGGCCACCCGCCGCGTCCCCGCAGCCTCGTGGAGGCGGACGCCGTCGCCGAGCAGGACGGGCGCCACGTGGATGAGGATCTCGTCGACCAGCCCCTCGGCGAGGCACTGGCGGGCGAGGCCTGCGCCGACCAGGACCACGTTCCCGCCTCCGGCCGCGGCCAGCGCCGTCTCCACCGCCTCCCTCACCCCGCAGGTGAGGAACGTGACACCCGGGTACGGGCTCGCCGGGCGGTGGGTGAGGACGAACACCGGCCCCTCCCAGGCGCCGCCGTACAGCCGGTCGCCGCGTCGTGCGCCGACGTCGTGGCTGCGCCGGCCCGCGAGCACCGCGCCGGTCGTGGTGAGGACCTCGTCCACCTCGGGGTTGGGCCCGGAGTGGCCCGAGATCCAGTCCATCGCGTCGCCGGGACCGGTGATGAAGCCGTCCAGGGACATCGTGACGTGCCACAGGACGATGCCGTCGGTCATGGTGATCCGCCTTCCGCCGGGGGGTGCCGTTCACCTCATATGACGGCTCCCGTCCCGGAACTCATCGGTCCAGTTCGGGCGGCAGGCCGAACGCCGGGAACAGCTCGGGGCCGAACGCGGTGAACTCCACCACCAGCCCCGCCTCGATCCGCAGGACCGACACGCCGAACGCCGGGTACCCCTCGTCGGACGGGCGCCGCACGTAGGCGGCGACCGCCGGCTGCAGGTTCGCCCCCACCGCGACCATCCGGAACCGGCCCTGGTAGTTCGGCGAGGCCGGGTCGAAGCTCTCGGCCAGCGCCCGCACGATGGGGTCGCGGCCCTGGAACCACATCGGGTACGGCGGCATCGTCGCCCGCGCGTCCTCCGCCAGCAACCCGGCCACCGCGGCGGCGTCGGCCCGCTCGTAGGCCGCCATCAGCCGGCGCAGCACCTCCCGCTCCCCCTGGGTGGGGCCGGACGCGGGCGCCCAGTCGAGCCGCCGCGGCGGCAGGTGCTCCTTCATCGTGGTCCGGGCCCGTTGCAGGGCGCTGTTGACCGCGGCCACGCTGGCGTCCAGCAGCGCCGCCGTCTCCCCCGCCGGGTGGCCGAGGACGTCCCGCAGCACCAGCACCGCCCGCTGCCGCGGCGGCAGGTGCTGCAACGCGGCCAGGAACGCCAGCTCGACCGTCTCCCTGGCCACCACCGCACCGTCGGGGCCGTCGCCGCCCGCCGCGATCCCCTCCAGCAGCAGGTCCGGGTACGGCTGGAGCCACGGCACGTCGGTCCGCGGCGGCAGCGGCTGCGACGGGTCCGACGGCGGCCGCAGGTGGTGGGGCAGCACCCGCCGCGGCCGCCGTTCCAGCGCGTCCAGGCAGGCGTTGGTGGCGATCCGGTACAGCCAGGCGCGGAACGTCGAACGGCCCTCGAACGTGGCCCTCCCCCGCCAGGCCCGCAGCAGCGTCTCCTGCACGAGGTCCTCGGCGTCCTCCAGCGACCCGAGCATCCGGTAGCAGTGCAGCTGGATCTCCCGCCGGTACCGCTCGGTCAGCGTGGCGAAGGCCGCCTCGTCGCCCGAACGGGCCGCGTCGGCGAGCCCCTGCTCCGCGTCCCCGCGCCGCCCGTCCTCGCTCGCCATCCGCACCCGTCCCCGCCGGTCGTCGATGTCCACGTAGGGTACGACGGCCGGCGGGCGGGAGACTCATCGGTCCCGGCAGCCACCCCGGTCACGCGGCCGGGGCGGCCGGCGGAGAATGACGCGCCGGGGTCAGCCGGCGGGGGTCAGCGCCTCCTTGTCGTACACCTTCACGTCGGCGTCCCCAGCGGGCGGCTTGGGCGTGCGCCGCAGGCGCTCCTTCGCCCGCTCGACCAGCGTGTAGAGCGTCGGCACCAGCACCAGCGTCAGCAGCGTGGACGAGATCAGCCCGCCGATCACGACGATCGCCAGCGGCCGCGAGATGAACCCGCCCGACCCCGTCACGCCCAGCGCCATCGGCGTCAGGGCGCAGATCGTCGCGATCGCGGTCATCAGGATCGGCCGCAGACGCCGCCTGCCGCCCTCCAGGACCGCCTCCACGACGCCCAGGCCCTGCTCCCGGTACTGGTTGATCAGGTCGATCAGCACGATCGCGTTGGTCACCACGATGCCGATCAGCATCAGCATGCCGATCAGCGCGGGCACGCCCAGCGCCGTGTCCGTGAGCAGCAGCAGGCCGATCGCGCCGGTCGCCGCGAACGGGATCGACACCAGCAGGATCAGCGGCTGCACCAGGCTGCGGAACGTCGCCACCATGATCATGAAGACGATCGCGATGGCCAGCAGCATGGCCAGGCCGAGGTCGCGGAACGCGTCCTGCTGGTCGGAGCTCGCGCCGCCGATCTTCCAGCTCACCCCGTCCGGCAGCGTCATCGCGTTCAGCCGGTCGGTGACCTTCGAGGTGATCGCGCCGAGGTTGGACGCGTCCGCCGCGCCCGACACCGTGGCCGTCCGGTCGCCGTCCTGGCGGGTGATCTGCGTCGGGCCGTCGGCCTTCACGACGTCGGCGACGTCGCTCAGCCGCACCGTCCCGGACGCCGCCGGCAGCTCCAGCTTCCGGATCGCGGTCAGGTCGGCCGGGGCCTCCCCCTGCCGCAGCACGACGTCGCTGGAGCGGCCGTCCACGTCGAGCGAGCCGATCGTGGCGCCGCGGAACGCCTGCGCGACCGCCTGCCCGACCGCCGCCTCCGTCAGGCCCTTGGCAGCCGCCTTCTCCCGGTTGACGTGGACCTCGACCCGCGGCGCGCTGTCCTCCAGGTTGGACGACACGTCGCGCAGCCCGGAGACCTCCGCCATCGCGTCGCGCACGCTCGACGCCGCCGTCTTCAGCGTGGTCGTGTCCGGCCCCTGGAGGATGACCTGCACCTGGTCGGAGTTGAACCCGCCGCCGCCCTGGGCGCCGACCGTCACGTCCCCGATGTTCCGCAGCGTCTTCAGGCGGGTGCGCAGGCCCTCCTCCACCGCCGCGGTGTCCACGCCGTCGTCCAGCGTGATGGAGTACGACGCCCGGTCCGAGCCGCCGCCGAGCCCGCCGAACAGCCGGTTCCCGCCGCCGACCGTCACCTGGTACGACTTCACCCCGGACGTCGACCGCAGCACCGTCTCGATCTGCTTGGCCGCCGCGTCGGTCGTCGCCAGGTCGGTCCCGGCCGGCATCCGCTCGCTGATCTGCGTGGTGTTGTTGCCCGAGTTGTCGAGGAAGTTCGTCTTCAGCCGCGGCGCCAGCCCCATCGTGCCGACGAACACCACGAGCCCGATCAGCAGCGTGACGAACCGCCGCCGCGTCGCGAACCGCAGCACCGGCAGGTACGCCCGCTGCAACGGGCTGCGCAGCTCCCTGCGCTCGGCCTCCTCCCGGACGGCCTCCGCCTCCTGCGGCGTCAGGTCCGGCGTCTTCAGGAACCAGTACGCCAGGACCGGGATGACGGTCAGCGCGACGAACAGCGACGCCAGCAGCGCCACCGTCACCGTGATCGAGAACGGGCCGAACAGCTGGCCCACCAGGCCGCCCACGAACGCGATCGGCAGGAACACCGCCACCGTCGTCAGCGTCGAGGCCGTCACCGCGCCCGACACCTCCCGGACCGCGGTGAGGATCGCCCGCCGTTTCTCCTCGCCGTACCCGAGATGGCGTTTGATGTTCTCCAGCACCACGATCGAGTCGTCCACCACCCGGCCCACCGCGATGGTCAGCGCGCCCAGCGTCAGCAGGTTCAGCGAGTAGTCGCCGAGCCACAGCGCGATCAGCGCGACGACCACCGACACCGGGATCGACACGGCCGTCACCAGCGTCGACCGCACCGACAGCAGGAACACCAGGATCACCAGGACCGCGAACGCCAGGCCCAGCAGGCCCTCGGTCGTCAGGTCCTCGATCGACCGCTCGACGTACGGCGCCTGGTCGAACACCACGGTCAGCTGCGCCACGTCCCCGAGCTGACGGGTCAGCTCCGGCAGCTTCGCGTTCACATTATGGGAGATCTGCACGGCGTTGCCGTCGGCCGTCATGCTGACTGCCACGCCCAGCGTGGTGTCGCCGTTGGTCCGCGTGATCGACGTGGCCGGCGCCTCCTTGATCGCGATGTCGGCCACGTCGCCCAGCCGCACCGGCTTCGGCGCTGGCAGCGCCCGCGGAGCCGCACCGCCCCGCGCCGCGGCGGCCC
>NZ_KI866522.1:312479-338861 GCF_000511135.2 Microbispora sp. ATCC PTA-5024 | reverse complement strand
CCAGCCCCTGCGGCAGGCCCTGCCGGCCTGCCTGACCGCCCGCCTGGCCCAGCGCGGCCGCCGGAACGGCCGGTGCGAGGTACAGGTTCCTCAGGTCGTCCACACTGCGGACCTGGTCGCCGGTCTGCACGGTCAGCGTCCGGGAGTCCTCGGTCAGCGTCCCGGCCGGGATGGCCACCCCGTTCGACCGCAGCAGGTCCGCTATCGCGGACGCCGACAGCCCGCGCTTCTTCAGCTCGTCCTGGTCGGCGGTGATGACCACCTGCTTCTCCCCGGCGCCGCTCACCGTGACGTCCCGCACACCGGTGATCGCCTGCAGCTCCGGCACCATGATCCGTTCGATCTTCTCGAACATGCCGTGCGGATCGCCGGCGTCGCCCACCGCGAGGGACATCACCGGGATGTCGTCGGTGCCGCCCGACACGATCTGCGGGTCCACGTCCGCCGGCAGCTGCGGCTTGATCCGGTTCACCGCCTGCTGCATCTTGCCCACGACGTCGTCGACGTCGGTGCCGTACTCGTAGGCCACCTGGACCTGCGCGCTGCCCTCCTTGGACGTGGAGGTGATGGTCGTCACCCCGGGAAGACCCTGGAACGCGCTCTCGATAGGCTTGGTGACCTGCTCCTCCACGATCTCCGGCGCCGCCCCCGGATAGGACGCCACGGCGAACGCCATCGGGAACTCGAGCGAGGGGAACAGCTGCTGCTTCAGTGAAGGAATCGCAAAGGCGCCGAAGGCGCCCAGCACAAGCACAATCATGATGACGAGAGTGCGGTTGGCAAGGCTGAGCCGCGCCAGCGCGGTCATGCGATCTCCTGAGATAGGTGTAAGTGTTCGGCCAACCATAACACTTCGCATGGGGCGAACATTTAGCGTCATCATTAACTACTGGTAACCTCTCCCCACGAGAGGTGATCGTGAGCGACAGTCGAGCGGACCACACCGCCCAGCCGGGCGCCGTCCCCGAAACCGAAGGCCGGACCGGCGACGACGACGAGAGGGAGCGGCTCATCGCACGGCTGTCGGAGCTGCAACGGGGCTTCGGGCGGTTCTTCGCCCGCGACCGGTCGATGCCTCTGTGGGCGTCCAACCTGACGATGCAGCAGCTCAAGGTCGTGATGTACCTGTCCATGCGGGGCTCGGCCCCCGGTCAGGAGCTCGCCCGCCACCTCGGCGTCGGTCTCGGCACCACCACGGGAATCGTGGACCGCATCGTCGCCCAGGGCCTGGCCACCCGCCGCGAGGACCCCAACGACCGGCGCATCCGCCGGGTCGAGCTGACCGAGGCCGGGCAGCGGCTCACCGCCGAGCTCCTCGACGCCGGCACCACCCGCTACCGCAGGCTCCTCGGGCACCTCGACACCGACACCCTCCGCACGATGGAGGACGTCATGCGTAAGATCCAGGAGGCCATGCACCGGATGCACGCCGAGGACGATTCCGCCCGTTGAGGGGCTTGAATGCTTGTGTGCTGGTTTTCCACCAACCGGGCGGCTTTACATTGTAGATTCCGTATCGGGGGGGGGACCCCGATCGCCGCTGCGGCGGCGGCTGGTAGCTTGCGGCGCCATGTCCTCCTATCTCGAGCAGCTCTTCTCCCTGTCCGGCCGCGTCGCCCTCGTCACCGGCGGAAGCTCCGGAATCGGTTACGGGATCGCCGAGGCCCTCGGCCGCGCGGGCGCCGCCGTCGTGCTGGTCGCCCGTGACGAGGACCGGCTGAAGGCCGCGGTCCACTCCCTCGCCGGCTACGGCGTCCGCGCGGCCGCCGTGAGCGCCGACCTCGGCGACCGCGCCGCCGTCGCCCGCATCTGCGCCGAGGCGCCCGGCTTCTTCGGCGACATCGACATCCTGGTCAACGACGCCGGCGTCAACATCCGCCGCCCGATGGCCGAGCTCACGCCCGACGACTACGACGTCACCGTCGCGGTCAACCTCACCGCGCCGTTCCTGCTCGCCGGTCATTTCGGTCCCCGCATGGCGGCGCGCGGCTGGGGCCGCATCATCAACGTCGCCTCGCAGCAGGCGATCAGCGCGTTCGGCGACAGCGGCGTGTACGGCGCGTCCAAGGCCGCCATCTCCGGCCTGACCCGCTCCCAGGCCGAGGCGTGGTCGGCCGCCGGGGTCACCAGCAACACGATCATGCCCGGGTTCGTGCTCACCCCCCTCACCGAACAGGCCCAGGCCGTCCCCGGCCGTATCGAGGCCATGGCCGCCCGGACGATGACCGGCCGCAACGGCCTGCCCGAGGACTTCGCCGGCGCCGCGGTGTTCCTCGCCTCCGACGCCGCCGCCTACGTCACGGGCCAGGCCGTGTACGTGGACGGCGGCTTCAGCGTCCACTGACCCCGGAGGGGCGCACTCCCCCACCCGCGAGGCGGCCGGGCGCGCCCCGCACCGCCCCGCCGGCCGTCAGCGGGAGCTCATTCCACGACCCGGCGGATCTCCACCCCGCTGTGCCCGGCGGAGACCTCGTACAACCGGGACGCCAGCCGCACCACCTCGTCGAGGTCGGGCGCGTCGATCAGGTAGTAGCCGCCCACCGCCTCCTTGGTCTCCAGGAACGGCCCGTCGGTCATGACGACCCGGCCGCCGGGATCGGCGCGCAGGGTCGTCGCGCCGGACGCCGGACGCAGTTCGTGGGTGCCGAGGACCGCCGGCCCCGCCGCTGCGGAGAAGGCGCGGTGAGCCTCGCCGAGCGCCTCCCGCTCCTGCGGGGACATCGCCGCCCACTCCCGTTCGTCGCCGTAGATGAGCACCAGATATTTCGCCATGTCGCGCGTCCCGTCGTGTGGAGCCCGGATGGGCCCGTCCACCTTCCCCGACGAATGGAACGGCCGCCGGATCGACAGCATTCGCGGCCGGCCGATGAATTTCTCCGGCGCGGCGCCTCTGTACCTGTGGACGACCGGGAACGGCGCGGCCGCTCCCCGGTGTGACAGCAGGGTGTGACAGCAGGCGGATGAGGAGGGTCGTCCAGATGGGCGAGACGGTCGTGGTGCGGTACGAGACACGCGCCGACGCGGCGGCGGAGAACCAGCGGCTGGTGGAGCGCGTGTTCCGCGAGCTGAACGAGACGGCCCCGGAGGGGCTGCGTTACGGGGCGTTCCGCCTGGCCGACGGCGTCGGCTTCGTGCACGTCGCCCTGGTCGAGGGGGACGACAACCCGCTCCGGCGGTCGGCGGCGTTCGCCGAGTTCCAGCACGGCGCGGCCGGTCGCATGGCCGTCCCGCCGGTCAGCGCCGGAGCGACGCTGGTCGGTTCCTACCGCCTGTTCCGGTCATGAGCCCGACGAAGAGCAGAAGGAGAAGACGATGGCTTTCCCACGGACGGCGTCGCGCGAGGAGTGGCTGGCGGCGCGGCTGAAGCTGCTGGAGCAGGAGAAGGACGTCATGCGGGCGCAGGACGCCGTCACCGCGCGGCGCCAGGAGCTGCCGATGGTCCGGATGGACAAGGACTACGTGTTCGAGGGCCCGGGCGGCACGGCCCGCCTGGCCGACCTGTTCGAGGGCCGCCGTCAGCTCCTCGTGTACCACTTCATGTGGAACGAGGAGTGGGAGGACGGCTGCCCGAGCTGCTCGTTCGCCGTCGACAACGTGGGCCGCCTGGAGCACCTGCACGCCAGTGACACGACACTCGCGCTCGTCTCCCGCGTCCCCCTGGCCAAGATCGAGAGGTGGAGGACGCGGATGGGGTGGACCATCCCGTGGTACTCCTCGGCCGGGAGCGACTTCAACTACGACTTCCACGTCACCAACGACGAGGCCGTCGCGCCGGTGGAGTACAACTACAAGGACAAGGCGACCCTGGAACGGCAGGGCCTGGAGTACGCGGTGCACGGCGACGGCCAGGGCATCAGCGTCTTCGTCCGCGACGAGGGCGGCGTCTACCACACCTACTCGACGTACGGCCGGGGCGCGGAGCTCATGCTCAGCACCTACCACTACCTCGACCTGACCCCTCTGGGCCGGCGGCGCCACGTCAGCGAGTTCCCCTACCACGACACCTACGACGGCGGGGCGGACCATTCCCACCACGCCCACCATCACTGAGCAGACCCCGACGGCACCCCGGGTGACGCCTCTCCAGGGGGCGTCACCCGTCCGTCTCGACCACGGGAGTCCTGGAATGATCGAGTCCCCGGCCCTGAGCTGGATGCTCATCCTCGTGCTCACGGGCGCGGCGGTGTGGTTCCTGATCCGCGGAGTGCGGCCCGGCTCAGGTGGGGCGGCGCCCGGCGCCGCGGAAAGGATCTCCCATGTGGCGCACGCTCTCATGGCGGCGGCGATGGCCACGATGTTCTGGCCGATGGGATGAGTGAAAGGACCATGACGACCATGACGACCATGACGCGGACGGCGCACCCGCCGGCGCCCACGCGGCCCGGCACGCCCCACGAGGAGGACGAGGAGTTCGTCCGGCGGAGCGAGCCGTTCCGGCGCGAACTGCTCGCGTACTGCTACCGCATGCTCGGGTCGATCCACGACGCCGAGGACGTGCTCCAGGAGACCTACCTGCAGGCGTGGCGCGGCTACGCCCGCTTCGAGGGGCGCTCCTCGATGCGCACCTGGATGTACCGGATCGCGACCCGGGCGTGCCTCAAGGCGCTGGAGGGCAACGGCCGGCGCCCGCTGCCGTCGGGCCTGGGCAGCCCGAGCGACCACCCGGACGAGCCGCCGCGCCCCGGCTCCGCGGAGGTGCCGTGGCTGCAACCCGCCCCCGACGCGCTGTTCGGATCGGCCCCGCCCGATCCCGCCGCCGTCGCCGAGGCGAGGCAGACCATGCGGCTGGGCTTCGTCGCGGCGTTGCAGTACCTGTCCGGCCGGCAGCGGGCGGTGCTGATCCTGCGCGACGCCCTGGCCTGGCGGGCGAGCGAGGTGGCCGACCTGCTCGGCACCACGCCCGCCGCGGTCAACAGCGCGCTGCAGCGCGCCCGGGCCCAGCTCAACCGGATCGCGCCCACCCAGGACGCGATCGCAGAACCCGCCGACCCGGCCCGGCGGGCGCTGCTCGACCGGTACGCCGCGGCGTTCGAGAACGCCGACGTCCGCGTGCTGGCCGGGGTGCTGACCGACGACGCGGTCTGGGAGATGCCGCCGATCCCGACCTGGTACGCGGGGCGGGAGACGGTGATCCGGTTCCTCAGGGGCCGGGTCCTGGCCGCAGGCGAGCAGCGGATGGTCCTCACCAGCGTGAACGGGCAGCCCGCGTTCGGGTCCTACTCCCGCGGCGGCGACGGCGTGTACCGCGCGCACGCCCTACAGGTCCTCACCGTCACCGCCGCCGGCGTCGCCCGGGTCGTCGCGTTCCTCGACGCCGGCCTGTTCGCGCTGTGCGGGCTGCCGACGGCCCTCGAGGGGTCTGCGTAGGTTCTGGCGCCGTGTTCACCAGCTGATCCCGGCCGCCACCGGCAGGTGGTCGCTGCCGGTGGCGGGCAGCACCCACGAGCTGTCCGGCTCCACGCCGCGGACCAGGATCTCGTCGGCCCGCACCACGGGGAAGGACGCCGGCCAGGTGAAGCCGAAACCGTCCCCGGCCGCGTCCTGGGCCGAGCGCAGCTGTGCGGTGATACCGGCGAGCGCGCGGTCGTCCACGGTGCCGTTCAGGTCGCCGAGCAGCACCACCCGCGGGTTCTTCTCGGCGGCGACGGCCGCGCCGAGCGCCTGCACGCCGATGTTCCGCGAGGCCGTCCAGAAGCCCGCCCTGGGGTTCACCCGTACGGAACCCAGGTGGGCCACGTACACCGTCAGCGGCCCGCGGTTCGTCGTCACCGTGGCGCGCAGCGCCCGGTTGGGGGCCGCCTTCTCGCCGGCCGGCAGGGTCTGCGCCAGCGGCCCGTAGTTCATGACGTCGATCGGCCGGGGGTCCGACAGCGGCAGCCTGCTCCACAGCCCGACCGTGCCCAGCACCACGTGGTAGGGGTAGGTCTTCGCCAGCTCCTTCTCGTACGTGCCCGTGGCCTGCGGGGTGAGCTCCTCCAGCCCCAGCACGTCCGCCCCGGAGGCGGCCAGGTCGCGGGCGGTGCCGGCGGGGCCGGGGGTGGCGGCGCCGACGTTGTGGCCGGCCACGATGAGGTCGGCGCCCGGGTGGGACTTGTCGGTGAGCCGCCCGCCGAACAGGTGCACCCACACCACGACCGGCAGCAGCAGCGCGGCCGCCGCGGCGGCCGAGCGGCGCCGCAGCGCCCCGGCCAGCAGCACCGCGATGCCCAGGCCTGACCACGGCAGGAAGGTCTCCACCAGGCTGCCGAGGTTCCCGGGCCGGTTCGGGATCTTCGCGTGCAGCAGCATGAGCAGGCCCAGCAGCAACGCCGTCGCTGCGAGCACCAGGCCACGTCTCCAGGGCTGCGGCCGGGAGCCGATCAGGGGCGCCCGGCGCACTCCCGCGGTCCGGCAGCCGGCGCCGCCCCGCCCGGACTCCGCCCGGTCCGCCATCGCCTGTCCTCGCACGTCGGTCACCTCCGCATCCTGGGGTCCTGGGTGGGGTCGGCGTACATGGGCGGGCAGCCGTGATCGATCGCTTCGGGGCGCAGTTCGTAGTGCCAGGCCTCGTTCCGGTAGATCTGGCACAGCCCGTACGCGGCCCCGTGTTCCGACAGCCACGCCGCGGCGTCGGGGTGCCCGATGTCGACCGCCTCTCCTTTCACATGAAACGAGGTCGCCGCGGTCGCCACCCATCGGGCGGCCTCTTTCTCTGAGCCGTACGTGGAGACCGCTTCGCGAAGAAGCTGATTCTGGTACGCCGGAGAACGCCAGCCGCTGTTGACGTAGAACGTGATTTCTTCATCGGCGGCGTCGGTCGCGGCCCGGCGGAGCGCGTCGAGGAGATCGGGATTCAGGTTGGCCACGGCCGGAATCGCGTCGTCGAAAACCGTGACACCGTCGGGGACGACACCGTCGGCCTCGCCGACCGGACCACGGTGTTCACTGCGCGGATCTTTCTTGCCTGGAGAACCACGCAGCCCACCACGGGGAACCTTCGAGGGCGACGCCGGTGGGAATGACCACGACGCGGCCGAGGAGGGCGGGGAATTCCGCGCCTGGCAGCCAAAGGCCGCGCCGATCATCGCGATGACGAATATCAGGCCGACGCCGAGAATCCAGTGATTCTTCCGGGACGCTTTCCGCGTCGAGGCCGGTATCTGCGACATGCCGCCAGTGAAGGCGGCGTGGCGTTGCCGGCACGTATGGAATTTCCGATACGCCGGCGATATGCGCCGCCCCGTAGCATCGGTCGCATGCGTGTGCTGATCGTCGAGGACGAACCCTTTCTCGCGGACGCCATCCGCGCCGGTCTGCGCCTGGAGGCGATCGCGTCCGACATCGCGGGCGACGGCGACACCGCTCTGGAACTGCTGAGCGTCAACTCCTACGACATCGCCGTCCTCGACCGCGACATCCCCGGGCCGTCCGGCGACGAGATCGCCGAACGCGTCGTCGCCTCCGGCAGCGGCATGCCGATCCTCATGCTCACCGCCGCCGACAGGCTCGACGACAAGGTCACCGGGTTCGAACTCGGCGCCGACGACTACCTGACCAAGCCCTTCGAGCTGCGCGAGCTCGTCGTCAGGCTCAGAGCACTCGACCGCAGACGCGCCCACAACAGGCCGCCGGTGCGGGAGATCGCCGGCCTGCGGCTGGACCCGTTCCGCAGGGAGGTCTACCGGGACGGCCGCTACGTCGCGCTGACCAGGAAGCAGTTCGCCGTGCTCGACGTCCTCGTCGCCGCCGAAGGCGGTGTCGTCGGCGCCGAAGAACTCCTGGAACGGGCGTGGGACGAGAACGCCGACCCGTTCACCAACGCCGTGCGCATCACGGTCTCGGCGCTGCGCAAGCGTCTCGGCGAACCCTGGATCATCGCCACCGTTCCCGGCGTCGGCTACCGCATCGACACCCAACCGGAGGCAGGACCCGAGGGAGGAGACCGTGCATAGGGCTCCCGGGCTGAGCGTTCGCCTCAAACTCACCCTCAGCTACGCCGGATTCCTCATGCTCGCCGGCTTCCTGCTGCTCGCAGCGATATGGATCTTCGTCCTGCGCCACCTGCCCGCCTACACCAGTGTCCCCGGAGGAGTGCTGGTCCGCTCGACCCTCCTGCACGACTTCGCGTCGGCCGCGGGCGCGGTGCTGGTCTTCCTGCTCATGTTCGGCCTCACCGGAGGGTGGATCCTCGCCGGCCGGATGCTCGCCCCGCTGACCCGCATCACCGACGCCACCCGCATGGCCACGACCGGATCACTCTCCCACCGAATCCGGCTGCCGGGCCGCACGGACGAGTTCCGCGCACTCGCCGACGTCTTCGACAGCATGCTCGAGCGGCTCGAAGCACACGTCGCCGAACACCGGAGATTCGCGGCCAACGCCTCTCACGAGCTGCGCACCCCGCTGGCGATCTCGAAGGCGCTTCTCGACGTGGCCCGCACCGACCCGAACCACGACACCGGCGAGGTCATCGAACGCCTCCACGCCGTCAACACACGGGCGATCGACCTCACCGAGGCACTGCTCGTGCTCAGCCGCGCCGACCGGCGGTCGTTCACCCGGGAACACGTCGACCTGTCCCTCCTGGCGGAAGAGGCCGCCGAGACGCTCCTCCCCCTGGCGGAAAAGCGCGGCGTCACCATCGAGACCTCCGGTGACATCACCCCCGCCATCGGCTCGCAGGCGCTCCTGCTGCAGCTGACCACGAACCTCGTGCAGAACGCGATCGTCCACAACCTGCCCGAGCAGGGCGCCGTGTGGGTGAACACCCGCGCCCGCCCCACGACCGCGGTGCTCACCGTCGAGAACACCGGCGAGAAGCTCACCCCAGAGCTGATCTCGACGCTCACCGAGCCGTTCCAGCGCGGCACCGAGCGCATCCACACCGACCACGCAGGCGTCGGCCTCGGCCTGGCGATCGTCAAAACCATCACCCAGGCACACGACGGAACGCTCACCCTCACCCCGCGCCCCACCGGCGGGATCCGCATCACCGTGGAACTCCCCGCCACAGCCCCGCACCCCGGCGCCCTCCCCCCGCGATCGGCCGCCGGCCGGTCGCGATCCCCGGTCTGAAGGCGTCACTTTCGGCGGACGACCCGGCGGCCCCTGCCCTCGTGCCACATGTCGACGACCAGGTGCTCGCCCTCCTCGTCCACCCGGGTGAACACCACCTCCGACACGTCGATCCGGAACAGGTGGAACTCCTGCCCGGGCGGGCCGCCGTAGGCCTGCAGCACCGCCGCATCGTCGACCTCGACGGCCCGGCCGGACAGCTTGGCGTCGCCGCTCCACGCCCCCGGGTTCGCGTCGTCGGGATCGTCCGACGGGCTGTGGATCGCGACCCGGCCGTCCCGGCGCAGGTCGAGCGCCTTGACCGCGCCCGGCATCGAGCCGATCCACACCTCGCCGTCCTTGAACTCCACCTCCGTGCCGCTGATGCGGGGCGAGCCGTCGGCGCGGAGGGTCGCCATCGTCTTGTGCCTGCCCTTCCCCATCGAGGCCACCACGCGGGCGGCCAGATCGGGGATCTCCTTCTCGAACTCCTGCCAGGAAGCCATGGCGCCATCGTGCCGCCCCCCACCGACAATTCCCAGACGAGGTGTCCACGGAGGCCGGCGTCGGCCGAGGGGTCCGCTTGACTTGGAGCGCGCTCCAACTCACAGACTGGTCTCCATGGACGAGGGGATGACGATCGCTCAGGTCGCGGAGCGCACCGGGCTCACCGCCCACACGCTCCGCTACTACGAACGCGCCGGTCTCCTGCGGGAGCCGCCCGACCGCGGCGGCAACGGCCACCGCCGCTACACCGAGCGCGACGCCGACTGGATCCGGCTGCTCACCCGCCTGCGCGCCACCGGCATGTCCATCGCCGGCATGCGCCGCTACGCCGAGCTCGCCCGGCGCGGCGAGGACACCTACGCGGCCCGCAAGGAGCTGCTGGAGGCCCACCGCGCCGAGGTGCTCCGCAAGATCGAGCAGCTCAAGGACGATCTGGCCCTCGTCGATTACAAGATCAACGTCTACGACAAGCTGATGGGGGACTCATGAGGCACCACACGCTCGGCCAGGGACTGCGCACCGCGGCCCTGGGCCTCGGGTGCATGGGCATGAGCGATTTCTACGGCCCCGGCGACGAGGCCGAGTCGATCGCGACGATCCACCGCGCGCTCGACCTCGGCGTCACCTTCCTCGACACGGCCGACATGTACGGCCCGTTCACCAACGAGCGGCTCGTCGGCAAGGCCATCGCCGGCCGCCGCGACGAGGTCGTCCTGGCGACCAAGTTCGGCATCGAGCGCCTGCCCGACGGCACCCGCGTCGGGGTCAACGGACGGCCCGACTACGTGCGCCGCGCCTGCGACGCCTCACTGGAGCGGCTCGGCGTCGACCACATCGACCTCTACTACCAGCACCGCGTCGACCCCGCCGTCCCCGTCGAGGAGACCTGGGGCGCGCTCAAGGAGCTCGTCGAGACCGGCAAGGTCCGCCACCTCGGCATCTCCGAGGCCTCGGCCGCCACGGTCCGCAGCGCCCACGCCGTCCACCCGATCACCGCCGGACAGTACGAGTACTCCCTGTTCACCCGCGGGATCGAGGACGAGGTGCTGCCCGCGTTCCGGGAGCTGGGCATCGGGCTGGTCGCCTACAGCCCCCTCGGCCGCGGCATCCTCACCGGCGCCTACACCGGCAACGAGAACCTCAGCGGCGACGACTTCCGCCGCCACAACCCGCGCTGGCAGGGCGACAACTTCGCCGTGAACCAGTCGCTGGCCGCCCAGGTCGGCGACGTCGCCCGCTCGATCGGCGCCACCCCCGCCCAGGTGGCGCTCGCGTGGGTCATCGCCCGGGGCGAGGACGTCGTCCCCATCCCCGGCACCAAGCGGGTCGCCCGCCTGGAGGAGAACGCCGGCGCCAGCGAGATCCGGCTCACCGCCGAGCAGATCACGGTCCTCGACGGGCTCGCCGCCCAGGTCGCGGGCGAACGGTACAACGCCGAGGGCATGCGGTCCCTCAACCACTGATCCCGCCCGACGCGCGCACCGCCCCGGCCTGTCCGGCCGGGGCGGTGCCTTTCATGTCGTTGGGGATGGCTTCACCGACCCGGCGCCTTTACAATGTAGATCAGGCCGTGAGGGCGTCCAGGAGCAGCGCGGTGATCTCGTCCGGTCGCTCCATGCTCGGCAGATGCCCCGCCCACTCCAGCTCGACGAGCGTCGCGTCCGGCACCTCCGCGGCGATGTGCCGGGCCGTCTCCCGGAAGTACGGCAGGTCGCGGCCGCCCGCCACGACGAGCGCCGGCGCCGTGACCGACGCCAGATCGATGTCCGGACGGGTCGCCTCAGGCCTCGGGTCGGCGGCCAGTTGCACCTCGAAGGCGTGGCGCTGCATGACCCGCACCTTCTCCCTCGCCGTGGCGTCCGCCTCCGGGCCCAGCCACGTCCGGACGTTCAGCTCCACCGCTCCCCCGATGTCGCCGGCCTCCAGGAGCCGGTCCTCCTCCGCGGCGAACGCCGCCAGGTCCGGCGTCGCCGGCAGCCCGCAGCCCGCGTTCAGCAGCACCAGCCGGGACACCAGGCCGGGATGCCCGGTCGCCAGCTCCAGCGCCACCCGCCCGCCGTAGGAGGCGCCCACGAGCGCGACCCGGCGCCGGCCGAGGGCCGCCAGCATGTCCGCCACGTCCTCCGCGTCGGAGTAGGGCCCGTACGCGGCGAACGGCGTCCGCCCGTAGCCGCGGAAGTCAGGCCGCACCACGAGGAACCGCTCCGCGAGCGCACCCCACTGCGGGTCCCACATCCGCCCGTCAGCGACGGCCGAGTGCAGCAGCACCACCGCGTCGCCGTTCCCCGCTGTCTCGTACCGGATCGTCATCGCGCCTCCACCGCCGTCCGCACACCGAGCCCGATCAGGATCATGCCGCTGACCCGGTCCGGCCACCGCGGGACGGACGGCCGGCCGAGCACCGCCCCGGCCCGCCACAGCGACATGGCGAGGAGCGGGCACGTTCCGGCGAAGGCGATGAGGAACACGACCGTCATCGTTCCCATCTCGCCTGCGGAGACGCAACAGGTTTGTCCGGAGGCCGTCCCGGCGGAGGCCGCCGTTGTCCACAGGCCGGCGTCCCGCGCTTGCCCGGGGCCGGGGCAGCGGGAAGGATGGGCGGCGCACGATCTTCATCGGAGGTCGGTCAGGACCCGACCTCCCAACCGCCGGGAGGACCGTCATGCGATATCGGCTGCTGGGGCCCACCGGGCTGCGCGTCTCGGAGTTCTTCCTGGGCGCGATGACGTTCGGCGAGCAGGGCGGCGTGGGCGCGCCCCCGGACGAGTGCCGCCGCATGCTCGACGCGTACGCCGAGGCCGGCGGCAACGTGGTCGACACCGCGATCAACTACCGCGGAGGGGCGAGCGAGGAGATCGTCGGGGAGCTCCTGGAGGGCCGCCGCGACCGGTTCGTGCTGGCCACGAAGTACACCGTCTCCCGCGACGCCGCCGACCCCAACGCCGCCGGCAACCACCGCAAGAACCTCACGCTGTCGCTGGAGACCAGCCTCCGGCGGCTGCGGACCGACTACGTCGACCTCTACTGGGTGCACCTGTGGGACCGGCACACCCCGGTCGAGGAGACCATGCGGGCCCTGGACGACGCGGTGCGCTCGGGCAAGGTCCTGTACGTCGGCATCTCCGACGCCCCCGCCTGGATCGTCTCCCGGGCCAACACGCTCGCCGAGTGGCGCGGCTGGACGCCGTTCGCCGGCCTGCAGGTGCCCTACAACCTGCTCAACCGCGACATCGAGCGCGAGCTCCTGCCCATGGCCGAGGCGTTCGGCATGACCGTCGCCGCGTGGGGGCCGCTGGCGAGCGGGGTGCTGTCGGGCAAGTACACCCGTCCCGGCGGAGCCGGATCCGGCACCCGGGTCGACGCCGCGTCGCTGAGCGAGCGCGACCACGCGGTGGCGCGCGCCGTGCAGGAGGTCGCCGACGAGCTGGGCGTGACGTGCTCGCAGGTCGCCATCGCCTGGACCAGGGCGCGCTCCCGGGCCGTCGCCCCGATCATCGGGGCCCGGACCGTCGAGCAGCTCAAGGACAATCTCGGCGCCCTGGACTGCCGGCTCCCGGAGGACGCGGTCCGCCGCCTGGAGGACGCCACCGGTTTCGCCCTCGGCTTCCCGTCCGACTTCATCGCCCAGACGGAGGGCTGGGTCTTCGGCGAGGCCTCCGCCCGCCTCGACGGCCGCTGACCCCATCGCACGGCGCCCCCGGCGCGTGAGGCCACCGGACAGCCCGCGCGTGAGGCGCAGGGCGGCGATCACTCCGTCGCGTCCCCGGCCGGCGGGGGGCCCACGCCGTACAGGCGCGACAGCTCGGCGATCGCCTCGGTCATCAGCGCCCGCAGCTCGGGCGGCTCCAGCACCTCGACGGCGGCGCCCAGCCGCAGGAGCTGCCAGCGGCCGTGGTTGACCGACTCGATCGGCAGCGTGATCCGGATCCGTCCGTCGGGCTCGGTCACGCCGTCGGCCAGGGCCTTGTCCACGACGTCCGTCCCGAGCGTGTACCGGGCCAGGTCCAGGATCCCGGGCGTGAGCAGGACGACGGCCTCCGCTGTGTACAGCCGCGAGGCGAAGTCGGCCGCGAACCGCTGCCAGAACGCCACGAGGTCGAAGTCGGCGGGCCGTTCGAAGCGTTCGTCGAGCACCCGGGCCTCGACGATCCGGCTGACCCGGTAGGTCCGCACGCTGCCGTCGCACGCGGCGGCCAGGTACCACGAGCCGCCCTTGAGGATCAGCCCGTACGGGTGGATCAGCCGCTCCACCTCGGCCGGGCCCCACCGCCGGTACCGCAGCCGGACCACCCGGTCCTCCCAGACCGCCTCGGCCACCTCCATCAGGTGCGGCACCTCGTCGTTGCCCCGGTACCAGCCCGGGACGTCGAGGTGGAACCGCTCCCGCATCCGGGCGGCGTGCGAGCGGGGCTCCGGAGGCAGCGCGGCCAGCAGCTTCAGCTCCGCGGTGGCGGCGAGGTCCGCCAGCCCCAGCTCCGCCGCCGGGCCCGGCAGACCGGCCAGGAACAGCGACGACGCCTCCTCCGCGCTCAGCCCGTTCAACCGGGTCCGGTACCCGTCGAGCAGCTGGTAGCCCCCGAGCGGCCCGCGGTCGGCGTACACGGGGACGCCCGCGGCCGACAGCGCCTCCACGTCCCGATACACGGTGCGGATCGACACCTCCAGCTCGTCGGCGATCTCGGAGGCCGTCATCCTGCCGCGGGTCTGGAGCAGCAGCAACAGGGACAGCAACCGGCTCGCGCGCATGCGCTCCAGTCTGCCACCTTTACATTGTAGATTTACTTGCGTTCCGCACACACGGCATGTTCAATTGCACACATGGAGAGTGCCGATCGTATCCGGGCCATCATGAACGCGCTGCGCACCGCCGACAGCGTCTCGGTCGCCGAGCTCGCCGCGACGTACGGCGTGTCCGAGATGACCATCCGCCGCGACCTGGACGAGCTCGCCCAGCAGGGCGTCGTGCGGCGCGTCCGCGGCGGCGCGCTCAGCCTGCTGCTGCGCGGCGAGGAGCCTCCGTTCGGCGTCCGCGAGCGTGAGGCGGTCGAGGCGAAACGGCGGATCGGCGCCGAGGTCGCGGCCCTGCTCGCGGACGGCGAGGCCGTGCTCCTCGACGGCGGCACCACCGTGCTCGAGGTCGCCCGCGCCGTACGGGACCGGCGGCTGACCGTGCTGCCGCTCGCACTCCAGGCGGCGCAGGAGCTGGCCGCCGCGCCGCGGGTCCGCCTGGTCCTGCCGGGCGGCGAGGTCCGGCACGGCGAGATGAACTTCGTCGGGCCGCTTACCGAGACCTCAATCCGGTCCCTGCGCTTCGACACGGCGGTCATCGGGTGCTGCGGCCTCACCGCCGAGCACGGCCTCACCGCGCACGACCTGCCCGAGGTGGCCATCAAGCAGGCCGCCATCGCCTCGGCCCGCCGCGTCATCGTCGCCTGCGACTCCGGGAAGTTCAGCCGTACGGCGTTCGGCGCGGTCTGCTCCCTCGACCGGCTCGACCTCGTGGTCACCGACGAGGGCGTCCCCCAGGACCAGAGCGACGCCCTCGCCGCCGCCGGCGTCGCCGTCCGCACCGTCACCGCCTGAGCCGCACCGTCACCGGCCGCCTCACGCGGCACGGGATCCGTCCGCCGGAGAGCGTACGCCCGAGGCCGCGAGCCCCCGGCTCGCCGGCCCTACCCCTTGGAGCACGCGTCATGGCTCTGCCCGCCCCCTCCCACCCCTCCCTGGCCCGCGCCCGCGTGGCCGTCTACGGCCTGTTCCTGCTGGCCGGGATGGCCATCGGCACCTGGACGGCCCGCATCCCGGCGATCAAGGCCGACCTCCGCCTCACCGACGGCCAGCTGAGCCTCGGCCTGCTGGGCATCGCCGCCGGGGCCATCACCGGCATGCAAGTCGTCGGCCGCCTCGTCGACCGGTACGGCAGCTACCGCACGATGGTCCCGATGGCGGTCGCGCAGGGGCTGGTGCTCGTCCTCCCGGCGTTCATGCCGAACCTCGCGACGCTCGCGCTGGCCCTGTTCGTGTTCGGGTCGGTCCACGGGACGCTGGACGTGGCGATGAACGCCAACGCGGTCGTCGTCGAACGCGCGTACAACAGGCCGATCATGTCGTCGTTCCACGCCCTGTACAGCGTGGGCGGCTTCGCCGGGGCCTCGGCAGGCGGGCTGTTCGCGCACGCGAGGCTGGGACCGGCCGTCACCTTCGCCTCCGTCGGCGCGCTGATCCTGGTGATCTCCCTGCTCAGCGCGCGCTGGGCCGTACGGGACCATGCGGGGACGGCGACCGCGCACGCGGACGGCGAACGGCCGGGACGGCGCAGGCTCGGCGGCGGCGTGCTGTTCCTCGGGGTCCTCGCGTTCTGCTGCCTGGTGGGCGAGGGCGCCTCGGCCGACTGGAGCTCGGTCTACCTGCGGGAGGACCTGGGCTCCTCCCCCGCCTTCGCCGCGGCCGCCTACGCCGCGTTCTCCGTCATGATGACCGCGGGACGCTTCGCCGGCGACCGGCTCGCGGCCCGGCTGGGCCGGGTGGCGCTGGTCCGCTGGTGCGGCGGGCTGGCCGGCGCCGGGCTCGCGGTGTCGCTGCTGGCCGGCCACCCGGTGGCGGGTGTGGCGGGGTTCGGCCTGTTCGGGGCCGGGCTGTCGTGCATCATCCCGCAGGTCTTCTCCGCCGCCGGGCACCGCGACCAGGCGCAGTCGGGGCGGGCGCTGGCCGCCGTGGCGAGCCTCGGGTACACCGGGTTCCTCGCCGGGCCCGTCATCATCGGCGGCCTGGCCGAGCTGGTGACGCTCCCCCGCGCGTTGTTCGTGCCCGCCGTGCTCGCGCTGTTCGTGGCCCTAGCGGCGCCGGCGCTCCGGTCGCCCTCCCCCGACCCCGCCGCCCGGGAGGCGCCGGTCTCCGAGGGCGCGGCGTAGAGCGTCACGCCGCGAGGAACTGGTCGTAGGCGAGCTTGACGACCAGCGCGACCACCACGCACAGCAGGACGACCCGGACGAAGCCCGCGCCTCGCCGGATCGCCATCCGGGCCCCGATCTGGGCTCCGGCGATGTTGCACACCGCCATGCCCAGCCCGAGCGTCCACATCACATGGCCCTGGAGGGCGAAGACGATCAGCGCGCCGAGGTTGGTGCCGGTGTTGATGACCTTGGCGGTCGCCGACGCGTGGACGAAGTCCATCCCGAGGATCGAGGTGAACGCGATCAGCAGGAACGTCCCGGTCCCGGGGCCGAGGATCCCGTCGTAGAAGGCGATGCCGACACCCGCGACCCCGACCGCCGACAGCACCCGCGCCCCGGTCCGCAGGTGGGGCCGGGGGATCCGGCCGAACGCCGGCCGCAGCGTCACGAACGCCGCCACCCCCAGCAGCACGACCATGACCAGCGGCTTCAGCACCGCCGCGTCCAGCAGGGCCGCCGACGCCGCTCCCACTCCGGCGAAGACCACGGCCAGCGCGCCCGCCGGCACCGCCACCGCCCGGTCGAACTTCGTCCTCCTGGCGTACGTCACGGCGGCGGAGGCCGTGCCGAAGATGGCCGCGGACTTGTTGGTCGCCAGGGCCTGGACCGGGCTCAGCCCGGCCAGGATCAGCGCCGGCAACTGGAGCAGACCTCCGCCGCCGACGACGGCGTCCACCCAGCCGGCGGCCAGTGCCGCGAGAAGCAGGAGCGTGATCTGACCGGCCTGCATGCGGCACGACCCCCCGATTGCCGACAATTGTGCGGAAAACGCGCACCGAGACTACCGGGGCCTCATGGCTCACCATCTGGCGGCCGCCACGGCTCACAGCCCGGCGTTGGCCAGGATCTCCTCCCGCGACAGCGCGATGCTCCGGGCCGCGGTCAGGCCGGAGGCGGCGAGGTGCGCGTCGACGATCCGCAGCCCGACCGGGTACCCCGCGTTGTCGGGCAGGCCGACCGGCGTCTGCCCCATCAGCTCGGCCGTGCCGTCCCCGAGCACGTACGCCGTGAAGTTGTGCATCCCGGTCAGCCCCAGCGCCTTCACGATCGTGGCGTAGGCCGCGTCCAGCGCCTCGCCCTGGACGGCCGTCGCCCAGTGGCCCAGCGCCTCCGGGCCGTACATCTCCCGGACGAAGGCGTCGGCGAGCCCCTCGGAGACGATGTGCTCGCCGAGCGTGACCGTGGCCGGGTCCCAGACGACGTTGTGGTAGCGGATGTTGTGGTTGAGCTCGTGGACGGCGCAGTGGCCCAGGCGGCCCAGGTTCTCCTCGGTGGGCCAGATGAGCAGGTAGAGGATGCCGGGGACGCCGCCCATGCCGAAGTAGCCCCGGTTCCGCACCACCAGGTGGTCGTTGTCGGGGTCGCCGAGCATGATGTACACGTTCAGCGTGCCGGCCGCCCTGATGCCGGGGACCGCCTCCCGCTGGTACGCCCAGGCCTCGGCGAGGCGTGCGGCGACCTGCTCCCAGAGGCCCGCCTCCCGCATGCGGCGCAGCGCCGCGGCGTAGCGGTCGTCGTCCCGGTCGACGCGCATGCCGCCGCCCCGGTGGTGCAGGTCGACGAGGTCGGCCCCCTCCGTCCACCGCGCCGGCCCCCACATCGGGCCGATGAGCTCCTTCAGCGCGCCGGGGCGCCGTTCGAGCGGCTCGGCGAGCAGGCGATCGAGGGCCGCGGCGGTGTCGTGCACGATGATGTCCATGGCGGCGACCCTAAAAGCTCACGCAGGGTGAGGCTCAACCGGTTTTTCCTGTACGGCCGGGCCGCTCGCTCACTCGCCGCCGCGACGGCCGGAAGCGGCGGGGCCGGCCTCGTCGAGGACGCGGTCGAGCAGGTCGGCGGCGATGCGCAGCATGCGGCACTCGGCCGGGGTGAGCGTGCGGGCCATCTCCCGGGCCAGCCAGTCGTCCACCTCACGGACGTGATCGCCGAGGGCCCGGGCACCGGCCTCGGTGATGCCGATGTGGTGACGACGCCGGTCGCCCGGAGGGCGCGACCGGACGATCAGCCCCCCGCTCTCCAGGGCCGCCAGCGCCCGGGTCAGCGACTGCGGCTGCAGCCGTTCCGCCTCGGCGAGCTCGCCCGCCGTCATCGGCCCTCGGCGGTACAGGTGCCCGAGCAGCGAGATCCCGAGGCCGCTCACGGCGTGAACGGGCCGCTCCGCCCGCAGCCGCCTGGCCAGCCGGGTGGACGCCCTGCGCAGCCCCGCCGCCGTCGCGCTCAGCCCGTCGTCCGTCATATTCCTACGCTATCGCTTATCATTATTCGGGCGCGAGCACGTGATTCCCGCCTGTCTCGTGTTGGTATCGTACGCACTGCTTAGGGTTGAGCAGGTGGAGGAAGGTGGCGGCGTCTCCGGCACAGCGGACGGCACCGCGAGCGCCGGGCACCACGCCGTCCGCGCGGGGCAGGGCACCAGGACAACGGCCGATGAGGGGAGCGCGCGATGGGCGGGACGTGGCACGACCACGCGATCTGGTGGCAGGTGTACCCGCTGGGCTTCACCGGAGCCCCGGCCGTCGCGCCTCCCCCGGGCGAGCCGGTCCGGCACCGGCTGCGCCACCTGGACGCCTGGCTGGACTACGCGGTCGGCCTCGGCTGCTCGGGCCTGCTCCTCGGCCCGATCTTCGCCTCGCAGACCCACGGGTACGACACGGTCGACCACTTCCGGATCGACCCCCGGCTCGGCGACGACGGCGACTTCGACCACCTTGTGGCGCAGGCCCGCCGCCGGGGCCTTCGGCTGCTGCTCGACGGGGTGTTCAACCACGTGGGCCGCGGCTTCCCGGCCTTCGCCAGGGCCGCCGCCGACGGGCCCGGCTCGCCCGCGGCCCGCTGGTTCCGGCCCGGGACGGGGGCGGGGGGCTTCGCCACGTTCGAGGGGCACGATCACCTGGTCGCGCTCAACCACGGCGAACCGGCCGTCCTCGATCACGTCGTCTCCGTGATGGACCACTGGCTGGGGCGGGGCGCGTCCGGCTGGCGGCTCGACGCAGCGTACGCGGTGCCGCTCCCCTTCTGGCGCGAGGCCCTGACCCGGGTGCGGCGGGCGCACCCGGACGCCTGGTTCTCGGGCGAGGTGATCCACGGCGACTACACGGCCTACGTCAGGGAGGGCGGGCTCGACTCCGTCACCCAGTACGAGCTGTGGAAGGCGATCTGGAGCTCCCTGAACGACGGCAACTTCTTCGAGCTGGCCTGGGCGCTCGACCGGCACAACGGGTTCCTGGAGACGTTCGCCCCGATGACCTTCGCGGGCAACCACGACGTGACCCGCCTGGCGAGCCGCCTCGGCGACCCCCGCCACCTGGGCCACGCCCTCGCCGTACTGATGACGGTGGGCGGCGTCCCGAGCGTCTACTACGGCGACGAGCAGGCGTTCCGCGGGGTGAAGGAGGAACGGGCGGGCGGCGACGACGCGGTCCGGCCGGCGTTCCCCGCCGCCCCCGGGGACCTCGCGCCGCACGGGTGGCCGGCCTACCGCCTCCACCAGCGCCTCATCGGGGCGCGGCGCCGGAACCCCTGGCTGGTCCGGGCCCGTACGGAGGCCGTCCACGTCGCCGGCCGGGCCCTCGCCCTCCGGTCGGCCGGCGACGGCGCGGGCGAGGTCCTCACGCTGCTCAACATCCACGACACGCCCTACCGGTTCCCCGTCGGCGTCTCCCACCTCACGGTCGCCGAGGGACCGGCCACGGCCGACCCCGCCCTGGTCCCGCCGCACTCCTGGACCGTGCTCGTCCACAAACGCTGACCGGAGGGTCAGATGGGCTCGCCCGAGTCCTCCTGGTCCTCGGGGGCGGGGGTCTGGCTGCCGGTGCCGCCCTGAGACGGCGTCGGGGACGGCTGCTGGGGCTCGGGCGTCGTGGGCACGGGCGGCGGCGTGGGCACGAAGTTCGTCGCGGGCAGCGGCCGCGGCGGCAACTGGTCCTCGTCCCCCCGGAACAGCATCAGCCACAGCATCACCAGCAGCACCACCACCAGCGTGGCCAGCAGAGTCGAGGCGAGCACGACCGACCGCCGGGTCGCGACCGGCGGCGGGGCCGGGGCGGGCGGCGCAGGCAGCGCCGGGTTGCGGTCGCCCAGCCAGTGGGGCACGAAGTCGGGGCCGTGACGCTGCCCGATCAGCGTGCCCGAGACCATCACCGGGTCGAGGAACCGCTCGGCCCCCGGCCCGCCCGGCACGTACGGCACCGCCACCCAGGGGGCCTCCCCGTCCTGCATGGCGAGGACCGGGGGGCGCTCCACCGGTGCGCGGCCGCGGACCCGGTCGACGATCGACGCCCCCCAGGCCCACACGCCCGAGCGGCTCTGCTGGGCCTCCCTGATCGCGGTGACGAAGCGGTCGCGGGCCGCCGCGTCGAGCGCGGCCCCGCTGGTCAGGACCGCCACCGACACCACCCGGCCATCGGGACCCTGCCCCAGGTAGACGAGCCCGGCCGGGGCCGTGAGCAGGCGCGCCTGCAGCACGAACGGCCCCAGGTGGGGCGGGTCGCCGTACTGCAGCGGAGTGGCCATCACCCCACATGAAAACACACGACGGCGAGCGGGGTGTGGCACGCGGCCGGGCGGGCAAATGGTTGAGAAATGGATTCTCCAGCCGAGTCACGATTGAATAACGCTCATGACCGTTGCCGATGAACGCAGTGACCCGGAGCCCGGCAAGGGCGTGGCGACGAACGAGAAGACCGGCGAGGACGGCCTGGAGCTCGAGACGCTCCAGGAGGCGCTGGGCGAGGTCCGGCGTGTGATCGTCGGCCAGGACCACATGGTGGAGCGGCTGCTGGTGGCGCTGCTGGCGCGCGGGCACTGCCTCCTCGAAGGGGTTCCCGGCGTGGCCAAGACGCTCGCCGCCTCGACCCTCGCCACGGTCGTGGGCGGCACGTTCGCCCGCGTCCAGTTCACCCCCGACCTGGTGCCCAGCGACATCGTCGGCACCCGGGTCTACCACCCGAGCAGCGAACGGTTCGACATCGAGCTGGGGCCGGTGTTCGTCAACTTCCTGCTCGCCGACGAGATCAACCGGGCCCCGGCCAAGGTGCAGTCGGCGCTGCTCGAGGTGATGGCCGAGCGGCAGGTCACGCTCGCGGGCCGCACCCACCCGCTGCCGCGGCCGTTCATCGTGCTGGCCACGCAGAACCCGATCGAGTCCGAGGGGGTCTACCCGCTGCCCGAGGTGCAGCGCGACCGCTTCCTGTTCAAGGTGCGGGTGGAGCACCCCACGGCCCACGAGGAGCTGGAGATCCTCCACCGCATGAGCGTCCGGCCGCCGGTGCCCAAGCCCGTGCTCGACCCGGCGCGGCTGCTGCGGCTGCAGGACATGGCCGAGGAGGTGTCGGTCCACCAGCTCGTCGCCGACTACGTCGTACGGCTGGTCATGGCCACCCGCAACCCCCGCGAGTACGGCCTGCGGGACCTGGAGGAGACCATCGAGGTCGGCGTGAGCCCGCGCGCCACCCTGGGCCTGATCTCGGCCGGGCGGGCCCTCGCCCTGCTGCGGGGGCGCGACTACCTGCTGCCCGAGGACGTCCGCGACGTCGCGACCGACGTGATGTCGCACCGCCTGATGCTGACCTTCGACGCGCTCGCCGACGACGTGGACGCCGGCGAGGTCGTGCGCCAGATCCTCCAGGCCGTGCCGCCGCCGCTGGTCGTGTGGAACCAGGGCCAGCGGTGACGGCGCGACGGTCCGGGACGGCGGACCGGGACGGGGGAGACGGGGTGAGGGACCGGTGAGCGGCGCGACCCCCGAGCAGGCGCTGCGGCGCCTGGAGCTGACCGTGGTCCGGCGGCTCGACGGGCTGCTCCAGGGCCGCCACCAGGGCCTGATCCCCGGCCCGGGCAGCGAGCTGGGCGACACCCGCCTCTACGTGCCCGGGGAGGACGACGTCCGGCGGATGGACTGGGCGGTGACGGCCCGCACGACCGTCCCCCACGTGCGGGACCTCATCGCCGACCGGGAGCTGGAGACCTGGGCGCTGGCCGACCTGTCGGCCAGCATGGACTTCGGCACCGCCGACATGGCCAAGCGCGACCTGGTGATCTCGGCGGTCGGCGCGATCGGCTTCCTGACCAGCCGCGTCGGCGACCGGTTCGGGGCGTACATCCTGCACGGCGACGACGTGCACCGCTACCCCGCGCGGCCGGGCCGGCCCGCGCTGTTCGCGCTGCTGCAGTCGCTGCTCGCCGCCCCTCCGGCTCCGCAGGGCTCGGCCGAGCTCGGCCCGGCCCTGGAGATGATGAGCTCCGCCCACCGCAAGCGCGGGCTGCGGGTCGTCGTGTCCGACTTCCTCGACGACCCCGGCACCTGGGAGCGCCCCCTGCGCCGCATGGCCGCCCGGCACCAGGTGCTCGCGATCGAGGTGATCGACCCCCGCGAGCTCGAACTCCCCGACGTCGGCCTCGTCACGCTCGCCGACCCCGAGACCGGCCGCTCCCGCGACGTCTACCTGTCCCCCCGGCTCCGTACCCGGTACGCCGAGGCCGCCGCCGCCCAGCGGGAGGCCAACGAGCTCGCCCTGCGCCGCGCCGGCGCGGCCCACCTGGTCCTGCGCACCGACCAGGACTGGGTCGTCGACATCGCCCAGTTCGTCCTCCGGCAGCGGCGCGCCTCCCACCTCATGCGCCGCATGGCCGCCACCAGAGGGGCGGGATCGTGACCTTTCTGTCTCCCGGCTGGCTGTGGCTGTTCGTCCTCGTCGCCGCCCTGACCGCGGCGTACGTGGCGATGCAGTTCACCCGGCGCCGCTACACCGTTCGCTTCACCAACCTGGCGCTGCTGTCGCTGGTCGCGCCCGAGCGGCCGGCCTGGCGGCGGCACGTCCCGGCCGTGCTGTTCCTGCTGATGATGTCCCTGCTGGTCCTCGGCGCGGCCCGGCCGGCGGACGCGGTCCGGGTGCCCAGGGACCGCGCCACCATCATGATCGCCGTGGACGTCTCGCTGTCGATGGAGTCGGGCGACGTCACGCCGACCCGGCTGATCGCGGCCAAGCAGGCGGCCCAGCAGTTCGTCAACGACCTGCCCGAGCGGTTCAACGTCGGCGTGGTGGCCTTCGCCCGGTCGGCGGCCGTGGTCATCTCCCCCACGACCGACCACGCGGCCGTCGTCACCTCGATCTCCAACCTGACCACCCGGCCCGGCACGGCCATCGGCGAGGCGGTGTTCAACTCGCTCGACTCGATCAGGTCGTTCGACCAGCGGGCCGTCACCGACCCGCCGCCCTCCGCGATCGTGCTGCTGTCCGACGGCGACAACACCTCGGGCCGCTCGGTGAACGAGGCCATCGAGGCGTCCGTCGGCGCCAAGGTGCCCGTCTCCACCATCGCGTACGGCACGCCGGACGGCACCGTGACCATCGACAACCGGTCGGTCCAGGTGCCGGTCAACAAGGCGACGCTGAAGTCGCTGTCCGACGGGACCGGCGGCCGGGCGTACACGGCGGAGTCGGGCAGCGAGCTCCGCGACGTCTACGCGCAGATCGGCACCTCGCTCGGCTACAAGGTCGTGCACGAGGAGATCACCCAGCGGTTCATCATCGCGGCGGTCGTGGCGGGCCTGCTGCTGGCGGGGGCCGCCATGCTGCTCGGCTCCCGGATCCCCTGACGCCCGCCGCCCGGCGATCACAGGGCCACGTCGTTGGTACGTTTGGGCACGTGGCCCATTACTTCGAGGAGCGTCCCCAGGCGGCCAGCCGGCCGGGCACGGTCAGCCTGGTCCTCCCGGATCTGCACCTGCGCCTGGAGACCGACCGGGGTGTGTTCTCCCCCGAGCGGGTCGACCCGGGCACGCGGGTGCTGCTGGAGACGGTCCCGGCGCCCCCGGCGGAGGGCGACCTGCTCGACCTGGGCTGCGGCTACGGGCCGATCGCGCTGACCATGGCGACGAGGGCGCCCGGCGCGACCGTCTGGGCCGTCGACGTCAACCGCCGCTCGCTGGAGCTGTGCGCGCGGAACGCCGCAAGCGCCGGCCTTGACAAAGTAAGGCCGGTGCACGTGGACGAGGTGCCCGACGGGGTGCGGTTCCGCGCCATCTGGTCGAACCCGGCCATCCGGATCGGCAAGGCGGCCCTGCACGAGATGCTGAGCCGCTGGCTGGGCAGGCTCGCCCCCGGCGGCTCCGCCTACCTGGTGGTGCAGAAGCACCTCGGCTCCGACTCGCTCCAGCGCTGGCTCGGCGACCAGGGCCACCCCACCTCCCGGGTCGCCTCACGCGCCGCCTACCGGGTCCTGCGCGTCGACGCCCCGCCCGGGGACGGCATCCACGACGGCATTCCCGAGCGCGACGGAGAACGGTGAGCGAACGATGACCACCCCGAACCCCCGCAGGCAGCTGCGGCCGACCGACGTCAAGCGGCTCAACCGCACCTGGCGCCGCGCCACCGAGGGCCGCCTCGGGCTGATCCTGGAGTCGGTGACGGGCCCCTTCAACATCGGGTCGATCTTCCGCACGGCGGCCGCGTTCGGCGCCGACACGATCTGGCTGGCGGGCAACGCCACCCCGCCGACCAACCCCAAGGCGCAGAAGATCGCGCTCGGCACCGACCGGCTGGTCGAGTGGCACGAGCCGGTCCCGGTCGCCGAGGCCGTGCGGGCCGCCCGGGAGGACGGCTTCCGGGTGGTGGCGGTCGAGCTCACCGGCGACGCCGCGCCGCTGCACGAGGCGAAGCTGGACGGCGACGTGTGCCTGCTGCTGGGGAGCGAGGACCACGGCTGCTCCCCCGCCTCGCTGGAGGCGGCCGACGCCGTCGCGTACATCCCGCAGGTCGGCCGGGTCGGGTCGGTGAACGTGGCGGTCGCCGCCGCGATCGCGATGGCCGAGACGCGGCGCCGGGAGTGGGCGTCCCTGCCGGGGCCGCGGGAGGGGTGACACCCGCGCCCCGGACGGCTCTCCTGACTCCTTGTAACCAAAAGCCACTTTCGCCCGACTCATCCTTGGGGACCGTTCGACTCCGGGGAGGTCGGTTGTGCGGCGGCTTGCGGCTGTTGCGGGGAGTGTTGCGGGGATCGTGCTCGTCGTCCTGGTGTTCCGGCTCCCTCCGGCCGCCGCGGACGGCTCCGGGTGCGCCCAGCCGCCTCCCCGCTACGCCTGGGTGGAGACGTCGGCGGCCGTGTCCGAGCGCGGGTACGACAGCACGCGGCTGAGGAGCACCACCCGGATCGGCGTCCCGCGCGACTGGCCGGGCGCGGCCGGTCTCCTCGCCGACGCGTCCGGCGACGACGCCTACGGCTGCCTTTTCGCCGGCGGCCGCCCGTCGTCGGCCGCGGCCACCATCTCGGGCGACGGCGCGGAGGTCGTCGTGCAGAGCACCGAGGAGACGGCCCTGGACGTGTCCGACTCCCTCTGGGGCGCCGAGGCGGCGGGCCTGTGGGGCGGCCGGGTGTCGGGCTGGACCCGGTTCGTCGCGCTGCTGCCCTCGGCGGGGGACCCGCCGCCCGCGCTGGCCCACGCGACCTGGCGGGCGGTGACCTTCCGGGCGCCCGAGTTCTCCGTACGGCGGGTCGCGCCCCTGCCGTCGGCGGCGCTGCCCGGTCAGACCTACGTCTGGCGGGACGGCGCCACGCCTCCGCGGGTCGAGATCGCCCTGCGGATGTCGGACAGGTCGGCGTTCCAGCGCTGGGTGCGGCTCCAGGGCCCGTCGGTGGGCGCGATCGCGACGTACCTGGCCTTCGCGCTGCCGTACCTGCTGCCGGCGGGGCTGCTCGCCGCGCTCCACCGGCGGTCGCGGGACACCGGCGAGCGCCGCCTGATCAGGATCACCCTGGGGGCGCTCGGCCTGATCCTCGCGACGGCCACCATCCTGCTGGCGGGCGTGCTCACCGGCACGTTCTTCCTGGCCGGCGTCCTCGGCGTGCTCGACCTGGCGGCCCAGCTCACCGTCGCGGCGGCGCTCTGCCT
>NZ_KI866522.1:300048-310365 GCF_000511135.2 Microbispora sp. ATCC PTA-5024 | reverse complement strand
TCTTCTCGAAGCGGACGACCTCTTCCAGGGTCGTGCGCATGGCGGCGACGCGATCCCGGCCGAGGTGCTGTGCCCACCGCCGCTCGATGTCCCCGAGGATTCGGGCGGCGGCGACCCGTGCCTTGATCCCCCGTTCGGTCAGTCGGATGATCTTGGCACGGTGGTCGTCCGGATCGGCCGTCCTCTCGACGTAGCCGTGCCGCTCGAGCTCGGTGACCACCTCGCCGAGCGCCTGCTTGGAGAGCCCTGAGCGTTCGGCGAGCACGGTCAGCCGCGAGCCCTCGGCGTCGATGAACCGGAAAACGGCGCCGTGGCTGTAACGGATCCCTTCGAATCCCTCCTCTTCGAGCCGGCGATGCAGCACGGCGAGCGTGACGTCCTTGGCCTGCGTGAACAAGGCGGGAAGCGGGATCTTGTTCACACCTTCGCCGCCCTGCGTTCCGGCGCGCGTCGTCATCCCCGGCACCCCATTCCGTCGTGATTCGTCAGGCGACTTGACAATACCGCGCGGCCAAATAGTAAGGTCGCCTTACTACCTACGGCCGCTCCGGCCGGTCGAGTGCCGATACCGGCAACCCGGAGGAAACGATCATGAGCAGTGTGCGCCCACACGTCGTTCAGCCTTCCGACGTCGGCCCGATCGAGGTCGAGGCCCTGGCCAAGCGGGTGAGAGGCCCCGTGCTCACACCCGAGGACGAGGGCTACGACACCGAACGGGCCGGGTACCAGCTCGCTCGTCAGCATCGGCCCGACCTCGTGGTGGGCGCGACCGGAACGGCGGACGTGCGGGCCGCGGTGGAGTTCGCGCGAGGCCACGCGCTCCCGGTCGCCGTGCAGGGCACCGGACATGCGTCAGCCGGCATCGCCGGTGAGGGCGGAGTGCTGATCAACACCACTCGGATGAGGGGTGTCCGGGTGGACCCCGAGGCGAGGACGGCCTGGGTGGCCGCCGGAACCCGCTGGGACGAAGTGATCCACGAGGCCGCGCCCGCTGGGCTGGCGCCGCTGTCCGGCTCCTATCCGGGCCTCGCCGTGGTCTCCTACACCCTGGCCGGAGGACTCGGCCTGCTCTCCCGGCGCTACGGCTACGCCGCCGATCACGTGCGCAGCATCGACGTCGTGACGGCGGACGGCCGGCTGCGGCATGTCACCGAGAAGTCCTGCCCGGACCTGTTCTGGGCACTACGCGGCGGCCGGGACAACTTCGGGGTGGTGACCGGCATCGAGGTCGGCCTCGTGCCGATCACCACCCTCTACGGCGGATCCCTGCAGTTCCCCGGCGAACTGGCTGCCGAGGTGTTCGACACCTACCTGCGCTGGACGGCCACCGTGCCCGATGAGATGAGCTCATCGATCATGCAGATGTCCTACCCGGACGTCCCCGCGTTCCCCGAGGCCTTACGAGGCCGGCAGGCCGTCCATGTCCGCATCGCCTACGCCGCGGACGTGCTCGACGCCGCCGAGGACCTGGTCGAGCCGTTGCGGGCACTCGGCCCCATGAACGACACCCTCGGCGTGCTGCCCTACACGGAATCCGGGTACATCTACGCCGATCCGCCCTTTCCCGGATTCATCGAGGCCGGTACCGCCCTGCTCGGCGAGCTCGACACCACGGCCGTACGCACCATCCTCGACCTGGCCCCACCCAACGCGCCGCTGCCGCACATCGTCGAACTGCGTCACCTCGGCGGACGGCTCGCCCACCCCCCGGCCATCGCCAACGCCGTGGGCAACCGGGACGCGCGCTACCTGTTCAACGTGATCTCCCGGCTGGAACGCGCCGACATCACCGACATTCGGCCGGCACACCAACGCATGCTCGAAGCGCTCGTCCCGTGGAGCACCGGCGGCCGTCTCCTGAACTTCATGAACGGCGAGGACGCCGCCAAGGAGGTGCGATCCGCGTACGAACCCAGGGACTACCAGCGCCTCACCGAGATCAAGGCCGTCTACGATCCCGACAACACTTTCCGGCTCAATCACAACATCCCACCCGCCGGCGCCGTACACCCACATCAGCCTGAACGTCATCGCTGATCGGCAACGGCCGACACGACCGGCAGTCCCTCGGCGGGGACACCCGGTCGCTGCAGGGGCGACCGGGGGCGCGGATGGGAGGTCCGTGACTGAAATGTTCACCTCCCCGCGCTGACGGTCCGGTCCGGACCCGGCATACTCCTGCTCGTGCACCGCCGTTTCGCGTTCCTCGACCACCCCGGGCCGCTCGCCTTCGCGCACCGCGGCGGAGCGGCCGAGGGCCGCGAGAACACCATGGCCGCCTTCTCCAGGGCCGTCGAGCTCGGCTACTCCTACCTGGAGACCGACGCCCACGCGACCGCCGACGGCGTCCTGCTGGCCTTCCACGACCACACGCTCGACCGGGTGACCGACCGCTCCGGCCGCATCGCGGACCTGCCGTACCGGGAGGTCGCCAAGGCGCGGATCGGCGGCCGCGACGAGATCCCGCTGATCGAGGACCTCCTCGGCACCTGGCCGGACGTCCGGTTCAACATCGACGTCAAGGAGGCCGCGGCGATCCTGCCGCTGGCCCGGGCCATCCGCCGCACCGGCGCCCACGACCGGGTGTGCCTCACGTCGTTCTCCGACCTTCGCCTCGCGCAGGCGCGCCGGGCCGTGGGCCGCGAGGTGTGCTCCTCGCTCGGCCCGCGCGGCATCGCCGCCCTCCGCACCGCCGCCGCGAGCGGCGGGTACGGCCGCCTCCTCGCCGGCCTCGCCCGCGCCGGCGTGCCGTGCGCCCAGGTGCCGATCGGCTTCCGCGGCCTGCGGGTGACCACCCGCTCGCTCGTTCGCACGGCCCACGCGATCGGCATGCAGGTGCACGTGTGGACCGTGGACGACCCCGTCACCATGGCCTACCTGCTCGACCTCGGCGTCGACGGGATCATGACGGACAACATCAGCGGCCTGCGCGACGTGCTGGAGTCGCGTGGCCAGTGGCACCCCCGCACGACCGCCCCGTAGGCGAGGAGAGAGCATGACCGTCCCCCAGGTCGTCGACGAGGCCGCGCCCGCCGCCCGGCGGCGCGAGCAGCGCGGCTGGTACTGGTACGACTGGGCCGACTCGGCCTTCCAGACGACGGTCCTGACCGTCTTCCTGGGGCCGTACCTGACCTCGGTCGCGACCACGGCCGCCGGCGGCGAGGGCGGCTTCGTGTCGTTCCTCGGGCTCGACCTGCGGCCGAAGGCGTACTTCACGGCCCTCGTGACGATCTCGGTGCTGCTGCAGATCGTGATCATGCCGGTCGTGGGCGCGCTGGCCGACCACACGGGCCGCAAGAAGCAGATCCTGGCGTTCCTCGCCTACCTGGGCGCGGCGGCGACGCTCGGGTTCTACTTCGTCTCCGGGGGCGGCTACGCGCTCGGCGGCGCGCTGTTCCTGCTCGCCAACGTGGTGTACGGCTCGGCCCGCGTGGTGTACGACTCGTTCCTCCCCCAGATCTCGGGGGTGGAGGAGCGCGACGCGATCTCCAGCAGGGGCTGGGGCTTCGGCTACCTCGGCGGCGGTCTCCTGCTCGCGGTGAACCTCGTGCTGTACCTGTCCGGGGCCGTCGAGACGGGCCTGGCCGTACGGGTCAGCCTGGCCTCGGCCGGCATGTGGTGGGCCGCCTTCACGGTCATCCCGATGCTGCGGCTGCGCAACCGGCCGGTCGCCACCCACGACGCGACCGCGGGCCGGGCCGTCACCGGCAGCTTCCGCCAGCTCGGACGGACCATCGCCGACCTGCGCGGCTACCCCCGCACGCTGCTGTTCCTCGCCGCGTACCTGATCTACAACGACGGCGTCCAGACGGTGATCGGCTTCTCCGCGACGTACGCCGACCAGGAACTGGGGCTGGGCAAGACCACCCAGATCAGCTCGATCCTCATGGTGCAGTTCGTGGCGTTCGGCGGCGCGCTCGCCCTCGGACGCCTCGCCATGGTCATCGGGATGAAGCGGACGGTGCTCGCCAGCCTCGTGGTGTGGACGGCCGTGGTCGCCGTCGCGTACTTCCTCCAGGAGGGCGCGGCCGTCCAGTTCTACGCCATCGCGTTCCTCATCGCGATCGTGCTGGGCGGCACCCAGGCGCTGTCGCGGGCGCTGTACTCGCTGGTCATCCCGCCGGGCCGGGAGGCGGAGTACTTCAGCCTCTACCAGATCAGCGACAAGGGCTCGGCGTTCCTGGGCTCCCTCACGCTCACCCTGGCGCTCCAGATCACCGACAGCTACCGCAGCGCGATCGTCTCGCTGATCGTGTTCTTCGTGGTCGGCTTCGTGCTGCTCATGACCGTGAATCTTCCGCGGGCCGTTCGCGAGGCGGGGAACGAGGTGCCGCAGCACATCTGAGACCACAGGGACGGAAAAAGCGCGATTGGATCAGGTCTCAGCTGGGAATCCACACACGGTATCAGGCGTTGTACGCGGTGGCGAACGAACCCCTCTAAGGCGGGGACCTCAGGAGGCTTGAAACATGGGCGAGCGTGCACTTCGCGGTACCCGGCTCGGCGCGACCAGCTACGAGAACGACCGCAACACCGACCTGGCGCCGCGCCAGGAGGTGTCCTACACGTGCCCGAAGGGCCATCTCACCACCGTGCCCCTCGCCGTCGAGGCCGAGATCCCCACGACGTGGGAGTGCCGCAGCTGCGGCAGCCCGGCCCTGCGGGTGGACGCGGAGCAGCCGCAGCAGAAGAAGGCGAAGCCCCCGCGGACGCACTGGGACATGCTCCTGGAGCGGCGCTCCATCGAGGACCTCGAGGAGGTCCTCAACGAGCGCCTCGCCATCCTGCGGGAGCAGCGGCGCAAGAGCGCGTAGGACGCCCGGCGACAGCCGGATCGGCGCCCTCGGCGGCATGCCCGCCGGGGGCGCCGTCCTGTCTCCGGCCGTCCGCCCCTCCTGACCAGCGGGACCAACGGGATGTGGGAGACTGCTGGGACGAAGGGGACGAGCGGGTGACACCCGTCTCGATACAGCAGCGGGAGCGCCATGGCCGGGGTCGCGTCGCCGGCCGCCGTTCCTCTCGTGGTGCTGGCCGCCGCCGTGCTGCACGCCGCCTGGAACGGGCTGGCCCACGAGGTGCCGGACAAGCTGGCCGGCTTCGCGCTGATCAGCCTCGCCCAGGCCGGGTGCGCCGCCGTTCTCGTGTGCCTCACCCCGATGCCGGCTCCAGCGGCGTGGCCGTTCATCGCGGTCTCGGCCGCGCTGGAGACGGCCTACCAGTTCCTGCTGCTGCGGGCCTACCAGCTGGGCGACTTCGGGCAGATGTACCCGATCGCGCGAGGCACGTCGCCGCTGCTGGTGGCCCTGGCGTCGACGACCGTGCTCGGCCGGTCGCTGCCTCCCGAGGACGTCGCGGGCATCGTGGTGATCTCGTGCGGCCTGGCCGGCCTGGCCCTGGCGGACGGCCTGCCCGGACGGGCCCAGCTGCCGGCGCTCGCGGCGGCCGCCGGGACCGGGGTGCTCATCGCGGCCTACACGATCGTCGACGGCACGGGCGTGCGGCAGTCGGGGACCGTCGCCGGGTACGTGGCCTGGCTCTTCGCCCTCCAGGGGCCGATCCTCCCGCTCGTCGCGTGGGCGCGGCACGGCCGCTCCCTCATCCGCCGGCTGCGCCCCGTGGCCGGACGCGGCCTGACCGGAGGGGTGCTGTCCCTGCTGGCGTACGGGCTGGTGGTGTGGGCGCAGGCGCACGGCGACCTGGCCACGGTCGCGGCCCTGCGCGAGACGAGCATCGTCATCGCGGCCGTGATCGGCGCGCTGGTGCTCCGCGAGCCGTTCGGCGGCCGGCGGGTCGCGGCGGGCGTCACCGTCGTCGCCGGCATCGCGGTCCTGGAACTCGTCCACCCCTGAGCGGCCGCCGCCCCCGGGTACGGCGGCGCCAGCCCGACGGGCCCTAGGTCGTTCGTCCCAGAGCTGGCGGGGCTTTTGGCTGATGCAGGTGCAGCTGATGCTTCTTAGGGTCTAGCCATGGCTTTCAGCACTGTTGAGGAAACGTATCTGGCCTGTCAGCAACGTGGTCGGCTGGCAACTGTCGCGCCCGACGGCACCCCCCAGAACAAACCCGTCGGGTTCCACCACAACGCCGATCTCGGCACGATCGACATCTTCGGCTTCGGAATGGAGTCGTCGGCGAAGTTCCGCAACATCAAGGTCCGCCCGGATGTGTCTTTCGTGGTCGACGACGTGGCGGGTGAAGGGGCGTCCGGTGTGCGCTTCCTGGAGATCCGGGGACGGGCGCAGGCGGCGTCGCCGGCCATACCACCGGACGAGCACGTGAGCGCAAGCTTCATCCGTATCCACCCGCGCCGGATCGTCGCCTACAACATCGACCCGGACCGGCCGGGTCTTCACGTCCGGGACATCGCGCTTGAGGAGGCCGGTCAGTGACGGTGGAGAGCGCGGTCGTCTTGGGGCCTGGTGGCCCGGTCGGTACGGCGTGGCTGGCCGGGCTGGCGGCGGGTCTGGGCCGCGAGGGGGTGGACCTGGGCGCAGCCGATCTGATCGTGGGTACGTCGGCGGGCGCCATCGTGGGGGCGATTCTGGCTTGTGGAGGGGACCTCGACCGGCTCGCCGTGCTGCCTGCGCCGACCGATCCCGAGGGCGGCGTACGGACTGATCCGGACAGACTCGCGGAAGTGTTCGCGACGCTCGGCGATACGGGGCTTGAACGGACCGAGGCTCTGCGCCGGGTCGGTCAGCTCGCCGCCACCGCCTCGACCGGCGGCGAGGAGACGGCCATCGCCCGGATGCGGTCACTGATCGGCCAAGGGCAATGGCCGGAAACGCCGCTGCTGATCCCGTCGGTGGACGCCGAGACCGGCGAGGCGGTGATCTGGGACCGGCATGGCGCCGCATCGCTGCCTGAGGCCGTGGCCGCCAGCACTGCCTTCCCCGCGACCGCGCCGCCGATCACCATTGGGGGTCGTCGTTACATCGACGGTGCTCTCAGGGCCGGGATCAACGTCGATCTGGCGGGTGACGCGCATGTGTTGATCGTCGCTGAGCCGATGGCACATTTGTCTGGTACGAACGGTATTGCGGCAGGTGAGGGGGTGGTCATACGGCTGGTTCCTGACGCCGAGGCGATCGAGGCGTTCGGTCCGGACATCACCGACCGGGCCACCTGGGCACCCGCATATCAGGCCGGCCTCAGGCAGGCTTCCGACGCCGCCGAGCGCATCAGGGCGAGCTCCGTGATCATGTGATGGGGTCAAAGATCACGGGAGACGGCCCTCGCGGTCCTCGGCATCGGGAGTCTCCCGGGCCGCCGGGCGGACGACGGCCAGGGGGCAGGTCGCGTGGTGCAGGAGCGGCTGGGTGACCGCGCCGAGGACCAGCCCGGCGAAGGCCCCGTGCCCCCGCGAGCCGACGACGAGCAGGTCGGCGCCCTCCGACGCCCGCAGCAGCGCGTCCACGGGGTGCCCGCGGACGACCTCCTCGGTCACCGCCACGTCCGGATGCCGGGCCCGCGGCCCCGCCAGCGCCTCCCGCAGCAGCCGCGCCTCCCCCTCCTCGTCGCGGGGCCCGGACGGCAGCGGACCCTCGAACGGGCTCCACGCGTGGACGGCCCGCAGGGGCGCGTGCCGGAGGGCTGCCTCGGCGAACGCGAACTCCAGCGACCGGCCGCCGGCGGGTGATCCGTCGACCCCGGCCACGACCTCCCCGCCATGCTCGCCGGGCGCCGTCCGGACGACCACGACGTCGCAGGGCGCGTGGCCCGCCACACCGTGCGCGACGGAGCCGACCAGCAGACCGCGGAAGCCACCGAGCCCGTGGTTGCCGACCACCAGCAGCGCGGCCCCTGCGGCCTCGGCGATCAGCGCGGAGCGGGGGTCGCCGGGCAGGATCGCCGTCGCCGTCTCCACGTGCGGCGCCTCGGCCTCCGCCCGCTCGGCCGCGCCCGCGAGCACCTGCTCCGCCCCCGACCGCATCCACTCCGCCACCTCGGCGTACGGGCCCTTGCCCGCCGTCCGGCAGGCCCAGTCCGGTATGGCGTGCACGATCCGGAGCGGCGCGTGCTGCAGCGCCGCCTCCCGCGCGGCCCAAACGGCGGCCTCCACCCCGGCGCGCGAGCCGTCGACCCCGACCACGATCATGGCGTCCCCCTTCGCCCCCTGCCCCTCCCATCCCCCGTCCGACGTACGGCTGACCGCGTGTGACGTGCACTGGAGTCCCGGGGCCCCGCGCAACCACGGCGAGTCACGGCGAGTCACGGCGGCTGAGCGCAAACGCCCCGGCCGATTCCCGCCAGCCGGGCGGGCGCGGCGCGAGCAGGATGACGGGCATGGAGTTCGAGATCAGGGCCATCGAGCCCGCCGTACTGGACCAGCTGAGGAAGACGGACGACGCCGGGCGCGAGCCCCGGGTGATCGCGGACGAGGAGGGCGGCGCACCGTTGCGGTGCTGCCTGCGCCGCTCGGCTCCCGGAGAGACGATCATGCTGGTGTCGTACGCGCCGCTGCGGCGCTGGGCGGCCGAGACGGGCGCCGATCCCGGCCCGTACGAGGAGCTGGGACCGGTGTTCGTGCACGCCGAGCCGTGTGAGGGGCCCGAGCCCGGATACCCGGAGTCGATGGGCGGCCCGCACCGCGTGATGCGCGCCTACCGGCCGGACGGCTCGATCCTGGACGGGCACCTGCTCGACGGCGGCCGCTCGGCCGACGCGTCCGCCGCGTCCGCGCTGCTCGGCGAGCTGTTCGACGACCCGGGCGTGGCGGTGGTGCACATGCGGGCCGTCGAGTTCGGCTGCTTCATGTTCGAGGCGCGCCGCGCCTGACCCCGGCGCGGCCCCCGGCCCACTGTGCACACCCGCGGCCCACCCGCCGTACCCCCCGAAGCGCGCGGAAAGCGGTGGTCAGGAGGCGGCGGGCAGACGTAGCACGAAGCGGGCTCCTCCCCCGGGCCGGTCCTCCGCGCGGACGTCGCCGTGATGGGCCTCGGCGATGGCCCGGGTGATGCCGAGCCCGAGCCCGGCCCCCATCCCGTCGCGGCGGCGGCTGTCCTCCAGCCGGATGAAGCGGTCGAAGATCCGCTGCCGGTCGGCCTCGGGCACGCCCTCGCCGTCGTCGTCGACGACGAGCAGCGCCGTGCGTCCCCGCCGGGCCACCTCGACCTCCACGTGGGCGCGCGCGTGCCGCTCGGCGTTGTCGAGCAGGTTGGTCATCGCCTGGCGCACCTGCTCGGGAACGGCCCGCACCACCACCCGGTCGGCGACCCGGATGGTGACCGGATGGAGACGCTCCCGCCCGTCGATCTCGCTCTTGACCAGGTCGGCGAGGTCGACGCGGACGCGCTCCCTGTCGGTGCACGCCTGGAGGCGGGCCAGCATGAGCATGCTCGCGACCACGGCCTCGGCCCGGTCGATGCTGGGCAGCGCGCGCTCGACCAGTTGCCGGACGTCGGTGTCCTCGTGGTGCAGGGCCGCCTCCTCCAGCTCGGCCCGCAGGGCGGTGAGCGGGCTGCGGATCTCGTGGGACAGGTCGGAGGCGAACCATCCCAGCCGCCGGCACAGCTCGATGGTGGCGTTGATGCTCTCCACCAGCCGGGCGGTGTCGGGTCCGAGCGGCCCCGGCGGCACCGGCGTGGGAAGCTGCCCCTCGGCGGTCGCCGCCAGGTGCCTGCTGATCGCGGCCATCTCCTGCCGGGTCCGCCGTTCGCGGACCGTGCCGCCGATCGCGTACCCGACCAGCGCCTGCATCGCGGGGACGCAGGCCGCGAGGACGAGCCGCACGGCGAACGCCCGTCCCGTGCCCCTCCCCGTCCTCGGCGACGTCTCCGCCCCGGTCTCCGCGGCCTCACCAGCTCCTCCGGCGACGGCGCCGCCCGTCAGGTGGCGGCCCGGGAACGCCCGGCGCCGCCCCACCCCTCTCCGGCGCACACGCTCCCGCGCACGATCGTCACGGCTCATGGCCACGTCCCCCACACCTCATCCGCACCAGGCCGCCCGTGCTTGTGGCCGGCAGCCGCCGCGAATGCCCCCGTTGCCTGTCGTGTTCCCTCTTCCTTATACGTACGGCGGCCGCATGGGGTTGCCGGTGCCGGGACTTTGCCCCCCGCACAGGTGCCGCGGCCCGGGTCTCGCCGACGGCCGCGTCAAGAGGGCCGGCCGGCCTTGACGACGGCGACGGGGACGGACGACCGCGCCAGGAGGGCCTGGCCGACCGAGCCGAGCAGCCGCGCCCGCACCCCGCCTGTGCCCGTCGAGCCCACCACCAGCAGCCCGGCCTCGCCCGTCGCCGTCAGCAGCGCCGCGAGCGGCCGTCCCGGCACCACCCGCGTCTCCACAGGCGGGCCGCCACGCCCGCGCCAGGGTCGCACC
>NZ_KI866522.1:204179-299891 GCF_000511135.2 Microbispora sp. ATCC PTA-5024 | reverse complement strand
AGGCGGGCCGCCACGCCCGCGCCAGGGTCGCACCGCCTCTCCGAGCGCCCGTTCGGCCCGCCCGGGGTCCGCCCCGTCCAGGCCGAGGGCGTGAACGGCGACGAGCGGCACGCCCCGCCGCCGGGCCGCCTGGGCGGCGAAGGCCAGGGCGGCGCAGGCGGCGGGTGAGCCGTCCACCCCCGCCACGACCGGCCTCCCTCGCGGCGGGTGCGGCCCCCTCACGACGACGACGGGACAGGCGGCGCACGCCGCGAGGTAGGCGCCGACCGATCCGAGGAGCAGCCTCACCAGGCGGCCGGGAGCGCGCTGGCCCACCACGAGCATCGCCGCGTCCCTGCCCATCGCGGCGAGGGTCTCCCTCGGATCGCCCCTGATCAGCGCCGGGTGGACGGCCACCCCCGGCCCCAGCCGCTCGGCCAGCAGGGCGCCCTCGGACAGGCAGCGGCCGGCCAGGCGGCGCTCCTCGGCGGCCACACCCTCCTGCCGCCCCGGGCAGGGGCCGCACCACACCTGGCAGAGCGTCATCCCGGTCCGCCGCAGCCGGCACTCCTGCGCGGCCCACTCGACCGCGGCGCGGCTCTGCGGCGTCCCGTCATAGGCGACGACGACCTCCTGCCCCATGTCGTCTCCGTACCCCGTCGTCCAGTGCCTTAGGACAGAGAGCATCTTCATCATATTGAAAATTTTCATCATGCTATTGACGGTGAAGACGGTTTCATTAGGATGAACGCATGACGAGCGACAGCACACCGGAGTCCCTGGCGACGATGCTCGGTGCTGTCGGAACCCGCGTCCGCTCCCTGCGCAAGGAGCGGGGGCTCACCCTCGACAGGCTCGCGGAGCTGTCGGGGCTGAGCACGGGCATCATCAGTCAGGTGGAGCGAGGGCTGGCCAACCCGTCGTTCTCAACACTGGTCCAACTGGCGCACGGGCTCGGCATTCCGGTGGGAATGCTGTTCCAGGTGCAGGAGGAGCATCGCTCACCGCTGGTCCGCAGATCGGAACGGCGGCGGCTCGACGGCCACGGCATGGACAAGACGGCGGTCTACGAGCTGCTCACTCCTGACCTCAACGGCGCGCTGGAGGTCACCTGGCTGGAGACCCAGCCTGGCCACGACACCAGCGCCACCCCGTTCACGCACAACGGGGAGGAGGTCGGCATCGTCCTGTCCGGACACAAGGATGTGTACCTGGACGGGGTGAAGTACGAGCTCGGCCCAGGCGACTCCATTCGCTACTCATCCACCATCCCGCACTGGTACGCCAACACCGGTGACGAGGTCTGCACAGCGATCTGGGTGATCACACCACCCACCTGGTGACCTCTCGGGCGGGAAACACCCCCATGAAAGGCGGATCGCCATGTCCGCGACCGTTACCTCGACCTCCCCTGCCCAAAATCCGGCCACCACCCGTACCGCGATGCTCGGCCTCGGCCTGGGCAACACGCTCGAGTGGTACGACTGGATGCTCTTCGGTCTCGTCTCGGCCTACATCGGCCCCCATTTCTTCCCCTCCCACGATCCCGTGGCCTCCACGCTCAGCGCGCTGGCCGTGTTCGCGATGGGCTTCGCCGTACGGCCGCTCGGCGGGGTGCTGCTCGGCGCCGTCGCCGACCGCGTCGGCCGCCGGCAGATCATGATCCTCTCCGTCGCGCTGATGGCGCTCACCACGCTCGTGATCGCGGTCGCGCCCACCTACCAGCAGATAGGCGTCTGGTCCGGGGTGATCCTGCTGGTCTGCCGCCTCGTCCAGGGCGTGTCGACCGGCATCGAGGCGCCGTTGTCCACGGCGTACGCCGTCGAGGTCTCGCCGCCGGGGCGCGAGGCGCGGGCGGCGGGCTACATCAGCCTGTTCGTCAACCTCGGCATCGTGCTGGCCTCGCTGGTCAGCTTCTTCACCAGCCTCGTCCTCGGCGCGGCCGCCATGCAGGACTGGGGCTGGCGCGTCCCGTTCGTCATCGGCGCCGTGATCGGCCTGCTCGTGCTCTACCTGCGGCGTGCCCTGCCCGAGACGCTGCACGAGAGCGAGCGCGGCGAGACGTCGGTCTGGCGGGGCGTGGGCAGGCACTGGCTCGGCCTCGTCGCGATGATCTTCGTGGTGGGCGCAGCGCAGGCCTACAACTACGCCTGGACCGTCGGACTGCCCAACCTCGCGCGCAGCACCTTCAAGGAGGACCCCACCCCGGTCTTCGCCGCCTCCACCGCGCTCGGCCTGGTCCTGCTCGCCGGGTCGCCGCTCGTGGGATGGCTGGCCGACAGGTTCAAGCTGTCGCGGACGTTCACCGTGACCAGGCTCCTGGCCGTGCCGGCCGTGTTCCTGATGCTGCTCTACAACCGGCCCGGCCTGGGCGGCCTGTTCGGCGTCGTCCTCGGCGGGTCGATCGTGCTGGTGCTCAACATGACCCTCTACAACCTCGTGGCCACCTCGCTGATGCCCAAGTACTGCCGCGCCACCGGCGTGGCGCTCGGGTACGGCGTCGCGGTCGCGGTCTTCGGCGGCACGGCGTCGTACCTCCTGATCTGGCTCCAGAGCAACGCGCTGGTCTGGATCTTCCCGGTGTACGTGGCCGTTCTGTCCCTGATCAGCGTCGTGCTCTACCTGGCCGCCCGCAGGACGAGCGGAGCCTTCGCGGGCGAGTGAGCGAGTGAGGAATCGCGTGATGCAACTGTCAGATCTCAAGGTCTCGTCCGACGAGCTGAGGGCCCCCGTGGTCCGCACCAGCGACGTCGTCGTCGTGGGCGGCGGCCCGGCGGGCGTCAGCGCCGCCGTCGCCGCGGCCCGCGCCGGGGCGAGCGTCACCCTGCTGGAGAGGTACGCCGCGCTGGGCGGCCTCGCGTCCGGCGGCATGGTGCTGGTGCTCGACGACATGGTGAACGGCCGGGAGATCAGCGTGACCGGCCTGGTCTCGGAGTACGTGGAGCGGCTGGCCAAGCTGGGCCTGGCCGTCTACCCGCCCGAGCAGGAGCGGATCGCCTCGGTGGAGATGTGGAACAAGTGGGGGCGCTGGGGCACCTTCGACTTCCACTCCCACACCAGTCCCAAGCCGATCTGCTACGCCGTCGCCTTCGACCCCGACGGGTGGAAACGGGTCTCCAACGACCTGGTCCGCGAGGCCGGGGTGCACCTGCGCCTCCACTCGTGGTTCTCCCAGCCCATCGTGGACGACGGCCGGCTGCGCGGAGTGGTGGCCGAGACCAAGGCCGGCCCGCAGGCGATCCTGGCCGACGTGGTCGTGGACACGACGGGCGACATCGACGTCGCCGCCCGGGCCGGGGCGGACTACGCGCATGACAGCTACCTCACCACACTGGTGTTCCGGCTCGGCGGCGTCGACACCGCCGCCGCCGAGCGGTTCGAGCAGGAGAACCCGCGCGAGGCCAGGGCCGTCAACCGCAAGATCAAACGGCTGCTCGGCGGCGCCTGGGAGCTGTGGTGGCTCAAGACCCCGGTCCCCGGTGTCGTGTGGTGCAATTGTCCGCATATGTCGGGCTATGACGGGGCGGATCCGGAGTCGCTCACCCATGCGGAGTTCGACGCGCGAGAGCGCATCGCCGCCGCCGTGGACGAGGTCAGGCAGAGCCTGCCGGGCTTCGAGAACTGTTACCTGCTGGACGTGGCCGAGCAGATGGGCGTACGGCAGACGCGCCTGCTGCGCGGCGAGTACGTCGTGACCAAGGACGACATCGTCGACCGCCGGCACTTCGCCGACTCCGTCGCCCGCGGCCGCGACTACTACACCCCCTACCGCGCGCTCCTGCCCCGCCAGGTCGACCAGCTCCTGGTGGCCGGCCGCCACTACTCGGCCACGCCGGACGCCCAGCGCATCTCCCGCGAGATCCCGCCGTGCATGGCGATGGGCCAGGCGGCCGGCGTGGCCGCGGCCCTCGCCGCGGACGGCGGCGTGACCGTGCGGCAGGTCGACCCCGCGGCGGTCCAGCGGGGGATGCGCGCGCAAGGAGCCGACCCCGGAGACGTCCCAGCCCCCAACGCGGAGGTCGTGGCATGAAGCCGCTTGAAGGAATCACCGTCCTCGATTTCACCCAGGTGTACATGGGACCGAGCTGCACGCAGCTGCTCGGCGACTACGGCGCCGACGTGATCAAGATCGAGCGGCCCGGCTCGGGAGACCTGTCCAGAAGCTCCATCCCCGACCGGGACGGCCCGGACAACCCGATCTTCTTGTCCATCAACCGCAACAAGCGGAGCGTCAGCATCGACACCCGCTCCGAGGAGGGCAAGGAGGTCGTCTACCGCCTGGTCCGCGACGCCGACGTGGTCGTGAGCAACTTCCGCTCCGGCGTGATGGAGCGGCTGGGCTTCGGTTACGAGCGGCTGCGCGAGATCAACCCCCGCGTCATCTGGGCGTCGGGCACCGGGTTCGGCACCGAGGGCCCGTACAGCCACAAGGGCGGCCAGGACGTCATCGCCCAGGCGTTCTCGGGGGTGATGTGGCGCCGCGAGTCGCCCGACCTGCCGTTGTCGGTCTACCCGACGACGCTCGCCGACTACACCACCGGCATGCACCTCATGCAGGGCGTCCTGCTCGCGCTGCGCACCCGCGACCTGACCGGCGAGGGCCAGAAGGTCGAGGTCACGATGTACGACTCGATGCTCCACATGCAGATGCAGGAAGCCTGCATGCAGCTCAACCGCGGCTACGAGATCAACTGGGCCGCCATGCCGCTCAGCGGCGTCTTCGCGACCGCCGACGGCGCCGTCTGCATGGTCGGCGCCTTCAAGGAGAACCCGCTGCGCGACGTCTGCACGGCGCTCGAACTCGACGAGGACCTGTCCCTGCGGCCCGAGTTCGCCACCCAGGAGGCGCAGTTCGCCCGCCGGCCCGAGCTGCAGGCCCTCTTCCGCGAGCGCTTCGCCGCCGACACCACCGAGTACTGGCTCAAGCGGCTGGAGGGGCAGGACATCCTGTGCGCCCCCGTCCGCACCCTGGAGCAGGCCCTGGCCGACGAGCAGACGGCCGTCAACCGCATGATCCTGGAGATGGACCACCCGGTGGCGGGGCGGGTCAGGGCGCTGTCCGCGCCGATCCGGCTGTCCGCCGCGCCGATGGAGGTGCGGCACGCCCCGCCGCGCCTCGGCGAGCACAACGCCGAGGTGCTGGCCGAGCACGGCTTCACCGCGGAGCAGATCGAGGCGCTCGTGCGGGCGGGAGTCCTGCGGTGACGGTGCACTTCGAGGTCGTGGAGCACGTCGCGCGGGTCACCATCGACCGCCCCGAGGTGCTCAACGCCGTGGACGAGAAGACCCACCGCGCGCTCGTCGAGACCTGGGAGCGGATCGAGGCCGACCGCGACGTACGGGTGGTCGTGGTGACCGGAGCCGGAGACAGGGCCTTCTGCGTCGGCGCCGACATGTCGGCCGGCGGGATCGGCAAGACCGGTCTGGAGTACTGGGCCGCGCTCGACTCCGACGGCTTCGGCGGCCTGTCCCTGCGCACCAGCCTTGACGTCCCGGTGATCGCGAGAGTCAACGGCTACGCGCTCGGCGGCGGCATGGAGATCGTCCTCGGCTGCGACATCGTCGTGGCGGCGGAACACGCCCAGTTCGGGCTGACCGAGCCCCGGGTGGGCCGCATCGCCCTCGACGGAGGGGTGACGCAGCTCGTCCGGCGGGTGCCGTACAACCAGGCGATGGGACTGCTGCTCACCGGCAGGCGCGCCCGCGCGGCCGAGATGGAGCGGATGGGCCTGGTGAACGAGGTGGTCCCGGCCGCGGAGCTCGACGCCGCCGTGGACCGGTGGGTGGCCGACGTCCTGGCATGCTCGCCCACGTCGCTGCGGGCGGTCAAGCAGATGGTGCAGCGCACCGCGCACCTGAGCTCTCGCGAGGCCCGCGCCGTACGCCTCCCGGCCCTGATGGAGGCGCTGGACAGCGAGGACGCCGAGGAAGGCGTGCTGGCCTTCCAGGAGAAGCGCACGCCCGTGTGGAAGGGAAAGTGATGCTGCAGCCGGGTGTCTGGGGAGTCGTCGCGACGCCGTTCACCGGATCCACCTTCGACGTCGACGAGCAGAGCCTGGCCAGGCTCGTCGAGCACTACGAACGGGCGGGGGTGACCGGGCTCACCGTGCTCGGCGTCTTCGGGGAGGCGGCGCAACTGTCCTCCGAGGAGAGGCGGACGGTCCTGGAGACGGTGGCCGGCGCGACCCGGCTGCCGCTGGTGGTGGGCGCCACGTCGCTGGGCACCGCACCCGTGGTGGAGGAGGTGCGGCTGGCCCAGGAGGTCGCGGGCGACCGGCTCGCGGGGGCGATGGTGCAGGTCAACTCGGCCAACCCGCACGTGCTGGCCAGGCATCTGCGCGCGGTGCACGAGGCCACCGGCGCCGGCCTCGTCGTGCAGGACTACCCGCTCGTCAGCGGCGTCGCCATCGGTGCCGACACGCTGGCGGCCGCGCTGCGCGGCCTGGAGTTCGTGGTCGCGGTCAAGGCGGAGGCGCCGCCCACCCCGGTCGCCGTGGCGACGCTGACGGCCGCGCTGGACGTGCCGGTCTTCGGCGGGCTGGGCGGGCTCGGCCTGCTGGACGAGCTGGCCTGCGGCGCCGCGGGCGCGATGACCGGCTTCTCGTTCCCCGAAGGGCTCATCGCCTGCGTGGACGCCTGGCGCGAGGGCGGCTACGACGCGGCGCGGAAGGCGTGGCTGCCGTACCTGCCGCTGGTCAACTTCGAGCAGCAGGCCAGGGTGGCGCTGGCCATCCGCAAGGAGTGCCTGCGGCAGCGCGGCCTCTTCCTGGAGTCGGGCGTGCGACCGCCGGCGGCCTCGCTGCCGGAGTCGCTGCACGAGCAGCTCAAGCGGCACCTGACGGCGGTGCGGTGATGGATCTCGGACTGACGGGCAGGACGGCGCTCGTCTGCGCCTCCACGGGCGGCCTCGGCGAGGCGACGGCCAGGGCCCTGGCGGCCGAGGGGGCCCGCGTCGTCGTGACCGGCCGCAGGGGCGACCGGGCCCGGGCGATCGCCGCGGAACTGCCCGGCGCGACCGCCGTCGAAGCCGACCTGCTGGCCCCGGACGGCGTCGAGCGCCTGGTGTCGGCCGCCGGCGAGGCCGACGTCCTGGTGCTCAACGGCCCCGGCCCCCGGCCGGGATCCGCCGCGGAGGTGGGCGGCGGCGATGTGGCGGCGGCCGTGGACGCGCTGGTCACGCCGCACGTCCGGCTCGTCTCCCGGCTCCTGCCGGGCATGCGGGCACGCGGCTGGGGCCGCGTCCTCGCCATCGGGTCCAGCGGGGTCGCCGCCCCGCTGCCGAATCTCGCCCTGTCCAACCTGGGCAGGGCGGCCCTCGCCGGCTACCTCAAGACGCTGGCCGCCGAGGTGGCCGCCGACGGCGTCACCGTCAACCTGCTGCTGCCCGGCCGCATCGCCACCGACCGTGTCGCGCGGCTCGACGCGGCCGCCGCCGAACGCGAGGGGCGGTCCGCGGCCGAGGTCGAGGCGGCCTCGCGCGCGACGATCCCCGCGGGCAGGTACGGCAGGCCGGACGAGTTCGGCCGCGTCGCCGCCTTCCTCTGCGGCGAACCCGCCTCCTACATCACCGGCACCGCGCTGCGCTGCGACGGCGGGCTCGTCCGGACCCTCTGATTGGAGTCAATCCTGTGACCGACGTCCTCAACCTGATCGGCGGCGCGCGCGTGGGCGAGCCCGAGATCGCCCGCCGCAACCCGGCCGACCCCGGCGAGGTCGTGGCCGTGACCCCCTCCTCCGACGCCTCGGCCGTGGACGCGGCGCTCACGGCGGCCGTCGAGGCCCAGGCCGCCTGGGCGGCCACGCCCGCACCCGCGCGCGGCGCGATCCTGCTCGACGCCGCCGACCTGCTCCGCTCCCGGCAGGCCGAGGTGGCCGCCGACCTCAGCCGTGAGGAGGGCAAGACCCTCGCCGAGGCGACGGGCGAGGTCCGCCGCGCCGTCGACGTGCTGCGCTTCTTCGGCTCGCTCGGCTGGCGCACCTCCGGCGAGGTGCTGCCGAGCGCGCTCCCCGGCACCACGATCTTCACCAGGCACGAGCCGCTCGGCGTCGCCGCGCTGATCACGCCGTGGAACTTCCCCATCGCCATCCCCGCGTGGAAGCTCGCCCCCGCGCTGATCAGCGGCAACGCCGTGGTCGTCAAGCCCGCCGAGCTCACCCCGCTGTCGGTCGCGCACCTCAGCGACGCCCTCGTGGAGGCCGGGCTGCCCGCGGGCGTGCTCAACGTGGTGCACGGCCCGGGCTCGGTCATCGGCGACGCGCTGGCCAGGGACCACCGGGTGGCCGCGCTCTCCTTCACCGGCTCCACCCGGGTCGGCCTCGGCCTGCACCGGATCCTCGGCGAACGCCGGGCTCGGGTACAGCTGGAGATGGGCGGCAAGAACGCCTACCTGATCCTCGACGACGCCGACGCGCACGCGGCCGCCAGGGTCGTCGCCGCGAGCGCCTTCGGTCTCACCGGGCAGGCCTGCACCGCGACCTCCCGGGTGTACTGCACGCCGGGTGTGCGGGAGGCGTTCCTCGGCGCGCTGGCCAAGGAGGCCGAGTCGGTCACCATGGGTCCGGTGGTGAGCGAGCAGCAGCTGGCCGCGGACGTCGCGGCGATCGACACGGCCAGGGCCGAGGGCGCCGAGTTCGTCGCGGGCGGCCGTCCCCCGGTGGGTCAGTTCCTGCCGCCCACGGTCCTCACGGGCCTGGGACACGACTCCTCCGTGGTGCGCGAGGAGATCTTCGGTCCCGTGGTGGCCGTGCTCGGCGTCGAGTCGTACGAGGAGGGGCTCGACCGCGTGAACGACTCCCGCTACGGGCTGACCGCGGGCATCTGCACGCAGAACCTCGCAGCCGCCCACCACTTCGCCGCGCACGCCCAGGTCGGCGTGGTGAAGGTCAACCGGCCCACCACCGGCCTCGACCTCAACGTGCCGTTCGGCGGCGTGAAGGACTCCTCGTCCAACACCTTCAGGGAGCAGGGGACCGCGGCGCTCGACTTCTACACCTGGAGCAAGACCGTCTACATGGGGCACGAGTGAACCTGGCCGCGCTGCCCAAGGCGGAGCTGCACCTCCACCTCGAGGGCGCGATCCGGCGGGACACCGCGGCCGAACTCTCCGACGCGTACGGCCTGCCGCTGCCGCCGCGCGGGCCGTACGACGGGCTGGGCGCCTTCGTCGGCGCCTACGAGCGTGCCCGCGACCTCGTCGGCACGCTCGACGACCTGCGCCGGATCGCCCGTGAGCTGGTCGAGGACGCGGCCGCCCAGGGCGTGGTCTGGACCGAGGTGCACGTGATCCCGCCGACGTACGCGGGCAGGCTCGGCCCCGCGGAGAGCGTGCTGGAGGCCGTGCTCGACGGCCTGCGGGCGGGCTCGTCCCCCTCGAGCGCCGCCGGAGTCGTCGTGGGAGTGAACCGGGGGCTGCCCATGGCCGACGCCGAGCGCTCGCTCGGCCTGGCGCTCGCCTACCGGGACAAGGGGGTGGTCGCCCTCGGGCTGGCGGGCGACGAGGCGCGCTTCCCCGCCGAGGCGTTCTCGGACGTCTTCGCCCGCGCCCGCGACGCCGGCCTCGCCGCCGTCCCCCATGGCGGCGAGGGCGGGGGCGCCTCAAGCGTGCGCGCGTGCGTCGAGGTCCTCGGCGCGCGCCGGGTGGAGCACGGGGTCGCGGCCGCCGAGGATCCGTCCCTGCTCGCGCTGCTGGCCGAGCGGCGCGTCTGCCTGGACGTGTGCCCCACCTCCAACGTCGCGCTGCGGGTCAGCCCGTCGCTGGACGCGCACCCCCTCCCGCTGCTCCTCGCGGCGGGCGTGCCGGTGACGCTCAACAGCGACTGCCCGCTGTTCTGCGAGACCAGCCTGCTCGGCGAGTACGACCTGGCCTGGCGCCGGCTGGGCCTGTCCTCCGCGGACCTGGCCGCGATCGCGGAGAACTCCCTGCGGTTCAGCGCCTGCCCGCCCGGCAGGCTGGACAGGGCGCTGGCCGGCATCGGCCGCTGGACCGGCTCCCGCGGAGGGACTTCCTGATCCACGGCCTCACCGTGGAGGAGGCGCGCGTCCGCGGCCGGCGTCGCCGCGTCAGGCGGGGACACGTCAGGCCGTGCCACGACAGGCGGTGCTACGCCGGGCGGTGACGCGTCAGGCGGCGACGCTCAGCCTGTGGCGCGCCAGCCAGTGGCGCGGGCGCCGCGGACGACCTCCGCGAAGCGGGTGGCCACCGTGTGCCAGACGGGCGCGGAGACCCGGTCGTCGGCCACCGCCGCCGCGTACAGCCCGTCCGGATCGAAGCCCTGCCGCCTGAGCGTGTCCGCGTCCCACCCGCGGATCCGCTCGGGCGCGGCCTCGGGGTGGAACTGCACGCCCCAGGCCCGGCGGCCCACCCGGAACGCCTGGTAGGGGCACCGCTCCGTCTCCGCCAGCCACACCGCGCCCGGGGGCAGCTCGGTGATCGCATCGACGTGGTGCTCGATCGCCGGGACGACGCCCGGCAGGTCGTGGAAGAGGGGGTCGCCCGCCGCCTCGGATCTGATGGTCACCGGGGTGCTGCCCTGCTCCGGAGCCCCGGCGTCGCCCCGCACCCGCCCCCCGGCCACCGCGGCGAGCATCTGGCCGCCCAGGCAGATCCCGAACAGCGGCACCTCCGTCTCCAGCGCCCGCGTGACGAGGGCGCGGGTGGCGGGCAGCCACGGCGCCCGATCGTCGTCGTCGGGCAGGTAGCCGCCGCCCAGCACGAGCAGGGCGTCATGGCCGAGCGGCGGCGGCAGCGGATCGCCGTCGCACCCCGCGACCACCTCCACGACAAGCCCGGCCTCGGCCAGCCACGCGCCGAACCTGGCGGGCCCGCTGTCGCGTCCGCTCTGCACGGCCAGGACACGCGGCTTTCCGGACATGGCTCACCACCGTACCGGGCCGGACGGGACCGGCTCAGGGCCCGGTGTGTCACGCTCCGGGCAGCAGGATGAGGCGCCTTCCGTGGAGTTCGCCGTTCTCCATGCGGCGGTGGGCGGCGGCGGCCTCGCTCAGGGGGAGGCTCTCGGTGGAACGCGGGCGCAGCCGGCCGGCGGCCAGCAGGCGGTTGAGGGCGGCGGCCGCCTCGGCCAGCTCGGCCGAGGTGGCGTGCGAGATGACGAAGCCGCGAATCGAGCCGTCCTTCATGTAGAGCTGCCCGGCCGGGAGCACCGGGCGGGACGCCGCCCCGGCCAGCAGGACGATCCGGCCGCGCGGGGCCAGCAGGTCCACCGCGGTGGTCAGGTCGTTGACGCCGGAGGTGTCCAGCCACAGGTCCACGCCGTTCGGCGCGGCCTGCCGGAGGCGCTCGGCCTGCCTCGGGTCGCGGTAGTCGACGACCTCGGCGGCGCCAAGGGCCCGGCAGTGGCCGGCGTCGCGGGCGGCGGCCGTCGCCAGCACCCGGGCGCCGGCCTCGGCCGCCATGACGATCAGCGCGCTCCCGACGTTTCCCGCCCCGCCCCCGACCAGCACCGTCTCGCCGGGCCGCAGGCCCCCGTGGGTGAACAGGGCCAGGTACGCGGTGGCGCCGGGGTGAACCACGGCGACGGCGTCGACGGGCGGCACGCCCTCGGGGAGGTGGTAGAGCCGGTCGGCGGCCACCACGGCCTGTTCGGCCGCGGCCCCCTGGCGTCCGCCGTGGCCCAGGCTGTTGCTCCAGACCAGGTCGCCGACGGCGAATCCGGGGGCGCCCGGTCCGGCGGCGGCCACCGTCCCGACCAGGTCGCGGCCGATCACGAAGGGGAACGCCATCGGAGTGCGGAAGACACCGGAGCGGACGAAGGTGTCGACCGGATTCACGGCGGTGGCCAGCACGTCGACCAGCACGTCGGTGGGGCCGGGGACCGGAGAGGGAAGTTCTCCGTACCGGATCACGTCCGGCGGGCCGAGCCGTTCGGCGAAGGCTGCGCGCATACTCAGGATTCTGGCGCGGGCCGTCCGCTCGCGGTCGTACGGGGCGGGTTCCACCGGCCGGCCGGCCTCCTACCATACGCGCATGACCACGCACGGATTCACGCTCACCGCCGAGGGCCCGTTCGACTTCGGCGCCGCGCTGCGCTTCGTCGAGGACTGGCCGGCCACCGGTGGACTGCCGTCCGACGGGCGGGCGCTGCGCTTCGCCTACTGCGCGGAGTCCGACTGGCTGCCGATCGGCGTGACCGTGACGGCCGCTCCCGGCGGAGTCGCCGTCGCCACGACCCGCGCGGCCGGGCCCCGGATCCGGGACGAGGTGGCGCGGATCCTCTCCCTCGACGTGGACGGCACCGGCTTCGCCGAGATCGCCGACGCCGACCCCGTGCTCGGCGACGTCCGGCGGCGCAGCCCCGGCCTGCGGCCGGTGTGCTTCTGGAGCCCGTGGGAGGCGGCCTGCTGGGCGGTGATCGTCCAGCGCTCGTCGATGGTCGTCGCCGCCCGGCTCAAGCAGCGCATAGCGGAGCGGTACGGCGCGAGGGTCACGGTCGGCGGGCGGACCTACTGGGCCTTCCCCCCTCCCGTGTCTCTGGTGGAGGCCGGCGGCCTCGGCCTGCCCGCGCAGAAGGAGGAGTGGCTGCGCGGGCTGGCCCGCGCCGCGCTCGACGGCGTGCTGACCGCCGAGCACCTGCGTGCGCTCGCCCCGGAGGACGCCCTGGCCGAGCTGCGCGCGCTGCCCGGTGTCGGGCCGTTCTCCGCGGGCCTGATCCTGATCCGCGGCGCGGGCGCGCCCGACGCGTTCCCCGGCGACGAGCCCCGCCTGTTCGCGATCCTGCGGGAGGCGTACGGCCTGCCTGAGGACGCCCCGCCGGCCGCGTACCGGAAGCTGGCCGACGGGTGGCGGCCGTACCGGTCCTGGGCGTCCTTCCTGTTCCGGGCGACCGCGTACGGCGTGGTGGACGAGCGGAACCGGGCCCGCGACCGGCCGGAGCGATAGAGAAAAAGTGCGCGCCACGCAAATTTGCGTGCTGCGCATCTTTGCGTGGCGCGCACGAATTGGTACGGTGGTCTCGTGAACGTGGACGACGGCGGCCGGGCGGGTCTGCGCGAGCGCAAGAAGCAGGAGACCCGCATCGCGCTGAGCTGGGCGGCCGTCCAGCTCGTGGTGGAGCGGGGGCTGGAGAACGTACGGGTGGAGGACATCGCGGCGGCCGCCGGGGTGGCTCCGCGGACGTTCAACAACTACTTCTCCAGCAAGGCCGAGGCGATCGCGGCCCGCCACCTCGACCGGGCCCGGCTGATCGCCGCCGAGCTGCGGCGCCGGCCGCCGTCCGAGCCGCTGTGGGAGGCCCTCCGGCACGCGGTGGCCGCGCGGATGGCGCTCGGGGTGCCCACGCCCACGGGCGCGCCCGACCAGCAGTGGGTGGACGGCGTCCGGCTGATGATGTCGGAACCCTCGCTGATGGGCGAGTTCATCAAGGCCGAGGCGACGGCGGAGGCGGAGCTGGCCGCCGCGGTCGCCGACCGCACCGGCATCGACCTCACCCGCGACCTCTACCCCACCCTGGTCGCGGGGGCCGTCGGCGTCGCCGTCAGGACCGCCATGCAGCACTGGCTGCGCGCCGATCCTCCCGTCCCCTTCATGCCGCTGGTCGACGACGCCCTCGACCAGCTCGCGAGGGGCCTGCCCCTCCCCTGACCCCGGCGCGTTCCCGAACGCGCCTCTCCGACGCACACCAGGCCGGGTAAGCGCCCCCGGTCCATGCCGTCGTGCCCTCTTTCACCGGCTCCCGCAGAGCCGGACGTGTTCATCGACCCCAGAAGGAGTACCGCCATGCCCGTGGACGTGGTGATCGCCGGAGCCGGACCGAACGGCCTCATGCTGGCGTGCGAGCTGAGCCTCGCCGGCGTGCGGCCCGTGGTGCTGGAACGCCTGACCGGCCAGGAGGAGGAGAACCGGGCCAACGGCCTGGTCGGCCAGGTGGTGCGCGCGCTCGACCGCCGCGGCCTCTACGAGCGGATCACCGGCGACGCGCAGCCGCCCGCCCCCGCGCCGCGCTACATGTTCGGCGCGCTGCCGCTCGACCTGTCCGTGCTGGACGACAATCCGCTCTACATGCTGCCGGTGCCGCAGCGGCGGCTGGAGAGGGTGCTGGAGGCCCGCGCGCGGGAGCTCGGGGCGGACATCCGCCGGGGCCACGAGCTGACCGGGCTCTCCCAGGACGACGACGCGGTGACCGTCGAGGTCGCCGGGCCGGACGGCCCCTACCGGATCGAGGCCCGCTACCTCGTCGGGGCCGACGGCGGCCGGAGCCTGACGCGCAAGCTGTCCGGCATCGGATTCCCGGGTCTCACACGGGACGACGGGATCTCCCTCGCCGCGCACGTCTCGATCCCCGCCGAGCTGGTCGATCCGGCCACCGGCGCGCTGAACGTGCCGGGCTACGGCCCCGTGCCGGCGTTCCTCCACCACCGCACCGAGCGCGGGCTGTTCGTGTTCGCCGCGTTCCCGGGGCGGCCGCCCATGATCAGTACGCTCGAATGGGGACGGTCCGACGGGGACGCGCCGCCCACGCTCGACGACCTGCGCGACAGCATCCGCCGGGTGCTCGGGGCCGACCTGCCGTTCGGGCCGCCCGAGGGCGACGGCCCGCACCTGCTGCGCAGGCTGACCGGGGGCAACACCCGGCTGGCCGAGCGGTACCGCGACCGGCGCGTGCTCCTCGCGGGCGACGCCGCCCATGTGCATAGCGCGCTCGGCGGCCCCGGGCTCAACCTCGGGCTGCAGGACACGGTCAACCTGGGCTGGAAGCTGGCGGCCGAGATCCACGGCTGGGCCCCGCCCGGGCTGCTGGACACCTACGACGCCGAGCGGCGGCCGGCCGCCATGCGGGTCGTCATGCACACCCAGGCGCAGTCGGCGCTGATCGCCCCCGGCCCCGAGGTCACCGCGCTGCGCGAGCTGTTCGCCGAACTACTGGGCGAGCCCGCCACCGTGCGGCGCATCGCCGGCCTGATGTCCGGCGCCGACATCCGGTACGACGACGGAGGCCCGGGAGCGCACCCCCTGACCGGCCGGGCGGCGCCCGACCTGCTCCTGGAGACCGACGCCGGAGCCGTACGGCTGGCCGAGCTGACCAGGACCGCGCGGCCGCTGCTGCTGGACCTCACCGAGGGCGCGTCGCTCGTCGGCGACCTGGCCGGGTGGCGTGACCGGGTCGACGTGGTGGCCGCCCGCGCCCGGCACGCCGCGCCGGCCGCCCTGCTGCTGCGGCCGGACTGCTACGTCGCCTGGGCCTGCGGCTCGGCCCATCCCGGCGAGGGGGAGCGCGAGGCGCTGCGCGCGGCCGCCGCCCGCTGGTTCGGCCCGCCCGCCTGACAGCACCGGCCTACCTCCTCGCCGGCGGGGCGCTCAGACGTCGAGGGGGACGCTCCACTCGAGGCGGGTGCCTCCGCCTTCGGGGGCGGTGACCTCGAAGGCGCCGCCGAGCCCCTCGGCGCGGTCCGCCAGGTTGCGCAGGCCGCTGCGGCGCCCGGTCTCGGGGACGCCCACGCCGTCGTCCCGCACGACGAGGGTGAGCCGGCCGTCGCCGGCCCGGACGGTCACGTCGGCGCGGGACGCCATGGCGTGCCGGACCAGGTTCGACAGGGCCTCCCGCAGGACGGCCAGCAGGTGCTCGGCGACGGGCTCGGGCACCTCGCTGTCGAGGCGGCCCTCCAGGCTCAGCCCCGGCATGAAGCCGAGGTGGCCGCGGGCGTTCTCGACGAGGTCCACGATCTGGCTGCGCAGGCTCGGGGCGCTCTCCTCGCGCGGGGTCTGCAGGGCGAAGATGGTCGAGCGGATCTGCCGGATGGTGGTGTCCAGCTCGTCGATCGCCGTCTGCAGCCGCGAGGACGCCTCGGGCCGCTCCACCAGGCGGACCGCGCTCATCAGCGTCATGGCCACCGCGAACAGCCGCTGGATCACCACGTCGTGCAGGTCCTTGGCGATGCGGTCGCGGTCCTCCAGCAGGCCGAGCCGCTCGGCGTCCTTGCGGGCCTCGGCCAGCTCCAGGGCGACGGCCGCCTGCCCGGAGAACGCGTGCAGCATCCGCAGCTCCGAGGTGCTGAACGGCATCCGTCCGGGGCGCTTGACGAGCGACAGGACGCCGCGGACGGCCCCGGGTGCGCCCAGGGGCACCGCGGCGACCGGGCCGAGGGAGAACCCCTCGCCGAAGGCGAGCAGCAGGTCGCTGCCGGCCGGGTCGTCGACCATGAGCGGCTCGCCGCGCAGGAAGGCCCGTCCGGCGAGGGAGCCCTCCACCGGCACCGTCCGGGCGGCCCGCTCGTCCCCCGACCCCGCGCCGGTCGCGCCGGCCCCCGGCTCGCCGAGGCCGTCGCTCACGACGGCCTCCGCGCCGCCGGTCGTGCCGGCCTCGGCCGGCACGCGGAGGGACGCGCCGTCCTCAAGGACGGGCTGGAGGGTGTCGTCCGGGCCGGGAAGCAGGATCACCGCCGCGTCGGCGTCGGCCATCTCCCGGGCCCGGTGCGCGATCAGCCGCAGGACCTCCTGCGGGTCGGCCCCGGACAGCAGCCGGGTGGTGATCTCCGAGGAGGCCTGGAGCCAGGTCTCGCGCCGCCGCGACGCCTCGTACAGGCGGGCGTTCTCGACGGCGACGCCCGCGGCGGTGGCCAGGGCGACGACGATGGCCTCGTCCTCCTCGTCGAACTCGCCGCCCCCGCGCTTCTCGGTCAGGTAGAGGTTGCCGAAGACCTCGTCCCTGACCCGTACGGGAACGCCGAGGAAGCTGCCCATGGGCGGGTGGCCGGGCGGGAAGCCGTACGACTCGGGGTGCTGGGAGATGTGGGACAGCCGCAGCGTCTGCGGCTCCTTGATGAGCAGTCCGAGCAGGCCGAGACCATGAGGCCAGTGCTCGATCCTCGCGATCTCCTCCTCGCTCAGGCCGACCGGGACGAACTGGACGAGCGTGTTCTCCTCGCCGATCACCCCCATGGCGCCGTAACTGGCGTCCACCAGGGTCGTGGCGGTCTCCACGATGCGGCGCAGCACGGTCTCCAGGTCGAGGTCGCTGCCGATCGAGACGACGGCCTCCAGCAGCGCGTGCACGCGGTCACGGGTGGCCAGCACGGCCTCCAGCCGCGTCTGCAGCTCCGACAGCAGTTCGTCCAGCCGCATGTGCGGCACCAGAACCCGGGGCTCGTGGTCCGTCATAGCGGAAGTGTCCCACCCGTACGACGAAGGCGCCCACCCCCGGTGGGGGGCGGGCGCCTGTGGCGTCCTCGGCCTGGAGGCCGGATCACGGTTACTTGAGGACGGGGTAGCGGCGGACCAGGGCGGTCTCGCCCCACCAGCGGCCGAGCCCGAGGGTCCGGCCGGCGCCGGCGACGGCCAGGCCGATGATCACGATCGCGTAGACGATGTGCTCGTCCAGGAAGGGGTTGGTGGTCAGGGGCAGCTCCGCGGCCCACATGAGCGCCAGCAGCAGGGTGCCGGTACCGGCGGCGATCCGGAGGCCGACGCCGAGCACGAGGGCGGCGCCGATGCCGAACAGGCCGAGCATGAACAGCCAGTCGACCCAGCCGTGCCCCGCCAGGTCGGCGAACACACCGCCGAACGTCTTGTCCGCGGTGCCCTTGAGGAAGCCGGTCGTGGGGCTGCCGCCGTGGATCCATGCCTTGTTCGCGGGGGTGGCGAACCCCCAGCCGAACATCTTGTCCAGGAAGGCCCACAGGAAGATCCAGCCGATGGCGATCCTGGCGACCGCCCAGACGTACTCGGCCGGGGTCGTCCGGACGGGAGCGGCGGCTTCGGTGACCGTGGTGCGGGGGGTGACGCCGTCGAGGTGGTCCCTCTCGTGGCGTCCATCGATGGTGGCCATTGCCGGCCCCTTTCACTGCTGTCCGTTCTTCTGTCGCACCTCAATCAGACCGCTCCCGGCCTTCGCGGAGCAGTGCCATAGGGCTCGGCCGGACGCCCCCGAGGTCCCCCGCCGCCGGGACCTTCGTCCTTCGCGCGGGTCCCGGGGTCAGATCCTCGGCCGCCGCCACCTGCGGTCCGCGGCCGCCCAGGCGTCGTCCCAGTCCCGGTACCGGCCGCGGTCCAGCACGGCCCGGCCCACGGCGAACACGCACAGCGCGAGCGCCGCCCCGGCCGCCAGCACGCCGAACCCGGCAGCCCCCGCCCGCGCCACGGTCTCCGTACGGTCCTGGGGAGGCGTGGTGGGCCGGCCCGCCGGATCCACCCACACGGCGACGCGCGAGCCCGTCCGGACCAGCAGCGCGGTGGGCACCCGTCCCGTGCGGACCTCCCCCGAGGGCAGCGTCCACCGCACCGTCGCCTCCCCGAGCAGCGCGCGGCTCTCGGCGAGCGTCTGCGGCGGCCACGCCGCCACGACCGCCGGCACCCGCTGCCGAACGGACGGCCCGACCCTCTCTGCCGCCGATCCGGCGTCGTACACGACGCGGCCGACCGCCAGCGCGGGCCACAGGGCCAGCAGGACGGCCGCGAGCGCCACGGCGGCCAGCGCGGCCTCCATCCGGTCGGAGCGCCGCCGCAGCGGGTTGCGGTCGGGGCGGTAGCGCCGCACCCGCGTCATCGTCCATCCGGCCAGCGATCTCATGGCGCACCTCCGTGAACGGTCCCATGGCCACCGTCGGCCGGACCAGAGGGGTTCGGCAGGGCTGGACGGCACGCGGGAACGGGACGTACGTCCCGTGCGACCGGCCGGGCGTCCACTTCCCCGGACGCGGCCGTCCACACCCGAACCGGAGGGCCCGATCCGCGATGCCGCCGCCGGTCACGGGGTATGCGACCGGTGACGGCGCCGACCGGATCCGGGACCTCCGTCCCGGGCCCGGGGGCACGACGCCCCTGGGACGCGCGGCCGCGCCGGGCGAGGCTGCCACCATGACCCGTCCTGTGACCCGTCCCGTGAGCTGTTCCGCGGCCGGACGCCCGGACCCGGACGACGGCGGGTGCGACGTGCTGCTGCGCGACGGCGGCATCGCGCGGATCCGCCCCCTGCTCCCGTCCGACCGGGAGGCCCTGCACGCGCTGGTCGACCGGTCCTCCGAGCGGTCGGCCTACCTGCGGTTCTTCACCGGCGGCAGGGCCACCGCCCATGGGTACATGGACCGGATCACCGGTCCCCGCCACCCCGGCCGGGCGCTGGTCGCGCTCATGCGGGACCGGCTGGTGGGCGTCGCCGAGTACCTCCCCGACCCCGAACGCCCCGAGGCGGAGGTCGGGATCCTGCTGGACGACGAGGTGCACGGGCACGGCCTCGGCACCCTGCTGCTGGAGCATCTCGCGCTGGACGCGGCCGAGCGCGGCGTGGAGGAGCTCGTCGCGGTCGTGCTGCCCGGCAACGGGCCGATGCTGCGGGTCCTCGCCGACCTCGGGCTGCCGGCGACCCGCCGGAGCGAGCCGGGCGAGATCGAGGTGCGGATCGCCCCGCTGCGCGACGGCCGCCTCCTGGAGGAGGTGGAGCGCCGCACGCACGAGGCCGAGCGCAACTCCCTCGCCCACGTCCTGACGCCCGCCTCGGTGGCCGTGGTCGGGGCGAGCCGCGACCCCACACGCGTCGGCCACCGTATCCTGCGCGCCCTCGTCGACGGCGGCTTCCCGGGGCCGATCCACCCCGTCAACCCGTACGCGGCCGAGGTGGCGGGGCTGCCGGCCCACCCCGGGCTGGGCGCGGTTCCCGGGCCGGTGGACCTCGCCGTGGTCGCCGTCCCGCCCGCCGCGGTGCTGGGGGTCGCCCAGGACTGCGCCCGCCACGGCGTCCGGGCGCTCGTCGTCGTGAGCTCCGGGCCCTCGGGCCAGGCCCCGCTCGCCGAGGCCGGGAACGGGGACTCCGCGCGGGAGCTGCTGCGGATCTGCCGGGAGGCGGGGATGCGCCTGGTCGGCCCCGGCTCCCTCGGCGTGGTGAACACCACGGCGTCGCTCCACGCGGCGGTGTTGCCCGTACGGCCGCCCGCGGGCCACCTGGGCCTGATGTCGCAGCCGGGCGCGGCCGGGGTCGCCCTCGTCGAACGGGCCCGCCTGCTCGGGCTCGGCGTCTCCTCCTTCGTGTCGGTCGGCGACAAGGCCGACGTCAGCGGGAACGACCTGCTCGAATGGTGGGAGGACGACCCGGAGACCAGGGTGGTCGCCCTCTGCCTGGAGTCGTTCGGCAACCCCCGCAGGTTCGCCAGGATCGCCCGCAGGATCTCCGCGAAGAAGCCGGTCATCGTGGTCGCCGGCGCGGACGCCCTGGCCCCCGCCGCACCCCCGCACAACGCGGGCCCCACGGCACCCGGCCCCGCCACCCGCTCGCACAGCGCTGGCACCGCGGCACCCGGGCCCGCCGGGTGCTCGGACGCGGCCGCCGTCGGCGCGCTCTCGCCGGCGGAGCCGGCCGCGCGTCCACGCGCCGCCGCCGCGACGCCGGACGTGGCCCTCGACGCGCTGCTGCGGGGGGCGGGGGTCATCCGCGAGGACGACGCGCGGGACCTGCTCGACACCGCCCGCCTGCTGGCGCTTCAACCGCCGCCCGCCGGGCACCGGGTGGCGATCGTGGGCAACTCCGCCGGCGCGCAGGCGACGATCGCCGGCGCGTGCGAGCGGCGCGGCCTGCTCGTCCCCGAGCTGTCCCCCGCCACCCAGCGGGCCCTGCGCGCGCGGCTGCGCCCGGGGGCCGCCGTCGCCAACCCCGTCGACCTCACGGCAGGGGGCGACGCCGGAGAGTACCGGGCCGCCCTGGAGGCCGTCCTCGCCGACCCGTGCGTCGACGCGGTGCTCGCGGTCTACGCGCCGCCGTCCGGGTCGGGCCTCGACGCGACGCGCGACGCCGTCGCCGCTGCCGCCTCCGGCTCCCCCGTGACCGTGCTGGCCTGCGTGATGGGCCACGACGGGCTCATCGGCGACTCCGTGCCCGCGTACGCGTTTCCCGAGCAGGCCGTCCACGCCCTGTCCCGGGCCGTCGAGTACGCCTCCCGGAGGGCCGCGCCGCCGCTGTGCGACGCCGCACCTCCCGGATTGGACGCGCGGGCGGCCCGGGAGATCGTCGACCGCGATCTGACGGCCCACCCGGGCGGCCGGTGGCTGGACGTGCCGATCGCCGCGGCGCTGCTGTCCTGCTACGGCGTCCGCGTGACCCCCTCGGCCGCGGCCGGCGGCCCGGACGCCGCCGCCGAGCCCGCCGCCGAGGCCGGGGCCGTCGAGATGATCGTGGGCGGCGTGGCCCACGACGCCTTCGGGCCGCTGATCACGACCGGACCGGCCGGTTCCGGGGTCGTCACCGACCGCGCGTTCCGGGTGCCGCCCATCGACCGGGCCGAGGCCGTCCGGATGATCGGCGAGCTGCGGTGCAGGGCAATTCTCTTCGGACGGTCCGGACGGCCGCGGGTGTGCGTGGAGGCGCTGGAGGACCAGATCGTCCGGGTAGGCCGCCTGATGGACGACCTTCCCGAGATCGCCGAGCTCGCCCTCGACCCCGTCGTCGTCACGCCGGTAGGCGCGGTCGCGACCGGCGCCCGGGTCCGCCTGGCGCCCGCCGCCCCGCCTCCCTCGCCGTACCGCAGGCGCCTGCGCTGACGCGCCGCGCGATTCCCCGGGCGTGGGGATTCGCCCGGGCCCCGTCCTCGTAACGTTCGGCCGTGCGCGCGGCGAACGTAGGGAGAAGGGCCGCCTCGTCGCGCGGCCGGGACGGGCGGCCCCGCGGGCGCGGGGCACCGGGCGAGGGGGACGATCGATGAGCGAGCCGATCCTGGCCGTCGACTACGGCACGTCGTCCTCGTCGGCGGCGCTGGTCACCGCCGGGGGTGTCGAGCTGCTCAAGGAGCCGGCCACGGGCGCCTGGTCGTGGCCGTCCGCGGTGTGCCTGGACGGGGACGCCGTGCTGGTCGGCACGCCGGCCGAGCGGCGCAAGAGGGTGCGCCCGGAGTGCTTCCGGCCGGAGGTCAAGCGCTCCTTGGGGCAGGAGGCGCCGATCGTGCTGGGCGACCGGTCGTTCACCGCCGTCGACCTGGTCGCGGCCGTGCTCCGCGCCCTCAGGGCCGAGGGCGAGCGCATCCTGGGCGAACCCGTCGCGAGCGCCGTGGTCACCGTCCCCGCCTCGTACGGTCCGGCCGATCCCCGGCGCGCCCTCATGATCAAGGCCGGGGAGGCCGCCGGGTTCTCCGAGGTGGAGCTGCTGATGGAGCCGGTCGCCGCGGCGATGGCGCCGGTGACCGGAGTCCCGTTCCAGGCCGGGGACCTCGTCCTCGTCTACGACTTCGGCGGCGGCACCTTCGACGCCGCCCTGGTCCGGATCGCGGCGGACGGGGCGCACGAGGTGCTCGGCCACGGCGCGCTCGACGACTGCGGCGGACGCGACATCGACGCGGCGGTCTTCGGCGAGCTGCGGTCGCGCGGCGGGGCCGAGCTGTCCGAGGCGCTGACGAGGGGACCGGCCGCCCCGCGCAACAGGCTCCGCTTCGGCGACGTGGCCCACCAGATCAAGCACCAGCTCAGCGACGCGGTGCGGGCCGAGGACGTCTTCGACCCCGTCGACCTGCCCGTCGCGCTCGACCGGGCGCGGCTCGGCGAGCTGGTCGCCCCGCTCCTGCACCGGACCGTCGCCTGCTGCCGCGACGTCATCCGCGCGGCGGGTGTCGAGGAGGACGAGGTGGCAGCGGTGCTGCTCACCGGCGGCACCACCCGGATGCCCGTGGTGGCCGGAACGGCCGCGGCTCTCCTGTCCCTGCCGTCCCGGTCCCCCAAGGACCCCGACCTCGCCGTGGTCCAGGGGGCGGCGGGGTGGGCCGCCCGCGCCGGGGAGCGGGCCGCCGGCTCGTGGCCCGCCGCCTCCGGCGAGTTCCCGCTCCGGTGGCGGCTCACCGCCGAGCCCGCGACGCTCCTGCGCTGGACCGTCGGGGTGGGGGAGCCGTTCGAGGCGGGACGGCCGCTCGCCACCGTACGGCTGCCCGACGGCTCCCTGCAGCGCCTGCTCGCCGACCGCGCCGGCGTCCTCACATCCGACGGAGCCGACCCGGGGGACGCGGTCGTCAGCGGTCAGTGGCTGGCGACGGCCACGGCCCCAGCCCCGGAACAGGCCCCGGAACAGGCCCCGGAACCGGCGTCGTCGCGGCCGGCCTCCCTGGAAGGCGCCTCTCGCGGCACCCCCGAGGGCCTCTCCGAGGACGGGACACCGGCTCCCCTGCGCTTCCTGGCCGAGCCCGGGATCGTCTTCGAGATGACCGGCGTCCAGCGGATCGTCCCGGAGCCGGGCGCCCTGGGCGTCGCCCACGAGCGCGGGGTGATCCGCGTCGTCGGCTTCGACGGGGCCGAGGTGGCGCGGCTCGACCACGGCACCGTGTTCACACCCAGGATCCTGTGTTTCACCCAGGACGACGACGCCCTGGTCAGCATGGCGGGTGAGGAACTGCGCGCCTGGGAGACGAGCACCGGCCGGGTGCGGACGACCATCCCGGTCCACTACAAGGACTCGGGGGTGTGCAGTCCGGACGCCCGCCTGGCCGCGACCGAGTCGGAGTTCGGCACGGTCCGGCTGTTCGACCTGCCGTCCGGCCGCGAGATCGCGAGCCACGCCCACCGCAAGAAGAAGGACGACATGTACGGCGTCACCCTCGTGTTCGCCCCTGACGGCTCGACGTTCGTCAGCAGCGCGGACGCGGGTTCGCCGGTCGTCTGGGACACGACCGGGCAGCGGAGACCGCGAGCCCTGTCCAAGAACCTGGAGCCCGGCTTCACGACGTTCAGCCCGGACGGCCGGTACCTCGTCACCACCCCGCGCAAGGGCGCCGGGCCGCCGCGGCTGTGGCAGGGGGACGCCGTGGTCCAGGTCTTCTCCGGTGAGCGCTCCGTCCTCTTCAGCCCGGACGGCGCCCTGGCGGTGACCGGGTCGGAGCGGGCCTTCGTCATCCGCGAGACGGGCACCTGGCGGGAGCGGCACCGCATCGCCTGCCCGGCCTCGGAGACCATGTGGAACGCCGTGTTCACCCCCGACGGCACGGCCTTCGTCTGCTGGACCCGCCGGGGCGCCCTCTACGTGTGCGATCCGGTGTCGGGGACGCTGATCCACGAGTTCCGAGCGGAGGTCGAGATCCCGGGGGTCGTCGTAGGGGCGAACGCGCGAGTCCTCGTGGCGTGGCCCCCGGGCGGCGGTGGCCCGGCGTCCGTCTGGGACCTGGAGACGGGCGTCCAGGTGTCGCGGTTCACCCTGGAGAAGGGGTACGGCGTGTCCGTCGCTCTCAGTGGTGACGAGCGCCGGGCCGCGATCGCGGAACCCGCGCACAACCGGCTGTCCGTCCGCGCTCTGGCGGAGTGACCATCCCCATGCCCGGAGGCGACGCTCACGCCTCCTCGACGACCTCGTCCGGGGCACGCCGGACGCTGCCGGCCTCGTGGACCGTGAAGCCCAGCCGCATGATCATTTGCGGGTGCTCGCCCGAGCACAGCCGCGTCCGGACGAACTCCCGCAGCTCGGGCATCTCCAGCGCCTGTGTGTGGAACGCCGCGCTCAGGCCGTACGCGGAGGCGTGCAGCAGCAGCCGCTGCAGCGCCTCTCCCGCGGCCAGCCAGTCGGCGGGCCCGTCCCCGGCCGTCGTGAGGAGGGCGACCAGGCCGGTCGAGGCGTGCAGCCCCTGGTCGTCGTCGCTCCCCCACTGGTGGCCATGGGCGTAGTCGCGCTGCGCGAAGTGCTGCGGCTGCACGCGCCTGGGCGCGGTCGGGTAGCTCGTCGAGGGCACGCCGTCCCGGCGGCCGCTGCCCGGCGGCCGCGCCCATCGCATCACCTCGAGGCCGTACAGGCGGTCCTGCGACTGCACCTCCTGGGCCGCGGCGGTGAGCGCCGCCAGCACGCGGGCGGTCGGCTCCGACTGGACGGCGAGCAGATGGGCCCCCTGCGCGGCCGCCTCCGACACGAGCGCCTTAACGAGCGGTTCCGGCACGTCGAGGGCGGTGAAGCCCGCGCGGTGGGTGCGACGGCGCTCGATCTCGGCGTGCAGCAGCCGGGTGTGCTCGCCGGGCGGCTCCCCCGGGCGGACCCGGACGGTCGCCAGCAGCAGCGGCCGCTGCGGCTCGGGCAGCACCCGCACGTACGGCGTGAACCCGAGCGCGCGCAGCGTGATCCGCACGGTGAACAGCGCCGAGCCGCAGCTGACCAGCATCTGGCGCCCGTCCGGATCGGCCACGCGCAGCTTCCTGTCGGGGTCGGCCCGCAGGGCGATCTCGTCACCGGACACGGTGAACGACCAGGGCTGGGTGTTGTGGAGCGACGGCGCCCACAGGGCCGCCTCGACCGCCTCCCGGGCGGCGGCGGCGATCTCACCGGTTGTCCGCGTGTTCATGATCTCTCCCTCCGCGCCCGCGCCGACCCTGCTCCCGGCGGGCGGCCGCGTCGCGTGCCGGGAACGCATGGCCGGCCACCGCCTGCCTAGAGGAGCGGCGGGGCCACGAGCATGTCGTCGACCGCGAAGCCCAGGTCCGCGTCCACCTCGATGACGCCCTCCACCCGCCGTACGGCGTGCAGGAAGGGCCGGATCTGCGAACGGCTGCGCACGAACCCCTTGAACGCGACGACCCCGGCGTCGACCGTCGTGGTGAGGCCGGTCAGGTCGACGTCCAGCCGCCGCGCGATCTCCTCGATGTCGGCCCGGATCTCCCCGGCGGGCCGGTCGAACACCCGCAGCAGGTCGCTCTGGTGGACTGTTCCCAGAATACGGCCGGTCACCGGGTCGATCACCGGCAGTTGCTTCACCCGGTTGCGGTGCATGAGCCGGGCGGCGTCGCGCACCCCGGTCCCGCCGGTGACCGTGATGGCCGGGCGCGTCATGATCTCGCCGGCCGTGGCGCCCGCCGCCTTGCGGTGCTCGTCCCGCCGTCGCGGGCCGTCGAACATCCCGGGGCCGGTGTCGATCTCCTTGAGGAGGATGTCGTCCTCCGAGACCACGCCCACCGGGCGCCTGTCGGCGTCGATCACGGTGACCGCCCCGACCTTGAACCGCCGCATCGTCTGGACCAGGTCGGCGAACGACGCGTCCATCCGCACCGCGATCGCCACCCTGCCCATGACGTCCTTCACCTGCGTCGCCATGACCCGCCTCCCTGTCTCAGTGCCAGCCTGCCCGGATCCGCCGGTCCCGGTCAGCGGTGAAGGTCCCGGGCCGGAGGGACTTTCGACCGTGAATCCGCAGGTCGCCGGTGGAGAGGCCGTGGGGCGGGAACGACCAGGGTGACCGGGGTGAGCCGAGGGGGCCGGGCATGCACATGAAGGTGCGGGACGTCATGACGCGGGAGGCGGCGTCCGTGAACGGCAGCACGCCGTTCCGGGACGTGGCGGAGGTGCTGATCGCCCACGGCGTCAGCGCGGTGCCGGTGGTGGACGGCGAGGGCCACGTCATCGGGGTGGTGTCGGAGACGGACCTGCTGTGCAAGGAGGAGTTCCGCGACCAGTTCTACCGGGAGGGCTACCGGCCCCCACTGCGGGCGCGGCTGCGCGAGCAGGCCTCGCGGCGGGGCGGCAGGCGCGAGGACCGGGCCCACGGCGAGACGGCGGCCGAGTTGATGTCGGCGCCCCCGGTCACCGTACGGCCGTACACGAGCGTGGTGACCGCGGCCCGCCTGATGGCCGAGCACGGCGTCAAGCGGCTGCCCGTGGTCGACGACGAGGGACGCCTGGACGGGATCGTCAGCCGGCACGACCTGCTGAAGGTGTTCGCCAGGAGCGACGACGACATCGTCCGCGAGGTGCGGGAGGACCTGCTGGAGGGGCCGCTGTGGGCCGACACCTCAGAGGTGTCGGTCTCGGCCTCCGAGGGCGTGGTGACGTTGACCGGGCACATGCGCCGCCGCGGCGACGCCCGGATCCTCGTCCGGATGGCCGAGCGGATCAACGGCGTGCTCGCCGTGGTCGACCGCCTGCACTGGGACGTCGACGACGCCCCCGGTCCGCAGGGGTGAGGCCCGGCAAACCCGCCCAGCCGGCGCACCTGTGAGGCGCGGCACCCGTCCGGTCGCCGCATCCGTGAGGCGCGAGGCGCGGTCAGAGGTCGCGGGGCCGGGGGTCGTCCGCCTCGTCGCCGACGACCTCGCCGGTCACGACGCGGCCCCGCCGGCCGTCTCCCGAGGCGCCGTCACCGGCCCGCGTGCCGTCGAAACCACCGAAACCGGACTCGCCGTCGGATCCCCGCCCGGACCCGCGCGGGAAGCCGCCCCGGCCGAAGAGCGGCGCGTACGGCGAGCTGTCGGCCAGCACCCGCACCCGGCGGCCGAGGAACCACGACAGCCAGCGGCGGGCGAGCGGACGGGTGAACGGCAGGATCAGGAAGAACCCGAAGACGTCGGTCAGGAAGCCCGGGGTCAGCAGCAATGCGCCGCCCGCCACGATCATGGCGCCGTCGGCGAGCTCGCGGTCCGGCATGCGGCCCGACTGGATGGCGCTGCGCAGCGCCGCCCAGGCCCGCCTGCCCTCCCGGCGCACGAGCCAGGCGCCGAAGAGGCTGTCGGCGATCAGCAGGGCGACCGTCTGCCATCCGCCGATCACCGACCCGACCTGGATCAGGAACCAGATCTCCAGGATGGGAACGACCAGGAACGCGAGGAAAAGCCCGATCCGCAGCATCACATGCCTCATTCACACGGCAGCCGTACTACGGGGTCAACGTCCCCGGGCCTGGCCTGGTTCCTCCGGGGAGGCCCGAGAGCTATCGCCTCTGGCGAAACCGGTCGCGAAGACCGGCGATCCCCCAGACCGTCACCCGCCAGTAGGCCTCCAGGATGATGTCCCGGCTCATCTTGCTCGCGCCCACGGTGCGCTCGACGAACGTGATCGGCACCTCCGCGGCCCGCAGTCCCTGCCGCACGGTCCGCAGCGTGAGGTCGACCTGGAAGCAGTAGCCCTGGGACTCGACGTCGTCGAGGCCGATCTTCTCCAGCGTGGAGGCGCGGTAGGCGCGGAAGCCGGCGGTCGCGTCGCGGACGGGGATGCCGAGCATGGTCCGCACGTAGACGTTCGCGCCGCGGGACAGCAGCTCGCGCCGGAACGGCCAGTTGACGACCTTGCCCCCCGGCACCCAGCGGGAGCCGATGGCGAGGTCGGCGCCGTCGGCCACGGCGTCGAGCAGCTTGTGCAGCTCCTCCGGCTGGTGGGATCCGTCGGCGTCCATCTCCACGAGCACGTCGTAGCCCTCGTTGAGGCCCCAGCGGAACCCGGCGATGTAGGCCGCGCCGAGGCCCTGCTTCCTCGGCCGGTGCAGGACGTGGACGTGGTCGTCCTGCTCGGCCAGCTCGTCGGCGATCCGGCCCGTGCCGTCGGGGCTGTCGTCGTCGGCGATCAGAAGGTGCACGTCGGGCAGGGCGGACCGCAGCCGCCGCGCGATCACGGGCAGGTTCTCCCGCTCGTTGTACGTGGGGACGATCACGAGCACGCGCCCGGGAGTCCGCTCCATCAGCTCTTCCTCCGCCAAGAGATCGCCGCCGCCGTCGCTCCGGCTCCCATCAGTATCAAAGTCCACTCGGGTAGCGCACCTACCTCGCTGGCCAGCGTGTTCTTCGTCCTGATCGGGACGGTGACGACGGTCATCCCCGGAACGAGCTCCGGGGTCCGCCACTCGACCCTTCCGGCGGGGTCGACGTACGCCGAGATGCCGGTGGTCGCGGCCGTGATCACGGCCCGGTTGTGCTCGACCGCCCGGAGCTGGGACATCGCGAGCTGCTGAGGCGGGAGGTTCGTGAGGGCGTACGTGGCGTTGTTCGTCTGCACGACCAGCGGGGTGCCGCCCGCCTCGACCGTGTCGCGGACCACGCCGTCGAACGCCACCTCGTAGCACTCCACGGTGCCGACCGTGACCGGGCCCATCCGCAGCGCCCCGGGCCGGTCGCCGGGCAGCGACTGCCTGCCGACCAGGGCGGCCCGCTTCGACAGCGCGAGCATCACGTCCTTGAACGGCGTGTACTCCCCGAAGGGGACGAGCTGCCGCTTGTCGTAGTACGCCCCCGGTCCGGTCACCGGATCCCAGACGAGGCCACGGGTCGCCCGGTGATCGGCCCCGATGTTCACGACGGCGCCGACGAGGATCGGGACCCCCACGTCCTTGGCGGCCGAGTCGATGACCTCGCGGGCGAACTCGCTCTGGTAGGGGTCGATGTCGGTGGAGTTCTCCGGCCACACCACGATGTCGGGCCGGGGCAGCTTCCCGGCCCGCACCGCCTCCGCCAGGCGGTGCGTCTCGTCGGCGTGGTTGCGCAGCACGACCGCGGGCTCGTCGCCGAGGAAGTCCATCCCCCGCCCGGGCACGTTGCCCTGGATGACACCGATCCGCACAGTCCTGCCCTCGTCGCCCGGCAGGGGCACCGCGAGCCCCAGCACTGGTACGGCTATCGCGCCGAGGACCGTTCCGGCAACGACCCGGTCCGCCCGAGGACGCGGGACCAGGCGGATGACCAGGTACGCGAGCAGGGCGCCCGTCAGGGCGACCGTGAAACTTACAAGCGGCGCGCCGCCCAGGGCGGCGAAGCCGGTGTAGGGCGACTGACCCTGGCTGAAGGCCAGCCGGGCCCACGGGAACCCGCCTACGGGGAAGCGCCCCCGCGCCCACTCCTGCAGGACCCACAGGCAGGCCACCCAGAGCGGCCACGGGCGCAGCCGCATCACCAGGACGGCCGCGCACGCCAAGCCCGCCCAGAAGAGGCTCTCGATGCCCACCAGGGCCAGCCAGGCGTCGTCGCCGATCGGCCGGACCCAGGCCAGCGTGGGCAGCAGGAAGGCGAACCCCCCGGCGTACCCCAGCCAGGCCGCCCGGCGCACCCGGACGCCGTGCAGCGCGAGGGCGAGCAGCGCCACCCCGATCGGCGCGCAGAACCACCAGCCGATGGGAGGGAAGGCGAGGAACAGGACCAGCCCGCCCGCGACCGACCCGGCGAGCCGGACGAGGGCGCGCGGCACCCGGGCCGCGCGCGCCGCGGGGGCGGACGACGGCGACTCGCCGGCGATCTTCAGTGCCACGGAACGGTCTTCTCCTCGCGTGTGGTTCTGCCCGCTCGGCGCGAGCGCACGCGGCGCGGCCCGCGATCGGCCGCCGGCCTGCTCGCGGGCCGGGTGAAGCGCGCCCGGCCGGACTTCCGTCACTCTACGGCCGGTGGACGCCGGGGCGTGCGCGGGGAGGCGCACCTGTGGACGACGGGGCCGCGGGGAGGCGCACCTGTGGACGGACGAGGCCGGGGCCGCTCGCGGCGTCCACGAAGTGTCGCGCCCCTCGCGCGAGCCGCTCACGGCCTCTGAGCGCTCGCCCGACGACGAGGAGGGGACGGCCACACCCGGGCGTCATCGCGCGAAGGGCCGCCGCACAAAGGGCCGCCGCGCAAAGGGCTGACGAGGAAGGGTCCGCCTCACGGGCGCCACCCCGCAAGGAGCCGCCGCGTGAGGGCGGCCCCGGCTCAGGGGGCGGAAGGAGGCCCGGACAGCCCTTCGGACCGGTTCCGTCCCGTCGGCGGCGGGCGCGGAGCTCCGTTGTCTACTGGGCGTCCGGGCCCCTCCTGGGTCCAACCCCCCGGCCGGCTGGGGTGCCCCGGCCCGGCGGACCACCGGCCTGCGCCTGGCTGTGCAGACGGAGTCACGCTCCGTCACGGACGCAGAATCCGGTGACGCCAAAGACGGCCAACCGGTCAGTCCCGTGCTGGACTCCGCAGCAAACTACCGACCTCAGCGCAGATGTCAACCAGCTCCCGATCAGCGGAAACACCAAGTTTTCGCAGGTAGGACAGGCTACGCGAGCGGCACCGATGGGGGCCGTTCGGTTCATGTCCGGGCACCTGCGCCGAGCCCCGGCGATGTCCGGATCAGTGCCCTCGATTCAGTGCCTCGATTCAGTGCCCTCGATCCGCCAGCCCCGACAGGACGTCGGGCAGCGAACCGGTGTGGATCACGCCGAGGCGGGACGTGGCCCGGGTCAGCGCCACATACAGGTCGCTCGGGCCGCGCGGCGACTCCCGGAGGATGCGGCCGGGCTCCACGACGACGACCGAGTCGAACTCCAGTCCTTTGGCGTCCGCCACAGTCAGGACGGCGACCGGCGCGTCGAGCGTCGCCGGGCCCGGCCCCACAGCGGCGTCCGGCACCGCCGCCGTGACCGCCCGCGCCACGGCGTCCGTCACCGTCCCCCCGAGCGGGGACGACGGCTCCGGCGCGGGGACGATCACGACGAGGCGGCCGCCCTCGACGATCTCGTCGCGGATCACCGGGCCGATCTCCCCGAGGTCGTCCACCCGCAGCGCCCACGGCCGCCGCCCCGTCTCCCGTACGGACTCGGGGGCCTTGAGATCGGGGCCGACGAGGTCGAGGACGCGGGCCGCGACCTCCATGAGCTCGGCCGGAGTCCGGTAGTTGACGGTGAGGCCCTCCTCCCGCCAGCGGCCCCGCACGTACGGGTCGAGGACGCGGCCCCAGCTCGCGGCGCCCGCCGCGGAGCCGGTCTGGGCGATGTCGCCCACGATGGTCATCGACCGGCTCGGGCACCGCCGCATGACGGTCCGCCAGGCCATCTCCGACAGCTCCTGGGCCTCGTCGACGATGACGTGGCCGAACGCCCAGGTGCGGTCGCGGGCCGCGCGCTCGGCCGTGGTCAGGTAGACCTCGTCGGCCTGCTGCCGCTCGGCGAAGCGCTCGGCGTCCATGACGTCGGCGAGGCCGGTGAGCTCGAGCACCTCCCGGGCGTACGCGATGCGTTCCTCACGCTCCTCCTCGGCCCTGCGGGCAGCCCGCAGCACGCCCTCGTCGATGTCGCCGAGCAGCTCGGCGGCCTCGTCGAGCAGCGGGACGTCGGCCTCGCTCCACCAGTCCTCGCCGGGCCGGGGAGGCTCGCGCAGCAGGGCCGCGGCCTCGGCGGGCGACAGCCCGGCCTTGGTCATCCGCTCCCGCGAGGTGAGCAGGCCGATCAGCAGCTGCTGCGGGGTGAGGTACGGCCAGAGCCGGTTGAGCGCCACCCGCACCGGCTCCTCGGTGCGCAGGTCCTCGCGCAGGTCGGCGAAGTCGTCCTCGTCGAGCACGCCGCGCCCGAGGTGGCGCGCCGCCTGACGGGTGAGCGCGGTCAGCAGGTGGCGGACGAACACCGCCCTCGCCTGGTTGTGCGGCCGCCGCGAGCGCACGGCCTTCGACCGGGCGGCGTCCAGCGTCTGCCGGTCGAGCGTGAGCGTGAACTTGTCCAGCCGGATGTCGACCGGCTTGCGCGGCATCCGCTGCCGGTCGCGCACGGCGGCCGCGACGACGTCGGCCATGCGGATCGCGCCCTTGGCCGCGGCGGCCTCGGGGGTCTCGGGCCGGCGCGCGGACAGCCCGGGGAAGAGCTCGCCGACGGTGGACAGCAGCACGTCGGTCTCGCCCAGGGAGGGGAGCACCTGGTCGATGTAGCGCGTGAAGGTGGGGTTCGGCCCGAGGATCAGCACGCCGCGCCGCTCCAGGCGCTCCCGGTAGGTGTAGAGGAGGTAGGCGGCGCGGTGCAGGGCGACGACGGTCTTGCCGGTCCCGGGACCGCCCTGGACGACCAGCACGCCGTTCAGGTCGCCGCGGATGATCCTGTCCTGTTCGCCCTGGATCGTGGCCACGATGTCGCGCATGCGGCCGGTGCGCCTCTCCCCGAGGGCGGCCAGCAGGGCGGCCTCGCCGTTGAGCGTGGCGCGGTCGGCGTCGGCGAGGCGGTCGAGATCGAGCAGGTCGTCGTCGATGCCGGTGACGGCGCGGCCCCGCGTGTAGAGGTGGCGGCGGCGGGTGACGCCCATCGGGGCCGCCGGCGTCGCCCGGTAGAACGGCTGGGCCACGGGGGCCCGCCAGTCGATCAGCAGCCGGTGCTGGTCGTCGTCGGACAGCCCGATCCTGCCGATGTACAGCCGGCTCTCGTCGGCGTGGTCGAGCCGGCCGAAGCACAGCCCGCTCTCGACGGCCCACAGCCGCGCCAGCCGCTGGGCGTACATCCCGGCGAACGAGTCGCGCTCGGAGCGGTTCTGGTGCGTGCCCGACGCCCCCTGGGCGAGCACCTCGTCGAGCTGTCCTCGGGTGCGTTCACGCAGCACGTCGAGGCGCGCGTACAGCGCCGCGACGTACTCCTGCTCGCGGGCCAGCTCGCCCGCTGAAGACTTCGGCATAGGCCGCCAGATTCTACGTCGGCCGGGCGGCGCGGCCCGCATCGCCGTCCCGCCGGACCGGTCGCGTAGCCGGTCGGCAACAGGTTGGGGCTACCTCGGTCACAGCTCGGTTTCGAGCGTGTTCGAGCACTTGACGGGCCGGATGGCTGTCCTTACCTTCCTCTCAAGTTAGGAAACTTTCCTAACTCGTCTTCTGGAGGACGAGCCGTGATGACGCGGATCGACACATCACCGGGGCCCCCGCGGCGCCGCCGCCCGGCCCCTGACGGGACGGCGCGGCCCGGAGGCCCGCGATGACCCGCCCGACCCCGGGGACGCCGAGCCTGCTGCGCGCGATCAACGACCGCGCGGCCCTGATGGTCCTCCTCGAACGGGGGCCGCTCACCCGGCCCGAGCTGGGCGCGCTGACCGGGCTGTCCAAGCCGACGGCCTCCCAGTTGCTCGCCCGTCTCCAGGACGCCGGGCTCGTGGTCCTGGACGGCATCCGCGAGGGCCTGCCGGGCCGTACGGCGGAGCTCTACCGGATCAACCCCCGCGCGGCGCACGTCGCGGCGCTGGACGTGACCCCGACGCGGATCGCGGCGGAGGTCGCCGACATCACGGGGACCGTGGTCTCCCGCCACCGGCTGCCCACGCCCGGCCGGGCCGGAGGCGACGTCGTGGAGCGGGTGCGGGGCGCGCTCGCGGGGGTCTGCGAGCCGGCGGGGGTGGACCCGGGCGCGCTCAGCCGCGTGGTGATCGGCATCGGCGGCGCGATCGACCCGTCGACCGGCCGGCTCGGCTACGCGGCCCACATCCCCGGCTGGCACATCCCCGACCTCGTCGGAACGCTCCGCGACGGCATCGGCGTCCCCGTGGACGTCGAGAACGACGTGAACCTGGTGGCCCAGGCCGAGCAGTCACGGGGGATCGCCCGGGGCCACCAGGACTACGTGCTGCTGTGGGCCGACGAGGGCCTCGGCTCCGCGCTCGTGCTCGGCGGCCGCCTGCACCGCGGCGCCACCGGAGGCGCGGGCGAGGTCGGGTACATGCCGGTGATCGGCGCGCCGACGGCCCGGGAGGTCGGCAAGCGCGCCAAGCACGGCTTCCAGGCCCTCTCGGGCGGCCCGGCCGTGCTCAGCACCCTGCGCGGCCACGGCGTGCGGGGCTCGACCCCGGCCGGGGCCGTGCAGAACGCCGTACGGGCCATCGCCCGCGGCGGCCAGCGGGCCGACATCGCCCGCGAGGCCCTGCGGGACGTGGCCCGGCGTCTCGCCCTCGGCCTGGCGTCGATCACCGCGGTGGTCGACCCCGAGATCGTCGTCCTGTCCGGCGGGGTGCTGCTCGCCGGCGGGGAGATCCTGCGCGAGCTGATCGAGCAGGAGCTGCACGCACTCACCATCCCGCGGCCACGGCTGCGGCTGTCCACCGTCGAGGGCAACCCCGTCCTCGCCGGAGCCCTGGACCTGGCCCTCGACACGGCCCGCGACGAGCTGTTCGGCGCGGTCAACCGGCGCGAGGCCGCCCCGGGGCGGGGCGCGCACGACCGCGGCGAACGCGACGCCGGGCGCACCTCGTCCATCCCCTCCTGAACCACCTCACGCACCAGGGAGGCACCCCCGTGAAACGACTGCTGGCCATCTCCGCCGCGGCCGGCCTGGCCCTTCTCACCGCCTGCACCGCCGGGACGGAGAACAGCGCCCCGAGCATCGCCCCCAGCGCGACCAGCCACGATCCGGTGACGATCGAGTTCTGGCACGGCTTCAGCGCCGACAACGAGCTCAAGGCGTTCGACGACACACTCGCGGGGTTCAAGCAGAAGTTCCCCTGGATCACGGTCAAGGCCACCAAGGCGGTCCAGGACGACCAGATCCTGCAGTCCGTCCGCGGCGGCAACCCGCCGGACGTCGCGCTGTCGTTCACCACCGACAGCGTCGCCCAGTTCTGCAAGGCCGGGATCTTCCAGGACCTCAACCCGTACCTCAAGGCGAGCAACATCGACCCGGGAGCGCTGTTCCCCAAGGTGATCGCCGAGTACACCCAGTACCAGGGCAAGCGGTGCGTTATGCCCATGCTGGCCGACGCGTACGGCCTCTACTACAACAAGAAGCTCATGAAGGGCAACGAGCCGCCGAAGACGCTGAGCGAGCTGGCCGACCTCGCCAAGAAGCTGACGGTCAAGGACGCCCAGGGGAACATCAAGGTGGCCGGCTTCGTCCCGACCAGCCAGATGTACGAGAACGCCCCGATCCACACCGGCGTGATGGTCGGCGCGAAGTGGACCAACCCGGACGGCACCTCCGCCATCGGCTCCGACCCGCAGTGGAAGACCCTGATGACGTGGCAGAAGGACCTCGTCGACTGGTTCGGCTACGACAAGCTGGAGAAGTTCCGCAAGAGCTTCGGTGACGAGTGGTCGGCGGACAACCCGTTCAACAAGGGCAAGGTCGCGATGGCGATCGACGGCGAGTGGCGCAACGCCATGCTCGCCTCCGACGCCCCGGACGTCGACTACGGCACCGCGCCCATGCCCGTCGCCGACGACCAGGCGCAGCGGTACGGCGCCGGGTTCATCACCGGCACGATCATCGGCATCCCGCGCGGCGCCAAGCATCCCGAGGCGGCCTGGGAGCTGGTCAAGTACCTGACCACGGACACCGGCGCGCTCGTCGGCCTGGCCAACGCGATCCGCAACGTGCCGAGCACGCTGCCCGCGCTCCAGTCGCCCGACCTGAAGAAGGACGCGAACTTCCAGACGTTCCTCGACATCTTCGCCAACCCCAACAGCACCACCCAGCCGGCGCACATCAACGCCGTCTTCAACCAGCAGACGCTGCAGGAGGCCCAGATCCAGTGGGAGTCCGGCCGCGCCAAGGACCTGGACGCGCTGCTGGCCGACGTCGACAAGAAGATCAACGACAAGCTCAAGCTGACGGCGGGCGGCTGACCGATGGCATCGACGGCGCTCGGGCGCCGCAGGCACGAGGTGCCGTCCGCCCTCAGGGGCGGGCGGCGCCGCGCCAACCTCCGCGCCCTTCTCTACCTGTCCCCGTGGCTCGTCGGGTTCTCCGTCTTCTTCCTCTACCCGCTGCTGTCCACGGTGTACTTCTCCTTCCAGCGGTACGACCTGTTCACGCTCGAGCCCGTCGGGCTGCTGAACTACCGGTACTTCCTGCGCGACGAGGCCGCCTGGACCGCCATCAGGAACACCCTGTGGCTGGTCGTGGTGATGGTCCCGCTGCGGGTGCTGTTCGGCCTCGGGGTCGCCCAGCTCATCACCAAGATCAAGGCGGGCGCCGGGGTGTTCCGCACGATCTTCTACCTGCCGTCCCTGGTGCCGCTCGTCGCCGGGACGCTGGGGTTCGTCTACCTGCTGAACCCGGGCACCGGCCCGGTGCAGGCCATCCTGGGCGCCGTCGGCATCGACTCCCCCGACTGGTTCGGCGACCCCGCCTGGTCGAAGTGGGGGCTCACGATGCTGGGCCTGTGGTCGGTCGGCGACCTCATGGTGATCTTCATGGCCGCCCTGCTCGACGTCCCCAAGCAGCTGTACGAGGCCGCCGCCCTCGACGGCGCCAACGCCTGGCGCCAGTTCGTCCACATCACGCTGCCGGTCATCCGCCCGGTGCTGATGTTCGCGACCGTCACGGGCGTCATCCAGACCCTGCAGTACTTCACGCAGGCGATGGTCGCGGCCCGCGTCGCCTCCGGCGCCACCGACTCAGCCGGGTCGGTCTTCGTCCCCGGCTACCCCGACCAGTCCACGCTGACCTTCCCCGAGTGGCTGTTCCACCAGGGGTTCCGCGACTTCGCCATGGGCTACGCCTGCGTGCTGGCGCTGGTGCTGTTCGCGGTGTCGATGGTGTTCACGCTCATCCTGCTGCGGCAGTTCCGCGGCTTCGCCGAGGAGGAGGCATGACGACGACCCTCGCGCGCCCGCCGCAGGTGGCCGCCCGTCCGGCCGCGCGCACCCCCAGGGGGAGGGCCACGCTCTTCTGGATCGCCAAGCACGCGGTGGCGATCGCGCTGTCCATCATGTTCCTCGGCCCGCTGGTCTTCATCGCGCTGACCGCCCTGATGGACGACCACCAGGCCCTCACCTCGCAGCTGTGGCCGCACACGTGGAACTGGGGCAACTTCGCCGACATCTTCGAGAAGGCGCCGCTGCTCACCTGGATCCGCAACACGCTGCTGTACTCGGTGCTGGCCACCGTGTTCATGCTGGTGTCGTCCATCCCCGTGGCGTACGCGCTGGCGAAGTTCCGCTTCCCGGGGAGGAAGCTGGCCTTCCTGCTGGTGATCACCACGATGATGCTGCCGCCGCAGGTGGTGGCCGTGCCGATCTACCTGATCTGGGCCCGGTTCCACCTGACCGGCACGCTGTGGCCGCTGATCCTGCCGATGCTCCTCGGCGACGCGTTCTCGATCTTCCTGCTGCGGCAGTTCCTCGTGACGATCCCGCGGGAGTACTCGGACGCGGCCCGGGTGGACGGCTGCGGCGAGTTCCGCACGCTCATCCGGGTCATCCTGCCGATGGCCCGGCCGGCCATCGCGGCCGTCGCCCTGTTCCAGTTCTTCTACTGCTGGAACGACTACTACGGACCCCTGCTGTACGCGGGGACCGACCTCGACAACTGGACGCTGTCCCTGGGCCTGGCCGCCTTCCGGTCGGTGCACCGCGTCCAGTGGAACCTCACCATGGCGGCGACCGTCCTCGCCATGGCGCCGGTGATCGTCGTGTTCTTCTTCGCCCAGAAGGTCTTCATCGAGGGCGTGAAGCTCACCGGCGTCAAGTGACGGGCCGGCCGCAGAACCAGGCATCACACGAGAACACGAAGGGAGGATGGCGCCCCGCCCGGGGATCGTCCGCGGACGAGGCGCCATACACCACATGAAACTGGCCGTTGTCGGGGGCGGTTCCACGTACACGCCGGAGCTGATCGACGGCTTCGCGCGCCTGCGCGACGAACTCCCACTGTCCGAGATCGCCCTCGTCGACCCCGACGAGCGCCGGCTGGGGCTCCTCGCGGGCATGGCCACGCGGATGCTCGCCCGGGCCGGCCATCCGGCCCGCGTGACCACCGCCACCCGGGCCGAGGAGGGCGTCGAGGGCGCCGGGGCCGTGCTCCTCCAGCTCCGCGTCGGCGGCCAGGCGGCGCGCGACGTCGACGAGACGCTGCCGCTGGAGTGCGGATGCGTCGGCCAGGAGACGACGGGGGCGGGGGGGCTGGCCAAGGCCCTGCGCACGGTCCCCCTTGTGCTCGACATCGCCGAGACCGTGCGCCGGCTCGCCCCGGACGCCTGGATCGTCGACTTCACCAACCCCGTCGGGATCGTCACGAAGGCGCTGCTCGACGCGGGCCACCGCGCCATCGGCCTGTGCAACGTCGCCATCGGCTTCCAGCGCCGCTTCGCGGCCTCCCTCGGCGTCGCCCCCGAGCGCGTCTCGCTCGGGCACGTCGGGCTCAACCACCTGACCTGGGAGCGGGCCGTCTACCTCGACGGCGAGGACGTCCTGCCGGGCATGCTCGCCGACCATGCGGAGGAGATCGCCGCCGACCTCGGCATGCCGGGCTGGCTGCTGCGCCGCCTCGGCTCCGTGCCGTCGTACTACCTGCGGTACTACTACCTGCATGACGCCGTCGTGGAGGAGCAGCGGACCAAGCCGTCCCGCGCCGCCGAGGTGGCCGCCATGGAGTCGGCGCTGCTGGAGATGTACGGTGACCCCTCGGTGGACACCAAGCCGGAGCTCCTGGAGAAGCGCGGCGGCGCGTTCTACTCCGAGGCCGCCGTCGCGCTGGTCGCCTCACTCGTCGGCGACCGCGGCGACGTGCAGGTGGTCAACGCCCGCAACGGCGGCACGCTGCCGTTCCTGGACGACGACGCGGTCATCGAGGTCCCGGCCCGGGTGGACGCCCGCGGCGCCACCCCGCTGCCCGTGGACCCGGTCGAGCCGCTCTACCGCGGCCTGATCGCGCACGTGTCCGCGTACGAGAGCCTCGCCCTCGACGCGGCCCTCCAGGGGGGCGAGGAGCGGGTCAGGGACGCCCTGCTGGCCCACCCCCTGATCGGCCAGGCCGGCCCCGCCGACGAGCTGGCGCGGCGGCTCGTCGACGCCAACCGCTCGTTCCTGCCGTGGGCGGTGTCCCGGTGACCGCTCCCGCACCGGCCGACGGCCGTCCGCTCCGCACGGTGCTGGCGGTCGACGGGGGCAACAGCAAGACCGACGTGGCCCTGGTCCGCGAGGACGGCGTCGTCCTGGCCTCCGCGCGGGGCCCGGCGTTCATGCCGCAGAGCGCCGGGGTCGCGGCGGCGATCGACGTCATCGGCGACACGGTGCTGCGGGCCCTGACCGGGCCGGCCGGCCGGCCGCCGTCCGACGGCGCGGGCGCGCCGGTCCCGCCGTACGCCGACCACGTGGCGGCGTACGTGGCGGGGGCGGACCTGCCGATCGAGGAGGAGCGGCTGCGCGACGAGCTGCTCGCCCGCCGGTACGGCGGGACCGTGGCCGTGGGCAACGACACCTTCGCCCTGCTGCGGGCGGGCGCCGAGGCGCCCTGGGGGGTCGCCGTCGTGTGCGGCGCGGGCATCAACGCGGTGGGGGTCTCCCCTACGGGCGAGGTGGCCAGGTTCCCCGCCCTCGGGCGGCTGAGCGGCGACTGGGGCGGCGGCTACCACCTGGGCGAGGAGGCCCTGTGGCACGCCATGCGGGCCGAGGACGGACGGGGGCCGGCGACGGCCCTGGTGGACGTCGTCCGCTCGTGCTTCGCCCGGCCGACGGTGGAGGACGTGGTGATCGGGCTGCACCTCGGTGAGCTGCGGGTGGACCGGCTGCACACCCTGGTGCCGCCCCTGCTCGCCGCGGCGGGGGCGGGCGACGCGGTCGCCCGTTCGCTGGTGGAGCGGCAGGCCGAGGAGGTCGTGGTGCTCGGCGTCGTCGCGATGCGGCGCATCGGCCTGCTGGGCGAGCCCTGCGAGGTCGTGCTCGGCGGCGGCGTGCTCACCTCGGGCGACCCGCTGCTGACGTCGCTCGTCGAGGAGCGGTACGCGCGGGAGGCGCCGGCGGCCCGGCTGGTCGTCGCCGACGTCCCGCCCATCGTGGGGGCCGCCCTGCTCGGGCTCGACCGGTTCGGCGCCGCCCCCGACGCGTACGCGCGGGTCCGGGCCCACTTCACGCCGGAGCCGAGCACGGACCCCGGGCCCGGCGAGGAGATGCTGACCGCTCCGGCGGGCTGATCTCTCCCGCATCCGCTGAAAGATTCACGCCCTCCCCGGGCCGGGAGGGCTCATTTCTGGCCGGCGGCCGCCGCGCCGGGACCGAGGGCGTCCGCCTCCGGCTCCGGCGCGACCGCCGGCGACCGGTAGTCGTACGGCGTGCTCAGCACGACCGTCGTCCGGGTGCTGACGTGCGCGGACGCGCGGATCTGCTGGAGCAGCTCCTCCAGCGCGAGCGGCGAGGCGACCCTGACCTTGAGGATGTAGCTCTCGTCGCCCGCCACGCTGTGACAGGCCTCGATGGCGCTGAGGTGGCTCAGCCGCTCGGGCGCGTCGTCGGGCGCGGCCGGGTCGTTCGGCTTGATCGAGACGAACGCGGTCAGCGGGAGGCCGATCTCGTCGTAGTCGACGAGCGCCGAGTAGCCCCGGATGACCCCGCGTTTCTCCAGCCTGCGGACCCGCTGGTGCACCGCGGACACGGACAGGCCGGTCTCCTTGGCCAGGTCGGTGAAGCTCATCCGGCCGTCCCTCGCCAGCAGGGTGACGATTCGGCGATCGATCTCCTCCACCCCTGCAACGGTAGCGGCGCGGCGGACCGGCTCGGGTTCGTTGCGGGTCACGGCATGATTCCATCCATTCCGGGACAGTACTGCGAACTATTCGCACTTACCTATCACTCGCAACTGGCGTACGGTGATCTCCATGATGAGAGACCTCACCGTGTTCCCGGCGGCCGCCGGCGACGGGGACGTCGTGGGAGAGATCCACGCCGAGTCGTGGAAGGCGGCCTATGCCGGCTTCTTCGCCCCGCGGTTCTTCGCGGAGGCGGTCCGCCACCGGCGCGGCAAGTGGCACGACGTGCTCGCCGCGGCCGGGAGCCCAGGCGGGGACACGGAGGGTGACCCAGGCGGGGACACGGGCGGGGACACGGGCGGGGACACGGGCGGCACGGTCCTGCTGGCCGCGGCCGGGGGGCGGCCGCTCGCCTTCTCCTACTTCGGCTCCGCGCCGGCGGCGCCGGAGTCGGCGGAGATCTTCGGCTTCTACGCGCACCCGGCCGGCTGGGGAAGCGGCGTCGCGGGCGCGCTGATGACCGCAACCCTGGACGAGATGCGGGAGAGCGGCGTCCGGCGGGTGCACCTGTGGACGCTGCGCGACACCCCCCGGTCGCGCCGCTTCTACGCCAAGTGCGGCTTCGCGGAGTCGGGCGAGGTCCGCGACCACGACTTCGGCGACGGCCACCCGATCACCCAGGTGGAGTACGCGCTGACCCTCCGCTGACCGGACCTCCCGCCGGCCCGGAACCGGAGACCCCGGGCCGGCGGGAGGGCGTCAGACGGCCCAGTCCATCGGCGCGGGCGGGGTGAAGTCCGACGTCAGGTCGACCGGCTTCCCGTTCTCGTACGACTCCTTGGCGGCGCAGAGGATCTCCACGACGTGCGCGGCCTGGCGGCCGGTGGCCCGGTGGGGGCGGCCCTCGCGGATCGCGGCGGCCAGGTCGCGCACGGCCCGGCCCCACTCGACCCCCCGGTACGGCTCCCGCAGCAGGGGGATCGGCTCGGGGTCGCGTCCCGGCGCCCGGACCTCCAGCGTCGGGTCGAAGTCGTGCCAGCTCTCCAGCAGCAGCGAGCCGTCGTCCCCGTGGAACTCCAGGCCCTTCTGCCGGGTGGAGTCGTTGCCGACGTAGAAGCAGCAGGTGAGGCGCAGCAGGACGCCCCCGTCGAACTCGACGTTGGCGACCACGTAGTTGGGCGTGGTGATCGTGAACTCCGCCCCGTCCAGGCGCCGGCGCCGGGGGTGGACGACCGAGGCGAACGCCGTCACCCGCCGGGCGGGGCCCAGGGCGGCGGTGACGATCGTGAGCGGATAGACCCCCACGTCGAACAGCGGCCCCACGGCGTAGAAGCCGTCAGGCTCGGGGTGCCACGCCTCGATCCGACCCCAGTTGACCTCGGCGTAGACGAGCCGGACGGGCCCGACGCGGCCCTCCCTGAGCAGCTTGAGCGCGGTCTGCTGGGCCTCCCCGAGGAAGGTCGCGGGGGCGCAGCCCAGCCGCAGGCCCCGGCTCTCCGCGATCTCCACGAGGTCCGCCGCCTCCTCGCGCGTCAGCGCCAGCGGCTTCTCGCTGTGCACGTGCTTGCCGGCCTCCAGGCAGCGCCGGATCACGTCGTAGTGCGCCCGGTGCACGGTCAGGTTGACCACGATGTCCACCGCGTCATCGGCGACCACCTCGTCCAGCGAGCCGTACACCCGGCCCCCGTGCGGCGCCGCCAGCGCCTCCGCCCGCTCCGGCAGGACGTCGTGGGCGCCGGCCAGGCGCATCTCCGGGTAGCGGGCCAGGTCGGCGGCGTACCGCGTGGCGATGTTGCCGCAGCCGACGATCGCCACGCCGGTGCTGTCGGAAGTCACGATCGCTCTCCTCGGATTTCAGTGAAACTACGCACTTCCGCTGGGACGGTACGCCGCCCACACGGACCGGTCAATGGGCTCGTGAAGATGGACTTTTCACCAGATTTCCCACCTTGACGCGCCGCGATCGCTCGGCCTAGCGTCAGGCATGGAGGACGTTTTCACTGAAATTTCAGTAGCAGAACGGGATGACCGCATGCGCATCGCCCACCACATGCTGACCTGGCTCGACTGGCACCGGGACGGCGCCCCGCTGGAGCTCGACACGATGCTGGAGGAGATCCGCGCGACCGGCTACGAGGGCGTGGAGCTCATGCGGGCCGCCTCGTTCGGCCCGGCACGGCAGGTGGCCGACCGGCTGGCCGCGCACGACCTGGCGGCCGCCGCCTACGCCACCCTCGTCCCGGCGAGGATCGAGGACGACAGCGAGCACAAGGCCGAGATGGACTTCGCGGCCGGGCTGGGGATCACCACGATCATGGTGTGCGGTGGCTGGCTTGGCGAGGCCGGGCGCCGGACGACCTTCGACGACGACTACGCCCGCTTCGCCGAGAGCCTGGCGGCCGCCGTCGAGCACGCGGCGGGCAACGGCCAGACCGTCGCCTTCCACCCGCACACCGGCACCATCGTGGAGACCCACGAGGAGATCGACCTGCTCTTGCGCCACCTGCCCGACCTGCGGCTCTGCGTCGACACCGGCCACCTGACCGCCGTGCGGTCCGACCCCGCCCGGGTCGTGGCGGCCCACCCCGGCCGGGTCGTGCACACGCACCTCAAGGACTGGAGCAGGCGCGACCGGTTCTTCGCCGAGATCGGCCAGGGCGACGCCGGGCTCGACCTGCCCGCGTACCTGTCCGCGCTGGAGCGGGACGGGTACGACGGCTGGCTCGTCGTGGAGCGCGACCGGCCCGTCCTCACCCCGAGGGAGTCGGCCGCGCTCAGCTTCGAGCATCTCAGGAGGATCGGCGCGCGCTGACCGGCGCCGCCACCGGTAGGTTGTGCTCCATGGAGGGCGCATGGGGCGGATGACGGGACGGTCCACCCTCAAGGAGGTGGCCGAGCGGGCCGGCGTCTCCATCGGCACGGCGTCGGCGGTCTTCGCCGGCAAGCCCTGGGTGTCGTCCGCCACCGGCTCGGTGGTCCGCCGGGCCGCCGAGGAGCTCGGCTACCGCCCCCGGGGCCGCAAGCCGGCGGAGACCGGCATGATCGGCTTCGTCTCCTGGGTCAGCGAGCTGTTCTCCCCCGACAACCTCTACTACGCCCCGGTCCTGTACGGCGCGCAGCAGGCCTGCGCCGAGCTCGACCTGTCGATGACGTACGAGGTCATCCAGCCGCAGGAGGACCGGCTCCCGCTGTGCGTCGAGCGCGGCCAGGTCGCCGGCCTGCTCGTGCTGAACGTCGGCGTGAGCAGGGACTACCTGGCGCGGATCCTCGACGCGGGGGTGAGCTGCGTCCTCCTGGAGCACGCCGTCCTCGACCTCCCGGTCGACTACGTGCGCCACGACGACGAGACCGGCGGGTACCTCGCCACCCGTCACCTGATCGGCCTCGGCCACACCGCCCCGCCGCCGGCGATCATCACGGCCGGGGAGCACATCGTGCCGGCGTCCCGGCGGCTGGCCGGGTACCGCAGGGCGCTCGCCGAGCACGGCCTGGCCGCCGGCCCGGCGTACGTGCGGCGCGGCGACTTCAGCGCGCGCACCGGGTACGAGCAGATGGCGGCCCTGCTCGACCTCCCGGTCCCGCCCACGGCGGTGTTCTGCGCCAACGACGTGTCGGCCATCGGCGCCCTCGACGCGCTGCGGGAGCGGGGTCTGCGGGTGCCCGGCGACGTGAGCGTGATCGGGTACGACGACGTCGCGATGGCCGCCCACGCCTCCCCGCCCCTCACCACGATCGCCTCCGACAAGGAGCTGCTCGGCGCGCAGGCCGTCTGGCACCTCGTGCAGCGCGTCCGCCGCCCCGAGACGACCAGCCGGGACACCGTGCTCGGCGTCCGCCTGGTGGAGCGCAGGTCCACCGCTCCCCCGCGCCGCTGACCGCCGCCCCCGCGCCGCTGACCGCCGCCCCCGCGCCGCCGGCCGCGCGGGGGGCGCGGCCGGGGTCACAGGTAGCCCCAGGCCGCGCAGAACTCGCGCAGGTCCTCCGGCACCTCCTCGGGAGCGGGAAGCGGCCTGCCCTCCTGGACGCGGCCGCTGCGGATCTTGTCGCGCCAATCGCCGATGCCCTTCACGAACTCGCCGTGGTCCTTCTCGCCGTACGCGAGCATGTCCGGCTCGAAGCCGACGCCGAGGAACGCGCAGACGCGCCGCAGCTCGCCCTCCGGGTCGGCCACCAGCGCCTCGTACCGCACCTCGACGCCGGCGCGCGCCCTCCTCGCCTCGTTCATGTGGCGCATGTACTGGGCGGTGAGCCGGACCGCCTCCTCCATCGGGCGGGTGACCGGGTCGGCCTCGTGCCAGGAGCGCGCGATCGAGGCGGGATGGCGCAGCAGGTAGACGAAGCGGGCGTCGGGCCAGCACGTCGCGATGCGCCGGTGCGCGAAGACGTTGCTGGGCGTCTTGTCCACGATGACCTGCTTGCCGCTCCTGACCAGCTCGCGGTGCAGCATCCGGTCCCACAGGATGTGCTCGATGTCGGTGGTCCGGTGCCCGAGCGCCGCCATGGCCTGCCGTACGGGGTCGGTGGTCAGCGTGACGGCGATCCGCCGCACGTGCAGCTCGTGCGGCGCGTGGACGCGGGAGTGGCTGTTCAGCAGCACGCGGAGCAGCGTCGAGCCCGACCGCACCGGGGACAGCACGAACACCGGCGCGCGCAGCAGCCGGTCGGCCGCCGGGTCCGCCGGGGGCCGGGCCGGCTCGACCGGCGCCGGCGGTGTCGGCACCGGCCGGGCCTGCGCGCGCGTGATGTTGTATCCGGTGATCCCCTCGATGGCCGCGTTGACCCTGCTCTTCCATGGCATGGCTGGCAACCTAGGAAGGCCGGTGGGCCTGGAGGTGAACATCCGCTGGGAATTCCCGAAGTCGCCGCCGAGGCGCCCCCGGGGGTCACTCCCGGCTGATGGACCGGGCGATGACGAGCCGCTGGATCTGGTTGGTGCCCTCGACGATCTGGAGCACCTTGGCCTCCCGCATGTGCCGCTCGACCGGGAAGTCCTCCACGTACCCGTACCCGCCGAGCACCTGCACGGCGTCCGTGGTCACCCGCATGCACATGTCCGTGGCCAGCAGCTTGGCCATGGCCGCCCGGGTCCCGTACGGCCGGCCGGCGTCGCGCAGCCGGGCGGCGTCGAGGTAGAGCGCCCGCGCCGCCGCGATCGAGGTGGCCATGTCGGCCAGCATGAAGCCGAGCCCCTGGAAGTCGGCGATCCGGGAGCCGAACTGGCGCCGCTCCCGCGCGTACGCGGACGCCACGTCGAAGGCCGCCTGGGCCACGCCGACCGCGCAGGCGGCGATGCCGAGCCGGCCGCCGTCGAGGGCCGCGAGCGCGATGCGGAACCCCTCGCCGGGCGATCCGATGAGGGCGTCCGCCGGGAGCCGCACCCCGTCGAACCGCACCTGGGCCGTGGGCGACGACCGCATGCCCATCTTGCGCTCGGGCGTCCCGTACGACAGGCCGTCCAGGCCCGCCGGGACGTGGAAGCAGGACACGCCGCGGGCGCCCTCGGGCGACGTGCGGGCCATCAGCGTGTAGTAGTCGGCGACGCCGCCGTGGGTGGTCCACGCCTTGACGCCGTCGACGACGTACCCGTCCCCGTCGGCCACCGCCCGCGTGCTGAGCGCGGCCGCGTCGGAGCCGGACTGGGGCTCCGACAGGCAGTACGCCCCCAGCAGGTCGCCGCCGGCCATGGCGGGCAGCAGCGCCTCCCGCTGCTCGCGCGAGCCGTACGCCGCGACCGGGAAGCACGACAGCGTGTGCACCGACACCCCGAGCCCCACCGCGAGCCAGGCCGCCGCCAGCTCCTCCACGACCTGCAGGTAGACCTCGTACGGCTGGCCGGCCCCGCCGTGCTCCTCCGGGTACGGCAGGCCGAGCAGGCCCGACGCGCCGAGCAGCAGGAACAGGTCGCGGGGGAACCGCTCCGCCGCCTCGCCGGCGGCCGCCCGCGGGGCGACCTCCTTCGCGGCCAGCTCACGGACGAGCTCCAGCAGCTCGCGGGCCTCAGGCGTGGGCAGAACTCGGTCGACGCTCATCGCGGGTGCACTCCTACCCTGTGGGGTACGGCTGTTCGGGAACGGGGCCGGGATCGCCGGCCGCCGTGACATTCTTCCCGAACTTCGCCGCCCTCCACAGGGCCCGGACTACACGACCACGAGATCGCGCGTGGTGTGGTTGACCCGCTCGCCGCCCGTCTCGCCGCAGATGACGATGTCCTCGATGCGGGCGCCGTGCCGTCCCGGCTGGTAGATCCCCGGCTCGACGGAGAACGCGAAGCCCGGGGCCATCGGCTCGGCGTTGCCGGACACGATGTACGGCTCCTCGTGGGTCTCCAGGCCGATGCCGTGACCGGTCCGGTGGATGAACAGCTCGCCGTACCCGGCCTCGGCGATGACCTCGCGGGCGGCGGCGTCGACCGACTCGCAGGTCACGCCGGGGCGCACGTGGGCGCACGCGGCCTCCTGGGCCCGCTGGAGCACCTCGTAGTAGCGGACGAAGTCGGCCGGGGGCTCGCCCACGCTGTACACCCGCGTGGAGTCGGAGCAGTAGCCGCTCGGCATGGTCCCGCCGATGTCGACCACCACCGGCTCGCCCGCCTGGATGACCCGGTCGGACAGCTCGTGGTGCGGGCTCGCGCCGTTCGGGCCGGACCCGACGATCACGAAGTCGACGCGGGCGTGCCCCGCGGCCACGATGGCCTCGGCGATGTCCTTGCCGACCTCGCGCTCGGTCCGCCCGGCCTTCAGCAGCCCGGGGACCAGGGCGTGGACGGCGTCGATGGCCGCCCCGGCCTCCGCGAGCGCCGCGGCCTCGGCGGGCGACTTGCGCATCCGCAGGTCCCGCAGCACGCTGCCGGCCAGCACCTGCTCCGCCCCGGGCATCGCGTCGCGGAAGCGCAGCGACTGCAGCGCCCACATCCGGTCGGCCAGGCCGACCCGCTCGACCGCGCCGAGCCGGTGGGCCACCTGGGCGTACGGGTCGTCGGTCTCGTCCCAGGCCGTGAACTCGATCCCCAGGCGGGCCGCCGGCGAGTGCTCGGCCGCGGGCAGCTCCAGCCGCGGCACCATCAGGAACGGTTCCCCCGACGCCGGGACCACGAGGCAGGTGAGCCGTTCGAGCGGCATCGCCTCATAGCCGGTGACGTAGCGAAGGTCGGGGCCGGGGGTCAGCAGGAGCGCGCCGAGGCCGGACCGGGCCGTGGCCTCGCGCACGGCCGCCAGCCGGGTCGTCGGGTACAGCTCGCCGGACTCGTAGGACGTCGTTGTCACGGGACAAACCTATCGAGGAGGACGCCGCGCGGCACAGTCAGGTGCTCCCGCGGCACGCGGGGCGCCTCCCCGCCAAGGGTGTACGCCGGGACGACACGGACTCCCCCCGGAGGTGCCGCTTTATCCCACGCGAGAGAAGAAAACCCACCCCGGTGGATTGGCCTGCTGCTACGCTCCGCGCTAGGACGATCACCGTCCGTTCGTACAAGCATCCGCACTGGTCATGTCGAGAGCGAGTCAGATGGTCGGCGTAGTGGGCGGCGCGCAGCCACCCCTTCCCCCCGCGGACGACCGCGAGCCGGACACGGCGCCCCCGGGCGCCGCGGCCGGCACCCTCCCCCCCACTGGCACCCCCGGTACGGACGGCCTCGTCGTGGCCGGGCCGCCCGGGGAGATCCTTTCCGGCGCGCTCCCCGGGGCGGGCCGCCCGGATCCGGCCGCCCCGCCCGCGCCGCTCCAGGCCCACGCCCCGGCTCACACCCAGGCCGCCGTACAGGCGGCGCTTCCCGCGGCCGTCCCGGCCGTTCTCCCGGCCCACAAGGCCGGCGGGGTCAGGTCCCGGGCGCGGGCCCGCGTCCCCCTCGCGCAGGCGTACGGCTCCCTGGTCGCGCAGGCCCAGCGGCTGGGCGACATGGGGTGGGCCGAGTGGCGGCTGCCCGACTCCCGGAGGGTGCTCGCCGAGACCCGGGAGAAGGCCGCCGAGGAACGCCACGTGGCGCTCGCCCTCCGGCAGGCCGTCCTGCCCGAGCCGGGAGGCTCGTTCGAGCTGCCGTACGCCCGGATCGCGGTGCGGTACGTCCCGGCGGGCAAGCCGGCCGGGCTGGGAGGCGACTGGTACGAGGCGGCCGCGCTGCCGGACGGCCGGATGTTCCTCGCGGTCGGCGACGTGTCCGGCCACGGCCTTCCGGCCATCGCGGAGATGGCCCAGCTGCGCCACGCGCTGCTCGGGCTCACCATGACGGGCGCCTCCCCCGGGCTGCTGCTCGCGTGGCTCAACGCGCTCGTGCTCAACCGGCTCGACGACACCACGGCGACCGTGGTGTGCGGGCATTTCGACGCGGAGACCCGCCTGTTCACGTGGGCACAGGCGGGTCACCCGGCGCCGATCCTGGTGCGGCGCGGGGGCGCGCGCCGGCTTTCGGCGCCACGGGGTGTCGTCCTCGGGGCCTCCCCCGACGTGCGGTACGCGGTGGCCGACGTCCGGCTCCTGCCCGGCGACGTGCTGCTGATGTTCACCGACGGGCTGGTGGAGAGGCGCACGCGGGACATCGAGGAGGGGCTCTCGCTGATCGAGGGCGCCGCCGGGGCGATCATCGGCGCCGACGGCGACCTCGACGCGGGCCTCGACCGGCTCGTGGAGGCGATCGGCGGCCCCAACCCCGAGGACGACACCTGTCTCCTCGCCGTCCAGGTCTCGGAAGGGGGCGGCGACCTCGCCGGACAGGCGTGACAATGGACGGGTGCTGATGCTTCTCGACACCCCGTCGCTCTACTTCCGCGCGTTCTACGGGGTCCCCGAGTCGGTGACCGCTCCCGACGGGACGCCGGTCAACGCCGTCCGCGGGCTCATCGACATGATGGCCACGCTGATCCGGCAGCACTCCCCCACCGAGCTGGCGGCCTGCATGGACGCCGACTGGCGGCCCGCGTTCCGGGTGGCGGCCATCCCGTCGTACAAGGCCCACCGGGTGGCGAGCGGGCAGGAGGAGTCGGTCCCCGACGCGCTGGTCCCGCAGGTGCCCGTGATCGAGGACGTCCTCGACGCGCTGGGCTTCGCCCGGATCGGCGTGCCCGGCTACGAGGCCGACGACGTGATCGGCACCCTCGCGATCCGCGCCACCGGGGCCGTCGACATCGTGACCGGCGACCGGGACCTCTTCCAGCTCGTCGACGACGGCAAGCCGTGCCGGGCCCTTTACACAGTAAGGGGGATTCGGAACCTCCAGCTGGTCGACGAGGCGTTCGTCCGGGAGAAGTACGGCATCCCGGGGCGGGCCTACGCCGACTTCGCCACGCTGCGCGGCGACCCGAGCGACGGCCTCCCCGGCGTGGCGGGCATCGGGGAGAAGACGGCGGCGGCCCTGATCACCCGGTTCGGCTCGCTGGCCGGGCTGCTGGAGGCCCTGGAGAGCGGATCGGCCGACGGCTTCCCCGCCGGGGCGCGGGCGAAGCTGGCCGCGGCCCGCGACTACCTGGAGGTCGCACTGGCCGTCGTCCGGGTGGCCCACGACGCGCCGATCCCGGAGATCGACCTCACCTGCCCGGCCAAGCCCCGCGACCCCGAGCGGCTGGTCGCCCTGGCCGACCGCTACGGCCTCGACGGCCCCCTCAACCGGCTCCTCGGGGTCCTTGCCGCCGCCTGAGCGCATATCGGTTCACACCACGCGCCACCGGGACCTACGGTCAGGAGTAGGTTGATCGCGTGCCGTACACGACGATCCGCCTGAAGCCCGCCGAGCAGGACGAGCCCGCCGCGGGGCTCGCGCCCGGCTTCGCCCGCGTCCGCCGCGACTTCGACCTGCCGGACGGCTTTCCGCCGGCTGTGGCGGAGGAGGCGGAGCGGGTGGCCGCCGCCCCGGCCCTGCCGTCCGAGGACCGCACCGACGTGCCGCTGCTGACCATCGACCCGCCGGGCTCGATGGACCTCGACCAGGCGATGTGCATCGAGCGGCGCGAGCGCGGCTACCGCGTGTGGTACGCGATCGCCGACGTCGCGGCGTTCGTCCGGCCGGGTGGCGCGATCGACGCCGAGGCGCGGGTGCGGGGCGAGACGGTCTACCTGCCGGACGTGCGGGTGCCGCTGCACCCGCCGGTCCTGTCGGAGGGGGCGGCCAGCCTGCTGCCGGGTCAGACCCGCCCGGCGGCGCTGTGGCGGCTCGACCTGGACGCCGAGGGCCGGGTCACGGCCGTGGACCTGCGCCGCGCGCTGGTACGCAGCCGCGAGCGCCTCGACTACGACACCGTCCAGGCCGCGGTCGACGGCGGCACGGCCGAGGGCACGGTCGCGCTGCTGGCCGAGGTCGGGCCGCTGCGGCTCGCGCTGGAGCGGGCCAGGGGCGGGGTGTCCCTGCCCACGCCCGAGCAGCAGGTCGTCCCGTCCGGGGACGGGTACGCGCTGGAGTTCCGCACCAGCCTCCCCTCCGAGGGCTGGAACGCGCAGATCTCCCTGATGACCGGCATGGCGGCGGCGACCATGATGCTGGAGGCGGGGATCGGGGTGCTGCGGGTCCTGCCGCCGGCCGGGCCCGCGGACATGGCCAAGGTCCGCAGGGCGGCCGCCGGGCTCGGCGTCCCCTGGCCGGACGGCGCCTCCTTCGGGGACGTGGTGCACGACCTCGACCCTGCGCTCCCGGGCACCGCCGCGTTCCTGCACGAGGCCACGATCCTGCTGCGCGGCGCCGCCTACGCGGCCTTCGACGGCGCCCCGCCCGCCCAGCCGGACCACGCCGCCGTGGCCGCGCCGTACGCGCACGTCACGGCGCCGCTGCGGCGCCTGGTCGACCGCTACGCGACAGAGGTCTGCCTGGCCCTCGCGGCCGGGGCCGAGGTGCCCGAGCCCGTACGGGCCGCCCTCGGCACGTGCCCGAGCACATGGCGTCGGCCGGGCGGCGCACGGCCGGGGTGGAGCGCGCGTGCGTCGACCTGGTGGAGGCCGCGGTCCTGCGCCCGCGGGTGGGCGAGGTCTTCGACGCCGTGGTGATCGACGTGGACGAGGTCAAGCCGGGCGGGCACGTCCAGCTGGCCGACCCCGCCGTGATCGCCCGCTGCGACGGGGACGGCCTGCCGCTCGGCGGGCGGGTTCCGGTGCGGCTGGTCCGCGCCGACCCCGCCACCCGCGAGGTCCGCTTCGCCGTCGCCACCTGACGCACGGCCCCGCCGTCCGGACGGGCGGGGCCGGCGACGCCCGGTCAGCTGACGGAGGAGTAGGCGACGACGCCGCGGCGCATGGCCTCGATGGCCCGCCCGGCGGCCTCGCCCACCTTGCTGCCCTTGGGCGCGGCGTCCTTGAGCTGGCCGAGCAGGTCGAGGAGCTGCTTGACCCACCGGACGAAGTCGCCGGCCGCGAGGTCGCAGTCGGTCAGCACCGCGTCGAGGCTGTGGCCCTTCGCCCACCGGAACGCCGCCCACGCGAAGCCCAGGTCGGGCTCCCGGAGGAACGACAGGCCGTGGTCCTGCTCGATGCCCTCCAGCTCGCCCCACAGGCGCACCATCTCGGCCAGCGCCTCCTTGGCGGACCCGCCCGGGATCTTCGGGCTGCGCGCGTCGTCGGACTGCCGCGCCTCGTACACCAGCGACGAGACGCAGGCGGCCAGCTCGGCGGGGTCGAGCCCGTTCCAGACGCCCGAGCGCAGGCACTCGGCCGTCAGCAGGTCGAGCTCGGTGTAGAGCTTGGCCAGCCGCCGGCCCTCCTCGGTGACCGTCTCGTCCTCCAGGTAGCCGAGCTGGTCGAGCACCCCGCAGACCTTGTCGAACGTCCGGGCGATGACGTGGGAGCGCCCCTCGACCCGGCGGCGCAGCGACTCGGTCTCCCTGAGCAGCTTGTAGTACCGCTCGGCCCAGCGGGCGTGGTCCTCGCGCTGGTCGCAGCCGTGGCAGGGGTGCTGGCGCAGCTCGCGCCTCAGCCGGTTGATCTCCTCGTCCTCCGCGGCGTGGTCGCGTGCCCGCACGGGCTTGCCGAGGTCGCGGTCGCCGAGCTTGGCGTGCAACGTGGAGACCAGGTTGGCCCGCTCCTTCGGCGAGCGCGGGTTGAAGCCCTTCGGGATTCTGATCGTGTCGACCGGCTCGACCGGCACCGGGAAGTCCGCGGCCGATAAACGCTTGACCTGCTTGCCGATCGTCAGGACCAGCGGGGACGGGCCGTCGCCGCGGGTGCCGGTGCCCGGGTCGAGGACGACGGCGATCCCGGCCCTCCGGCCTCCCGGGACGCGGATGACGTCGCCCGGCTTGAGCACCTCCAGCGACTGCACGGCCTGCGCGCGGCGGGCCGCGCCGCGCTGGCGGGACAGCTCGGCCTCCCGGTCCGACAGCCGCCTGCGGATGGCCGCGTACTCCTGGAAGTCGCCGAGGTGGCAGGTCATCGCCTCGGCGTAGCCCTCCAGGGCCTGCTCGGACTTGCGGAGCTGGCGGGCGAGGCCGACGACGGCGCGGTCGGCCTGGAACTGGGCGAAGGAGTCCTCCAGCAGCGTGCGCGCCCGCTCCCTGCCGACCTGCCCGACCAGGTTGACGGCCATGTTGTACGACGGCTGGAAGCTGGAGCGCAGGGGGTAGGTGCGGGTGCTGGCCAGCCCCGCGACGCCCAGCGGGTCCATGCCCGGCTGCCAGACGACGACGGCGTGGCCCTCGACGTCGATGCCGCGCCGGCCGGCCCGCCCGGTGAGCTGGGTGTACTCCCCCGGCGTGAGGTCGGCGTGGGTCTCGCCGTTCCACTTGTCGAGCTTCTCGATGACCACCGATCGGGCGGGCATGTTGATGCCCAGCGCCAGCGTCTCGGTGGCGAAGACGGCCTTGACGAGGCCCTTGGTGAACAGCTCCTCCACGACCTCCTTGAAGGCGGGGAGCATGCCCGCGTGGTGGGCGGCCAGGCCCCGCTCGAGGCAGTCGCGCCACTCCAGGTATCCGAGCACGGCCAGGTCCTCGTCCGGGAGGTGGGCCGTCCGCTCGTCGACGATCTGCCGGATCTCGTGCCGCTCGCGCTCGGTGGTCAGCCGCAGGCCGGCGTACAGGCACTGCATGACGGCCGCGTCGCATCCGGCGCGGGAGAAGATGAACGTGATGGCGGGCAGGAGCCCCTCGGCGTCCAGCTTCTCGATGACGTCGGCGCGGTTGGGCGCGGACGCCCGGGGACGGGAGTAGCCCCGCCTCCCCCGCGTCTGGGCCAGCCGGGACTCGTCGCGGGCGACGCGCATCAGCGACGGGTTGATCCGCAGCGTGTCGTCGCCCTCGTTCACGAACAGGTCGTAGAGCCGGTTTCCGACCAGCATGTGCTGCCACAGCGGCACGGGCCGGTGCTCGTCCACGATGACGGTGGTGTCACCGCGCACCTCGCCGAGCCACTCGCCGAACTCCTCGGCGTTGCTCACCGTCGCCGACAGGGCCGCCACCCGCACCGACTCCGGCAGGTGGATGATGACCTCCTCCCACACCGCGCCGCGGAACCGGTCGGCCAGGTAGTGGACCTCGTCCATCACGACGTACGCCAGGCCGGCCAGCGTGCCGGACCCGGCGTACAGCATGTTGCGCAGGACCTCGGTCGTCATGACGACGACGGGCGCCTCGCCGTTGACGCTGTTGTCGCCGGTGAGCAGGCCCACCTTGGCGGCGCCGTACCGGCGGACGAGGTCGTTGTACTTCTGGTTCGACAGGGCCTTGATGGGCGTGGTGTAGAAGCACTTGCGGCCCTGCTCGAGGGCGAGGTGGACGGCGAACTCCCCGACCACCGTCTTGCCCGACCCGGTCGGCGCCGCCACGAGGACGCCGTCGCCCGCCTCCAGCGCCTCGCACGCGTCGAGCTGGAACTCGTCCAGCTCGAAGTCGTACAGCTTGCGGAACGAGGTCAGAGCGGGGCCGTTGCCGGTGTGCCGCTCACGGAATGCGGCGTAGCGTTCCGCTGGCGTACTCATACGTCAACACTACCGATAACGGGATTGCGGGCGTCCTTCATCGCCTTCCGTAATCGCCGAGCCCGTTCTCCAGGAGGCCGAACGCGTGCTCCGCGGCCCGTACGGCGGAGGCGTAGAGCTCGTCGGCCGACGCGCCGTCCGCGATCCGCTGGAAGTTCTCCATGGTCAGGGCGTCGAGCACCCCTGTGATCACGGCCGCCGCGACCTTCGGCGTGAGGTCGCCGGGCGCGGAGCCGGTCTCGCTCGCGAGGACGTCGCGCAGCAGCTCCTCGCGGCGGGCCCGGAAGGCCAGCACGCGCCGCAGCAGCGCCGGGCTCTCCGTCATCATCCTGCGCACCTCGATGAGGCGCCTGACGTCGTTGAGGCCGGTCACCGGGTCGCGCCCGGCGAGCGCGGCCAGGAAGTGCGTGCGCAGCGCGCCCACGACCGTCTCGCCCGGCGGCCGGTCGCGGACCACCCTGGCCGGCTCGTCGGCGTGCTCCTCCATCGGGCCGGCGACGATGTCCTCCTTCGCCGGAAAGTAGTTGAACACCGTCATCTTGGAGACCCCGGCCTCCTCGGCGATCTCCGCCACGGACACGGCGTCGAAGCCGCGCTCCAGGAACAGCCGGATCGCCACGTCGTACAGGTGCCGGCGTGTTTTGAGCTTCTTGCGCTCCCTCAGCCCGGGTTCCATGGGAAGACTGTACCAGGTCGAATTCTAATCTCGGTCAATCTATTGACTGAGTATAAAGTTTGGCTCAGTCTAAGCCGCATGACCGACATCCAGAAGACACTGGCGGGGCTCGGCTGCCTGCTGACGCTCGTCCTCGCGGTCCTGGACATGAACATCGTGTCCACCGCCACCGTCGCCATCGTGCGGGACCTCGACCCCGCGCACGGGCTCGACCACCTGGCCTGGCTCGTCACCGCGTACGCCCTGGCCGCCACCGCCGCCCTCCCCCTGTACGGCAAGCTGTGCGACGTCTACGGGGCCAAGGCCGTCTACCTCGCCGCCGTCGCCCTCTTCCTGACCGGCTCGGCGCTGTGCGGGACGGCGGGCAGCATGACGTGGCTCATCGTCTTCAGAGCCCTGCAGGGCATCGGGGGCGGCGGGCTGATGAGCGTGACGATCGTCGTGCTGGCCTTCCTGGCTCCGCCGGAGGACCGGGGCAGGGCGGGCGGCATGGGCGGGATCGTGGCCGGCGTCGGCATCGTCGCCGGCCCGCTGCTCGGGGGCCTGCTCGTGGACCACCTGTCCTGGCGCTGGATCTTCTACGTCAACCTGCCGCTCGGGCTGGTGGTGCTGGTGACCGGCGCGCTGGCCCTGCGCCTGCCGCGCCAGGGGACGCGGCGCCGCATCGACTACCTCGGCGCGGCCCTGTCCGCCGCGGCCGCCGTCGTCCTGCTGCTCGTCACCGAGTGGGCCGGCCGGGACTACGCCTGGGGCTCCCCCACGATCCTGTCGCTCGTCGCGGCGGACGCCGTCCTCGTGGGCGCCTTCGTCTGGCGGCAGGCCCGCGCGGCCGAGCCGATCCTCCCGCTCGGGCTGTTCCGCGACCGCGTCGTGGGCACGGCGCTGCCGCTGCAGTTCCTGGCCGCGTTCGCCGGGCTGACCGGGCCGATCGTGTACACGATGATCTATCTGCAGGCCGTCAAGGGCGTCGCCGCGGCCGACGCCGGCCTCTATCTGATCCCCCTCGCCGCGGGCATGACGGCGGCGGGTCTGGTGTCCGGCGTGCTGCAGGGCCGCGGGGCCGGCATGACGACGTTCCTGGTGACCGGCTCCGCCGTCACCGCCGTCGCCGTGGGGCTGCTGAGCCTGCTGCGGACCGGCACGGCCACTCCGGTCCTGCTCGCCGATCTGTTCCTGCTCGGGGTGGGCCAGGGCCAGGTGGTCGGCACCGTCGTCATGCTGGTGCAGGAGGCCGTCCCCGTGTCCCGCCTCGGCGTCGCCACCACCGCGATCCGGTTCGCGCAGACCCTCGGCTCGGCGGTCGGCACGGCGGTCTTCGGGGTGATCCTCACCCGCGTCACGGACTCCGGGAGCGGGGACGCCAGGCCCTCGATCGCCGCCGCCCTGCCGCCCGCGGCCCGGCGGCGGGCGGCCGAGGCCCTCGTCTCGGGCGTCGACGCGGTGTTCCTCACGGCCGCCGGCGTCATGCTCGTCGCCCTGGCCCTGGCCGTGCTCCTGCGGGCACGGCGCGCCGAGCGGGTGGGCCCGGTCCCCGCCTTGACAAAGTAGATCCGTTTTGACACCCCGTACAGCTAACCGCTATCTATTGGGTAACCGTTAGGGGGTGGGCGTGCAGGACGCGGTGCTGGCGATGCTGGCCAAGGAGCCGTCGCACGGGTACGACCTGCGCGCCCGGCTGCGGCGGAGTCTCGGCCCCCTGGGCGAGTCGATGAACCAGGGTCAGATCTACGTGACGCTGGCCCGGCTGGAGAAGGCGGGGTTCGTCGTCTGCGAGCGGGCGGACGGCCTTCCCGAGCGGCCGGAGCGCAAGGTCTACGCGCTGACGCCGGCCGGGCAGCAGCGGGTGGCCGCCTGGCTGACCGAGGTGGGCTGGCCGAAACCCGACCTGGCGGAATTCCATCTCAAGCTCGTGGCGGCGGCCGCCGCCCGGCTGGCCGACCCGGTCGAGCTCGTGGCCGCCCAGCGCCGGGAGCTCATGCGCCGCCTGCGTGAGACGCAGCGGGCGGCGCTGGCCGAGCCCCCGGAGTCGGCCGCCGTCGTGCTGCTGGAAGGGGTCGCGCTGCGGCTGCAGGCCGACCTGCGCTGGCTGGCGGCCTGCGAGCAGGCCTGGTCCACGGGCGATGACGAGAACGAGGGTGCGTGAGCGTGACGAGTGCTGTGGCCGAGGCCCGCGGCCTGACGAAGGTGCACGGCCGGGGGGAGAGCCGGGTGCCGGCCGTCGACGCGGTCGACCTGGAGGTGCCGGAGGGCCAGACGCTGGCGGTGATGGGACCGAGCGGCTGCGGGAAGTCCACCCTGCTGCACCTGCTGGGGGGCCTCGAGCGTCCCACGAAGGGGGAGGTGTGGCTGGCCGGGCGGCGCGTCGACACCCTGAGCGAGCGGGCGCTCGCGCGGCTGCGACGCCGATCGGTGGGGTTCGTCTTCCAGGCGTTCCATCTGGTGGAGGAGCTGTCGGCGGCCGAGAACGTGGAGTTGCCCGTGCTGCTGGCCGGGCACTCCCGGCGTGAGGCCAGGCGCCGCGCGCGCGTGCTGCTGGACCGGTTCGGGCTGACCGCGCGGGCCCGGCACCTGCCGTCGGAGCTGTCGGGCGGGCAGCGTCAGCGGGTGGCCGTCGCGCGCGCCCTGGCCAACGGGCCGCGGCTGGTGCTGGCCGACGAGCCCACCGGCAACCTCGACAGCGCGGCGACGCTCGACGTGCTGCGCGTCTTCGAGGACCTGCGGGCCGCGGGGCAGACCCTCGTCATCGTCACGCACGACGAACGGGTGGCGGCCACCGCCGACCGGCTGATCTCGATGCGCGACGGGATGTTCGTCGACGACACCCGCCTGACCGGCGCCGCCACCGGGTGGCTCGGCGGCCTGGCCGGGCTGGGGGGCTGACCGCCGTGGGCCGCGCCGTGCTCGTCTTCCGCCTCGTCCTGGCCGACGTCCGCCGCCACCGGGCCCAGGCCGCCATGCTCCTGCTCGCGGTGACCACGGCCACCGCGACCGTCGCCCTGGGCCTGTCCCTCGGCGGGGCGAGCGAGGCGCTCTACGAGCAGACCCGGGCCGCCACCGCCGGGCCCGACATCGTGGTGTACGCCCCCGAGCTGGGCACTCCCGTGGCCCCGGCGCTGGAGGAGCTGACGCGCGCCCCCGGGGTCGCCGGCCACAACGGCCCGTACCGCATCGTCTTCGCCACCCTCACCTCACGCGGCCTGGCCTCTCTCGTGGTGGTGCACGGCGCCGCGGAGAGGCCCGGCGCGGTCGACCGCCCGCTGGTGACCTCGGGCCACTGGGTGCGCCCGGGCGGCGCGGTCCTCGAACGGGGCTTCGCCACCGCGCTCGGCGCCCGCGTCGGCGACCGCGTCACCGTCTCCGGCCGGACGTACCCCGTCGTCGGGATCGCCGTGACCGCGGCCGCCTCCGTCTTCCCGTGGGCGCCGGGGATCGGCCCGTACGGCGGCCCGAGCGACGGGGGCGGCCTCGTCTGGCTGACCCACGCGGACGCCACGGCGCTGGCATCGCGTGATCTCCCGCTGGCCATGGCCGTCGACCTCAAGCTGAGCGACCCCGCCGCGGCCCGTGCCTTCATCGACGCCCACCGCGACTCCACCGTCAGCATGAACTACCACACCGCGCAGTTCATCGCCCAGCAGGATTCCGTCATGCTCAGGGACTCCCAGCCGATCCTGGTCATCGGCGGGTGGCTGCTCGGCTTCCTGGCCGTCGCCGGGGTGGCCGCCCTGGCCGCCGGACGCACCGCCGAGCAGACGCGCCGGGCGGGACTACTCAAGGCCGTCGGCGCCACCCCCGGCCTGATCGCCGCCGTACTGCTCGCCGAACATCTCGGGCTGGTGCTGCTGGCCGACGCGCTGGGGCTGACGGTCGCCCGCCTGGCGGAACCGGCCGTCGCCAGCCCCACCGCCAGCCGGATCGGGAGTGTCGCCGGACCGACCGCCGGCGTCGTCGTCGCGGCGACCGCGCTGGCCGTGGCGGTGGCGGCCGTCTCCTCGCTGCGTCCCACGCTGCTCGCCCTGCGCACCGCGACCGTCGACGCGCTGACCGTCACCGCCCACCGGCCCCGCCGCCGTCCCCTGCTCACCGCGCTGTCCGCGCTGCTGCCGGCCCCGCTGCTGCTCGGGTTGCGGCTGACCGCCCGCCGGCCGGGCCGGGCCGTGCTGCACGGCTGCTCCACCGCCGCCACACTGATCGCGGTCGACGCCCTGCTGACCTTCAACGTCCAGCCGCGCTGGGGCTACGCCCAGCACCGCGGGGGCTGGGGGGCGGGCCTGTCCGGCCTGCCCAACCTGCGGGACGACCAGAGCGGCAGGCTGCTGCTGTCGGTGACCGTCCTGGCGATCGCGCTCGCCCTCGTGAACACCATCACGATGACCTGGAGCACGGCGATGGAAGCCCGGGCGACCATGGCCGTCGCGCGCACCCTCGGCGCCACTCCCGGGCAGATCACGGCCGGGCTGTCCGTCGCCCAGGTCCTGCCCGCCCTGCCCGGCGCCGTCGCCGGAGTCATCCTCGGCATCGGCGTGTACGTGACCGTCGGGGGCGCGAGCACACTCCCCATCGCCTCGATGGCCGGCGCCGCGATCGCGACCGTACTGGCGACGGCGGCGCTCACCGCCGTTCCCGCACGCGTGGCGGCCCGCCGGTCCGTGGCCCAGGCCCTGAGCGCCGAGACGACCTGACCGGCCGGCGCCACGCGCGAGAGGCGTCAGCGCGGCACGATCACCCGCAGCGCGCCCGGCACGACCGCGCACGTGACGGGAGCCGGGCCGATCCGCTCCCCGTCCGCGTACGCGACGACGTCGGGGGCCTCCAGCGTCACGGTCCTTGCCCGCCGCACGGACACGGCGGGATGCGTGACGTGGCTGCCGCGGTAGACGCGGGGGAAGGTGCGCAGGAAGTCGGCCTTCGGCACCGCACCCAGGACCAGCACGTCGAGCAGGCCGTCGTCCGGGCTGGCGTCGGGGCAGACCCGCATGCCGGCGCCGTAGGAGCGGGTGTTGGCCACGGCGACCAGCATGGCCTCCCGCTCGACCACCTCCCCCTCGTCCAGGGTGATCCGGAACGGGATCGGCGTGAACGAGCGGAGCTCCTCCACCAGGGCCAGCAGGTACCTGGCCATCCCCGGCGGCCACGTCATGACGTTGGCCCGCTCGTTGACGCGGGAGTCGAAGCCGCAGGCCAGCACCCCCGCGAACCACTCGGACGGCCCGACGCGCGCGGCGTCCACCACCCGGACCCGGCCGTCCGCGACGATCGCGGCGGCGGCCAGGACGTCCCTGCGGGGGATGCCGAGCGCGTCTGCGATGTCGTTGCCGGTGCCCGCGGGCACGATGCCGAGCGGCACCGGCGTCCCGGCGACCGCCTGGACGGCCAGGTGCACGAGCCCGTCCCCGCCGAACGCGACCAGCGCGTCCGGGCCGGCCGCCACGGCCTCGCGCGCCCGGGCCAGCGCGTCGTCCGCCGACGTGCCGACGATCACGGAGACGGGGCGCCCGCCCTCGCGCAGCCGCCGCAGGACCGGGTCGAGGAGACGGAGGGTACGGCCGCCGCGGGCGGCGGGGTTCACCAGGACGACGAGCTCACCAGACACATCCGGAACATAGCGGCACCGATCGGACAGCGCCAGAGTCCGCGGCCCTGGACGCCCGCTCAGTCCCTGGTGTCGAGCGAGTCCAGCGAGGACTCCTGCGGCCCGTCGAGCTCCTCCTCGATCGCCCGCGCCCTGATCTCGTCCGCCGCGTCCCGCCTCTTGTCGTGGACGTGCATGAAGACCTCGGCCACGAAGAAGAGGACGACCATGGGCAGCGCCAGCGCCAGCATGGTGAACGGATCCTGGCTCGGCGTGGCCACCGCGGCGAACACGAACAGCAGGAAGACGATCATGCGCTGGTGCTTGGCGACCGTCCGGTACTTCAGCACGCCGATCACGTTGAGGAACACCATCAGCAACGGCATCAGGAACGAGATGCCGAAGATGACGAGCATGAGGATCAGGAACGTGAGGTAGTCGTCGACGTCGATCAGCGCCAGCGCGTTGCCGGGGACGAACCCCAGCAGCAGCGACAGACCGCGGTCCATCGTGAGGTACGCGAGGGCGGCGCCGGCGCCGAACAGCGGGATCGCCAGGCCGAGGAACGCGATCGTGTAGCGCCGCTCGTTCTGGTAGAGCCCCGGGGTGACGAACGCCCAGATCTGGTACAGCCACAGGGGCGCGGTCACCACCACGCCGAAGATCACGGCGACCTTGAGGTTGATCATGAAGCCGTCGAGCACGCCGTGCACGACCAGCGTGCAGCTCTGCCCGTTCGTGATCTTGTACGCCTCGGGCAGCCGGCAGAACGGGGCCGTCATGAAGGTCCAGATCGGGCCGAAGAACGCGAACCCGATGCCGGTGCCGACCACGACCGCCAGGAGCATCTTGACGATGCGGTTGCGCAGCTCACGGAGATGCTCCATGAGCGTCATGCGCCCGTCGTCGAACGACGGCTCCGGGCTGGACCGCTTCAGCAGCGCCATCTGTTGATCCTGCTCGGTAAAGGGGCCATCAGGACGCCCGGACGGATCAGCTCGACCGCTGGTCGTTCTGCGTCTGGGACAGGGGCACACCGTTCACGGTGGGCTCGGAGGCGGCGCGCAGACGGCGGTTCTCCTCCTCCAGGACGCGCAGCCGGTCCTCGACGGACGGCGTCGCCGGGGCGATCTGCTGCGGGGGCGCCGCCTCCGCCTTCACCACGGTCGCGGCGTCGTCCTCCTCGCGCAGCTTGGAGGTCTCCTTCTTGAACAGCCGCAGCGACTGCCCGAGCGACTTCGCGGTGTCGGGCAGCCTCTTGGCGCCGAACAGCAGGATCAGGACGACTCCGATGATGAGCAGTTCCGGCACACCGAGTTGGGACATGACCGCTTCCTTCACACGCAGGGAGGTACCATCACCGATCGTACGCGCACCACAGGCCGGTCTTCACCCGCGCTCGGCCCGGAGCGTACTGCCGGCCGCCGGAAATTCATCCTCCGGTAGCCCGAGACGTCGCCTCGCCCTGTCCAGCTCGGCGCCGAGCCCGCGGGCCGCGGCGAACACCCGCACCGCCGGCACGGCCAGGACGGCGAGCCCCGCCACGGCCAGGCCGACAGCCGCGAAGATCCACGTCATGGCGGCCATGCTAGCCGCCGTCGCGGGCCGTCGCGCGGTCAGCAGGCGGATTCGTAGTTAGCCAGCGCCGCCGTCGCCGTCTGCGCGACCCGCTCGCCCAGCGAGGCCGGGGACAGCACCCGCCCGCCGTCTCCCAGGCGCAGCGCGAGCCGGACCACCCACGACTGGTCGCGGGCGCGCAGCGCCACCCGCAGCCGGCCCTCCCCCAGCTCGGTGACCTCCTCGCACGGGTAGTACTCGGCGACCCACCGCCCGGCCGGGGTCAGCTCCAGCTCCACCAGCTCGTCGCTCTCGGACGGCCGGAACACGCCCTGGGTGACGTCCATCGGCTCGGCCTCGGCCGGCGGGTCCGCCGGGACGTCGAGGACCTCGACCTCCATGATCCGGTCGATCCGGAACATCCGCATCGCCTCGGCCCGGTAGCACCACCCCTCCAGGTAGTGGTGCCCGTCGACCAGGACCACGCGGAGCGGGTCGACCTCGCGCGGGGTGATCTCGTCCCGCCCCGGGACGTAGTAGCGCAGCGACAGCCGCCTGCCCCGGCGCGCGGCCTCGGTGATGACGGCGTGGGCGTCGGGCGCCGCGCCGATCTCGACCTGGACCTGGCTGCTGACGGTCGCCGCGCCCTCGCCGGCGGCCTGCTCCAGCTTGGCGATGACCCGGCCCAGCACGTCGCGGTCCTGGAACTCCGGGAGCTCGCCCAGCATGCGCAGCGCCACCAGCAGCGCGCTCGCCTCGTCGACGCCGAGCTTGAGGGGCCGGGCGATCGCGTCGGCGTTGTCGATGAGGATCTCACCGCCGTCCCAGGAGACGTCGATCAGGTCGCCCGGCGTGTGACCGGGCAGGCCGCACATCCACACCAGCTGGAGGTCGTCGATCAGCTGCTTCTCCGACAGCCCGAACAGGCGGGCCACCTCCGGCACCTGCGCGCCCGGATGCGACATCAGGTACGGCACGAGCGCCAGCAGGCGCGGCAGCCGGTCGGAGCTCATCGTCCCCCCGCCTTCCCGGAGTCGGGTCGCGCGCTCACTGCAGGGCCCCCTTCAGGCGGCGGATCACGGCCTCCCGCGCGTCCGGCGGGTCCGTCACGACGGCGTCCGGGCCGAGGCTGGCGATCCACCCGGCGAGCCGCTCGGGGTCGGCGAACGTCACCTCGGCCTCGTCCCACCCGTCGGTCCCCGGCCGTACGGACTGGGCCGCGTGCCGCAGGCCGAGGCAGGAGCCCTGGCGGATCCGCACGAGCGCGGTCCGCTCGTTGGGGACCTCCTGGTAGCCGACCATGGCCCGCAGGTCCAGGCCCTCGGGGACCGCGAAGGCCCCGGGGCGGCCCAGCGTCGCGACGGGCCCGGTGATGCGGCTGAGCCGGAAGACCCGGGCGGCGCCGCGGTCGCGGTCGTGGCCGGCCATGTACCACCGGCCGCGGCGGCTCACCACCCCCCACGGCTCCACGGTGCGCGTGAGCACCGACTCGCTGCCCGCCGAGCGGTAGTCGAAGCGGACGGCCCGGCGGTCGCGCACGGCCTCCCACAGGGCCGGGAACGCCGGGTCGCGGGTGTCCACCCGCAGCTCCAGCGGGCTCTCCACCTGGTCGGTGCGCACGCCTCCGGCGCGCAGCTTCAGCAGGGCGCCGCCTGCCGCCTCGGCGAGGTTCGCCCGCTGCCACACCTGGGCGGCCAGGCCGATGACCGCGGCCTCGTCCGGCTCCAGCGTGATCTCGGGCAGCTCGTACGCCTCCCGCACGATGCGGTAGCCGGGGTCGTCCTCCCAGGGGTCCTTGTGGACCTCGATCGGGATGCCGATCTCGCGCAACTCGTTCTTGTCGCGCTCGAACATCCGCTGGAAGGCCTCGTCGTTGTCCGGGTCGTACCCCGGGACGGCCTGCCGGATCTGCTCGGCGCTCAGCGGCCGCCGCGTCGCGAGCAGGCAGATCACCAGATTGAGCAGCCGCTCGGTCTTCCGCCGCGACATCGGGCCTCCCCTCCAATCGAGAACGCTACCCTTTTCGGCGTGATCAGATGGCGCAAGGGCGAGGTGGTCCGGGTCCGGCGCGAGTGGCCGGGGGCGATGGAGCTCGACGTCGCCCTCGCCGAGGGCGAGTGCCGCGCCCTCGCCTATCCCCCGCTGGTCGGACGGCCCGAGCCGGGCGACGCCGTGCTGCTCAACACGACCGCGCTCGCCATGGGCCTCGGTACGGGAGGGTACGCCATGGTGGTGGCGGTTCCGGACCGTTTGCCGCAAGATCCCGCCGGCCCGGGCCATCTGGTGAAGGCGCGCTACACCCCGCTGCAGGCGACCGTGCTCGGCGCCGACGAGCAGGACTCCCCCCATCACGACGTTTTGCGGGAGGCCGACTCGCTCGACGGCATGCCCGTCGTGGTCGCCGACCTCCACTCCGCCCTGCCCGCCATCCTGTGCGGCCTGTACGCCTCGGCCGCCGGGCGGCCCCGCGTGGCGTACGTGATGCTCGACGGCGGCGCCCTGCCCGCCTGGTTCTCCATGTCCTGCGCCGAGCTGCGGGCGCGCGAGTGGCTGTGCGGGGTCGTGACGACCGGCCAGTCCTTCGGCGGCGACGTGGAGGCCGTGACGACGCACACCGGACTGCTCGCCGCCCGGCACGTGCTGGGCGCCGACGTCGCCGTCGTGACCCAGGGACCGGGCAACCTCGGCACGGGCACCCGGTGGGGCTTCTCCGGCGTGTCGGCCGGGGAGGCGGTGAACGCCGCCGCCGTCCTCGGCGGACGCCCGGTGGCGGCGCTGCGGGTGAGCGAGGGCGACGCCCGGGACCGCCACCGCGGCGTCTCGCACCACTCGCTCACGGCGTACGGGCGGGTCGCGCTCACGCAGGCGCGGGTGGCGGTGCCCGACCTGCCCGGCGAGTTCGGCGACCGGGTCCGGGAGCAGGCCGCGCCCCTCGGCGCGCGGCACGAGCTGGTCACCGTGCCGGTGGACGGGCTGCTCGGCGCGCTCGAGGCGTCGCCGGTCCGCCTGTCGACGATGGGCCGCGGCCTGGCGGAGGACCTCGCCTACTTCCTCGCCTCCGCGGCGGCGGGACGGGACGCGGCCGGGCTGCTCGGCTCGTAGAACTCCTTGAACGTGAACGCCTCCGGCCCGGCCCCCTGGGAGCGGAGCAGGCCGAGGCGTCCCATCGCCTCGTCCAGCGGCGGCCGGTGCCCCTCGGGGACCCACCACATCACGCTGTACGGCTCGGCCGCCCGGTGGAACCAGTCCCTGCGCCGCCTCAGCACGCCCAGGTGGGGGCTGCGGTAGACGAAGTTCCACAGCGTCGTGCGGGACTCCCACACCGACAGGTTGATGAGCAGGTGGTCGCCGTACTCGTGGCGGACCACGTCGGTCGGCAGGTCTCCGCCCTTCATGCGCCAGACGAACCCGGGCGCGACGTCGGAGACGGCGTTGATCGGCTCGAGGGCGGCGACGAACCCCGCCAGCCGTGCGGACTCGATGGGCTCCAGGAGATGGGCGACGTTGAGCTGCGCGAGATGCATGCCCGGATTCTATGTCAGTCTTGATTATTTTTAGAAGACCCGGCGTCGCGGGTGAACGCGACGCAGCACTCCCCCGGCCGTGGGTCGAGCGCGGCCGTGACGCCGCGCTCGTCGCGGGCGGCCAGCAGCCCCTCGCACATCGCGAGGTTCATCGAGCACACGAGCAGCGGGTGCTCCTCGGCCAGCAGATGGAAGGGGCAGTTGCGCAGCCGGATCCGCCCACCCTCCTCGTACGGCTCGTAGCCGCGCGCGTCCAGCACCTCGACCAGGTCCGCGCCCTCCGTGCCGGCGGCCATCCGCTCGCCCGCCCGCCGGGCGGCCGCCTCGGCCTGCTCGTCGCCGCCGAGCAGGCCGACCACCTCCGCCAGGACGAGGGCCGGGGTCCGGTAGTCGCGCGGCGGCAGGCTCACGGCCCGCTCGCCGGCGGCCCTGCGGTAGACCTTCGCCGGCCGTCCGCTGCCCGGCCCGGTGCGGTCGGTGAGCCGGCGGAAGCCCGCCTCCAGCAGGCCCGCGCCGACGAGCTTGTCCAGGTGGAAGGCCGCGAGCGTGCGCTGCACCCCGGCGGCCTCGGCCGCCTCGTTGCGCCCCACGTCCCGCCCCTGGGACGCCACGAAGCGGTACAGCTCCCGGCGGACGGGATCGGCGAGCACGCTCATCGACTCGAGGTCGTCGCTCTTCACAGCCCGGAGTCTAGAACCGCCCCGCTCACGCCCGGCGGGGACCGCCGCCGAGGGCCAGACGGGCACGCGGACCGCCGGATTCCGGGCGTTGACACCGCCGTGATCGAGCTGCTTTCATTAGGAAACCTTCCTAACTAACCCCGAAGGGATCCCCCTCCTCGGGTGACCCGCCACACCCCCTCCTCGACGGCGCACCCCCATCGCCCGCGGCACTCCACGCGGGCCGCCCGTCGGCGAGACAGGCGGAGAAACGGAGATCACGACGTGAAGAACCTGCTGCCCGGACGCGCGTCCCGGCGCGCCGCCGTCCTTCTGCTGGCCGCGGGCGCGGTCGCGCTGTCGGCCCAGGCCGGGCTCGCCTCGCAGGCGAGCGCCGCCGGCGCGGCCCACGCCTCGGCGGCCCGGGCCTCGGCGGACCTCACGGACCCGAAGAAGAAGGAGATCGCGATGGAGCTCGTCTCCAGCGCGGAGAACTCCTCCCTCGACTGGAAGGCCCAGTACAAGTACATCGAGGACATCGACGACGGCCGCGGCTACACGGCCGGCATCATCGGGTTCTGCTCGGGCACCGGCGACATGCTCGACCTCGTCGAGCTCTACACCCAGCGCAAGCCGGACAACGTGCTCGCCAAGTACCTCCCCGCGCTGCGGAAGGTCGACGGCACCGACTCCCACAAGGGCCTCGACCCGAACTTCCCGAAGGACTGGCGCACCGCGGCGTCCGACAAGGTCTTCCAGCAGGCCCAGAACGACGAGCGGGACCGGGTCTACTTCAACCCGGCGGTCAAGCAGGCGAAGGCCGACGGCCTGCGGGCGCTCGGGCAGTTCATCTACTACGACGCCATCGTCATGCACGGCCCGGGCACCGACCCGGTCAGCTTCGGCGGCATCCGCAAGACGGCCATGAAGAAGGCGAAGACCCCGGCGCAGGGCGGCGACGAGGTCGCCTACCTCAACGCGTTCCTCGACGCCCGCAAGGCCGCGATGAAGACCGAGGAGGCGCACAGCGACACCAGCCGGGTCGACACCGAGCAGCGGGTGTTCCTCAAGAACGGCAACCTCGACCTCAACCCGCCGCTGAAGTGGAAGGTCTACGGCGACAGCTACGAGATCAAGAGCTGAGCCGGGCCCCCGATAGACGAACGGCCTCTCCGCGCCCTGACAAGGGCGGGAGAGGCCGTTCCGCGTGTCGTGCCTGGGAGCTCTGCGCCTGCGCTCGGGACGGCCGGCGCCGCGATCAGGCGGCGCCGAGGACGTCGACCACGAACACGAGCGTGTCGGTGCCCTTGATGCCGCCCTGCGAGTTGCCCTCCTTGCCGTACCCGAGGTCCGGCGGGATCGTGAGCAGGACGCGGCTGCCGACGGGGACGCCGGTCAGGCCCTGGGCCCAGCCCTTGACGACCTGGTTGAGGGCGAACGAGGCCGGCTCGCCCCGGTCCCAGCTGGAGTCGAACTTCTTGTCGGTGCCCCAGATCTTGCCGATGTAGTGCGCGAGCACCGTCTGGTCGGCCTTCACGGCCGGGCCGTCGCCCTTGATCACGGTCTTGACCACGAGCTTCTTCGGCGGCTTGGCGGCCGTCTTCGTGGTCAGCGTGGGGGCCTTGTCACCGCCCGGGTTCTCCAGCTTCACGCCGTTGAGGCCGGGGTCGACCGCCGCGCCCTGGGCGGCCTTGGCGGCGGCCGAGACGATGTCGACGACGAGCACCTGCGACGACGTGTTGAAGTCGGTGCCCTGCTGCTTGGCCTGGTTGATCTGGTCGGCCGACAGGTTGTCCTTGGCGATCACCGCGAGGACGCGGCCGCCCGGCTTGGCGCCGACGAGGGCCTCGTGCAGCGCCTTCGGCAGCTGCGGGCTGACGGTGACGAACTCCGACTTGCCCTGGTCGTAGTCGGAGCCCGGCGACTTGTTCTGCTTGCCGTCCCAGTTGTAGACCGTCACGTTCGCGGTGAGGACGTCGCCGTCCTTGGCGGGCGTGCCCGAGCCCTCGACGACCTTCTGCGCGGAGGAGGTCAGCGACGGCTTCCCGGCCGGGAAGGTGAGCGTGGGCTTCTTGCCCGCGTCTCCGGTCACCTTGATTCCGGAGGCGGCGGCCTGCTGGCCGGGGCTCGCGCTGGGGGCGCTCTTCTGCGCGGTTCCGCAGGCGGCGGCGAGCAACAACGGTATGGCGGCGACTACGGCCGTACGGCGGCGCATGTGGGAATCCTCAGACAGACAGCGGGTCCGGGTAACCCTACCCGAACCCGCCGTCAGAACCGTGTAAGCCGATCACATCCCCGCTATCAGCTTGTCCACCCTCTCGTCCACGGCCCGGAACGGGTCCTTGCACAGGACGGTCCGCTGGGCCTGGTCGTTGAGCTTCAGGTGGACCCAGTCGACGGTGAAGTCGCGGCGCTTCTCCTGGGCCTTGCGGATGAACTCGCCGCGCAGCTTCGCCCGCGTGGTCTGCGGCGGGACCGACTTCGCCTCGAAGATCCGGACGTCGCCGGCGACCCGCTCGACCGCCCCCCGCCGCTGCAGCAGGTAGAACAGGCCCCGCTTGCGGTGGACGTCGTGGTAGGCCAGATCGAGCTGCGCGACCCGCGGCGACGACAGCGGAAGGTCGTACTTCTGCCTGTAACGTTCAATCATCTGGTACTTGGTGACCCAGTCGATCTCCCGCGCCACGAGGTCGAGGTCGCCGGTGTCGACCGCCCGGAGCGTGCGCTCCCACAGCTCCAAGACCCGCTTGCTGGTCTCGTCGCCGCCGCGGCGGTCGACGAAGTCGCGGGCCTTGGTGAGGTACTCCTGCTGGATCTCCAGCGAGGACGCCTCCCGCCCGTTGGCGAGGCGGACCCGGCGGCGGCCGGTCATGTCGTGGGACACCTCGCGGATCGCCCTTATCGGGTTCTCCAGGGACAGGTCGCGCATGACGACGCCCGCCTCGATCATGCGCAGGACCAGGTCGGTGGCCCCCACCTTGAGCAGCGTCGTCGTCTCGCTCATGTTCGAGTCGCCGACGATGACGTGCAGGCGGCGGAACCGCTCGGCGTCGGCGTGCGGCTCGTCCCTGGTGTTGATGATCGGGCGCGAGCGGGTGGTCGCCGAGGAGACGCCCTCCCAGATGTGCTCGGCCCGCTGGGACACGCAGTAGACGGCGCCGCGCGGCGTCTGCAGCACCTTGCCGGCGCCGCAGATGATCTGCCGGGTCACGAGGTACGGGATCAGGACGTCGGCCAGCCGTCCGAACTCCCCGTGCCGGCCGACGAGGTAGTTCTCGTGGCAGCCGTAGGAGTTGCCGGCCGAGTCGGTGTTGTTCTTGAACAGGTAGATGTCTCCCGCGATGCCCTCCTCGCGGAGCCGCTTCTCGGCGTCCACGAGGAGACCCTCGAGAATCCGCTCCCCCGCCTTGTCGTGGGTGACCAGCTCCACGACGTTGTCGCATTCAGGGGTGGCGTACTCGGGATGGCTGCCGACGTCCAGATACAGCCGGGCGCCGTTGCGGAGGAAGACGTTGCTCGATCGGCCCCAGGACACCACTCGCCGGAACAGGTACCGCGCCACCTCGTCCGGCGACAGCCTCCGCTGCCCGCGGAACGTGCAGGTGACGCCGTACTCGTTCTCAAGCCCGAAGATGCGTCGATCCATCACCTCACCCTATTCCCCGAAACCGACAACTCAACAGGGATCACGCGGCTTATTGCTCCGGCGATACGGGGGAAACGAGGTCAGGGGGTGTAGATCTCCACCACCTTGACGATGTGGCCGCCCTTGACGGTGATGAGGGCGTACAGCTCGCCCTTGTCGGCCCGCAGGATCAGCTTGTTGCGGGAGCACCGCTGGGTGCCCACGTAGTCGCCGTTGATCGTCTGGTCGTTGCCGTCGCAGCCGACCGCGCTGAGGAACACCACGTTCTTGTCGATCTGGGCGGCGAAGGCCATCGCGTCGCCCTCGGGCGGCCCCTCGAAGTGGCCCGTCGTCTGGCCGCCGACGTCCCGGACGAACCGGACGGGGACGTACTCGACGACGTTGGCGTCCTGCATGGTCCGCAGCTCGCCCCGGAGGACGCCGTCGCGGCTCGGGCTGATCCCCCGGGTGAAGTCGTGCCCCGGGTCGGACTGGAAGACGCCGCCGAAGACGGGCGGCGTCTTGTCGGAGATCGGGGGCCACTTGTCGTCGCCGGTGGGGTCGGCCACCGGGACGGACGGCGCCGCGCTCACGGAGGGGGTCGGCGCGGCGGGGGCGGAGGACTCGGCCGGGGCGGCCGGGGTCGCGGTCACCGTGACCGTGGCGGTGGGGCCGGCCGCGGAGCCGGCCGTGCCGGAGCAGGCGGCCAGGGAGAAGAGGGCGACGGCCGCCGCGGGAACCCCCGCGCGCCGGAAAAGGTCGAAAGTCGTCACAACCGGATGAGACTAGCGAAACCGGGGTTTGGTTGGGCCCGGAACCTGTGATCTTCACCGCAGGGGCCCCTCACGTCGACGCCGCCGCGGCCCGGTGAGGGCCGCGGCGGCGTCGTGGACGATCCGAGAGGGACCCTGGAGGGGGTCCGGGGCGGGACGTCAGCCGGCGGAGCCGGTGTCGATGTCGCCCTCGGGCGCGATCGGCGGGCCGGTCTCGGGGGCGGGCGGCGCACCCTCCTCGCCGGACTCGGGCGCCGCCGGGGTCTCCGTGGGCGCCGCGGCGCTCTCCAGCAGCCGCTCCAGGCGGGGGCCGGCGAGACGCAGGAACTTGCGGTGCTCCCGGCCGCGGTCGAGCACCGCGACCTCGAGCTGCCCCGCCGGGGGCCGCTCCCCGCCGGGCTCGGTGAGGGCGCTGAGCGCCGCGTCGAGCGCCTGCGGCAGCTCCAGCCCCTCGCTGTAGCGCTCCTTGAGCCGGCCCGCGACGGCCTCGGCCTGGCCGCCGATCACGGCCATGCCCTGCTCGTCGAAGACCGAGCCGTCGAAGGTGAGACGGAAGATCTGGTCGTCCTGAGCGGTGTCGCCCACCTCGGCGACGACGATCTCCACCTCCAGCGCCTTGATCGAGTCCGTGAAGATCATGCCGAGCTGCTGGGCATACAGGTTGGCGAGCCCGCGGCCGGTGACGTCGGTCCGGTTGAAGGTGTAGCCGTTGATGTCGGCGTACCGGATGCCGGCCAGGCGCAGCGACTCGAACTCGTTGTACCGCCCGACCGCCGCGAAGCCGATCCGGTCGTAGATCTCGCTGATCTTGTGGAGCGCCTTCGACGGGTTGGGCGCCACGAACAGGATGCCGTCGGCATACTGCATGACGACCACGCTGCGGCCTCGCGCGATGCCCTTACGCGCATACTCCGCCCTGTCCCGCATGATCTGCTCGGGTGAGGCATATCCAAAGGGCATGGACACCGGGGGTGTTCCTCTCTGTCCGTTAGCGCAGCGGGGCGGTCGGGCCGTCGGGGTCGGTCATGCGGGCCTCCAGCAACGACTGGACGAACTCGCCGACCTCCTCGTCGGGCAGGCGGCGGAAGCCGTCGGCGGTGATGACGGCGACCACCGGCCAGATCTTCCGCGTGACGTCCGGCCCGCCGGTGGCCGAGTCGTCGTCGGCCGCGTCGTACAGCGACTGCAGGCAGGCGAGCACCATGTCCTGCGGGCTGGCGCCGGGCCGGTAGAGCTTCTTCAGCGCGCCGCGGGCGAAGATCGAGCCGGAGCCGATCGAGTGGAAGTCGTGCTGCTCGTACGGCCCGCCGCCGACGTCGTAGCTGAAGATGCGGCCGCCGTCGGCGGCCGGGTCGTAGGCCGCGAAGAGCGGGACGACGACCAGGCCCTGCATGGCCATCGCGAGGTTGCCGCGGATCATGGTGGCCAGCCGGTGGGCCTTGCCCTCCGTGGACAGCGAGCGGCCCTCGGTCTTCTCGTAGTGCTCAAGCTCGACCCGGAACAGCCGGGCCACCTCGATGCCGGTGCTCGCGGTGCCCGCGATGCCCATGCACGAGTAGTCGTCGGCGCGGAACACCTTCTCCATGTCCCGCTGGGAGATCATGTTGCCGGAGGTCGCACGCCTGTCGCCCGCCATCACCACGCCTCCGGCGCAGGTCGCCGCGACGATCGTGGTCGCGTGCGGGATCTGGTCGCCGACCGGCGCCGCCAGCGTCTCGGCACGCGTGGGCAGCAGGTTCGGCGCGTGCGCGCCGAGGAACTCGGTGAACGACGACGACCCCGTATGTGTGAAGAGGCTGTTCATCCAGGCTGGCTGAGATGCCACGCGACTCCCTCCAAGCGTGCGTTGTTACGCCCGACCCTACTCATGTCTCCGCACTGGTTGCACTCTTCCCGATCAGCTCAGCGCGAACCGGACATCCGTCCGGACCCGCCACGGGCGCACTAACTCCTTCACCAAACCGTTTCTTTACGAGTTAGTTATCACGTGCGAGTGTCGTTTTGTCTGTACGTCATGACTTGACGGGGAGGTCGGCATGAGACCTGCACTCGCGGTGCTGGCGGGGGCCGTACTGGCGCTCGCCGCGTGCGGCACCGGCGGCGGTTCCCAGGACGACGGCGTCACCCTCACCATCACCTCCAACGCCATCTCGGGCGGCAAGAACGCGGAGACCGCGGACTGGACCGCGAAGTGGGTGATCCCGAAGTTCGAGGCCGCCCAGAAGGCCAAGGGCCGGACCGTCCACGTGCGGTTCCAGCCGAGCGGCGTCGACGACGAGCAGTACAAGACGAAGATCGCGCTCGACCTGAAGTCCCGGGCCGGGGCCGACGTGATCGACCTCGACGGCATCTGGGTCGGCGAGTTCGCCCAGGCCGGGTACATCAAGCCGCTGTCCGACGTGGCCGGCGCGGGCGTGGACTCCTGGGAGGGCTGGAACCAGATCCCCCAGGCCGTCCAGGGCCTCGGCACGTTCGACGGCAAGCGGTACGGCCTGCCGCAGGGCACCGACGGCCGGGTGCTGTTCTACAACAAGGACCTGTTCAGGAAGGCCGGCCTGCCGGACCCGTGGCAGCCGAAGAGCTGGCAGGAGATCATCGACGCGGGCACCGCCCTGAAGAAGGCGGGCGTCCAGATCCCGATCCAGCTCGACGCGGGCACCGCGATGGGCGAGGCGACGACCATGCAGGGCGTCCTGCCGCTGCTCGCGGGCGCGGGGGCGGAGATCTACGCCGGCGGCAAGTGGACGGGCGCCTCGCAACCCCTCAAGGACGTGCTGGACTTCTACCGGCAGATCTACACGACCGGGCTCGGCGACCCCCGCCTCCAGCAGGAGGCCCAGGGCCGCGACAAGTCGTTCGCGGAGTTCGCCCAGGGCAAGATCGGGATCCTGGCGGAGAGCGACTACTTCTGGCGGTCGGTGGTCGAGCCCAAGGCCGGCGTCGCTCCCATGCAGAACCGGGACGCCGTCGTCGGGTACGCCCTCATCCCCGCCGAGCGTCCCGGCGCCGGCATCCGCGGGCAGGACTTCGTCAGCATGTCGGGCGGCGCGGTCCGGGTGCTGAACCCGAACTCGAAGAACCCGGGCCTGGCGTGGGAGCTGCTGTCGTTCATGCACTCGGCCGAGGCGACCACCTCGCAGCTCGCCGGGGCCGCCCGCATCACCTCCCGCAAGGACGTCAACGACGCGGTGCTGGGCGCCGACCCGATGCTGAAGTTCGTGTCGGACAAGGTGCTGCCGATCACGGCGTACCGGCCGCCGCTCGCGGTCTACCCGCAGGTGTCGGTCGCGCTGCAGGAGGCGACGGCGGCGATCGTGTCGGGCCGGAGCGTGGAGGAGGCGGCGGCCGGCTACCAGAGCAAGGTGGAGTCCCTTGTCGGCGGCGCGGCGCATGTCGCGGGCTGACCCGGCCGTCTCGCCGGCCGGTCTGGGGCGGGGGCGCGCCGTCGGGTTCATGCTCCCGGCGCTGGTGCTGATCGGGGTCTTCCTGGTCTTCCCGGCGCTGTGGACCATCTACCTGGGGCTGACCGACTACCGCCTCACCGGCCTGGCGGCGGCCGACCCGCAGGTCGTCGGCGCCGCCAACTTCACCGAGGCGCTCGGTGACGACCGGTTCCGCTCGTCGCTGTGGCTCACCGTCCAGTACGTGCTCGGCTCGGCGGTGGTCGGCCAGGCGGTGCTGGGGTTCGCGCTCGCGTGGGCCCTGCGGAACCGGCCGGGGCCGGTCAAGCGGATCACCGAGGGGCTGGTGCTGCTCGCGTGGATCCTGCCCTCCTCTGTCGTGGCGTTCCTGTGGATCGCCCTGCTCGACCGGGACGAGGGGACGCTCAACGCGATCCTGCACACGCCCGGGACGGCGTGGCTGCTCGACCACCCCATGTCGTCGATCATCGTGTTCAACGTCTGGCGGGGCACGGCCTTCTCGATGATGCTGTACGGCGCGGCGCTGGAGAACGTGCCCCCGTCGCACCTGGAGACGGCCCGCCTCGCCGGGGCGTCGACGTTTCAGCAGCTCAGAGACGTCGTGCTGCCCCGGATCCGGGGACACGTGCTGACGAACCTGCTGCTCATCAGCCTGTGGACGTTCAACGACTTCACGGCCTTCCAGATCACCGCGGGCGGGCCGGAGGGGCGCTCGGAGATCCTGCCGATGTACATCTACAACGTCGCGCTGAGCGGGGGCCGCCTCGGGTTCGGCGCGGCCATCTCGTTCCTCGTGCTGCTGATCAACCTGGTCTTCGCCTTCGCCTACCTGCGGATCCTCCGCGGCCGCCGCGAGGTGGTCGTCCCATGACCGACGCGCGCCGCGCGGTGGGCGTGATCATGCGGGCGACGTTCCTGGCGGCCGTGCTCGGGTTCTTCTCGCTGCCGCTGCTGTGGCTGGCCTCGGCGCCGTTCGACGCCCATCCCACGATCACGGCGTCGGTCCCGAGCCTCACCTTGGCGAACTTCCGGTCGCTGCTGGACAACCCGTACGTCCTCAGCTCGCTGCGCAACTCCGTGATCCAGGCGGCCGCCAGCGCCGCGCTCGTGGTGGTGCTGGCCGCCCTCGCCGCGTACGCGCTGTCGCGGGTGCGGGTGCCCGGGCGGGACGCGCTGCTGTACGTCCTGCTGCTGCTGTCGTCGGTAGTGACCGGGACGGCGGCGATGGTGCCGCTGTTCGAGCTGGCGACCCGGCTGAACCTGATCGACACCCATCTCGGGGTGGTGCTGACGCTGTCGGGCGGGCTGCTGCCGGCGGCGATCTTCATCCTGAAGGACTTCATGGACGCCACGCCGACGTCGTACGAGGAGTCGGCCCGGGTGTTCGGGGCGTCGCCGTTGCAGATCCTCGGCCACATCGTGATCCCGCTCGTGCGGCCGGGGCTGGCGACGATCGCCGTCTGGGCCGTGGCCAACGTGTGGGGGAGCTTCCTGCAGCCGTTCATCCTGCTCCGCGACCCGGACAAGGCGCCGGGCTCGGTCATCCTCTACACGCTCTACACCGAGGGCGGCTCGCCGCGCCTCGACCTGATCTCGACGTTCTCGCTGCTCTACTCGCTGCCGGTGGTCGTGATGTACGTGTTCGTCAGCCGCAGGTACGGCTTCCGCTTCCACGGAGGGATCAAGAGGTGATCTCGCTACGCGGCCTGACCAAGGAGTTCCCGGGCGGGGTGCGGGCGGTCGACGCCCTCGACCTGGACATCGGCGACGGGGAGTTCTTCGCGCTGCTGGGGCCGTCCGGCTGCGGCAAGACGACGCTGCTGCGGACGATCGCCGGCCTGGAGACCCCCACGTCCGGGACGGTCGCCATCGGCGGCGCCGACGTGACCCGGCTGCCGCCGGGCCGCCGGGACGTGGCCATGGTGTTCCAGGACTACGCCCTGTTCCCGCACATGGACGTGACCGCCAACATCGCCTACCCGCTGCGGATCCGGAAGGTCCCCCGGGCCCGGCGGGAGGAGAAGGCGGCCGAGACGGCGGCCCGGCTCAGCCTGACGGAGTTGCTCGCCCGCAGGCCCGGCCAGCTGTCCGGCGGCCAGCAGCAGCGGGTGGCGCTCGCGCGGGCCATCGCGTGCCACCCGAAGGTGTTCCTGTTCGACGAGCCGCTGTCGAACCTCGACGCGCGGCTGCGGCTGGAGGCCCGGACGTTCCTCAAACGCCTCCAGCGTGAGCTGGCCGTGACCACGGTCTTCGTCACCCACGACCAGGGCGAGGCGCTGGCCCTGGCCGACCGGATCGCCGTCATGTCGGCCGGGCGCATCACCCAGCTCGGCACGCCGGCCGAGGTGTTCCGGCGGCCGGCGACCACGTTCGTGGCCGGCTTCATCGGCTCCACCCCGATGAACCTGCTGCCCGGCACGGCCGAGGGCGGCAGGCTCCGCGTGGCCGGGGCCGTGCTCCCCCTGCCGTCCGAGGTGCCCGACGGGCCGGTGGTGTACGGCCTGCGGCCCGAGTACGCCGACCTGTCCGCGTCGCCCCCGCCGTCCGGGGACGGGGACGCGTTCTCGGGGAAGGTAGCGGTCGTGGAGAACCTCGGCACCGCCCACCTCGTCACGCTGGAGTGCGGCGACCACCTCGTGCAGGCGGTCGCGCCCGAGGGGGAGGAGCCGGCGCTCGGCGCGCTCGCCTGGGTGGTCCCCCGCCCGGGGCGCGCGCTGATCTACCGGGACGACGCGCTCCTCACGGCGGCCTGACCATGGCCGCGATCACAGGCGTGTGGACGCTGGACGACCGGCTGGACGGGCCGGTGAAGGAGCTGGAGTTCGAGGTGCCGCCGGGCACGGCCGCGGTGACCGTCCGGCTCTCCTACGACCGCTCGGCGGGCGTGCTCGACCTCGGCTGCGAGGGCCCCGGCGGCTTCCGCGGCTGGTCCGGCGGCGCCCGCTCCGAGTACACGATCGCGCCCACCTGGGCCACCCCCGGCTACCTGCCGGGCGAGCCGGAGCCCGGGGTGTGGAAGGTGGTGCTGGGCCTGTACCGCGTGCCCCTCGCCGGCCTGCCGTACGAGGTCCGGGTGATCCGCCACCGGCGGGCCCCGGCCGTGCCGCGGCGGCATCCGAGCCGGTGCGTCCGCACGCCCCGCTCGCCGCACCGCGACCCGGCGGCCGTACGGCGGGGGCTGCCGGGCGTCGGCGGCATGCGGTGGCTGGCGGGCGACCTGCACGCCCACACGACCCACTCGGACGGCTCCCTCGACGTGTACGAGCTCGCCTGCGTGGCGGCCGACCGCGGGCTCGACTACCTGGCGGTGACCGACCACAACACGGTCAGCCACCACGCCGAGCTGCCCGCCGCCTCCGCCCTGGCCGGGATCCTGCTCGTGCCCGGGCAGGAGGTGACGACCGACCTCGGCCACGCCAACGCGTTCGGCCGGATCGGCTGGGTCGACTTCCGCCGGCCGCCCGACGAGTGGGCGGACCGGGTGCGGGAGGCCGGCGGCGTGCTGTCGGTCAACCACCCGGTGGCCGGCGACTGCGCCTGGCGGCACCCGATGACCGGCCGCCCGCGCGTGGCCGAGCTGTGGCACTGGAGCTGGTGGGACCGCACCTGGGGCGCGCCGCTCGCCTGGGGGCGGGCCTGGGCCGACGATCTGGTGCCCGTGGGCGGCGGCGACTACCACAGCCCCGAGGAGGGGCACCCGCCCGGCGACCCAACCACCTGGGTGCTCGCCGAGACCGCGGGCGGGCGCGGGCCCGAGGCGGCCGACGCCGTGGTGGCGGCCGTCGCCGAGGGCCGCACGGCCGTGTCCGCCTCGCCGGACGGGCCGCTGCTGCTGCGGCACGGCGACGAGTTCCTGGCGGTGGACGCCGACGGGCTCGTCCTGTGGGGCCCGGACACCCGGACGGTCGTGCGGGGCGACCGGGTGCGGCTGCCCGCCCGGCCGGGCCTGCACCGGCTGGAGACGCCGGCCAACCAGGTGATGGCCCTGTGCGGCTGAACGGGGTTGCCCGGCTGAGGCGGCGGGGATGTGCGTCACAGGGACAAAACCCCTGAAACCGGAATCGCCTGACGTTCCGGCCCGAATCGAGGGAGGGTGATGGAGTGGACGCGCTGAGGGTGGGGGTCGCCGGACTGGGTGTCGTCGCGCAGGTCGTCTACCTGCCCCTGCTGGCCAGGCGGCGGGACATGTTCACCGTCGCCGCCGTGTGCGACCTGGACGGGGAGCACGCCGCCCGGTTCGGCCGGGAGCTGGGCGCTCCCGCGTTCGCCGACCCCGGGCGGATGCTCGACGCCGGCGGCCTCGACGCGCTGCTCGTGCTGACCCCCGGCTCCCACGGGCCGCTCGTGCGGGCCGCGCTGGAGCGCGGCCTGTGGGTGCTGTGCGAGAAGCCGCTCGCCTACAGCCGCGCCGAGCTGGAGGGCCTCCCGGACGACGGCCGCCTCATGGTCGGCTACATGAAGCAGTACGACCCCGCCACCCAGCGGCTGCTGGAGACGCTCCCCGAGGCTGGCGGGCCGGGAAACGTGCGCCAGCTGGACGTGACCGTGCTGCACCCCTCCGGCGAGTCGCAGCTGCTGTTCGCGCGCGCCCGGGCGTCCCGCCCGTCGCCGGAGGCGGTCGCGCCGTACGCGGAGGCGGACGAGGCGGCGCTGACCACCGCGGTCGGCCCGGCGTCGCGGCGCCTGCGGCGGCTGTACGCCGACGTGCTGCTGGGCAGCGTCTGCCACGACATGTCGCTGATGCGGCTGCTCGTGGGCGCGCCGGACACGGTCGACCACGTGGCCGTGTGGCCCGCGGACGTCTTCCCGCCCTCGGTCGAGGTGAGCGGGACCCTGCCGCAGGGCGGCCGGTACGGGCTGCGCTGGCACTACCTGCCCGGCTACCCGGCCTACCGGGAGACCGTGACGCTCCATCACGACCACGGCTCGCTGGAGCTGGTCTTCCCCTCGCCGTACCTGATGAACGCCCCGACCGAGCTCACGGTGCGCTGCCGGGTGGGCACCACCGAGCGGACCACCGTCTACCGCGACGTGGCCGAGGCGTTCGAACGGCAGCTCGTCGCCTTCCACCGCTTCGTCACCGCGGGCGAGCCGCCGCTGACCGGACTCGCCGGCGGCCTCAGCGACATCGTCACCGCCCAGCGCATGGTCCGCCGGTACGCCCAATGGGCCGGGATCCCCGTGAGCGGCGAGTGCGCCGAGGAGGACCCGGGCCGTTCCCCGAAGGAGGAGACCCTGATTGGACGATGAGCCCGGCCGCGAGCCCGGCCGCGAGCCCGGCCGCGAGCCCGGACACGAACCCGGACACGAGCCCGGACGCGGCGCCCCCGAGATCGTCGTCGTGCCGCACACCCACTGGGACCGGGAGTGGTACCTGCCGTTCCAGCGGTTCCGGATGGGGCTGGTCCGCATGCTCGACGACGTCCTCGACGCGATGGCCGCCGACCCGCGCCAGCGGTTCACCATGGACGGCCAGCTCGCCGCGGTGGAGGACTACCTGGAGATCCGGCCGGAGCGGCGGGAGGACCTCGCCCGGTTCGTCGCGGAGGGCCGCTTCGCGGCCGGGCCGTGGCTGATCCTCGCCGACGAGTTCCTGTGCTCGGGCGAGACGCTGCTGCGCAACCTGGAGTACGGCATGCGGGGCGCGGCGGCGCTCGGCGGCGCGATGCGGGTCGGCTACCTGCCCGACCAGTTCGGCCACTGCGCCCAGATGCCCCAGATCCTGGCGCTGGCCGGGCTCCGCGTCGCCTGCCTGTGGCGGGGCGTGCCGGCGTCGGTCGGCCTCGACGCGTTCGACTGGACCGGCGCGGACGGCACCACGGTCCGCACCCGCTACCTGCCCGGCGGGTACGGCAACGCCGTCGCGCTGTTCAACGGCCCCGCCGAGGGCCTGCCGGACCGGGTGGCCGCGTTCGCCGCCGGGATGAAGGGCTGGGCGTCGGGCGAGCGGCTGCTCGCCATGTACGGCGCGGACCACTCGGCCCCCGACCCGGACATCGCCCGGTCGGGCCTGCGGCTGGCCACGCTCGGGGAGTTCCTGGCCGAGGATGACGCCCACGGTCCGCTGCCTGTCGTGGAGGGCGAGCTGCGGTCGCACGCGCGGGCCAACATCCTGCCGGGCGTGATCTCGGCCCGCGTCGGGCTCAAGCAGGCCATGGCGCGGGCGGAGCGGGTCGTGGCCCGGTACGCCGAACCGCTGTCGACGCTGTGGCCGGCCGACCGGTCCGCGTCGCGGCGGATGGTCGAGACGGCCTGGCGGCGGATCGTCGCGTGCAGCGGGCACGACTCGGTCACCGGCTGCGGCTCGGACGAGACGGCCCAGCAGGTGGCCGCCCGCATCGCCGAGGCCGAGCAGATCGGGCAGGCCGTCGTCGACCTGGTGAGCGCCTCGCTGGCCGCCGCCGCCCCCAGGGGGTCGCTCGTGGTGCTGAACCCCTCGCCGTTCGAGCGGACCGGGCTCGTCCTGGCCGACCTGCCGGAGAGCCGCGCCCGCCTGACGGCGGCCGCGGGCCCCGTGCCGGTGCAGCGTCTCGAGCTCGCGCCCACGCTGCTCGACGAGACTGTCATGGACGACCTGCCGCAACTGCTCGGCCGGGTCCACGAACGCGAGCTGTTCGGCCATGAGATCGTCTCCTGGGCCGTGGAGGACGGGGTCTTCACCGTCACCGTCAGCCGGCACGCCTCGGGCTCCTACGCGTACGAGGACCTGCGCCGGGACATCCTGGCGGCCGGACCCGGCCCGTGGGTGGTCCGCACCGTGGCCGAGCCCGTCGTGACCGTGGCCGCGCTGGTGACCGTGCCGCCGCTCGGCCGATCGGTCCTCGCCGCCCGCGAGCCGGTCTTCGACGGCTCCGTGCCGTACGTCCCGGTCGCCCCCCTCGACCCCGAGGCCGGCGACGGCGTGCTGGACAACGGGCTGCTGCGGGTGTCGGTCGCCCCCGACGGCACGCTGTCGCTGCGGAGCCGCGACGGCGCCGAGGCGCACGGCTTCGGGCGCGTGGTGCACGGCGGCGACGTCGGCGACACCTACAACCACGCTCCCCCGCCCGCCGACCGGCTCGCCGGCACGCCCGTCTCGGTGACGGTGGAGGAGATCTGTCACGGGCCGCTCACGGCCGTGCTGGAGGTCACCCGGGCCTACGACTGGCCGGCCGGGGCGGAGCCGTCCGGGGCGCCGGAGGAGACCGTGCGCACGGCCGTCGTCACGCGGGTGGAGCTGCGGGCCGGGGAGCCGTTCGTCCGGTGCCAAGTGGAGATGGACGTGCGCTGCCGGGACCATCGGATCCGCTGGCACGCCCCGCTCGCGCGCCCGGCGCGGGAGTCGTACGCCGAGGGGCAGTTCGCCGTGGTGCGGCGCGGCCTGACGGGCGAGGGCGGCTGCGGCGAGCGGCCGATCCCGACGTTCCCGGCCGAGTCGTTCGCCGCGGCGGGCGGGCTCGCGGTGCTCCTCGACCACGTGACGGAGTACGAGCTGGTGGCCGCCGGGCCGGAGGGGACCGCGGCGTCCGAGATGGCGCTGACGCTCGTGCGGTCGGTCGGCTACCTGTCCCGCAACCGCAACCCGTACCGGGACGAGCCCGCCGGTCCGCAGGTGCCGACCCCGGCCGCCCAGTGCCAGGGCCCGTTCGCGACCAGGTTCGCGGTGCTGCCGTTCGCGGGCGAGTGGCACGAGGCGGGGCTGGTGCGGCTGGCCGAGGAGTACCGCCACGGGCTGCTCGCCGTCCCCGGCGCGGGCCCCGCGGAAGACGGCGCTGCCGGTGGCACCTCGGACGGCACGAGGGCCGCGGTGGCGGACACGCCCGGAGCCTTCTCCCTCAGCGGCGAGGGGGTGACGATGGCGGCGCTGCGCGAGCGAGACGGGTGGCTGGAGGTCCGTCTGGTCGCCGAGTGCCCGGCGGCGACCGAGGCCGTCCTGCGGGGGGACTTCACGGCCGCCCGCAGGGCCGGCGCCCTCGGGATGCCGGCCGGTCCCCTGGCGGTCGCGGACGGGACGCTGCGCCTGCCGATGCGCCCGTTCGAGATCGCGACCGTGCACCTGGCGTACGGCGACCCGGCCTGACCCCGCCCCGGCCCCGCCGTGTGCGCGCGGCGGCACGACGACGGGCGCTCACGAGGCGGGCGGCCGGACCGTCAGCGGGGTGAGCTGGTGGATGTCGTGCCGCGCGCGCAGCGCGGCGATCTCGGCGGGGTCCGGCGCCCCGGGCGCGGCCAGCAGATCGGTGAGCTCCCTGAGGTAGTGCTCGTGGCCGGAGGGGGACACCAGGAACAGCATCCGGGCCGGGGCCGGCCCCGGGTTGAAGAACGCGTGGGGGCAGCCGGCAGGCACGTGCATGAAGCTTCCGGGCCCGCCGCGGTACACCCGGGTGCCCGCCTCCGACTCCCAGGTGCGCCAGTCGCCGGCCGGCTCGCCGGCGGGCCGGAAGGCCAGCAGGTCGAGCTCGCCGTCGAGGACGTAGAACACCTCCTCCGCCTGTTCGTGCAGGTGGGCTCCGACGTCGAAGCCGGGGGCGACCTCGGCCTCGAACACCGACCACACCGGGCTCCGCTCGGCGCCCGTCTTCAGCGTCATCGCCTGGATCGCCCGTCCGCCGCCGGGCGGGAGCAGCAGTCCGTCGGTCATCGGCCCGCCTCCGCCAGGTCCCGCGTCCGCGCCCACGTCTCCAGCGTCATCAGGCCGGGATGGTCGGCGCGCAGCGCCTCGACGTCGGGCACCTGGGCCGGCTGTTCGGAGAAGAACGCGAACATCATCGCGAGCTGCTCGTCGAACGCCCGCACCCGCTCGATCGGCACCCGCCGGAACAGCGCGGGGACGCCGCGCACCCGGCCGAGCACCTCGGCGATCTCCGGCGGGGTGAGGACGTCGCCGGCGATCGAGACCGTCCTGCCCAGGTACCGTCCGGGCCGTTCGAACGCCAGCGCGGCGAACGCGCCGATGTCGTCCACCGCGATCAGCGGCATCGGGACGTCCGGCGGCATGGCGAGGCCGACCACCAGATGACCGTCCTCGACGACCGGGCGGTTGTAGGTGGCGAAGTTGTCCATGAAGGACACGGGCCGCAGGACGGTCGCCGGCACGCCGAGCGTCCGGATGCGGTCCTCGATCCGTTCCTTGCTCTCGTAGTAGGGGATGCCGGAGCCGGCCCCCGCGCCGTTCAGGGAGCTGTAGACGAGGTGCCGGACGCCGAGCCGCGCGGCGAGGTCCGCCACGAGCAGGCCGCGCCGTTCCTCGGCCTCCACCCCCGCCGCCGTGATCCGCGGCCCCTCCATCATGGTCAGGACCAGGAAGACGCCGTGGACGTCCTTCATGGCGGCCTCCAGCGAGGCGGCGTCGTCGAGGTCGCCGGTCACCAGTTCGGCGCCCGCCTCGCGCAGCGCCGCGGCGGCGGGGGCGCCGGCGTCGCGCACCAGCGCCCGCACCCTGCGGCCGCCGTCGAGCAGGTGCCGCGCGGCCGCGCCGCCCTGCTGCCCGGTCGCGCCGATGACGAGCACCGGCCCTTCTGTCCCGTTCATCGTGTCCTCCGTGTCGTGTCCGAATCGCTACGATCATTACGGTAGACACGACGACGACGCCCGTCCTGGTGGCGTTGGTGCCAGGCAGGCGGTCGGCGCGGGAGCCACCGACACGGGGAGTCAGGCCAGATGGGCGGTGACCGGTCCCGCCGCGTGGAGCTCGGCGCGTTCCTGCGCGCCCAGCGCGGGCGGCTGCGCCCGGCCGACGTGGGGCTCCCTGAGGACCTCCGGCCGGGCCTGCGGCGGACCCCCGGCCTGCGGCGCGAGGAGGTCGCCGAGCTGGCGGGGCTCAGCCTCACCTGGTACACGTGGCTGGAGCAGGGCCGCGACATCGCGGCGTCGGCCCAGGTGGTCGGCGCGCTGGCGCGGGCGCTGCGGCTGGACCCCGACCAGTACCGGCACCTGTGCCGCCTGGCCGGCCTGGCCGCGCCCGAGCCGGACGCGGCGGGGGCGGACGGCCTGCTCCGGTTGCAGCGGCTGGTGGACGCCGCCGTCCCCAACTGCGCGTCGGTGTACGACGCGCGCTTCGACTTCGTGGTGTGGAACTCGGCCTACGCGCGGCTCCGCCACGACCCGGCGCTCCTGCCGGAGAGCCGGCGGAACCTGCTGTGGATCATGTTCGCCGACGACGTGGCCCGCGCCCGGATGGTGCGGTGGGAGGCGGCCGCGCGGGCGGTGCTGAACCAGGTCAGGGTCGCGGTGGGCGAGCGGCCGGAGGACCCCCGGCTCGCGGGTCTCGTCGCCGAGCTGGCGGAGGAGAGCCCCGAGTTCCGCCGGTGGTGGGCCGAGTATCCGGACCGGTACTTCCGGCCCGCGACCATCGGCGTCGACCACCCGGAGGCCGGGCGGGTCGACCTCGTGATGTACCAGCTCCGCCCGGTGGAGCGGCCCGATCTGCTGATGGTGCTGCAGGTCCCGGCGACAGGCGCCGACCTGCGGCGGGTCACCGCGCTGCTGGACGCCTCGCCGGCCTGACCGTCGTCCGGACGGTCATTCCGGTCCATGCGGGGCCCAGCGCGCGTTCTCACGCCCTGGGCGGTGCGGCCCGTCGTGCCCCGGAGTCGTCATGGGCACCGGCCGCGCGGGACCGGTCGTCCCTCAAGGCCGTGCGGATCTGCCGGCGCGCTCTGGCCGCGCGAGAACGGTCGTGCGCCCCGGGCCGGGCGGCGAGGAGCCGGTGATCCGGCGCGCCGGGGCCCGGCACGTCCGCCGCTCCCGCTCCCGGCACGCGCCCGTGGCGCCGCCGGTCACCGGCGGTCCGGACCGCGCCGTGGCCGGCCGGTCCGGCCGCGGGCCGTCGGGCCCGGCCTACTCGCCGCCCTTCTGGACGTACGACCGGACGAACTCCTCCGCGTTCTCCTCGAGGACCTCGTCGATCTCGTCGAGGATCGCGTCGACGTCGTCGGTGAGCTTCTCGTTGCGCTCCTGGACGTCCGGGGACGCCTGCGCCTCGGTCTCCTCGACCTCGTGGTCCTGGCGGCCGGCCTGCTTCTGCCCGCCCGTGTCCTTGGTCGCCATCCCTGTACCTCCGCTGCTCGGGGGGACGCCTCTCCCCCATATCTTCCCCGAACCGGACGACATTGCGCGCGAATGGAGCCGCGATCTTTGCCGGGCCTCATCGCGCCCTGCCAGCCAACCCTCCGACCGGCCACAACGCAAACCCACTTGACGGATAGCTCCGCTATCCAATAATTGGATAGCACTGCTGTCCAATGGAGGAGCACCCGATGTCCCCCGCGTCCGCGACCACCGCCGGAATCCTGCTGATCACCGTCACCGGGGTGGGCTACGGCGGCCTCACGCTGCTGACCGCCATCCTCCGCAAGGTCCCCGGATACCTGGACAACCCCGTGCGGCGGGGGCTGTGGCGGGCCGGCCACGCCCACGCCGGCGTGCTCGTCCTGTTCTCCCTCGTCGCGCTGCTCTACCTCGACCAGGCCGACCTGCCGGACGCCCTGCGCACGCTCGCCCGGCTGCTGATCGTCGCGGCGCCCATCCTCATGCCGCTCGGCTTCTTCCTGTCGGTCGCCCGGCCGTCCGACACCCGGCCGAACCGGCTCATCCTGCTCACCGTCCTGGGCGGCGCCGCGCTCGCGGCCGGCACGCTGATCCTCGGCATCGGGCTGCTGTAGACCGGATCGTTATCGATGTCACACTCTTGGTGACGGCCAATCGGCGCGGGGCGGCGACCGTTCGGATCACAATGTTGAGGATCTCGGTACAGTCGAGCGGTTTCGAGCACACGGGTGGCTGATGGGAACGGGTGCACGGCAACTGCTGGCGGATCGCTACCGGCTGCTGTCGCCCCTCCGCCGTGACGGCGGGGGGATCATGTGGCACGCCCACGATCTGCGCCTCAAGCGCGACGTGGCGATCAAGGAGGTCCAGCCGCCGTACCGGGTGGACGCGGCGGACCTGCAGGCCGCGCGGCGGCAGGCGCTGCGCGAGGCCCGGTCGGCCGCCCGGCTGAGCCACCCGGCCGTGATCACCGTGCACGATTTGCTGGAGGACCGGGGCAGGCTCTGGATCGTGACAGAGCTCCTCCAGGGCCTCACGCTCAGCGAGACCGTACGGCACCTCGGACGGCTCCCGGTGCACTGGGCGGCCTGGGTGGGCTTCCAGCTCCTCACGGGGGTCCGGCACGCCCACTCCCTGGGGGTCATCCACGGCGACATCCGCCCCGGCAACGTGGTCCTGACCGAGGACCGCGTGGTGCTGACCGACTTCGGCATCGCGGCCTTCGAACGGGACCCCGGCTCCTCGACCACCGTGCCGCTCACGCGGTCCGGGGCGTACCTCGCCCCCGAGCGCATGCGCGGAGGCGCGCCGGCACCCGCCGCGGACCTGTGGTCCTTCGGGGCCACCCTGTACTGCGGCGTCGAGGGGAGGCCGCCGTACCCGAGCGTGGGCCCGCTGGCGGCCGGTCTGGCGCTCACCCGGGAGCCCGACCCGGCGCACCGCGCCGGACCCCTGCGCGCGGTCCTGGACGGCCTGCTGCGGCGCGAGCCCGAGGAGCGGCTGAGCGCCGAGGCGGCGACCCGCCTGCTGGCCGACGTGCTGCGGCGGCAGGGCATCCCGGCCGCCGCGCCCGGCCGCAGCCAGGGCGAGCTCCCGGCCGCCCGCCCTTACAACGTAGATTCACGCCGGTCCGGGACCGGCTGGCCCGTCCCCGACCACCCCGCCCTCTGAGGAGGCGGTTCAGCCTTCGCCGGTGAGTGCGGCGACCAGGTCGGCGGCGGTCCGGCAGCGGTCGAGCAGCTCCCCGACGTGGGCCTTGGTCCCGCGCAGCGGCTCCAGCGTGGGCACGCGCTGCAGCGACTCCCTGCCGGGGATGTCGAAGATCACCGAGTCCCAGGAGGCGGCGGCGACCGAGTCGCTGTACTGCCGCAGGCATCGCCCGCGGAAGTACGCGCGGGTGTCGGTCGGCGGCAGCTCGACCGCGCGGTCGATCTCCTCGTCGCTCACGAGCCGCTGCATCCGCCCCCGGGCGACCAGCCGGTTGTACAGGCCGCGCTCCGGACGGATGTCGGAGTACTGGAGGTCGACCAGCTGAAGGCGCGGGTGCGACCACGGCAGGCCGTCCCGGGTCCGATAGCCCTCGAGGAGCTCCAGCTTCGCCACCCAGTCGAGCTCGCGGGACAGCTGCATCGGGTCCTCGGCGAGCCGGGTGAGCACGGACTCCCAGCGGTTGAGCACGTCCTTGGTCATGTCGTCGGCGCCGGACCCGAACCGGTCCTCGACGTACTTGCGCGCCTGCTCCAGGTACTCCATCTGGAGCTGGACGGCCGTCATCTTGCGCCCGCTGCGCAGCGCGATCTCATACCGGCAGGTGGGGTCGTGGGACACCGCCCGGAGCGCGGCGACCGGGGACTCCGGCGTGAGGTCGGCCGTGAGGAAGCCCTCCTCGATCATCGCGAGGACGAGTGCCGTGGTCCCTAGCTTCAAATATGTCGAAATTTCCGACATATTGGCGTCGCCGATGATCACGTGCAGCCGGCGGTACTTCTCCGGGTCGGCGTGCGGCTCGTCGCGGGTGTTGATGATGGGCCGCTTGAGCGTGGTCTCCAGGCCGACCTCGACCTCGAAGAAGTCGGCCCGCTGGCTGATCTGGAAGCCCTCGCCGCGCGAGTCCTGCCCGATGCCGACCTTGCCCGCCCCGCACACGACCTGCCGCGACACGAAGAACGGCGTCAGGTGCCGCACGATGTCGGCGAACGGCGTGGCCCGGCGCATGAGGTAGTTCTCGTGGCAGCCGTAGGAGGCGCCCTTGGCGTCGGTGTTGTTCTTGTAGAGCTGGATCGGCGCGTTGCCGGGCATGGACGAGGCCCGGACGGCCGCGTCGTACATGACCCGCTCGCCCGCCTTGTCCCAGATCACCGACGCCCGCGGGTTCGTGGTCTCCGGCGTGGAGTACTCCGGGTGGGCGTGGTCGACGTACAGGCGCGCGCCGTTGGTGAGGATCACGTTGGCGAGGCCCAGGTCCTCGTCGGTGAGCTGACTCTGGTCGGCCACCTCGCGGGCCAGGTCGAACCCTCGGGCGTCGCGGAGCGGGTTCTCCTCCTCGAAGTCCCACCGGGCCCGGCGAGCCCGGGCGGCCGACGCCGCCAGGTACGCGTTGACGACCTGCGACGAGGTCACCATCGCGTTCGCTCCCGGTTGACCTGGTACGGCGATGCCGTACTCGGTCTCGATGCCCATCACCCGCCGAACCGTCATTCGCACCCCGCCTGTTTCAGGCTGTCGTCGTCATATCCGAGCCTAGCCCCTTCTCTATGCCCTGCTACCAGACAGTTACGGCACAGATGCCTCGTGACTTTGCGCGGCGAGGGCCTGCGGGAGAGGGGAAGCAGGGGCTCCGCCGGCCCCGCGGCGTCCCCCCGTACGGGCCACCAGAGCGCCCAGACGGGCCCTGAGCCACCGCTGACCTGGTCTGTCGACCATCCGGTACGCGAGGTACGCGATCGCGATCGAGACCGCCATCGTGATCGCGACGAGCAGCCAGGGATCAACGATGTCCCGATATGTGGGGATGAGAACCGCGGAGACCGTCTGATGCAGCAGGTACAGCGGATAGGTGAGCGCCCCGAGGGTCATGAGGGGCCTCCAGCGCAGCCACCGCAGCCAGCCGAGCGAGACCGCGGCCATCAGCAGGAAGATCACCGAAATCGCGACGACGACGTTCTCCGGCGGCGCCGGGTAGTGCTTGAGCCCGATCAGCCGGACGCGCTCCCCCACGCGCTCGGTGGCGGCGTACAGGGACATGGCGTAGCCCCCCGCGACGAACGCCCACGGCAGCAGCCACCCGGCCCGCGGCCCGAACCGGTGGATCAGGAAGAAGGCCATGCCCGCGATGAAGTACGGCGCCTGGCGCGGCTGGAACACGAACACGAGCACGTCGTTCTGGGTGAGCTCGGCGGCCAGGGCCAGCGCGAACCACGCCCCGAGGAACGCCAGGCACCGCCGCAGGGTGATCCCGAACAGGGCGAACACCCCGATGAGGACGTAGAACCGCAGCTCCACCCACAGCGACCAGAACACACCGCCCGCGTGCCCGACGCCGAACGCGCCCTGGAGCATGCTCAGGTTGAGCAGGTACTCCCCGGTGGACAGCTTCGGGTCGAAGGCGGTGACCCCGCTGAAGCGGTACATGATGAAGATCACGACCACGGCGAACCAGTACGCCGGGAACAGCCGGGACACCCGGGAGACGGCGAACTGCCCGACCGTGTGCCCCCACACGCTCATCAGGATCACGAACCCGCTGATGAGGAAGAACAGCTCGACGCCCAGGATGCCGAGCGACGACAGCCGGCTGACGGGGGCGAACAGGGTGGTCGGGTACTCGTCCCACAGGGACCGGCTCGCCGCCATGAAGTGGAACGACATCACCGCGAACGCGGCCACGAACCGCAGGGCGTCCAGCTCGACGAGACGGGGTCCCTTCGCCGTCTCGACGACCGGGGCACCCGGCTCGGCGGCCGGGGAACCTGGGGAGGGCACAGGGGTCACCCTGGCACGCCTAGGTAGATCACGCACCTTTGACGCGATCGCTTCCCTCCCGGTTCCACCCTTTTCAACCGCTCTGTGCGCCGGTCGTACGAGCCCCGGGGACGGGAACGGGACAAAACGGCTTGGGCCCGGACATGCCAGAGCGGCGCGATCCGGAGATCGCGCCGCTCCAGGTGACGCCGTGCCGGCTCCCGGAGGCGCCGCTTACAGGTACTGGCCGGTGTTGGCGACCGTGTCGATCGACCGGCCGGCCTCGGTGCCCTGCTTGCCCTGGACGAGCGTGCGGATGTAGACGATCCGCTCGCCCTTCTTGCCGGAGATGCGGGCCCAGTCGTCGGGGTTGGTGGTGTTGGGCAGGTCCTCGTTCTCGGAGAACTCGTCCACGCAGGCGGCCAGCAGGTGGGCGATCCGCAGACCCTTCTGCCCGGTCTCCAGGAACTCCTTGATGGCCATCTTCTTGCCCCGGTCCACGATGTTCTGGATCATGGCGCCGGAGTTGAAGTCCTTGAAGTACAGGACCTCCTTGTCGCCGTTGGCGTAGGTCACCTCGAGGAAGCGGTTCTCCTCGCTCTCGGCGTACATCCGCTCGACCACCCGCTGGATCATCGCGGAGATCGTGCCCTCGCGGCTGTCGCCGTGCTCGGTCAGATCGTCGCCGTGCAGCGGGAGCTCACTGACCAGGTACTTCGAGAAGATGTCCTTGGCCGCCTCGGCGTCCGGCCGCTCGATCTTGATCTTGACGTCCAGGCGGCCGGGCCGCAGGATCGCCGGGTCGATCATGTCCTCGCGGTTGGAGGCGCCGATGACGATGACGTTCTCCAGGCCCTCCACGCCGTCGATCTCCGACAGCAGCTGGGGGACGATGGTGTTCTCGACGTCGGAGGAGACGCCCGAGCCGCGGGTGCGGAAGATCGAGTCCATCTCGTCGAAGAACACGATCACCGGGGTGCCCTCGGAGGCCTTCTCCCGGGCCCGCTGGAAGACCAGGCGGATGTGCCGCTCGGTCTCGCCGACGTACTTGTTCAGCAGCTCGGGGCCCTTGATGTTGAGGAAGAAGCTCTTGCCGGACTGACCGGTCTTCTCCGCGACCTGCTTGGCCAGGGAGTTGGCGACGGCCTTGGCGATGAGCGTCTTGCCGCAGCCGGGCGGGCCGTACAGCAGGACGCCCTTCGGCGGGCGCAGCTTGTGCTCGCGGAACAGGTCGGCGTGCAGGTACGGCAGCTCGATCGCGTCCCTGATCTGCTCGATCTGCCGGCTGAGGCCGCCGATCTCCTCGTAGGAGATGTCGGGGACCTCCTCGAGGACGAGCTCCTCCACCTCCGACTTCGGGATCCGCTCGTACACGTAGTTGGAACGGGGTTCGAGCAGGAGGGAGTCGCCCGCGCGGAGCGGCTGGTCGAGCAGCGAGTGGGCGAGCTTGACGACCCGCTCCTCGTCCGCGTGGGAGATGACGAGGGCGCGGTCCCCCGTCTCCAGCAGCTCCTTGAGCATGACGATCTCGCCGACGTCCTCGTAGCCCAGAGCCTCGACCACGTTGAGCGCCTCGTTGAGCATGACCTCCTGGCCACGCTTGAGCGAGTCGACGTCCACGGCCGGGCTGACGTTCACCCGGAGCTTGCGGCCCCCGGTGAACACCTCGATCGTGCCGTCGTCCCTGGCCTCCAGGAAGACGCCGAAACCGGACGGCGGCTGCGCCAGCCGGTCGACCTCCTCCTTGAGCGCGACAATCTGATCCCTGGCCTCCTTGAGGGTGGAAACCAGCCGCTCGTTCTGGCTGGTGAGGGCGGCCACCTGGGCTTGCGCCTCATGCAGACGCTCTTCGATGACCCTGGCCTGCCGGGGGGACTCGGCCAGCTTCCGCCGCAACGCGGTGATCTCCTCCTGCAGGAAGGAGACCTGTGTTGTGAGATCGGCGACCTCCCGTTCGCGCTGCGCGGCTCGAGCCTCGGCATCGTCGCGAGCTGCCACGCCCCGTCACCTCCTTCCCCGTCGAGAACGACTACTCAAGACCCTACCTATCTTGGCGCTGTACGTAACCTGGCCGGGCAGTGTTCGTGTAGTTACGTTGGGTGTTCGGCGTTTGATACCTTATGGACCGTTTCTTCGGGTCAGCATTAGGAACACACCCATATGTTCCCGTGTCACGTGGCTTTGCCGGGTTGTGGCTGAATTGTCACACTGCTTCGATCCCCTCTCCATACGCCCCCTTGGCCGGGCGCCTGCGCCGGGGCGGGGGCGTCACGCCGTCCGCCATGCGACGGGCGGTGACGAGAAACCCGGTGTGGCCGACCATCCGGTGGTCCGGCCGTACGGCGAGGCCCTCGACATGCCAGTCGCGAACCAGGGTCTCCCACGCGTGGGGCTCGGTGAAACTCCCGTGCTCGCGCAGGGTCTCCACCGTTCGGGACATTTGCGTCGTTGTAGCGACATAACAGCAAATAACTCCGCCGGGTGTGAGGGCCTTGGCGGCGGCGTCGACGCACTCCCACGGCGCCAGCATGTCGAGGATGACGCGGTCGACGTCGGCCTCGTCGAGCGCGGCCACGAGGTCTCCCACCACGAGCCGCCACTGCCCCACCGGGCCGCCGAAGAACTTCTCCACGTTCTTGGTCGCGATCTCGGCGAAGTCGGCCCGGCGCTCGTAGGAGGTGACCGAGCCCTCGGGGCCGACCGCGCGGAGCAGGAAGCAGGTGAGCGCGCCCGACCCGACGCCGGCCTCCACGACCCGCGCCCCCGGGAAGATGTCGGCCATGGCGACGATCTGGGCCGCGTCCTTCGGGTAGACGACGGCCGCGCCGCGCGGCATCGACACGGCGTAGTCGGCCAGCAGGTGACGGAACGCCAGGTAGACGGTGCCGCCCGAGGAGCGGACGACGGAGCCCTCGGGCTGCCCGATCAGGTCGTCGTGCGGGATCGACCCCTTGTGCGTGTGGAAGACGCCGCCCTCTTTCAGCGTCACCGTGTGCCGCTTGTTCTTCGGGTCGGTGAGCTGAACCTGATCTCCGGCCTGGAACGGGCCGTGCCTGCGAAAACCCATGCTGGAAAGGCTAGTGGCATCGCCCCGGTCCCCCGCCCGGGCGACGGGGGCCGGTGGGAAACCCGATGGTCGCGGCGGCGGGGCCCCTGGTAACAATGGGACATGTTGCCCCTCGAGACCATCCCCGCCGGATCCGCCGTCCTCCGCCTGCCGAACGAGGGGGACGCCGGCGACGTGGCGCGGGCGTGCGCCGACCCCGACGTCGTCCGGTTCATCCCGCTGGTCCCGTCGCCGTACTCGCGGGACGACGCGCTGTACTGGATCACCAAGGCCGTGCCGGCGACCTGGGAGGCGGGCGGAGCGGACTTCCTGATCGCGGACGGGGCGACCGGCGGGACGCTGGGCACGGTGGGCCTCAAGCCGCCGGACCGCTTCGGCAACAGCGAGGTCGGCTACTGGCTCGCCCCCTGGGCGCGCGGGCGCGGCGTGGCGACCGAGGCCGTGCGGGCCCTGTCCGCGTGGGGCTTCGCCCACGGGCTGCCGCGGATCACGCTGCTGGCCGACGTGGAGAACGTCCCCAGCCAGCGGGTGGCGATGCGCTCCGGCTTCACCCTGGAGGGCGTGCAGCGCGAGGCCGCCGGCGGCCGGGACGGCCGGCGGGTGGACCTGGCGGCCTACGCCCGGCTCGCGGGCGACCCGGGCGAGCCCGTCACGCCGTACCTGCCGTTCCTCCCCGGCGGATTCCCCGGCGGGGAGCTCAGCGACGGCGTCGTGCGGCTCACACCGCTGACGACGGACGATGCCGAGGAGTGCCACCGGCTGCGGACCGTGCCGGACGTCGCCGCCTCGCGGGTCCCGCCCACGCCCGTCACGTACGCCGCGACCCTGGACGTGTGCCGCCGCAACGGGCACCTGTGGCTGGCGGGCCGGCGGGCCGAGATGGCGATCAGGGACGCCCGTACCGGCGCGCTCGCCGGGGAAGTCCAATTGAGCAACGTCGTCCCCCCGCTGGACCAGGCCATGGTGGGCTACAGCCTGCACCCGGAGTTCCGCGGGCGCGGCCTCACCGTCCGGGCCGTGCGGCTGCTCGCCGACTGGGCCTTCGCGAGCACGCCCCTCAGGAGGCTGGTCGCCGGCACGGCCCCGGGCAACACGGCGTCCCACCGGGTGCTGGAGCGGACCGGGTTCACCCGCGAGCTCCTCGTGAGGGGGCTGCTGCCCGGCCCGGACGGCACCCGGGCCGACGTCCTCCAGTGGGCCCGCTCGCGCTGACCCCGGCGGGGGCCTCAGTCGGCGCCGTACGCCGCCCGGAGCTTGCCGAAGGCGGCGTCGGTCCCCTGGAGGGCGCGGTCGATCTCCTCGTCCGTGTGAGCCGCCGACAGGAACCAGTTGTGCCAGGGGTGGAGGTACACGCCCTCGTCCAGGCAGTGCCCGGCCCACGCGATGCCCTTCTCCAGGGTCGCGTCGCCCTCGAAGGACAGCCACGGGATCTGCACCGGGCCCGTCTGGCGGATCACGAAGCCGTGTGAGGCCGCCTGCGCCGCCAGGCCCTCGCGCAGGCGCGTCCCCGCGCGGTGCATGAGCGCCGGGCCGCCGGTCTCCCGCAGGATCTCGATGGTCGCGATCGCCGCCGCCATCGCCGCGGCGGAGAACCAGAACGAGCCGGTCGAGTAGAGGGTCTGCGCCGCCCCCCGCAGCGCGTCCACACCGGTGACCGCGGCGATGGGGAAGCCGTTCGCCATGGCCTTGCTCCACGCCGTGAGGTCGGGGCGGACTCCCAGCGGCTCCCACGAGCCCCGCAGGTCGAGCCGCCACCCCGCCCGTACGTCGTCGATGACGAGGGCGGCGCCCAGGCGGTCGGCCAGGGCGCGCACGCCGCGCGCGAACGCCTCGTCGGCCGGCTCCTGGTCCTCGAACGAGTCGTGCTTGAACGGCGTGACGAGAATGGCGGCCACGTCGCCCTCGGCCTGCGCGGCGGCCGCCTCCGCGCTCGCCAGGTCGTTGTAGGCGAACTCGATCGTGTCGGCCCGCTGGTTGGGCGTGACACCGGACAGGCCGGGCGTGCACCAGGGGTCGGCGCCGTGGTAGGCGCCGTGCGCCACCAGGACCTTGGTCCTGCCGGTGGCGGCCCTGGCGACCATGAGGGCCTGGGTCGTCGCGTCGGTGCCGTTCTTGGAGAACATGGCCCAGTCGGCCGAGGGGATGAGGTCGACCAGCAACTCGGCCAGCTCGACCATCACGGCGCCGGGGCCGTTGAGGCAGTCGCCGAGCGCCTGCTGCGCGGCGGCGGCCTCCTCCACCCGCGGGTTGCGGTGGCCCACGATCATCGGACCCCAGCTGCACATGAGGTCGACGTACTCCCGGCCGTCGACGTCCCACTGCCGGGCGCCCTCCGCCCTGGCGAAGAACTGGGGGTAGCGCTCGCCGTGCAGGGCGGCGTTGAGATGGCCGTACATCCCTCCGGGGACGACCTTGGCCGCGCGGGCCCGCAAGGAGGCGTCGAGGGACATGGGGATGCTCCCGTCTACAGGTCGGCGTCCGCGAGGGGCGCGGAGGCTCGGTGGGCGTCGATAGGGGTCGATAGGGGCCGGTGGCGGCTGGCGCTTCGTGGGGGCCGGCGCGGCCCCGCGGGTGGGGTGCGGAGTCGCTGCGCACGGGCCGGTGCGGCCGGCTGGGTGCGGCCGGGGTGGGCGCGCTCGGGCTGGCGCGGCCCGCGGTCAGTCGGCGTGCACCGGGCCGTCGAGGCCCGCGTCGGAGCCTACT
>NZ_KI866522.1:201703-204147 GCF_000511135.2 Microbispora sp. ATCC PTA-5024 | reverse complement strand
GGACGTCCCGGCCCTCCAGCAGTCCGGCGACGAACCCGGCGCAGTACGCGTCGCCGCAGCCGGTCGTGTCGACCACGGGCACGTCGAGCGCCGGGACGGTGGTCGCGCCGTCGGCGGTGACGACCAGGCTGCCGGCCGCGCCGAGGGTGACGAGCGCGCCGCGCAGGCCCTCGGCGACCAGCGCCGCGGCGGCCTCCTCCGCGGTGGCGGCCCCGGTCAGCATGAGCGCCTGCTCCTCGTTGGGCAGCAGGTAGTCGACGTGGGGCAGGAACGACCGCACGGCGGGCATGAGGTCGGGCATGTTCGACAGCAGGTCCATCGTGACGATCGCGCCGTCGCCGCGGATCTTGTCGAGCAGGGCGAGGAAGGCGGGGTCGTGCAGGCCCCAGGTCACGTCCATGCCGCCGAGGTGCACCACCTTCGCGGCGGCGATCCGGTCCTGGTCGAGGTCGGCGAGCGACAGCCCCAGGTTGGCCCCCGGCACGTGGAACGAGGGCCGGCCGCCGTCCGGGCGGATCGGCAGGATCGAGGCGGCCGTCTGCTCGCCCGGCTTGCGGACGACGCCGCCGACGTCGACGCCGCGCCTCTCCATGATCATCAGGAGGAAGTCGCCCAGCTCGTCGTCGCCCACGGCGCCGAACGACGCGACCGGGACGCCGATCTTCGCGAGGTCCACGGCCGTGCCGGCCGCCGCGCCCGCGGCCGTGATGCGGATCTGCTCAAGCAGGTGGGTGTCCTGGCCCCCGGGAATCGACTCCACGGGCCTGGCCAGGACGTCGACGATGTGCACGCCGACCGTCGCTACCGTCATGTGCGGATAATAGACGGGCGACCGACTAAAATGTCAACCAAACGGGGAGGTGGGCGCCATGCCGAAGATCGTCAACCACGAGGAGCGCCGGGACGAGGTCGTCGCCGCCGCGCGGCGGGTCATCCTGCGGGACGGCATCGAGGCGGCCACCACGCGCGCCATCGCCAAGGAGGCGGGCTACTCCAACGGGGTCCTCACCCACTACTTCGCCGACAAGGACGACATCCTCGTGTCGGCGCTGGAGGCGTCGCACCGGCGCATCGCCGAGCGCCTGCGGGAGAAGCTGGCGGGCCTGACCGGGCTGGCCGCCCTGCGGGAGGTGCTGCTCGACAACGTGCCGCTGGACGAGGAGCGGGTACGCGAGACCGGGCTCGAGGTCGGGTTCTGGGGGCGCAGCCTGACCAGCCCCGGCCTGCTGGAGGTGCAGCGGCGCGAGGCGGCCGAGCTGCGCTACGTGGTGGTGAGCCTGCTCCGCTCGGCCGCCGCGGCCGGGGAGATCCGGGCGGACGAGGACCTCGGCGACGCGGCCGAGCGCCTCCTCGCCCTCGTCGACGGCCTCAGCGTGCACCGCCTCCTCTACCCCGATCGCGTGCCCGGCGACCGGCTCGAACGGCTCATCCTGCGCGAGCTGGACCTCCTGGCGGCCTGACCGGCCGCCACGCGCCCGCCGCCCGCCCCGTGGCGTACGGGCCGGGCGGCGGGGGTCAGGCGGTGCGGTGACCCTCGTAGCGCATCGTGCGGGACACGCCGACCCGGACGGTCGTCCCGGGCAGGATCGGGACAGGCTCGTTCGGCGGGATGTCGTAGAAGTTGGGGTCGCCGGGCGGCTGGATCTGGGTGCCGTTCACCGAGCCCAGGTCGAGCAGGTTGACGTCCCAGTTGTCCAGGAACACCCTCAGGTGCCGCCGGGACACCGAGCCGTCCGGGCTGGTGACCTTGGCCGGGCGGGCCTCGCCCGCCTGCACCTCGGGCGCCCGCTCGGGGTCGCGGCCCAGGACGTAGTCGCCGTCGAGCGGCAACGCCATGCCGTCGTCGAGCAGCAGCACCCCGAGCTGAGGCCGCGGGCCCTTGTACGGCACCACCGCCCGCTGGTCGATCGGCACGCCGCAGATCGCGCAGTACGGCGCTCGCGGGTCGTTGAAGTGGTCGTTCTTGCAGTCGACGCCGTACACCATGGGCCGCTGCTCGGGCTCGGGCGTGGCGTCGAGCTGGGTCACCTCGCCCGGGTCCTGGTCGGCCGGGGGGCCCTGCTCGAACGACGGCCCCTGCTCGAACGACGCGCCGGGGTCGAACGGCGGCGGGCCGCCGAGGTCGTGCAGCGGTCCCCTGTCCTCGCCGCCCGGCCGGTCGTCGCCGTACTGGCGGCCGGCACCGCCGTACGGGCTGTCGTGGAGCGGGTCGGGAAGGGCGTGCGGGCCGGAGACGGGACCCGGGACGGGCTCGGCGACCGGAGCGGGGCCCTGCGCGCCCTGGGGCCCGTGGAGGCCGAGCGGGTCGTGCGGCCCCTGCTGGTCGGGCGGCGGGGGGAACAGCGGCCCGGAGGGCCCGCCCAGGCCGGGGTCGGAGGGGTACCCCGGCGGAGGCGGCAGCGGCTGCGAGGGCTGGGAGTGGTACGGCGGGGGGAGGGCCGGTC
>NZ_KI866522.1:159888-201437 GCF_000511135.2 Microbispora sp. ATCC PTA-5024 | reverse complement strand
CCGGGCCGGGCGGCGGGGGCGGCGGCGGCACCACCGGGCCGCGGGCCCCGATGGGCTCCGGCGCCCCGAACTGCGGGTGCTGCTGCTGGTGCTGGCCCTGCGGCGGCCGGGGCGGCAGCGGCGGGAACGCGAGGTCCCCCGCCTGGGTGAAGTCGCATTCGAGGCCGGCTCCGGTGACCACCCCGCCGTCGAGGCGGGCGTAGGGGCTCGACGGGCCGGCGTTGGGGAGGCGGAGCTCGATGCGGGAGACCGGGCCGTTGACGAGCCGGTCGGTCCACGTGAGGGCGTCGCGGCCGGCCAGCCGGACCTCGCCGTCGGGGCCGCCCTGGACGCTGGCGAACGCGGCTCCGCTGACGAGCACGGCGACGCCGCCGCCCGCAGGGCCCGCGACGGCGCAGGCGACCGGCTCACCGCCGATCGACCGGTCCATCGCCCGGGCGAGGACCCCGGCCACCCGGCGGGCGAGCGCCCGGCCGTCACCGCCCGTCGTGGCCGTGTCGCTCAGCGCGCGCAGCAGCTCGTCCACCGCCTGGTCGCCGGCGGCGCACACGAGCAGCAGATTGTTCAGATGGGCGACCACGCCCTCCCCCGGCAGCGGGCGGACCACCCCCACGCCCTGTTCCGTCACAGAACTCTCCCTCCGGAAACGCCACCGGATGACCGGCACCCTCGTCGGCACCACCGTGTGCCGGATCGATCACCCCAGAACGTAGCAAAAAGAGCGGTGAACCGGCCTTCCGGAGCTGGGCGTACCAGACCGTGCGGCCGTCGGCCCTGGTCTCGACGCACCCTGCGCCGACGCCACACTAGTCCCCGCCGGGCGGGAAGACGAGGGGGTGGGCGGGCCGTCAGACACCGGTGAACATGCGGTTGACGTCCGCGGTGGCGAGCACGCCGTAGATCTCGCCGCCCCGCTCGACGAGCAGGTACTCCGCCGCCGGGGTGCCTCGCATGGCGTCGAGCAGCGACTCCCCCTCCAGGTCGGCGCCGAGCACGAGCGAGGGCTCCAGGCTGCGGGCGACCGAGCCGACGGTCACCCAGGGGCGGCGGTGCTCGGGGGTGGCGTTCACGGCGGCCTCGTTGACGATGCCGATCGGGTGGCCGTCGTGGTCGACCAGGACCATAGCGCCCGCGCCCGCCTCCCTGGCCCGGCGCAGCGCCTCCGACAGCGGCACCTCGGCGGTCACCGGGATGGCGCGGCGGGCCAGCAGCCGGGCGCGCAGCTGCGGCAGCCGGGCCCGCACCCGGGCCACCCGCAGCGACTGCGACGCCCCGACCCAGATGAACGAGGCGAGCACGATCGACCAGAGCATCTGCCCGAACCCGGTGTCCTGACCGGACATCAGGTTGAGCAGCAGCGGCACCGCGACCACCGCGACGGCCACGGCCCGGCCCACCCAGGCGGCGGCCAGCGTGCCCGTGCCGGAGTCGCGGGTCACCTTCCACACGGCCGCCCGGAGCATCCGGCCGCCGTCGAGGGGCAGCCCCGGCAGCAGGTTGAACACGCCCACGATGGCGTTGGACCCCCACAGCTGCAGGACCAGCACGGAGACGATGCCCTCAGCCGGAACGGCGAACTTGTAGACCAGGAAGCCCACGGCGGCGAGCCCCAAAGACAGCAGCGGCCCGGCGAAGGCGACGTTGAACTCCCGCCCGGCTGTCTCCGGCTCGCGCTCGATTTCGGACACGCCGCCGAGCAGGTAGAGGGTGATGCGCCGCACCGGCAGGCCGTAGTGCTTGGCGACGACGCAGTGGGCGAGCTCGTGCAGGAGCACCGAGACGTACAGCAGGACGGCGAAGGCGAGCGCCACCGCGTACGTCGCGACGTCGCTGTAGCCGGGCAGGCTGTCGGCGAACACCGGCTGGAAGCTGATGGTGATGAAGGCCGCCACGATGAGCCACGTCGGGGAGACGTACACCGGGATGCCGAACGGTCGACCCATCCGCAGCCCCGGGGACGCGTTGACAGGTGTGCTCATGATGGCCGCCTTCCCTCCCTTGACCTCGATGCTACGCGCCGCGAGGTGAGATCAGCCTAAGAGCTGACGGCCCTTCCGCGTACGTCCAGGCCGGTTCGCCGCCGAGTCGGCCGTCTCCCGGCGCCGGCCCGGCCCCTGCCGTCGCGGCGCGGAGTGTCGGTCCCGTGTCCTACAGTTCCGGGCATGACCCTCGCCGAAGAGCGCTCGATCATCGGCTCGCTGTCCCCCTCCCGCGCCGGTGACTTCATGACGTGCCCGCTGCTCTACCGGTTCCGGGTCATCGACCAGCTCCCCGAGAAGCCCTCCCCCGCGGCGGTGCGAGGCACGCTCGTCCACGCCGTCCTGGAGCGGCTGTACGACCTGCCCGCCGAGGCCCGCACCGTCGCCGCCGCGCAGGACCTGCTGGAGCCGCAGTGGACGCGGCTGCTGGCCGAGGAGCCGGAGTACGGCGGGCTGTTCGCCGGCGACGAGGAGCGCGACGCCTGGCTCGCCCAGGCCCGCGGCATGGTCGAGCGCTACTTCACGCTGGAGGACCCGCAGCGGCTGGAGCCGGCCGAGCGGGAGATGTACGTCGAGACCGTGCTCGACAGCGGCCTGCTGCTGCGCGGCTACATCGACCGCCTCGACGTCGCCCCCACCGGCGAGGTCAGGGTCGTCGACTACAAGACGGGCACGGCGCCGGGGCGCGACTTCGAGGCCAAGGCGCTGTTCCAGATGAAGTTCTACGCGCTCGCGCTGTGGCGGCTGAACGGGCGGGTCCCGCGCATGCTCCAGCTCATGTACCTCGGCAACGGCGAGATCGTCCGGTACACGCCGGACGAGGCGGACCTGCGGGCCACCGAGCGTAAGGTCGAGGCCCTCTGGGCCGCCATCGAGCGCGCCCTGCGCACCCGCGAGTGGCGCGCCCGCCCCTCGCGGCTGTGCGCCTGGTGCGACCACCAGGCGCTGTGCCCAGAGTTCGGCGGCACCCCGCCCCCCGTGCCGGACCGCCGGCCCGGCCTGTCCTCCCGCGCCGGAGGCAGAAGGGCCGCCACCGACGAGCTCTGACCCCCGCCGCCCGCGCCCGGACCCGTCCCGGAGCCGGGGCCGGGCGGCCGTCGGGCCGGGAGGATCCTCCGTGGGGAGGAGCACCCATATCCCTCCCGGGCAGGGTGGACACCGCAGGCGACGGCCTAGATTTGGTACGTGCGCACCACCCCCGGCAGTCCGCGTCCCTGGCTACGAGCCCATCCCCCGGTCGCGGACTCGATCCTCGCGGTGGTGCTGACCACGGCCTCGCTGTCGTTCGTCGTCCTCGCGGGCGGCGGGTCCGCCGAGTGGCAGACGGGTGCGACACGGCCGTACGACCCGCTGGGCCTCGTGCTGGCGGCGGCCTGCACGCTGCCCGTCGCGCTGCGGCGGCGGTGGCCGTTCGTGCTGCTCCTCGCGACGATCGTCCCCCAGTGGACGCTCGACGCGATGGGGTACGACGACGGCCTCAGCGGGCTCGGCCCCCTCGTCCTGCTCTACTCGGTGGCCGCCCACCGGGGCCTGGCGCTCAGCCTCGCCGCGATCGTCGCCGACCTGCTGGCGTACGTCGTGGACGCCGGGATCGGGCGCGGGCCGATGCCGTGGACCGACCACGTGGTCGTCGTCGTGGTCGCGCTGCTGTGCTGGGTGTGCGGCAGGGCCGTCCGGCTGCGCCGCGCCTACCTGGCCGAGCTGGTGCAGCGGGCCGACCGGCTGGAGCGGGCGCGGGAGGCCGACACCCGGGCCGCGCGGGCCGAGGAGCGCTCCCGCATCGCCCGGGAGCTGCACGACGTCGTGGCCCACCACGTGAGCGTGATGACCGTGCAGGCCGCGGCGGCGCGCAAGATGCTCGACGCCGATCCCGAGGTCGCCCGCGACGCGCTCACCGCGATCGAGGAGATGGGCCGCACGGCGATGGCGGAGATGCGCAACATCGTCGGCGTGCTGCGCACCGACGGCCCGGCCGAGCTGGGGCCGCAGCCGGGCATGCAGGACCTGCCGACGCTCGTCGAGCAGATGCGCGAGGCGGGGCTGCGCACCCAGCTGTGGGTGGAGGGCGAGCGGCGGGGGCTGCCGCCGGGCATCGACCTGGCCGCCTACCGCCTCGTGCAGGAGGCGCTCACGAACAGCCTGCGGCACGCCGGCCCGGCCGCCCGGGCCTGGGTGACCGTGCGGCACGAGCAGAACGAGTTGTCCGTCCACGTCGAGGACGACGGGCACGGCGGCGCCGACGGCCCCGCGCGGGTCGCGGGGAAGGGCCACGGCCTGGTGGGCATCAGGGAGCGCGTGGCGCTCTATGGTGGAGTCCTGCGGATCGGCCCCCGGAGCGGGGGCGGGTTCGAGGTCAGGGCCCGATTCCCCCTCAAGGACAGACCATGACGATCAACGTGCTCCCCCACGCCCGCCGGACGGCGGCCCGCGCATGACGATCCGGGTGCTGCTTGTCGACGACCAGCCGCTGCTGCGCACGGGGTTCCGCTTCATCCTGGAGGCGGAGCCGGACGTCACGGTCGTCGGCGAGGCCGGCGACGGGGCGATGGCGATGGAGCAGTCGCGCGCCCTGCTGCCCGACGTCGTGCTGATGGACGTCCGGATGCCGGGGACGGACGGCATCGAGGCCACCCGCCGCATCGTGCGGGAGGCGGCGCCGACGGCGCACGTGCCGAAGGTGCTCGTGCTGACGACGTTCGACCTGGACGAGTACATCGTCGAGGCCCTGCGGGCGGGCGCCAGCGGGTTCCTGCTCAAGGACGTGCCGCCGGACGATCTGGTGCAGGCGATCCGGGTGGTGGCGGCCGGGGACGCGATCGTGGCGCCGAGCGTCACCCGGCGGCTGCTGGACAGGTTCGCCACGCGGCTGCCCTCCGCGCACCAGCAGGCGACGCCCGCCCGGCTCGACCGGCTGACCGAGCGCGAGCTCGAGGTGCTCCGCCTGATCGCCAGGGGCATGTCGAACGCGGAGATCGCCGCCGAGCTGGTCGTCAGCGAGACGACCGTGAAGACCCACGTCGGCAACGTCCTGACGAAGCTGGGACTGCGCGACCGGGTGCAGGCGGTCGTGCTGGCCTACGAGACCGGGCTGATCATCCCGGGGGCCTTCTCCTAGCGGCTCCGCCCGGCGCTCCCCGCGACCGGGGCGGCCCGCCCGGCCTACTCCCAGGGGAGGAGGCCGGGCGCCCGGCGTCCTGCCGTGGGCGCAGGCGAGGACGGTCCCGCAGGCCGATCCCCGGCCCCGGCCGGGCCCGATAGCGTTCCGGTGTGGGCGCCGCCGGTACGGCTTCCGCGGACCGTCTGGGGGGAGGACAGCGGAAGCCGTACCGGCGGAGACGCGCTCAGTCCGCCGCGGCCGCGGTCGCGCCGGACGCGGCCGAGCCCGTGGCGGCTGGCGCGTTCTCCGGGAAGTGGCAGGCGACCTGGTGGCCGGCCGCGAGCGTCTCCAGCGGCGGTTCGACGGTCCGGCAGATCTCCTGGGCCTTCCAGCAGCGGGTGTGGAAGCGGCACGCCGGCGGCGGGTTCAGCGGCGACGGCACGTCGCCCTGCAGCCGGATCCGCTCCCGCTCGGTCCGCCGCTTGGGGTCGGGGATCGGGACGGCCGACAGCAGCGCGTTCGTGTACGGGTGCATCGGCGAGTCGTACAGGCTCTTGCGCTCCGCCAGCTCGACGATCTTGCCGAGGTACATGACCGCGACGCGGTCGCTGATGTGCCGGACCACCGACAGGTCGTGCGCGATCACCACGTAGGTGAGGTCGAGCTCGCTCTGCAGGTCCTCCAGCAGGTTGACCACCTGGGCCTGGATCGACACGTCCAGCGCGGAGACCGGCTCGTCCGCGATGATCAGCTTCGGCTTGAGCGCCAGCGTCCTGGCGATGCCGATGCGCTGCCGCTGGCCGCCGGAGAACTCGTGCGGGTAGCGGTTGTAGTGCTCGGGGTTGAGCCCGACCAGCTCCAGGATCTCCTGGACCGCCTTCTTCGTGCCCTGCTCGGTCTTGATGCCCTGGATCCGGAACGGCGCGCCGACGATGGCGCCGACAGTGTGCCGGGGGTTCAGCGAGCTGTAGGGGTCCTGGAAGATCATCTGCACGTCGCGGCGCAGCGGCCGGATGCGGCCCTGCGACATGTGCGTGATGTCCTGCCCCTCGAAGACGACCTTCCCGCCGGTCGGCTCGATGAGCCGGGTGATCAGGCGGCCGGTGGTCGTCTTGCCGCAGCCCGACTCCCCCACCAGGCCGAGGGTCTCGCCCTTGACCACGTCGAAGCTGATGCCGTCGACCGCCCTGACCGCGCCGACCTGCCGTTTGAGCAGGCCCTTGGTGACCGGGAAGTGCTTCTCCAGCCCCTGCACGGACAGCAGCGGCTCGCCGTCGGCGATGGCGGGCTCGCTCGGGGCGGTCATGAGGCCTCCAGGGTGGGCTTGATCTCGTTCTCCCAGATGGCGCGCCGGACGTCGCGCGGCATGTGGCAGCGCACCAGGTGGCCGCCCTCGGTCTCGCGCAACTCCGGCACCTCGGTCGTCGCGCGGCCGTTCGTCCGGCCCTCGAAGGCGCAGCGGGGGTGGAAGGCGCAGCCCGCGGGCACGTTGATCAGCGAGGGCGGCGAGCCCTTGATCGGCAGAAGCCGCTCCGTGGGCTCCCGGTCGAGGCGCGGCATCGAGCCGAGCAGGCCCCACGTGTACGGGTGCTCGGGCCGCTCGAAGATGTCCTCGGTCGTGCCGTACTCCACGCACTTGCCGCCGTACATCACGAGGATGTCGTCGGACAGCTCGGCCACCACGCCGAGGTCGTGCGTGATGATGATGAGCGCGGCGTTGAAGTCGCGCTGCAGGTCGCGCATGAGGTCGAGGATCTGCGCCTGCACGGTCACGTCGAGCGCCGTGGTCGGCTCGTCGGCGATCAGCAGCTCGGGGTCGCAGCTCAGCGCCATGGCGATCATCGCGCGCTGCCGCATGCCGCCGGAGAACTCGTGGGGGTAGCTGTCGACCCGCCGGTCCGGCTGCGGGATGCCCACGCGGCCGAGCATGTCGATCGCGTGCTTGCGCGCGACCTTCTTGCTCACGTCGTTGTGGATCCGGTACGCCTCGATGATCTGGGTGCCGACCGTGTAGAAGGGGTGCATGGCGGACAGCGGGTCCTGGAAGATCATCGCCATCTTCTTGCCGCGCAGCGTCCGCACGTGCTCCTGGCTCGCGCCGACGAGCTCCTCGCCGTCGAGCCAGATCTCGCCGGAGATACGGGCGCGGCCGCCCTTGTGCAGTCCGAGGATGCCGAGGCTGGTGACGCTCTTGCCGGAGCCGGACTCCCCCACGATGCCGAGGGTCTTGCCCCGCTCGAGGGCGAACGACAGCCCGTCGACCGACTTGACCAGGCCGTCGTCGGTCGGGAAGTGGATCCGCAGGTCCTTCAGCTCGAGGAAACTCATGCCAGCCTCACCCTCGGGTCCACGACGGCGTACAGGAGGTCGACGACCAGGTTCGCGAAGACCACGAAGAACGCGGCGACGAGGACGACGCCCATGACCTTCGGGAGGTCCTGGTTGGTAATCGCGTCGATCGCGTACTTGCCGATGCCGGGCAGCGAGTAGGTGCTCTCGGTGAGCACGGCGCCGCCGAGCAGCAGGCCGAGGTCGAGGCCGAAGATCGTCAGAATCGGGGTGAGCGCGCCGCGCAGGCCGTGCTTGACCACGACGGTCCGCTCGTTGAGGCCCTTGGCCCGCGCCGTGCGGATGTAGTCCTCGTTCATCGTCTCCAGCATGCCCGCCCGCGTGAGCCGCGCGTACCCGGCGGCGTACAGGAACGCGAGCGTGACCCACGGCAGGATCAGGTCGTACGCCCAGGTGACGGGGTTCTGCTCGAACGGGGTGTAGCTGCCGCCGGGCGCGAAGATCGCGAAGGGACGGCCGTAGCTGAACAACACCAGCGAGACGATGCCGGTGAAGAAGATGGGCAGCGAGACGCCCGCCAGGGCGACGCTCATCGCGGCCCGGTCGAAGAAGCTGCCGCGTCTCAGCGCGGACAGCACGCCGGTGGCGACACCGGCGATCACCCAGATGACGGCGGCCCCTATGGCGAGCGAGACCGTGATGGGCAGCCGGTCCATGAGGTCCGGCCAGACGGGGAGCCGGGTGATGAAGGAGTACCCGAAGCACGGCGCGGGGCAGTGCTCCACGCCGGGACCGTAGTCGTAGTCCGCCCCGGCGACGATGCCCTTGGCGAACCGCCCGTACTGCACGATCAGCGGATCGTTGAAGCCCAGCTTCTCGGCCGCGATCTTGACGTCCGCCGCCGAGGCGGTGCGCCCCACGTAGCGGGTGGCCAGGCTCTCCGAGGTCGCGCCGGCCAGGCGCGGCACCAGGAAGAAGATGGCGAACGTGATGATGCTCACGATGGTGAGCATCACGACCGCCCAGATCAGCCGCCGGATGATGTATGTGACCACAGTCCCCCCGGCTCCGGGGGCCGGCCCTGCCGGACCGGCCCCCTTGCCGCGTTCACGCGTCTGTCGGATCTATCGGTTCTGCGGGATGGGCGGTGCTACTTCGCGGCGCCCATGCCGAGGTAGTCGTACATGCCGAACGCGTCGTTGACGAAGACGTTCGTCGCGTTCTTGCTGCGCGCGAGCAGGCTCTTGGCCCACAGGCCCGGCAGGATGAAGGCGTCGTCCATGACCTTCTTGTCGATCGCCGCCCACATGCCCTCACGGGCGGACTTGTCGGTCTCCTGCATCGCCTGGTCGATCATCTTGTCGACCTCCGGGTCACGGACGGAGATGTTGGAGGAGCCGCCGGTGTCCCGGATGACGCGGCTGTCGACGATCTGCTGGAGGAAGCCGAAGCCGTCGGGCCAGTCGGCCGACCAGCCGTTGAGCGCCAGGCCGATCTTGTTGTCCTTGGCGTAGCCCGGCTTGCCGGCGTACAGGGCGAAGTAGTCCGCCTGCGGGAACGGCTTCAGCGTGAGCTTGATGCCGACCCGGCTGAGGGACTGCTGCAGCGCCTCGGCGGTCGCCTTCTCCTTCGGACGCTCGGCGCGGTAGGCGATGTTCGTCTCGAAGCCGTTCGGCTGGCCGCAGGCCTGCAGGGCCTCCTTGGCCTTGGCCAGGTCGCCCTTGTTGTCCGAACCGCTCGGGTACGGGTTGATGTCCTGGTGACCCGGGATGGTGGGCGGCAGCAGGCTGGTCGCGATCTGGCCGCCGGAGAACTCGCCTCCGTACGCGGTCTGGTAGGCGGTCTTGTCCGCGGCGTACTCGATGGCCTTGCGGCAGTCGAGGTTGTCGAGCGGCGCGACGTTGCCGTTGATCGACGTGTACCAGAGGCGCGTGCTCAGCGGGTTGTCGGTGTTCGCCTTCATCGCCGGGTCGGACAGCACCCGCCCGAGGGAGGCCGGCTGCAGACCGGTGCCCGCCACGTCGACGTCGAGGTCGCCCGCGAGGACCCGGTTGTCGATGTCGTCGGCGTTGACGTTGGTCGCGACCTCGATGCTGTCCGGGAGCGCCTTGCGGTTCGGGTCGGTCGACGGGTCCCACTGGTCGTTGCGGACCAGCTTGAAGCCCTTGCCGATCTCGTTCGACTCGAACTTGTACGGGCCGGTGGAGACCACGTGCTCCTTGTACTTGGCGCCCGTGTCCTTGCTCTCCTGGACCGGCATCGTGGACGGGATCTGCGCGAAGTAGTCGAAGTTGCTCAGCGGCTGCTTGAGGTGGAAGACGATCGTCTGGTCGTCCGGCGTCTCGATCGCGCTGTCCGTGTTGACGCCCTTGGACTTGTAGGGACCCTTGTAGTCCTTCGGCAGGTCCAGGAAGTCGTTGAAGTACGTGGGCCCGTTCGGGAAGGTCTCCTTGTCGAGCGAGCGCAGCACCCCGTACTTGACGTCCTTCGACGTGACCGGCGTGCCGTCCTCGAACTTGACGCCCGGGCGGAGCTTGTACGTCCACGTCTTCGCGTCGTCGCTTGGCTTGCCCAGGTCCTGCGCGAGGTCCGGGACGAGCTGGTTGCCCTCGGCGCCGGGGGCCGCCTTGAACATCGTCAGCGAACGGCCGTACAGGCGGATGAAGTTCCACGAGTACGCGTAGTAGGTGTCGGCCGGGTCGAGGGAGTCCCAGTCGCCGGAGTTGGCGAACTTGAGGGTGCCGCCCTTCTTGTCCGACGGGTTGTACACCGCGGAGAGGGCGGCGTTGAACTGGCCGGTCGCGCCCGCCCCGGCGCCGCCGGAGGCGGCCCCTCCGGAGGCGCTCGGGCTGTTTACCGAGCCGCCGCCGCAGGCGGCCGCTCCGATGGCGAGCACGGCGCCGATGGCGGCCATGCCCAGTCTTCTTCTGTGCATCTGCAAACCCCTTGGTTATAGGAGCCGGGGACTAACGGGGAACCAGGAAGCGCTCAGCGGGCCTTCGGGTCGAGTGCGTCCCGCAGGCCGTCGCCGAACAGGTTGAACGCCAGGACCGTGATGAAGATCGCCATGCCGGGGAAGAACATGAAGTGCGGCATCGTGTAGAAGCGCACCGCGTCCGACAGCATGCCGCCCCACGTGGGAGTGGGCGGCCGCACGCCGACGCCGAGGAACGACAGCGCCGCCTCGAACAGGACGTTCGTCGGGATCAGCAGCGTCGCGTAGATGAGGATCGGCGCGACCAGGTTGGGCAGCATCTCCCGGAAGATGATGTACGGGCCTCGCGCCCCCAGGCTGCGGGCGGCGTCGACGAACTCCCGCTCGCGCAGCGACAGCGTCTGCCCGCGGATGATGCGGCCCACGTACGGCCAGTTGAAGAAGCCGATGATGAAGACCAGCAGCGCGACCCGGAGGGTGTCGCCGGCGAGGCCGAACGCCGTGTCGGGGACGATGCCCGCCAGGGCGATGGCGAAGACCAGCAGCGGGAAGGCCAGGAAGACGTCCATGGCCTTGCTGATGATCGAGTCGACCAGGCCGCCGAAGTATCCGGCCGTGACGCCGAGGAGCGTGCCGATGATCACCGACAGCAGCGTGGCGAGGAAGGCGATCAGCAGGGAGATCCGCGCCCCGTACACGACCCGGCTGAAGATGTCGCGGCCGTTGACCGGCTCCAGGCCGAACAGGTGCTGGGCGCTGATGCCCGTGCCGCCCTTCGGGGCCATGGTCGAGGAGTCGATCAGGTCGGAGTTGAACTGCGTCGGGTCCTGGCCGAACGCGCCGACGATCAGCGGGGCGAACACGGCGACGAGGATCAGGACGACCACGATGAGCCCGCCGGCGAGGGCGACCTTGTCGCGCTTGAGGCGCATCCAGGCGATCTGGCCGAGCGAGCGTCCCTGGATCGCCTTCGCGCCGCCCGCCCCGTCGAGGACGCTCTCCGGCGTGGCCTCGGTCTGAGAGCCGGTGACGTCCATCGGTGCGGTCATGGAACCTCCTTCGTCGGTCCCACGACCATAGTGCTGACCATGCGTGGCGTGGCCATGAGGTGTCGGCCCCCTGGATCCCAGACGACATTGTCCGTGGGCGCCGCCTCGTAGCCGCGCCCTCTGGAACGCACAATGTATGCGCTGAGCTGGGATGACCAGTCCCCGGAGGCTCCCTGTGGCTCAACTGTGATTCATGCGAAACTCATTCGTATTGATCTTGAAGAGATTGTCGGCTTCTCGTTCCGGTTGTGTCGCGGAACTGTGACATTGCACTGGCCGGTAACTTGGTCCCGGCATGTGGGATTCTCAGCTGATCCCGCGGCGCTTGAGGATGTCCTCAATGTCCGAAAAGTCGTCGTTGGCGGCAGGCTGGGCGGCCTTGCGCTCGATCGGCCGGGTCACGTCCCGGCTTCCGGCGGCGGGCGGCGCACCGGTCCCCGCGTCCGCCGGGGCGGCGCCGCCCTTCGACCGCCGCGCGCGCGACAGCGTGCGCCCGCGCAGCGCGCCGGAGACGAAGAAGAGCACCGCCGACAGGCCCGTCAGCGCCACCCCGGCCCAGACCGACGGCGACAGGACCAGCCCGGTGACGAACGAGACGGCGGCCGAGCCGATGGTCCACAGCGTGCGCAGCGCGCCGGTGAGATAGGCCGCGAGCGGCAGCAGCGCCCAGGCGGTGCCGCGCAGTCCCGCGGTGGCCCCCCTGCGGCGGAACGCGAGGTAGGCCAGCGCGGCCCCCACGGCGGTCAGCCCGGCGCACAGCGGCAGCCAGGCGATCTGGTCGAATGTCATGGCGGGCCCCCTCGTCGCGGTTACCCCCATCCTGGCACTCCGGACGCCGGCCCGCCGGGCAGTGATCTTGACTGTTCCCGATCAGGCGACCAGCGAGCGGAGCAGGCCCAGGTCGACGTCCACGAGGGACGGCATGACCAGCCGCCCGGGGGCGGCCGCGATCGGCAGCACGCTCGGCACCGCCACCACCCGGCACCCGGCCGCCGTCGCCGAGGCGACGCCGTTCGGGGAGTCCTCCAGCACCACGCAGCGGCCCGGCTCGACCGCCAGCAGAGCCGCCGCCGTCAGGTACGGCTCCGGGTGGGGCTTGGTGCGGACGACGTCGTCGGCCGTCACGACCACCTCGAAGTGCTCCCGGCCGACCGCCTTCAGCACGGCGTCGGCGATGACCCGCAGGGACGAGGTGACCAGGGCCGTGCGCACCCCGTTGTCCGTGAGGTCGCGCAGCAGGTCCAGCGCGCCGGGCATGGGCACCACGCCCGTCGAGAGGCGCCGTTCCATCCCGTCGATGAGCCACTCGCCCACGAGGTCCGGGTCCACGTCCGCCCGCGTCAGCTCCATCATGTACGCGACCGTCCGCTCCCAGGAGCCCCCGACGAGCTGCTCCTGGTGCTCGGGACCCCAGGACCCCCCGAGGCGACCGACCACCTCGGTCTCGACCTCGAACCAGACCTCCTCCGTGTCGACCAGCAGTCCGTCCATGTCGAACAGAACAGCGTCCACGTGGCCCCTTCCCCCGGCGACGCCCCCGAAAAGGGGGGAGCAACATGGTAGACGGCCGCCGGAGGCCCGCCCGCGGCGCAGGGGGGCCTACACGTTGAAGTACTTGGCCTCGGGATGGTGGGCGATCAGGGCCGACGTGGCCTGTTCGGGGTGGAGCTGGAACTCCTCCGACAGCGTCACGCCGATCCGGGACGGGTCGAGCAGCCCCATCACCTGAACCTGGTCCTCCAGGTTGGGACAGGCGGGGTAGCCGAACGAGTAGCGGCAGCCGGCGATGTTCACCTTCAGCATGTCGGCCAGCGACTCGTCGCCGCCGATCCCGAGCTCCGACCGCACCCGCGCGTGCCAGTACTCCGCCAGCGCCTCCGTCAGCTGCACGGACAGGCCGTGGAGCTCCAGGTAATCGCGGTAGGCGTCCTTGGCGAACAGCTCGGCGGCGGCCTCGCTGATCCGGTTGCCCATGGTGACCACCTGGAACCCGACCACGTCGACCTCGCCGGACTCCCGGGGCCGGAAGAAGTCGGCCAGGCACAGGTGCCGGTCGCGGCGCTGCCGGGGGAAGGTGAACCGGGTCCGCTCCTTGCCCTCGTCGTCCAGGACGATCAGGCTGTCGCCCTCGCTGACGCAGGGGAAGTAGCCGTAGACGACGGCCGCCTCCAGCAGGTTCTCCGTCTGGAGCCGGTCCAGCCACATCCGCAGCCGGGGCCGTCCCTCGATCTCGACCAGCTCCTCGTACGACGGCCCGTCGCCGCCGCGGGCCGCCTTGAGGCCCCACTGGCCCATGAACGTCGCCCGCTCGTCGAGGAAGGCCGCGTAGTCGGCCAGCGGGATGCCCTTCACGATCCGGTCGCCCAGGAACGGCGGCGTGGGCACGGGGTTGTCGGCCGCCACGTCGGAGCGGGCCGGCAGGTCCTCCTCGGCCGTCCGCCTGAGCACGGCCCCCGTCTTCACCCGCCGCTCGCGCAGGGGCGGCAGCGTCGCGCCGTCCTCGCCGCGCTTGACCGCCATGAACGCGTCCATCAGCCGCAGGCCCTCGAAGGCGTCCCTGGCGTAGCGGACCTCGCCCTGGTAGAGGTCGGCCAGGTCCTGCTCGACGTACGCGCGGGTGAGCGCGGCGCCCCCGAGCAGCACGGGGAAGCGGCCGGCGATGCCCCGGGAGTTCATCTCTTCGAGGTTCTCCTTCATCACGACCGTCGACTTCACCAGCAGGCCGGACATGCCGATCACGTCGGCCCTGTTCTCCTCGGCGGCCTCCAGGATGGCCGAGACCGGCTGCTTGATGCCGAGGTTCACCACGTCGTAGCCGTTGTTGGACAGGATGATGTCGACGAGGTTCTTGCCGATGTCGTGGACGTCGCCCTTGACCGTGGCCAGCACGATGCGGCCCTTGGAGTCGCCCTCGACCCGGTCCATGTACGGCTCCAGGTAGGCCACGGCCGTCTTCATGACCTCGGCCGACTGGAGCACGAACGGCAGCTGCATCTGGCCCGACCCGAACAGCTCGCCGACCGTCTTCATGCCGTCGAGCAGGACGTCGTTGATGATCTCCAGAGCGGGGCGCTGGGCCAGGGCCTCGTCGAGGTCGGCCTCCAGGCCCTTGCGCTCGCCGTCCACGATGCGCCGCTTGAGCCGCTCCCACAGCGGCAGCCCGGCCAGCTCGGCCGCCTTGCCCGCCTTCATGGACGCGGCGTCGACGCCCTCGAACAGCTCCATGAACCGCTGCAGCGGGTCGTACCCGTCGCGGCGGCGGTCGTACACGAGGTCGAGCGCGACCTGCCGCTGCTCGTCGGGGATGCGTGCCATCGGCAGGATCTTGGACGCGTGCACGATGGCCGAGTCGAGCCCCGCGTTCACGCACTCGTTGAGGAAGACCGAGTTGAGCACCATGCGGGCGGCCGGGTTGAGGCCGAACGACACGTTCGACAGGCCGAGCGTGGTCTGCACGGCCGGGTAGCGGCGCTTGAGCTCGCGGATCGCCTCGATCGTCTCGATGGCGTCGCGGCGGGTCTCCTCCTGCCCGGTGGCGATGGGGAACGTGAGGCAGTCGACGATGATGTCCTCGACCCGCATCCCCCAGTTGCGGACGAGGTCCTCGATGAGGCGGACCGCGACGCGGACCTTCCACTCGGCCGTGCGGGCCTGGCCCTCCTCGTCGATCGTCAGCGCGACCACGGCCGCGCCGTGCTCCCTGACCAGCCGCATCACCTTCGTGAAGCGGGAGTCGGGCCCGTCGCCGTCCTCGTAGTTGACGGAGTTGACGATGGCCCTGCCGCCGAGCATCTCCAGGCCGGCCTCGATCACGGGCGGCTCGGTCGAGTCGATCACGATCGGCAGCGTGGACGCCGTGGCGAACCGGAAGGCCAGCTCCTTCATGTCGGTCACGCCGTCGCGGCCCACGTAGTCGACGCACAGGTCGAGCATGTGCGCGCCGTCGCGGGCCTGGGCCCGGGCGATCTCGACGCACTCCTCGTAGTTGCCGTCGAGCATCGCCTCGCGGAACGCCTTGGAGCCGTTGGCGTTGGTCCGCTCGCCGATCGCGAGGTAGGAGGTGTCCTGCCGGAACGGCACGTGCTGGTAGAGCGACGCCGCGCCGGCTTCGGGGCGGGGACGGCGCGTGCCCCTGGGACGGCCGCCCACGCGCTCCACAACCTGCCGCAGGTGCTCGGGGGTGGTGCCGCAGCAGCCGCCCACCAGCGCGAGCGCGTAGTCGCGGGTGAACGCGTCGTGGGCGTCGGCCAGCTCGCCGGGGCTGAGCGGGTAGTAGGCGCCGTCGGAGGTGAGCTGCGGCAGCCCGGCGTTCGGCATGCACGACAGCGGCAGCCGCGAGTGGCGGGCCAGGTAGCGCAGGTGCTCGCTCATCTCCGTGGGCCCGGTGGCGCAGTTGAGGCCGATCAGGTCGACGCCGAGCGGCTCGATCGCGGTGAGCGCGGCGCCGATCTCCGAGCCGAGCAGCATGGCGCCGTTGGTCTCGATGGTGACCTGCGTGATGATCGGCACGTCCCGCCCGGCCGCCTCGATGGCCCGCTTCGCCCCGACAACGGCGGCCTTGACCTGCAGCAGGTCCTGGCAGGTCTCGATGATCAGGGCGTCCGCGCCGCCCGCGATCAGGCCGGCGGCGTTGTCCCGGTAGGCGTCCCGCAGCGTCTCGTACGGCAGGTGGCCGAGCGTCGGCAGCTTCGTCCCCGGGCCCATCGAGCCGAGCACGAACCGCGGCCTGTCCTTCGTGGACCACTCGTCGGCCTGCTCGCGGGCCAGGCGCGCCCCGGCCTCGGACAGCTCGAAGATCCGGTCGGCGATGCCGTACTCCCCCAGCGCCGCACGGTTGGCGTTGAAGGTGTTGGTCTCCACGCAGTCGACGCCGACGGCCAGGTAGGCGTCGTGGACGGCGCGCACGATGTCGGGACGGCTCACGTTGAGCACGTCGTTGCAGCCCTCGTGGCCCTGGAAGTCGTCGAGCGTGGGGTCGTAGGACTGCAGCATCGTCCCCATGGCTCCGTCGGCGATCAGAGTTCGCTCGGACAGCACTTCGCGGAAGGACGGTCTGCTGGTCATGGGAGCAAGACTATCGGCCCCGCGACGCGGATCCTTTGCCCTGATTGCGCTACAGGCGGAAGGCCCGGTCCCGGCGGCGTTCCCGCCGCTCGCGCGCACCACGCCGGACGGCCGCGCCGCGGGGAGTGACGCCCGGCCCTCCTCACCGAATAGTCTTGGGGTGAGCCATACTGCAGTGGGCCAACGAGGGAGGCGGCGCGTGATCGAGTTCGAAGGGCTCCCCGAGCTCGTCGACCCGGTGCTGATCGCCGCGTTCGAAGGGTGGAACGACGCGGGCGAGGCGTCCAGCGGCGTGCTGGCGCACCTCGAGACGGAGTGGAAGGCCACCCCCCTCGTCGAGCTCGACCCCGAGGACTACTACGACTTCCAGGTGACGCGGCCGATCGTGGAGATGGGCGACGGGCTCACCCGGTCGATCGTGTGGCCGACCACCCGGCTGCTGCTGGCCCGCCCCCCGGGCGCCAAGCGCGACGTCGTCCTCCTGCGCGGCATCGAGCCCAACATGCGGTGGCGGTCGTTCTGCGCCGAGATCGTCGGCCTGTGCCACGACCTGGGCGTCGACCTGGCGATCCTGCTGGGCGCGCTGCTCAACGACTCGCCGCACACCCGGCCGGTTCCGATCGTCGGCTCGGTGAGCGACCCCGGCATGGCCCGGGCGCTCAACCTGGAGCTCACCAAGTACGAGGGCCCGACGGGCATCGTGGGCGTCCTGCAGCACACGCTCGGCGGCGCCGGGGTGCGGACCGTGTCCCTGTGGGCGTCGGTCCCCCACTACGTGGCGCAGCCGCCGAACCCGAAGGCCACGCTGGCGCTGCTGCGCCGGATCGAGGACATGCTCGACATCCCCATGCCGTACGGCGACCTGGCGGAGGAGGCCCGCGCCTGGGAGCACGGGGTCGACGAGCTGGCCGCCCAGGACACCGAGGTGGCCGAGTACGTGCGGGAGCTGGAGGAGCGCAAGGACGCGGCCGAGCTGCCCGAGGCGAGCGGGGACGCGATCGCGGCCGAGTTCGAGCGCTACCTGCGCCGCCGCGACCGCGGCACCGACCGCTGACGTCCGCCGCCCGGCCGGACGCTTCACACGCGCCGGCGCCCGCCGCCTCTCAGGAGACGGCTTCTCAGGACACGCCTTCTCCGTACACGCCCTCTCAGCGGACGGCTTCTCAGGAGACGACGCGCAGCGCGCGGTGGGCGGCTGCCCGGACGGCGGCCGGGCGCTCCAGGGCCTCGTCGTACCGGGTCCAGACCAGGGCGGCCACGTTCTCGTCGGCGCCGATGGGCGCGCTGACCAGGTCGGCGCCGGCGTCGATCAGCCGGTCGTGGAAGTGGCCGGGCGCCAGCAGGTAGGACGCCACCGCGATGCGGGGCGCCAGCCCCTCCCTCGCGCGCCGCAGCGCCTCCTCCAGGCCCGGGGCGCCGGCCGACGCGTACGCGGCCGTGACGGGCCGCGAGAGCCGTACGGACAGCAGGCGGGCGGCGGCGCGCACGTCCTCCAGGGCCGCCGGGTCGGACGAGCCGGCCGCGCCGAGGACGACGGTGTCGCACGACCGCAGCCCGGCCGCGGCCAGCCGGCGGGCCAGCACGGACGTGAGCAGCGGGTGGGGACCGAGCTGCCCGGCCACCACGGCGTCCGGCCGGGTGCGGGCCACGACGGCGGGCAGGTCGATGTGCACGTGGTACCCGCCGGCCAGCAGCAGCGGGACCACGACCACCGGTCCCGGCACCTCGGCGAGCACGCCGGCGAGCGGGGGCTCGCTGATCTCAAGGAATCCCAGCTCCACGCGGCGGCCCGGGCGGGCCCGGCGGACCCGCGCGGCCAGGGACTCCATGACGGACTCCCAGTGGCCGCTGCGGGCGCCGTGGGCGGCCAGCACCAGCGCCGGGGCGGCCTCGGCGCGCCCCCGCGCCTGGCGTGCCGTCATCGCTCGTCCCGGCCGCAGGCCAGGCGGTAGCCGCGCTTCACCACGGTCTCGACGATCCCGGCGGGGCCGAGGGCGCGGCGCAGGCGGGTGATGGCCATCTCGACCGCGTGCTCGGCCGAGTCGCGCGAGGGGCCGCCGGGGAGCACGACCCGCAGGTCGGCCCGGGCCACCACGTGCCCGGGCCGCTCGGCGAGCCGCTTCAGCACGGCCATCGGGGCCGGCGGGAGCGGCTTCAGGTCGCCGTCGACGGCGACCGCGTGGCCGCGGATCTCCAGCTCGTGACCGCCCGCGACCAGCCGGGTGACACTGTTGGCGGGCAGGTGGCGGGCGAGCGTGCGGGCGAGGGCGCCGAGCCGGGCCCGGTCCGGCTGGACCGCCCGGACCCCTCGGGAGGTCAGGGGCCCAGCGGTGACCGGGCCGACGCAGGCCGCCACGACCCGGGTGTCGAACGCCGCCAGCAGGGCGTCCTCGAGGCCGTCGGCGCGGGCCGCCTGGAGCATGGCCAGCACGGCCGGCGCGCTGGTGAAGGCCACCGCGTCCACGGCCCCCGTGACGGCCTGGCTGACCAGGCGGCGCAGCGGGGAGGTGTCGCGGTAGGGCAGCCACCGGTACACGGGCACCTCGATGACCTCGGCGCCTCCGTCGCGCAGCGCGGCGACGAAGCCGGTCAGCGGCTCGCCGTGGAGCTGCACGGCGATGCGGCGGCCGCGCAGGTCCTGGGCGAGCAGGTACTGCTTCACCTCCTCGCACGACTCGGTCGCCGGGGTCCAGAAGTCGGCCAGCCCGGCGGCCCGGACCGCTCCCCTGGCCTTGGGGCCGCGGGCGAGCAGCCGGGCCTTGCCGAGGTGGGCGTTCAGGTCCGAGGACAGGCCCCATCCCTCGGCGGCGGCCATCCAGCCGCGGAAGCCGACGCCCGTGGTGATCACCACGTCGTCCACCGGCGCCTGCAGGCAGGCCCGGGTGGCCGCGAGCAGGCCGGTGTCCTCGGCGAGCGGCACGATGCGGATCGCGGGGGCCCGCACCACCCGCGCGCCGCGCCGTTCCAGCAGCGCCGACAGCTCCTCGCTGCGGCGCGTCGCGGTCACCCCGATCGTGAACCCGGCGAGCGCGTCGGGGGCCGTCTCGAGGGTGACCACGGGTTCGTCCAGCAGCGCGGTCATGCCACGCTCACCTCCACGTTCCCGTCCGTGACCCGGACGGGGTAGGTCGGCACGGCGATGTCCGGGTCGTCCACGGACACCCCCGTGACCAGTGAGAACACCTGCTTGTGCATCGGCGACGCGACGGTCGGCTCGCCGTTCCTGGTGCCGACGATGCCGCGCGACAGCACGTACGCGCCGCTGAACGGGTCGTGGTTGCCCAGCGCGTACAGCGCGCCGTCGAAGGTGCGGAAGACCGCCACCTGCCTGTCGTCCACCAGCACCGCCACGCCCCGCTCGGGGAGCAGTTCGGTGTACGGGCAGACCTGGGTCCATTCGCGCCTGCCGGCCGGGGGGGCCGTCTCGAGCACGGTCATCGCGGTGCCACCTCCAGAGGGATGAACACGGGCTTGATCTGGTCGCGTTCGGTCTCGAACGAGATCGAGGGGTCGGGGACGTCCGGGGCGTTGACGAAGCTGACGAACCTGCGCAGCTTCTCGGGGTCCTCGATGGCGGCCCGCCACTCGTCGGCGTACGTCGCGACGTGCCGCTCCATCTGGGCGTCGAGGTCGGCGCAGATCCCCAGCGAGTCGTCGACGATGACGGCCCGGAGGTAGTCGAGGCCGCCGTCCAGGCTCTCCAGCCAGGTCGCGGTCCGCTGCAGCCGGTCGGCGGTGCGGATGTAGAACATCAGGAACCTGTCGATGGCGCGGACCAGGTCGTCGGTGCTCAGGTCGGCGGCGAGCAGGTCGGCGTGCCGGGGCCGGAAGCCCCCGTTGCCGCCGACGTACAGGTTCCAGCCCTGCTCGGTCGCGATGACGCCGAAGTCCTTCGACCGGGCCTCGGCGCACTCCCGGGCGCAGCCCGACACGGCCGCCTTGAGCTTGTGCGGCGAGCGCAGCCCGCGGTAGCGCAGCTCCAGGGCGATGGCCAGGCCGACCGAGTCCTGCACGCCGTAGCGGCACCACGTGGACCCGACGCACGACTTCACCGTGCGCAGCGCCTTGCCGTACGCATGGCCGGATTCGAAGCCGGCGTCCACGAGCCGCCGCCAGATGCGGGGAAGCTGCTCGACGCGGGCGCCGAGCAGGTCGATCCGCTGCCCTCCGGTGATCTTGGTGTAGAGGCCGAAGTCGCGGGCCACCTCGCCGATCACGATGAGCTTCTCCGGGGTGATCTCGCCTCCGGGGATGCGCGGGACGACCGAGTAGGTGCCGTTCTTCTGGATGTTGGCCAGGAAGTGGTCGTTGGTGTCCTGCAGCGCGGCCTGCTCCCCGTCGAGGATGTGGCCGTTGCCGAGGGAGGCGAGGATCGAGGCCACCGCCGGTTTGCAGATGTCGCAGCCGCGCCCGCTGCCGTGCTCGGCGATGAGCTGGGAGAACGTGGTGATGCCGCGGACCAGGACGATGTCGAACAGCTCGGCCCTGCTGTACGCGAAGTGCTCGCACAGCGCCTTGCTGACCTCGACGCCGGACGTCACGAGGAGCTGCTTCAGCATCGGCACGCAGCTTCCGCAGGTGGTGCCGGCCCGGGTGCAGTCCTTGATGCCCTGGACGTCGGTCAGGCCCTTGTCCGCGATGGCCGAGCAGATCCGGCCCTTCGTGACGTTGTTGCACGAGCAGACCTGGGCGTCGTCCGGCAGGTCGAGCTGGGCCGAGCCGGCACCGGCGAAAAGCAGGTCGTGCGGGGCCGCCGGGAGCGGCTTGCCCACGAAGGGCCGCAGCGCGCTGTACGGCCCGGCGTCGCCGACGCAGATCCCGCCCAGCAGCGTCTTGGCGTCGTCGCTGATGAACAGCCTCTTGTAGATGCCGGCCACCGGGTCCATGTAGGTGACGTCGAGCGCGCCCGACATCGCCCCGAACTGCGCCACCTCCACGCCGAGGAGTTTCAGCTTGGTGGACATGTCGGCGCCCTCGAAGACCGCCGGGCCGCCCAGGATCCGGTCGGCGGCCACCTCCGCCTGCGCGAAGCACGGCCCGACGAGCCCGTAGACCATGCCGCCCGCCAGCGCGCACTCCCCGATGGCGTAGACGCGCGGGTCGGAGGTGCGCATGCCCTCGTCCACGACGACGCCGCCGCGCTCGCCCACCTCCAGGCCGCAGGCCCTGGCCAGCTCGTCGCGCGGGCGGACGCCCGCCGAGAACACCACGACCCCGGCCTCGACGACCTCGCCGTCCGGCTTGACCAGCCGCGCCACCCTGCCGTCCGGGCCCGCCTCGATCGCCGCCACCCCGGCGCCGGTGTGGATGGTCAGGCCGAGCGCCTCGATGTGGTGGCGCAGCAGCGAGCCGCCGCCCTCGTCCACCTGGCGGGGCATCAGCCACTTGCTCATCTCGACGACGTGGGTCTCCAGGCCGAGCCCGCGCAGCGCGTCGGCGGCCTCCAGCCCGAGCAGGCCGCCGCCGATGACGATGCCGGCGCCCGCGCCGCGGGAGGCCTCCCTGATGGCGTCCAGGTCCTCGATGGTGCGGTAGACGAAGCACCCGGGCAGGTCCCGCCCGGGGACCGGCGGCACGAACGGCGCCGACCCCGTGGCCAGCACCAGCACGTCGTACGGCTCGGTCTCGCCCGCCTCGGTCGTGACCGTGCGCCGCTCCCGGTCGATCGCGGTCACCCTGCCGCCGAGCCGGAGCGTCACCCCGTCGGGCACGGGGTAGGTGAGGTCCTCCACGGTCCGGCCGCTCAGGTAGGAGGTGAGCGCGACCCGGTCGTACGCGGGGCGCGGCTCCTCCCCCATCACCGTGATCGTCCCGCTGAAGCCCCGTTCCACGAGCGTCTCGGTCAGCCGGTGCGCCGTGGGGCCGTGCCCGACAACGACGAGTCTCATGCGCTCACGCCCTCCTGCTCGCACAGCCAGCCGACGATGCCCTCGACCGCGTCGCGGCAGCCGCCGCATCCGGTCGTGGCCCTCGTCGCGGCGGCTACCGCTTCGACGTCCCGCGCGCCGGACTCCCAGCACGCGCGGATCTGGCCCTTCGTCACGTTGTTGCACTGGCAGACCCGGGCCGCGTCGGGCATCCGGGTCGGGCTGTCGGCCACCGGGACGCCGCCCAGGCCGGGGAACAGCAGTCCCGCGCGGTCGAAGGGCAGCGGCCCTCCCCGGTCGAACAGCTGGGTCAGCGTGCCCACCGCCGCCGTCTCGCCCAGCAGGATCGCGCCGACCAGCCGGCCGTCGCGGATCACGAGCTTGCGGTAGGTGCCCTTGTGCCGGTGGGAGAAGCGGACGATCTCCGCCTCGTCCTCGGTCAGGTGGGTCTCGCCCATGGCGGCGAGCTCCACACTGGACGCCTTGAGCCGGGTGACCAGCCGGGAGCCGCGGTAGCGGGCCTCCTTGTCGGTCCCCGTCACCAGGTCGGCCACCACCGACGCCTGCTCCCAGGCGGGCGCCACCAGGCCGTACACGTGACCGGCGTGCTGGGCGCACTCGCCGATCGCGAAGATCGAGGGGTCGTCGGTGCGCAGCTCGTCGTCCACGACGACGCCGCGGTCCACCTCCAGGCCCGCGTCGCGGGCGAGCCCCACCACCGGGCGGACCCCGCACGCGAGCACCACGAGGTCGGCGTCCATCCGCTCGCCCGTGGACAGCTCCACGTGCCGCTCCCGTACGGCGCTCACCGTGACGCCCGTGCGGATGTCCACGCCGAGGCCGCCGAGGGTCTCCCGCAGGATGAGCCCGGCCTCCGCGTCGAGCTGGCGCTCCATCAGGTGGCCCGCCAGGTGGAGCAGCGTCACGGGGACGCCGCGCCCGGCGAGCCCCCGGGCCGCCTCGATGCCGAGCAGCCCCCCGCCGACCACCACCGCGCCGCCGGCCCGCTCCGCCGCCTCCCGGATGCGGTCGCAGTCGTCGAGCGTGCGGAACGCCGTCGCCCGTTCGACCCCGGGAATCGGCGGGACGACCGGCTCGCTGCCGGTCGCCAGCACCAGCACGTCGTACGGCTCCCGCGTCCCGTCGGCCGCGATGACGGTCCGGCAGTCGCGGTCGATCGCCGTCACCGGGACGCCGAGCCGCGCGGTCACGCCGTGGTCGGCGTACCAGCGCGGGTCGAGCAGCCGGACCTGGTCCGGGCTCGACGTGCCGGCCAGCACGTTCGACAGCAGCACCCGGTTGTACGGCTGCCATGCCTCGGCCCCGAACACCGTGATCCTCACGTCTGCGGACCGGGCGCGCACCTCGCTCACCAGACGGGCGCCGGCCATCCCGTTCCCCACCACGACGAGCCTCATGCCACCCGCTCCCCGTCGTCGCACGGCTCGACCGCCGCCGCGCACACCTTGAACTCCGGCATCCGCGACGTGGGGTCGAGGGCCGGGTTGGTGAGCAGGTTCGCGCCCTCCCAGTGGAACGGCATGAACACGGTGTCGGGACGGATGGAGGCGCTCACCCGGGCCGTGCCGACCGCGCTGCCGCGGCGGCTGCGCACCCGCACGAGGTCGCCCGGCCCGATGCCCAGCCGCTCGGCCAGGTCGGGGTGCAGCTCGACGAACACCTCGGGCGACGCCTCGGTCAGCGGCCGGATCCGCCGGGTCTGCGCGCCCGACTGGTAGTGGGCCAGCACCCGGCCGGTGGTCAGGTAGATGGGGAACTCCTCGTCCACGTCCTCGGCGGCCGGCCGGTGCTCGACCGGGACCAGCCGCGCCCGCCCGTCCGGGGTCGGGAACCGGTCGAGGAACGGCCGCGGGGTGCCGGGGTGAGGCGCGCCGCCGGGGCCGGTGTCCGGGCAGGGCCAGAACACCCCGGTCTCGGCGGCGATCCGCTCGTAGGTGATGCCCGAGTAGTCGGCGAGGCCCCCGGCCGAGGCCGCCCGGAGCTCGTCGAAGACGGTGCGCGGGTCGGCGGGGAACCGGTCGCCCCAGCCCAGCCGTTCGGCGAGGCCGCGGAGGATCTCCAGGTCGCTGCGCGCGCCCGGCGGCGGCGCGGCGGCCTGGCGGCGCAGCAGCACCCGGCCCTCCAGGTTGGTCATCGTGCCCGCCTCCTCGGCCCACTGGGTGGTGGGCAGCACGACGTCGGCCGCCGCCGCGGTCTCCGACAGCATGAAGTCGGACACCACGAGGAGGTCGAGGCCGGCCAGGCGGCGCGCGATCCGGCCCGCGTCCGGGGCCGAAACGGCCGGGTTGGAGCCGAACAGCAGCAGGGCCCTCGGCCCGCCGGGCGTGCCCAGCGCGTCGAGCAGCTCGTAGGCGGACCGTCCCGGCCCGGGCAGGTCGCCGGGGTCCACCCCCCACACGGCCGCGACGTGCTCCCGAGCCGCCGGGTCGTCGATCCTGCGGTAGCCCGGGAGCTGGTCGGCCTTCTGCCCGTGCTCCCGTCCGCCCTGGCCGTTGCCCTGGCCGGTGACGCAGCCGTACCCGGAGCCCTCACGGCCCGGCAACCCGAGCGTGAGCGCCAGGTTGATGAACGCGGTGACGGTGTCGGTGCCCTTGGCGTGCTGCTCCGCCCCGCGGCCGGTGAGGACGATCGCGCGGGGCGCCTCCCCGAGGATGCGCACGGCCTCGCGCATCCGCGCGACCGGCACCCCGGTGATCCGCTCCACCCGCTCGGGCCACCAGGCGGACACCGACGTGCGCACCTGCTCGAACCCGGTCGTGCGGGCCGCGAGGTAGCCGAGGTCGGCGTGCCCCTCGGCGATCGCGATGTGCAGCAGCCCGAGCGCGAGCGCGAGGTCGGTGCCCGGCGTCACCTGCAGGTGGAGGTCGGCCAGCCGGGCCGTCGGGGTGAGCCGGGGGTCGGTGACGACGAGCCGTCCGCCGCGCGCCCGCATCGCGGACAGGTGCCGCACGAAAGGGGGCATGGTCTCCGCGACGTTGCCACCGGCGAGCAGGACGGCGTCCGCCCGGCCGATGTCCGTGATGGGGAACGGCAGCCCGCGGTCCATGCCGAAGGCCCGGTTGGCCGCCGCGGCCGCCGACGACATGCAGAACCGCCCGTTGTAGTCGACCTGGCTGGTGCGCAGCGCCACCCGGGCGAACTTGCCCAGCAGGTACGCCTTCTCGTTGGTGAGCCCGCCGCCCCCGAACACGGCCACGGCGTCCGGCCCGTGCTCGGCCTGCAGCGCCCTGATCCGGGCGGCGGCGTAGTCGAGCGCCTCGTCCCACGGGACGGGCCGGCCGTGCAGGAGCGGGGTGGTGAGCCGTTCCGGCGACGACAGCAGCTCGGCGGCCGTCCACCCCTTCTGGCACAGGGCGCCCGCGTTGGCCGGGACGTCCTCGCGGGGCGTGATCTCGCCGCCGGCCACGTGCATGCCGCACTGCAGGGCGCAGTACGGGCAGTGCGTGGCCGAGCCCACCGGCACCCGTGACATCACAGGAGCGGGAGCGGACAGTGAGATCGGCATGGATCCGATCGTGCTTTCAGGCGGTTTCACCGCTGGGTCCCTTCTGTTACCGCTGTGCTACAAGCCGCCAACCGCGCTAACACCCGCGATCGCGGGCTGTGAGAGACCTCGTCGTCTCGCCCGCCGCGCGGTGCGCGGCCTGAGGAACTCGTGGACGGGGAGGGCCGGGAGGGGTCGCCGCCTCCGCTCGCGCGGCAAGGGCGGGCGCTCCGGGGAGCGCCCGCCGTCGTCGTGCCACGCGGAGGCCGGCCGGGCTCAGACGCGGGCCGCCGCGAGGCTGGGGGCCGTCGCGGCGCCGTACGTCCGCAGGTAGCAGAACCAGGTGATCGCGAAGCACACCGCGTAGAACGCCGCGAAGGCGGCGATGGCCGCCCCCGCGCCCCCGGTCGCCGCGATGGAGCTGCCGAAGCCGCGGTTGATGAAGAAGCCGCCGAACGCGCCGATGGCCGAGATGAAGCCGATGGCCGCCGCCGAGTCGCGCCGGGCGGTCCGGGCGGCCTCCTCGTGCTCGGGGGTGCCGGTCTCCAGACCGGCGACGGCCTTGGCGCGGAAGATGGCCGGGATCATCCGGTACGTCGAGCCGTTGCCGACCCCGGACGTCCCGATGAGCAGCATGTACGCGACGAAGAACAGGGCGAAGGAGTGCCCGGCCAGCCCGCGCCAGACGAGCAGCACCGAGACGATCATGGCGGCGAAGTTCCAGAACGTCACGGCCGCGCCGCCGAGCCGGTCCGAGAGCCAGCCGCCGGCGGGCCGGATGAGCGAGCCGACCAGCGGCCCGAGGAAGGCCAGCGAGACCAGCGCGGCGCGCTCCGGGAACTGCGACTTGATGAGCAGCGGGAAGGCCGTCGAGTACCCGATGAACGAGCCGAACGTGCCGATGTAGAGGACCGACATGATCCACGTCTGGGCGCGGCCGGCCGCCTTGACCATCTCCCTCGGCTCGGCCCTGGCCGCGGTGAGGTTGTCCATCAGGAAGTAGGCGCCGATCGCGGCGGCCAGGATGAACGGCACCCAGAACAGCCCGGCCGCGGCCAGCCCCAGCCCGCCGATGACCAGCGGCATCACGAGCTGGACCGAGCTGACCCCGATGTTGCCCCCGGCGGCGTTCAGGCCGAGCGCCGCGCCCTGCCGGTCCTGCGGATAGAAATAGGTGATGTTCGCCATGCTGGAGGCGAAGTTGCCGCCGCCGAGCCCGGCCGTCGCCGCGATGACGAGGAAGGCCCAGTACGGCGTGGCGGGGTCGCTCACGGCGACCGCGAGGAGGACCGCGGGCACGAGCAGCAGCAGGGCGCTCACGACCGTCCAGTTCCGGCCGCCGAACCGCGCGGGCGCGAACGTGTAGGGGAAGCGCAGCGCCGACCCCACGAGGTTGGGCAGCGAGACGATCCAGAACAGCTGGTCGGTGGAGAACCGGTAGGCGCCGAGCTTGACCGCGACGATGCTCCAGACCGTCCACATCGTGAAGCCGAGGTGCTCGGCGGCTATCGACAGGACGAGGTTCCGCCGGGCCACGCGCCGGCCGCCGCCCGTCCAGAAGGCGGGGTCGTCGGGCCGCCAGTCGGCGATCCACCGGCCCTTGGCCGGGGTCGCGGACGCCACCTGTGCCACCGTCATCGTTCCTCCTGCGTGTCCGGCTGCGTGTCGGGAGCCGTACCGAAGCTAGGAGGATCGCGTTACGCACTTCGGCGAAGTGCGACTGTGCACCAGTTACATGTCTCGCACGGGCGAAACAGGCAATCCATACGCATAACGGATGCAACATGGATTTAACAAAGATTGACCACTCCCAGGACGGGGAATTCCGTTCTCGTGTCATCGTCGCCGTGGGGAGCGTGCATGACTGTCCGGCCGATCCGCGTGTTCACCGATCCGTCGTTACGCCACGTGGCCGAGCCCGTCACGGAGTTCGGCCTTCCGCTCCGCGACCTCGTCAGGTCGCTCACCGCCACCATGAGGGCCGGACCGGGCCGCGCCGGGCTCGCCGCCCCGCAGATCGGGGTCCCTCTCCGGGTCCTCGCGTACGACGTGGACGGCCGGTCCGGCCACCTCGTCAACCCCCGGCTCGAACGCTCGGGGCGCATGGTCGTTGCCGACGAGGCCTGCCTGTCCGCGCCCGGGGTCTGGTGGCCGAGGGAGCGGGCGTTCTCCGTCGTGGCGAGGGGCAGGGACATGCACGGGCGGCCGGTGACCCTGCGGGCCGTCGGCATGCTGGCCCGGGTTCTCCAGCACGAGGCCGACCACCTCGACGGGGTCCTGTTCGTCGACCATCTGCCGGACGAGGACCGGCTCCGTTTTCTGGCGTCCATTTCCTGAGATTTCTGGATATCTCCTCTGTGCCCGGCATCGCCATTCCGTGAGGCGCTCGCGGTATTCGGAGACCGGGGATACCTCGGACATATCGGTTGACATGTGACCGGTTTCCGGTCGGCATGAATATCCGCGGCGACGGCCGGGGATATCGATGCAACCTCCCGCCGGACGCGCGCCCCCGAGGGCCCGCGCTCACAGGGGAGGGCGCATTTGCCAGCGATGACACGCCGGGCGTTCCTGTCGGCCGCGTTCGCGTCCGCCGGGGGCGGTCTCGTCGTCCTCGCGTGCGGCGCGGCGGAGGCGTCGGCCGCCGTGCCGCTGCGGGGCGGGCCGCGCCGCCCCCGCGTCTACAACCGCACGGAGTGGGGGGCCGCGCCGCCGAAGAGCAAGGCCGTCGTGGTGGGGCACGCCCCCGACCGGCTCGTCGTCCACCACACGGCCACGGCCAACACCGGCGACTGCGACCTCGACGCCGCCTTCCGGCTGTCGCGCTCGATCCAGCGCTACCACATGGGCCACAACGGCTGGGAGGACATCGGCGAGCAGTTCACCGTCAGCCGCGGCGGCCACATCATGGAGGGCCGCAACCGCACACTGCCCGCCCTGGCCGCGGGCGGGCTCGCCGTCGGGGCCCAGGCGGCCGACCACAACGACCACACCCTCGGCATCGAGACCGAGGGGACGTACATGACGGAGCTTCCCCCGGCCGCCCAGCTGGGCTCGCTCACCGCGCTCCTCGCGTGGCTGTGCTCCTGCTACCGCCTCGACCCGGAGAAGGCGATCATCGGCCACCGCGACCTCAACCGCACCTCCTGCCCGGGCGACCGCCTGTACGGCTACCTCCCGCAGCTGCGCGACGACGTGGCACGCAGGCTCGGCCGCAGGCCCACCCGGCTCGCCGAGCCCGAGGCGCCGCGGCTCGCCCTGCCGCCGGCGCCGCCTCCGGAGGCGATCCGGCCGTATGAGCACGGGCCGGCCGTCGGCCCTCGCGACCGCGCGGCGCGGGCCGCCGGGTTGGCGCCCTGACGTCACGATTCGGCCACGGCGGTGCACGCGAAGGGGGCGTCGAACGTCCGCGTTGACAGCCGCTCAGGCACTTGGTCAGATAGGTATAACGATCAGCGGCCGCCCGGGTTACGCTGCTCGTCCCCTGAGATCGGAGCCGACGGGCGGGCCTGACGTTCTTCAGCTATCGGCGAGGGTGGGGGCATCGATGACGTTCCGGACCGAAATCACGGTGACGGCCGATTCGCGTGGCATCGCGCGCAAGTCAAGATCGGGACGGTAATCTCGGGTTTCCGCGGGTTTTCGGACGGTCACGCCGTCCGGCTCCCGCGATCGCAGCGAAAGCCACCCCCGGTACGTCCCATTCCCTCGCGCCTATCGCGACGGGCCCGTGCCACGTGCAACGACGCCGCCAGCACAATGCCCCGGAGGATCCACACGCCATGAACCCCGAGAGCACCCGCCCTCTCCCCCTCTCCCCTTTAGGGTCGTTCGCCGTAAAGCCCGCTGCAGATGGATATATCCGGATTTCACCCTTGATGGCGATTTCACCGCGCGTCAGCGTGGTGGTGCCGGCCATGAACGAGGCCGAGAACCTGCCCCACGTGTTCGCGACGCTGCCGCGGTGGGTGCACGAGGTGGTGCTCGTCGACGGGAACTCCACCGACGACACCGTGGAGGTGGCCCGGATGCTGCGGCCGAGCCTCCGGGTGGTGCGGCAGCGGGGCACGGGCAAGGGCGACGCGCTGGCGGAGGGGTTCGCGGCCTGCACCGGCGACATCATCGTGATGATCGACGCCGACGGCTCGACCGACGGACGGGAGATCGTCCGCTTCGTCGGCGCGCTGGTGGCCGGGGCCGACTACGCGAAGGGCTCGCGCTTCCTCAACGGCGGCGGCAGCGACGACATCACGCCGAGCAGGCGCCTGGGCAACTACGTGCTGAGCACGCTGGTCAACCGGATGTACGGCACCCGCTACACCGACCTGTGCTACGGCTACAACGCCTTCTGGGCGCGGCACCTCGACGCGCTCACCCCCGACTGCGCCGGGTTCGAGGTCGAGACGCTCATGAACATCCGCGCCGCCAAGGCGGGGCTGCGCGTCCACGAGATCCCGAGCCACGAGCGCAACCGCATCCACGGCTCCAGCAACCTGCGCGCGGTCCGCGACGGCTGGCGGGTCCTGAAGACCATCCTGAGGGAGCGTGGCGGTAGGGTCCCAGTGTCCGCCCGGTCCGCCGCGACCGCCCCCTCACCGGCGCCCTCCCAGGCGGCCGACCAGGGGGCCGCGTGACCGCGCCGGATCTCCCGCTCCGTCCGGACGGCCGTGCCCGGGGGGCGCGCCGCCCGGCGGCCGCGTGAGGCCCGCCGTCCAGGCGGGCAGGTCCCGTCGTCGCCGTCCAGGGGGGTTGGCTGTGTCTCGTCCGCAGGCGCGTCCGCAGGAGACGCGCCCCCGCCGGGTAGCGGTGCGGCGGGCGCCCGCCGCACCGCCGTACGGCGCCGGGACACGCCGCCTCGACCTCCTCCACCCGGCCCGGACCTCCCCGGCGGGGACGCGTCACAGGGCGGCGGGGCACAGCGCGGCGGGGCACAGGGCGGGCGCGGCGCCGTGACCGAGACCCTCCCCCGCACCGAGAGCGCCGCGGCAGGCGACGGCGCACCCGCCCGCCGCCGGTTCTCCTTCGGCCTGAACGACCCGCTCTTCAAGAACGCGTACGCCCTGATGGTGAACGCGGGGGCGTCGGGCGTGCTCGGCCTCGTCTACTGGGTGCTGGCAGCCCGCCTGTACGACACGGCGGACGGCGGCAGGGCGATGGCCGTCATCGGCGCCATGCGCCTGCTCGCTGCTGTCACGTCGCTCGGCTTCGTCGGGACGCTCACCCGGTTCATCGCCGACACGGGCCGGGCGACGGCGCGGTTCATCGGCGGCGTCTACCTGGTGTCCATGGGCGCCGCGGCGCTGGCCACCGTCGTGTTCCTGCTGACGCTCGACAAGTGGGGCGACAACTACCGGAGCCTCGCCGGCCTCGGGCCCGGCCTGCTGTTCGTCGGCGCGGTGCTGACGTGGGTCGTCTTCACGCTGCAGGACGTCGCGCTCACCGGGCTGCGCAAGGCGACCTGGGTGCCGATCGAGAACATATCGTTCGGAGTCGTCAAGATCGTGATGCTGGTCGCGCTCGCGAAGGCGCTGCCGGGCGACGGCATCACGGTGTCCTGGGTCGTGCCGGTGGCCGTCACGCTGCTGCCGGTCAACCTGCTCGTGTTCAGGCGGCTGGTCCCCCAGCACGCGCGGGAGACGGCCGGTCGGCGGCCCCCGGCGGTCCGCACGCTCTCCCGCTTCCTCGCGGGCGACTACCTCGGGTCGACGTTCGTGCTGGCGATCACCTACCTGCTGCCGGTGATCGTGGGCGCGTTCGTCGACGCCGCGACCTTCAACTACTACTACAGCGTCGGGATGCTCGGGGCGATCCTCGAGACGCTCGCGATCACGATGGCCACCTCGCTGACGGTCGAGGGCGCGTTCGACAGGGCCAGGCTGGCCGAGAACGGCCGCCGGGCGCTCACCCGGACGTTCGTGATCCTGTGCCCGATCGTCCTCGGCGCGGTGGTCCTGGCGCCGTACGTGATGGCCGCGTTCAGCCCGGCGCACCGGGAGCACGCGACGACGCTGCTGCGGCTGACCGCGCTGGCCACGCTGCCGCGCGCGGTGATCGAGCTGTACCTCGGCGTGCTGCGGGCCAAGAGCCGCCCGAGGAGACTGGCGTACGTCCAGGGGGCGATGTGCGCCCTGGCGTTCGCCGGGACGGTCGTGCTGCTCCCCCGCCTCGGCATCAACGGCGTGGGCGTCGCCCTGCTGGTCGCGCAGCTCATCACGGCCGCCGCGGTGACCCCGCCGCTGCTGCGGGCGCTGGTCGTCCCGGGTGATGCCGGGGGCGCCCCGCCGTACCGCATCATGGTCATCGTGACGACGATGGCCGACCGTGCGACGACGGCGTGGCACAGGCTCCTGGCGGTCCCCGCGATCCGGCCGGAGCGGGCCAAGGGGTGGCTGCTCCCCCTGCTGGCGGCCGAGGGGTTCGGCATCTACCTGATCGCCCTGCTCGGCCCGGTGAGCCGCCTGACCGGGGTGAACCCCGACCGGATGAACGGCCTCGGGCTCGTCTCCGTCCTGCCGCCCGCCGCCATAGGAGGGCTCGCGCTGCTGATCGTGGCGTTCTTCGCCACGCTGGCCCAGCGGCGGTACCGCCCGGTGCTGCTGCTGGTCCAGCTGTTCGCCATCACGTTCTGCTTACACGGCGCGTCCGCGCTCATCTCGACCGAGCCGCGATTCCCGACGGCGTGGCTGCACGTGGGGTTCATCGAGTACATCGCGCGGACCGGCGGCACCCTGCCCGGCCTCGACGCGCGGTTCAGCTGGCCCGGCTTCTTCGCGGTCTTCGCCTTCGTCAGCGGCGCGATGGGGATGGAGAACTTCCGCGAGTTCGTCAACTGGGTCCCGGTCGCCTCGAACCTCCTCTACCTCGTGCCGCTGCTGCTGATCCTGCGCCGGATGCGGGCCGACCGGCGGGCCAAGTGGCTGGCCGCCGTCCTGTTCGTCACGCTGCAGTGGATCGGCCAGGACTACTTCTCCCCGCAGGGCACGACCTACTTCATGTACCTGCTGTTCCTGGCCGTCCTCGTGACGTGGTTCGGGCGGCAGGAGACGCGGCCCGAGCCCGAGGAGCCCGGCGGGCTGCTGCGCCGCATCGCGCGCCACCTGGACGAGGCCGAGCCCGGCGAGTTCACGTCCCGCCCGGCCGACAAGGTCACCCGGATCGTCCTGTACGCCGTGCTGATCCTGCTGGGCGCCGCCGCGACAGCCGCGCACCAGATCACCCCGTTCATGATGGTCTCGGCGTCGCTCGCGCTGGTGCTCGTCCGGCGGTGCACGCTCGGCACGATCCCCTGGATCGTGGCCGGGTTCGCGGTGGGCTGGGTCAGCTACCTGGCCACGCCGTACTGGTACGGGCACATCGACGACATGCTCGGCGGCATCGGCTCGCTCCTCAGCAACCTGAGCGCGAACACCACCGGCCGCATCGCGGCCTCCACCGGCGACCCCATCCACCCGTACGTCCTGAAGCTGCGGCTGGGCTTCGCGCTGATCCTGGTCGTGATGGCGGGCGTGGGCGTGGCCCGGCGGCTGCGCCGCAAGGTCATCGACCGGGTCGCGATGGTGCTCACCATCACCCCGGTCTCGGCGATGGCCATGCAGAGCTACGGCGGCGAGATGGGCCTGCGGGTCTACTTCTTCATGCTGCCCGGCGCCTGCCTGCTCGCGGCGTACGCGTTCTTCCCCGAGTCCCCCGGCAGCATGCGCGGCATGCGGCAGGTGGTCGGCAGGCCGTCCCTGCTCGACCTGCTCCGCGCGCGGCTGGCGCTGCCGCTCGCGTGCGTCACCGTGCTCGCGCTCGCGGGGGGCTTCTTCGTCGCCCGGTACGGCAACGAGCAGTTCGAGCGGGTGACGACCGGCGAGGCGGCGGCGCTCGACTACATCTACGCCCGGGACAAGCCCAGCGCCCGCATCCTGCTGCTGTCGCCGAGCGACGCCAAGCTCGGCGGGGTCAGCGACGACGTCGGCTACAGCGTGGTGCCGTGGCGGGAGAAGCACGTCGAGCGGGTGGAGTGGGTGAGCACCCCGCCCCCGCCCGACCCGTCCGACGTCGCGCCCGTCGCCGCCGCGCTGCGCACGCTGGGGCCGGGGTCGTACCTGCTGGCCACCCGCAGCCAGGACACGATGCTCGAGGTCACCGACCCGCTCGGCAACGGGATCCCGGACGACTGGGGTCCGCGGATCCGGGCCGCCCTGTCGTCCTCGCCGCAGCTGGTGACGCTGTACGCCAACGACGACGCGGCCGTCTACGCGCTGCGCGACCAGCCTCCGGGGTCGGTGCCGCCGGCGCCCGACTTCACGCTGACGCCTCCCTGGTACACGTCGTGGACGCCCGTCGGGCTCGCCGCGTTCGGGATCGGGCTGGGCGCGCTCGTCACCGTCGAGCTGCTCGCCATCACCGGCTCGGGCGGCGTCCGGCTGCGCCGCCGCCTGGTCCGCCTGATCGTGCTCATGGGCCTGGTCACGATCGCCGTCGTCGTCGAGCGGTTCGTCACGCTGGGCATCTGACCCGGCTGACCCGTCTCCGGCCCTACGGGGGCCGGAGCGCGGTCAGGGCCGGTCGGCGCGGTCCATCCAGCGGACCTCGTACGGCTGGAGGGTGACGCCGCCGCCGTCCACGCTGACCGCCTGGACGTCGCCGGTCGTGTTCACCGCGACGATGCGGTGCTCCTGGGCCAGCGCCCGCACAGCCGGCGAGGAGACCGTCACCGGCACGAGCGGGGTGCCCGCGGGGAACCAGTGGGCGAAGTCCTGCAGCAGGCGCAGCGTGGCGGTGGGGGCGCCGTCGTCGCTGGAGACCAGGCACAGCGGGCAGCCCTCGCGCTTGTCCCTGGGCGCGTAGGTGTCCCAGTACAGCGCGGTCTCGGCGCCGCCCGCGGCCAGCTCCATCAGCGCGGCCGCGGTGACCGCCACCCGGCGCTCCTCGGTCCACTGGAGGGCCGGGCAGGAGCCGCCGGGGTCGATCGACGAGCAGGGCAGCGGGTAGAACTCGGCCCACCAGACCGGCAGGCCCGACCGCTGCCGCAGCCAGCGCGTCACCGCGCCGAACTTGCCGAGCGCGCCGAACTCGTCGGGCTTCAGCGAGCCGTCGTGCGAGGCGGCGGCGCCGTCGACGACGACGAAGTCGGCGCCCTTCTTGTGCCGCAGCCAGTAGTCCACGGCCTCGACCACCCGGCCGTCGACCGAGCCCCACGGGCCGCTCACCTCCGACGGGCTGGGCGAGCCCGACACGTAGGTGTCGACGGGGATGTACGGCCCGCCCACCTGGATGCCCGGATCGACGGCCTTGAGCGCGTCGTACACGCGGTTGTAGAGCTCGGTGTAGGCGACGGCGTTCCACTCGCCGTGCCGGTCGTCCCACATGCCCTTGAACTCGTTCCAGACGATGAACCGGCGCACGTGCGGGTACCGGCGGGCGACGGCCGCGGCGAGCCTGGCGAAGTCGTCGAAGTGCTCCTGGCGGGGCGCGGTCTCGATGAGGCTCCAGTCGGTCTTACCCGGCCGGCCGCCCTTCATCCAGTCGGGCGCGCAGCACAGCGTGAGGACGGGCGCCCCTCCGGTGTCGGCCATCAGCTTCACCCGGGCGTCGAGCGAGGCGAAGTCGAAGACCCCGGGCCGCGGCTCGGGGTTGTCGGCGCCGAAGCCCATGACGTGCTGGTTCTGCACCAGCGGCTGCGCCGCGAGCGCCCGCGCGGCCGGCCCGGCGACGCGCTCGTCGTCCCCCGCGGTGTACTGGGTGTGCGTCAGCCCCCAGCGCGGCCACTGGGCGGGCTCGGCGGTGCGGGAGACGGTCAGCGGCGTGACGCGCGCGGCGGCGGCCGCGGACGGGCTCTCCTGCCGGGCGTTCCTGCGGAGCGCGGCGACTCCGAGGATCGCGCCGGCGCAGACCACGGCGAGCGCCAGCAGGGCCACGGCGACGGGCCAGCGGGGGGATCGGCGTCCGCGCGCATGGCGTCCCCTGCGTCCTCCCACAGCGGGCCACCTTATCGGGGCAGGACGTCCCTCGTGCGCGTTTGGACCGTTTTCGCGCCATTGCCGGTGGGCGTGACTCCGCGCGGACCTGCGTCCGCCGGGGGGCGGGACGCCCGTTCGCGCACCGGGCGGTCGCCGGAGGCGAGAGACTAGGCGGGTGCGAATCACGGTGATCCATCCCCGGGAGCTCGGCGAGCCGGAGCTCGCGCGGTGGCGCAAGTTCCAGGACGCCGACCCCGAGCAGGACAACCCGTTCCTGTGCCCCGAGTTCGTGCGGACCGTCGGCGAGCTGCGGCCGTACGTGCGGGTGGCCGTCGTCGAGGACGGCTCGGGCATCGGCGGGTTCTTCCCCTTCGAGCGGCACCCGCTGGGCATCGGCAGGCCCGTCGCGGCCGGCCTCACCGACCTGCAGGGCATGGTGTACGCGGCGGGGCTGGAGCTGGACGCCCGGGGGCTCCTGCGGGCCGCCGGCCTGTCGGCGTGGGAGTTCGACCACCTGCACGTCGGGCAGCCCGTGTTCGCCCCCTACCACGGCAGCCGGCACCCCTCCCCGGTCATCGACCTCGACGAGGGCTACGAGGCGTACCTGGCGGGGCTGCGCCGCCGCTCCCCCACCACGCACCGGATGACCCGGTACAAGCGCAACCGGCTGGGCCGCGAGGTCGGCGAGGTGCGTCACGTGGCGGAGTCCGGCAACACGGCGGCGCTGCACGAGCTGCTGAAGTGGAAGTCCGCCCAGTACCGGCGCACCGGCCGCACCGACCGCTTCGCCCACCCGTGGATCGTCGAGCTCGTCGAGCGGCTGCACGCCCTGCGCACCGACCGCTTCGCGGGCAGCCTGTCGCTGCTGTACGCCGGCGACGAGGTGGTCGCCGGGCACTTCGGCCTGCGGACCGGCAGCCAGCTGTGCACGTGGTTCCCGGCGTACGACGTCCGCTTCGGCAAGTACTCCCCCGGCCTGCTGCAGCACCTCGGCATGGCGGAGGACTTCGCCGCCATGGGCCTGCGCCACATCGACATGGGCCGCGGCGAGAAGGACTACAAGGAGAGCCTGAAGACCCGCGACCTGGAGGTGGCCGAGGGCCGGGTGGCCCGGGCGACCCCGGGCGCCGCCGCGCACTGGCTGCTGCGGGTGCCCCCGCGCGCCCTGCGCAACACGGTCCTGGCCACGCCGTTCCTGCGCGACCAGGCCGACCGCGTGCTGAAGGGGTACGCCAGGCTGGTCAGAAAGTGACGGGCAGCCGCCGGACCGCGTTGTTGAACGTCGACACCATGGGCACCGGCGGCGCCGCGAGCCGCAGGCCGGGCAGCCGCGTGTACAGCTCGCGCAGCAGCACGGTCAGCTCGCGCTTGGCGAGGTGGGCGCCGAGGCAGTAGTGGGCCCCCGGGCCGCCGAAGCTCACGTGCGGGTTGGGCCCGCGGGTGATGTCGAAGACGTCGGGGTCGGTGAACACCTGCTCGTCGCGGTTGGCCGAGTTGTAGAACATCACGACCTTGTCGCCGGGGACGAGCGGCTGGCCGCGCAGCTCGTGCTCCGCGACGACGGTCCGCTGGAGCTGGGTGATCGGCGACGCGTACCGTACGATCTCGTCGACCGCGCCGGAGATGTGGGCGTCGTAGTCCGACAGCAGCAGCTCGCGCTGCTCGGGGTGCTCGCTGAGCAGCGTGACCGCGTGGGACAGCGTGTGGCCGGGCGTGTCGATGCCGGCGACGACCAGCAGCAGGAAGAACGCGCCCAGCTCCGTGCCGGTCAGGCGCTCCCCGTTCACGTCGGCGTTGGCGAGCGCGGAGATGACGTCGTCGCCCGGCTCCCTGCGGCGCTCCTTGCCGAGGCCGATGACGAGGTTGCGCAGCCCGAACGTCGCGCGCGTGTTGCGGACGGCGTGGCGGAGCATGCCCTTCGGGTCGCTGCGGACGGCCTGGTACTCCACCGTGTCCCTGACCCAGCCCAGCACCTTCTCCCGGTGCTCCTCGGGGATGCCCAGCAGGTCGCACACGATGTGGGTGGTGTAGGTCTGGGCGACCAGCTCGACGAAGTCGCCGGGACCGGCCTTGGCCAGCTCGGCCACGGCCGTCTCGGCCCGCCGCTGCATCTGGCCCTCCAGCCGCTGCATCATGCGGGGGGCGAACGCGCGGGAGACGATCCGGCGCAGCCGGGTGTGCTCGGGCGCGTCCATGTTCTCCAGCGAGTCGCCGTAGATGTGCTTGACCCATTTGGGCGGCTCGGGATTGGTGACGGCCGGGCTGTTGGCGAAGACGGCCGCGTTGCGGCTCGCCTCGACGACGTCGGTGTGCCTGACGGCCGCGTAGAAGCCCCGGCCGGAACGTGCCAGGGGAACCTTGGGCTGGGAGAAGAAGACGGGACGCTCCTGCCGCCGGAGCCACGCGAAGGCCTCGGCCCGCTCGGCGGCGGGCCGCTCCCAGAAGTCCAGCCTCGCGATGTCGAGATCGGCGATGACGGTCACGTCACTAGCGTCCCACAGGTGATCCCCCGCCCATTGCCCGATACGGGGGCCGGCTTGACCCTAGGATGGGTGCCTTCCCCAGCGCTGTCTTGTGAAGGATCCCATGCAGATCACCGTCATCCGTCCCGGCGAGCTCGGCCCCGCGGAGATCGCCGGGTGGCGGGCGATGCAGGAGGCCCAGCCGCACCTCGCCAGCCCGTTCCTCTCCCCGGAGTTCACGGTGGCCGCCGGCGAGGTGCGGCGGGACGCGTTCGTCGCGGTCCTGAGCGAGGGCGGCCGGACGGTGGGCTTCTTCCCGTTCGAGCGGCACCCGATGGGGGTGGGCCGGCCGATCGCCGGGTGGGTGTCGTTCGCGCAGGGCGTCGTCCACGCGCCGGGCGTGACGTTCGACGCCCGCACGCTGCTCAAGGGGGCCGGGCTCGACGTCTGGGAGTTCGAGTTCCTCGTCGGCGGCCAGCCGTGGTTCGCGCCGTACGCGACGCTGGAGGCCGAGTCGGTGCTCATCGACGTGTCGGCGGGGTATGACGCGTACCTGGAGCAGGTGAAGGCCAACGGCCCCCGCACGATCAAGACGGCGATGACCCGGCTGCGCAAGCTCGGCCGGGAGAACGGCGACCTGCGCGTCGAGCTGCACTCCGAGAGCGCCGACGACCTGCGCCGCGTCATCGAGTGGAAGTCGGCGCAGTACCGCAGGATCGGGCGGCCCGACCGCTTCGCCCAGCCCTGGGTGGTCGAGCTGGTGGAGCGGCTGCACACGACCCACGCGCCCGGCTGCTCCGGCGCGCTCACGATGCTCTACGCGGGCGACAAGCCGATCGCGGGGCACATCGGCCTGCGCTCGGACACGCTGCTCGCCGGCTGGTTCCCTGCCTACGACGCCGACTACTCGAAGTACTCCCCGGGGCTGCTCCAGCACCTGCTGATGGCCAAGGCCGCGGCCGAGGACGGCATCCTCCAGATGGACTGGAGCACCAGCAAGGGCGACGACTACAAGCAGACGCTGCGGACCGGCGGCCACATGGTGGCGGAGGGCTGCGCCCGCCGCCGCTCGGCCGGGGCCGCGCTGTACTGGGCCAGGAACACCCCGGTCCGGCGGGCCCGGCAGCTCGTGCTCGACAGCCCGCGCCTGCACGGCCTGGCCGACCGGCTCATGCGCCGGTACGGCAGCCTGCGCGGCGGGTCCTGACGCCGTCCGGTAAGTCGGCTTTCCGCTCACGTCCGGGGGTCGGTAACTCCTTAGCTGGAAATTTCGGGATAAGCAGAGTTACCGAGGCGAATGTGGCTCATGTGAATACGCGGATGCGACCATCGGATCACGATGACATAACGGGCGCCTGTGAGCGGAACGATCGCTCACGTAGACTCGTCGAGTGTCTGCGATCTGGATGTATCACTCGATCGACCACTACACATTCGACCCCTATTCCATAACCGTCGATCCCGACACCTTCGAAGCCCAGATCAGGTGGCTCTACAAGCGGGGCAAGCGCGGGGTCTCGACGCGCGAACTGCTGGCGGCCGGCAGGACCGATGACATGGTCGCGCTGACGTTCGACGACGGGTACGCCGACTTCCTGGACCACGCGCTGCCCGTCCTGCGCCGGTACGGGTTCACCGCGAGCCTGTACATCGTGCCGGGACTGCTGGGCGACCACAACGCGTGGGACCAGCCCGGTCCGCGCAAGCGGCTGATGACGGCCGACGAGCTGCGCACGGTGTCCGACGAGGGCATGGAGATCGGCTCCCACGGGCTGACCCACACGGCGCTCACCACGCTGCCGGACGAGGCGCTCAAGCACGAGCTGACCCACAGCCGGGACATCCTGCGTGACGTCACGGGCCAGCCCGCCGACGGCATCTGCTATCCGTACGGCTTCGCCGACGCCCGGGTGCTGGAGGCCGTGCGGGCGGCCGGGTACCGCTACGGCTGCGTGACCGTCGACTCCCACCCCCAGGAGGCGCCGTACGCCTACCGGCGGGCGTGCATCGGCAACTATGGGCCGTTCCGGCTGCGCGCGGCCCCGGCGGAGACCCGGCTGCGCGTCCTCCTGCGGCGGCTCCGGCCGGTGCGGGCCGTCGGCCACATCGCGGCCGTCCCCCCGCTGCTGGAGGGCCTCGCCCACCTCGGGGACCACGTCCCGCTCTGACCCCCGGGCGTCCCTCAGGAGGTGGCGCCGGCGGCGTCGAGGTGACGCTGCACCCACGAGCGCGAGACGGCCCCCAGCGCGAGCGCCGTGACGACGTACGACCGGACCTCCAGCGGGCTCGCCAGGAACGACCGGCGGGCCCACCGGAGGGCGTTGCGCCGTTCGCCGTACATGCTCCAGGCCAGGCCGATCTGGCCGGCGAGCCGGGCGAAGCCCCTGCGCTCGGTGAAGAACTCGGGGTACGTGGCGAGCAGCCACTCGTTGGCCGTGGCGATCGTGGCCCAGCGCCCGTTGAAGTGCGACCGCCTGCCGTGGGCGCGGACGCGCACGCCGACCTCGGGCACGTACACGATCGGCGCGTGCCGGGCGGCACGCAGCAGCATGTCGTAGTCTTCGGCGAAGCCGCCGGGGATGTCCTCGGAGAACAGGCCGATCGGGCCGAGCAGCCCCTCCCGCCGTACGAGGAAGGAGTCGGTGCAGGCCTGCTTCACCCGGGACTCGAGCAGGTCGGCGTGCGCGATCTGCGGCTTGTGCCACAGGCAGGTGCTGGTCCGGTCGCCGTAGTCGGTCTCGGCGCCGCAGGAGGCGAACAGCGCCCGCGGGTTGCCGGTCAGCGCCGCGACCTGGCTGGACAGCTTCCCCGGGAGCCAGACGTCGTCGTCGTCGCAGAACCCGACCAGCTCGGAGGAGGTGGCGAGGATGCCGGCGTTGCGGCTGGCCGACGACCCCGGGCCGCGGTCGCCGCGCATCACCCGGACCTCGCGGGGATGGGGCGAGGCGTCCCGGGCGCGCTCGGCGAGGGCCGCGTCGGGCTCCGCCCGGTCGTAGACGACCATCACGGTGACGGGGCCCGGATAGTCCTGCCGGACGATGGAGTCGACGGCTTCCGTGAGCAATTCGGCGCGGTCACCACGGGTGGAAACAATGGCGTCGACAGAAGGCATGTCGCTCATGGTGAGAAATGCTAACCGACGCCTTGGACCGTTCTAGGGCCGTTCCCGGACGAATGCCGGGCCGTTCGGGCGGCGACCTCCGAGATTGACCGGCGATTTCGGGAATTATGCCTGGCGACGCTGGTAGAAAAGGGTTACCCCCGGACAGGCCGATATCACCCGCACAGGACGCCGGTGCCCTTTCGCTGGGGCGGGGCGTCGGTCGCGGTGGGCCGAGCGGGACGCACGGCGGGG
>NZ_KI866522.1:153801-159702 GCF_000511135.2 Microbispora sp. ATCC PTA-5024 | reverse complement strand
CCGCTGGAGCGGGGACGGCCGCCGGGGGCGGGGCGGCGGCCGGGACGGGGCGGCTGGCGCGAGGCGGCTGCGCCGAAGATTTTTTCGAATCCGCGACGATTTCGCGGGCCGGCGGGAGTCCTATCCGCGTCACCATGTCACAGACGACGATTCACGGAAGGACGACCGATCATGACCACCCACACCGTCGACGTCGCGGGCGGGCGCCTGCGCTACGAGGTCCGGGGCTCCGGGCCCCTGCTGCTGGTCATGGGGGCGCCCATGGACGCCGCCGCCTTCGCCCCCCTGGCCGACGCCCTCGCGGACGACCACACCGTCGTCACCCATGACCCTCGGGGCATCTCGGGCAGCGTCCTCGACGACCCGGAGCAGGACTCCACGCCCGACCTGCGGGCCGACGACGTGGCGGCCCTCCTCGACGCCCTCGGCGCCGCGTCCGCGGACGTCTTCGGCAGCAGCGGCGGCGCGGTGACGTGTCTCGCGCTCGCCGCGCGGCATCCCGGGCGGGTGCGCACGCTCGTCGCGCACGAGCCTCCCCTGCTCGACCTGCTGCCGGACGCCGCCGACAGGCATGCGGCGATCGACGACATCGTCGCGACCTTCCACCGGGAGGGGCAGCCGGCGGCCTGGGGGAAGTTCATGGTCACGTCGGGCTTCGACGACGGCCAGGGCGGCGCCCCCGCCCAGCCGCCGGGCGACTTCTCCGAGCAGGACATCGCCAACGGCGCCCGCTTCTTCGCCCACGAGATCCGCGGCACCACCCGCTACCGGCCGGACGCCGCCGCGGTGACGGCCGGGGCCGGCCGGGTCGTCGTCGGGATCGGCGAATCCTCGGGCGGTCTGGTCACACATCCGACCTCGGTGGCGCTGGCCGGCCTGCTCGGTGTCACCCCGGTCGAGTTCCCCGGCGACCACGGCGGCTTCCTCGCGCAGCCCAAGGAGTTCGCCGAGACGCTCCGCGCGGTGCTGGCGGACGGACCCCCCGCCCGCTGACCACACGCACCCGCCGCCTGGCTCGTGCCGTACGACCGGGCGGCGGGTCGGTCGGGGCGCCCGGCCCGCTGAAGAGGGCGGCGGTCCCGAGGACGATCCGGACGACCAGCCCGCCCGGACGACCCCAGGCGACCCTTCCCCGGACGACGGCCGGCCACCTCTCCGCGTGCCACGGGCGGGGACGGTTCAGGACATGACCGATTTGGCGGAGTTCCACAGGACGCCGCGGTTGCGCCGGTCGGGGTAGAGGGCGACCATCGCCTCGTACAGGTCGGTGTGGCTCCCGGCCTTCTCGGCCGCGGCCGTGAAGTCCTCGATGTAGCGGCGGGTCCTGCCGATGTCCTCCGGGCTGTCAGGGTCGCCGTCACGCTTGTGGCCGGAGACGACGGCGGCGGGCCGGAGGCTTTCGATGGCGTCCAGGGCGCCGAGCCACTCCTTCCGGCCGTTGCCCTTCGACTCGGCCAGATAGAGGTGGACGTCTCCGTACACGGCGTCGCCCGCGACGACCAGCCCGATGGACGGGACGTGGAGGGCGCTGGTGCCGTCGGAGTCGGTGTGGCCCAGCTCGACCGCGTGAAGGCGCTCTCCTTCCAGCTCGACCAGTCCGTCGGCTGCCAGTGGCTGCGCCACCACGTGCCGATCCGAGATCTGCCCGGGAAAGCGCGGGGCCCAGAATCCGTCGAACCAGCGCGGACCCCATTGAGCGTCCATGTGCGCGGCGACGCCGGGCGTGGCCACGAGTGTGGCGTCCGGGAAGCGTTCGAGCACCGCGGGGGCGCCGAAGAAGTGGTCGCCGTGCGCGTGGGTGACGAAGACGGTGGTCACGTTCTTGCCGGTGGCCGCCACCCAGTCGGCCAGGGCACGCGACTCGTGGATGGTCATGAGCGGATCCACCAGGACCGCGTCGTTCTCGCCGTAGATGAGGGTCGATGCGGTCGGCGACCACATCCGCCGCGCCTCGCCCGGGGGAAGGTCGTCGGAGACCGCGGCCTTCGACGGGGCCACGTACACCGCATAGTCCAGCTGTGCCATGAAAGTACTCCTTTGACGGATCGGTTCGGCGGTCGATGTCAGCCCGCGACGGGCCCTTCGAGCTGCGGACCGGTCGCCTCGAAGGCGAGCGGGACGATCGCGGGTCGCCGGTCGCTCCGTTGATCGCGGTCATGACCTGTTCCGGTGAGGGACCCCCAGCCATGCAACGACTGAGGTGTAATCACTTTTGCCTCTGTCATCATGGACGCACTCGCGACTGGAGTCAAATAGACTTTGCCTATGTCATGGATGGCGACGGAGAGGTTCGAGGCCCGCACCGCGCCGGGCGGGCTGGCCCTCGTGCAGGAGCTGGTCAACACCCACGGCGTCACCCGTTTCGGGGCGGATCTGCTGGCCGACCTCACGACCGCCCGGCACTGGCTGAGTGGGGCCGCCGGTCAGTGGGCGCAGGCCCACGGACTGGAGCCACCGGAGCTGTCCCTGCCGGCGACGGACCTCGACGCAGTGCGTGAACTGCGGACCGCGGTGAAGGGGATGCTCGAGATCCCGCCTGGCGAGCGGTCCACCGGCCCGTTCGACGCGAGCGGCGTGGTGCTGCCGCGCGCGCAGGCTCACCTCGTCGCCGACGAGCGGGGGCGCGTGGCCATCCTCCCGGCCGGCACGGGTGCGAGCTGGCTGGCGTCCGCGGTCTGGTCGGAGATTCTTCTCGCCCAGCACGACGGCTCCTGGTCGCACCTCAAGCTGTGCCGAGGACCCAGGTGCCGCACAGCCTTCTACGACGCCTCCCGCAACGGCAGCGCGGTCTGGCACAACGTCCGCACCTGCGGCAATATGGCGAACCTGCGCGCCTCACGCGCGCGCAGGAAGGGCGCGGGCCAGGGCCCGGGCGAATGATGCCCCGCGAGTTCCTGACGGCGGGTCGCCCCCGAGACGGGCGCCTCGGGGCTCGCCGGGGCCGACGACGTCCCACACCGCCGGCGGGGACGCCTCGTCGCGCTGCTTCCTCATGGAGGGCGTCAGGTTCTCCGGACGCCGACTCGCCCGTGTGAGAGGTCGGCGTGGACGACATCGGCGGCGCTGCGCGCGAGCGGCTTCCGCTGCGGCGTGACCACGGCTTCGGGCTCCACGTGGTGGACCGGCCAGCGGTCGTGCGCGCACGAGGCCGCTTGGCAGCGGGACAAGACCGGCCGCGCCGGTGCACGGGACAAAACCCGGCGACGTCGGCGATCGTCCCCGGGATACTGGTCGCCCATGGATGAGGTCACAGTGGTCGTCGCCCATTCCGAGCGCGCGACCCTGCGCGTCGGCGACGTGTTCCTGAAGGTGGACGCCGATCCGGCGCGCATCGACGTCGAGGTCGAGGCGATGGCCCTGGCGCCGGTCCCGACCCCGAAGGTCCTGTGGCACAAGCCGCCCGTCCTCGCGATCGCCGCGGTCCCGGGGACGGCGCTCGGCCGCCTCGGCGAGCCGTCGACCGCGTCCCCGGCGGCGTGGGCCGCGGCGGGCGCCGCCATCCGGAGGTTGCACGACGCGCCGTCGCCACTCCGGCGCGGCCGGGCAGGCCGGACCATCGACGAGTGGGCGGCGGAACTCGACGGCGAGTGCGAGTGGCTCGTGACGAACGGCGTCCTGCCCGCCGGCCTGGTCGCCCGCAACCGCCAGGTCGCCGAGGCCGCGCTCCGGCCGTGGGCTCCGGTCTTCACGCACGGCGACCTGCAGATCGCTCACGTGTTCGTCGACGGCGACGAGATCACGGGCATCATCGACTGGTCCGAGGCGGGCCACGGCGATGCCCTGCTCGACCTCGCCGTCTTGACGCTCGGACACGAGAAGCACCTCGGCGACGTCGTCGCCGGCTACGGCGCCGACGTCGACCTCGACGTGATCCGCGGGTGGTGGTCGCTGCGAAGCCTGCTGGTGGTTCGCTGGCTGGTCGAGCACGGCTTCGACCCGTTCGCGCCGGGCTGTGAGATCGACGTGCTGAGATCCCGACTGTGAGTCTGCGCGCGTCCGACTGCGGTCGTTGCGGTTGCCGCCGATCAGGCTGAGTGCGACAGGAATGCCGTTGCCGTCGGCATGTCCGACCCAGAAGCCCAGCCGGTTGAGGTCGTGCTCACTCGCGTCCAGGGCGTTCCAGCCCGGGGCCAGGCCGAGGCGGAGCTGGTGAAGCCGGCAGCGAGCGCCGGGCCACGGTGGACAGGTCTCGCTTCCCCGCACGCCGCCGCCGGCCACGCGTCCGGGACACCTCCTGCCGGCGGTCAGGAGGAGGTGCGCGGGACCCAGCGGACCTCGTAGGGGGCGAGGTTCAGGCGCTTGCCGTTCACCGTGGCGCCGACCTCGCTCGACGCGGTGTTGACCACGACCGTCATGTCGTCCCGGCCCAGCGCCCGGACCGAGGCGGGCGACACCTGGACGGGGACGGTCTTCACCCCGAGCGGGAACCAGCGGGCGAACCCCTGGAGCGCCTTGAGGAGAAGCGTGGGCTGCCCGCCGCCGCGTTGCCGGGGACTGGTCCACAGGCATCCGGGCGGGCACTTCTCGCCCTCCTCCTGGCGGTTCCAGTACAGGACGGCGGCGGACTTCGTCCGGGTGAGCTCGATCATCGAGACGGCGGCCACCGCGGCGCGCTTCGCGTCCGGCCAGCCCGAGTCGTCCGGCTCGGGGTACCACTCCGCCCACCAGATCGGCAGGCCGATGTGCTTGTGCAGCCACTGGTTGACGGCGGAGAACTTCTCCTGGGCGCCGAAGTCGTCGGGGATCATGCCCTGGTCGGTCTCGGCGGACCCGTCGACGACCACGAAGTCGGCGCCCTTCTTGTGCTTGTCCCAGTAGCGCAGGACGTCGAGCACGCGCTGGTCCACGTTGCCCCAGGGGCCCTCCAGCTCGGACGGCGCGTCGAAGTCGGCCATGACGGGGTACGGCCCGCCGACCTGGATCTTGGGGTTGACCGCCTTGAGGGCCTTGTAGACCCGGTTGTACATGTCGGTGTAGCCCTCGTAGTCCCAGCGGTGCCTGCCCTCGTCGAAGAAGCCCTTCAGCTCGTTCCAGACGATGAAGTGCGTGACGTAGGGGTACCGCTCGGCCACCTTGGCGGCGAGGTCGGCGAAGTCCTGGTAGTGGTCGGGCGTGGGCGCCCGCTCGATGTGGCCCCAGTCGGTCCGCCCGGCGCGGCCGCCCTTCATCCAGTCGGGCGCGCAGCACAGCGTGACGACGGGCACGCCGCCGGTCTTGCGGATCAGGTCCATCCGGTCGTCGAGGGACGCGAAGTCGAACCGCCCGGGGCTCGGCTCGGGGTTGAGCGCGCCGAACCCCATGATGTGCTGGTTCTGCAGGAGACGCTGGCCGGCGATGGCGCGCCGCGCCGTGGCGAGGGCGCGGTCGTCGCCGTAGTCCGCCGTGTACTGCGTGTGGGTGAACCCGAACACCGGCCACCGCGACGACGCGCCGCCCGCGGGCGCCTCGTCCGGCACGGCGGCGGCGGTGGCCGCGCCGGACCCCGCACTGGACCCGGTCGTCGCCCGGCCGCTCGTCGCGCCGCTGTCCGGCGCCGAACAGGCCATCATCAGCAGCCCGGCGACCAGGACGCCGACGGCCGTGCCGGCCCATCGGCGGAACACCACACGCACCATTCCCCCTCGCGCCGGCTCGCCCGCGGAGGACCGGCTCGCGATCAACGCTATAGCACGGTCAACGAAACCAGCCGACCTTGAACGCGGGCTGTGGAAAACTTGAGGGTTCGCTGGACGCAACCGAGAAACCGCAGGTCACAGCGCCACGCCGAGCAAAGCGTCGGTCAGGTCACGGACCAGCGCGGGCGCTGCGGGGTCGTCGCCCCCGGCCGCCGCCCAGGCGTCGACCAGGGCGAGCGCGGCCGGCGCGTCGAGGTCGCCGGCGAGCCGCTCCCTGACCCCGGCC
>NZ_KI866522.1:146066-153781 GCF_000511135.2 Microbispora sp. ATCC PTA-5024 | reverse complement strand
CCCTGACCCCGGCCAGCACGGGCGCCGCGTCCGGGCCTGCCGGCCGCGCCACCGCCGCCCGCCAGCGCGCCAGCCGCGCCTCGGCCTCGGTGAGCTGGTCCGGCGTCCACTCCCAGTCGTCGCGGTAGTGATGGGCCAGCAGCGCGAGCCGTACGGCCATGGGGTCGGCCGTCTCCCGCAGCCGCGACACGAAGACGAGGTTGCCCTTCGACTTCGACATCTTGGCGCCGTCGAGGCCGACCATGCCGGCGTGCACGTACGCCCGCGCGAACGGCCACTCCCCGGTCGCGACGTGACCCTCGCAGGCGCCCATCTCGTGGTGGGGGAAGATCAGGTCGGAGCCGCCGCCGGAGACGTCGAAGCCGGTGCCGAGGTTGCGCAGGGCGATCGCCGTGCACTCGACGTGCCATCCCGGGCGTCCCGGGCCGAACGGCGACGGCCAGGAGGGCTCACCCGGCCGCTCGGCGCGCCACAGCAGCCAGTCGAGCGGATGGCGCTTGCCGGGCCGGGCCGGGTCGCCGCCGCGCTCGGCGAACAGCTCGATCATGGTCTCCTCGGAGTACCCCGACACGGCCCCGAACTTGGGGGCGGCGGACACCGAGAAGTAGACGTCGCCGTCGAGGACGTAGGTGGCGCCCCGCTCGGTGAGCCGGCCGATCAGCTCGGCGATCTGGTCGACCACCTCGGTCACGCCGACGTACTCCCTGGGCGGCAGGATGCGCAGCGCCTCCATGTCCGAGCGGAACAGGTCGATCTCGCGCTCGGCGAGGTCCTGCCACGGCGTGCCGGTGGCCTGCGCGCGCTCCAGGAGGGGGTCGTCCACGTCCGTGGCGTTCTGCGTGTAGTGGACCTCGTGCCCGGCGTCCCGCCACACCCGGTACGCCAGGTCGAAGGCGAGGTAGGTGTTGGCGTGCCCGAGGTGGGTGGCGTCGTACGGCGTGATCCCGCAGACGTACATCCGCGCCTCCCCGGTGGGGGCGGTCTCGCGGACCTCTCGGGCGGCTGTGTCGTACAGGCGCAGCGGAAGGCCCGGACCGGGCAGCCTGGGGACGTTCGGAGCAGACCACGATCGCATGGTGTGAAGCCTATCCGCGGGCCCGCGAGCTCGAATCAGGCGGTCGGCGGCACGCGGTGCCAGGTCCCCGGGTCGTCCGGGCGGGGGCAGAAGTCGTAGCGCAGCCCGTCCGGGGAGAGGGCGACGAGGGTGACGGAGAGGCTGGCGAAGACGCGGCCGTCCTCGAGGCGCCTGCTGAAGACCAGCGCGCGGGGGTCGTCCACCGCCAGGCCGCCGCCGGAGGCCAGGTCCAGCCACTCGCCCCAGAAGCGCCGGGGGGAGCCGCCGTCGCGCCAGTCCGGGCGCTCGGCCGCGGCGAACCGGGGCCGGAACCACGCCACCCGCGGGTTGTCGTCGCCGCGCTCCCACCCGCTGTTGACCAGCATGTGCACGCCCCGGGGCAGCTTCTCCTCCACGACCCGCCCGCCGTCCCAGCTCCACACCCGCACCCCGTCCAACCCGGCCACCACCAGGTGGAACGGGTCGTACGCGCGCAGGTCGAGCGGCGGCAGCACGCCGTCGGCCGCGGCCAGCAGCGGCAGGGAGCCGCGCGAGCGGCGGATCTCGGACGGAGCGGCGGCGCCGTGGCCGTTGAGGAGCGCGGCCACCCTGCGGGCGGCGGGGTCGGCGGCCAGCCAGGTGCCGCCGGCCTCCAGGTCGCGCCCGCCGACGAGGCCGGGATGGCCGGGCCAGTGGCGGTCGGGCGACATCCACGGCCGGGTGACGAACTCGTCACGCACCCCCGCGAGGAGCACCGGAGTCCCGGCGTCGGGCTCCACGCTCACGATGACCGTACACAACGCGCGTTCCCTCCATATCGGTAGAGACCTCTGCAGAGTGCACAATTCGTACGGTTCACGCAAGTGTCACGTAATCGAAACGATCTCTAGATAGGCGGCCAGGGGATGGCGGGCCAGTCCTCGGAGGGGTGGGGGTGGACGCCGGTCGCCAGGAGCCGCTTGATCCGCTCCCAGGTGGCCTCGACCTCGTCGTGGGTGAGAAGCTCGCGCAGGCGCCGTCCGAGCCGGCCCCGCTCCATCTCCTGCTCCAGCCGGGTCAGGACGTTGACGGCCTCGCGCGGCAGGGACTTGCCCCGCCACTGCCACAGCACGGTCCGTAACTTGTCGTCGACGGAGAAGCACACGCCGTGGTCGACGCCGTAGACGTGCCCGTCGGGCAGCGGCAGCAGGTGCCCGCCCTTGCGGTCGGCGTTGTTCACGACGGCGTCGAAGACGGCCATGCGGCGCAGGGCGGGGTTGCGGCTGCGCATGAGGGCCATCAGGTCGGTCTCCGGGTCGGCATCGATCCACAGCTGGACCATGCCCGGGCCGAAGGGGCCGTCGCGGTAGACCGTCGGGGGCACGATCCGCCAGCCCGTCGCCGCCGCCACCTCGTAGGCCGCGACCTCCCGGGCCGCGAGCGTGCCGTCGGGGAAGTCCCACAGGGGGCGCTCGCCCCGCACGGGCTTGTAGACGCACGCCGCCACGTGCTCGCCGTTCCCGATCGAGCAGTAGAGCGTCATGTTGGTGGCCTCGACCAGGCGTCCGGCCACCTCGATCGTGCCCTCCCGGAGCAGCCTCATGGCCGCGGCGTCGTCGAGCCCCGGCCCCTCTATGTCGCTGATGCCCGCCTCGCCCTCGGCCGTCATTGCGTCCCCTGCCCGGCAGCCGTCACGCCGGTCCCGCTCGTTCGCCGCGTCACGCCGTCAGACCTCCCGGGTGGTGACCGTTGAGACGGACGCAGATGTGACCCTCGGGGTCGAGGGGCCGGCCGCACAGCGGGCACGGCGGACGGCCCGCGGCGACGACCTCCAGGGCCCGGCGGCTGAACGCGCGGGCGGCGGCGGCGCTGATCCTGACCCTCAGCACGGCCGGCTCCGGCCGGTCGTCGGCGAGCAGGTCGTCCTCGTCCTCCTCGTCGTCGTCGGACTCGCCGGCCTCCTGGGCCTCGATGATCACCTGCGAGGTGTCCGGATCCCAGGCGAGGGCCATCGTGCCCACGCGGAAGTCCTCGTCGAGCGGCAGGTCGAGGGGGCCCTGGTCGGCCAGCTCGGCCGGCGCCATGGCCGGGACGGGGGCGCGGCCGCCGCTGCGGCGCAGCACCTCGTCGAGAAGCTCGTCCAGGCGGTCCGCGAGGACGGCCACCTGGAACTTCTCCAGCGCCACGGTCGTGATCCTGCCCTGACCGCGGGCTTGCAGGAAGAAGGTTCGCGCGCCCGGTTGCCCAACGGCACCGGCCACGAACCTGTCAGGCGGATCGTAGTCGAAGACCGGCATAGCCCGACCTTATGTGGTCCCGGCTCCGCCGCCGACGGCGGCATCGCTCCCGGTGGAGTTTTCTCCCCCGCCTTCGCCTTCCGGAACCTCGGGTGGGGGAACCAGATTGGTCACATCGCCCCCGATGTCGTTGGATCTGAGCAGGAAGGGACGCAGGGGGGTGTAGCGGATCACCGTAACGGACGCGGGATCCGCCGTGATCCGCTGGAACTGGTCCAGGTGCAGCCCCAGCGCGTCGGCCACGATGGCCTTGATCACGTCCCCGTGGCTGCAGACGAGATAGGTGGCCTTCTCGCCGAGGCGCTCGTTCCAGTCCCGTACGGCCCGCACGGCACGGCTCTGCACGTCGGCCAAGGCCTCGCCGCCGGGGAACACCGCCGCGCTGGGATGCGCCTGGACGACCCGCCAGAGCGGCTCCTTCGCCAGCTCCTTCAGCGGCCTGCCGGTCCAGTCGCCGTAGCCGCACTCGCCGAACCTGTCGTCGGTCTGCACCGAGACGGCCCGGCCCTGGGCGATGGCCTCCGCCGTCTCCCGGCACCGTTCGAGCGGGCTCGAGACGATGGCGTCGAGCTCCAGCGGCGCGAGCCGCTCCGCGGTGGCGCGGGCCTGCTCCCGGCCCCGCTCGTCGAGGTGGACCCCGGGCGTCCAGCCCGCGAGGACGGGCCCGGTCATCGAGGTGAGGCCGTGCCGTACGAGAAGAACGGTCGTCATGAGGAGATCACGCCCAGGGCCAGCAGGGTGAGCAGGAACGTTCCCGCGAAGACGCGGTAGACGACGAACACGATCGTCGAGTGCCGTGCGACGTAGCGCAGCAGCCAGGCGATCGAGGCGTACCCGACCGCGAACGAGACCACGGTCGCGATGAGCGTGGGCGCCACCGGCACCCCGCCGCCGTCACCGACGTGCCGCAGCTCGAACAGGCCGGACAGCACCACGGCGGGGATCGACAGCAGGAACGAGTAGCGGGCGGCCGCCTCGCGCGTGTACCCGAGGAACAGGGCGCCGGTCATCGTCGACCCCGACCGCGACGCCCCCGGGATCAGCGGCAGCATCTGCCAGGCGCCGATGATGAGGCCGTCGCGCATGTCGAGGTCGGCGACCTCCTTCTTCTTCCTGCCCATCTGGTCGGCCGCGAGCAGCAGCAGGCCGAAGACGACGAGCATGCTCGCGTTGAGCCACAGGTTGCGCGCCGGGCCCTCGATCGCATCCTTGAACAGCAGGCCCGCGACGCTGATCGGGATGGTGCCGAGCATGATGTACCAGCCCATGCGCGCGTCGAGGTCGTCGCGCAACTCCGGCGTCCAGAGGCTGCGCAGCCAGGTCCACACGATGCGGACGATGTCGCGCCAGAAGTAGATGACGACCGCCAGCATGGTGCCGAGCTGGATCACCGCCGTGAACGCGGCGCCGGGATCGGACCATCCGAGCAGCTTCGGCACGATCAGCAGGTGGGCGGAGCTCGAGATGGGCAGGAACTCGGTCAGCCCCTGTACGACGCCGAGCACGACGGCCTGAAGTACGTCCATGGTGCGGACAGCCTATCGGCTAGTCTTACCGCACAATGGACCAGCGATTTGTCGGGCGCAGCGGTCTCTCGGTGTCCAGGATCGGGCTCGGCACGATGACCTGGGCCCGCGACACCTCGGCCGAGGAGGCGACGGCCCAGCTCACGGCCTTCGCGGAGGCCGGGGGCACGCTGATCGACACGGCCGACGTGTACGGCGGCGGCGACGCGGAGCGCCTGATCGGCAGGCTGATCCGCGACGTGGTGCCGCGTTCCGAACTGGTGATCGCGACCAAGGCCGTCCTCACGTCCGGCGGCGCCCGGGACGCCTCCCGCCGCCATCTCATCCGCGCGCTCGACGCCTCGCTGGCCCGTCTCGGTCTGGACGAGGTGGACCTGTGGCAGCTCCACGCGTTCGACCCGTCGGTCCCCCTGGAGGAGACCCTCGCCGCCGTGGACTTCGCCGTGTCCACCGGCCGCACGGCCTACGCGGGCGTGTGCAACTACACGGGCTGGCAGCTCGCGGCCGCCGCCGTGTGGCAGCGGGCGGGCGAGTCCCGCGCCCCCGTCGTGGCGGCCCAGGTGGAGTACTCCCTGCTGGCCCGCGAGGCCGAGGAGGAGCTGCTCCCGGCCGCGGCGCACGTCGGCTCCGGCGTGCTCGCGTGGTCGCCGCTCGGCCGCGGCGTGCTGACGGGCAAGTACCGCACCGGGATCCCGGCCGACTCCCGCGCCGCCACGCCGCACTTCGCCGAGTTCGTCCAGCCCTATCTCGACGACCGGTGCCGCAGGATCGTCGAGTCGGTCACCACCGCGGCCGAGGGGCTCGGCGTGTCGCCGCTCGCCGTCGCGCTGTCCTGGGTGCGCGACCGCCCGGGCGTGTCGTCGGCCATCGTCGGCGCGCGGACCCACGCCCAGCTCCTCGGCGTGCTCCAGGCCGAGAAGCTCACCCTTCCGTGGGAGATCCGGGAGGCCCTGGACGACGTCTCCGACCCCTGAGGTCCCTCCGTACGCGCCGAGGCGAACGAGAATCGCCTTCACGTATCACACATCGATACCGAATCGCAACTTTCTACTGCATAACCCCGCGCGGTGGCGAACAGTGGCAGAGACGGCGGGGGATGGATCAGATCATGGTGGAAGGGGACACATGGGGATCGCTCGCAACGCCTCCGCGATCTCCGCAGGGGCTCTCGCGATCGCCCTCGGCGGAGGACTCCCCCTGGCGTTCGCCGCTCCGGCGCACGCGCTCGACTGCACGAACGGCGGCGGGCTCGTCTCGGGTGTCACCAGCGGGCTGTGCTCGGTCGTCGACGGCGTCGGCGGCGTCGTCGACGGCGTGACGGACGCCGCCGACAAGGCGACCGGCGGCGCGACGCAGCCCGTGACCAAGGCCGTGGACGACGCCGTGAGCACCACGACGGGAGCCGCCGGGTCGGCCGTCGACGACGTGGGCCACGCCGTGGACGACACGGTGAACACGACGGTCGACGACGTCGGCAAGGCCGCGACCGGAGCCGTGGGCGCGGTGGGCCAGACCGTCGACGGGGCCGTCCAGCACACGGGCACCGCGGTGAACGACGGCGCCGGCAGCGTCGGCGGCGCGGTGGACCACACGGTGGAGACGGTCAAGGGCGTCACCGGCGCGGGCACGCCGAGCGCCGGCCCCACCGCCCGGCTCACGGACGGGCTGACGAAGACCATCAGGGACAGCTGCCTGCCCCTGGTCGGAGGCGGCTGCGCCCCCGGCGCCGAGGGCGGGAAGCCCGGCTCGGTGGCCCCGGAACGTCCCCGGCCCTCCGCGGGCGTGCTGCCGCGCGAGCCGTACCACCCGCTGCGGCCGAGCTACGTCCCCGCCGGAGGCGTCTCCGCCGACGGGGACGTCGCCCGTGTGCACCCGGACCGGGACGGGCTGATCCCCCTGCTGTGGCCGGGCCAGCGCATCCCCGACCTGATCGGTGACCTGCGCGGCGGGCCGGTCCGGCCGCACAAGTCGTACGACGGGGTGGGGACGGCGCTGACGGCCGCGCTGCTGCTGTCGGCCGTGCTCGCCACCCGCGTGGTGTCCGCGCGCCGGGCCAGGGCCGAGCAGCAGGAGTCGATCCCGTTCGAGGGCGGCCTCCGCATGCCCGGCCGCTCCGGCCGCCACCGCCTCGCCTAATGGGAGCTACCGGGTCGGTCTGATCAGGCAGACTCGGTCTCTGGTAGCCGCCGGTGAGTGAGCACTTCCCTCGCCTGGGCCGTTTGAGTCCTGGGGTCAGATCGTGCCCTCACCGGTGGTCAGGAGCCTTGATCGCTGATGGGATGTCGTGCCCGCTGGCGAGCGTGAGCACTGGTCCATTAGGCCGCCGACCGGCTCCTGCGGGCTGCGGAAGAAGGGGTGCCGGACGAGGGGAGGAACGGGTGCTGTTCGTCGGCGACGACTGGGCCGAAGACCACCATGACGTCGAGGTTCACGATGAGCGCGGTCAGGTGCTCAAGCGGGTCCGCCTGCCGGAGGGGATGGCGGGAATGAGCCGGTTCCATGAGATCGTGGCCTCGTTCCTGCCCGAGGACGCCGAGCCGTCGCAGGTGCGGGTATGCATCGAGACCGATCGGGGCCCGTGGGTGCGGGCGCTGGTCGCCGGCGGGTACCAGGTGTTCGGGGTGAACCCCAAGCAGGCGGCCCGTCACCGGGAGGTCCTGGGCAACTCCGCGGCCAAGAGCGACAAGGGCGATGCTCACGCGCTGGCGGACATGGCCCGTACCCGTGGCCACCAGCTGACACAGGTCGCGGTGGACTCCGATGTGGCCGAGGCGGTCAAGGTCGTCACCCGGGCGCATCAGACGCTGTTATGGGAACGGACCCGGCACATGCTGCGGCTGCGGGCGGCGCTGCGTGACT
>NZ_KI866522.1:134516-145532 GCF_000511135.2 Microbispora sp. ATCC PTA-5024 | reverse complement strand
TTCGGCGACGCGACCGGCCGCTACGCCAGCGCCAAGGCACGCAAGAACTACGCCGGGACAAGCCCGATCACCCGCCAGTCGGGCAGAAGCAAGACCGTCCACGCCCGTTTCATCCATAACGACCGGCTCGTCGACGCCCTCCACCTGCAAGCCGGCTGCGCGGTCCTGCACGACCCCGAAGTACGCGCCTACTACGACCAGCTCCGCGCCCGAGACGTCGGCCACAACGCCGCTCTCCGCCAAGTCGGCAACCGCCTCGTCGGCATCCTGCACGGCTGCCTCAAGACTCACACCGCCTACGACCGCGCCACCGCTTGGCAACACCGTCACGACACCCTTGCTGCTTGACAACGAAGCTCCAGGGATGTCTGACCCTCGCCGGCCGCCACCGCGTTCTCCCTGCCCTCGGCGGGCCGCCACCGCTCTGACCCTCGGCGGGCCGCCGCGCGTTCCCGCTGATGCGCCCCGGCCCGCCGCCGGCCCCTTTCTTGAGCGCGTGACCGGGCCGGCATCGCCCTGTGCGGCTCCCCATGCGCCCCGGCGCCCCTCTCGCATGACCCGGGGAAAGCCGGCCGTGCGCGCCCGGCGGCTTTCCCCCTTGTCGTGAAATTTTCGACCGGGCGCCGGCCGGCCGGCGCCGTCGAGGGCCTCCGACCTCGTGTTCGCCGGCGGCGGCGACCCGCGGGCGAGCGGCCCGGCCGTTGGGCCTTGTGATGTCAGAAATGTTTCTTCAGACTCCTGAAACGTTAAAACCCCCGGGTCCGGCGGGGTGACGTACTCGATTTCGGGAGTCGCGCGACGCGCGGCGCCACGGCCCCACGCCGGACCGGTGTACCCGGAGGAAGGACAGCCCGTGAAACGTCGCATCGTGGCCGTGCTCGCGGCCGCGCTGATGCCCGTGGTCGCAGCGGCCTCGCTACTGGTCGCCCGACCGGCCGCCGCGGCCTCGCTCACCCAGGTGACGAACTTCGGCACCAACCCGAGCAACCTCAGGATGTACATCTACGTGCCGGACCGGGTCGCCGCACGGCCCGCGCTGCTGGTGGCCGTCCACTACTGTCAGGGCACCGCGTCCGCCCTGTTCAACGGCTACTTCCACGACTACGTGACGGCGGCGGACCAGTACGGGTTCGTCATCGTGTTCCCGGAGGCCACGCGCAGCGGGAGCTGCTTCGACGTGTACTCGCCCCAGGCGCTGAAGCGCGGCGGGGGCAGCGACCCGGTGGGCATCATGTCGATGGTCGACTACGCCAGGTCCCGGTACAACGTCGACCCCGGCCGCGTCTTCGTCAGCGGCGTCTCCTCCGGGGCGATGATGACCAACGTGCTGGCGGCCGAGTACCCCGACGTGTTCAAGGCGGGCTCGGCGTTCATGGGCGTCCCGGCGGGCTGCTTCGCCACCACCGACGGATCCACCTGGAACAGCCAGTGCGCCAACGGGCAGGTCACGAAGTCCGCGCAGCAGTGGGGCGACCTGGCCCGCTCGATGAACCCCGGGTACAGCGGCGCCTACCCCCGGATGCAGTTGTGGCACGGCACGTCCGACAGCACGCTGAACTACAACAACTTCGGCGAAGAGATCAAGCAGTGGACCAACCTCAACGGCGTCGGCCAGACGCCCGCGTCCACCGACAGCCCCTCGTCCGGGTGGACCCGCACCCGGTACGGCGCCACGGGCACCCAGCCGCCGGTCGAGGGCGTCAGCGTCGCCGGCCAAGGACACTCGCTGCCCCTCAACGGCATGGTGGCCTACGCCATCAACTTCCTCGGCCTGAACAGCACCGCGACCCCCTCGCCCACACCGACGCCGACGCCCACACCGACGCCCACTCCCACGCCGACACCCACCCCCACACCCACCCCGACGCCCACGCCGACCCCGACGCCTCAGCCGGGCGGGTGCAGCGCGAGCATCCGGACCGTCAACTCCTGGCCCGGCGGCTTCCAGTCCGAGGTGACGGTGCGCGCCGGAAGCGCGGCGATCAGGGGCTGGACGGTGACCTGGAGCTGGACCGGCTCCCAGTCCGTCACCCAGCTGTGGGGAGGGGTCCCGTCCACCTCCGGCGCCGCGGTCTCCGTGCGCAACGAGTCCTGGAACGGCTCCCTCGCCGCCGCCGGCACGACCACCTTCGGGTTCACCGCATCCGGCACCGCCGCCACACCCGCGCTGACCTGCGGCGCGTCCTGATCGGCGGCACATTCCCGACGACAGGGGCGACGCGTTCCTGACGACAGGAGGGACCTGAACGACGAGGGCGCCCCCGGCCGAGGCCGGGGGCGCCCTCACACTGCGCGGGTCAGGCGCCCATCGCGTGGACGCCGCCGTCCACGTGGACGATCTCGCCGGTGGTCGCGGGGAACCAGTCCGACAGCAGCGCCACGCAGGCCTTGGCGGCCGGCGCGGTGTCGGCGAGGTCCCAGCCGAGCGGCGCCCTGGCCGGCCAGCTGTCCTCGAACTCCTGGAACCCCGGGATGCTCTTGGCCGCCATCGTGCGCAGCGGCCCGGCGGCGACCAGGTTCACCCGGATGCCGTGCTTGCCGAGGTCGCGGGCGAGGTAGCGGGAGCACGACTCCAGCCCGGCCTTGGCCACGCCCATCCAGTCGTACACCGGCCACGCCTTGGTGGCGTCGAAGTCGAGGCCGACGATCGCGCCGCCCTCCTTCATGAGCGGCAGGCAGGCCACGGCCAGCGACTTGAACGAGAACGTCGAGACGTGGACGGCGGTGGCGACGTCCTCCCAGGACGTGTTCAGGAAGTTGCCGCCGAGGCACGTCTGCGGGGCGAACCCGATGGAGTGGACGACCCCGTCGAGGCCGTCCACGTGCGCGCCGACCCGGTCGGCCAGCGTGTCGAGGTGCTCGTTGTCCTGCACGTCGAGCTCGATCACCGGCGGCGGCTCGGGCAGCCGCTTGGCGATGCGCTCGACCAGGCTCAGGCGGCCGAAGCCCGTCAGGACGACCTGGGCGCCTTCCTCCTGGGCCAGCCGCGCCACGTTGAAGGCGATCGACGAGTCGGTGAGGACGCCGGTTACCAGCAGTCGCTTCCCGTCCAGCAAACCCATGCTCAAGCTCCAGTCTTCTCGTCCGTCCCCGGGACGCCTGTCAGTGTCCCATCCCCAGGCCGCCGTCCACGGGGATGACGGCGCCGGTGATGTAACCGGCGTCGTCGCTCGCCAGGAACCGGACCACCCGGGCGATCTCGTCGGCCTTCGCCTGCCGCCCGAGCGGGATGCTCTTGCGGATCTGCTCCTGCTGCGCCTCGTCCAGGACGGCCGTCATGTCGGTCTCGACGAACCCTGGCGCGACCACGTTGACCGTGATGCCACGCGAGCCCAGCTCGCGGGCGAGCGACCGGCCGAAGCCCACCAGGCCGGCCTTGGAGGCGGCGTAGTTGGTCTGGCCCGCCGAGCCGGACAGGCCGACGACCGACGAGATCAGGATGATGCGGCCGCGCCGCAACCGGAGCATGGGGCGCACGGCCCGCTTGGCCACGCGGTAGGCGCCGGTGAGGTTCGTGTCGATGACCTCGGTGAAGGTCTCCTCCTTCATCATCGGCAGGAGGGTGTCCTTGGTGATCCCCGCGTTGGCCACCACGACCTCGACCGGGCCGTGCTCGGCCTCCGCCTTCTCGAAGGCGGCGTCGACGTCCGCGGCGCTCGTCACGTCGCAGCGGACCCCGAACAGCCCCTCGGGCGGCTCTCCGGATCGGTAGGTGACGGCCACCGCGTCCCCCGCGGCCGCGAGCTCGCGCGCGATCGCGAGGCCGATGCCGCGATTGCCGCCGGTGACGAGTACAGAACGAACCATGCGACCGACGGTATCGGCTACCAGGGGGTAGGCCACTTGTCCGCAGGGCACAAGATCACAGGGTTAGGATCGTGGACATGCGCCAGATCGACCCCGACTTTCTCGCCCTGCCGCTCAGGCGGCTGGCGGACGCGGCCCTCCAGCGCGCCCGTGACCTGGGAGCCGAGCACGCCTCCTTCCGCCTCGAACGGGTGCGCGCCGAGACGCTGCGCCTGTTCGACGCCCGGCTGGAGGGCTCGATGGACGCCGACGACCTCGGCTTCGCCGTACGGGTGATCAAGGACGGCACCTGGGGCTTCGCGTCCGGGATCGAGCTGACGCCGGAGGCCGCGGCCCGGGCGGCCGAGGAGGCCGTGCGGGTGGCGGCGGTGAGCGCGCCGATCAACCGGGAGCCCGTGGAGCTGGCCCCCGAGCCGGTCTACGACGACGTGACCTGGGTGTCGGCCTACGACGTCGACCCGTTCGAGGTGCCGCTGCCCGACAAGGCGGCGACGCTGGCCGACTGGTCGTCCGGCATGCTCGGCCGCGTCGACCACGTGTCGGCCTCGCTGATGCAGGTCAAGGAGCAGAAGTTCTACGCCGACTCGGCCGGCACGGTGACCACGCAGCAGCGGGTCCGGGTCCACCCCGTGCTGACCGCGATGAAGGCCGACGGCGACCGGTTCGACGACATGCGGACGCTCGCGCCGCCCGCGGGCCGCGGTTACGAGTACCTGACCGGCACCGGATGGGACTTCCCGTCCGAGCTGGCGGAGCTCCCCGAGTTGCTGGCCGAGAAGCTGAAGGCGCCCTCGGTGGAGGCCGGGCCGTACGACCTGGTGGTCGACCCGTCCAACCTGTGGCTGACCATCCACGAGTCGATCGGCCACGCGACCGAGCTCGACCGCGCGCTCGGCTACGAGGCGGCCTACGCGGGCACGTCGTTCGCGACGTTCGACAAGCTCGGCAACCTGCACTACGGCTCCCCGGTCATGAACGTGGTCGGCGACCGCACGGTCGAGCACGGCCTCGCGACGGTCGGGTGGGACGACGAGGGCGTGGCCGGGCAGTCGTTCGACATCGTGAAGGAGGGGACGCTGGTCGGCTACCAGCTCGACCGGCGGATGGCCCTGCTGAAGGGCCTCGGCCGTTCGAACGGGTGCGCCTTCGCCGACTCCCCCGGCCACGTGCCGATCCAGCGGATGGCCAACGTGTCGCTCCAGCCGACCCCCGGCGGCCCCTCGACCGACGAGCTGATCTCCCGGGTCGGGCGGGGGATCTACGTGATCGGCGACAAGAGCTGGTCGATCGACATGCAGCGCTACAACTTCCAGTTCACCGGCCAGCGCTTCTACCGGATCGAGAACGGCCGCCTCGCCGGTCAGCTCCGCGACGTGGCCTACCAGGCGACGACCACCGACTTCTGGCGGTCGATGGAGGCCGTCGGCGGGCCGCAGACGTATGTGCTCGGCGGCGCGTTCAACTGCGGCAAGGGCCAGCCGGGCCAGGTCGCGCCGGTCAGCCACGGCACCCCGTCCGCCCTGTTCCGCGGCGTGCGGATCCTCAACACCGTCCAGGAGGGTGGGAAGTGAACACGCCACAGGAGACCGTGGAGCGGGCGCTGGCGCTGAGCCGGGCCGACGGCTGCGTCGTGATCGTGGACGAGGGGTCCACCGCCAACCTGCGCTTCGCCGGCAACACGCTGACGACGAACGGCGTCGCCCGCTCGTCCCGGCTCACCGTCATCTCGGTCGCCGGGCAGGGCGTGGGGGTCGTCTCCCGCTCCGCCGTACGGCACGACCAGCTGGAGGACGTGGTCGCCGCGGCCGACCGGGCGGCCCGCGAGGCGCGCCCGTCGGAGGACGCCCGCCCGCTCGTCGAGGGCGGCGCCTCGGAGGGCTGGGACCGGCCCGTCGAGCCGACCTCCATCGAGGTCTTCCGCGACTTCGCGCCGGCGCTGGGCGAGTCGTTCGCGTCGGCCGAGGCGTCGGGCCGGCGGCTGTACGGCTTCGCCGAGCACATCCTCACCTCGACGTTCGTCGGCTCCTCGACCGGGCTGCGGCAGCGGCACGACCAGCCGACGGGACGGCTGGAACTGAACGCCAAGTCGGCCGACGTCTCCCGGTCGGCCTGGACCGGCGTCGCCACCCGCGACTTCGCCGACGTGGACGTGGCCGCGCTCGACGCCACGCTGGCGCAGCGGCTGGAGTGGGCCAAGCGGCGGATCGCGCTGGAGGCCGGGCGGTACGAGACGCTGCTGCCGCCGTCCGCGGTGTCCGACCTGCTCATCTACCTGTACTGGTCGGCGGGGGCGCGTGACGCGGCCGACGGGCGGACCGTGTTCTCCAAGCCGGGCGGCGGCACCCGCGTCGGGGAGCGGCTGTCGCCGATCCCGCTGCGGCTGTCGGGCGACCCCGCGCACCAGGGCATCGAGTGCGCGCCGTTCGTGATCGCGCACGCGTCGGGCCGGGAGCAGTCGGTCTTCGACAACGGCCTGCCGCTGACCCGCACCGACTGGATCGCGGACGGCACGCTGGCCAACCTCATCCAGACCCGGCACTCGGCGGAGCTGACCGGGCTCGCGGCCACCCCGCAGATCGACAACCTGATCATGACGGGCCCCGAGGGCGGCCGCTCGCTGGAGGAGATGATCTCCTCGACCGAGCGGGGGCTGCTGCTGACCTGCCTGTGGTACATCCGCGAGGTCGACCCGCAGACCCTGCTCCTCACCGGGCTCACCCGCGACGGGGTCTACCTCGTCGAGAACGGCGAGGTGACCGGGGAGGTCAACAACTTCCGGTTCAACGAGTCGCCGGTCGACCTGCTCGGCCGCCTGACCGAGGTGGGCGCGAGCGAGCAGACGCTGCCGCGCGAGTGGAACGACTACTTCACCCGCGCCGTCATGCCGCCGCTCCGGGTGCCCGACTTCAACATGTCGACGGTCAGCCAGGCCAGCTGACGGCCGTCGTCGGCCGCGCCTGTCGCGGTCAGGCGTCCTCGAGGCGGAAGCCCACTTTCATGCCGACCTGGAAGTGGGCCACCTCGCCGTCCACGATGTGCCCGCGGACCTCGGTGACCTCGAACCAGTCGAGGTGCCGCAGGGTCTGGGCGGCCCGCCGGACGCCGTTGCGGATGGCCTGGTCGACGCTCTCCTCCGAGGTGCCGACGATCTCGGTCACCCGGTAGGTACGATCCGACATCTTGTCCTCCTGCTCTGGTCTCCGCATGATCGTATCCTCGTGCGGCTTTCACACCCGCCACAGCGGAGGACTAACGTGGAAGTCGTGAAGCCATGGCGCAGGTCCAGTCGCGGCACCACGGTGGTCCACCAGGTGACCGACGCGCAGCCGTCGCTGTCCGACGACATCAAACGGCGCGAGCGAAGCTATCTGATCAAGATGAGCATCCGGCTGATCTGCCTCATCCTCGCCGTGGCCCTGCCGGCTCCCTGGCCGATCAAGGCGCTGCTCGTCGCCGGGGCCGTTCTTTTGCCATACCTTGCCGTTATCGGGGCCAACCAACGAGGTGCGACCCTTCCGGCCGGCTCAGACTTGACCGGATCCAGCCAGAACGAGATCCCACGCCACCGACGCGAGATCGGGTCGTGACAAAGTCTTGACGCAACCCATGGGTTAGAGGTGTACAGTTTAGCCAAGCGCTCTGGTCCCCCGTCGGAGCGCTGGTGCCGGCGTTCCGGGCCCCCGTCGGAACGCCGATGAAGCGGCGCCGGGTGGTTTGCCCCCGTAACCACCCGGCGTCGCCCTTTTCCCGGGCTTTACCACTTTTCCAGCCACGTACCCGTGGCGGCCGGTGTATCGGGACGGGGGCCGCGTTCCCGTGACCCCGCCCGTAAGGTCGTCTGTCAAGAGTCGCCGAGCGTCTCCGCGGTCGCCCTGCCCCAGTCGCCCGCCATCCGCGACAACCTCTCCACGGCGTCGGGCGGCGCCGTCCCCGCGCCCTGCGCGAGCCCCACCAGGTAGGCGGTGAGCGGCGCCGCGGGCCGGGTCACCCCGTGGGCGACGTCCCGGGTCAGGTCGAGCACCGCGGCGCGGTCCACCCGCGCCGGGTCGATCCCGAGCTCGCGGCAGACCAGCGCGGTCCACTCCTCAAGCACGTTCATGCGGCCTCCTCAAGGTCAGGGCTCCCCGGCCCTGCGGCGGGCCGTGCCGAGATCGTCAATCGTGTCGCAGTCGAACCACGGCTCGCATCCGTCCTCCCCCGTGAGGCGCAGCCGCACCGGATCGAGCGGGCCGAGCAGCCGGTGCAGCGACCGCCCCTCGTACGCCGCCAGGGCGTCCCGCAGGGCCGCCGTCCGCCACACCCCGGTGAGCCACTGCTCGCGGCCTCCGTCGTCCACCAGGACGGCTCCCGCGGCGTCCGGCAGGGCCGCCCGCAGCAGCGCGGACACGTGCGCGGCCGTGAGGAACGGCAGGTCCGCGGCGAGGAGGGCGACCCACGGCGCGGCCACCTCGGCGAGCCCGGCGCGCAGCGCCGGGACCGGGCCGCCGCCGGGCGGGTCCTCGCGGGTGAACACCGCGCGCAGGCCGGCCCGGGGCGGTCCCACGACGACGACCGCGCGGGCGGCGGCGACGGCCGCGGCGACGCGCTCGACCAGCGGCCGTCCGCCGACGAGGGCGCCCGGTTTGTCCGCGCCGCCGAGACGCTCGGCCCTCCCCCCGGCCAGGATCACCGCGTCGTACGGCGTGCCCTCGGGCGGACGCACGGCAGATCCCCGTTCAGCCGCCGATGGCCGACATGGGGCGGGCCGGCTGGAGGAAGCTCGGGTCGTCGATGCCGTGCCCGGCGCGCTTCCCCCGTACGGCGGCGACCCACCGGGCCGCGAGGTCGTCGTCCGAGGCGCCCGAGCGCAGGGCCGACCGCAGGTCGGACTCGTCGGTGGCGAACAGGCAGTTGCGCACCTGGCCGTCGGCGGTGAGGCGGACCCGGTCGCAGGCGCCGCAGAACGGGCGGGTGACCGAGCCGATCACGCCCACCCGGGCCGGGCCGCCGTCCACCAGGAACAGCTCGGCGGGGGCGCTGCCGCGCGCCCGGGGGTCGTCCTCGGTGAGGTCGAAGGAGTCCTTGAGCAGGCCGAGGATCTCGTCGGCCGTCACCATCCGGTCGCGCCGCCACCCGTGCTGGGCGTCGAGCGGCATCTGCTCGATGAAGCGCAGCTCGTAGCCCCGCTCCAGGCAGAAGCGCAGCAGCGGCACCGCCTCGTGCTCGTTGACGTCGCGCATCAGCACGGTGTTGACCTTGACGGGCAGGAGGCCGGCCGCGGCCGCCCCCGCGAGGCCGTCAAGCACGTCCTGAAGCCGGTCCCGGTGGGCGAGCCGGACGAACACGTCGCGGTCGAGCGTGTCGAGCGACACGTTCACCCGGTCGAGCCCCGCCCGGGCCAGAGGCTTGGCGAGCCGGGCGAGGCCGATGCCGTTCGTGGTGAGCGAGATCTGGGGCCGGGGCCGCAGGGCGGCGGTCGCGGCGACGATCTCCACGAGGTCGCGGCGCAGCAGCGGCTCGCCGCCGGTGTAGCGCACCTCGGTGATGCCGAGCCGCTCGACGCCGATCGTGACGAGCCGGACCACCTCGTCGGCGGTCAGAAGTTCGGGCTTGGGCAGCCAGTCGAGGCCCTCGGGCGGCATGCAGTAGGAGCACCGCAGGTTGCACCGATCGGTCAGCGACACCCGCAGATCGGTCGCGACCCGGCCGAACGAGTCAACCAGCACGAGATGACCTCCATTGCCCGGAAGCCTTAAGCCTACGGCTTGCGGTCATCCACGGGACAACTCCATTGTCCCCCGGCCGATTCCACAAGCCGGCGCGCCTCGTCGCCGTCGTGCCCGCGCCGGACGGACCGGGGTGGCGTCCCTGGAGTCGCCGGTTCATCAGCCGGCGGCCTCCCGCGGCGCGAGCCGCCGGCTCTCGGGCAGGCGATGGCACACCGCGAGGACAGCGGCGCCCAGCAGGGCGGCCAGCGCGGTCGAGGCGGCCGCCGTGCCGGGCCCGGCCACCTCCATGACCACCCCGGCGAGGGCGGAGCCCAGGGCCGTACCCGTGGTGAAGAGCGTGATGAGCCACGCGAACGCCTCGGTGACCGTACCCGGCGGGGCGAACGCGTCCACCATCGTGAAGGCGACGACCAGCAGGGGCGACAGGAACACGCCCGTCGCCAGGCAGATCGGCGCCATGACCCAGACGGGGGCCATGGTGGCCACCAGCAGGTAGGTGACCGCGAGGCCGGCGCAGAACAGCACGGCCTGCGCGGTGGGCGCGGCCGTCCAGTGACTGCGGCCGTGGACGATCGCGCCGGTCAGCGCGCCGAGCGCGGACACGGCCAGGAGCGCGCCCGCGCCGCCCGGCACCGGGTGCCGTTCTGCGTAGGCCACGGCGACGATGTTGAGCCCGCCGACGGCGGTGCCGCCGCCCGCCAGGCCGAGGAAGAGCAGCACCAGCGCCCGGCTGCGCAGCGGCCCCAGCCAGTCGCGCGCGCCCGGCTCGCCCCGCCACTCGCGGGACGGGCGGGCGGTGGCGAGGGTCAGCACACCGGCGACGCACAGGACCGCGGCGAGGACCAGCGCCGCCTCCGGCGGGGCCACGGCCACCGCGGCCGCGACGATCAGCGGCCCGCCGATGAACACGAGCTCCTGCGCCGCCGCGTCCAGCGCGTACGCCTGCCGCAGGTTCTCCTGGCCCACCAGGACCGGCCACAGCGTCCGCAGGCACGGCTCCAGGGGCGGCGTGGCCGCGCCGCACACCACCGCCCCGGCCAGCACGAGCCCCCTGGACGACGGGGCGGCCACGATCAGCACCAGGCCGAGGCAGGACAGCAGGGCGCTGACGACCAGCACGTGCGTCTGGCCCCAGCGGTCCACCATCCGGCCGAGCAGCGGCCCGCCCAGCGCTCCGCTCACGGCGAGCACGCCCGTCGCGACCCCGGCGAACCGGAAGTCGGTCCCCTGCTCGCGCAGCGTCAGCGTCATGGCGAGCGCGGTCATCGCGGTGGGCAGGCGGCCCACCAGGGAGCCTCCGAGCGCACGCACCACCGACGGCTTCCGGAGCAGGCCGGCATAGGACACGGGTCACACCTTGTCGAAGGGGGGAACGCGATCCTCCCGGGGATCACGCGTGGGCCGCAGCAGCCTAACGGCCCGCGCCGGGCGCCGCGGTCCCGGGCGGCCGGGCCCGGTCGTCGGGGCGGCGCCGCTCAGCGCCAGCCCGTCCGCTCGCGCA
>NZ_KI866522.1:116422-134496 GCF_000511135.2 Microbispora sp. ATCC PTA-5024 | reverse complement strand
AGCCAGGCCAGCGCGGCGGCCCCCTGGGCGCGCTGGAACGCGCGCAGCGTCGGCAGGCCGGGCGGCGGCGGGCGGCGGCCGAGCTCCAGGAAGAAGCCCGTCAGCGCGGCGAGGACGGCCGTCACGGCATCGGGGTCGGCGCCCCTCGCCACCGGGTGGGGGCCGAAGACCTCGGCGGGCGGCGGGCCGCCCTGCATGGCCACGCTGGGCAGCATGCCGAGCAGGTCGAACCACGGCGGGGCGAGGCAGGCCCACGGCCAGTCGACGAACATCACCCGCCCGTCCTGCGCCAGCAGGATGTTGTCGGCGCGCAGGTCGGCGTGGGCGAGCGTGTCCCCCTTCAGCGCCACCGGCCAGCCCGCCTCCAGCTCCGCGAGCCGGTCGAGGTGGCGCAGCGCCCAGGGGCCGAGGCCGTCGTCGGGGTCGGCCCCGAGCCGCCGCCACCCCTGGAACTCCTCCCGGAACCGGTCGGTCGCCGCGGTCACGGGGATGGGCGCGGGCGTGAGGGCGCCGGCCAGCGCGGTCAGCGCGTCGAGCACGCGGCGCAGCTCGGCCGGATCCCACGGCATCGCGGGCGTCCGCCCCTCGACGTCCTCGAACAGCAGCACCACCCAGCCGTCCCGGTCGAACGACGTGAGCAGGCGGGGCGCGGGCACGCCGGGCGGCAGCGCCGCCGCGATCCGCGCCTCACTGCGGTGCATCGCGGGGCTGTCCGGGTTCTGGGCGGCGCTGACGGCCTTCACGAACGCCCTGCCGCCCCCAGCCAGCCGCAGCCGGGCCGCCACCCCCGGGGAGAATCCGCCGGGCTGGCTCACCGCCTCCGCCACCCGGTCGCCGAGGTGCCGTTCCACCTCCTCCCGCGTGCCGGCGGGCAGCGCGGCCCAGGCCAGCCGTACGCCCGCTGCGGGCGGGGCGGTCACGCGCACCGATGCCTCGTCGCTCATCCCCGCATGATGGGCGGGGTCCGCCGACCGGCGCAATCGAATTCCGGGAGGCCCGGGGCCGGTTGAATAATCGGTTGGGATCCCACGCGGACGTCGGCACAGTGGATCTCGACCGACCGAGGAGATCATCATGCCGAAGCAGGTAGCGCACAACCTTCTGTCGTGGGCCAGCGAGATCGACGAGGGCGCCGTCGAGCAGGCCGCGCGGACGGCCCGCCTGCCCTTCGTGGCGGGGCACGTGGCGCTCATGCCCGACGCGCACGTCGGCATCGGCGCCACGGTCGGCTCGGTGATCCCCACTGAGAACGCGATCATCCCGGCCGCGGTCGGCGTCGACATCGGCTGCGGGATGGTCGCGACGGAGACGACGCTCACCGCCGCCGACCTGCCCGACAGCCTGGACGCGCTCATGCCGCTCGTGGAGCGGCGCATCCCGGCGGGCGTCGGCAGGGGGCACGAGGACCGCGCGGCCGATCGCGCCCTGGCCGAGCTCGGCCGGCCGCACACCGCGCTCACCCCCAAGCAGGAGAAGACGGTGGCGGTCCAGTTCGGGACGCTCGGCTCGGGCAACCACTTCGTCGAGGTCTGCCTCGACGAGCGCGACCGCGTGTGGACGGTGCTGCACTCCGGCTCGCGCGGCATCGGCAACCAGCTCGCCACCGCCCACATCACCGGCGCCAAGAAGCTGATGAAGCGGCAGCTCATCGGCCTCGAGGACCCCGACCTGGCCTACCTCGTGCAGGGGACGCCCGAGTTCACCGCGTACGTCGAGGACATGCTCTGGTCGCAGAGGTACGCGATGGCGTCGCGGGCCCGCATGGACCGGGCGCTCGTCGAGGCCCTGTTCCGGGTCGCCGGCGGCGGCGCCCGGGTCCGCACGATCAACTGCCACCACAACTTCACCCAGCGCGAGACGCACCTGGGCCGGGAGCTGTGGATCACCCGCAAGGGCGCGATCAAGGCGGACGTGGGCGACGAGGGCGTGATCCCGGGGTCGATGGGCACCCGATCGTACATCGTCCGCGGGCTCGGCAACCCCGCGTCGTACGCCTCCTCCTCGCACGGGGCGGGACGCAGGATGTCGCGCGGGCGGGCCAAGCGTGAGCTGTCCGCCGCGTCGCTGGCCGAGGCGATGCGCGGCCGGACCTGGAACGCCGACCGGGCGGCCTTCCTGGTCGACGAGCACCCGGAGGCGTACAAGCCGATCGACCAGGTGATGGACGACCAGAAGGACCTGGTCGAGGTCCGGCACACGCTGCGCCAGGTGTTCAACTACAAGGGCTGAGGCTGAAGGCCGAGGCTACAAGGGCTGCGGCCGCCGGTCCCCCGCCGCGGCGGGGGACCCGGTCCCGGCCCGGACCCCGGGCGTCAGGACGAACCCGCTCGCCACCCGGGCAGGGACGCGCCGCAGCGAGATGGTCAGGTCCTGCGCGGGGACGGCCTGGTCCAGCCGGGCGAGCCGTACGGACAGGTCCTCCAGCAGGGAGACGGTGGCCGGCTCACCGGGGCAGCGGTGGCCCGTCGCCGGGTCGCCGCCGCCCTGCGGGATCAGGTCGAACGCGCCCGTCCTCCGGCCGGTGAACCGGCCGGGGTCGAAGACGTACGGGTCCTTCCAGAGCCGGGGGTCGTGGTTCTGCCCCCAGATGTCGAGCATCACGAGCCAGTCGGCCCTGATGTGCTCGCCGCGCCAGGTGAGATCGGTGACGGCCTTGCCGGCCACGAAGGGGGCGAAGGGGTAGAACCGCCGCACCTCGTGGGTGAACGCCTCGGCGAACGCCGGGTCGCCCCCGGCCAGCCGGGCCCGGTTGGCCGGCCACCGATGGAGGGCGTGGGCCGCGAACGTCACGAACCACGAGGTGGCGACGGTGGGCCGGATGACGTTGAGCAGTTCCACGGCGGCGATCCGAGAGGCGAGCGGCCGCCCGCCGAGGTCGCGGTGGCCGGAGACGGCGGCCAGCGCGGAGCCCGGCGGCGGGGTGACGGCCCCGCCGCGGACCCGCTCGACGATCCCGGCCAGCCACTCCTCGCGCCGCCTCCGGGCGGCTCTGGCACGCCAGTGGCGGGGGCCCGGCGAGCCGAAGCCGTCGACCATGGCGACGAGGTCGGCGGCCAGGCCGGGCACCTCGGAGGCGTCCAGGGGGATCCCGGCCCAGCGGCACACGCCCTCGGTGAGGATCCCGGCAGCCGCGTCGAAGAGCACCACCGGGCGCCCCGCCGGCCAGGAGGCGGTCGTCCGCTCCCACACCGCCGCGACCTCCTCGGTCAGCCCGGCCACCCGCTCCGGCGTCATGAGCGACACGAACACCGCCTTGCGGGCGCGGTGGTCGTCCCCGTCGAGCGAGTGCACCGCGCCGTGGCCGAACAGCGTGCTCTTGACCGGCTCGGGCAGTGCAGGGGCGCGCCGCACGTGGTCCTCGTCGTAGAAGAAGCGGGCCGCGTCGGGGCCGAGGAGGGCGAAGGCCCGCTGACCCATCACGCGGGTGTGCACCACGTCGCTCTCGGAGCGCCGCCGGAGGGCGGGCAGCCACGCGTAGCCTTCGAGCAACAAGGTGAGCGTGTTGTCGAGCAGAGGCATGCGTCGTGCCTGCCCGCCTCCCCGGGCGGGAAACGCTCAGGCGGTGGAGCAGGCCGTCCCGTTGAGCGTGAACGCGGCCGGATGGGGGTCGGCGCCGGTGTGCGCGCCGTTGAACCCGATCTGCACGGACGCCCCCGGCCGGATCACCGCGTTCCACGGCATGTTCACCGCGGTCACGGCCGAGCCGGACTGCGACCAGGTGGCCGACCAGCCCTGCGTGAGCCGCTGCCCGGTGGACGGGAAGGCGAAGCGCAGCGTCCACCCGTCGATCGGGGCGGCCCCGGTGTTGGTGATCGTGACGGAGGCCGTGAACCCGGTGCTCCAGGACGTGTCGGCGTAGGTCACCGCGCAACCCTGGGGCGTGGGGGTCGGCGTGGGGGTCGGCGTGGGGCTGGGCGAGGGGCTCGGGGTGGGGAAGCCCTCCCGCGCCAGGGCCGCCAGCAGGTCGGACGGCAGGCTGAGGTTCCCGGCGGCGTCCTCGGCGACGACGAAGTAGGTGTAGGTCCGCCCGGTGACGAGGCCGCCCTCGACGAAGAACGGCGAGGTCGTGGTGCCCGCCCTGAGGTATCCGGTCGCGGTCTGGCGGTAGACGTCGTACCGGGTGACGCCCACGTCGTCGGTGGAGGGGTTCCAGCAGAACGAGGTGCCCCGGAAGTCGTACGCGCAGCCGTCGCGCAGCCCGGCCGGCCTGCTCGGCGGCGTGGTGTCCCCCGGGGTGGGGGTGGGGGACACGTACACGCCGGTCACCGCGGTGGCGTTGACGAGCGCGGACGGCTCGCTGGTGTTGCCCGCGGCGTCCTTCGCCACGATGTAGAAGGTGTAGACCCGGCTGCGGATGAGCCCGCTGATCACGGTGATCGTCCCGGTCGGGGACGCCGCCTTGACGAACCCGCCGGTGTCGAGCCGGTAGACCTCGTACCCGGTCACGCCCACGTCGTCGGTCGAGGCGCTCCAGCACAGCCCCACCACGCCGCGCGTGTCCCCGGCCGGGACCGGGGGCGGGCACAGCGTGATGCCGGACGGCCGGGACGGCGGCGTCACGTCCCCGCCGGGCGACGCGCTCGGGGACGGCCCGTCGGTGACCCCGGCGGCCGCGGAGTGCGGAAGGACCGCCGCGGAGTGCTCGAGAGGCGCAGCGACCGCGGCAGGGTGCTCGAGAGGCGCAGCGACCGCGGCAGGGTGCTCGAGAGGCGCAGCGACCGCCGCGGGGCGCTCGAGAGGCGCAGCGACCGCAGCGGAGTGCGAGAGGGTCGCCGCGAGCGCGGCGGGTGCCGCGGCGCCCGTCAGCAGCGCGGCGGCGAGAGCGGCCGCGGGCGCCCACGCGCCGGCCCTGGGAAGTCTCATGAACGGCTCACCTCGTGTGTGGCTGGCCCGACGAAAGCCAGATGGAAGTCCGATGGAAGTCCGCCCCAGCGGTGCTCGCCTCCGGATCATCCGTGCGGTCCGGCCGCCCGTCAAAGGCGCCCCCGCCTCGCGCCCGATCCCCCGGGACGGGGCTGAAACTTTCACCCGCCGGCGGCCGGGCGGTGGAACGGTCACGTGACCGTACGGGGTCGGCAACGGCGTGGTCATCAGCGGATACGTGAGGTAGGCGGCCCGATACGGTGGGCCTGCCCAGCCTCCGACAATTCACGAGAGGGATGCCCGGGGACACGCGGCCGCCCTTCACGGACCGGCGGGACGCCGTCGCGGTGGCGCTCGTCACGACGCTCGCGGCCGCCCTGTACGCGTTCCGGTCGCTGGTGGCCTTCGCGCGGTTCCGCGCCGGCGCATACGACCTCGTCATCTTCGACCAGGCGGTCCGGGGATACTCACGCCTCGGGGAACCGATCTCTCCCCTGAAGGGCGTGCACAACGGGTTCGGGCCGCACTTCTCGGTGCTGGGGGACCACTGGTCGCCGGTCCTGGCGGCGCTGGCGCCGCTCTACCGCCTGCACGACGGGCCGCGGACCCTGCTCGTGGCCCAGGCCGTCCTGTTCGCCCTGGCCGTGCCGTTCCTGTGGGCCTACGCCCATCGGGCGTTCGGGGGGACGCCCGCCGCGCGGTGGGCGGCGTACGCCACCGCCGTCGCGTACGCGCTGTCGTGGCCGGTCGCCGAGGCCGTCGCGTTCGACTTCCACGAGGTGGCGTTCGTGCCCCTGCTCACGGCCGCGGCCCTCGAACGCCACCAGGCCGGCCGCCGGGGCATGGCCGCCGCCGCCGCACTGGGCCTCCTGCTCGTGAAGGAGGACATGGGCCTGCTGGTGGCCGGGATCGGGCTGGTCCTCCTGACCAGGCGCGGGGAACGGCGCGCCGGGGCGCTCCTCGTCGCGGCGGGCGCGGCCGCCGTGTGGCTGACGACGTCGGTGCTCATCCCCGCCGCCGGGGGCCGGCCCGGCTACTACTGGGCGTACGGGCCGCTCGGCCGCGGGCCGGGCGAGGCGGTCGCCCACGCGGCCGCGCACCCCGGTGACGCCCTGGCCCTGCTCGCGACGCCGCCGGCCAAGGCGGCCACGGCGCTGCTCCTGGTGGCCCCGGCGCTGCTCACGCCGCTGCTGTCCCCGATCACCCTCGCCCTGCTCCCGCCGCTGCTGGAACGAATGCTGGCGTCGGGGTTCCCCAACTGGTGGTCCCTCCACTACCACTACAACGCGTTCGTCGTGGTGGTCGCCTTCGCGGGCGGCGTGGACGGCGCGCGGCGCCTCGCCCGCCGTCTCCCCCGGCCGGACGTCGCGGTCAGGTGGTGGGCCGGGCTCACGCTCGCCGTCTGCCTGGCCGGGGTGCCGTTCTTCGCCTTCGGCGCGCTGCTGTCGCCCGCCTTCTACGCCCGGACGCCCCGGACGCTCGCGGCGGCGCGGGCCGTGGCGGCCGTGCCGGACGGCGTGCTGGTGGAGGCGTCCGACAACCTGGCCCCCGCGCTGTCGGCCCGTACGCGGACCCTGCTGTGGGACCGGACCCCGCGGTGGGCGCCGTGGGTGGTCGCGGACGTGCGGCGCCGGACCTTCCCCTTCGCGTCGCGCGAGGAGCAGGCGGCCCGGGTCAGGAGCCTGCTCGGCCACGGCTACCGCGTCGTGTTCCGGGAGGCGGGCTACCGGGTCCTCACCCGCGATATCCGGCCCCGTTGAATATCCTGCCCACCGATATATCCTGGGGTCATGACGATGACGGAACCCGCCTTCCTCGTCCTCACCGCGCTGGTCGACGAGCCGAGGCACGGCTACGGGATCGCGCAGGAGGTCGAGCGGCTCTCCGAGGGACGGGTGCAGCTCAAGATCGGCACGCTGTACGGCGTGCTCGACCGGCTGGCCGCCGACGAGCTGGTGGCGCTCGACCGCGAGGAGGTCCGCCAGGGGCGGCTGCGCCGTTACTACCGCCTGACGGACGAGGGGGCCCTGGCCCTCCAGGAGGAGGCCGCACGGCTGGCGGCCAACGCGCGCCGGGCGAGCGAGCGCCTGCGCGCCCGGTACGCCGGAGGTACCGCGTGACCGGGGCGAGCGAGCGCCTGCGCGCACCGGTACGCCGGAGGCTTCGCGTGACCCGGGCGGCCCGCCCGCGCCGCGCGGCCGGGGAGGTGGCATCGTGAGCCTGCTGGAGGACCGCTACCGCTGGGTGCTGCGGCTGCTGCCCGCCTCCTACCGGGAGGGGCGCGAGGAGGAGATGGTCGCCGCGTTCCTCGAGGGCTCGCCGGGGGCCGGGGACGACGCCCGCCCCCGCTGGCCGGAGGTGGCGAGCGTCGCGGCCCTCGCCGTACGGGTCCGGCTGGGCGGCCCCAGCTCCACGGCCCGGTCGGCCGCGTGGGGGCAGGCCGTCCGGCTCGCCGCGACGTTCGCCCTCGCCTACTGGGCGGTGCTGGGGGTCGCGTTCGCGATCTCGTCCCTGGTCGACGACGTCGCCGGACCGGGTTCGCGGGCCGCCTCCCCGCCGGACGGCGCCGCGTGGCCGTGGAGTCTGGCGGCGGGCCTGTCGCCGCTGCTCTGGGCCGCGGCGTTCGCGGCGCTGGCCCTCGCCCGGCCGCGGCTCGCGAAGGAGGCGGCCGCCCTCGCCCTCGTCCTGCACGTCGCACTGGGCGTGGCCGTGCTCGCGCGGGCGCCGCACGGCGACCTGACCGACCTGGTCCCGCCGACGTGGCCCCTGGGCGCGGCGACCGTCCTGCTGCTGGGCGCCGGGTTCCACCGGGACGCGCCGCGTGAGCGGCTCGCCCTCCGGACGCCCGCCGTCGCGGTGGCCTCCGTGGGCCTGGTGTTCGCGCTGCTTCCCCTCGCGTCGGGACTCGCCGTGCTCGCGAGCGGCGCCGACCCCCGGGTCTGGGCGTCGGCCGCCCCGCTGCTCGATCCGCCCGGCCTCGCCTGCCTGGGACTCGTGGCGGCCGGCGTCGCGTACGTCCGCGGGCGCCTCAGCTCCGCCGGGACGCACGCGGCCGCCGTCCCGGTCGCGCTCGCGATCCTCACCGTGCCCGTCCTGCCGGCGCGGGCGGACGCGCTGAACCTCTCCGTGGCCGACCCCGTCAGCCGGGCGATGACGCTCATCGCGGCCTGCCAGCTCGCCGTGGTCGTGGTGTGCGGCGCGGCGCTCGCCGTCCTCGGCGCGCGGGCGTTGCCGCCCGTCCCCGCGCGGCGGGCCGCCGAATCGGGCTGACCGCCGGCTTCAGGACGTGGTGAGGACGCCCGTCCCGGTGGCGGCCAGGAGCGCGACGTCCACGGCGGCGGCCGCGACGGCGGCGGCGAACGGCACCCGGGGCGAGCGCCCTCCGAGCAGCGCCCCGGCCGCCGTGCACAGGCAGACGACGCCGAGCGCGGCCCATCTGACCGGCCCTGCGGGCCCCGGGGGCGCCAGCACCAGCAGGACGGACGCGGCCAGCAGCGGCAACGGCAGCAGGACCCGCACCCGGCGGGGGCCGAGGCGCTGCGGCCAGCCGCGCACCCCCGTCGCGACATCTCCGGCGATGTCCGGCAGCACGTTGCCCAGGTGCGCGCCGCAGCCGAGCAGCGCGCCGGCGAGCACCGCCCACCAGGCGGGCCAGGGACGGCCCGGCAGCCCCGTCGCCACGAACGCGGGAACCGCCCCGAACCCCACGGCGTACGGGAGCCAGGACAGGAGCGTGCTCTTGAGCCGCAGGTTGTAGGCCCAGGCGGCGCCCACGGCGGCGAGGTGCACGAGGCCCGCGACGACGCCGCAGGCGAGCGAGAGCGGCACGCAGAGGGCGAGCGCGGCGAACGCGGCGGCCCGGACCGTGCCGGCGCCCACGCGCCCGGTCACGATGGGCTTGTCCGTGCGGCCGGTCGCGGCGTCCCTCGGGGCGTCCACGGCGTCGTTGCACCAGCCGACCGACAGCTGGCCGGTGAGGACGGCGGCGACGACGACCGGCAGGCCGGCGGCGCCGCGTCCGCCGATCGCGGCGAGCGCGGTGACCAGGGCCGTGACCGCGACGGCCGGCCCGGGGTGGCAGGCGAGCGCGAGCCCGGCCACGGCCCGCGACGGCCGACGCCGCTCCCGGCCCAGAGCGCTGTCGCGCGCGGTCCCGCTGTCCGTCACCAGACGAGAGTAGACCGGGAGGACGCGTGCGGCGCATGAGGCATGCGGAACGCCAAGACGGGCAAAAGGGATAGTGACTGCTGTCACCTGCCCGGGGGATGTCGAATGACGCGAATCGCGGCCGTCCATGGTGTTCTTCCCCCCAACCGCTACACGCAGGCAGAGATCACGGACACCGTGGCCCGGGTGTGCCTCCCGGCGGGCGCCGACCGGCGGGTCCTCGACCGGCTGCACGCGAGCGCCCGCGTGGGCCACCGCAACCTCGTCCTCCCCCTTGAGCAGTACGGGAAGCTCGACGGCTTCGGCGCCGCGAACGACATCTTCATCGAGGCGGCCCTCGACCTCGGCGCCGAGGCCGTGGCCGGCGCCCTCGACGCCGCCGGCCTCAACCCCGCCGACATCGACATGATCATGTGCACGTCCGTCACGGGGATCGCCACGCCGTCGCTCGACGCGCGCCTGGTGAACCGCCTCGGCCTGCGCCCCGACGTCAAGCGGGTGCCGGTGTTCGGCCTCGGCTGCGTGGCGGGCGCCGCCGGCATCGCCCGGCTCCACGACTACCTGCGCGGCTGGCCGGGCCACGCCGCCGTGCTGCTGTCGGTCGAGCTGTGCTCGCTCACCCTGCAGCGCGACGACTCCTCGATGGCGAACCTCGTGGCCGGGGCGCTGTTCGGCGACGGCGCGGCCGCGGTCGTGGCGCTCGGCGACGACCACCAGGGCATTTCCGGAGCGGGGCCGGCGGTCGTGGCGACCCGCAGCAGGCTCTATCCCGGCTCGGAACGCGTCATGGGGTGGGACGTCCGGGACACCGGGTTCCGCGTCGTGCTCGACCCCGGCGTCCCCGGGGTGGTCCGCGCCCACCTGGGCGGCGACGTGCGCGACTTCCTGGCCGACCACGGGTTGACCGGTGACGACGTCACCGCCTGGGTGTGCCATCCCGGAGGGCCGAAGGTGCTGGAGGCGGTCGCCGAGACGCTCCGGCTCCCCGAGGGCGCCCTCGACCTGACGTGGCGCTCGCTCGCCGACATCGGCAACCTGTCGTCCTCGTCGGTGCTGCACGTGCTGCGGGACACCCTCGCCCTGCGGCCGCCGCCGCCCGGCACTCCGGGGCTGCTCATGGCGATGGGCCCCGGCTTCTGCTCGGAACTCGTCCTGTTGCGCTGGTAGGGACCGGAGGACGTCGTGTCGCCCTGGTACACGCTGCTCGTCGCGCTCGTCGGCCTGGAACGGCTCGCCGAACTCGTCGTCGCCCGGCGGAACCTGCGCTGGAGCCTCGAACGGGGAGGGGTCCTGTCGGGGCGCGGCCACTACCCCTACATGGTCGTCCTGCACACCGGGCTGCTCGTAGGGTGCCTGCTGGAGGTGTGGCTGGCGGACCGGCCGTTCGTGCCCGCCCTCGGCTGGCCAATGCTCGCGCTGGTCGCCGCCGCCCAGGGACTGCGCTGGTGGTGCATCTCGACGCTGGGACCCCAGTGGAACACGCAGGTCGTCGTCGTGCCTGGGCTGCCGCTGGTGCGCCGGGGGCCGTACCGGCTCTCCTGGCTGCCGCACCCCAACTATGTGGCGGTGGCGGTCGAGGGCGCGGCGCTGCCGCTGGTGCACACCGCGTGGATCACCGCCGTGGCGTTCACGCTGCTCAATGTCCCGCTCATGGTCGTCCGGCTGCGCTGCGAGAACGCGGCACTCGCCGCCCTCGCCCGGGAGCCCGGCCTGCCGGGGCGCTCCCCCGCCGTTTCCGGCGAGACGCCGGCGTGATCGACGTCCTGGTGGCGGGCGGCGGGCCCGCGGGGCTGGCCACCGCGATCCACGCGGCGCTTTCGGGTCTGGAGGCCGTGGTCGTCGAGCCCCGCGCGGGCGCGCTGGACAAGGCCTGCGGCGAGGGCCTGATGCCGACCGGCGCGGCCGCCCTGCGGGACCTGGGCGTGACGGTCCCCCAGGGCGTTCCGTTCCGGGGCATCCGCTACGTGGACGGGGCGCACCGGGCGCAGGCCCTGTTCCGGGACGGCCCCGGCCTCGGCGTGCGCCGCACCGCGCTGCACGCCGCCCTGCTCCTGCGGGCCGAGGAGACGGGTGTCCGGGTCGTGCGGGGCAGGGTGGACGGCCTGCGCCAGGAGCCGGACCGGGTGGCCGTCACCCTGCGCCGGCCGGCCCGCGCCGGCGTCGAGAGCCGGCAGGAGACCCGTCGCCTGCGCGCATCCCAGGCGGACGGCCCTGACGGCGCGCGCGAGGAGTCCCCGGGCGCGGTACGCGAGATGTCCCCGGGCGGAGCGTTGGAGGGGTTCCCCGGCGGGGCGCGCGAGGGGTCCCCGGGCACGGCGTGGGGGGAGTTCCCGGGCACGGCATCGGAGGGGTTCCCGCGCATGGCGCGGGAGGGGTCATCCGAGATGGTGGAGGCGCGCTGGCTGGTGGCGGCGGACGGGCTGCACTCCCCCGTGCGCGCCGCCCTCGGGCTCGGCCTGCCCGTGTCCGGGCAGCGCCGGTACGGACTGCGCCGCCACTACCGGATCGCCCCCTGGACCGACTTCGTGGAGGTCCACTGGGCCCCGGGCGGCGAGGCGTACGTCACCCCGGTCGGGGACGACCTGGTCGGCGTGGCCGTCCTGAGCACCCGGCGGCGCGGCTACGACGAGCACCTCGCCGAGTTCCCCGACCTGCTGGCCCGGCTGGACGGCCCGGCCGCCACTGCGGTGCGGGGGGCCGGGCCGCTCCGCCAGCGGGTGCGGTCACGGGTCGCCGGGCGGGTGCTGCTCGTCGGCGACGCGGCGGGCTACGTGGACGCCCTGACCGGCGAGGGGCTGTCGCTCGCGCTGCTGTCGGCCGGGGCGCTGGTGCGGTGCCTGCGGGACGGCCGTCCCGACGCCTACGAGGCGGCCTGGCGGCGGCTGTCGCTGCGTTCGCGGCTGCTGACGGCGGCCCTGCTGGAGGCGCGCCGCCACCCCGCCTGCGCGCGGCTGGTGGTCCCGGCGGCCCAGCGGCTCCCCGCCGTCTTCCGCGCCGCCGTCCGCGCCCTCGCCTGACCGCCGCGCGCCCGGTCTATATGCCGCCGGTCGCGCCCGCGCCTCAAGGCCACGCACCGTCTTCCGCGCCACCGTTCCTCCGCTCCCCCCGCCGCGCGCCCCGGCCGGACACGGGTGAGACATCGGTTCACACAGGGCAATGGCGTGGTGTGAGAGCAGGTCATGTGATGTTCATGGCCGGAATTCGAATTTCGCTGGCCCCGATTCAACGCGCACATCCAAGGGCCGCGCGGAATAGAACAGAATTCGACACGCTGCGAGTGGCCATATTTCTAGATTTCTATGCCAGGATCTAGCGTGTGTACCGAAAGGCGAGGCCGAGCTTCCGGCGAGGATGACTGGAGGATCCTCACTTGCCCAGCTCCCCGATACTCGCCGTCCTCTCACTGCTCGGCGCGCTGCTGTGCGCGGCCCTGCTCCTGCGCCGCCTGCGGCGGCTGCGGGCCATGCAGGCCGAGGCCGTGAGACAGGCGGCCCTCGACGCGCGGGAGCAGTTCGGCAGAGACGTCCACGACCTGGTCAGCAGCCGTCTGTGGCTGGCCACGCTGAAGTGCGAGATCGCCTACCGCCTGGCCGACGACGACTCCCCGGTGCGGGCCGCCCTGGCCGACGCCCTGCGCTCGATCCGCCAGGCCGCCACCGACATCCGCGACGTGACCAGGTCGTACCAGGAGATCTCGCTGGCCTCCGAGCTGGCGAACGCCCGTGCCGTGCTCAAGGCGTACGGCGCCGACTGCAAGGTGGAGCTCGACGACGGGGACCTGCCGCCCGAGCTCGACGCGGTGCTCGCGGTGATGGTGCGGGAGGCCGTCACCAACGTGCTGCGCCACAGCCGGGCCAGCCTGTGCGCGATCGAGGTGACGGTGCGGGGCGGCCTGGTGTCGCTCGTGGTGGCCAACGACGGCGCGGACCCCACGGCGCCGGCCGGCGAGGGACGCGGCATCGACAGCCTGCGCAGCCGCGCTGCGGCCGTGAACGGCATGGTCGGGACCGTCCTCGACCCGGACGGCTGGTTCCGCCTGATCGCGGAGATCCCCGCCCGGCCGGCTCGCTAGACCCGCATCGCTCCCCTGATACGGGCCGGCACGAAGCCATTTTCCTACCCAACCTGCCGGTATTACATAAAGGAATGCGACACGGCCTGCCGGGAATGGCGCACCGGCATTGACCTCGCAATTGACAGATAAGCGCACAGCCGTGCCCGTGAACCGGATCACCCGTCACCCGTGACCGGGATCACGGTTCCTTATGTGAAGATCCCATATATGGCCGTTGACGGGCGTAACTAGGCTCACGCCTCCATTTCCGGAATTCTTTGATGTGACCGGCCTAAGGGGACATCTGGTGATTAGTAAGTACGAGATTTACTGCCTCGCAGATCCCTTGTTCTACGACACCCTCGACAGCAAGCGCGCGGAGCACCCCGACTTCACCGTCGCCGAGCGGCCCGTACCCAGCGGGTGGGCGCACCTGGCGACCGACACGTGGCTCCACTACGCGCCGGCCGGCGCCGACCTGCCCACCCAGGGCTGGAAGATCCACATCTCCTCCCGCGCGGACGACGCGGAGCGGGTCATCTCGGCGGCGTGGGACTACTGCGTCCTCCGCGGGCTGGCCTTCAAGTTCCTCCGCGGCCGGCGGGTGATGCTGATGCAGAACTCGAAGTACGCCTTCCGGGGGTCCAGCGGCAAGCTCGTGACGATCTACCCGGTGGACGAGGCCCAGCTCGAACTGGTCTTGAAGGAGCTCGCCGGGATCCTCGACGGCGTCGAGGGGCCGTACATCCTCAGCGACCTGCGGTACGGCCCCGGCCCGCTGTTCGTCAGGTACGGCGGGTTCGCCGAGCGCCACTGCGCCGGCGAGAACGGCGAGCGCGTGCTCGCGATCGAGGATCCGGAGGGCCGGCTGGTGCCGGACGTGCGCGGCCCCGGCTTCGCCCTGCCCGCGTGGGTGCCCCTGCCCGCCTTCCTGGAGTCCCATGTGGCCGCCCGCAACGCCGTCACGCTGGAGGGCCTGCCGTACCGGGTCGAACGCGTGCTGCACTTCTCGAACGGCGGCGGCGTGTACCTGGCCCGCGACGTGCGCGACGGCGCGCAGGTGGTGCTCAAGGAGGGCCGCCCGCACGCCGGGCTGGACGCCGCCGGCCGCGACGCGGTCAGCCGCCTGCGGCACGAGGCGGACATCATGCGGCGGCTCGACGGCCTCGACGCCGTGCCCGCCCTCCGCGACTACTTCACCCTCGGCGAGCACCACTTCCTGGTCCAGGAGTACGTGGACGGGACCACCTTGAGCCAGCTCGTCGCCCAGGAGCACCCCCTCACCCGGGCTGACCTGACCTCGCGCATGGTCGCCCACTACACGGAATGGGCGACGGGGATGCTCGCCCGGGTGAGGCGGGCCGTCTCCGCGGTGCACGGGCGCGGCGTGGTCTTCGGCGACCTGCACCCCTTCAACGTCCTGGTGGCCGGCGAGCGGGTCGTGCTGATCGACTTCGAGGTGTCCTCGCTCGCCGAGGAGCGCCGGCGGCCCACGCTGGCCAACCCCGGCTTCGCCCCGCCGCCCGACCGCCTCGGCGTCGAGGCCGACGAGTACGCGCTGGCCTGCCTGCACCTCGGGATGTTCGCCCCTATGGCGACCATGATGCTGCCGCTCCACCGGCCGAAGGCCGCCGGGATCGGCCGGCTCGTGGCCGAGACGTTCCCGGTGGAGCCGCGGCTGGTCGGCGACGCCGTCCGGACGATCCTCGGCCACGAGCCGCCCGAGCCGGAGCCGAGCCCGCTCGGACGCGACTGGCCGGCCCTGCGGGACGCCGTCGCGACCGCGATCCTCGCCTCCGCCACGCCCGGGCGGGACGACCGGCTCTTCCCCGGCGACATCGTGCAGTTCGAGCCGGGCGGCGGGGTCGGCCTGGCCAACGGCGCGGCCGGCGTGCTGCACGCCCTCGCCGCGACCGGCGCCGGGCGCTTCCCCGAGCACGAGGAGTGGCTCGTCAGGCGGGCGAAGAAGCCGGGTCCCGGCATCGGCTTCTACAACGGCCTGCACGGCGTGGCGTACGCGCTGGAGGCGCTCGGACGGCGGCAGGACGCGCTCGACGTGGCCGAGCTGTGCGGACGGCAGAGCTGGGAGCATCTCGACCTCAGCCTCTACGGCGGGCTCGCCGGCGTCGCCCTCGCCCTCCTCCACCTGCACGACGCCACGGGCGAGCCCGGCTTCCGCGAGGAGGCGGACCGCCTCGTCGAGGCCGTGGCCGGCCGCCTCGGCGGCCCGGACGACGTGCCGGAGGTCAGCGGCGGCGCGAACCCGCACGCCGGGCTGATGCACGGCTCGTCGGGCCCGGCGCTGATGTTCCTGCACGCCTACGAGCGCACCGGCGACGCCGGGCTGCTCGACCTCGCGGCGACCGCCCTCCGGCAGGACCTGCGCCGCTGCGTGACCAGGGACGACGGGCAGCTCCAGGTGCAGCAGGGCTGGCGGACCAACCCGTACCTGGACGAGGGGTCGGCGGGCATCGGGCTCGTCCTGGACCGCTACCTGGCGCACCGGGACGACGGGCGGTTCGCCGAGGCCCTGGCCGCCATCCGGCCGGTCGGCCGGCTCTCCTACTACATCCAGTCGGGCCTGTTCGCGGGCCGGGCCGGCATGATCGCCTGCCTGTGCCACGGGATCCGGCCCGACCGGGAGGCCGCGGCCGAGCAGATCCGGCTGCTGGCCTGGCACGAGATCCCCTACGGCGGCGGGCTGGCCTTCCCCGGGGCCCAGCTGCTCCGCCTCTCCATGGACTTCGCCACAGGGAGCGCCGGCGTGCTGTTCGCGCTCGGCACCGCGCTGCACGACGAGCCGGTGAGCCTCCCGTTCCTCGAGCCCCCCGGACGGTCCCAGGCGCAGGGGCCCCTGCGTACCGCCGCCGGGTCTCATGTCCCGACCAGCACGGGAAGGAGGTGAACGTCATGGCGCTCCTCGACCTGCAGACCCTCGAGGCCCCCACCGGCGGTGGTGGCGGCGGCAGCAACCTGAGCCTGCTCGGTTGCACCCCGCACGAGAACAGCAGCCTCAGCGTTCTCTGCGGCAACTAGTGATATTCAGGGAGCCCTGGGCGGCCTCGGCGGCCGCCCAGGCTCTTCCTCGTCTCCGGCCCGCCCTCGCCGCGGCCGGGACCTCGTCGAGGGAGGAGGTGAGGACGGCGTGTCCCCGGCGGATCTGCTCGTCATCAGGGCCGTACGGCAGGCCGGTCCCTGGCTGGCCGCCCTCGCCGCGACGGCGCTGCTCGGCGCGGCCGCCGAACTGCTCCTCCCCCTCGCCCTCGGCCGCACGCTCGACGCGCTCGTGGCGGGCGGCCCCGGCAGCGGCCGGTGGCTGACCGTCTCCGCCCTGCTCGTCGCCCTCGTCGCGGCCTGCGACGCGACCGGCGTCCTCGCCTCGGGCGTGAGCGGCGCCCGTTCGGCCCTGTGGCTGCGCCGCCGGGTCGTCACGCACACCCTCGCCGTCGGCACGGCCATGACCCGGCACGCCGCCCCTGGCGAGATCGTCACCCGGGCCGGCGTCAACGTCGAGGAGGCCGGGCGCACCCCGGAGGCCGTGGTCACCGCGGCGGCCCTCGTCGTCCCGTCCGCCGGGAGCGTGGTCGCGCTCGCCCTGATCGACCCCTGGCTCGCCGCGACGCTCGTCGCCGGGCTGCTGCTGATCGTCGGCGTGCTGCGGGCGTTCGTCCGGCGCACCACGGCCGCCTCGGGCGGCTACCAGCAGGCCCAGGGCGAGATCGCCGCCCGCCTCGTCGGCGCGCTGGCCGGCGCGCGCACGATCACCGCCGCCGGTGTCGAGGAGCGGGAGGCCCGGCGGGTGCTCGCCCCGCTCCCCCGCCTGCGCGCCCACGGCCTCGACCTGTGGCGACTCCAGGCCCGGGCCGGCGTCCAGGCGGCCGTGGTCGTCCCGCTGCTGGAGACCGCCGTGCTGGCCGTCGGTGGGCTGCGGCTGTCGGCCGGCGGCCTCACCGTGGGCGAGCTGCTGGCGGCCGCCCGCTACGTCGTGCTCGGCGCCGGCCTCGGCTCGGCCGTGGGGTACGCCGCCCGCCTGGCCCGGGCCCGCTCGGCCGCCGCGCGCATAGAGCGCCTGCTGTCCGTGCCGCCCCCGTCGTACGGCTCCCGCCCGCTGCCGCCCGGCCCGGGCCGGCTGGACCTGCGCGGCGTCACCGTCCGGGCGGAGGACGGGGCGACGCTGCTGCACGACGTCGACCTCGTGGTGCCGGGCGGAGCCTGCGTGGCCGTCGTCGGCCGTTCCGGGTCGGGCAAGTCGTCGCTGGCCGCGGTGGCGGGCCGCCTCGTGGACGCCGAGCGGGGGACCGTGCTGCTCGACGGGGTGCCGCTGCCGGAGATCGGGCGGCGGGAGCTGCGGCGGGCCGTCGGGTACGCGTTCGAGCGGCCGGCGTTGTTCGGCGAGACCCTGGGCGACGCCGTGGCCTTCGGGCAGCCCGCCCACGACGCCCGCCGCACGTTCGAGGCGGCCCGGGCGGCCTGCGCCGACCCCTTCGTCCGGCGGCTACCGCTCGGCTACTTCACCCCGGTGGCGGACGCGCCCATGTCGGGGGGCGAGGCGCAGCGGATCGGCCTCGCGCGGGCGTTCGCCCAGGCCGAGCGGCTGCTGATCCTCGACGACGCCATGTCGAGCCTCGACACGGCGACGGAGCGGCAGGTCGCCCGCGCCCTCACCGGCAGCCTCGGCGACCGCACCCGCCTGGTCGTGGCGCACCGGGTGGCCACGGCCGCCCGCGCCGACCTGGTGGTCTGGCTGGAGGACGGCCGGGTCCGGGCCACGGGCCGGCACGAGGCCCTGTGGGAGGACGCCGGCTACCGGGCCGTCTTCCAGGAGCCGCCCGCGCCGGAGGAGGACCCCGCCCAGGAGGACCCCGCCCAGGAGAACGCGTCGCGGGAGGACCGGGCCCGGGAGGACGCGGCGCGCGAGCACACACCGCGACACGACGAGGCCCGGGACGACCGCGCGCGGCGGGACGCCGGGGCGGGGGCGGCACTCACC
>NZ_KI866522.1:107952-116261 GCF_000511135.2 Microbispora sp. ATCC PTA-5024 | reverse complement strand
GCCTGGCGGGCTGGTCGCTGGGGGAGGCGGCCCCGGCGTTCGCGGGCGGACACGCGGTGGCGCGGGCGGTGGACGAGGGGTTCGCGGCGGGCCGCCCGCTAACCGGGCTCGCCTGGCTGGCCGTGCTGGGCGGGGCCTGGGCGGTGGCGGCCGTGGGCGCCCGCCGGGTCCTGCTGGAGATCGCCGGGATCGTCGAGCCGTTCCGCGACGACCTGGTGGAGGGCGTGGTCGCCGGTGCGCTCCGGGCGGGCCGGGGCGGCGACGCCGCGGCGGTGGCCCGGATGAACCACCAGGTGGAGCTGGCCAGGGACTCCTTCGGCGCGGTCGTCACCGTGGTCCGCTCGTTCGCGTTCACCCTGGTCAGCGTGGCGCTGGGGATCGCGACGCTGTCCCCGGCCGTGCTGCCGCTCGTGCTGCCCCCGGTCCTCGTGGGGCTCGGCCTGTTCCTGGCGTCCCTGCCCGCCCTGGCGCGGCGGCAGCGGGCGTTCATCGTGGCCGACGAGCGGACCACCGCGGCGGTCGCGGCGATGGCCGGCGGCCTGCGGGACGTGACGGCCTGCGGCGGCGAGGCGCGCGTGGCCCAGAGCGTGGGCCGGGAGGTCGCCCGGCAGGCGCGGGCCGCCCGGTCGCTGGCCGCCGTGACCGCGTCCCGGACGCTCTCGCTCGCCGTCGGCGGCCTGCTGCCCGTCCTGCTCCTGCTCGCGGGCGCGCCGTGGCTGCTCGACCGGGGCCTGACGGCGGGCGTGGTCCTCGGCGCGCTCACCTACGTCACGCAGTCGCTCACGCCCGCGCTCGGCGGGCTCATCCAGGGGCTGGGCGTGAGCGGGGTCCGGCTCGTCGTGACGCTGGAGCGCGTCCTGGGCGCGGCCGGGCCGCCGGTCCGCCACGGGGAGACCGCGCCCGACGGGGTCCGCCTGGAGCTTCGGGGGGTGACGTTCGCGTACGGGCCGGCGGCCGAGCCGGTGATCGACGGCCTCGACCTGGTCGTGCCCGAGGGCGGCCACCTGGCCGTGGTCGGCCCCAGCGGCATCGGTAAGTCCACCCTGGCCGCCCTGGTCGCAGGCCTGCTCCGGCCGTCGGCGGGCGTGGTGCTGGTGGGCGGCGTCCCGGCCGCCGAGGTCCGGCCCGACGCCCGGGCCCTGATCCCGCAGGAGGCGTACGTGTTCCACGGCACGCTGCGCGACAACCTCACGCACCTCGCGCCCGGGGCGCCGTCCGGGGCGGTCGACGAGGCGGTGGCGCTGTTCGGCCTGGACGGCCTGGCCCGGCGGTGCGGCGGTCTCGACACCGACATCGACCCGGCCGGGCTCTCCACCGGCGAGCGGCAGCTCGTCGCGCTGGCGCGGACGTACCTGTCCCCGGCCCGCCTGACCGTGCTCGACGAGGCGACCTGTCACCTGGACCCGGCCGCCGAGGCCCAGGCGGAGGCCGCCTTCGCCGCCAGGGGCGGCACGCTCATCGTGATCGCGCACCGGATCTCCTCGGCGCTGCGGGCCCGCCGGGTGCTCGTCATGGACGGCGCACGGGTCCTGGCGGGGACGCACGAGGAGATGACCGAGGCGTCCCCGCTGTACGCCGACCTGGTCGGCCACTGGGAGTCCCGGGACCTCGGCCGCGTCTCCTGACCCGGCCCCCTGGACGGGTCAGCGGCGGGCGCGGTAGCGCAGGACGCCGAGGTCGCGGCCGGCGGCGGGCCACAGCCAGCCCGACTCCGAGGCGATCTGGATGGCCTCGACGCGCGAGCGGGCGCCCACCTTGCTGAGGATGCGCGACAGGTAGTTGCGGACCGTTCCACGTGACAGGCACAGCCGGTCCGCGATCTCCCCCACGGTCGCGCCGCCGGCGGCCGTCTCCAGGACGTCGAGCTCGCGGGCGGTCAGCGGGTTGCTGTCGGCATCGAGGGCGGCGACGGCCAGCTCGGGGTCGATGACCCGCTCCCCCCGCGCGACCCGGCGGATGCAGTCCACGAGGTGGCTCGGCAGGGCGTCCTTCACCACGAAGCCCCGCACGTTGGCGTCGAGCGCCCGCCGCAGGGCCATGGGGGTGCCGAGACCGGTGAGGATCACCGTCTTACAGGCGGGTAATCGGCTGTGCAGCTCGGCGGCGGCGGTGAGGCCGTCCACGCCCGGCATGCCGATGTCGAGGAGCGCGACGTCGGGCCGCCGCAGGCAGGCCAGGCGGACGATGTCCTCCCCCTTGTCGGCCTCGGCGACGACCTCCAGGTCGTCCTCGCTCGACAGCAGGGCGACCAGGGCCTTCCTGATCAGGTGCATGTCCTCGGCCAGCAGCAAACGGATCACTCTCGCTCCCCTACACGCCTGTCGAGCACGCACCCTGTCATGGCCGGCTCCACTCACTATGAACGGTTGGCGGGATCGCCGGGTGCTCCCTACCCCAACTGTCACTTTTAATCAGAAAACAACGTCAGAGAAACCTGATTTAGCGAGAAATTGCGGCATTGACACAAGAACGCCCAGCTCCAGGTGCGGAGCCGGGCGTTCAAGGGTGGTGCCGGGGACACTCCTAGTGGCGGACGACCTTCACGTAGTCGTACGCCTCGGAGCCCTTCAGGCGGCTGGTGCCGTCGAACCTCACACCCCAGGTGCCGGACTTGAGCGCCCGGACCTTGGTGTAGAAGCTGCCGTCGGGGTCGCTCTCCGTCGTGCCGACGTACTTCCACTTGTGCGAGCCGCTGGGCAGGAAGTAGACGTCGATGTCCTGCTGGCCGAGCCAGTGCCAGTCGTGCCAGTAGTCCCGGCTGTCCTGGCAGTAGTCGTCGCCACCGTGGACGCTGACGTAGCTGTCCCACTCGTAGTACCAGTCGCCATAGCACTGGGCGACCTGCAGCTTGCCCTGGAGGGCGAGCTTGTGGCCCTTGCGCACCGGTTCCGGCGTGGCGTCGAAGCCCACGATGCGGGTCGCCTTCGGGCCCTTCGGCCGCGGCGCCCACTCCTGGTGCTTCACGAAGAAGCCGCGCTCGGCGGAGAGCTGAGCGCCGTTCACGCCGACGGCCTCGACGTGAACCTTCCACAGACCGGTCTTGTGGCTCCAGGTGAACGTCCAGGACTTCGACGTGACGTCGTACTTCGCCTTGTCGTAGCCGGGACCGTCACTCTTGGAGAACCAGTGCCCGTCGCCGTCGCCGCCGCCGTGGTGGTATTCCTTGGGCTCCCAGACGTCGATGGAGAGACTCTTGACGTCCTTCGTCCTCACCGTGGCGGTGACCTCGACCGAACCATGCCGATTGACGACAACCGTGCTCGGGCTGACGTCGATCGACAGGATCTTGGGGTCGGGCAGGTACCCGTGCTTGGCGTCGTCCCCTGCGGTGGGGGTGGGCGTGGGCGACGGCGAAGGCGTGGCGTCGTCCGCGTACGCGGGCGCGGCCACGAGCGCCATGGCGCCCATGGCGACCGCTACCAGGCCGGTAGCGATTCGTTTCACCATGAGGTAATCCTCTCCCCGTGAATCGAGCGCGCCCCGGGGGTGGGGCACGCCTACGTCATAGACGCCCGAAGGGAGAGAAAAGTTGCGTCAACCTCCAAAATAAATGTCACAATTCAGCAACTGCCGACCTCTGTAATTTATTGGCATTTATAGCTTTATGGGCCGATTTGAGCAATTTATACTCGTCTGCCCGCACTGATCGCAGGGGCGTAGCGGGTGCTGCCGGCGTACTCGGCGCGCCACTGGCCGTCGCCCTGCCCGCGCGCGCGGGCGCTGAACCAGCCGTCCTTCCTGGTGACGGCCGTGTCCATCTGCCGCCAGTCGCCGGAGCCCGCGGGCCGGAAGCGGATCGCGACCCGCTGCCCGGCGTACGGCCGGTAGTCCACCCGCCCGAGGGGGTCGACCCGCATCAGCGTGCCGGTGACCCGCACCCCGTCGCCGTCCCGCGCGACCTTGACCCCGTCGAGCTCGGTGGCCCGCCGGAGGTAGAAGACGGTCCGCGCGGTCGTCTCGGCGCCGTCGGCGCCCCTGGCCGTGGCGGTGACGGTCCACGCGCCGCACGGGTACCACCGCGACAGGGCCTTCTGCGGCAGGAAACGCCAGGTCTCCCAGGCGCCGTCCCAGGACGCCGTCCGCCGGACCACGCGCCCGGGGACGAGGGCGCCGCCCAGGATCGGCGGAAAGCCGTCGAGGGCCGTCCGGGGGGCCTCGGCGCCGTACGGCGGCATCGGCGCCACCGGTCCCGCGTCGCCCGACTGCGCCGCGTCACCCCCGGCGTCGCCGGTCTCCCCGCCGTCCCCGCCATCGTTGTCGTCGCCGGGCTCGCCAGGCTCCCCGGGCTCGGACGGCTCACCCGGCTCGGACGGACTGGGTGAGCGCGTCCGGCCGGGTTCGACGACGACCGACACCCGGTCGGCGTCGCGGGCCGAGACGTCGACGACCAGCCTGACCGAGCCGGTCGGCCCGACGACCGGGTCGACCGGCCGCACCGTGATCGAGCGGATCGCGGGCTCCGCGGCGGCCGCGGCCGGCGCCGTGGAGGCGGGCAGGCAGGCGGCCGGGACCGCCAGCGCGGCAAGGGTGCGTCTCATCATGCCCCGAGACCGTACGCACCGGGAGCCGGGAGCCCGGCCTCGACACACTCCCCGCAGGGCAATGGTTCGGCCAAGATCCCGGGGGCCGTCAGGAGCCCGCGTACATCTCGTCGATCACGCCGGCGTACCTGGCGTGGATCACGCGGCGCTTCAGCTTGAGGCTCGGCGTCAGCTCCGCGCTCTCGGCCGTCCACTCGACCGGCAGCAGCCGCCACCTCTTCACCTGCTGGACGCGGGCCAGCTTGGCGTTGGCCGCCTCGACCGCCGCCTCGACCTCCTTGAGCACGTCCGGGTGCGTCGCCAGGTCGGCCAGCGACTCGAAGGCGACGCCCCGCGCCTGCGCCCACCCCGGCGCGACCTCGCCGTCCAGGGTGAGGATCGCGACCGGGTACGGCCGGCCGTCGCCGTACGCGAGGGCCTGGCCGACGAGCGGGTGCTCCTTCAGGTAGTTCTCGATGTTGGCCGGGGAGATGTTCTCGCCCCCGGCCGTGATCATGATCTCCTTCTTGCGGTCGACGATGCGGACGAAGCCGTCCTCGTCGACCGACCCCACGTCGCCGGTGTGCAGCCAGCCCTCGTCGTCCAGCAGTTCGGCCGTCGCCTCGGGGCGGTTCAGGTAGCCCCGCGTGTTCAGGGGGCTGCGGGTGAGGATCTCGCCGTCCCCGGCGATCCGCACCTCGACCCCCGGCTGGGCCCGGCCGACCGTGCCCAGCTTGAACGAGTCGGGCGTGTTGCAGGTGAAGGCGCCGGTCGTCTCCGTCATGCCGTACACGTCGATGACCTTGAGCCCGAGGCCGGCGAAGAAGCGCTGGACCTCGGACGGCATGGGGGCGGCGGCGGTGGCGAGCCATCGGGCCCGGTCCAGGCCGACCAGCGAGCGGATGACCGACAGCAGCGCCGCGTCCGCCTGCTCGTAGGCGGCCCGGACCTGGTCGGTGACCGTGTGGCCGTGCTGGAGGCCCTCGACGTACGCGAGCCCGGCGGCCATGGCGGCGCGCACCTTCTCCTGCTGCTCCTCGGGCTGGACGGCGAGCAGCGCCTGCAGCCGGGCGGCCATCTTCTCCCACACGCGGGGTACGCCGAAGAACATGACGGGCCTGACCTGGGCCAGCGTCGCGCCGAGGTTCGCGAGGTCGGTGCAGAAATGGACGTGGTTGACCTTGAACAGCGGCAGGTAGAGGCTCAGCACCCGCTCGGCGATGTGCGCGTAGGTGAGGTAGGAGATCTGGGTGCTCTGCGGGGGCAGGTCGATGACCCGCTGCGTCGACTCCACCTCGAACACCACATTGGTGTGCGTGAGCGGCACGCCCTTGGGGTTCCCCGTGGTGCCCGAGGTGTAGAGGACGGTCAGGACGTCGTCCGGGGCCACCGACCGCCAGCGCGCCTCGACGGCCGCCGGGTCGGCGGCGAGCGCGCGCGCCCCGAGGTCGAGGAAGTCGGCCCAGCTCAGGAACCGGTCGTCGCCCTCGGGGGCGCCGTCGAGCATGACGATCCGCTCCAGCGACGGAAGCTCGCCGAGCACCGGCTCCCAGCGCGCGAGCTCGGCCGGGCCGCCGATGACGGCGACCCGGGCGGCGACGTCGTTCGCGACGAACGCGACCTGGTCGGGCGCGAAGGTCGCGTAGACCGAGCAGGGGACGGCGCCCGCGTGCACGGCGCCGAGGTCGGCGAGCACGTGCTCGCTGCGGTTGACCAGCATGAGGGCGACCGCGTCACCGGGGCCGACGCCCAGCGCGGCGTAGCCGGCGGCGATCCGGAGGACCTGCTGCCGCGCCTCGCCGTACGTGAGCGTCGTCCAGCCGTCCCCGGCGGGGTCGGAGTAGGCGGGGGCGTCCGGATGCTCGCCGGCGGCCCACCTCAACTGCTCGCACACGGTCCTGCCGGCGATCTCGCCTTCGATCGCGGCCCGCTCGTCAAGAACGCCGCCCATCGCGCCTCCCAATGGTGCCCAGTCGCACGATTGGGATGCATCGCACCACACCTGATCACAACCGACAAGAGCCTGGGAGTGAGAAGTCCGACCGGTCGGTCCATAAAGATCCCCTTTAATCGGACAAAACGGACATTAGGCCAGGTAAGGTACAGGGAAATTGTGCCATCGGGGGGAAGCGCATGACATCGGGACTGTCCGAGCCGCCGGTGCGGGAGCGCGAGTTCTTCGGCCATCCGCGGGGACTGGCCACGCTGTTCGGCACCGAGATGTGGGAGCGGTTCAGCTACTACGGCATGCGCGCCATCCTCGTGCTGTACCTGTCGGCGCCCCAGGTGCGCGGCGGCATGGGCCTTTCCGAGACGACCGCCGTGGGCGTGTACGGCGTGTACATCGCCTCGGTCTACCTGCTCGCCCTGGCCGGCGGCTGGCTCGCCGACCGCCTGTTCGGCCCGCGCAGGACCGTCCTGTACGGCGCGTCGGTCATCATGGCCGGCCACCTCAGCATGGCCGTCCCGGCCGGCGGGGCCTTCGTCTGGCTCGGGCTCGTGCTGATCGCGCTCGGCAGCGGCATGCTCAAGCCCAACATCGCGGCGCTCGTGGGCGAGCTGTACCGCCACGGCGACGACGCCCGCCGGGACTCCGGCTACACGTTGTTCTACATGGGCATCAACCTCGGCGCCTTCGTCGGCATCATGGTGGTGCCCTGGCTCCAGACGGGCGGCCACTGGCACCTCGCGTTCGGCGCGGCGGCGGCGGGCATGGCCGTCGGCCTGACCCAGTACGTCCTCGGCCGCCGGCACCTCCGGGGCGCCGGCGAGGAGCCCGACCACCGGCTCACCCCGGAGGAGGAGCGGCGGTTCAAGCGGGTCGCGGGCTGGGGGCTGGCCGCCCTGGCCGCGGGCCTCGCCCTGTGGGCGCTCAGCGGCACGTTCACGGTCGACCGGTTCGCCCTGGCGCTGACGGTCGTCACGGCCGCCGTCCCCCTGGCGTACTTCGTGTTCCTGTTCAGGGGGTCGCACGAGATCACGCCGGAGGAGCGCACCCGCCTCGTCGCGTACGTCTGGCTGTTCCTGGCCGCCGCGCTCTTCTGGCTGATCTACGACCAGGCGGGCAGCGCGCTGCTGCTGTTCGCGAAGAAGAACACCGACCTCGACATCCTCGGCTACACGATCCCGCCGGGCTGGGTGGCCAACAGCAACTCGATCGCGATCGTCGTGCTCGCCCCGGTGTTCGCCGACCTGTTCCTCAAGGCGGGCGACCGGATCACCGCGCCGGTCAAGTTCGCCGTCGGGCTGGTGCTCGTGGGCCTGAGCTTCGTCGTCATGTCGATGGCCGCGTCGGTCGCCTCGGACGGGTCGCGGGTGTCGATCCTCTGGCTGCTGTCGGTCTACATGATCCAGACGATCGGCGAGCTGTTCCTCAGCCCGGCCGGGCTGTCGGTGACCAACAAGCTGTCGCCCCGGGCGTTCGAGAACCAGATGATGGGGGTGTGGTACCTCGCGATCGCCGTCGGCGACTCAATCGGCGGCCAGGTCTACCGGCTGACGACCGTGGTGCCCATGCCGGTGTACTACCTCGCCCTCGCCCTCGCCGCCGTGGCCGGCGGCCTGCTGCTGCTGGCGTTCGCCCGCCGGGTCCACGCCCTGATGGCCGACCGGCCGGCCGCCCGTCTCGCCGGCGGCGCCCCTCCCGCCTGAGTCCGCCCGCTCAGAGCGTCGGGGTGAGGGGCTCGCGCGGGCGGTAGCCCTGCTGCGGGACGCCGCCCGCGATGCGGCGCACGGCCTCCGCCACCACCTGCGGCGGCTGGGTGAACGGGAGCCGCAGGTGGCCCTCCA
>NZ_KI866522.1:84184-107862 GCF_000511135.2 Microbispora sp. ATCC PTA-5024 | reverse complement strand
AGCGTGCCGTCCACGCCGAACCAGGGGCCGGGCGCGAGCCGGACGCCCCGCGCCGCCGCGGCCTCCGCCACCGCCGTGGCCGCGGGGGCGTCGAGCCGCACCCACAGCGAGCCGCCGCCCCGCGGCAGCCGGAACGACCAGCGCGGCAGCGCGTCCCGCAGGGCCGCGGCGAGCGCGTCGCGCGACGCGCCCATCGTGCGCCGCCGCTCCGCCCGGGTCTCCTCGATGCGCTCGAACAGCCGCGCCACGACCAGCTGCTCGAACACCGGCGTCGCGATGTCGACGGCCGACCGGAGGACGGCCAGGCGGCGGACCAGCGCGGCGCTCCCCCGCACCCAGCCGACGCGCAGCCCGCCCCACCACAGCTTCGAGGCGGATCCCACGCTCACCACCCGGCCGTCGGTGTCGAACGCGGCCAGCGGCGGCGGGATCTCCGCCTCGTCCAGCGCCGTCTCGGCCCAGCTCTCGTCGGCGAGGAGCGTGACGTCGTACCGCCGCGCGGCGTCCACGAGCGCCACCCGGTCCTCCCGGCTCATCAGGTGTCCGGTGGGGTTCTGGAAATCCGGGATCACGTACCCGAGCCGGGCCGACGACTGGCGCAGGGCGCACGTCACCAGGTCGATGTGCCAGCCGTCGTCGGGGATGCCGACCGGCACCAGCCGGGCGCCGCGCATCCGGGCCGCGTCGAGCGCGTGGGGGTACGTCGGCGACTCCACCAGCACCGGGTCCCCCGGGGCGGCCAGCGCCGCCATCAGCAGGTGGACGGCCTGCTGCGCCCCGCTCGTCACGATGATCTGCTCGGGACGGGTCGGCAGGCCGCGCTCGCCGTAGCGGCGGGCGATCGCCTCCCGCAGGGGCGCGAGCCCCGCCGGGTGGTAGCCCATCCCGAGGGCGTACCGGTGGTAGCCGCGCCCGGCCTCCTCGATCGCCTCGCCCAGCAGGGCCGTCGCGGGCGGCGCGGCCGAGTGCATGGGCAGCAGGCCGTCGTCGTCGGGGGCGATCCATGGGTTGTCGGTCCCGAGGGCGCCAGGGTCGGGCAGGGCCGTGCGGCTGCCCGAGCCCTGGCGGCTCTCCAGGTATCCCTGCTCGCGGAGCCGGTCGTACGCCGCCGTGACCGTGGTGCGGCTGACGCCCAGGGCCTCGGCCAGGTGCCGCTCGGCCGGGATCCGGACCCCCACCGGCAGCCGCCCGTCCAGGATCAGCTCCCGCACCTGCGCCGCCAGCGCCCGGTAGTACGGACGGGCGTCCGCCGGGACGCGGACGAGCCGGGCGAGCTGAGAGGCGCTGAGGTACCGGTCCATGCAGGCCAATTTCCCTGATTGGCCCTTTCCTGGCAAGGGGGCGACCGGGAGACTTGCGTCCACTATGACCGAGCTCTCCCTTCCCCGCTTCGGCGCGCTCCCGGGCCGCCTCGTCCGTCTCTACGCCGGACTGGCCGGATACGGGGCCGGCATCGCCCTGCTCGTCCGGTCGAACCTCGGCCTCGACCCGTGGGAGGTGTTCCACCAGGGCCTGTCCGTCCGCCTGGGCTGGTCGATGGGGCTGTGCATCAACCTGGTCGGGGCGCTCGTGCTGCTGCTGTGGATCCCGCTGCGGCAGCGGCCCGGGCTCGGCACGATCAGCAACGTGCTGCTGGTCGGCACCTGCGCCGACCTGGTCATGTGGCTGGTGCCCCCGCCCGCGCCGCTCGCGGTCCGGTGGGCGTTCCTGCTGGGCGGCATCCTGGCGATCGCCGCCTCGTCCGGCCTGTACATCAACGCCGGCTTCGGGCCCGGCCCCCGGGACGGCCTGATGACCGGCCTGAACCGCCTCGGCCTGTCGATCCGGCTGGCCCGCACGCTGGTGGAGCTCACCGTGCTCGCCGCCGGCTGGCTGCTCGGCGGCACCGTCGGCGTCGGGACGATCGTCTTCGCCGTCACCATCGGCCCGGCCACCCAGGTGTTCATGAAGATGGGGCGCCGGGACCGGTAGCGTTGCGGCATGCGGATCGAGGACTACGCCCTCGTCGGGGACATGCAGTCGGCCGCCCTCGTCGGCCTGGACGGCTCGGTCGACTGGCTCTGCCTGCCGAGGTTCGACTCCCCTGCGTGCTTCGCCCGGCTGCTGGGGGACGAGTCCAACGGCTTCTGGCGGCTCGCCCCGGCCGGCGTGGACCGGCCCGTCCGGCGGGCCTACGCCGAGAACACCCTGGTCCTCGAGACCGTCTGGCAGACGGCGACGGGAGCGGTCAAGGTGATCGACTTCATGCCGCCCCGTCACGCCAGTCCCGACATGGTCCGCATCGTCGAGGGCCTGTCCGGGACCGTCGACATGGAGACCGAGATCCGCATCCGGTTCGACTACGGCCGGATCGTGCCCTGGGTCCGCCGCCGCGACGGGCACCTGCACGCGATCGGGGGCCCCGACTCGGTCTGGATCCACTCCGGCGTCCCCCTCAGGGGAGGCGACTTCCGCCACCGGGCCGCGTTCACCGTGTCCGCCGGGGAGCGGGTGCCCTTCGTGTTCACCTGGCACCCCTCCCACCGGCCGCAGCCCGAGCCGATCGACCCGCTCGAGCAACTCGCCGAGACCACGCGGATGTGGGAGGAGTGGGTCTCCCGCTGCCGGTACACCGGCCGCTGGCCAGAGGCGGTCGTCCGGTCGCTGATCACGCTCAAGGCCCTGACGTACGAGCCCACGGGCGGGATCGTCGCGGCGGCCACCACGTCCCTGCCGGAGAACCTGGGCGGGGTGCGCAACTGGGACTACCGGTTCTGCTGGCTGCGCGACGCGGCCATGACCCTCGACGCGCTGACCAGCTCCGGGTACATCGAGGAGGCCGGCGCCTGGCGCACCTGGCTCCTGCGCGCCATCGCCGGCCGTCCCGAGGACCTCCAGGTCCTGTACGGCGTGGCCGGCGAGCGGCGCCTGCCGGAGCTGGAGCTGGACTGGCTGCGCGGCTACGAGGACTCCCGCCCGGTCCGCATCGGCAACGGCGCGGCCGGACAGCTCCAGCTCGACATCTACGGCGAGGTGGTCGACGCCCTCTACCAGGCGCGCAAGCAGGGGATGCCGCCCGACGACCACGCCTGGGCGATGATCCGCAAGGTGATGGAGTTCCTGGAGGCCAACTGGGACCGGCCCGACGAGGGTCTGTGGGAGGTCCGCGGCCCGCGGCGGCACTTCGTGCACTCCAAGGTCATGGCCTGGGTGGCGGCCGACCGGATGGTCCGGGTCGTCGAGGAGCTCCGGCGCACCGGACCGGTCGAGCGGTGGAAGGCCCTGCGCGACCGCATCCACGCCGAGGTCTGCGAGAAGGGCTTCGACCCGGCCCGCGGCACCTTCACCCAGTCGTACGGCTCCCGCGAACTGGACGCCGCCTTACTGCAGATCCCCATCGTCGGCTTCCTGCCGCCCGACGACCCCCGCGTCGTCGGCACGGTCGAGGCCATCGAGCGGGAGCTCATGGTCGACGGCCTCGTCCTGCGCTACCCGCTCTCCGAGGACAACGCCGTGGACGGCCTGCCGGGCGGCGAAGGCGCCTTCCTGGCCTGCAGCTTCTGGCTCGCGCAGGCCCTCGCCATGATCGGCCGCCGGGACGACGCGGTCGCGCTGTTCGAGCGCCTTCTGGCGCTCACCAACGACGTCGGACTGCTGTCGGAGGAGTACGACCCCATGCTCGCCCGGCAGCTCGGCAACTTCCCCCAGGCCTTCAGCCACATCCACCTCATCCGGACGGCCCTCGCCCTGGAGTGACCCTTGGCCGATCCGGCTGTCCGGCGCCCGGCCCTTCCCTCCGGACTACTCGCGTGCGTATACTCGCCTACGAGTAATGAGGTGGGGGTGGTGAGGGTGGCCAAGCGGCGGAAGGTGAGCAACATGCTCGGGCTGGCCGTGCTCTCCACGCTCGTGGCCAAGCCGATGCACCCGTACGAGATGGCCGCCGCGCTCAAGGCACGCGGCAAGGACGACGACATGGCCATCAAGTGGGGCTCGCTCTACACCGTCGTCCGCAACCTCGAGAAGCACGGCTTCATCGAGGTGGCCGGCAGCTCCCGGGACGGCGCCCACCCCGAGCGGACGATCTACCGGATCACCGACGCCGGCCGGGACGAGTACGCCGACTGGGTGCGCGAGCTCCTCGGCACGCCCGAGCCCGAGCAGCCGAAGTTCAAGGCGGCCCTGTCGGTGTCGGGCATCCTGCGGCCGGAGGAGGTCGCCCGCCTGCTCCGGCGGCGGGTGGCGCTGCTGGAGGCGGAGATCGCCGGCCGGAGGGAGGCGCTGGCCGGGTGGCGCCGGGACGTTCCCCGCCTGTTCCTGGTGGAGGCGGAGTACGACCTGGCGATGCGCGAGGCCGAGGCCTCCTGGACCCGGTCCCTGCTCGCCGAGCTCGCCGACGGCACGTTCCCCGGGCTCGACCTGTGGCGCCGGTGGCACGACACCGGGCAGACGCCGCCCGATTTCCCGGAAGGGGACCCCCACCTGTGAGTCGACCCCGGCGAGGTGCTGCAACACCCCGCCGGGGTCTCATCCTCGAACCGATCCCGCGGAACGGAACCCGGCCACGAGGTGGCAACCGCAACAATAGCCGGGCTCCGTCCCCGGCCGGTTCGGACACGCATCCGGAACCGGAGGAGACACATGGAGAAGACCCGTCACACCCAGACCCAGGCGCCCGGCATGGAGGGCGTCGTCGCGCGGTGGTACGCCCGCCAGCGCAGCTCGGCGCCGCAGCTGGCCGCCGTCCGGCGGTACGCCCGGGAGGTGACCGCAGGGCTCCCGGCGGGGGCCGCCGTGCTGGAGGTGGCCCCCGGCCCGGGCTACCTGGCCGTGGAGATGGCCCGGCTCGGCTTCGCGGTGACCGCGCTCGACCTCAGCCGCACGTTCCTGGAGATCGCCGCGGCCGAGGCGCGCCGGGCCGGGGTCCGGATCGACCTGCGGCACGGGGACGCGGCCGACCTGCCCCTGCGCGACGGCACGTTCGACCTGATCGTCTGCCAGGCGGCGTTCAAGAACTTCGGACGGCCGGTGGACGCGCTGAACGAGATGCACCGGGTGCTGCGGCCCGGCGGCACGGCCGTGATCCAGGACATGAACCGGGACGCCACCGACGCGGAGATCGCCGAGGAGGTCCGGGGGATGGATCTCAACGCGGTGAACTCGTTCCTGACCAGGGTGCCGCTGCGCGGGCTGCGGCGCCGGGCCTACTCGCGGCAGCGGTTCGAACGGCTGGCGGCCGATAGCCGCTTCCGCGCCTGCGAGATCAGGACCGACGGCATCAGCCTGGAGGTGCGGCTGACCAGGCACGCCTCCTGACGGACGGCGGGCGCCGGCTGCCGTGTCACGGGAGCCGGCGCCTCCCCGCACACACGCGAGCCGCTCACGCCGCCTCGCCGGCGTGCCGCGCGGCCTCGGTCCGCGTGCCCGCGGGCCGCTCAGGCCGTCCCGGAGACGTTCCCCGGGACGTTCCCGGCCTGCTCGGCGCCCCTGCGGACCGCCTCGGCGGCGACGAGCAGGAGCAGGCCCACCAGGACCGGCCACAGCGGGATCTGCCAGGGCGTCACGAGCGCCGCCTCAAGGCGCAGCCGGTCCACGACCAGGGCGGCCGCCACGTGCGGGAGCGCCGGTCCGGCCGCCGCTCCCACGACGAGCAGACCGCCGAGCCCGGCGACGCGTGCCGCGTTCCCGCGCCGGAACGGCGTGCCGGCCCGCACCGACAGCAGCAGAGGGCGCAGGAGCGCCGCGGCGGCCCCGAGGCACAGGCCCGCGATCGCGGCGTCCCCGCGCGAGAGGAGTTGCTCGGCGACCGTCGAGTCCCAGGCCACCAGGTCCAGCGCGCCTCCCGGAGGCTCCAGGCGCGCGCTCCGCGGAAGCGTCGCTCCTGGGACGCGCACCGGCGGCCCGTCATCCGCCGTCGCATTGATCGTGACCGGCACGGTCACGGTGGCGCCCGCCTGGGTGGCGCCGTTGACGGCGTAGGCCACGCCTCCCAGCGCCGCGACGGCCCCGGCCAGGCCCACCACGGCCGTGAGGAACCCGATCAGCCGGGGACCGGCGTACCGCCGGCGCCCCCTTTCCGCGCGCCGCCGTCCATCCATCGCCTTCGCCGTCCTCCTCGTCGTCCGCCCGTCGTCCCAGGATCGCGCGAGGACGGGCCGACGGGTACCCCGGTGGACGGAGTGAGACGGCCTACGACTGCCCGGCGATGCGGGCGAGGAGGCGGGCGAACTCGGGCGGCGGGGCGACGACGAGGCGGGTCTGGCCGTCGTGGGCGACGAGGTCCGCCTGGATGCGGGTGAGCCGGTCGCGGTGCCACCAGTACACGTGGGGGCTGAGACCGTCGGGCCGGACGGCGTACTCCCGCTGGCCGAACATCCGCAGCCGCTCGATCGCCCGCACCACCCCGATCCCGGCGACCGGGTGGACGGCCACGATCCCCCGGTGGGGCAGGGTGGCGAGCATGCCGTCCGCGGGGACGGGGACGTGCTCGGCGAGGCGGCGCAGGTGGGCGGCGGCGCTGGGGGCGGCCAGCAGCGACACCTCGGTGCCGCCGAGGTCGATCGAGGACACGGTGGGCCGCTCGTCGGCCAGCGCGTTGCCGACCGCCACGTCCAGGGCGCGGGCCGGCGGGATCGGCCAGCAGAAGGCCTCCTCGGGCCGTACCGGACGGGCGCCGATCGTGAGCACCTCGATCAGGTCGGCGCTCAGGTGGCGGCCGATGATCCGGGACGGGTCGGGGATCGCCGGGTCGTCGGCGGCGTGCAGGCGCGTGCGCAGCAGCGGGCGGATCGGCGTGAGGTTGCAGGCGTCGAACGGCTCGCCGGACACGGCGTGGGCCAGGTGCTCGGAGACGAGCATCGGCCAGTCCTCACGGGAGCGGCGGCCGGCCTCGCGGCGCAGGCCCACGAGGTTGACGACCCGCTCACCCTCCGGCGAGGTCAGCGTGAGCGACGCGCCGTCGGCGGCGAAGCCGCACGTGTAGCCCATCGTCTCGGCGACCAGGGCGAGCAGGGAGTCGAGGTCGACGTCCTCGACGGATCTCGGGGCGGGGTGGTCGGGCCGCGTCCGGCCGAGCAGTCGCCGCAAGAGTCCCAATGCACCGTCCCTCCGCCGCCGCCCGGACCGTTCCGGGGCGCGTTTCAGGTTGCCTGGTCAGGGTTGCGGAACATGCCAGTCAGAGAACACGATTCGGTCACAATAACCCCATCTGCCTCCAACCACACACAGAACTGTGGTGATCCATGGCCGATGGGAAGGCCCGCCACGACGGGCACGCCGAGCGGCTCCAGCCGTTCGGCGAGCATGGGAAGCGGGTCGCCGCAGTCCACCCACGAGCCCAGCACGACGCCCAGCGCGCCGTCCAGGCACCCGGCCTGCAGCAGCTGCGTCACCATCCGGTCGATCCGGTACGGCTCCTCGCTCACGTCCTCCAGCAGGACGATCCGCCCCCGGGCCTCCATCGCGTACGGCGTGCCGCACAGGGCGGCCAGCAGCGTCAGGTTGCCGCCCGTGACGGGCCCCCGCACCACCCCTTCCCCCGCGGCCTCACCGGTGCCCGGGACGAGGACGCGGTCGCCCAGGACCGGCGACAGGCTCTCCCCATCGAACAGCGCCTCCCGCAGGTGCGCGAACGTCAGGAGCTCCGGGCCCTCGGGGTCGCTGATCGTGGCGCACGCGGGCATCGGGCCGAACAGCGTCGCCACGCCCAGCCGGGTGGTGAAGGCCCGGTGCAGCGCCGTGACGTCGCTGGAGCCGAGCAGGATCTTGGGCTCGGCCTCCGCCATGGCGTCCCAGTCGAGCAGGCCGAGCAGCCGGGTCGCGCCGTACCCGCCCCGGACGCAGAACACGCCGGCCACGCCGGGGTCGCACCACGCGTCCTGGAGGTCGGCGGCGCGCGCGGCGTCGGGCCCGGCGAGGTAGCCCTGTCTCCCCCGCACCCCGGCGCCCTCGACCACCTCCAGGCCGATGCCCCGCAGCACCCGGGCCCCCCGTTCGAGCCGTACGGGATCGGCAGGGCCGGAGGGCGCGATCAGAGCCACCGTGTCGCCCGGCCGCAGCCTCCGGGGAAGCCGCGCCGCCCCTGCCGTGCCCGGCCCGTCCGCCCCGCGTGGGACCGTTACAGAGGCGTCACCGGCCGCCCCGCCCCCGATGCGCTCGCTCACTCCCCAAAGGGTGTCAGACTTAGCCGTACCTATGCGACCTCCGACGCACATACTCGTGGTCAACGGCGTCAAGGTCCGCCGGCCGGTGTTCGTGATCGCGGCCCCGCACTCCGGCGCGGACCTCCTGGGCCGTGCCCTCAAGCGCTCCCCCGGCTTCCACATCACGATGGGGCGGGGCCCGGTGGCCCGCGTCGTGTACGCCTTCGCCCGGCGTCCCTCGATCGCCCGCAGCGGCGGCGCGCCCCGGGTGCTGCGCGACGTGCTGGCCGAGGCGTGGCAGGTCGTCCCCGGGGCCTGCGCCGAGTGCACGACGGCCTGCCGCGAGGCGGGCGGCATCGTCGGCTCGGGGCCGTGCGCGGGGCCGGAGGCGCTGTCGCGTTTCGGGGACGCCGGCCCCGATCTGCTCTACAGCGCGCCGGTGCTGCTGCAGGCGTTCCCCGACGCCCGGCTCATCCAGATCATCCGGGACGGCCGCGACGTCGTGGCCGACATGCTGGCCGACCCCACGTGCCTGGCCTGGTTCAAGCCCCACATGCTCAGCGAGGACGCCGAGTTCCCCAACCCGTTCCTCGGGGTGCGGGCGGCCGAGCACCGGGAGCGCTGGAACGCGATGCCGACGGCCGGCAAGTGCGCGCTGCGGTGGCGCGGCGCGGTGCGGCTCAGCGCCGCCCTGCGGCGCGAGCTGCCCGCCGAGCACCTGCTCACCCTGCGGTACGAGGACATGCTGTCCTCCCCCGGTGAGGCCATCGACGCGGTGTCGGCCTTCCTGGAGGCGAAGGTCAGCACGATCGCCCTGTACGGCGCGCCCCGGCCGGCGCCGGGCACCTGGCGCAGGCGCCTGTCCCCGGCCGACGCCGAGCTGGTGGAGAAGGTCGCCCGGGAGGAGCTCAGGCGCCTCGGGTACCGATGACGCGGCCCTCCGGGCTCGGGCTCTCGCTGAACTGGGTGCGGTACAGCTCGGCGTAGGCGCCGCCCAGCCGCAGCAGGTCCTCGTGGCGGCCCCGCTCGACCACCCGGCCGTCCTCGATCACGAGGATGGCGTCGGCCTCCCGGATCGTGGACAGGCGGTGGGCGATCACCAGCGAGGTCCGGCCCCGAAGGGCGGTCCTCAGCGCCTTCTGCACGGCCGCCTCGGACTCGGAGTCGAGGTGGGCGGTTGCCTCGTCGAGGACGACCACCCGGGGGGCCTTGAGCAGCAGGCGGGCCAGCGCGACGCGCTGCTTCTCGCCGCCCGACAGCCGGTAGCCGCGGTCCCCGACGACCGTGTCGAGCCCCTCGGGCAGGGCCTTGACCAGGTCGGCGATCTGGGCCGCGCGCAGCGCCTCCCACACCTCCTCGTCGGACGCCTCGGGACGGGCGTAGCGCAGGTTGTTGCCGATCGTGTCGTGGAACAGGTGCGCGTCCTGCATGACGACGCCGACCGTGTCCCTGATGCTCGCGAGCGTGGCGTCGCGCACGTCGAGGCCGTTCAGGCGCACCGCGCCCTCGTTCACGTCGTACAGCCGGGAGACGAGCGAGGTCATCGTGGTCTTGCCGGCCCCGGAGTGGCCGACGAGGGCCACGAGCTCCCCCGGGCGCGCCGTGAACTCGACGCCCTTGAGCACCTCCGGGGACGGCCCGGTGTCCGGCCGGGCCACCGACTCCAGCGACGCCAGCGACACCTCGGAGGCCGCCGGGTAGCGGAACCGCACGTCGTCGAACTCGATCGTCACCGGCCCCTCGGGGACCTCCCCGGCGCCGGGCCGCTCGGCGACCATCGGCTTCAGGTCGAGCACCTCGAAGACCCGGTCGAAGCTCACGAGCGCCGTCATGACGTCCACGTGGACGTTGGACAGGCTGGTCAGCGGGCCGTACAGGCGCATGAGCAGCGACGAGAGGGCGACCAGCGTGCCGAGCGCAAAGGCGCCGGAGATGGCCAGCGTGCCGCCGAGGCCGTACACCAGGGCGGTGGCCAGGGCCGCCACGAGGCCGAGGGCGATCCGGAAGACCGCGCCGTACATGGCCACGGTGACGCCGACGTCGCGGACGCGGCCGGCGCGCTCCCCGAAGTGGACGGCCTCGTCCTCGGGCCGGCCGTACAGCTTGGCGACCATGGCCCCGGCGACGTTGAACCGCTCGGTCATCACCGAGCTCATCTCGGCGTCGAGCTGCATCTGCTCCCGCGTGAGCACGGACATCCGCCGGCCCACCCACTTGGCCGGGAAGATGAAGATCGGCAACAGCACGAGGGCGACGAGCGTGATCTGCCACGACAGCACGAGCATCGCGCCGAGCACCATGACGAGGCTCACGACGTTCGACACGACCGACGACAACGTGCTGGTGAGGGCACGCTGGGCCCCGATCACGTCGCTGTTGAGCCGCGACACCAGCGCGCCGGTCTGCGCCCGCATGAAGAACGCCACCGGCATGCGCTGGACGTGGTCGAAGACCTCCGTGCGGAGGTTGTAGATCAGGCCCTCGCCGATCCGCGCGGAGAACCACCGTTGCACGAGCCCGAGGCCTGCGTCGAGCACGGCCAGCAGGCCGATCGCCGCCGCGAGGGCGGCGACGACATCGGTCCGCCTGGGGATGATGCCGTCGTCGATGATCGCCTTCATCAGCAGGGGGTTGGCGATCACGACGACCGCGTCCACCACCACGAGGGCGAGGAACCCCGCTATCTGCCACTTGAACGGGCGCGCGTAGCCGGCGATGCGCCGGACGGTCCCGGGCGCGATCCGTTCCTTCGTCACGGAGCTGTCCCGCCGTAACGACCGCATCACCTGGAAGCCGTAGCCCCCGTTCATCATCGCCATATGTCGTCCATCCTCCCGCAGGTCCAGCACCGGGAGGAGGCCCCCGATTCCTCCGTCAGCTCGAAGCGAACAGCGCCCTGATCCGCGCCGCCTGTTCGGCGCGCTCGGCGGCGGCCTGGTCCTCCAGCGTGCGCCCGGGCGCCGCCTGGAGCAGCCGCTTGGTGGCCGTGGCCGCCGCCCGGTCGGTGGCCAGCAGCGCCGCGGCCAGGTCCTGTACGGCCTGGTCCAGCTCCTCGCGGCGCACCGCCATCTCCGCCAGGCCGAGCTGCAGCGCCTCGGCCGCCCCCACCGAGCGCGCCGTCAGGCACATCTCGATCGCGCGCGGAACCCCCACGATGTCGGCCAGCGGCTTGGTCCCGGTCAGGTCGGGCACCAGGCCGAGGGCCGGCTCCTTCATGCAGAACTGAACGTCGTCGGCGACGACCCGAAGGTCGCACGCGAGCGCGAGCTGGAACCCGGCGCCGATGGCGTGGCCCTGAACCGCGGCGATCGACACGATGTCGGGCCGGCGCAGCCACAGGAATCCGCGCTGCGCCTCGGCGATCCGCCGCTCGAACGCCCCGTCGTCGAGGGCGGCCGCGGTCGCGAACGACCCCTGTCCTGGAACCCCCTCCGGTGTGAACATGCGCAGGTCGATACCCGCTGAGAAGGACGGCCCCTCACCTCGGATCACGACGACTCTCACGCGGTCCGGCAGGGTCTCCCCGATCCGGGCCAGCGCCGACCAGGTCGCGAACGTCTGAGCGTTGCGTTTCTCCGGCCGGTTCAGAGTCACGGTCGCGATCTCGCCGTCCACCTCGAAGCGCAGTCCGACCTCGGCCGGCGCGGCCGCCGAGATCGACTCCGAATCCGAGAGGTCGCGCACCGCGTCGGTGTGCTCCTCGTGCCCCCCATGTGCCGCTTCCGCCATGCCCCTGCCGTTCCTGCCTCCGGTGGAGCCCTCGTCCGCTCGCACGACGGGTCCGGTGCGACGTCCCGTCCGTGCCCAGCGCCCGCGCTCCTGTCTGCCCGATCGCGTCCGAGCCTACCGAACAAGGTTCTGGCCCGGCGACGCGACCACTCCTTCGAGCGGGAACCTGTGGCTGCGGTCGCGTGTGCTGAGGCGGATCTAGCGCTTGGACTTGCCCCGGGTCGCCCCGCCGCGCCCGCGCAGAGTCACGCCGGACTCGCTGAGGATGCGGTGGATGAACCCGTACGACCGGCCGGTCGAAGCCGCCAGAGCGCGGATGCTCTCACCCGCGGAGTAGCGCTTCTTGAGATCGCTGGCCAGCTTTTCACGGTCGGCCCCGGTCACCCGGGTGCCCTTCTTGAGAGTCTCGGCCACGAGTACCTCCTGTAGTGCCAGACTTCCGCAGCGTTACTTCAGCCATGATCAGTCATTTCGACGGGATCGGCTACCTACTCCGCGGGAAAAGATCCCTACCCGCTCAAATTAAGATCAGGCAAGTGCCACAAGATCGGAAAATTCGTCGCTCCATGCGTCTTCGACTCCGTCTGGCAACAGAATCACCCTATCGGGCCGCAGTGCCTCAACCGCCCCCTCATCATGTGTGACCAGCACGATCGCGCCCGTGTAGGAGCCCAGGGCCGACAGCACCTGGTCCCGTGAGGCCGGATCGAGGTTGTTCGTCGGCTCGTCGAGCAGCAGCACGTTGGCGCTCGACAGCACCAGCGTCGCGAGCGCGAGACGGGTCTTCTCGCCGCCCGAAAGGACCCCCGCGGGCTTGTCGACGTCGTCGCCGGAGAACAGGAACGAGCCGAGCACCTTGCGCAGGTCGACGTCGGCGAGGTCGGGCCCGGCCGAGCGCATGTTCTCCAGGACCGTGCGCTCCGCGTCGAGCGTCTCGTGCTCCTGGGCGTAGTAGCCCATCTTGAGCCCGTGGCCCGCCCGCACCTCGCCGGTGTCGGGCTTCTCGATGCCCGCGAGCAGGCGCAGCAGCGTGGTCTTCCCGGCGCCGTTCAGGCCCAGGATCACGATCCGGGAGCCCCGGTCGACGGCCGCGTCGACGTCGGTGAACACCTCCAGCGACCCGTACGACTTGGACAGGCCGTGCGCGGTGAGCGGCGTCTTCCCGCAGGGCGCGGGGTCGGGGAAGCGCAGCTTGGCGACCCGGTCGCTGCGCCGCTCGCCCTCGACGCCGGCCAGCAGGCGCCGGGCCCGCCGCTCCATGTCCTGCGCGGCCTTGGCCTTCGTGGCCTTGGCCCGCATGCGGTCGGCCTGCGACAGCAGCGCCGAGGCCTGCCGTTCGGCGTTGGCCCGCTCGCGCTTGCGGCGCTTCTCGTCGGTCTCGCGCTGCTCCAGGTAGGCCTTCCAGCCGACGTTGTAGGTGTCGATCACGCAGCGGTTGGCGTCGAGGTGCAGGACCCGGTTTACCGTCGCTTCAAGAAGGTTGACGTCATGGCTGATGATCACCAACCCGCCCTGGTGGGAGCGCAAAAAATCACGAAGCCACCCGATCGAGTCCGCATCGAGGTGGTTTGTGGGCTCGTCGAGCAGGAGAGTCTCCGCTCCGCTGAACAGGATGCGGGCCAGCTCCACCCGGCGCCGCTGGCCTCCGGAGAGCGTCGCCAGCGGCTGCCCGAGGACGCGGTCGGGCAGCCCGAGGCTCGACGCGATCGAGGCGGCCTCGGACTCCGCGGCGTACCCTCCGAGCACGTGGAGGCGGTCCTCCAGCCGCCCGTACGCGCGGACGGCCCGGTCCCTGACCCGCTGGTCGTCTGCGGCCATGCCGAGCTCGGCCTCCCGCAGGTCGCGCAGGACCTCGTCGAGGCCGCGGGCGGACAGGATGCGGTCGCGGGCGAGCACCGTCAGGTCGCCGGTGCGGGGGTCCTGCGGCAGGTAGCCGACGCTGCCGGTGATCGTCACGGTGCCCGCGGCGGGGATGCCCTCGCCCGCGAGGACCTTGGTGAGCGTGGTCTTGCCCGCTCCGTTGCGGCCGACCAGCCCGATCTTGTCGCCGGGGTTGACCCGGAAGCCGGCGGCCTCGATGAGCAGGCGGGAACCCGCGCGCAGTTCGACGTCGGTGGCGATGATCATGATGAGTGGGACACTCCCGTGAGGAGACAGGCGGGGATCGGCGGAGGAGTCGATCAATGGGGAGTGCGCATGGCCGCCATTCTAGTCCCGGCCCGGCCCCTCACGGGCGACGCGCGCTCCCAGGCGCGTCCCCTTCCCTCCCGCCGTGCCCACGCTCAGCGGTGCGGTCACGGGTCCAGTACGCGGACGCGGACGGCGCGGAACAGGCGGGGCGTGTCCTCCAGCACGGCGAGCCGGGGGTCGGGGACCGTGAGGAACGGCCCGGCCTCCAGCGCGAGCAGCGGCGCCAGGCGCCGGTCCTCCCTGACCTCGTCGACCGCCCGCCGGTCGCCGCCGAGCACCACGGCGTCCAGGGCGGGCGCCCGGGGGACGAGCACCCGGTGGGCGACGTCCGCCGCGGCCCGCAGCGCCTCGGCCGACTGCTTGTCGCGCCGCCGGGCGAACCGCTGCTGCGACCATCCGCCCGCCGCGCTGCGCCCGTGGACCTGCCGGGACCCGACCTTGGAGGCCACCAGCCGCTCCCCCTCGAAGACGCCGGCCGCGTAGCCCCCGAGCCGTACGAGCAGCACGCCCACGGTCCTCGTGCGGCACGCGTGCGCGACGAGGGACCCGGCCGGATCGTCCCCGCCGGGATCGAGGGGCGGGAAGGGCACATGGCACTCGGCCGCCGCCCCGTCGGCCGCCTCCAGCCGTACGAGGTCGGGCGCGGCAGTCGCGACGGCCGGGCCGTGGCGGGCGGCGAACCCCGCGATCCAGCCGGCGAGCCGCTCGGGGGCCACCGACACCCACCTGCCGCCTCCCGCCGCCGGCCGTGCCGTCATGGCAGCCGACCCTACCGCCCGCCCTCCGGGGGCGGTGTGCGGGCCGCGGGTACGGCGTCCCCGGTCAGAAGGGGATCCACTCGGTGGCCGTGGTGACCTCGTCGAGGACCTCGGGGACCGGCTCGACGCCGATGCCCGGCCCGGTGGGCACGTCCAGGTGCCCGTCCCGCAGTTCGAACGGCGCGGTGACGTCGGTCGTGTAGTAGCGGCGCGACCCGGAGGTGTCCCCCGGAAGGGTGAAGCCGGGCAGGGCGGCGAGGGCGACGTTGGCGGCGCGGCCGATGCCGGTCTCCAGCATGCCGCCGCACCAGACGGCGACGCCGTGGGCCCGGCACAGGTCGTGGATCCGCCGCGCCTCCAGGTAGCCGCCGACGCGGCCGGGCTTGATGTTGATCACCGAGCAGGCGCCCAGGGAGACGGCCGCCGCCGCGTCGGCCGCCGAGTGGATCGACTCGTCCAGGCAGATCGGGGTGGACACCCTCCGGGCCAGCTGCGCGTGCTGGACGATGTCGTCGTCCGCCAGCGGCTGCTCGATCAGCAGCAGGCCGAACTCGTCGAGGCGGGCCAGGTGCGGGGCGTCGGTGAGCGTGTAGGCGGCGTTCGCGTCCACCTGGAGCGGCACACCCGGGCCGAACCGCTCCCGTACGGCGCGGACGGGCTCCAGGTCCCAGCCGGGCTCGATCTTGAGCTTGATGCGGATGTAGCCCTCGTCCAGATATCGGGCGACGGCGTCGAGGAGCTCGGGAACCGAGTTCATGATCCCCACGGACACCCCCGCCGGGACCCGCTCGGCGGACGCGCCGAGGAACGACGCGAGCGACTGGCCCGCCTCCCGCAGCCGGGCGTCCAGCACCGCCGCCTCCAGCGCCGCCTTCGCCATGCGGTGCCCCTTGAACGGGCGCAGCGCGCGGCCGACCCCGTACGCGTCCACGGCCGGCGGCAGGGCGGGGATCAGGAAGCGGCGCAGGACGTCGGCCGCGCCGTCCACGTACTCGGAGGAGTAGAACGGGCCGGACATCGCCACGCACTCGCCCCAGCCCTCGGCCTCCGGCGTGACCACCCGCAGCAGCAGGACGTCGCGCCGCGTCTCGGTGCCGAAGGACGTGCGGAACGGGGCGACCAGGGGCATCGCGATCCGCCGCAGCTCGATTCCAGTGATCTTCATGGTGCCGTGCGGCCTGCGCCGCTTCTCCCTTCGCCGTCGTCGCCGGTGGGCGACCCGTCCAACGATGCCGTGCGGGCCGCACCCGCGCGTGCCGGGGGTCCTGATCCGTCCGGGGACCACTCGGGAGCCCGGGGAGCAGACAGAAGTTCCGGAATACCCACAACTTATGGGGAAATGTAGGTGAATTTCCGTTTGCCGTGGTCGGAGGGCCTTCCCAGTGGTCCCAGAATTCAATCGTGTCGGTCCCTTCACCATCGGCGGTGCCGCTCTCCGCGCCACCCGCCACGGCCGCCCCGGACGTCCAGGCGTCCGGCCGAATGCCCGTGACCTCCGCGGACCTCCGGACGCCGGGGTTCCACGCGTCCGTCCCCATGCCCGCCGAGTTCGGGGGGGTGCCCGCGTCCGCTCCCATGCCCGCGCCCGCCCCCGGGTACGGCGGGCCCGGCCCGCAGAGCCGTCCCGGCGCGCCCGCGTTCCTGCCGGTCGTGGACCTCGACACCGGAGGGGTCGTGGCCGTCGAGGTGGCCGCCGAGCCCCGGCCAGGCGATCCCCCGCTCGGCGCGACCGTCAACGCCGTGCTCGCGGCGGCCCGCGAGGAGGCGCTGCTCCCGCTGGTGCTCCCGATCCCGGTCTCCTCCGTGATCGGCGGCTCGGCCGGGCTCGCGCCGCTGCACGAGACCATGCGGGTGTGCCGCCGCCGCCCCCGCGAGGTCATCCTCATGATCGAGGGCGACGTCGCGCCGGCCGACCGCGCCGCCCTGCTCTCGGGGGTCGACGGGCTGCGCGCGGTCGGGTACCTCATCGCCTTCGGCGGCCTCGGCACCGCGCACCTGCCGCTCGACCTGCTGGCCGACGCCTCGCCGTACGTGATCGTGCTCTCGGGCGACCTCGTCGCCCGGGTGCCGCGCGACCAGCGGCGCGGCGCGCTGGTGGAGTCGCTGGTCGGCATGGCCAAGGGGGTCGGCGCCCACGTGCTCGCGCCCGGCCTTCGGGACGAGGCCCAGCTGGCCGCGGTGCGCGGGTGGGGCATCCGGCTCGCCCAGGGGCCGCTGCTCGCGCCGCTCGACTGGCGTCCGTCGCAGGGCCACGGCCGGGTACACGTGCCGCTGCCGGTGCCCGAGACCACCACGGCGAACATCCTGCTGGGCCCCCGGGTCCAGGAGTTCCTGCTGCCGGCCGTGACGCTGTCCGCCGAGGCCACGGCGGAGGAGGTCGTGGCCGTGTTCAGCGCCGAGCCCTCGGTCACCAGCGTGATCCTGGTGGACGAGTACCAGCGGCCCCAGGGCAGCATCGACCGCAGCCGCTTCCTGCTGTTCATGGCCGGCGCGTACGGCCACGCCCTGCACGCCAAGAAGCCGGCGGGGCGCCTGGCGGACCAGGCGAAGGTGGTGGCCAAGACGACCCCGGCGATAGCGGCCATGCAGGTGGCGGGCCGGGACAACGCCCGCGTGTACGACGACCTGGTGGTGGTCGACGAGGTCGGCCGCTGCATGGGCGTGGTGCGGGTCGGCGACCTGATCCGCCACGTGGCCGAGCTCAGGACCGGCCGCTGACACCCCCCGGCCACCGGGGCGGTCAGAGCCAGCCCTGGAGCTGCGCCTTCTGCACGGCCTCGATGCGGTTGCGGGCGGCGGTCTTCTGGATGGCCGAGGACAGGTAGTTGCGCACCGTCCCCTCGGACAGGTGCAGCCGGTCGGCGATGTCGCTGATCGTGGAGCCGTCGACCGCGGCGCCCAGGACCTCCCGTTCGCGGGGGGACAGCGGGTTGGGCCCGGCGCTGAGCGCCGCGGCGGCGAGGCCGGGGTCGATGACCCGCTCCCCGCCCAGCACGCGCCGGATGGCCGCCGCCAGCTCCCGGGCCGGGCTGTCCTTGACGAGGAACGCCGCCGCCCCCGCCTCCATGGCCCTGCGCAGGTAGCCGGGCCGGCCGAAGGTGGTCAGGATCATGACCTGGCACTCCGGCACCCGGCGCCGGATCTCCCCGGCCGCGGTGATGCCGTCCATGCCGGGCATCTCGATGTCGAGGAGCGCGATGTCCGGCCGCACGCGCTCGGCCACGGCCAGGGCCTCCGGCCCGGTCGCCGCCTCCCCCACCACCTCGATGTCGGGCTCCAGCCCGAGCAGGGACGCGAGGGCCCCCCGCACCATGCCCTGGTCCTCGGCCAGCATCACCCTGATCACGGGCACAACCTACCGGTGCTCACACCGCCGCCGGACGTACGGGGAGCCGTTCTGCGGCCGTCCGGGGGACCACGACCCGCAGGCGGAACCCGGCGGACGTGGGGGCGGCCGTGACCGCACCCCCGGCGGCGGCCACCCGCTCCCCCAGCCCGGTGAGCCCGCTGCCCGGCGTGTACGGCCCGGCCCGCCCGTTGTCCGCCACCTCCAGCACGGCGCCGGCGTCGCCGTACGACAGGTCGATGTCGCACCGGGTGGCGCGGGAGTGCCGGACGACGTTGGTGACCGCCTCCCGCACGGCCCAGCCGAAAAGCCCGTCGAGGGGGCCGGGAAGCGGCGTGCCCGAGGTGCGGACGGTCAGCGCGACCCCGGCGGCGTCGAGGGTCCTGCGCGCCCCGTCGAGCTCCTCCGGCAGCGCGCACCTGCGGTAGCCCGTCACGGCCTCCCGCACCTCCTCGAGCGCCTTCCTGGCCACCGACTCGATGTCGGCCACCTCCTTGGCCGCCCGCGCCGAGCCCTGCTCGGCGAGCCGCCCGGCGAGCTCGCTCTTCAGGACGATCAGCGAGAGGCTGTGGCCGAGCAGGTCGTGCAGGTCGCGGGCGATCCGCAGGCGCTCCTCGGTGGCGGCGAGCCGGGCCACCTCGTCCTGGGCGTGACGGAGCCTGACGACGAGCATCCGCGTGTTCCGGACGCTGATGAACAGGACGCCGAGCGTGATCACCTGGAGCACCAGCAGCGCGATCACCCCGCCGTCCGCGCCCATGATGCTCCCTTCGACCACGACGATCGCGATCATGCAGAGCACGGCGACCAGGGCGGGCCGGGGCGGCAGCGCCATGGAGTAGACGACGGTCAGGTAGATCGGCAGGGCCAGCCAGCCGCCCCCGAACACCAGCGGGTACACGACGGCCATCGCCGTCGTGACGACGAGGAGGGGCAGCGTCCAGCGGCTCCAGTCGTCGGTGTCGCGGGGGCTGACCGCGGTCGCCACGTAGAAGACCACGAAGCTGGCGAGCGCGGCCGCCTGCCAGGGGATCTGGCCGGGCGGGACCTTCCCGCCGGCCATGTCGGCGATCGGGTAGAACAGGTACACCAGCCCCAGCGACATGCCCATGAGGCGCCGGAGGCGGGACGGGCGGTCGTCCGCCCCGCCGAAGGTGAAGACGCTGCTCAGCCGGCTCATCCCGCTCCCCTCTCCGTCCCGCGCCCCGACCCTAGGCCCGTACGGTGGCCCGGCGGTAGGCCACGACGGCGAGCGCGCCGAGGACGACGGCCCAGCCGAGGATGCCGGCCACCGGCCCGGCCTCGGGCGCGTGGCCCGCGACGATCCGCCAGCCTATGCTCGCGTAGTCATACGACGGCAGGACCTGGGCCACGGACCGCATGGTGGACGGCATGACCTCCAGCGGGATCCAGAGCCCGCCGAGCAGCGCCAGCCCGAACATGCTGATCATGGCGGCCGGCTGCGCCGTGTCGGGCGGCAGCACCGACCCGATCGCCAGCCCGAGCGCGGCGAACGGGATCGTGCCGATCCACATGCAGAGCAGCAGGCCGGCCCACTCGCCGGCGGTGAGCGACACGTGCTGGGTCAGCACGGCGGCCAGCCCGACCAGCAGCAGGGACGGCAGCACGAGGAGCAGGGCCGCCAAGAGCTTGGTGACGATGATCGCCCAGCTGGTCAGCGGGGTGATCTGGAGCTGCCGCAGCCAGCCGCTGTGCCGCTCCTGCGACCACGGGACGGCCGTGGACATCATGGAGGCCGCCAGGGCGCCGTACGCGCCCATGGAGACCATCAGGATGATACTGCCGCGCACCCCGGTGGACTGGTCGACCTGGTTGCCCCAGAGGTTCGAGTACAGCAGGTAGAAGCCCAAGGGGAAGGCCACCACGAAGATGATGTAGCGCTTGTTGCGCAGCATCCGCAGCATCTCGACCTTGATGTAGCTCAGCATGGTCATGCCTCCTGGGTCAGGGCGAGGAAGGCGTCCTCCAGATCGGCCCCGTGGATCTGGAGATCGCGGACGTCGAGGGTGGTCTTGCGGTACAGCGCGTCGATCGTGGCGTCGGCGTCGGCGGTCCGCAGCGTGACGCGCCCGCCCTGGAGCTCCACACCGGTGATCCCGGGGAGCCCGTCGAGCCCGGAGACGGACTGGTCGCCCAGCCGGAAGCTGACGGCCTGGCCGGCCACGCTCGCCTTGATCTCGGCGGCCGTGCCGTCGGCGACGACCCGGCCGCGGGCCACGACGACCACGCGGTCGGAGTTCTCGTCCGCCTCCTCCAGGTAGTGGGTGGCGAACAGGATGGTGCGGCCCTGGGCCGCGTACGCGCGCATGTTGTCCCAGAAGGAGCGGCGCGACTCGACGTCCATGGCCGCAGTGGGCTCGTCGAGGAGCAGCAGCTTGGGGGCGCCGGCGACGGCCAGCGCGAAGCGCACCCGCTGGGTCTGGCCGCCGGACAGCTTGTCGGCCCGCCGCCTGGCGAGGTCGGTCAGGTCGGCCAGGCGGAGGATCTCCTCCAGCGGCAGCGGGTCGGGGTAGAGACGGCGGACGAACTCCAGCGTCTCGGCGACGGTCAGCTCGGGGATCAGCGTGCCCTCCTGGAGCATGGCGCCGATCGACCCGTGCCTGACCGCCTCCGCGGGGGTCTCGCCGAAGACCCGGATGTCACCGCTGGTCGGCCGCAGGAGGCCGAGCAGCATGTTGATCGAGGTGGACTTGCCGGCCCCGTTCGGCCCCAGCAGGGCGACCGTGCTCCCCGCCGGGACCTCAAGGGTCAGGCCGTCGACCGCGAGCACGCTGCCGTAGCTCTTGGTGACGTCGGTGAAGGCGATGGCATTCATGTCGCCAACGGTAGGCCGGGCGGAGGGAGATCGATTAGTGGCCGACCTCCGGCATCGGCGATGACATTTGTCATCGCCGCCCGGGCTACAGCCGGCAGGCGTAGATGGCGGTGACCAGGATGGCCTTCGCGCCGATCTCCCAGAGCTGGTCCATCACCTGCTGGTGGCCCTTGCGGGGCACCATGGCGCGCACGGCGACCCAGCCCTCGCGGTGCAGCGGGGAGACGGTCGGCCCCTCCATGCCCGGGGTGATCGCGATGGCCTCGTCGATGCGCTCGGCCCGGATGTCGTAGTCGATCATGACGAAGTCGCGGGCCACCAGGACGCCCTGGAGGCGGCGGATCAGCTGCTGGAAGCCGTTGGTCTCCGGCGCCCCGGCCCGCTTGATCAGCACGGCCTCGGACCGGGCGATCGGGTCGCCGAAGACCTCCAGGCCGACGTTGCGCAGCGTGGTGCCGGTCTCGACGACGTCGGCCACGGCGTCGGCCACGCCGAGCCGGATCGCCGTCTCCACGGCCCCGTCCAGCTTGATGACCCGGGCGTCCACGCCCTTGTCGGCCAGGTACTTGCCGAGCAGCCCGGCGTACGACGTGGCGATGCGCAGGCCGGCGAGGTCGGCGACGCCGGAGTAGGCGCCGGGCGCGGAGGCGAAGCGGAAGGTCGACTGGCCGAAGCCGAGCGGCACGACCTCCTCGGCCGGGGCGCCGGAGTCGAAGAGCATGTCGCGGCCGGTGATCCCGGCGTCGAGCGTGCCCTCGCCGACGTAGACGGCGATGTCGCGGGGCCGCAGGAAGAACAGCTCGCAGTCGTTGTCGGGGTCGACGACGACGAGCTCCTTGCTGTCCCTGCGCTGCCGGTATCCGGCCTCGCTGAGGATGGTCTGGGCGGCCTCGGTGAGCGCGCCCTTGTTGGGGACGGCGAGACGCAGCATGAGTGAAGGGTCCCTTTCACGGTTCGGGGTGGACGAGGTCGACGAGCAGCCGCGGGTCGCGGCTACAGATGCTTGTAGACCTGGTCCAGCCCGATGCCGCGGGCCAGCATGAGGACCTGGACGTGGTAGAGGAGCTGCGAGATCTCCTCGGCGGCCCGGTCGGCCGACTCGTGCTCCGCCGCCATCCAGCTCTCGGCGGCCTCCTCCACGACCTTCTTGCCGATGGCGTGGACGCCCGCGTCCAGGGCGGCCACGGTGCCGGACCCCTCGGGCCGGGTGCGCGCCTTCTCCGCCAGCTCGGCGTACAGCTCGTCGAAGGTCTTCATCGTCTCTCTCGAAGTCGTCGGGCATGCGCGTCCAGGGTATCCGCCGGACACGCCCACCCAGGTTAGCCGCGGGGACGGGCCGCTCGCTCGCCCCGTCCACCCTCCGAGATCACCGGTCAGCCCAGGACCTTGCGGGCGACCGCGAGCACCTCCATGGCCTGCTGGGAGTCGCCGCCCTCGTGACCGTTGAACGGCCAGACCGAGATGTCCTTGGGGCCCGCGTAGTGGTTGTAGGCCGCGAAGACGGTCGAGGGCGGCGTGACGCCGTCCCGCAGGCCGACCGAGAACCGGGCGGGCGTGCGCGACCTGACCGCGAAGTTCAGCCCGTCGAAGTAGTCGAGCGTGGCGAACACCTGGTCAACCCGCGTCCGGTTGACCGCGAGGAACCGGCCGACCTCGGCGTACGGGTCCTCGTCGGTGATCTCCACGGCGTGCCGGATGTGGCACATGAACGGCACGTTGACGAAGGCGTACGCGAGGTCGGGCACGAGGGCGGAGGCGGCCAGCGCCATCGCCCCGCCCTGGCTGCCGCCCGCGACCGCGACCCGCCCGGGGTCGGTCGCCGGATGCGCCCGGGCCGCCTCGACCGCACGGACCACGTCCGTGTAGAGCCGCCGGTAGTAGTAGCCGTCCGGGTCGAAGATGCCCTGGGTCATCTTGCCGGAGGTCTGGGGGCCGGTGCCGGGCGCGGGGTCGGGCGTGTCGCCCGACCGCCAGCCGCCGCCCTGGCCGCGCGTGTCCATGACGAACGCGGCGTAGCCGGCGGACGGCCACAGCAGCCAGTCGTGCGGCAGGCCGCGGCCGCCGCCGTACCCGATGAACTCCACGACGCAGGGCAGCGGGCCGGGCAGCGCGGCCGGCTTGAGGTACCACCCCTTGATCGGGTCGCCGCCGAACCCGGCGAACGTCACGTCGTACACGTCGATCATGGCCAGGTCCGTGGCGTACGGCTCGAAGACGGCGCCGAGGTCGTGCTCGCGCGCCCCGGCGAGCGTGCGCTCCCAGAACGCGTCGAAGTCCGCCGGCTCCCGGCGCTCCGGCAGGTAGCCGCGCAACTGGTCGAGTGGCATGTCAACGAACACGAGGGCTCCCCGGGGGACGGGCGGACAGGACCATGGTGAGGAGACGACGGTACACGCGCGTCATGAGGGAGCGGCACCCGCCCGACCCGTCGAGGGAATCCGGCCGGCCCCGCGACGGGGGCCTCTGAAAGGTGCAGCGGCCGCCGGGACCGTCGCACGGCAGCGCGGTTCCACGCGCTCACCTGCGGCCGGTCGAGGGCCCCGGGACACGCCGGGAATACAGCGATCCCCCGGGCTCGCGGGGAGCCCGGGGGATCGCCGGTGTTACGCGGTGTCCGAGGTCAGCGGCCGCTCATGCGCCGGCCGCCCTGGCCGCGCCCGGCGCCCGACCGGCCGCCCGCGAACCCGCCCGAACGGCCC
>NZ_KI866522.1:45446-84002 GCF_000511135.2 Microbispora sp. ATCC PTA-5024 | reverse complement strand
CGGGTCTCGCGGGGACGGTCGTCGCGCGGACGGTCGTCCCGATGCCGGTCGCCGCGGGGGCGGTCGCCCCGGGGCCGGTCGTCCCGGGCGTGCTCGCCGTGACGGCGGCCGTCCCTCGGCCGCTCCCCGCGGGGGTGCAGCGGCTTGCGGCTGTCCGGCTCCCAGACGGGCACCGCCTGGCCGGTGGGCGTCCGCGCGCCCGCGATCTCCGCCAGCACCGTGTCCCCGGGGGCGACGCGGTGACGCTCCGGCGTGACCCCGGCCTTGCGGGTCAGCTGCTCCGTGGAGCGGCGCTCGCTCGGCAGGACGAGCGTCAGCACCGCGCCGCGCTCCCCCGCCCGGGCCGTGCGGCCGCCGCGGTGCAGGTAGCTCTTGTGGTCGGACGGCGGGTCGACGTGCAGCACCAGGCTGACGTCGTCCACGTGGATGCCGCGCGCCGCGACGTCCGTGCAGACGAGCACCGGGATCGTGCCGTCGCGGAACTCGCCGAGGATGCGGGTCCGCTGGTTCTGCCGCTTGCCGCCGTGCAGGCCGCCCGCTCTCACGCCGGCCCGGGCGAGTTGCTTCACCACCCGGTCGACGCCGTGCTGGGTGCGGACGAACAGGATCGTGCGTCCGTCGCGGTTGGCGATCTCCGCCGTCACCGCCACCTTGTCCTCGAACGCCACCTGGAGCAGGTGGTGCTCCATGGTCTCGACGCTGGACACGGCGGGGTCGAGCGAGTGGACGATCGGGTCGGCGAGGAAACGCTTGACGAGCCGGTCGACGTCGCCGTCCAGGGTGGCGGAGAACAGCAGCCGCTGGCCGTCCGCCGGGGTCCGCGCGAGCAGGGCCGTCACAACCGGCAGGAAGCCGAGGTCGCACATGTGGTCGGCCTCGTCGAGCACGGTCACCCGCACGTCGTCCAGGGAGCACTCGCCCTGCTCGATGAGGTCGGTCAGGCGGCCGGGCGTGGCCACGACGATCTCGACCCCGCGCCGCAGGGCCTCGATCTGGCGGCCCATCGACATGCCGCCCACGACGGTCTTGGTGCGCAGGGACAGGCCGCGGCCGAGCGGTTCGAGCGTGTCGGCCACCTGGAGCGCCAGCTCGCGGGTGGGGACGAGGATGAGGGCCAGCGGATGCCGGGGCCGCGCCTTCTCGCCGGCGACCCGCGCCATGGTGGGCAGGCCGAAGGCGAGGGTCTTGCCGGAGCCGGTCTGGCCGCGGCCGAGCACGTCGAGCCCGGCCAGGATGTCGGGGATGGCCGCCCGCTGGATCGGGAACGGCGCGGTGATGCCCCGCCGGGCCAGTCCGGCCACAAGCGGCGCGGGCAGCCCGAGCTGGGCGAACTCCTCGCGAGAGGTCTCGCCAGGGGTGAGCGTGGTCACGAAGTCGTGCCTTTCGTCGAAGATGACGTGTCGAAACACGTGGGCGCGTCACTTCTGCGAAAGGACGAGCCGTTACACGTACGGCCGAGCCGTACTCACCGGGACGCGGCGGAAGGGAGATCCGCGTCCGGTCGGTGCCCCGCACTCGCATGGTCGGCGGAACGGCACCGGTTCACTGCGCGACGCCGGGCGTCCCGCAGAAGTGGAGGCCGTCGATCAGATCGTGACGGCCATCCCACGGACACCTGCGACGCACGTCGCGCGAGGAGAGTCAAACGGCAACTATACGGCATCACCGTTCGTCCCAGAAATCACGGCGGAACGGCCGCCCGGCCGCGCGAGGCGGTCCGGCGCGGCGACCGCCGCGTCAAGCACCGGCGCAGGCCAGGCGAAGCGCCGGCGAAACGCCGGTACGCGCCGCGGAGCGCAGCCCGGCGAAGCGTCGGTGCGAACCGTGGGGGGCGGCCCCGGCGAAGCGTCGCTGCGCAGAGCCGTGCGGCCGGGCGCCGGGCGCGGACAGCCGTCCGGCGCGCCGATGAGCTCGGCGCGCCGGGCCGGAGGTCGGCGACCCCGCGAGGGGTCAGACGTTGAACCCGAGCATGCGCAGCTGGTCGCGGCCCTCGTCAGTGATCTTGTCAGGCCCCCACGGCGGGAGCCACACCCAGTTGATCACCACGTTGGACACCAGGTCGGCCAGCGCCGAGTTGGCCTGGTCCTCGATGACGTCCGTCAGCGGGCACGCGGCGCTCGTCAGCGTCATGTCGATGGTCGCGATCGGGCGCTCGCCCTCCCCCGCCGGGTCGAGGTTGACGCCGTAGACCAGGCCGAGGTCGACGACGTTGATCCCGAGCTCCGGGTCGACGACGTCCTTCAGCGCCTCCAGCACGTCGTCGAGGGCGGTGTCCCCGTCGAACCCGGGGGTGGCTGCGGGCCCGGTGGGGGTCTGCGTCGGCTTGCTCACGTCGTCCTCTTCTCCCGTCGCGGCCCGCCCGCCGTCGTGGCGGCGCCGCCTCCCTGTGCAACGCGGCCGGGGCGGCCGGTCATCCCTGACTCCTGATCACCGCGTCCTTGTAGGCCATCCAGGCCAGCAGCGCGCACTTGACGCGGGCGGGGAACTTCGCGACGCCGGCGAAGGCCACCGCGTCGCCCAGCACGTCCTCGTCCGGCTCCACCTGGCCCCTGCCCTGCATGAGCCGGGTGAACTCGTCCACCACCGACAGCGACTCGTCCACCGTCGACCCCGTGGCCAGCTCGTGCAGCACCGACGCCGCGGCCTGGCTGATCGAGCAGCCCTGCCCGTCGTAGGACACGTCGAGCACCTTGCCGCCGTCGGCGAGCTTCACCCGCATGGTGACCTCGTCGCCGCAGGTGGGGTTCACGTGGTGCACTTCCGCGTCGTACGGGTCACGCAGGCCCCGGCCCTGGGGGTGCTTGTAGTGCTCCAGGATCAGCTCCTGGTACATGGATTCAGCGATCATGGCTCAGCCGAACACCTTCTGCACGTGGTGGAGGCCGCGGACCAGTGCGTCGATCTCGGCCGTCGTGTTGTACAGGTAAAAAGACGCCCGCGTCGTCGCCGGGATTCCGAACCGCAGATGGAGCGGCCGGGCGCAGTGATGACCTACCCGCACCGCGATCCCGTACACGTCGTCGAGGATCTGCCCGACGTCGTGGGGGTGGATCCCCTCAAGCGTGAAGGAGATCGTCCCGCCCCGCGCGATGGGCGTGCGCGGCCCGATGATCCTGAGCCCGGGGATCTCCGGCAGCGCCTCCAGGGCGTAGGAGACCAGCTCCTTCTCGTGCGCCTTGATCGCGTCCATGCCGACCGAGGTGAGGTAGTCGACGGCCGCGCCGAGGCCGATCGCCTCCACGATCGGCGGGGTCCCGGCCTCGAACTTGTGCGGCACCGGCGCGTACGTCGAGTGGTCCATCCAGACCGCCTCGATCATCTCGCCGCCGCCCAGGAACGGGGGCATGGCGTCGAGCAGCTCGCGGCGGCCCCACAGCACGCCGACGCCGGACGGCCCGACCATCTTGTGACCGGTGAACGCCACGAAGTCCACGCCGAGCTCGCGCACGTCGACCGGCTGGTGCGGCACCGACTGCGACGCGTCGAGCATCATCAGCGCGCCGACCTCGCGGACGCGGGCCAGGATCGGGGAGACCGAGTTGACCGTGCCCAGGACGTTCGACTGGTGGGCGATCGAGACGATCTTCGTGCGCTCGGTGACCAGCTCGTCCAGGCCGCTCACGTCGAGGCGGCCCTCGTCGGTGACCGGGAACCAGCGCAGCGTCGCGCCGGTCCGCTGAGCGAGCAGCTGCCACGGCACGATGTTGGAGTGGTGCTCCATCTCCGAGATGACGATCTCGTCGCCCGGCCCCAGGCGGAACCGGTCATCGGTGTTGGCCGGGTTGCCGAAGGAGTACGCCACGAGGTTGAGGGCCTCGGACGCGTTCTTGGTGAAGATCACCTCGTCACGGGACGGCGCGCCGACGAAGGCCGCCACCTTCTCCCGCGCCGCCTCGTACGCGTCGGTCGACTCGGCGCCGAGGGTGTGCAGCGCGCGGCCCACGTTCGCGTAGTGCGACGCCAGGTGCTCGCGCATGGTCTCGATGACCTGGGTCGGCTTCTGGGAGGAGTTCCCGGAGTCGAGGTAGACCAGCGGCCGGCCGCCGGGAAGCTCGCGGGCGAGGACCGGGAAGTCCTTCCTGATCCTCTCCACGTCGAGGCTCGGAGCGTTCATCAGGCCGACGCCTTCGTGTACGCCTCGTAGCCCTCGGCCTCCAGCTTCTCGGCCAGCTCGGGGCCGCCCTCCTCGACCACGCGGCCGCCGGCGAAGACGTGCACGAAGTCGGGGGTCACGTACCGCAGGATGCGGGTGTAGTGCGTGATCAGCAGCACGCCGGTGTCCTCGCGGGCGCGGAACCGGTTGATGCCCTCCGACACCACGCGCAGCGCGTCGACGTCGAGGCCGGAGTCGGTCTCGTCGAGCACCGCGATCTTCGGCTTGAGCAGCTCCAGCTGGAGGATCTCGTGGCGCTTCTTCTCGCCGCCGGAGAAGCCCTCGTTGGTGTTGCGCTGGGCGAATGCGGGGTCGATGGACAGCGCCTCCATGCCGGCCTTCAGGTCCTTGGCGAACTCGCGCAGCTTCGGCGCCTCGCCGCGGACGGCCGTGATGGCCGAGCGCAGGAAGTTCGACACGCTGACGCCGGGCACCTCGACGGGGTACTGCATGGCGAGAAACAGGCCCGCGCGGGCGCGCTCGTCGACCGACATGCTCAGCAGGTCCTCGCCGTCGAGCAGGACACTGCCGGAGGTGATCGTGTACTTGGGGTGGCCGGCGACGGCGTAGGCGAGCGTCGACTTGCCCGAGCCGTTGGGGCCCATGATGGCGTGGGTCTCGCCGGAGCTGACCTTCAGGTCGACGCCGCGGAGGATCTCCTTGTCGCCGACGGAGACGTGCAGGTCGCGGATCTCAAGGGTGGACACGTGTATTACTCCTTCGAGAGCGAGACGTACACGTCGTCGCCTTCGATCTTGACTCGGTATACGTTCACGGGCTTGATGGCGGGCGGTCCGGTGGGCTTGCCGGTGCGCAGGTCGAAGCACGAGCCGTGCAGCCAGCACTCCAGCGTGTGGTCGTACACGTCGCCCTCGCTGAGCCGGACCTCGGCGTGGGAGCAGACGTCGTGCAGGGCGAAGACCTCCTGGCCGGTGCGCACCAGCGCCACCGGGACGTCGCCGACCTCCAGGCCGATGACGCCCTGGTCCGGGATGTCGCCGACCTGGCAGACCTTCTCCCACCGGGCGGTGTCGGCGCTCATCGCGCCAGCTCCGCCTCAACGGCCGACAGCACCCGCTCGCGGATCTCGGGGACCTCGATCCGGTCGATGAGCTGGGCGAAGAAGCCGTGGACGACCAGGCGGCGGGCCTCCTCGAACGGGATGCCGCGGGCCTGGAGGTAGAACAGGTGCTCGTCGTCGAGGCGTCCGGAGGCGGAGGCGTGGCCCGCCCCGGCGACCTCGCCGGTGAGGATCTCCAGGTTCGGCACCGAGTCGGCGCGGGCGCCGTCGGTGAGGATGAGGTTGCGGTTCAGCTCGTAGGTGTCGGTGCCCTCGGCCTCCGCGCGGATGATCACGTCGCCGATCCACACCGCGTGGGCCTCGTCGCCCTGCAGCGCGCCCTTGTACGTCACGTTGCTGCGGCAGTTGGGCACGGTGTGCTCGACGAGCAGGCGGTGCTCCAGGTGCTGCCCGGCGTCCACGAAGTACAGGCCGGTCAGGTCCGCGTCGCCGCCCGGGGCCGTGTAGGACACCGAGGGCGACAGCCGTACGAGGTCGCCGCCGAGGGTGACCACGAACGACCGGAACGTCGCGTCCTTGCCGAGGCTGGCGTGGTGGTGGGACACGTGGACGGCGTCGTCGTCCCAGTCCTGCAGGCTGACGACCTTGAGCGTCGCGCCGTCGCCGACGACGAACTCGACGTTGTCGGCGTAGACCGCGCTGCCGCGGTGGTCGAGGACCAGCACGGCCTCGGCCATCGGCTCAAGCGTGACGAGGATGTGGCCGTAGGCCGCGCCGGCCCCGGCGCCGCGCACGTTGACCACCGTCGGCCGGGACGCGGCGGTCATCCGCGGCACGGTCAGGACGGTGGCCTTCTCGAACGAGGTGAACGCCTGCGCGCTCACCCGGTCGGCGGGCACGTACGCCTTGCCGAGCCGGGCGTCGTCGCGGGCGACGGTCTCGACCGTCACCTCGGGCGCGGCGTCCACGTCGACCACGACCGCGCCGGTCCCGGCCGCCGTGCCGTTGTGCAGCCCCTTGAGGCGGGACAGCGGGGTGAACCGCCACTCCTCCTCGCGGCCCGTGGGCACGGGGAAGTCCTCGACGCTGTACGACGAGACCTCGTGGAGGGTCGACAGCGGCTTCGTCTCCAGGCCCATCAGCCGACCGCTCCTTCCATCTGCAGCTCGATCAGGCGGTTGAGCTCCAGCGCGTACTCCATCGGGAGCTCGCGGGCGATCGGCTCGACGAAGCCGCGCACGATCATCGCCATCGCCTCGTCCTCGTTGAGGCCCCGGCTCATCAGGTAGAACAGCTGGTCCTCGGACACCTTGGAGACCGTGGCCTCGTGGCCCATCGACACGTCGTCCTCGCGGACGTCGACGTACGGGTAGGTGTCGGAGCGGCTGATCTGGTCGACCAGCAGCGCGTCGCACTTCACGGTCGAGGCCGACCCCGCCGCGCCCTCCTCGATCTGCACGAGGCCGCGGTAGGACGTGCGGCCGCCGCCGCGGGCGACGGACTTGGACACGATCGTCGAGGACGTCTTCGGCGCGAGGTGCACCATCTTGGCGCCCGCGTCCTGGTGCTGGCCCTCGCCGGCGAAGGCGACCGACAGCGTCTCGCCCTTGGCGTGCTCGCCCATCAGGTAGACGGCCGGGTACTTCATCGTGACCTTGGAGCCGATGTTGCCGTCGATCCACTCCATGGTCGCGCCCTCGTACGCCACGGCGCGCTTGGTGACAAGGTTGTAGACGTTGTTCGACCAGTTCTGGATGGTCGTGTACCGGCAGCGGGCGCCCTTCTTCACGATGATCTCGACGACCGCCGAGTGCAGCGAGTCGGACGAGTAGATCGGCGCGGTGCAGCCCTCGACGTAGTGGACGTAGGAGTTCTCGTCCACGATGATCAGGGTCCGCTCGAACTGGCCCATGTTCTCGGTGTTGATCCGGAAGTAGGCCTGCAGCGGGATCTCGACGGTCACGTTCGGCGGCACGTAGATGAACGACCCGCCCGACCACACGGCGGTGTTCAGCGCGGCGAACTTGTTGTCGCCCACCGGGATGACCGAGCCGAAGTACTCCTTGAACAGGTCCTCGTGCTCGCGCAGGCCGGTGTCGGTGTCGACGAAGATGACGCCCTTCTCCTCGAGGTCCTCACGGATCTTGTGGTAGACGACCTCGGACTCGTACTGGGCGGCGACGCCGGCGATGAGGCGCTGCTTCTCCGCCTCCGGGATGCCGAGCTTGTCGTAGGTGCTCCTGATGTCGTCCGGCAGCTCGTCCCAGGACGCGGCCTGCTTCTCCGTGGAGCGGACGAAGTACTTGATGTTGTCGAAGTCGATGGCGGTGAGGTCGGACCCCCAGGTCGGCAGGGGCTTCCTCTCGAACAGCCGAAGGCCCTTCAGGCGCAGGTCGAGCATCCACTCCGGCTCGTTCTTGAGCGCGGAGATGTTGCGGACGACCTCGTCGGACAGCCCACGCCGGGCCGCGGCCCCGGCCTCGTCCGAGTCGGCCCAGCCGAACTTGTAATTCCCGAGGCCTTCCAGCTCCGGGCGGTCGGTGAGAGTCACCTTCCGGTCTCCTTGCTCGTCGTTGTGCTCGATTCATGGGCACGCGCCTGCCGTCCGGCCAGCGCGTGTGAACTGACATGGGTCGTGCAGACCCCGTCGCCGTTGGCGATCGTGGCCAGCCGCTGGACGGGCGTGCCGAGCAGCCGGGCGAAGGCCTCCGTCTCGGCCTCGCACAGCTGCGGGAACGCCGCGGCGACGTGCGCGACGGGGCAGTGGTGCTGGCACAGCTGCTCGCCGCCCTTGCCCGTCTTGGTCGCCGAGGCAGCGTAGCCCTCGGCCGACAGCGCCTCGGCCAGCACGCGCACCCGCTGGTCGGCGGGGACCTCGCGCATCAGCGTCTCCAGCCTGCTGACCAGACCGGACACCTGTGCCCTGGCGAACTCCGACACCGCCTCGCCGCCCATCCGCTCGGCCAGGAAGCGCAGGGCGCTGCCGGCCAGGTCGTCGTAGGCGTGGACGAAGGCGCTGCGGCCCGCATCGGTGATCGCGAACATCTTCGCCGGCCGGCCGCGCCCCCGCTGGCCGCGCGGCCTGGCCGTGCGGGGCTCGATCATCCCGTCGGCGAGCAGCGCGTCGAGGTGACGGCGCACCGCGGCGGGGGTCAGGCCCAGGCGCTCCCCGAGCGCGGCCGCGGTGACCGGGCCGTGCTCCAGGATGAGCCGGGCCACCCGCGCCCGGGTGCCGCGCTCGGCGGAGATCTGCGCCGACGCGGCGCCGGCGAGGTGGGGGGCGGGGACGTCGGGGCGCTCGGGAGGCACGCCGGCGGACCGCGTCACCGCGGTCTCCTGCGCGTTCGTCTTCCCGGGCACGTATTTCACAACATCAGTGTGCCGTAATTCCTTCCCGCACGACAAACCCAAGGCCACGTCCACGGGAATGCAATTTCTCACGCAGGGAAGGCTTACCTAACCTGCGGATACGCCGCTCGCGGGCGCCCGGGCACGCGCCGGGGCGCGGCTCTCGCGGGACGGCGCCGCGGCGCCCTGCCGGAAACGTACCAAGGCTTTACCCGCTCCCCGCCCCCATGTGCGGCATCCGCCGACGAGACCTGGCGATTGCGTCCCTAGACTCGATTCAATCGACGACCAACAGGGCGACCCGGTCCCCGGCCCGTTCCTGACGGTCCCGCACAGGCGAGGGGAGGCCGGTGACGTGCGCGGGGTTGGCAGCGCCTCCGGCGGCGGTCCCGCCGTCGAGATCCGCGGTCTGGTCAAGAGGTACGGGCGCGCCACGGCCGTCGACGGGCTGACCCTGACCTGCGCCAGGGGCGAGGTCACGGCGATACTCGGGCCCAACGGCGCCGGCAAGACCACCACCGTCGAGATCTGCGAGGGCTTCCGCAGGCCGGACGGCGGGACCGTGCGCGTGCTCGGCCTCGACCCGGCCGACCGGGCGCTGCGGCCGCGTCTCGGGGTCATGCTCCAGGCGGGCGGCGTCCCCCCGGCCGTACGGGCCGGGGAGTGGCTGCGCGTGGTGGCCCGCTTCCACGCCGACCCCCTCGACCCCGCGGCGCTGCTCGACCTGCTCGGGCTGACCGGGCACGCCCGCACGCCGTACCGGCGCCTGTCGGGCGGGCAGCAGCAGCGGCTGTCGCTCGCGGCGGCCGTCATCGGGCGGCCGGAGCTGGTCTTCCTCGACGAGCCGACCGCGGGCCTCGACCCGCAGGCCCGGCACGCCTGCTGGGACGTGGTGACCGCGCTGCGCGACGCCGGGGTGTCGGTCGTGCTGACCACCCACCAGATGGACGAGGCGGAGAAGCTGTCCGACCAGGTCGTCGTCATCGACCACGGCCGGGTGGTGGCCGAGGGCACCCCGCAGGACCTCACGGGGGCCGAGCGGCAGCTGCGCTTCCGCGCCCGCCCCGGCCTCAACCTCGACGAGCTGCTGTACGCGCTGCCCCCCGGGAGCGCCGCCAAGGAGTCCCCGTCGGGGCACTACATCATCGAGGGTCAGGTCGGCCCCCAGCTGCTGGCCACGGTCACCGCGTGGTGCGCCACCGAAGGCGTCACGACCGAGGACCTGCGCATCGAACGCCGCACGCTGGAGGACGTCTTCCTCGAGCTCACCGGGCGGGAGCTGCGATGACGACACTCGACTTCACGCCGAGGCCGGGAGCCGCGCCGCTCCCCCGCATGGTGCTCGCCCAGGCGGGCGCCGAGGCGCGCGCCACGCTGCGCAACGGCGAGCAGCTCCTGCTCACCATGATCATTCCGATCCTGCTGCTGGTCGGCTTCTCCGTCGCGCCTCTGGTGGACGTGGGCGGCGGGCGGCGGGTCGACTTCGTGACGCCCGGCATCCTCGCGCTGGCCGTGATGTCCACCGCGTTCACCGGCCAGGCGATCGCCACCGGCTTCGAGCGGCGGTACGGCGTGCTCAAGCGCCTCGGGGCGACCCCGCTCTCGCGCGCCGGGCTGCTGCTGGCAAAGACGGTCGCGGTCGTCGGCGTCGAGGTGCTCCAGGTCGTCGTGATCGCCGTCGTGGCGCTCGCGCTGGGCTGGTCGCCCCACGGCAACCCGCTGTGGGTGGCGGCGCTGATCCTGCTCGGCACTGCCGCGTTCAGCGGGCTCGCCCTCCTCATGGCCGGCACGCTGCGGGCCGAGGCCACGCTGGCGGCGGCCAACCTCGTCTACCTGGTCCTGCTCGGGCTCGGCGGGGTGCTGTTCCCGCTGGACAGGTTCCCCGCGGGCGTGCGGCCCGTGCTGGACGCGCTGCCGATCACGGCGCTCACGGACGGCATGCGGTCCGTCCTCGCCGGGGGCGGCGGCTTCCCCGGCGGGCCGTTGCTGGTGCTCGCCTGCTGGGCCGCGGTCACCCTGGCCCTCGCCGCCCGTACCTTCCGCTGGGAATAGGCGGCCGCCGCGGATGGTTTTGAGGGCGCATCGGAGGATGCGGCATAGTTCTGCGTGTCCCGGTGCCCCGTTCCCCCTCGATCGCGTCCCCCGTGATCACCTCGTTCCAGGAGCCGTCCGCATGACCGCTGAGTCGTTGTCCGGGGCCGCCGAGCCGTACCGGTTCGGGCCGGCGAAGGCGTTGCGGGCCGCGTCGGACGCGGTGCCGCCGTCCGGGCTGGTGCTGCTCGCGATCCTGTCGGTGCAGGTGGGCGCCGGCCTGGCGAAGAACCTGTTCGCCGAGCTCCCGCCGACCGCGGTCGTCTTCCTGCGGATCGCGACGGGGGCCCTCATGCTGCTCGTCGTCGTCCGTCCCCGGGTGCGCGGGCTGTCGCGGCGCGACCTCGCGGTCGGGGTGGCGTTCGGGGTGAGCCTCGGGCTCATGAACCTGTCGTTCTACGAGGCCCTGGCGCGGCTGCCCATCGGGATCGCGGTGGCGATCGAGTTCACCGGGCCGCTCACGCTGGCGGTGGTCTCCTCGCGGCGGCGGCTCGACCTCCTGTGGGTCCTGCTGGCCGCGGCCGGGGTCCTGCTCCTCGCGCCCTGGGACGGCGCGGGGGCCGCGAGCTGGGCCGGGATCGGGTTCGCCGCGCTGGCCGGGGCGTTCTGGGCGGCCTACATCGTCTTCGCCGCGGCCACAGGCGCGCGATTCCCGGGGGCGAGCGGGCTGTCGTTCGCCATGATCGTGTCCACGATCGTCGTCGCCCCGGTCGGGGTCGCGACCGGCGGCGCCGGCCTGCTGCGCCCGGAGATCCTGCTGCTGGGGGCCGGCGTCGGCCTGCTGTCGTCGGTGATCCCGTACTCGCTGGAGCTGCAGGCCCTGCGCCGGATGCCCAAGCGGGTCTTCGGCATCCTGATGAGCCTCGAACCGGCCGTGGCCGCCCTCGTCGGCCTGTTCGTGCTGGGCGAGGTGCTGGGCGCGCGGGAGTGGGCGGCCGTCGGCTGCGTCGTCGTCGCCTCCATCGGCGCCACCCGCTCCGGCGGCTGACCTGACCGCTGCCCCGCCCGTGGGTCAGGGGCGGCGGAGGCGGAGCTCCATGATGTGAGCCGCCGCGTCCGCGTCGCCGCGGGCGAGGGCGTCGAGGAGGTCGAGGCGCTCGCGGTCCGCGCCGGACGGCGGCGCGCCGCCGCGCGCGCCGAACAACCGTGTGCGACCGCGCAGGTCGCGGACGATCTCGACGAGCCGGGCGTTGCCCGCCGTCTCCAGCAGCGCCAGGTGGAACCGCTGGTCGGCGGCGGCGTAGGCGAGCGGGTCGCCGTCGCGGGCGGCCGCCGCGGCCTCCTCGGCCAGGGCCCTGAGCTCCTCGACCTCCTCGCCGCGCAGGCGCCCGGCCAGCCCGGCCACTGCCGGCACCTCCAGCAGCCGGCGGATCTCCATGACCTCGCCGACGTCGCGCTCGGACAGCTCCACGACCCGGAAGCCCTTGTTGCGGACGGCCTCGACGAGGCCCTCCTTGGCCAGGTCGAGCATCGCCTCCCGGACCGGGGTGGCCGACACGCCGAACCGGGCGGCCAGCGCGGGCGCCGAGTACACCACGCCAGGACGCATCTCCCCCGCCGCCAGGGCGTCCCTGATGCCCTCGGCGACCCGCTCGCGCAGGCTCCGGCGCTCGCCGCCGGGCGGCGGGCCGGAACGCCCGGGAGGCAGACCGGAACGCCCGGGACGCTGCGCCCGGTAAGGTCCGCCGCCCATCGTCCTCCTCGGCCCCGCCCGTGCTGCGATCGTACCTTCCGGCCCCGACAAACGATCACCGCTCCCCGCGGCCCGGCGGCGGGACCACGGCCCCCGCCGCCTAGCATGAATGCCGTGAACCAGCACGCCGACCGACTCCGCGCCCTCGCGATCGCCTTCTACCGCTCGTTCGCGTTCCCGACGGGCGAGACGCTGCGGCGGTGGGCGGTGGCCGCGGTCGTCGTCAACGCGGGGATCACGGTGACTGGCGCCGCCGTGCGGCTCACCGGCTCGGGGCTCGGCTGCCCGACCTGGCCGCGGTGCACGCCGACGAGCTTCGTCCCGGCCCGCAACGACCTGCACTCCCCGCTGAACATGTCGATCGAGTTCGGCAACCGGCTGCTGTCGTTCCTCGTGCTGGCCGTCGCGGCCGCCTGCGTGATCGCCGCCGTACGGCTCGGCCGTCCCGGGTACGACCGGCCCCGCCCGGTGCTGGTGCGGCTGGCCGCGCTGCAGCCGGCCGGCGTCGTCCTGCAGGCCCTGTGGGGCGGTCTCGTCGTGCGGACCATGCTGAACCCGGTCACGGTCAGCGTCCACTTCCTGCTGTCGATCGGCATGATGGCCGCGGCCTGCGCGCTGCTGGCCCGCTCGGCCGAGGGCGACGGCCCGCCGCGGCGGCTGGTCCACCGCGACATCCGCACGCTCGGGTTCGTGCTGACGGCGGCCGTGTTCGTGCTGCTGATCGCCGGCGTCGTGGTCACCGGCACGGGGCCCCACTCGGGCGACCAGGCGGCCTCCCGGTTCGGCTTCGACATCCAGAGCGTGGTGCGGCTGCACTCCGACGTGGCGTACGTCGTGGTCGGGCTGACGTTCGCCCTGCTGTTCGCGCTGCACGTGACCGACTCCCCCGGCCGGGCGCGGCGGGCCGCGCTGGTGCTGCTCGGCGTGGAGCTGGCCCAGGGCGTGATCGGCTACGTCCAGTACTTCCTGGCCGTCCCGGCGCTGCTGGTCGGCTTCCATGTCCTGGGCTCGACCCTCGTCTGGATCGCCACGCTCCGGGTGGTGTTCCTGCTGCGCTCCCGCGGCCCGGCGGAGGCCCCGGCGTCCGAGCGGCCCGAGCTGCACCACGCCGCGGCCTGACCGCCGTGCGGCCGCCTCGCCGGCTGCGGGTGCCGTCCCGCACGACCCTGCGACGGGGCTTCCAGGGGCTCGTCGCGCTGAGCGTCCTCCCGATCGCGTCCATGACCTGGGCCTGGCTGGCGAGCTCCGGCCATCGGGTGGTGGCCGAGCCCGGCGGGCGCTGGACCGCCCAGGTCCCCGCGATGCCCGCGGCCCTGGTGCTCGGCGCCGGCCTGACGGGCGACCGGCCGAGCACGCTGCTGCGCGGCCGGCTCGACCTCGCGGCCGGGCTCTACCGGGCCGGCCGGGTCCGCGCGCTGCTGCTGTCGGGTGACAACAGCCGGTCGCAGTACGACGAGCCGACGGCCATGCGCGACTACCTCGTCGCGCGCGGCGTCCCCGCCGGGAGGATCGCGCTCGACTACGCCGGATTCGACACCTGGGACTCCTGCGTCAGGGCGCGACGGATCTTCGGCGCGTCCCGGCTGGTCGTCGTGACGCAGGCGTTCCACCTGCCCCGGGCGGTCGCGCTGTGCCGCGCCGCCGGCATCGACGCGTACGGCGTGGGCGACGACTCCAGCCGCTACTGGCCGTTCGAGACCCTCGTCTTCGGGGCACGGGAGCTGCCCGCGGCCGCCAAGGGCGTGCTGGACGCCCTGGTGCTGCACTCCGGCCCGCGCTTCCTCGGCCCCCGCGAGACGACGCTCGAGCGCGCCCTCGCCTCCTGAGACAGCCGAAACTTTCATCGGGCCGCCGTTCCTGAGCTGCGCGGACGGCTCCCGTACGGCTCCGCGGCCTGGCCCGGCGCGCGATGCGGCGGTTAGGGTTCCGCCACCAGCCGATGGGAGCGCTCCCAACACTCGTACGGGAGGTGAGGCCCTCTCCCAGTGGCCATTCGCACCGCGGGTACGCGGCGGAACCTCCTCCGCCCGCCCATCGCGCAGGACGCCCGGGGCCGGCCGCCGTCACGGCCGGCCCCGGGCGTTCCCCTTGGTGTCAGCCGCAGGAGATGTCGGTGAACGTCGGCGTCGTGGTCGCCGTCGTGCCGGCGAGGAACCCGGCCGTGGCCGAGGCGCCCGGCGCCAGCGTGGCGTTCCACGAGGGCGCGTGGATCATGGCGAACGGGCCGCTCTGCATGGAGGTGCCGTTCCACGCCTGGGTCAGGGTGGCGCCCGCCGGCAGCTGCCACTGGACGTACCAGTCGTTCATCGGCGCGGATCCGGTGTTCTTGATCGTCACCTCGCCCTGGAAGCCGCCCTGCCACGAGTTGGTCACCCGCACGGTCGCGGTGCACGACGTCGGCACGATGGTCGGGCTCGCCGACGGGGAGGCGCTCGGCGAGACGGGCGGGGTGGGCGTTCGGCTGGGCGACGGGCTGGGCGACGGGCTCGGTGAGGGGCTGGGAGAGGGGCTCTGCGTGCCGCCGACGAAGTTCACGTCGGAGCAGCCGTAGAACGTCTCCTGGCTGTCGGAGCGGTACCAGACCGCGTAGATGATGTGCCGTCCGTGCTTGTTCGGCAGCCGGCCGGAGAACCGGTAGGCGCCGTTGCTCACGGCGGGCTCGGGGTCGACGGTGAGGAACGGCTGCTCCTCCATGTCGGCCCAGGTGAGCGGCTTGGTCGGGTCGTAGCCGTCCTTGGTGACGTACAGCTTGAAGCCGCCGGGGTGCGGGACCCACGCGCCGTAGACGAAGTCGTAGGACGCGCCGGCCGTGAGCGTGGTGGTCGGCCAGTCGGTCCGCGGCGCGTCGTAGGCCGCGTATTTGGCGAAGCCGCCGCTGCACAGCTGGCCGTCGGGGATGAAGCCGCGGGTGCGGCCGCCGCCGTCGGAGCGCAGCACGCCGTACCAGTCGTAGAGCGGCTGGGTGCCGCCCTGGGCGACGGCCTGCTTGCAGGCGGGGTTGTTGGGGATGATCTGGCCGCCGGTCAGGCCGTCGACGTAGCAGGCGTAGGTGCGGCTGGCGGGCGCCTGCAGGGCGCCGTGGGCGTCGGCCGCGCGCTGGAACAGGACGGCGGTGACGCCGGTGAGCACCACCGTGATCGCGGTGAGGACGGCGATTTTGCGCCTGGATCTCACAGGGGGTTCTCCTCGTGATGGGCATGACGGAGGGCGCGCCGAAATCGGCTGTGGTACGGGCGAAATCCGCGTGCGGCAGTGCCGCACGCCCTCCTGAGCCCACCCATCGGGTGGCCATCGCGCACCGTGATTCAAACACGGACGCGGCCCTCCGGGCAAAGGCCCGCCGTGGGCGGATGCGGCGCCCCGGATGTGACCCAGGTCACACGGGACATAGGCTGGTGGGCGGACCTGGACTGCGCCGGCCGCGGCGGATGCGGGCGAGGAGGCGGTTGTCCGATGGCGAAGCTGCTTTTCGTGATGACCGGGGCGTCCTACTGGACGCTCAAGGACGGCACCAGACACGCGACGGGATACTGGGCCGAGGAGTTCGCGGCCCCGTATAAGGCGCTCACCGAGGCCGGCCACGAGATCGTGGTCGCCACCCCCGGCGGGGTGGTCCCCACCGTGGACATGATGAGCCTGCGCCCCGACATGGCCGGCGGCGCGCAGGCCGCCCTCGACCTGGAGGCGGTCATCCGCTCCGCGGAGGTGATGCGGCGGCCGATCCGGCTGGCGAACGCCCGCCTGGAGGACTACGACGCCGTCTACTTCCCCGGAGGCCACGGCCCCATGGAAGACCTGTGCGCCGACGCGGACGCCGGCCGGTTGCTGACCGCGGCGCTCGCCTCAGGCAAGCCCCTCGCCGTCGTCTGCCACGCTCCCGCCGCGATGCTGGCGACTAGGATCAACGGCGTGTCGCCCTTCGCCGGCCGCCGGATCACCGCGTTCACCAACGAGGAGGAGAACGCGGTCGGGCTCGGCCCGAAGGCCCGGTGGCTGCTGGAGGACGAGCTCGTCGACCTCGGCGCCGACTTCACCAAGGGCGAGATGTGGAAGCCCTACACGGTGGTCGACCGCACCCTGTTCACCGGGCAGAACCCCGCCTCGGCGGCCGTCCTGGCCGGACGGCTCCTCGAGGTCCTTCAGTAGCGCCGGTGCGGCGGGTCGGCGGGCGGGCCGCCGTACGGCCCCGGGGGCGGGCCTCCGGGCGGACCGTACGGCCCTGCGGGCCCCGGGGGGACGCCGTAGGGCCCCTGCGGCGGGCTTCCCGGCGGGCCGCCGTACGGGCCGGAGTCGGGGAACCCGGGGTGGCCGGAGCCGAACCCGGGCGGCGCGGCTCCCGGCGCTCCCGGCTGGAAGGGGGGCGGGGCCCCCGGCGCGTACCCCGGCGGCGGCACCCCGCGGGCGGCCCGGGCCCGGTGGTGCTCGGGCAGCGGGAACGACAGCCGGGCGTAGGCCATCAGGTCGGCCAGCGAGCGCTGGGTGGTCCGGAACGCGGGCTCGTCGACCCCGCCCCTGGCCGCCCGGGCGTGCAGCAGCCCCAGCTCGGTGGCGGCGAGCTGGTAGTCGCTCATCGCCCGCGCGCCGGCCCGGCCGCCGTGCGCCTTGGCCCACGCGCGCGCCTGCCGCCGGCGGCGCAGCGACGACAGCATGAAGATGTCGGCCTGGTTGACCAGCCCGTTCCGCTCGTAGGGAGGCAGGTAGAACTGGATAAGGCCAACGATCCGCTTCCTGTCCCTGAAGATCACCAGGAGCTCCACGACGAGCAGGATCATCAGCAGCAGGTAGGCGAGGGCCAGCCCGCCGAGCCCGCCGAAGGAGGCGAAGCCGTTCCAGATGCCGTGCATGGCCATCGCGCCGATCCAGCCGACGACGATGACGAACACGCCGGTCGCGCCCCGGCGCTGGGCGGCGTACGCCACGGAGATGCCGATCAGCGAGGTGAACAGCGGGTGGGCGAACGGCGAGAGCACGGCCCGCAGCACTAGTGTGGCGGCCAGGCCCTGGGCGCCGTTCTGCTCCAGCGCGGCCAGGTAGTAGCTGACGTTCTCCGACATGGCGAAGCCGAGGCCGACCATGCTGGCGTAGATGATGCCGTCGGTGGGGCCGTCGAGCTCCTGACGGCGGAACCACAGCAGCCCGAGCAGGACGAGGCCCTTCAGCGTCTCCTCCACGGGCGGCGCGCCGAACGTGGCGACCAGGTTGCGGGCGTTGGCCGCGTCCCCGAGCGTGTGGGCGACGTAGACGAGGTTGAGCGAGTTGAGGATGCCGGCGAGCAGGACGGCGATGCCCGCCCCCCAGGCGAAGGCGAACACGAGGTTGCCGCGCGGCTCGGGCTCCATCCGGTCGAGGGCGAGGACGCCCGCGAGCAGCAGCGGGACCGGCGCGACCGCGAGCCCGAGCGCGATGAAGAACTGCACGGGATCGCCGTTGAGGATGTCGAAGGAGAACGACACCAGCGCACAGATCCCGGCGACGACCAGACCGGCTATCAGGCCGACCGATGGGCGCTCCTTCAGCACCCCCCGCGGATCGAGGCTCGCCATTCCGCGACTGTAACCGACCACGGCCGCCCGGTCCCCTCCGACCCCGAAGATCCCCGTCTCCTGTGACGCTGCCCTCCCGGAACGGTACGTAACCGCACGGCTTCCGTGAAGGGCGGCGGCGGGACACGGTACCGTCGCGATCACGACGGCACACGGGCACGGGACGAGTGGGCGGGTTCATGGCTGAGACATCGGGCGGCGGGCTGGGCCGGCGCCGCTTCCTCCGGGTGACGGGGGCGGCCGCCGCCGGGTCCGTGGCCGGCTGGGGGGCGCCCGCCGCCGGCACACCCGTCACGGCCTCCCCTCCCCCGTCCGCGGCCGCCGCCGCGATCGCGCCCTCGCCCGCCCCCTCCCCGGCGCCGTCGGCCGTCCCGGAGCGGCTGCTGCCCGGCGACCCCGACTGGCGGCTGCGCCGGTACGGCCCCCAGGAGGCGATCGAGGGCTACTGCGACCGGGTGAGCGTGCTCCCCGGCGAGACGGCCGGCCTGCACGTGTCGACCACAGCGGGCCGGTTCCGCGTCACGGCGTACCGCATGGGCTGGTACGGCGGGGCGCTGGCCCGCGCCGTCTGGCGTTCCCCCTGGACGCCGGGGCGCCGGCAGGGCCCGGCCGCGTTCGCCGCGGACACCCGGACGGTCACGGCCGGCTGGCGGCGCACCCTCGACGTGCCCACCGAGGGCTGGCCCGAGGGGGCCTACCTGCTGCGCCTGGACGCGGAGGGCGGCCCGCAGCGGTACGTGCCGCTGGTCGTGCGCTCGGCCTCGGGTGCCGGCAGGACCGTGCTCGTGCACGCGGCGCCCACCTGGCAGGCCTACAACCGGTGGGGCGGATACAGCCTCTACTACGGGGAGAACGGCCAGTACTACAGCCGTTCGCTGGTGGTCAGCTTCGACCGGCCGTACGACAAGACGGGCATCAAGAAGTTCCTCGTCCACGAGCGGCCGGTGGTGGAGCTCGCCGAGCGGCTGGGGACGCCGGTGGCGTACACGACGAGCGTGGACCTCGACGCGGGGGGCGACGGCGTCCTCGACGGCGCGTCGGCCGTCGTCTTCCTGGGCCACGACGAGTACTGGACGCCGGAGACCCGCCGCCGCGTGACCGCCGCCCGGGACGCGGGGACCAACCTCGCCTTCCTCGGCGCCAACACCTGCTACCGCAGGATCCGGCTGGAGAAGGACGCCCGGCACGTCGTCTGCTACAAGACCGACGCGTCCGGCGACCCGATGTACGGCAGGCATCCCGCGCTCGTGACCACGGACTACCGGGCCGCCCCCGCGGCGGACCCGGAGTCGTCCCTGGTGGGCGTCTACTACGACGGATTCCCCGCCGACGCCCCCTACGTCGTCCACGCGCCCCGCCACTGGCTGTTCGCCGGGACCGGGGTGGCCAGGGGGGACGCCTTCCCCCACCTCGTCGGCGTGGAGTACGACCGGGTGACCCCCGACGTGCCCACGCCGCGGCCGCTGGAGATCCTCGCCCACTCGCCGCTGACGTGCGTCGGCCGGCCGAGCTTCTCCGACTCGGCGTACTACACCGCCCCCTCGGGGGCCGGCGTGTTCGCGACGGGGACCATGCGGTGGGCCGAGGCCCTGATGGCCGGCACCCGCGACAGCCCGCAGGCGCACGGCATCGACGGCAGGACGCGCCATTTCGCGACGGCGGTCACCGAGAACCTGCTGCGCGGCTTCGCCGAGGGCCCGGCCGCCGGCCGGCTGCCCGAGCCCGCGGACAACGTCGGGAAGGTCTACTGAGCCCGCCCGCGGCGGCTCAGGCCGTCGCGAGGGCTCAGGCGAACAGCGAGTCGACCGCGACGGCGAGGAAGAGCAGGGCCAGGTAGACGTTCGACCAGTGGAAGAAGCGCATGGGCCGCAGGTCCACGCCCGTCTTGCCGGCCTTGACCCGGCCGAGCAGGCCGTGGACCTCGGCCAGGCAGACCACGCCGAGCACCAGGGCGACGGCCGGGTAGAGCAGCGAGGTCCCCGCGACGGGCCACAGCAGCAGCGAGCACAGCACGGTGGCCCAGGTGTAGGCGACGACCTGCTGGACGACCCGGCGCTCGGTGGCCACCACGGGCAGCATCGGCACCGCGGCGGCGGCGTAGTCCTCGCGGTAGCGCATGGCGAGCGTCCACGTGTGCGGGGGCGTCCAGAAGAACACGACGCCGAACAGCACGACCGGCGCCCACGACACGCTCCCGGTGATGCCCGCCCAGCCGATCAGCACCGGCATGCAGCCCGCGATGCCGCCCCAGACGATGTTCTGGGAGGTGCGCCGCTTGAGGACCAGCGAGTACACGAACACGTAGAAGAGGATCGCGCCGAGCGACAGCCCGGCCGCCAGCACGTTGACCGTGAGCGCCAGGCCGAGCGTGGACAGCACCCCGAGGACCACGCCGAAGACCAGCGCGCCCGTGGGCGACACGTCGTGCTTGGCCAGCGGGCGCCGCCGGGTGCGCCGCATCGTCCGGTCGATGTCCCGGTCGATGTAGCAGTTCAGCACGTTGGCGCTGCCGGCGGACAACGTGCCGAAGAGCATCGTCGCCCCGGCGGTCCAGAGGTCCGGGAGCCCGTGCGCCGCGAGGAACATGACCGGAAGGGTCGTGATCAGCAGCAACTCGATGATCCGGGGCTTGGTGAGCGCCACGTACGCCTTCACGAGCGCCCCGGCGGAGCGGGGGGCCGTGGCCGTCGCGGGGGTCCCGAGCGGGGCCATCGTCTGCTTGTTCGTCAAGACCGTCAAGGCACTTCCAACACGTGCGGGGTCAACGCGTAACCTCTGATAGGAGCGGATCTCCGGGCAGCTGCCGGCACTTGCGCAAACACTGTAGTCGGCGCGGCAGGTGGTCCAGGAATCGGGGCCGAATGGGCGGCGTTGAGGGGCCTGGGCAGGGTAGCCGTACCGCGGTGCCTACCGGACGGTATGAGAGCCGACCCGTTAGGGTCCCCTATGGGCGGGAACTGCCACAACCAGCGCTAAAACCAGAGGAGATCGAGCATTTTGAGCAGCGCAAGCCTTGATTGGACTGATCTCGATCGACAGGCCGTCGACGTCGTGCGCGCCCTGGCGATGGACGCCGTGGAGAAGGCGGGCTCGGGACACCCGGGCACCGCGATGAGCCTCGCCCCGGCCGCCTACCTTCTGTTCCAGCGGGTCCTTCGCCACGACCCGTCGGACCCGAAGTGGGTGGGACGGGACCGGTTCGTGCTCTCCGCCGGGCACAGCAGCCTCACTCTTTACATCCAGCTTTACCTGTCCGGCTACGGCCTGACCCTCGACGACCTGAAGGGGCTGCGGCAGTGGGGCAGCCTCACCCCCGGCCACCCGGAGTACGGCCACACGGTCGGCGTGGAGACCACGACCGGGCCGCTGGGCCAGGGCCTCGGCAACGCGGTGGGCATGGCCATGGCCGCCCGGCGCGAGCGCGGCCTGTTCGACCCGGACGCCGCCGCCGGCTCCTCGCCGTTCGACCACATGATCTGGGTCATCGCCTCCGAGGGCGACATCGAAGAAGGCATCAGCCACGAGGTCAGCTCCATCGCGGGCCACCAGAAGCTCGGCAACCTCTGCGTGATCTTCGACTCCAACCAGATCTCCATCGAGGACGACACCCAGATCGCCCTGTCCGAGGACATCGCCAAGCGGTACGAGGCGTACGGCTGGCAGGTCCTGGAGGTCGACTGGCGCAGCGACGGGGAGTACAAGGAGGACGTCCACGCGCTGTACCAGGCGCTGGAGGCGGCCCGCGCGGAGACCGAGCGTCCGACGTTCATCAAGCTGCGCACGATCATCGCCTGGCCGGCCCCCAACAAGCAGAACACGGGCAAGGCCCACGGCTCGGCGCTCGGCGCCGACGAGGTGGCCGCCACCAAGCGGATCATGGGCATGGACCCGGAGAAGAGCTTCGCGGTGCCCGAGGAGGTCCTGACGCACTCCCGGCAGGTCGTGGAGCGCGGCCGGGCGCTGCGCGCCGAGTGGGACAAGACCTTCCAGGCCTGGCGCGCGGGCGACGCCGAGCGGGTCGAGCTGTTCGACCGGATGCGGCACCGCCGGCTCCCGGACGGCTGGGACAAGACGCTGCCGTCGTTCGACGCCGGCACCTCGATCGCCACCCGTAAGGCGTCCAACGAGGTGCTGAACGCGCTCGCGCCGGCCCTGCCCGAGCTGTGGGGCGGCTCGGCCGACCTCGCCGAGTCCAACAACACGACCATGAAGGGCGAGCCGTCCTTCATCCCGGACGAGTACCAGACCAAGGAGTTCCCCGGGAACAAGTACGGCCGGACGCTGCACTTCGGCATCCGTGAGCACGGCATGGGCGCCATCCTGAACGGCATCGCGCTGCACGACGGCACCCGCCCGTACGGCGGCACGTTCCTGGTGTTCAGCGACTACATGCGCCCGTCGGTGCGGCTGGCCGCGCTCATGAAGCTCCCGGTGACCTACGTCTGGACCCACGACTCCATCGGCCTCGGCGAGGACGGCCCGACCCACCAGCCGGTCGAGCACCTGTGGGCGCTGCGCGCGATCCCCGGCCTCGACGTGGTCCGCCCCGCCGACGCCAACGAGACGGCCGCCGCCTGGAAGACGGTGCTGGAGCACAACGACCGGCCCGCCGGCCTCGCCCTCACCCGTCAGAACGTCCCGACCTACGCCGGCACCGCCGACCCCGACAAGGTCGCCAAGGGCGGCTACGTCCTGGAGGACGCGTCCGACGGCCAGCCGCGGGTCGTGCTGATCGGCACCGGCAGCGAGGTCCAGCTCGCCGTCGAGGCCCGCAAGATCCTGGAGGCCGAGGGCATCCCGGCGCGCGTCGTGTCGATGCCGTGCGTCGAGTGGTTCCGGGAGCAGGACGCGGCGTACCGGCAGACGGTGCTGCCCCCGGCCGTCCGCGCCCGCGTCGCCGTCGAGGCGGGAATCGGCCTCGGCTGGCGGGAGTTCGTGGGGGATGAGGGCGAGATCCTGAGCCTGGAGCACTTCGGGGCCTCCGCGCCCTACAAGACGATTTTCGAGCAGTTCGGCCTCACGGCCGAGCGGGTCGTGGCCGCCGCCAAGGCGACGCTGGCGAAGACCGGCGCCGACAAGGGCGAGACGACCGGAAACTGAGGGATGACGATGAGTGAGAATCTGAAGCGGCTGACGGACGCCGGGGTCTCCATCTGGCTCGACGACATCAGCCGGGAGCGCCTGCGCACCGGCAATCTGGGAGCCCTCATCCGCGACAAGCGCGTGACGGGCGTCACCTCCAACCCGACGATCTTCGCCTCCGCGCTGAGCAAGGGCGACGCCTACGACGCCCAGATCCGCGACCTCGCGGTGCGCGGCGTCACGGTCGAGGAGGCCGTGCGGGCGATCACCACGTTCGACATCCGGTGGGCCGCCGACGTGCTGCGGCCCGTCTACGACTCGACGCAGGGCGTCGACGGCCGCGTGTCGATCGAGGTGGACCCGCGGCTGGCCCGCAGGACCGACGCCACGATCGCCGAGGCCCGCGCGCTGTGGTGGCTCGTCGACCGGCCCAACCTGCACATCAAGATCCCGGCGACGGTGGAGGGCCTCCCCGCGATCACGCAGGCCCTGTCCGAGGGCATCAGCGTGAACGTCACGCTGATCTTCTCGCTGGAGCGGTACCGCCAGGTGATGGACGCGTGGCTGGCCGGCCTCGAGCAGGCCAAGGCGAACGGCCACAACCTGTCCGGCATCGAGTCGGTGGCCTCGTTCTTCGTCAGCCGGGTGGACACCGAGATCGACGCCCGCCTCGACAAGATCGGCACGCCGGAGGCGCTGGAGCTGAAGGGCAAGGCCGGCGTGGCCAACGCCCGCCTCGCGTACGCCGCCTTCGAGGAGGTCGTGAGCTCGCCGCGCTGGCAGGCGCTGCGCGCGGCCGGCGCCCACCCGCAGCGGCCGCTGTGGGCCTCGACCGGCGTCAAGAACCCGGACTACCCCGACACGCTGTACGTCGAGCAGCTCGTCACCGCCGGCATCGTCAACACGATGCCGGAGAAGACGCTCGACTCGGCGGCCGACCACGCGAAGATCTCCGGCGACACGATCCGGCCGTTCTACCAGCAGGCCTGGGACGTGATGGCCTCGCTCAAGCAGACCGGCATCGACTACGACGACGTCGTCCGGGTGCTGGAGGAGGAGGGCGTCCAGAAGTTCGAGACGTCCTGGAACGAGCTGCTCGAGACCGTCGACGCCGAGCTGCGGAAGGCCTGAGCGCGATGAGTGTAGAGGTGACCCTCGGCGACGAGGTGGAGTCGGTCGAGACGGTCAGGGACAAGCTCGTGGCGGAGGGGGTGCCCGCGGCGCTCGCCGCGGGGGATCCCTCGCTGTGGGGGCCGCAGGCGCAGCCGGAGGCGACGATCCGCCTCGGCTGGCTGAACCTCCCCCAGAGCAGCCGCGAACTGCTGCCCGAGATCGACAAGCTGGTCGAGCGGGCCCGCGCGGAGGGCCTCGACCACGTCGTGCTGGCGGGGATGGGCGGCTCGTCGCTCGCCCCCGAGGTGATCTGCGCCACCTACGACGTGCCGCTGACCGTCCTCGACACGACCGACCCGCACCAGGTGCGGCGGGCCCTGTCGGACCGGCTGGAGCGCACGCTCGTGGTCGTCGCCAGCAAGAGCGGCGGCACGATCGAGACCGACAGCCACCGCAGGATCTACGAGAAGGCCTTCCGGGACGCCGGGATCGACCCCGCCACGCGCATCGTGGTCGTGACCGACCCCGGCTCGCCTCTGGAGCAGGCGGCCAACGAGGCCGGCTACCCGGTCGTGCTCGCCGACCCCAACGTCGGCGGCCGCTACAGCGCCCTCACGGCGTTCGGGCTGGTGCCGAGCGCCCTGGCCGGCGCCGACGTGCGGCGCCTCCTCGACGAGGCCGAGTCCGTGCGGGCGCTGCTGGCCCAGGACGCCGGCAACCCCGGTCTCGACCTCGGCGCCGTGCTCGGCGCCGAGGCGCTGCGCGGGCGCGACAAGCTCATCCTGCGGGACGGCATGTCCGACATCACGGGCCTGCCCGACTGGATCGAGCAGCTCATCGCAGAGTCGACCGGCAAGGAGGGCAAGGGCGTCCTCCCGGTCGTCGGCGCCGAGGCGGCCGAGGACGACGACCAGTACGTGGTGTCCATCGGCCCCGACGGCGGCACCGCCGTCGACGGCCCGCTGGGCGCGCAGTTCCTCGTCTGGGAGTACGCCACGGCGATCGCCGGCCGCGCCATCGGCATCAACCCCTTCGACCAGCCCAACGTGGCCGAGTCGAAGGAGAACACCACGAGGATCCTGCAGGAGGCCGGGGACGGGCCGCTGCCCGCCGGCACGCCGCTCCTCACGGACGGCCCGGTCGAGGTCTACGGCGACGTGCCGGGCGACCCGAAGAACCTGGCCGACGTGCTGACGTGGCTGCTGCGGGCCGTGCCCGAGCGGGGCTACCTGGCGATCATGGCGTACCTGGACCGGGAGGCCGCCTTCGACGCGGCGACGGTCGGGGACGCCTCGTTCGAGGAGATGACGGAGACCTGGGCGGGCGCGGACGTCGCGACGCTCCGCGCGCTGCTCGACTACCGGACCGACCGGCCCGTGACCTTCGGGTGGGGTCCCCGGTTCCTGCACTCGACCGGCCAGTACCACAAGGGCGGCCCGCAGGACGGGGTGTACCTGCAGATCACCGGCGCGGTCACCGACGACGTCGAGGTGCCGGGCAAGCCGTACACGCTGGGCAGGCTGCAGCTCGCCCAGGCGCTTGGCGACCTCGGCGCGCTGACCTCGCGGGGCAGGCCGGCGGTCCGCCTCCACCTGACCGACCGCGTCGCCGGCGTCCGGCACCTGCTCTCCGTGGCGGAGGAGCTCTGACCATGCGATGCGTTACTGGCTACGGGGGCGCCGGCAGGAGGGACCGATGAGCGAGACTGACGCCCCGCAGGTCGAGGAGACCGAACAGGCGGCGGCCGCCCCGGCCGTGCAGGCGGAGACCGCCGTCCTGGCGGCCGCCCAGGCGGCCACCACCGCGACGACCGCGACGACGGTCGAGGCGAACCCCCTGCGGGACCCGCGCGACAAGCGGCTGCCGCGGGTGGCGGGGCCGTGCGTGCTCGTGCTGTTCGGCGTGACGGGGGACCTGGCGAAGCGCAAGCTGCTGCCGGCGATCTACGACCTGGGCAACCGGGGGCTGCTGCCCCCGGGCTTCTCCCTCGTCGGCTTCGCCCGGCGCGACTGGGCCCACGAGGACTTCGCCCAGGTCACGTACGAGGCGGTCAAGGAGCACGCGCGGACGCCGTTCCGCGAGGAGGTCTGGAAGCAGCTCAGCGAGGGCATCCACTTCTGCCCCGGCGAGTTCAACGACGACGGCGCGTTCGACGTCCTGTCGATGATGCTGAAGGAGATCGACGAGACCCGGGGAACCGGCGGCAACTACGCCTTCTACCTCGCCGTCCCGCCGAAGTTCTTCCCGACCGTCATCGAGCAGCTCAAGCGGACCGGCCTGGCCCAGGCGCCCGACGGCTCCTGGCGGCGGGTGGTCATCGAGAAGCCGTTCGGGCACGACCTGCAGAGCGCGCGCGAGCTGAACGAGGTGACCAGCGCGGTCTTCCCGGAGAAGTCGGTCTTCCGGATCGACCACTACCTGGGCAAGGAGACCGTCCAGAACATCCTGGCCCTGCGGTTCGCCAACACGCTGTACGAGCCGATCTGGAACCGCGGGTACGTCGACCACGTCCAGATCACGATGGCCGAGGACATCGGCGTCGGCGGCCGGGCCGGCTACTACGACGGCATCGGCGCGGCCCGCGACGTCATCCAGAACCACCTCCTCCAGCTGCTCGCCCTGGTCGCGATGGAGGACCCCACGTCCTTCGACGCCGACTCGCTGCGGCGCGAGAAGGAGAAGGTGCTGCGCGCCGTCAAGCTGCCCACGGACCTGGCCACCGGCACGGCCCGCGGCCAGTACGCCCGCGGCTGGCAGGGCGGCGAGCCGGTCGTCGGCTACCTGGAGGAGCAGGGCATCTCGCCCGACTCCGCCACGGAGACCTACGCCGCGGTGCGGCTGGAGGTGGCCAACCGCCGCTGGGCGGGCGTCCCGTTCTACCTGCGCACCGGCAAGCGCCTCAGCCGCCGGATGACGGAGGTCGCGATCGTCTTCCAGCGGGCGCCCCACCTGCCGTTCAGCAAGGACGACACCGAGATCCTCGGGCAGAACGCGCTGGTCATCCGGGTCCAGCCGGACGAGGGCATCACCGTGCGGTTCGGCTCCAAGGTGCCCGGAAGCGCCATGGAGGTCAGGGACGTCAACATGGACTTCGCCTACGGCGAGTCGTTCATGGAGTCGTCTCCCGAGGCGTACGAGCGGCTGCTGCTCGACGTCCTCATCGGCGACCCTCCGCTGTTCCCGCACCAGCGGGAGGTGGAGCTGTCGTGGATGATCCTCGACCCGATCGAGGAGTTCTGGGCCGAGCACGGCAAGCCCGAGGACTACGCGTCGGGCACCTGGGGGCCCGCCTCCGCCGACGCGATGCTGGCCAGGGACGGGCGCGCCTGGAGGCGGCTGTGAGCGGGCGGCGGGCCACGGCCCGCCCCCGCCCGGCGCGGAGCGAGCGGAGGACCCGGTGACGACCTTCAACCTGACCGAGACGACGGCGTCGAAGATCTCCTCGACGCTCACCCGGCTGCGCCACCAGATGGGCGCCCCCGCCGTGGGCATGGTGCTGACGCTGGTCACCGTCGTCGACGAGGCCGGCCAGTACGACGCGCTGCGGGCGGCCACCGACGCGGCGCGCGAGCACCCCTCGCGCATCCTCGTGGTCATCAAGCGGGACGCCGCCGAGCCCGACCGGCTCGACGCGGAGATCCGGGTCGGCGAGTCGTCGCCCGGCGAGGTCGTGCTGCTGCGCCTGTACGGCGAGCTGACCGGCCACTCCGACTCGGTGATCAGGCCGCTGCTGCTGACCGACACCCCCGTGGTCGCGTGGTGGCCGGGCGAGTGCCCGGAGATCCCGGCCAAGGACCCGATCGGCGCGCTGGCCGGCCGCCGCATCACCGACGCCCGGTCCGCCAGGGACGGGGTCGCCGCGATCACCGGCAGGGCGTCGTCGTACCTTCCGGGCGACACCGACTTCGCCTGGACGCGGCTGACCCCGTGGCGCAGCCTGCTGGCGGCCGCGTTCGACCAGCCCGTGGGCAAGGTCGTCCGTGGTGTCGTCGAGGGCGCCGCGGGCAACCCGAGCGCGCCGCTGCTCGCGGCCTGGCTGTGCGAGCGGTTCGACGTGCCGATGGAGGTCGCCGAGTCCGGCGGCCCGGGGCTCACCCGGGTGCGGCTGGAGGTGGAGGGCTCGGGCGAGCTCGTCGTGAGCCGGGGCGACGCCCGGCTGGCCACGCTGTCCCGGCCCGGGCAGCCAGACCGCCGGGTGGCGCTGGCCCGGCGGCCGACCTCGGAGCTGCTCGCCGAGGAGCTGCGCAGGCTCGACCCCGACGAGGTGTACGCGACGGCCATCCGCCGCCTCGCCGCGATGGCGGAGCAGGGACGGCCGTGAGCGGCCACGTCGTCACGCGCGAGGGGGCGTCGTGAGCGTTCCGACCGTCATCGTCCACCGGGACGCCGAGGTGCTCGCCCAGGCCGTAGCCGCGCGGCTCATCACGCGGCTGGTCGACACCCAGGCGGCCCGCGGCTCGGCCCACCTCGTGCTGACCGGCGGCACGATCGGCATCGCCACGCTCGCCGCCCTGGCGGGCACGGCGGCGCACGACGCGATCGACTGGCGGGCGCTGGACGTCTGGTGGGGCGACGAGCGGTTCCTGCCGTCCGGGCACCCCGAGCGCAACGAGACCGGGGCCCGCCAGGCCCTGCTCGACCACGTCGACGTCGACCCGGCCCGGGTGCACCCGATGCCGGCCGCCGACTCCGGGCTGACGGCCGAGGAGGCCGCCGAGGCGTACGCGCAGGAGCTGCGCAAGGCGTCACGTCCGGAGGACCACGGGCCGGTGCCGTCGTTCGACGTGCTCCTGCTCGGGATGGGGCCGGACGGCCACGTCGCCTCGCTGTTCCCCGGCCAGCCGGCCCTCTACGAGGAGGAACGGCCGGTCGTGGCGGTGCACGGCTCGCCCAAGCCGCCGCCGACGCGGATCTCGCTGACGTTCCCGGCCATCCGGGCCGCCCGCGAGGTCTGGATCGTGGCGGCGGGGGCCGAGAAGGCGCAGGTCGTGCACCTCGCCCTCTCGGACGCGGGGCCGTTCCAGATCCCGGCCGCGGGGGCGCGGGGACGGCGTACGACGCTGTTCCTGCTCGACCGGGCGTCCGCCACCAAGATCCCGCCCACGCTGGGCCGCCTCGCGTCGCCCTGACGAGCCGCGGGCCCCGGAGGCCGCCGGGACGGCCGCCTCCGGGGGCTCTGCCGCACGATCTGACGTGGCGGAGGCCCAACGGAACGGGGCCGTCCTGACCGGACGCCGCAGAGGGCCCGTGCGGCCGGTTCTCAAGATCGGGCGTCGCGGAGGGCCTGCGCGGCGCGGTCGGCGCGGGCCCGGGCGGAACGGGCGGTCCGGCCGGCGGCGGCCTCCTCGCGGCGGGCGACCTCCAGCCGGTGCCCGGCCGTCGCCAGCTCCTCCTTGGCCGCGGCGAGGGCGTCCGACAGTTCCCGTACCTTGGCCGACCTGCCGTCGTGCTCGCGCGCGGCATCGGCTAGCTCGGCCTCCCAGGCCGTCCGTGACTCCTCCGCCTCGGCCGCGGCCCGCTCCGCCTCCTCCAGCGCGCGTTCGAGCTCCGCGGCCCTGCGCTCCCGCTCGGCCGCGGCGGCCTCACGGTCCTCCTTTCCCGGCTGGGCCGGCGCCGCCGTCCGCCGTTCCCGGGGCTCGCGGACGACGGGAGCGGGCGCGAAGCCGCTGTAGCTCAGCGGACGCACGAGGCGGCCCTCGCGCACCTGCCCGGCCGCGTCCTCGTCCACCACGGCGGCGTCGAGCGTCTGCTCCACCTCCACCTCTCCGGACGACGAGAGCGGGCGGCCGTCCGCCTCGGCGTCGTCACGGATGGCCCGGGCGAGCCGGGCCGTCGCCGCCGAGCGTTCGCGGCCCAGCTCGGCGAGCGCGTCGGCGTCCTGGGTCTGCCAGGCCGCGCGCAGCCGCCGTCCCACGTCGAGCAGGGCGTCCAGGTCCTCCGCATGCCGCCGGGACGCCTGGTTGACGGCCCAGGCGACCACGGTCGGCCGCCGCAGCGCGCGGATCCCCTTGGCGAGCGCCGCGTCGCCCGCGGCCTTCGCCTCCTTCGCCAGGGCGTCCCTGGCCGCCGTGAACTCATCGGGCGTCAGCCCGTACAGGCGGCCGGCCGCCTCGTCGAGGTCCACAGATCACCTGTACCCCGCCCGCCGCCTCCCGTCCACCGCGGCCCGTACGGCTCAGGGCAGGCGGGCGGGCAGCCCGAACGGCGCGACGTGGCCGGGCCCGACGAACGAGGTCAGCCGCTCGATCCGCGTCCCGCGCAGGGTCAGCACGGTCACCGACCAGGCGAGGTACGGGCCGGCGTCGCCGCGCCGGAGGTAGCAGCCCACGGCGGGCTGGCCGTTCGCGCTCGTGGCCAGGTGCCGCCAGGAGCCGCAGCTCGTGAGGGGCAGCCGTACGGCGAAGTCGGTGACGGCCTCGATTCCCCGGTACCAGTGGGGCATCGGCGGCATGGACCAGGTGACGTCCTCGGTGAGGAGGGCCACGAGGGCGTCGGCGTCGCCGCGTTCCAGCGCCGCGGCGTACCCGGCGACGATCTCCCGCACGCGGGCGTCGCCGATCGCCCGCAGCGCGCGCTGCTGGCTGGGGGACGGAACCCGCTCGGCGAGCACCCTGCGGGCCCGGGCGAGGGCGGAGTTGACCGACGCGGCCGAGGTGTCGAGCGCGGCCGCGATCTCGGCGGCGGAGAAGCCGAGGACCTCGAAGAGCAGCAGCGCCGCCCGCTGGTTTCCCGGCAGGTGCTGGAGAGCGGCGACGAAGGCGAGCTCGACCGCCTCACGCTGCTCGTAGCGCGCGTGGGGCGCGGCCGGGCCGTCCGCGAGACCCGCGTCGGGGTACGGGCCCAGCCAGGCGACGCCGGGCGCCGGGGCCGCGTCGAGCACCGCGCGGGGGCTCGACGGGCCGAGGTCGACGGGCATGGCCCGCCGGCCGCGCGCCTCGGCGAGGTCGAGGCAGGTGCGGGTGGCGACGGTGTGGAGCCAGGAACGCAGCGAGCCGCGGCTCTCGAAGCGGCCGAGCCCCCGCCAGGCCCGGAGCAGGGCGTCCTGGAGGGCGTCGTCGGCGTCGTGCGTGGAGCCGAGCATGCGGTAGCAGTGGGCGTGCAGCTCCCGGCGCAGCGGCGCCACGAGGCGGCCGAACGCGGCGCCGTCGCCGTCCCGGGCCAGGCCGAGGTCGTGATCGGGGTCGTGACCCGAGTCGTGATCCGAGCCGCGGTCCCGGGACGGGCCCTCGTCGTGGTCCGGCGGCGCTTCGGGGAGGACGTCGCTCACGAGGCACGATTCTGCCCCACACGCGGCCGCAGGGGGGCGAAAGCCGTGCAGGGTGGAGGATCGTCCCGGCCCGGTGCCCTGAGCAACACCGGACCGGGACGCTCACGGATGGCGTCAGCTCGGGGAAGCCGCCGCCATCACGCCCACGGCCAGCCGCGCCTCCATCACACCGGGATCCTCGGTGTGGGTCAGCGTGGCGCCGAGGGAGCCGAGAAGCCTGCGCATGCGCGTGTTGTCGTACAGCAGGGTGGCCCGCACCTCCGCGAAGCCGAGGTCCCTCGCCTGCCGGAGGATCATGCGGGCCATGGCCGTGCCCAGCCCGCGGCCCTGCCAGCGGTCCTCGATGAGGAAGGCGATCTCCGCGATGCCGGGGTCGGCGGTGAACATCAGCGACGCCACGCCCACCACCTGGCCGTCGTGGCCGGCGACGAGCGACTGGCCCTTGGCGCGGTCGCACATCCGGTCGAAGACCCGCGGCGGCAGCGAGGGGCTGGCGGTGAAGTAGCGGAACCTGCGGCTCTCGGGCGAGCAGCGCTCGTGCAGGTCGCGCAGCGCCTCCCGGTAGAGCGGCGTCAGCGGCTTGACCTGGACCTCCGCGCCGTCGGCCAGCCGCACAGGACCGTCCGGGGAGGTCGTCTCGGCGGGCGGCTGGGCCAGCCGCACCATCGCGGCGGCGCGGGCCGCCTCGGTCAGCGTGAACGGGAGCCCGGCGCGGCGCAGGCGGATGGCGCGGCGGGGCGCCACCGGCACCACGAGCAGCGTGGGGTCGGGCAGCTCCACTCCCCGGTCGTCCGGTTCGTCGCGCGCGGCCGCCACCCCCGACGAGGCGGCCGCGCCCGCCGGTGCGGAGCCGTCCCCGGCGGACACCGCGGCGGACACCGTGGCGGACACCGTGGCGGCCTGCCGGCGCGGCGGGAGCGCGCCGTACACCCATCGGGCGTCGTCGGCCCGCAGCAGCTCGGCGAGGATCTCCGGCAGCCGCCAGGGGGCCGAGCGCAGCCGGGCGGCCAGCAGCAGCGCCCGGGTCGGCTCGTCGGTCAGCTCGTGGGCGGTGGCGGGGACGATCTGCACCCGGCGGCCGCCCGCGGCCTCGAGGGCCTCGCGCACCACGGCGGGGGACGCGGGGATGTCGGTGACGAACTCGTCCACCGTCCCGTCGGTGTCGGGCTGCACGGACAGGCCGAGGATGTTCCCGCCCTTCTCCGCGAGGGCCGTCGCGAGCGACGCGAGCCGCCCCGGACGCTCGTCGACCGTGGTCCGGATCCGGAAGAACCCCATCGGTTATCGCTCCCTCCGTTGTGCCGGGCTTCAGCATGCAGGAGGGCTGTTACACGTTTGCTACAGAGCAGTGAGCCGACCGTTTCCTTCCGGTCTGCCACGTTACGACTACTGTTATCCGCATGCCTGTCGCGGTTCTTCGACGAGTTTCGTCGCCTGATGTCGCCAACAGCACGGATACAGCAGGATGTGCTCCATGAGCGCTCCCCTGTCGCCGGACTTCCGCAACGGCGAGGTGTCCTTCTGGTATCGGTCCCTTGGCGTCCCCCGCCCCGGCGAACCCCTGAAGGGCGACGTGCAGGCCGACGTCGCGGTCGTCGGAGCCGGCTACACCGGCCTGTGGACGGCCTACTACCTGAAGAAGGCCGACCCCTCCCTGCGGATCGTGGTCCTGGAGAAGGAGTTCGCGGGGTTCGGGGCGTCGGGGCGCAACGGCGGCTGGCTCACCGGCGCGCTCGCCGGCTCGGCCGACCGGTACGCGAAGACGCACGGGCCGGAGGCCGCCCGGCGCTTCCAGCGGTCGATGTTCGAGGCGATCGACGAGGTCGTCGCGGTCGCCGCCGAGGAGGGCATCGACGCCGACATCGTGAAGGGCGGGCTGCTCACCGTGGCCCGGGGCCCGGCGCAGGCGGCCCGGCTGCGGGAGGAGCTGGCCGGCCAGCGCCAATGGGGCTGGGACGAGGACGACGTCCGCCTGCTGTCCCGCGACGAGATGGACGGGCGGCTGCGGGTGGCGGGCGCCCTCAGCGCGACGTGGAGCCCCCACTGCGCGCGCATCCAGCCGGCGAAGCTGGTCCGCGGCCTGGTCGAGGCCGTCCGGCGCCTGGGCGTCGAGGTCGCCGAGGGAACGCCCGTGACGGAGATCGCCCCCGGCCGGGCGGTCACGCCGTACGGCACGGTGACGGCGGCCCACGTGCTGCGCTGCACCGAGGGGTTCACCGCGACCATCCCCGGCCACCATCGCGACTGGCTCCCCATGAACAGCTCGATGATCGTGACCGAGCCCCTGCCCGCGGACGTGTGGGCGTCGATCGGCTGGGACGGCCGCGAGCTGCTCGGGGACATGGCGCACTACTACATGTACGCCCAGCGGACGGCGGACGACCGCATCGCCTTCGGCGGCCGGGGCAGGCCCTACCTGTACGGCTCCCGCGTCGACGACCGCGGGCACACCCACGGCTGGACGGTCGACGCGCTGTGGGAGCTGCTGACCTCGTTCTTCCCGGCGGTCGCCGGCTCTCGGGTGGCCCACGCCTGGTCGGGCGTGCTCGGCGTGCCCCGCGACTGGTGCTCCACCGTCCACGTGGACCCGGCGACCGGCCTCGGCTGGGCCGGCGGGTACACCGGCCACGGCGTCACGACGGCCAACCTGGCCGGCCGTACCCTGCGGGACCTCGTCCTGCGGCGGGACACCGACCTCAGCCGCCTGCCCTGGGTGGACCGGCGGGTGCGCTCGTGGGAACCCGAGCCGCTGCGGTGGCTCGGCGTCCACTCCATGTACCGCCTCTACCGCATCGCCGACGCGCGCGAGAGCAGGGGCGGGACGAGGACGTCCGCGCTGGCGAAGATCGCCGATATGATCACCGGTCACTGATCCGAGAAGGGCCTCACCCGTTTTGACCTCGCACATCCTGTTCCGCGGCGGCCGCGCCCTCGTCCCCGGCGGGTTCGCGGAGGCGGTCCTCGTCTCCGGCGGCGTCATCGCCGCGGCCGGTCCCGAGTCCGACCTCGCCCGGCTCGCGCCCGGGGCCGAGACGGTCGACCTCGACGGGGGCCTGCTCGTCCCCGGCTTCACCGACGCGCACATCCACCCCGTTCAGGCGGGGCTGGAGCGGGCCAAGTGCGACCTGTCGGAGGTGTACGGCCTCGACGACTACCTGGCGCGGATCGCCTCCTACGCCGAGGCCCACCCGGACCGGGAGTGGGTCGACGGCGGCGGCTGGGACATGTCGGCCTTCCCCGGCGGCCTGCCCCACCGGTCGCAACTCGACTTCCTCGACCGGCCGGCGTACCTGATCCAGCGCGACCACCACGCGGCCTGGGTCAACACCCGGGCGCTTGAGCTGGCCGGGATCACCCGCGACACCCCGGACCCGGCCGACGGGCGCATCGAACGCGACCCGGACGGCACGCCGAGCGGTGTGCTCCACGAGGGCGCGATGGACCTGGTGGGCCTGCTCACCCCCCGTCCCACGGCCGGCGACCTCCTGGACGCCCTCCTCGACGCGCAGCAGTACCTCTTCTCGCTCGGCATCACCGGCTGGCAGGACGCGATCGTCGGCTCGTACGCCGGGTCGGACGACCAGCTGCCCGCGTACCTGTCGGCCGCGTCCTCGGGGCGGCTGCGGGCGAGGGTGGTCGGCGCGCTGTGGTGGGACCGCACGCGCGGGGCCGAGCAGATCCCCGGCCTGGTCGAGCGCCGGGCCATGGCCGAGGGACTCGACCGCTTCCGCGCCACGTCCGTCAAGATCATGCAGGACGGCATCGCGGAGAACTTCACGGCCGCCGTGATCGAGCCGTACTGCCGCTGCGGCGGCACCGGCCTGTCGTACGTCGAGCCCGCGCTGCTCGACCGGTACGTCAAGGAGCTGGACGCGCTGGGGTTCCAGGTGCACTTCCACGCCATCGGCGAGCGGGCGGTCCGGGAGGCCCTGGACGCCCTGACGGGGACGGACCCGGACAACCGGCACCACGTCGCGCACCTGCAGATCATCACGCCGGAGGACGTGCCGCGCTTCGCCGCGCTCGGGGTGACCGCGAACCTCCAGCCGCTGTGGGCGACCCACCACGCCCAGATGGACGAGCTGTGCATCCCCTACCTCGGCGAGGAGCGCTCGTCCTGGCAGTACCCCTTCGCCGATCTGGTGCGGCACGGCACCCGGCTGGCCGGCGGCTCCGACTGGCCCGTGTCCTCGGCCGACCCGTTGCAGGCCATGCACGTGGCCGTCAACCGCACCGAGCCGGGCGGCTCGGTCCACGTGTCGTACCCGACGGCCCTCACGCCGTTTCTGCCGGAGCAGAGCCTGGACCTGCGCACCGTCATGACGGCCTACACGGCAGGCTCCGCCTGGCTCAACCGCTCCCCCGCGGGCGTGATCGAGGAGGGCCGCCCGGCCGACCTCGCCGTCCTCGATCGCGACCCGTTCGCGCTCGAGCCCGGCGAGATCTGGACCACCGGGGTGCGGATGACGTTCGTGGACGGCGTGCCCGTGCACGGCTGACCCAGCCCTCTCGCCTTCATCCCGCTTCTTCGGTATATGTCAGGACCGGGGAGTCGTTGGCGTGGCCGATGAGGCGACCGGGGGTGCGGCGTGGACAAGCGGGTGGTCGTCGTGGACGACGACGACATCAGCCGCAACGGCGTCGCCGTGATCCTCACCGGTGTGCCGGGGCTGCGCCTGGTCGCGGCCCTCACCCACGAGGACGCCGCCGGGTGGGGCGGGCGCTGGCGCGACGCCGACGTGGTGCTGGTCGACGCGGCCGACGAGCGGCGCGAGGGGGACCAGTTCCCCGGCGTCGCCGTCGTCGAGCAGGTGCGGCGGCACCGCCCCCGAGCCCTGGTGATCGTCTTCACCGGCCACTTCTTCGACGGCGCCGTACGGCGGCGCATGCGGGAGGCCGGCGCCGACCTGTTCTTCCACCGCGGCGAGCTGGCCGAGGCCGCCACGCTCCGCGCCGTCGTGCTGGGCGGCACGGGCCGCCCGGTCCCCGGCCCGGAGGACCCCGAGGAGGAGATCCGGCACGGCGTGTCCCGGCGGAGCACGGTGAACGCCGCCGTGTCGCACGCGCTGGCCGCGGACCTCCCGGGACGGCTGGCCGAGCGGCGCAACCCCCGGTCACGGGCGTGGGAGCGGCTACGGCGGGAGTTCAACCGGCATGCCGGGCTGCACGCGATGACCTGTGACGGCCGCGCGCCCGACCGGGAACAGGACCTCCCCTCACTCCCGCAGATCGCCCGCTTCCTGCGCTGGGCGACCCGGGTGAAGTCGCCCTACCCCGGCCGCCCCGACGGCCGCGGCTGATCCCGGGCCGGGTCGCCGATGGCGGGGCTTCCGGCGTTCACCGAGGTCGCGGCGCGCTCGGCCACCTTCGCCTCGCACCGGTTCCTGCTGAACCTGCGGATCTCGTCCCGGCTGACGTGCACGACGGCGCTCCTGCTGCGCAGGCCGGCCGCGCCGCACGTCGTGATCGCCGCCGCCGCCCTCTTCGTCGCCTACGACGTGGCCCTGTTCTGCGTCCTGCGCCGGGGCGTGCCGGTGCCGCACCGCCTGCGGCTCGCGGCGGACGCCGCCGACGCCGCCGGCTGGTCCGCCGCGCTCGTGTCCCCGCTCGCGCCCGCGGCGCTGATCGTGGCGCCCCTCGCGATGGAGACCGCCCTGTGGCGGGGGTGGCGGGCCCTCGCCGTGCCGGCCGTGTCCGGTTCGGCGACCGCGGCGGCGCTGCTGACCCTCCACGTGCGGGTCGGCGGGCCGCTCGCCGTGCTCCCGGCCTTCGCCCTGCCCGCGCTGGGAGTGCTCGGCGGGCTGCTGCTCGGCCGCTACCTGCAGGGCCGGGTGCACGAGCGGCTGCGGCAGGCGGAGGCGGAGCGGCAGGCCGCCGCCGGACGGGCCGAGCTGGCCGGGCGGCACAGCGTCGCGGTGGGCGCGGACACCGCGCTCGACGTGCTGACCCGGACCTGGCCGCTGCTGGCCGTGCCGGGCGAGCCGATCGGCTTCCCCCTGGCGGCGTGGCGGCACGCGCTGGCCGAGCGGACCGCGGACCAGGCCGACTACCTGGGCACGGCGCTGCTGCGCTGGGAGCAGCGGCACAACATGGCCCACGCGGAGCTGCGCCGGGACGTGGAGTTCGCGGTCGCCCGGGAGGCGGCTCCGCTGCTGATCTCGCCCGCGCAGCTGGCCGCGCTGGACCGGGCGCTGGCCGGTCTGGGGCTGCGCGGACGGGTGCCGGTGTCCGTCCGGACGCCGCGGCCCCTCGGGCATCCGCAGGTGCTCGCCGTCGGGCCCCATCGGGTGGAGCTGCCCCAGGACCCCCTGTCGGGGGTGCCGCCGTTCGATCCGGGGCCGATGGTGATCGCGATCGGCGGGATCGGGTCGCTCACCCACGCGCTGCGCGAGATGGACGGCGTGCCGCTGCCCGTCGCCGCCTGCCTGACGGCGGTGGCCCTGCTGGTGAGCCTCTGGGCACACCGGCAGATCGCCGCGCGCGGCAGCGCAGCCCGGCCCAGGGTCCTCGCCGCCTGCCTCGCCTTCGGCGCGCTCGACGCCGTGGTCTCCACGGCCACGATGACGACGCTCCGCGCGGGCGGCATCACGCGGCAGCCGTACCTGCACTTCCTGCTGTTCGCCGGGCCGACGGCCACGATGTACCTGCGGGACCTGTCGTGGCGGCGGCGGGCCGGGGCTCTGGCGGCCGCCGGCGTCGTCCTGGCCGTGTCGGTCGCGCTGCTGCCCGTCCCGTTGTCGCCGGCGGACGCGCTGGGCCTGCTGTGGCCGCTGGCCTTCACCGTCGGCGCGTCCAGCCTGCGCGACCTGCTCGACGAGGAGAACCTCGCGTTCGGCGACGTCATCGAGCGGGAGCACGACAGGGCGGTGGCCGAGGGGTTCCGGCGGGGGCGGGAGGACGTGCTCCGGCTGGTGGAGTCCTCGGCGGCGCAGGCGCGGGACCGGCTGCGCCGCCGCCGGGACCTCATCGACCCGGTGTTCCTGCCGGAGATCGAGCGCCGCCTCGACCATGTCGGGCGCTGCCTCGCCGCCCTGCGGTCGCGGGGACCGGGAGGCGGGCGCTCGCCGGGCTCACGGACTCCGCCGGCACGGTGAGCCCGGCGAGCACGGCCAGGAGGCGCTCCCCGCCCACGAGCAGGGCCGCCGCGGCCGCGCCGGCCAGGCCGCAGGCCGCCACCTCCGCGGCGTCACGGGGCGCGGCCGCGCCGCCCGCCGCTGCCGCCACGCCCACGGCCAGCAGCAGGAC
>NZ_KI866522.1:42453-45367 GCF_000511135.2 Microbispora sp. ATCC PTA-5024 | reverse complement strand
AGGTGCCACGGGCCGGCCGGCGACCGCGCGCCGCCGAAGCAGGCGCAGCCCCGGCGGGCGCCTCGCCGTACGGCCAGGGCCAGGGCCGGGGTGAACGCGGCCAGCAGCGCCCCGGCCGCCGCGAGCCCGTAGGGCGCGGTGCCTGCGGACGGCAGCGACAGGGCCGTCGCGGCCTCCGCGGCCGCGATGAGGGCGGCCGCCGCCGAGGAGAGCCGGGCGCCGGGGATCCGGCCGATCTCCCGGACCGCGGCGGCGAAGGCCGAGGGGTGGCGTACCTTACCCGCCACGGCCGCCGCGAAGACCAGCGACAGGGCGATCCTCAGCGACAGCGCGAGGTGTCCCATCACGGCCTCCTTCCCGCCGTCCCGGCCCGCCGCGCGAGCACGCCGACGACCACTCCGGCCACGGACGACACGGGCACCAGCCCCCAGGTCCGGGAGTCGGCGCTCGACGCCGCGTCCCCGAACACCACGAGGCGGCCGGGCGGCACCCGCCCGGCGCCCACCGCGGCCCGTGCCGCCTCAGGGACGGGGTCTCCGCCGACCGCCACGACCCTCTTCACCAGGTACGGCCTGACCTGCGGCGGCGCGATCGCCCAGCCCGGCGGGGGCAGGAACACCACGGCGTGCCCCCGTACGGGCGGCAGCCGGGCCGCGAGCAGGCGGTCGCCGTCGCGGTAGGCGGGGGCCATGCTGCTCCCCCGCACGGTGACGACCAGCAGGTGCCGGCGCGCGAGCGCCGCCGCGGCCACGACGGCGAGCACGACGGCGAGCACGAGGGTGAGCGCTGCGGTGGGCACGACGGGGGGCACGACGGGGGGCGCCGTCGTGGCGAGGACCGCGGGCAGAGCGGTCACGACGTCCTCCTCTCCCCCGGTCCCGGCCGGAGGCGTGGGCCTCCGGCCGGGCGGGGACGGCCGGTCTACTGGCAGTAGTGACTGACGGAGACCCAGTCGCCTGAGCAGGCGTGCCCGCACCAGGTGGTGTAGCACGAGCGGCCGGGAGCGATGACGTTCTGCTCGGTGTAGCAGTAGTAGTCGCCGCAGTGGTAGGCGCGGGCCTCCACGGACGGCAGGACGCGGGTCAGCAGTGCGCGCAGGGCGGACATGGTTCCTCCTTCGGGTTGCGGATGTGTTCTGCGGTGGCGGTGCCTGGGACGGGCGGGCTCACCTCCCTCCGGCGGCCGACGGCACCTGGCGGTCCCGGTAGCCGCCCGCCTGCAGCGCGAACAGGCGGGCGTAGACGCCGCCGAGATCGATCAGGGCGGCATGGGTGCCGCGTTCGGCGACCCGGCCACCGTCCAGGACGACGATCTCGTCGGCGTCCCGGAGCGCGTTGAGGCGGTGCGAGACGAGCAGCGCCGCCCGGCCGCGGCTCAGCTCCATCAGCCGTTCGTGCAGGGCGTGCTCGGCCTCGGGATCGAGGCCGGCGCTGGGCTCGTCGAGGATCATGAGGTCGGCGCCGGACCGCAGAAACGCCCGGGCGACCGCCACCCGCTGCCACTGACCTCCCGACAGCTGGGCGGCGTCGCGGTCGTCCATCCCGGCGAAGACCCTGCTCAGCAGCGTGTCGTAGCCGCGCGGCAGGGCCGCCAGCGCCTCGTCGATCCCCGACGCCCTGGCCGCGCGGCGGACGGCCTCGAGGTCGTCCAGGGCGTCGAGCCGACCGGCCCCGACGTTCTCCCGGGCCGTCAGGTCGTAGGCCACGAAGTCCTGGAAGACGGCCGTGACCCGCGACCGCAGGTCGGCGGCGTGGGCCTCCCGCACGTCCCGGCCGTCCCACAGGACGGCGCCGCGCTCCGGCTCGTACATCCGGCACAGCAGTTTGACCAGCGTGCTCTTGCCCGCCCCGTTTACGCCGACGAGGCCGATCCGAGCGCCGCGCGGGATGACGAGGTCGACGCCGCGCAGCACCCAGGGCGCGCCCTCGCCGTACCGGAACCACACGTCCCGCAGTTCGACGGCGCGGCGCAGGGGCGCGAGGGGGGCGGACCCGGCCGGCGGGCCGGCGGGCGGCTCCTCGACGATCTCGCGGTACGCGCCGAAGAGCAGCAGCGCCTTATACGCCCCCGCGACCCCGTCGGTCGCCGTCGTCGCCGCTCCGTAGACACCCGTCAGGGCGGCGAGGAACAGCGCCACGTCGCCGAGCGTGATGCGCCCGGCCGCCGCCTGGGCGGCCGCGGTGACGACGCCCGCGACCGTGACGGCTCCGGCCAGCAACTCGAGGCCGGTGTGGGTGCGGGTCAGCCGCCGTTCGAGGCGACCCTCGGCGTCGCTCGCCGCCCGGGCCTCGGCCAGCATCCGCTCGCGCAGGAATCCCCCCAGGCCGAACAGCCTGATCTCCTTGGCGGCGCCGACGTCGGTCAGCAGCATCTGGTACGTCACCTCGCGCCGGACCAGCGGCGACAGCCGTACGGTGAGGGCGGCCCTGCGCCGGCCCGCCCCGGTCTGCAGGATCGCGGCGGGCACGGCCCCGGCGAGGACCACGAGCACGCTCGGCGGCCAGACCATCAGCAGCGTGGCGAGGAATCCGGCCCCCTGGACGGCCGCCCGGATCAGCCCCACGGCCGAGCGGGTGAGCTCTCCGGGCGCCTGACCGCCCGCCTGGGTGGCCAGGCGAAGCCGGTCGAGGTACGCGGGGCTCTCCAGCCGGGCGAGCCCGACGTGCTCGTTGATCCTGCGGAACAGCCGGTCCGCCGCGACGAGCCTCGCCGACCGGGCCAGCGCGCCGGACAGGTAGGACGCGACCCCGCGGTGCGCCCCGGACAGCAGGCCGGCGGCCGCGAGACCGGCGGCGGCGACCGCCACCCGGCCCGTGTTCCCGGCCGGGCCGCCGGCCAGCGCGTCGATGAGCCGCTTGGTGAACCAGGCGGACACCGGCGGGAGCAGCCCCTCCAGGACCGCCAGCGCGAGGAC
>NZ_KI866522.1:21537-42433 GCF_000511135.2 Microbispora sp. ATCC PTA-5024 | reverse complement strand
CAGATCGCGCGCGCTCCCCGCCGTCTCGCCGTCCCGGCGGACGGCCCTCACCGCACCGCCTCCAGGCCGGCCTGGGCGAGGCCGTGACCGGCGCGCCGGACCCGGCCATCCGAGACGACCAGGACGGTGGGGAAGGCCGTGACGCCGAGGGCGTCCGCGAGCGGATGCCTCCCGTCGGCGTCCGCCACGTACGCGACCGGGGCGAAGTCCCGCACGTGCCCGGCACGCCCGGCCGCGCCGCCGGAGACGACCACGAGCGGCCTCGGCGCATCGGCCGGCAGGCCGGCGAGCGCGCGGCGCAGCCCGCCGGCGAGCTCCTCGCAGGCGGGGCAGTCGGTGGTGAGGAAGGCGAGGACGCGCTCGTCCTCGCCCCGCTCCCCCAGGTCGACGACGGCGCCGTCGACGGTGACCACCGGCGTCGGCGGCACCGGTGTGCCGGCTGCGGGCAGGACGGGGCCGCGGGCGGTGCGGCGGGAGACCACCTCGTACAGGTCCCGGCAGCGCCGGACGGCCAGCAGGGCGAGGGCGAGGGCGGCGAGCGCGAGAAGGGCGCTCAGCACCGTGACGGTCCACAGCAGCGCGTTCATGCCCGCATCCTCGGCCGCCAGGCCGCGTGAAACGGCGACCCGGAACGCGCGGCCGGCCGGGCTAGCGTGGCGGGTTAGGGGTGATCACGGCCCGTCCGCGTCCGCCCAGGCCGGCGGCCCGCGACCCGCCGACGGCCGCCTCCCCGCCCCTGCACCTTTCACCCACGCTCACCGGACCTCGGCACGGAGCCCGGGAAGCACGAGGCCCGGGAAACACGGAGCCCGGGAAACGCGGAGCCCGGGAAACGCGGAAGGCCCTCCCCGGAGATCCGGGGAGGGCCTTCGCGACGCCTGCCGTACGGCCTGGGCGACCTAGTAGATCGGGCGGGAGGAGGAGCGCAGCCGCTCCAGCGCCTCGGCGAGGATCTGCGCGCCGTCCTTGTCGCTGCGACGCTCCTTCACGTACGCGAGGTGCGTCTTGTACGGCTCGTTGCGCGGCGGAGCCGGCGGGCTGGACTGGTCCTGCCCCGCCGGCAGACCGCACCGCGGGCAGTCCCAGAACTCCGGGACGGGCGCGTCGCTGGCGAAGCTCGGGCGCGTCTCGTGCATGTTGGCGCACCAGAACGAGACCCGCACGCGGGGGGCTGCCTCGCCTCGCTCGGCCTCCCCCATGGGGCCCGCGCCGACTCGGCTGCCACGGATCGCGTTGCCACTACCCACCGAAGAACTCCTTGCTCGATCGCCCCGCGGACGGGGGGAGGTGAATCTCTGTCACGCGTCGCCGGGCGGCGCTCGCTACGGCTTGAGCAGCAGACCCAGCGCGATGATGCAGACGAACCAGACGACACCCGTGATGATGGTCAGCCGGTCCAGATTACGCTCCACCACCGACGAACCGCCGAAGGACGACGAGAAACCGCCGCCGAACAGGTCCGACAGGCCGCCGCCCTTGCCCTTGTGGAGCAGGACGAGCAGGACCATCAGGACGCTCGACAGGATGAGGGCGATGGAGATTCCGATTGTCACCGTAGACCTGTTCCTATGTCCGGGCGCGCGCGTCTCGCGCGATGCCATCGGCGTGACGATTCAATCTTGCTCTATGAGGGTACGACCTGTTGTCAAGTCGCACCCCCCAAACGGCCCAGCTAGCCGGAGATCTCGCCAAAGCGGCATATCTTGACGAACTCGCCCTGGTCGAGGCTGGCCCCTCCCACGAGAGCGCCGTCGACGTCGGGCTGCGCCATGATGCCGGCGATGTTGTCCGACTTGACCGAGCCTCCGTAAAGGATACGGATCGCGGCGGCAACCTCGCCGTCGTACAGCTCGGCGAGTCGCGTCCGGATCGCGCCGCACACCTCCTGGGCGTCCTTCGGCGTCGCGACCTCACCGGTGCCGATCGCCCACACCGGCTCGTACGCGATCACGATCGTCTTGGCCTGGTCGGCCGGGACCCCGTCGAGGGCGCCGTCGAGCTGCGCCACCGTGTGCTCGACGTGGCGGCTCTCCTGCCGCACCGGCAGGCGCTCGCCCACGCACAGGATGGGCGTGAGCGAGTGCCGGTAGGCCGCCTTGACCTTGGCGTTGCAGCTCGCCTCGTCCTCGTGGTGGTACTGACGGCGCTCCGAGTGCCCGACCAGCACGTACGTGCAGCCCAGCTTCGCCAGCATCCCCCCGGAGATCTCCGCGGTGTAGGCCCCGGCGTCGTGACGCGACAGGTCCTGCGCGCCGTACACGATGCGGAGCTTGTCGGCGTCGATGAGCGTCTGGACGCTGCGCAGGTCGGTGTACGGCGGGAGCACCGCCACCTCGACCGCGTCGTGGTCGCGGTCGGTGAGCGAGAACGCCAGCTTCTGCACCAGGTTGATGGCCTCGAGGTGGTTGAGGTTCATCTTCCAGTTGCCGGCGATCAGCGGCTTGCGGGCCATCTACTCCTCCAGCGCGGCGAGTCCGGGCAGCGTCTTGCCCTCGAGGTACTCGAGGCTGGCGCCGCCGCCGGTGGAAATGTGCGAGAAGCCGTCCTCGGGCAGGCCGAGCTGCCGCACGGCCGCGGCCGAGTCGCCGCCGCCGACCACGGTGAACGCGTCGGAGCGGACGAGGGCCTCGGCGACGGCGCGGGTGCCGCCGGAGAACGCCTCGAACTCGAACACGCCCATCGGGCCGTTCCAGAACACGGTCCGCGCGTCGGCCAGCTTGCCTGCGAACAGCTCGCGGGTCCGCGGGCCGATGTCCAGGCCCTCCCGGTCGGCCGGGATGGCGGTGGCGTCCACCACCTCGTGCGGCGCGTCGGCCGCGAAGTGGGTGGCGGCCAGCACGTCGACGGGGAGCACCAGGTCCACGCCCCGGGCGGCGGCCTCGTTCAGGAAGCCGCGGACCTGGTCGAGCTGGTCCTCCTGCAGCAGCGACTTGCCGACCTCGTGGCCCTGGGCCTTGAGGAAGGTGTACGCCATGCCGCCGCCGATGAGCAGCCGGTCGACCTTGGACAACAGGTTGGCGATGACGCCGAGCTTGTCGGAGACCTTCGCGCCGCCCAGGACCACGACGTACGGCCGGGCCGGGTCCTCGGTGAGCCGCTTGAGCACGTCGACCTCGGCCAGCACCAGGTCGCCCGCGGCGTGCGGGAGGCGCTTGGGCAGGTCGTAGACGCTCGCGTGCTTGCGGTGGACCGCGCCGAAGCCGTCGCCGACGTACAGCTCGGCCAGCGCGGCCAGCTTGTCGGCGAACTCGCCCCTGACGGCGTCGTCCTTGGACTCCTCGCCCGGCTCGAAGCGCAGGTTCTCCAGGAGGGCGACCTGCCCGTCCTGGAGTGCCTCGACCGTGCTCCTCGCCGAGTCGCCCACGACGTCGCTCGCGAACGCGACGTCCTCGCCGAGCAGCTCGGCCAGCCGCCGGGAGACCGGGGCGAGCGAGTACTTCGGCGTCGGGGACCCCTTCGGGCGGCCCAGGTGGGCGGCCACGACGACCTTGGCCCCCCGCTCGAGCAGCTTCTTGATCGTCGGCACCGACGCGCGGATGCGGCCGTCGTCGGTGATCGTCTCCCCGTCCAGGGGGACGTTGAGGTCGGCGCGCACGAAGACGCGCCGGCCCTTCACGTCGAGCTCGTCGATCCCGATCATCAGAGGGAGGCGCCCACGAACTCGATCAGGTCGGCGAGGCGGTTCGAGTAGCCCCACTCGTTGTCGTACCAGCCGACGGCCTTGACCTGGTTGCCGATGACCTTGGTCAGGCCGGCGTCGAAGATGCAGGACGACGGGTCGGTGACGATGTCGCTGGAGACGATCTCGTCCTCGGTGTAGCTGAGGTAACCCTTCAGCGCGCCCTCGGACGCGGCCTTGAGGGCGGCGTTGACCTCCTCGACCGAGGTCTCACGCTTGACCTCGACGGTCAGGTCGGTGGCCGAGCCCGTCGGGATCGGCACGCGCAGCGCGTAGCCGTCCAGCTTGCCCTTGAGCTCGGGGAGCACCAGGCCGATCGCCTTGGCGGCGCCGGTCGAGGTGGGGACGATGTTCAGGGCGGCGGCACGGGCGCGACGCAGGTCCTTGTGCGGGCCGTCCTGCAGGTTCTGGTCCTGCGTGTAGGCGTGGATGGTGGTCATCAGGCCCTTCTCGATGCCGAAGGTGTCGTTGATGACCTTGGCCATCGGGGCCAGGCAGTTGGTGGTGCAGGACGCGTTGGAGATGATCGTGTGAGCCGCCGGGTCGTAGATCTCGTGGTTCACGCCCATGACGATCGTCACGTCTTCGTTCTTCGCCGGGGCGGAGATGATGACCTTCTTGGCGCCGTTCTCGGCGTGCACCTTGGCCTTGGTGGCGTCGGTGAACAGGCCGGTCGACTCGACGACGACGTCCACGCCCAGGTCGCCCCAGGGCAGCTTGGCGGGGTCACGCTCGGCGAAGGCCTTGATCGCCTTGCCGTCGACCGTGATCTCGTCCGCCGAGGCCTTCACCTCGTACGGCAGGCGGCCCAGGATGCTGTCGTACTTCAGCAGGTGGGCGAGCGTGGCGTTGTCAGTAAGGTCGTTGACCGCGACGATCTCGATGTCCTTGCCGCTGGCCGCCACAGCGCGCCAGAAGTTGCGGCCGATACGGCCGAAGCCGTTGACGCCTACGCGGATGCTCACGGATCCGATCTCCTCGTACGTCGTGCGCCGGCACACCGGCGCCGTGGCTGAGTTAAACCTCAATGACAGACCTTATCGGACCCAAATTGGTGTAGACCAACGGGCCGCGCCTTCGCGGCGCGTCAGGTCAAACGGGGGCAACGCCCGCCCCGCGCTCCCCTCACGCCGCCCGCCGCCGGCCGCTCCCCCGGGATCCTCCGTACGGAGATCACGGCAGGCCGGCAGGGGCCGACATCAGTGTCGGCCAGGGACCGGGTTAAGGGGCCAGCATGTCGGCGGTGAGGTTGGCCTCGGTGTTGGCGATGCCAAGGTCCTGCGCGCGCTTGTCGGCCATGGCCAGCAGCCGCCGGATGCGCCCGGCGATCGCGTCCTTGGTGAGCGGCGGGTCGGCGATCTGGCCCAGCTCCTCCAGCGACGCCTGCTTGTGCTCCACCCGCAGCCGCCCGGCGACGACGAGATGCTCGGGCGCCTCGTCGCCCAGGATCTCCAGCGCCCGCTGCACCCGCGCTCCGGCCGCCACGGCGGCGCGGGCCGACCTGCGCAGGTTGGCGTCGTCGAAGTTGGCCAGGCGGTTGGCCGTGGCCCGCACCTCGCGGCGCATGCGCCGCTCCTCCCAGGCGAGCACGCTGTCGTGGGCGCCCAGGCGGGTCAGCAGCGCGCTGATCGCGTCGCCGTCGCGGACCACGACCCGGTCGACGCCGCGCACCTCACGGGCCTTGGCGTGGATCTTGAGCCGCCGGGCCGAGCCGACCAGCGCCAGCGCCGCCTCCGGCCCGGGGCAGGTGACCTCCAGCGACATCGAACGGCCGGGCTCGGTCAGCGAGCCGTGCGCGAGGAACGCCCCGCGCCAGGCCGCCTCCGCGTCGCAGGTGGCGCCCGACACCACCTGGCGGGGCAGGCCGCGCACCGGCCGCCCGTGGTTGTCGATCAGGCCGGTCTGCCGGGCCAGCGCCTCGCCGTCCTTGTAGACCCGTACGACGTACCGGGAGCCCTTGCGCAGGCCGGCGGGGGCGAGCACCAGTACCTCGGCCTTGTGGCCGAACACCTCGCCGATGTCCCGGATCAGCCGCCGGGCGGTGACGTTGGTGTCGAGCTCGGCCTCGATCACGATCCGCCCGCCGACCAGGTGCAGGCCGCTGGCGAACCGCAGCAGCGTCGACACCTCCGCCTTGCGGCAGCAAGGCTTGAGCACCGATAGGCGGCTCAGCTCGTCCTTCACCACACCCGTCATGGCCATCTGTGCGTGTCCTCCCCCAAACAGACTCTGCCCGCAAGTCTCTCGCACGTGGAGCGGGGGCAATCACCGCTTCTCGCGGAAAATCTCGTCCAGGACCGCGGCAAGTCGTGGTCCGTCGTGGCGTGCAGATCCGTCATAAGCGGCTACGTCCGCCACGACCAGACGCCCGCCGAGGGACCAGGCCGCCTTCTCCAGGGCCCTGAGGTCGCCCACCACGCTCGTGTCGGCGAGGACCGCGTCGATCAGCAGGGACGGCGAGTGCTCCCGCAGCACCTCCAGGTGCTTCTCCGGCGAGAAGCCGTCGGTCTCCCCCGGCTGCGGGGCGAGGTTGAGGACCACCATCCGCCGGGCGCTGGTGGCGTGCAGCGCCTCGGCCAGCTCGGGCACCTTGAGGTGCGGCAGCACGCTGGTGAACCACGAGCCGGGCCCGAACACCACCCAGTCGGCCTCCTCGACGGCCTCCACCGCCTCCCGGCAGGCCGGCGGGTCGGGCGGGAGCAGTGAGATCGACCGCACCCGGCCGGGGGTCAGCGCGCAGGCGACCTGGCCGCGCACGGTCGTGACGACGCCGTCCAGCTCGACCTCCGCCTGGAGGTCGAGGGGCACCGACGCCATCGGCAGCACCCGGCCGTGGGCGCCCAGCAGGCGGCCCACCCAGTCGAGGCCCGCCACCGGGTCGTCGAGCAGTTCCCACAGCGCGACGATGAGCAGGTTGCCCACTGCGTGGCCGTGCAGCTCCCCCTCGCTGCGGAAGCGGTGCTGGACCACCTCGCTCCACGTGGTGCCCCACTCGTCGTCGCCGCACAGCGCGGCGAGGGCCATCCGCAGGTCGCCGGGCGGCAGGACGCCCAGCTCACGCCTGAGGCGGCCGCTGGAGCCCCCGTCGTCGGCCACCGTGACGACGGCCGTGAGGTCGGTCGTGACGTTGCGCAGGGCCGACAGGGAGGCGTACAGGCCGTGGCCGCCGCCCAGCGCGACGACCTTGGGGGCGCGGCCGGCGTGAAGGGAGTTGCGCGGCGGCGCCGCGCCTCGGGGAGCCGGGGGGTGGTGGGGGGCCGGGGGCTCGGCGGGCTCCTTCATCGTCCTCCTCGCCTCGCCGCGAGCCCCGCGCCGCGGGGCCCCGGCGGGCTGTGTCGTGCTGATCGAGTACGGCGAGGACGGCGGGCTGGGGTGCCCGCGTCGTCGCCTGGCGGCCCGGGAAACCGGGCTGGGGGCGCTCCTCTGAAGGGGAGACGCCCGCAGGGGAACCGGCCCGGGGACGGCTCCGACATAGCGAGGCGCCGGAACCCGCCCGGACGGCCTCGGAGATGGTCCCGGCGCCACCGGGCCGCCGCCCGCCGTACGCGGAGGCGTCCCCGTCGCCGGCCCCCGCGCGGGCGGATCCGGGACCGTTCCCGATGCCGGGGCGGACCGGCAGCGGGCCGCAGGGGTACCCGCCCGTACCGCCGCCCGCGGGACGGCCGCCGGTCGCGGGCGTCACTCGCGGCCCACGTCCCGGTGGCTGACCTGGACGTCCATGCCGCGTTCGCGCAGGCGGGCGCCGAGTTGCTCGGCCATGGCGACGCTGCGGTGCTTGCCGCCGGTGCAGCCGACGGCGAGGGTGGCGTACCCCTTGCCCTCGCGGGTGTAGCCGGCGGCGACCACGCCGAAGACGTCCTCGTACCCGTCGAGGAACTCCTTGGCGCCCGGCTGCCCGAGCACGTAGTCGCGGACCGGGGCGTCGAGGCCGTTCATCGGGCGCAGCTCCGGCACCCAGTGGGGGTTGGGCAGGAACCGGCAGTCCACCACCATGTCGGCGTCGACCGGCAGGCCGTACTTGTAGCCGAACGACACCACGTTGACCTTGAGCCCGGGGCGGTCGTCGCCGCCGAAGAACGAGACGATCTTCTTGCGGAGCTCGTGCACGTTGAGCAGGGACGTGTCGATGACGAGGTCGGCGTTGGCCCGGATCTCCCGCAGGATCCCCCGTTCGCGGTCGATGCCGTCCACGAGGCGCCCGTCGCCCTGCAACGGGTGGGGGCGGCGCACGTTCTCGAACCTGCGGACCAGCTCCTCGTCGCTGGCCTCCAGGAACACCACCCGGACGCCGACGCCGCGGGCGACCAGCTCCTCGATCGCCGCGTTGAGGTCGGTCGTGAACGCGAGGCTGCGCACGTCGACCACGGCCGCCACCCGGTCGGTGGCCATGTTGACCCTGCCCGCCTCCTCGGCGAGCGAGGACAGCAGCCCGGGCGGCAGGTTGTCGATGACGAACCAGCCGAGATCCTCCAGGGCCTTCGCGGCCGTGCTGCGCCCGGCCCCCGACATGCCCGTGACAACAACGAACGCCGGCTCGTTGGTGCTCATCGCCCGCTCACCGCCCTGCTCGACATCGGCGACATCGGCGGCACCGCCACACCCGCGGGCGGCGCGCTCCCATTCGTATGCGGCGCGCTCCGCCCCGGAGCAGCGCCTACGTGCCGGAGCATGTCATCTGTGCCCTGCTCCCCGCCACCGGCACGCCGCATCGTAAGGGTCATGACCCCTGCCCGGCGGGGGAGGGACTCTCGCCGCGAAGGACGGCCACGATGGCCTCGGCGGTCGACGGGCCGATGCCGGGCACCGCGCAGATCTCCTCGGCCGTCGCCTCGCGCAGCCGCTTCACCGACCCGAAGTGGCGCAGCAGCGCCTGGCGGCGGGCCGGTCCGAGCCCGGGAACCTGGTCGAGCGCGCTCTCCTTGAGGCTCTTCGACCGCTTCGCCCGGTGGAAGTTGATCGCGAACCGGTGGGCCTCGTCGCGGACGCGCTGTAAGAGATAGAGGCCCTCGCTCGCGCGGGGCAGGATGACCGGCTGGTCGTCGCCCGGGAGCCAGACCTCCTCCAGCCGCTTGGCCAGCCCGCACACGGCGACGTCGTCGATGCCGAGCTCGTCGAGGGCGCGCTGCGCGGCCGCCGCCTGCGCGGGGCCGCCGTCCACCACGACGAGATTGGGCGGGTACGCGAACTTGCGCGGCCGGCCCGTCTCCGGGTCGATCGGCATGCCCGCGCCGGGGTCGGCCTGCGGGGCGCCGTTCAGGCCGCCGCCCGGCCCGTCGCCGTTCTCGCCCAGGTCGCCGGTGACGGACTCGCCGTCGAGCTCCCCGGTGGCCACGCGCTCCTCGAGGTAGCGCTTGAAGCGGCGGCAGATCACCTCGTAGATCGAGGCGACGTCGCCGTCGCCGCTCCTGATGGAGAACCGGCGGTACTCGCTCTTGCGGGCGAGGCCGTCCTCGAAGACGACCATGGACGCCACGACGTTGGAGCCCTGGATGTGCGAGACGTCGTAGCACTCGATGCGGAGCGGGGCCTGGTCGAGGTCGAGGGCGTCGGCGATCTCCTGGAGGGCGCGGCTGCGGGTGGTGAGGTCGCTCGCGCGGCGCAGCTTGTGCTGGGCCAGGGACTCCTTCGCGTTGCGCTCGACCGTCTCCATCAGGCTCTTCTTGTCCCCGCGCTGCGGCACGCGCAGGTCGACGCGGGCGCCGCGCTGCTCGCTCAGCAGCTCGATCACCGCGTCGGTCTCCGGGGGCAGGGCCGGGACGAGGATCTCCTTGGGGATGGCGGCCTCGCCGTACATCTGGAGCAGGAAGTGCTCGACGAGCTCGCCCGGGGCGGCCTCCTCCACCTTGTCGACCACCCAGCCGCGCTGCCCGCGGATGCGCCCGCCGCGCACGTAGAAGACCTGGACGGCCGCCTCCAGCGGGTCCTCCGCGAGGGCGATGACGTCGCAGTCGGTGCCGTCGCCGAGGACGACCGTCTGCTTCTCCAGCGCCCGCTGCAGGGCCTGGACGTCGTCGCGCAGCCGGGCCGCCCGCTCGTACTCCTCCACGGCCGCCGCCTCGCGCATCTCGCGCTCGAGCCGCTTGATGAACCGGCCGGTGTTGCCGGACATGAAGTCGCAGAAGTCCTCGGCGAGGGCCCGGTGCTCCTCCGGGCTGACACGGCCGACGCAGGGCGCCGCGCACTTGTCGATGTAGCCGAGCAGGCAGGGCCGGCCGATCTGCCCGGCCCGCTTGAACACCCCGGCCGAGCAGGTGCGCACGGGGAACACGCGCAGGAGCAGGTCGACCGTCTCCCTGATGGCCCAGGCGTGGGAGTACGGGCCGAAGTATCGGGTGCCCTTGCGCTTGGCGCCCCGCAACACCTGGACCCGGGGGAAGTCGTCCCCCATCGTCACGGCCAGGAAGGGGTACGACTTGTCGTCCCGGTACTTCACGTTGAACCGGGGGTCGAACTCCTTGATCCACGAGTATTCGAGCTGGAGCGCCTCGACCTCGGTGTTGACCACCGTCCAGTCGACGGAGGCGGCGCTCGTCAGCATCGTCTGGGTCCGCGGGTGCAGCCCGGCGAAGTCGGCGAAGTAGGAGTTCAGCCGCTGGCGCAGGCTCTTCGCCTTGCCCACGTAGATCACCCGGCCGCCCGGGTCGCGGAAGCGATAGACGCCTGGCGATTCGGGAATCGATCCGGGCGCCGGTCGGTAGGTTGCCGGATCCGCCACAACTGCAAGCCTACTTGGCCCGACCGACAGTCCGGCCGCCGACGATCACGATCCGGCGGTGACCGGTCGTGCCGAGGAGACGCGGAGACGCGGAGACGCGGAGACGCGGAGACGCGGAGACGCGGAGACGCGGACGCCCCCGGCCGCCGATCGAGGGGCTGGGGGCGTCACCGCGTGGGTCGCGTCCCGTGGATCCGCCGGAGTCGCCTCGCGACGGCGGAGTCCGCGGCGCGCCTACGCCAGGCTGATGCTGTCGCCGTTCACCGTGATCTTCTTCTCGGCGAGCGGCTGCGTGGCCGGGCCGTTGGCGACCGAGCCGTCCTTGGCGCTGAACTTGCTGCCGTGGCAGGGGCAGTTGATCGTGCCGTTGGAGACGCTGCCCACCGTGCAGCCCTGGTGGGTGCAGACGGCGCTGAACGCCTTGAAGTCGCCGGCCGTGGGCTGCACGATGACGATCTTCTGGTCCTCCAGCACCTTGCCGCCGCCGACGGGCACGTCCGACGTCTTGGCGATCGCGTCGCCGCCGCCCCCGCCGCCGCCCTCCGCCGTGGTGGCGGTGGAGTCCGCGGTGGCCTGGTCGGCCGCGGGCACCGCCTGGGAATCGCCGGAGCTGTATCCGGCGCAGGCCGTCAGCGCCACGGCCAGGCCGGCCCCTCCCGCACCGAAGATCACAGCGCGGCGTGTCGTATCCGTCATGCTCGTCCTTCCCTCCACGGCCGGCCCGGGCGCCTGCGCCCGATCCGCACCGCTATGCGTCACCTATGTCGTTAGGTACGGCTCTCGCCGCCATGCTGGTTCAGCATGATGCAGGGAAGGCCATAAAACTGCGGATAAATACGCACTGGACGCCCAGGTCACAGGCCGAGGATCTTCTCGAGGAAGCGGCCGGTGTGGCTCTCCTCCACCCGGGCGACCTCCTCCGGCGTCCCGGTGGCGACGAGCCTGCCGCCCCGCGAGCCGCCCTCGGGGCCCATGTCGATGACCCAGTCGGCTGTCTTGATCACGTCGAGGTTGTGCTCGATCACGATCACGGTGTTCCCCGCGTCGACGAGCCGGTTGAGCACGCCGAGGAGCCGGCGGATGTCCTCGAAGTGGAGACCGGTCGTCGGCTCGTCGAGGACGTAGACCGTCCGCCCGGTCGACCGCCGCTGAAGCTCGGAGGCCAGCTTGACGCGCTGGGCCTCGCCGCCGGACAGCGTCGTGGCCGGCTGCCCGAGCCTGACGTACCCGAGGCCGACGTCGTTGAGCGTCTGCAGGTGGCGCCGGATCGCGGGGATCGCGTCGAAGAACTCCAGCGCCTCCTCGATCGGCATGTCGAGGACCTCGGAGATCGTCTTGCCCTTGTAGTGGACCTCCAGCGTCTCCCGGTTGTAGCGGGCGCCGTGGCACACCTCGCAGGGGACGTAGACGTCCGGCAGGAAGTTCATTTCGATCTTGATGGTGCCGTCGCCCGAGCAGGCCTCGCAGCGGCCGCCCTTGACGTTGAAGCTGAACCGGCCGGGCAGGTAGCCGCGCACCTTCGCCTCGGTCGTGGCCGCGAACAGCTTCCGCACGTGGTCGAACACGCCGGTGTAGGTGGCCGGGTTGGACCGGGGCGTGCGGCCGATCGGCGACTGGTCGACGTGGACGACCTTGTCGACCAGGTCGGTGCCGAGCACCCGTGAGTGCCGCCCGGGCACGGTGCGGGCGCCGTTCAGCTCCTTGGCGAGCGCGCTGTAGAGGATGTCGTTGACCAGGGTCGACTTGCCCGAGCCCGAGACGCCGGTCACCGCGGTGAACACGCCGAGCGGGAACTCCACGTCGACGCCGGTCAGGTTGTGCTCCCGCGCGCCCTTGACCACGAGCTGGCGCTTGCGGTCCCGCTTGCGCCGCGAGGCGGGCACGACGATCGACTTGCGGCCCGACAGGTAGGCGCCGGTGAGCGACTGCTCACTGGCCAGCAGCTCCTTGACCGTGCCGGACACGACGACCTGGCCGCCGTGCTCGCCCGCGCCGGGGCCGATGTCGACCACCCAGTCGGCGGCCGCGATCGTGTCCTCGTCGTGCTCGACCACGATCAGCGTGTTGCCCATGTCGCGCAGCCGGATCAGGGTCTCCAGCAGCCGCATGTTGTCGCGCTGGTGGAGGCCGATGGACGGCTCGTCCAGGACGTAGAGCACGCCGACCAGGCCGGAGCCGATCTGGGTGGCCAGCCGGATCCGCTGCGCCTCGCCGCCGGCGAGCGTGCCGGCCGCGCGGTCGAGGGTGAGGTAGTCGAGGCCCACGTCGAGCAGGAAGCCGAGCCGGGCGTTGATCTCCTTGACCACGCGCTCGGCGATGTGCATGTCGCGGTCGGACAGCTTGAGCCCCGACAGGAAGGCCGCGCACTCGCCGATCGACATGGCGGACACGCCGGCGATCGAGGCGTCCCCGACCGTGACCGCGAGGGAGACGGGCTTGAGCCGGCGGCCGCGGCATGCCGGGCAGGGCACCTCGCGCATGAAGCCCTCGAACCGCTCCCGGCTGCTGTCGCTCTCCGCCTCGGCGTGGCGGCGCTGCACCCACGGGATGACGCCCTCGAACGTCGTGTAGTAGGAGCGCTGCCGGCCGTACCTGTTGCTGTAGCGGATGTGCACCTGCTCGTCGTGGCCGTGCAGGATCGCCTTCTGGGCCTTCTTGGACAGCCGCTCCCACGGCGTGTCGAGGTCGAAGCCGAGCGCGTGGCCCAGCGCCTCGATGAGCCGGATGAAGTAGTCGCTGGTGTGCCCGTTCGCCCAGGGGCTGATCGCGCCGTCGCCCAGCGTGCGCTCGGGGTCGGGCACGACGAGCTCGGGGTCGACCTCCATGCGGGTGCCGAGGCCCGTGCACTCGGGGCAGGCGCCGAACGGCGAGTTGAACGAGAACGACCGGGGCTCCAGCTCCTCGAACGACAGGTCGTCGTACGGGCAGTAGAGGTGCTCGGAGTAGAACCGCTCCCGGTTGGGGTCGCCCTCGGGCAGGTCGACGAAGTCGAGCGTGATCGTGCCGCCGGACAGCTGCAGGGCGGTCTCGACCGAGTCGGTCAGCCGCCGCCGGGCGCTCTCCTTGACGGCGAGCCGGTCGACGATGACCTCGATGTCGTGCTTCTCGTACTTCTTGAGGGCGGGCGGCTCCTCCAGCCGGACCACCGTGCCGTCCACCCTGGCCCGGGCGAAGCCCTTGGTCTGCAGCTCGCGGAACAGCTCGGCGTACTCCCCCTTGCGGCCGCGGATCACCGGCGCGAGCACCTGGAACCGGGTGCCCTCCTCCAGCTCCAGGACGCGGTCGACGATCTGCTGCGGGGTCTGCCGGGCGATCGGGCGGGCGCACTGGGGGCAGTGGGGCTTTCCGATCCGGGCCCACAGGAGACGGAGGTAGTCGTAGACCTCGGTGATGGTGCCGACGGTCGACCGCGGGTTCCGGCTGGTCGACTTCTGGTCGATGGAGACGGCCGGGGACAGGCCCTCGATGAAGTCGACGTCGGGCTTGTCCATCTGGCCGAGGAACTGCCGGGCGTACGCCGACAGGGACTCGACGTAACGCCGCTGACCCTCGGCGAAGATCGTGTCGAAGGCCAGGCTCGACTTGCCGGAGCCCGAGAGCCCGGTGAAGACGATCAGAGCGTCTCGCGGCAGGTCCAGCGAGACGTCCTTCAGGTTGTGCTCACGTGCGCCACGCACGATCAGGCGGTCAGCCACGGTGGTCCCGATAGGTCGATGGTGTGAATGGAGGTGCTTGGGCAGGCTATCCAGAGCCACCGACAATTTCGGGGGCATCGTCCGGCGGCCGGGGCGGGGCCGGGTGTCTCGACCCGTCTCGACGGTCACGCCCCCGCTCTTTCAGGGTATGGCTTCCGTCAAACCCGCGCCCGCCGTCCGGTGGAAACCCCTGCTTGTAGAACCGCCCGCCGCCGCGCGGTCTTCCCGGTCGCCGCGCGCCGGGGCCGCTGGTCCATGATTGCCTCATGTCGGTGATGGAGGACTACCGCGCCGAGCTGGCCGCGTCCACCGAGCGGCTGCTGGAGACGGCGGCCGGGCTCGACGACGAGGACGTGCGCGCGCCGTCGCTGCTGCCCGGGTGGACCATCGGGCACGTGCTCGCCCACGTCGCCCGGAACGGGGACAGCTACGTCAACCTGCTCACGTGGGCGAGGACCGGCGTGCGCACGCCGCAGTACCCGTCGCTCGACGCGCGTGAGGCCGCGATCGCGGCGGGAGCCGTACGGCCGGTCCGGGAGCTGGTGGACGACCTGCGGATGAGCGCCGAGCGGCTCGAGCGGGCGATCGAGAGCACGCCTCCGTCGGCCTGGCGGGCGACCGTGAGCGCGATGCGCCCGCCGCCGCACCCGGCCTGGTATGTCCCGATGCGGCGGCTGCGGGAGGTGGAGGTGCACCACTCCGACCTCGGCACGGGGTACGGCTGGCGCGACTGGCCGGACGCGTACGTCCGCTGGGACCTGTACGACACCATGCTCTCCTGGCCGTACGGCCGGGGCCCGGTGAGCGAGATCGTCGCCCGGGAGCCGGCGCCGCCGGGCTCGCCCGAGGGCTCCTCCGGCGTCCGGGTGTGGCGCGGCCTCGGCGACGGCCCGTCCGTGGAGGGGGCGCCGCGGGAGCTGCTCGCCTGGCTGACCGGCCGTTCGGCGGGCCAGGGCCTCAGCATCCGGCCGCCCGAGCCGCCGCCGTGGCTGGCGCTGCCGGCGCCACCCGGCCTGCCGTCCGAGCCCCCGTCGTCCTGGCCCCCGGCCGATGACTAGCGTTACCCCTTGAGAGATATGGGGAGGACCATGAGCTACACCGGAGACGTCACGAGGGGCGGCCCCGCCGACGTCCGGGAGCTTCCCGGGCTGACGATCTCGAAGATCGAGGTCGGCGACTTCGCCAACAACGCCTACCTGCTGCGCTGCACCGAGACCGGCGACGGCCTGCTGATCGACGCGGCCGCCGAGCCGGACCGGCTGCTGGAGCTGATCGGAGACATGCCGATCAGCTCGATCGTCACCACCCACCGGCACCTCGACCACTGGGGCGCCCTGAAGGACGTCGCCCAGGCGACCGGCGCCCAGGTGGTGGCCCATCCGCTCGACGCCCCCGAGCTGCCGGTCCCGGTCAGCCGGGAGGTCGGGCACGGCGACCGGGTCACGGTGGGCGTCGTCACGCTCGACGTCATCCACCTGCGCGGCCACACGCCGGGGTCGATCGCGCTGCTGTACCAGGACCGCCACCTGTTCACCGGGGACTCCCTGTTCCCCGGCGGCGTCGGGAACACCGAGAAGGACCCGGCCCGGTTCGAGCAGCTCTACACCGACGTCGTGGAACGGATCTTCGACCGGCTGCCCGACGAGACGTGGGTGTACCCCGGCCACGGCCGCGACACCACGCTGGGCGCCGAGCGCCCGGCCCTGCCGGAGTGGAAGGCCCGCGGGTGGTGAACGGCCCCACCCGGTGAGCACGCCCCGGCCGGCGGGCGGGGACACAGCCGGCCGGGCGCGCGGCGGGAAGGCGGGCCGAGACGGCCGGCGACGCAATGAGGGCGCGCATCTGGTGATTTGACGTTTTTTCCGGGCAGCGGCACCGGCACGGATTCGTCGGAGGAGCCCCCGGATGACCCCCCTCGCGAGCGCGGCCGCCGCCTGGAGCGGCCACGACACCCGGCTGATCGTGGCCGCCCTTGCGGGCATCGCCGTCATCGTGGTGCTGATCACCAAGCTGAAGGTCCACCCGTTCCTCGCGCTCGCGCTGGGCTCGGGCGTGCTCGGCCTGGTGGCCGGCATGCCGTTCGCCAAGCTGATCGACAGCTTCTCGACGGGTCTCGGGACGACCGTCGCCGGCGTCGGCGTGCTGATCGCGCTCGGCGCCATGCTGGGCAAGCTGCTGGCGGACTCGGGCGGGGCGGACGAGATCGTGGACGGCATCCTGCGCCGCAGCGGCGAGCGGGCCCTGCCGTGGGCGATGACGCTCATCGCCGTGCTGATCGGCCTGCCGATGTTCTTCGAGATCGGGCTGGTCCTGCTGATCCCGGTCGTGCTGCTGGTGGCCCGGCGCGGTTCGCGGCCGGTGATGCTGGTGGCGGTGCCCGCCCTGGCCGGCCTGTCGGTGCTGCACGGCCTCGTCCCCCCGCATCCGGGTCCGCTGGTCGCGATCAGCACGCTCAAGGCCGACCTCGGCATCACGCTGGGCCTGGGCCTGCTGGTCGCCGTCCCGACCGTGATCGTGGCGGGGCCGCTGTTCGGCCGGTTCGCCGCCCGCTGGGTGGACGCCGTTCCGCCCGAGCGCCTCGTCCCCGAGGCGAGGGACGGCGCGACCGAGCGGCGGCCGGGGTTCGGCGTGACGCTGGCCACGATCCTGCTGCCGGTGGTGCTCATGCTGGGCCGGGCCGTGGCCGAGATCGCACTGCCGGACGGCAACGGCGTCCGGGCCGTGCTCGACGTGCTCGGCACACCGCTGCTCGCGCTGCTGGTCGCGGTGGTCGTGGCGATGTTCACGCTCGGGCGGGCCGCCGGGTTCGGCCGCGACCGGATCTCCTCCGTGATCGCGGACGCGCTGCCGCCGATCGCCGGGATCCTGCTCATCGTGGGAGCCGGCGGCGGTTTCAAGCAGACGCTCGTGGACTCGGGCGTCGGCAAGGTGATCAGCCAGGCGGCTCAGGGCGCCCACGTGCCGGTGCTGGTGCTGGGATGGCTGATCGCCGTCGGCATCCGGCTGGCCACCGGCTCGGCCACCGTCGCGACGATCTCCGCAGCCGGCATCGCCGCTCCGCTGGCGGCCGGGCTGAGCCCCGCGCACCTCGCCCTGCTCGTGCTGGCGATCGGCTCGGGCTCGCTGTTCTTCTCCCACGTGAACGACGCGGGGTTCTGGCTGGTCAAGGAGTATCTGGGGATGACCGTCGGGCAGACCATCCGGAGCTGGTCGGTCATGGAGACGATCATCTCGGTGGTGTCGTTCGCCTGCGTGCTCCTGCTCGGCCTGGTCGTCTGACCGGACCGGCTTCGAGCGGACGCGGGGTCAGGCCTCGCCGAGGCTGGGATGCGGCCGGGGGTCGCCCGTGGTGAAGACCTTCACGATGCGGTCGGCCGCGGCGGCCGGCTCGTCGGCGCTCTCCACCACGTCGCCCCAGGACCAGCGGTAGAACCAGCCGTCGGACATGGCCACGCAGTCGACCGTCTCGCTGAACAGCGCCGCGTCGGGGTCGCGCACCTTGAGTGAGGGCGGGTCGGGGCGCAGCGACGCCTCCAGCCCGCGGATCTCCAGCTCGCGTGCGAGCTTGCCGAGGAAATACGTCCGGGTGTGCTCACGAGGCATGTCGACCAGGGCTCCGTCTTTGGACTAGGCGTTCTCCAGATGAGGTGGCCGGGCCCAGGACGAGGGGCCCCGCCGATCGGGGCCCCTGTCCGCTCACCGACGTCAGCCCACGTTCATCGAGCGTCGTTCCCTGCGCTGCTGCTTTTTGAACATGAGAACGCGCAACGGGATGGCCGAGACGATGGCGATCTGCATGGTCGCGCCTACGGTGATCAGCTGGTCGCCCCCGGCGAGACGGGCCGCCCAGATCGTCAGGCAGGCCACGTTGATCATCATCCAGGCGAGCACGACGGCGGCCAGGTTGCCCTTCGGCTTCGGGTACTCGATGCGGCTCACCATCAGCCACGCCACCGCGACGATGCCCGCGATGGTGAAGTAGCTCGGCTGGAAGAGCAGCACGATCGACACGACGGTCATGGCGCCCATCGGGATCGGCAGGCCCATGAAGTCGCCGCTCTTCGTCTTCACGCAGGCGAAGCGGGCCAGCCGCACGACGCCGGCGAGCAGGATCGACCCGGCCGCGAACAGCACGAGCAGCAGCGGGAGCCGCCCGGAGAACCCGCCCCACACCACGACCATGAACGCCGGGGCGAAGCCGAAGCTGATCACGTCGGCCAGGTTGTCGAGCTCGGCGCCCATGGCGGACGCGCGGAACTTCCTGGCCACCAGGCCGTCGAACAGGTCGCAGGTCGCGCCGACGAGCAGCAGGACCACGGCCGTCCCGAAGAAGCGGGGGTCGGGCTCGAACTTGTGGCTCGACTGGAGGTCGGTGATCGCCGACCAGGCGAGCACGCAGACCGCGAGGAAGCCGCTGAGCGCGTTGCCGAGCGACAGGGAGTCGGCGGCCGACAGGCGGAACGCCTTGCCGACCGGGCCGCGCGGCTCGTCCGACTCCTCCACCGGCCAGACGGCGTCGGCGCCGAGATCAGATGTGGTCAAGGCGTGTCACCCCCGCGGTCGTGCGCTGGCCGACGGTGACCGCGGGGGCCACCCCTTCGGGCAGGTAGACGTCCACCCGGGAACCGAGCCGGATCAGGCCGATCCGCTCGCCCTGCCGCACCTTCGCTCCCGCCGCGAGGTACGGCACGATGCGGCGGGCGACGGCGCCCGCGATCTGCACGAGTTCGATGTCGCCGAGAGCCGTGTCGAAGTGCCAGACCACGCGCTCGTTCTTGTCGCTGTCCTTGTTGAACGCCGGGGCGAACCCGCCCGCCACGTGCTCCACGGAGGTCACCGCGCCGGCCGCCGGAGCCCGGTTGACGTGGACGTTCAGGGGGCTCATGAAGATCGCCACCCTCGTCCGGCCGTCCGGCCACGGGTCGATGCTCTGCACCACGCCGTCCGCCGGCGAGATGAGCCGGCCCTCGCCGGGCACGCGCTCGGGGTCGCGGAAGAACCAGAGCATCCCCCCGGTGAGCGCGGTGAGCGGCACCGCCGCCAGCGCCCAGCGGGACGACCTGCGCGTGAGGAGCGTGGTCACGGCCGCCGCAGCGGCGGCCGGGGCCAGCCACGGCGAGACCCCCCGCGCGAGCCGGATGCGGCCCCGGGAACTTGCCGCGTACCCGGAGCCGGGGTCGCGGGGCAACGAATCGTTGGACACAGGGAACCTTTGTACTCGGAAGGCGACTATGGACCGGAATGCGCGTTAGCGATCGATGTTACCGATTCCACGGTCATCGCACGGCACAAACGAGACAAGCAAACAGGGTCATTGCCCGTTTCGCTAGCCCTGCGAGGCTTCCGCCGGAGCGACCACCTCGTCACGGCTGCGGGCTTTGAGCAGGCTCGCGATGGTCGTCACGGCCATCGTGGCGGCGATGACCGTCAGCGACACCCAGATGGGAATCTGGGGAGCCCATGACACCTGGTTCTCGTGCAACTGCTCAACAATGAGCTTAACCCCGATGAAACCGAGGATGAACGCGAGCCCGTAGCTGATGTAGACCAGGCGCTGCAGCAGGCCGCCCAGCAGGAAGTAGAGCTGACGCAGTCCCATCAGGGCGAACGCGTTGGCCGAGAAGACGATGAACGCGTCCTTCGTGAGCCCGAAGATGGCCGGGATCGAGTCGAGCGCGAACAGCAGGTCGGTGGTCCCGATGGCGATCATCACGATGAGCATCGGGGTGACCATGCGCCTGCCGTCGACCCGTACCGTGACCCGTGAGCCGACGTAGTCGGAGGTGGTCGGGAACAGCCGGCGCGCCCAGCGCAGCAGCAGGTTCTCGGTGAACTCCTCCTCGCCCTTGCCGTGGTCGCGGATCAGCGTGTACGCGGTGTAGACGAGGAAGACCCCGAAGACGTAGAACAGCCAGCTGAAGCGGGTGAGCGCGGCGGCGCCGATGGCGATGAAGACGCCGCGCATGACGAGCGCGAGCACGATGCCCACCAGCAGGACCTTGTGCTGGTAGATCCGCGGCACCCCGAACCGCGACATGATGATGAAGAAGACGAACAAGTTGTCGATACTGAGGCTGTACTCGGTCAGATAGCCGCCGAAGAACTCCCCTCCCGCCTGGCCACCCGCCCAGATGCTCAAGGCCACGCCGAACAGCACGGCGAGGCAGACGTAGAAGCCGACCCAGATGCCCGCCTGCCGCACGGAGAACTCCCGTGGCTCACCACGGTCCACGATCCACAGGTCGACGGCGACCACGACCATCAGTCCCAGAATGACGGCCAGCCAGACCCACAGGGGAAAATTCATGTCCAAACCCTCCGGCACGCGCGTCGAACACACTGCCGGAGGTCTCTCCCGCCCGCACACGCCGTGGCGGACCGCCAGCCCCGGGCGCAACGCCGTGATGACGGGACTGTCGCGAAGGGATACTCCCCCCCAACTCGTCCAGTATATGGATCAGGGTTAGCCTCACCTAATCCCTGGCAGAAATCCGTCGACCGGCCCGGCCGGCTTCGCGATCATCCAGGCGCCCAACACGGAGATGTATCCCATTGGCGGCTCAACTGTCACCCTCAGGACAGGCTGCCGGGACCGGCCGGGCAGGAGATTCGGTCCTCGGTCCCGGCCCGCCGGCCCGACCGTTATGTCCCGTTCACCCACGCGTCCCCGGGCCGCCGAGGGGCTCCGGGACCGCGGAGCGTCAGACCTCGCCGTCGCCCGGCGGCAGGCCGTACGCGTCGAGGACCGCGGCGACCGCCTCGGCCTCGCCCGCGAGCCCGGCCCCGCGCCGGGCGGCGGCGCCGGCG
>NZ_KI866522.1:20325-21481 GCF_000511135.2 Microbispora sp. ATCC PTA-5024 | reverse complement strand
CCAGGGCCGGGTCGCCGAGCAGGCGGCCGATCTCGCGGGCCAGCGCGCCCGGATCCTCCGGCGGGACGAGCAGGCCGGCGTCGCCGACCATGCCGGGGATGCCTCCGACGCGGGTGGCGATGATCGGCCGGCCCGCGCGCAGCGACTCCTGCACGCTCAGCGGCTGCCCCTCCCACCTGCTGGGCACGATCACGGCGTGGGCCACCTGCAGCAGGTCGGGCGTGCGGGCCCAGCCGTAGAGGACCACCGGCAGCCGTTCGGCGTCGATCCTGGCCTGCAGCCGCGGCCGCAGCGGCCCGTCGCCGGCGATCACGAACAGCGGGTCGCCCTTGTACGGCCCGGCCGCCGCGTCGAGCAGGGTCTCCAGGCCCTTCTGCTGCGCGAGCCGGGCCACGGTCAGCAGGATCGGGCGATCCGCCCCTCCGCCGGGGAGCAGCCGTTCCAGGTCGGCCCGCACCTGCTCCGGGCCGCGCTCGGGCGCGCCCAGCGGCGGGGCCGGGACCACGGCGGACGACACCCGGCGGGCGCCGCGTGCCCGCATGCGCGCGCCGAGGTCCGGCGAGACCACGAGCACGTGGCCGGCCCGCCGCGCGACGATGCGTTCGAGGACCCGGTAGACCACGCCGACCGCGCCCGCGGCGGTGACCGCGTTGTGCAGGGTGACGACGAGCTGGGGACGCCGGCGCGCGCCGAGCAGGGCGAGCGACGCGAGGGCTCCGGCGCGCAGCCCGTGCGCGTGGACGGCGCCGGCCCCCCGCGCGACCCGCCGCAGCCGCACGATGGAGCGCAGGTCCGCCGCTGAGGGCCGGTCCGCGATCGGCACCTCGGCGAATTCGGCGCCCGCGCCGGCGAAGCCGAACGCCTCCTCCGTGTCGCGCGGCCCCGCGACGACGACCTCGTGGCCGCGCGCGGTCAGCCCCTCGGCCAGCATCCGCACGTGGCGTCCCACGCCGCCCGCGCTCGTCCCGAGCGCCAGCACCAGCCGCGTCACGCGGCCCCTCCCCTCGTCCGGAACCTGGTCAGGACGGCCCCCAGGGCCTCCCGGTCGGCCGCCGCCGTGACGGCGGCCCCGGCGGCCAGGGCCACGACCGCGGCCAGCGCGGCGGTCGCCAGGGCCGTCCAGGGGCCCTCCCCGCCGGTCAGCCGTACGGCCGCC
>NZ_KI866522.1:18486-20305 GCF_000511135.2 Microbispora sp. ATCC PTA-5024 | reverse complement strand
ACCCGCGAGGAAGCCGGCCCCGCCGCCGAGCACGGCCGCCGCGACCGCCCGGGGCACCCCCCGCACGGCGTCCGCGCCGCGGGCCGCCGCAACGGAGGCAAGGAGCAGCGCGCCGCCCACGGTCATCCCCACGGCCTGACCGGCGGCCAGCCCGCCGAGCCGCCACTCGCCGGGCAGGAGCAGCGCGAAGGCCACCTGCGCCGCGCCCGCGGTGAGCCAGCCGATCACCATGCCCCGGGCGGCCGCCCTCCCCCGCCCGGCCGCATACAGGACGCGGCTGAGGTGGGCCGTCAGCCCGTAGCCGACCAGGCCCGGGGCGAACAGCGCGATCGCCCGGGCGAACGCCTCCGGCGCGACCCGCGTGTCCGCCTGGCTCAGGAAGACGTGCGCGACCGGCCCGGCCGCGGCGGCCAGCGCTCCGGCGGCCAGCCCGCAGACGAGCACCACGGCGCGGGTGGTGCGGGCCGACAGCGCGGCGAACCCCTCGCCGTCCCCGCCCTCGGCCCGGGCCGCGAGCACCGGGAACGCGCTGGTCGCGATCGGCACGGCCAGCACGGCGTACGGGACCTGGTAGACGGCCCAGGCGTAGTTGTAGGCCGCGAGGGCGCCGCCGCCCACCTCGCGGTTGGCCAGCGGGATCACCAGCGCCATCGCCGCCTGCTGGGCCAGCAGCCCGCTCAGCCCGGCCAGCGCCAGCCGCCGCACCTGCACGGCCACGCCGTCCGGGAAGCGCAGGACCGGCCGCCACCGCAGCCGGAGCACGGCGGCGGGCCCGGCGACGGTCACGACGAGGGCGAGCACGCCGAGCGTGGTGCCCGCGGACAGGGCGTACTCGGCCGGCCCGGGGACCGAGGCGGGGTCGCGGTCGCCGCCGCTGAGCGGGACGAAGGCGAGGTACGCGACGATCACGACGACGCTCGACACGAGCGGCGCGAGCGCCGGGCCCGCGAAGCGCCGGTGGGCCTGGAGCACGCCGTACAGGACGACGGCCATGCCGTACAGCGGGATCTGGGGGGCGAAGACGACGAGCATCCGGGTCGCGACGGCGGCCACCTGGGCCGGATCGCACTCCGGGACGGCGGCGCCGATCAGCAGCCGCGTCACCGGGCCTGCGACGAGCGCGGTGATCACGGTGAGCGGGACGAGCAGGACCAGCACCCACGTCATCAGCGCCGACGCGATGCGGCCCGCCTCGGCCCGCGCCTCCTCGGTGGGGCGCGCCGCTGCCCCGGCGAGGACCGGGACGACCATGCCGGCCAGCGCCCCGCCCGCCACGACCTCGAAGACGATGTTCGGCACCTGGTTGGCGGTGTAGTAGGCGGTGGCCAGGCAGTTCGTGCCGACCGCCCGGGCGAACGCGAGCTGCTTGGCGAAGCCGGTGACGCGCGCGAGGACCGTGATGGCCCCGATCAGGACCGCGGCCCCGGCGACCCCCCGCGCGAGCCCGCCGTTCCCGCCCAGCCGTGCGGCGAGGCGGACGCGCGGCGGCCCGGCGGCCCTGCCCGAGGTCACGCGGACGGCCGTGCCGTTCCGGCCGGGGACAGGGGGGGACGGCGGCCGAGCATGTCGATCCGGTTCAGCACCGGGTTGCCGGCGATGACCTTGGTGAAGCTGACCTTCTCCGACGCCGCGGTGAGCGCGGCGACCGCGCCGAGCGCGACGAGCCGCCCGGTCCGGCCGAGACGGGCGGTGGCGGCGAGGCCGAGGAGGGCGCCGAGCGCGTTGGCGCCGGCGTCGCCGAGCATCGCCCGCTCCCCCAGGTCCTCGGGCAGCAGCGCCGCCGCCGCGCCGAGCGTCACGCCCGTCAGCGCCGCGGTCT
>NZ_KI866522.1:0-17932 GCF_000511135.2 Microbispora sp. ATCC PTA-5024 | reverse complement strand
GGTCGAAGAGGTTGGCGAGGTTGGCGGCGCCCGCGACGAGCGCCCCGTCCACGAGCGTGTCGACGGCCCTGGCGGCCGCGGACGACGGCGGGCGCGGGGCGAGGGCGGCGGCCGCGAGCCCGGCCGCCCCGATGCCGAGGATCTTCACGGCGCCGCTGGTGACCTCGCCCCGCGCGAGCGCCGCGAGGTGGCCCTTGAAGCCCTTGGAGGAGGACGTCCCGGTCACGTCGTCGTACGCCCCGAGGACGCCGCTGCCCGCCCCGGCCAGCAGGGCGGCGACGCGGGCGCGCAGGGGCAGCCCGGGGGTGAGCGCGACGGCCGCGGCCGTACCGGCGACGAAGGCCGGGCCCTCCAGCAGCGTGACCGGCTCTCCCCGGTGGTTGACCCGGGTCCAGTACTCGTCGGCGGTCTTCTCGTCGCCGAGCGGCGGGCGGCGGCGGAAGGCGGCGTAGGCCGCGCGGGCCGCGACGGCGCCGAGCGCGGCGCCGATCAGGGCCGCTGCGCGCGTCCCGGCCGGGGAGCGTGTGGCCACGGCTGGTTCCTTCTCTCGGGGTCCCGCTGGTCGCGGGGACGTCTGGGTGGCTGCCGGGCGGGGCGGACGCGTGCCGTCTACCCTCGCGACGTCGCCGGGCTGGGAGTGGGGGTGGGGGCGACGGCCGGCTCGAAGGCCGTGGACCCGCTCCCGACGCCGTACGCTCCGGAACGCCCGGCCAGTTGCTCCCGCAGAGCGTAGACGACCGCGACACGGCCCGCGGGGATATCGACGGTGTCCACGGTGGAGACGTTCGAGGCGGCCTCGCCGGTGTCGTGGAGCACCCCGATGACCCCGGTCGCCGCGGACGCGGTCGTGGTGCCCGCCAGCACGGTCCCGAGGTCGGACGAGTCGAGCCCGGCCGCGACCGACACGATCGCCCCGGTCTGCTTGTCCGCGTCCTCCCCCTCGTACGGCTGGGCCGGGGCGAGCACGATCGCCATCGTCGCCCGCTGGTCGGGGTTGCCGCTCACGGTCAGGAAGTCGCCTGCCTGGAACGCCTCCAGCACGCCGGTCATCGAGGGGTTGGCGCGGCCGGCCTGGGTGCGGTCGCCCGTCACGATCGCGCCGGACAGGACCGCCGCCGCCTTGTCGTACGCCGTGGCGCCGTCGGCGAAGTGGAAGCCGGCGGGGGCGACGGTGGCGGCGAGGCTGTCGACCACGGACTCCTGGTCGCTCGCCGTGAACTTGTCGGTCAGGCTGACCCGGCCGGTGTAGACGGCCCCCGCGCTGCTGATCAGCTTCTGGATCGGGTCGCGCATGCCGGCGGGCGCGCCGGGGGCCTCCACGAGCACCACCCGCTCCCCGGCGAGCTGGCCGCGGACCAGCTCCGAGGTGTGGTTGGTGACGAAGGAGTCGCCGCCCTCCTCCCGGGTCTGCAGGTCGGAGATCTGGGTGATGTAGCTCTCGTTCGCCTTCCGCAGCGAGGCGGTCATCTCCTCCGCCGACTTGAAGAAGGTGGGTTCGAGGACCGTGCTGCCCAGCACGATGCCGACCGTGAGCGCCAGGAAGATCGCCACGATCGAGACGAGGTGATAACGGAAATCGATCACGAGAAGAGTCCGACCAGCCAGAAGACGAAGCCGTTCCAGGCGACGCGCAGGCCGTTCAGCCAGACCTGGCCGATCGGCGAGACCGAGAGCACCACGCCGATGGTCACCATCGTCGTCGCCACGAGCAACAGCAGGGAGGGCGTGGAGATCCGGCTGCGGTAGAGCCGGCTGACGCCCTTGGCGTCCACGAGCTTGCTGCCCACGCGCAGCCGTGTGAGGAAGGTGCTCGCCATCCCGGACCTGCCCTTGTCCAGGAACTCGTCGAGCGTCCAGTGGGTGCCGACGGCGACGATCAGCGAGGCGCCCTTGTCGTCGGCGAGCAGCATCGCGATGTCCTCGCTCGTCCCGGTCGCGGGGAACACCACCGCCTCCTGGCCGAGCCGGTGCACGCGCTCCAGGCCGGGGGCCCGGCCGTCGCGGTAGGCGTGGACCACGAGCTCGGCGCCGCAGCACAGGGCCTTCTCCGAGACCGAGTCGAAGTCGCCCACGATGATGTCGGGGACGTATCCGGCCTCCAGCAGCGCGTCGGCGCCGCCGTCCACGCCGATGAGCACCGGGCGGTACTCCCGGATGTACGGCCGGAGCGTCGCGATGTCCTCCTTGTAGTGGTACCCCCGGACCACGATGAGGACGTGCCGGTCGTCCATGGACGTCCGGATGTCGGGCACGCCCACACCGTCGATCAGCAGGTCGCGCTCGCGGCGGACGTACTCCATGGTGTTGGCGACGAACGCCTCGATCTGGACGGCGAAGCCCGCGCGGGCCTCGGTCATCGCGGCGTCGATCGTCTCGGCGGTCTGGGTCTGGCCCTTGCCGACCAGTTCCTCGTCGAGGTAGATCATGCCGTCGTGGACGCGGACGACGTCGCCGTCCTTGATCCGTTCGAACAACTCGGGGGAGGCGGCGTCGACGAGCGGGATGCCGGCGTCGAGGAGGATGCGCGGCCCGAGGTTGGGGTAGCGGCCGCTGATGCTGGCGGCGACGTTCACGACCGCCGCCACCCCACACGCGACCAGAGCCTCCCCGCTGACCCGGTCGATGTCGACGTGATCGATAATCGCGATTTCCCCGGCCTGGAGGCGCTTGGTCAGCCTCTTGGTCCGCCTGTCGATTCTCGCCACTGCCGTCACCCCGGGAAGGTCGTCGACCTTCCTGCGGCGGAGGCCCGGAACATTCAAGCTCGGGACCTTCATCATGACCATCCTGCCAGAGGCGGCGGCCGGCACGCTCCCGCACCCCACGACCCGTCGGTTTTGTTGGAGCAAGTCAGGGATGTCGTCACCCCCTCAGGACGGCCCCTCGGACGTTCGGACATCCCGGAAGGCCCAGGTCTCCCCCGTTCACGACGTCCCGCGCTCGACCATGCGGACCCTCCGTTCCGGACGTCCCCTCTGCCCGCCGCCTTCCCTCCCAAACCGCCCACGTGCGGACCGTCTGCCGGTGTCCGGATGAGGACACGGTGACAACCCGGCGGCCTCGTGGGCGGTCATGACTGACGCCCGCTCCGCACCCCCGGGAGTCCCCCCTTGCGCGTCCGCACGCTCTCCGCCGCCTTCACCACCGCCGCCCTGACGGCCGGTGCGGCCCTCCTCGGCTTTCCGGCGCCCGCTCCCGCTCACGCCGCCGGCGACGTGGTCGAGTACCGGTGCACCACGGAGGGTGTGGCCGGCACGCAGGACGTCAGGGTGAAGGTCGAGATGACGATGCCGGCCGCGGCCACGACCGGGCAGCAGATGACGATCGGCTGGCACGGGACGTACGCCGACGGAACCGCGCTGCGAGCGCCCGCCTCCGGCCTGACCGGCGCGAGCCTGTACGCCTACGCCTCGATCAGCGGGCTGAGCCGGCTCACCTCCGCCACCGGGGTGGGGACCCTCGGCCCGGTCGGCGCGGGACAGGTCATCGCGCTGCCGCCGGGCGAGGTATCCCTGAGGACGACCTCGGCCAACGCCGGAACGGCGAGTGTGAAACCGGCCGCCCTCAACGTCGGTGACACGCCCACGCACCCGTTGATCCGGTGCGAGGTCCTGAACGCGGCCGCCCTGACGGCCTACCCGCTGACCGTCACGGCCGCCGGGCCGTCGAGCAGCCCTCCGGCCACGCCGACTCCTTCGTCCTCGTCTGGCAGCCCCCGGCCGACCCGCACCGTCACCGCGACCGTGACCGCGTCCGTGACGGCCTCCACGGCGGACGACGGCGGCGTGGGGACGCGGCCGTCCGGGCGCGGCCGGGACGCCGTCGTCACGACGCCCGCGGGAGCGGCGGAAACCGGGGCCGGCGGCGACGCCGGGCCCGACGGACGCGCCCTGGTGGTGACCGGTCTCCTGATCACTGCCGCGTCCGCCGCCGGCCTCCTGCTCCGCCGCCGCACGTACGCCCGCTGAGCGGCCCCTCCCGGACGCCCCCTGCGGACGATTGATGGCGCGGGCGAAGTGCGGCCGTCGGACGGGCTCAGGTCAGGCGGGGCGTTTGGCGGCGGAGCCGGCGCGGCGCTTCGCGGGGGCGGCGGCCTCCTCCTCCCAGGCGGCCTTGTCGGCGGCGGCGATGGACAGCAGCTCCGCCGCGTGGGCCCGGCCGAGCTCGGAGTCCTCCAGACCGGCGAGCATCCGGGACAGCTCCCGCGCCCGGGCCTCCTGGGTCAGGGCGACCACGCCGCTGCGGACCACGCTGCCGTCGCTGGCCTTCTCCACCACCAGGTGCTGGTCGGCGAAGGCCGCGACCTGCGGCAGGTGGGTGACCACGATCACCTGGGCCGTCCGGGCGAGCTTCGCCAGCCGCCTGCCGATCTCGACGGCCGCCTTGCCGCCCACACCGGCGTCGACCTCGTCGAACACGAACGTCGGCACGGGGTCGGCCCCGGCGAACACGACCTCGATGGCGAGCATCACGCGGCTCAGCTCACCGCCGGACGCGCCCTTGGTCAGCGGCAGCGGCGGAGCCGCGGGGTGGGAGGCGAGGCGCAGCTCCACCTCGTCGGCGCCGTGCGGGCCGAACTCTCCGGGCGTGATGGCCACGCTCACCCGTGCGTAGGGCATGGCCAGGGCGGTGAGCTCCGCGGTGACGGCGTCGCCGAACCGCTCCGCCGCGGCCTGCCGGATCACCGTCAGCTCTCCGGCCAGTTCCTTCATCCGGCCGGTCAGCTCGGCGTGCTCCCGGGTGAGCTCCTCGATCCGCTCGTCGTCGCCGTCGAGCTCGGTGAGGCGGGCGGCGGCCCGCTGGGCCCAGGCCAGCACGGCCGCCACGTCCTCGCCGTACTTGCGGGTGAGCCCGGTGAGCAGCGACCTGCGTTCCTGGACGGCGGCCAGCCGCGCCGGGTCGGCCTCCACGGACTCGGCGTAGGCGGCCAGCTCGGTCGCCACGTCGGAGATCAGGTATCCGGCCTCGGCCAGCCGGTCGGCGAGCCCGGCGAGCGCCGGGTCGAAATCGCGCACCGACTCCACGGCCGCCTTGGCCTGGCCGACCAGTGAGACCGCGTCCTGCAGGTCCTGCGCGCCCGACATCGGGTCGCCGAGGAGGGCCGTGTGGGCGGTGGTGGCGGCCGTCCGCAGCGCGTCGGCGTGGGACAGGCGCCCGGCCTCCTCCTTCAGCTCGGCGTCCTCCCCCGACCGGGGCTCGACCTTCTCGATCTCCTCCAGGCCGAACCGGAGCACGTCGGCCTCCTGCGCCCGCTCCCTGGCCTTGACGGTCAGCTCCTGGAGCAGCTCGCCGACCTGCCTGTGCCGTTTGTACGTCTGCTCGTAGGCCCGAAGTGGCTTGACCAGCTCGTCGCCCGCGTAGCGGTCCAGCGCCGCCCGCTGGCGGCCCGGCTGGAGCAGCCGCTGCTGGTCCATCTGGCCGTGCACGGCCACCAGGTCGTCCGCGATGTACGTCAGCGTCCCGACCGGAACCGAGCGGCCGCCCAGCCAGGCGCGGGAACGGCCCTCCGTGGAGACGGACCGCGAGATGATCAGTTGACCGTCCTCGACGTCGCCCCCGACGTCGGCGACCTGCTGGGCCACCCGCCCCTCGGGCTCGATGACGAGTGTGCCCTCGACGAGGGCCTTGTCCGCTCCGGGACGGACCCGCGCGGGATCGGCCCGGCCGCCGAACAGCAGGCCGAGGCCGGTGACGACCATCGTCTTGCCCGCACCCGTCTCACCAGTGACGACGGTGAATCCCGGTGACAGCTCCAGAACGGCCTCGTCGATGACGCCGAGCCCCTGGATGCGGACCTCCTCGACCCGTGGCCGCACTGGTCCCTCCCGTTTTGCCGACCGAACTCGCCAGAGATCCTACGCGCTACTCGTCAAGATTTTCGAGGAGTCGGATTCGCCGTGGACGCCTCCACGGCGATCTGTGGACAAGTCTCCGCTGGTCACCGGGCAAACGGGATCGACGGCGGACAGATCACTCCCAGGCGGATCACCCAGAGAGTTCGCCCGGCGCCGAACCGGTGCGGACGCGGCCGCGCCAGCCCTCCACGGGCAGCCCGAACTTGGCCACCAGGCGGTCGGTGAACGGCGCGCCGGTCGACTCCGCCCCCAGCAGCCGGGCCAGCCGCACCGGGACGGTTCCCCGTCGCACCTCGAGGCGGCTGCCTGGCGGGATGTCGAAGCGGCGGCGCCCGTCGCACCACAGCACCGCCGGGCTGGTCTCCGGGATGATCTCGACGGCCAGCGTGGACCGCGGGGACACGACCATCGGCCGGGCGAACAGGGCGTGCGCGCTGTTCGGCACCAGCAGCAGCGCCTCGACCTCCGGCCACACGACCGGCCCCCCGGCGGAGAACGCGTACGCGGTCGAGCCGGTCGGCGTCGCGCAGATAACGCCGTCGCACCCCCAGCGGGACAGCGGACGGCCGTCGATCTCGGCCACGACCTCCAGCATGCGATCGACCTTCTCGACGCTGGCCTCGTTGAGGGCCCACGTCTGCGCGACCACGGAGCCGTTCAGGCGGACGAGGACCTCGATCGTCATCCGTTCCTCGACCTCGTAGCGGCCCTCGACCACCCGGTCGACGGCCACGTTGAGGTCTTCGACCTCGGCCTCGGCGAGGAAGCCGACGTGCCCGAGATTGACCCCGAGCAGCGGCACCCGGGCGGGGCGGGCGAGCTCGGCGGCCCGCAGCAGCGTGCCGTCGCCGCCCAGAACGATGATCAGCTCGGCGTCGTCGAGAGCCGAGGCGTGGTCGGGGACGACGTCGGCCCCGGCGCAGCCGATCTCCTCCGCCTCGTCGTCGAGCACCCGGACGTTCAGGCCCGCGTCGATGAGGCGGTTCATGACCAGCCTGGCGCTCAGCACGGCCGCCTCGCGGCCCGTGTGCGCCGTGACGAGGATCGTCCGCTTGATGTTCACCCGTCGCTCACCGTCTCCAGTTCGTGGACGCCGCCGGCCGCGGCCCCTCGCGCCCGTCGCCTCGGTCCAGCCGCTCGCACTGGTCGCCCGCCGTCCCGCCGGCGGCGTCCGGCCTGGGCACCCGCACCGGTGCCCGCGTGACCCAGGGGCGCGGGAGTCATCGAGGTCCCTCCGCGACCGCCCGCTCGACGGCCTCTCCGACATCGGGAACGGCGGCGTGCCCCGTCCCCTTCCCGAGCCACAGGACGTACTCCACGTTCCCGGACGGCCCGGGCAGCGGGCTCGCGGTCACGCCCTTCACCGTGAGGCCCAGCGCCTGGGCCGCGGTGGCCACGTCGCGCACGACCTCGGCCCGCAGATCGGGGTCCCGTACGACGCCACCGGCGCCGACGCGATCCTTGCCGACCTCGAACTGCGGCTTCACCAGCATGGCGAACTCCGCGACGTCCGCGGCGCAGGCGACCAGCGCAGGCAGCACCAGGCGGAGCGAGATGAACGACAGGTCGCCGACGATCAGCGTGGGCGGCTCCCCCACCATCTCGGGCGTGAGGTCGCGGACGTTCACCCGCTCCATGACGGTGACGCGCTCGTCGGTGCGCAGCGACCAGGCGAGCTGGCCGTACCCGACGTCCACGGCGAGCACGTGCGCGGCGCCGTGCCGGAGCAGGACGTCGGTGAAGCCGCCGGTGGAGGCGCCCGCGTCCAGGCAGCGGCGGCCCTCGACGGTCAGGCCCTCGAAGGCGCGCAGGGCGCCGAGCAGCTTGTGCGCCCCCCGGGAGACGTAGTCGGGGCCCTCCGAGGTCTCGGCGACGAGGATCGCGGCGGCGGTGTCCACCTGGGTGGCCGGCTTTCCCGCGACCCGCCCTCCGACGCTCACGCGGCCGTCCTCGATCAGCTGCGCGGCCTGCTCACGGGATCGGGCGAGCCCCCGGCGCACCAGTTCGCTGTCGAGGCGGACGCGCTTCACCCTCGGCCTCCGGCCGTACGGAGGCGGGACGAGGGGCGTGGCAGCCTCGTCACCGGGCGGCCTCCACACCCGAAGCGGGGCGCCCAGCGGCGGCGGGCACTGTGGGTTCGGTGGGTTCGGTGGGTTCGGCGGGTTCGGCGGGTTCGGCGGGTTCGGCGGGCTCGTCGACCGAGGCGAGGACCGCCTCCAGGCCGGTGAGGACCTCCTCGAAGATGGTGACGTGACCGGACACCGGCGTCCGGCCGAGCCGTCCGAGCGGCTCCAGCGCCGCCTGCACGCTCACAGGGCCCGGAACGCCGCCGGCCGGCGAGCCCGGACCCGGAACGCCCACGGTTGGCGAGCCTGCGCCGGGAACGCCGGCGGCCGGGGAGGCGGGACCGCGGCCGGCGGAGGCGAGGTCCAGAGGAGAGGGCAGACGCTTCACGCCCGTCTGCTCGCTTTCGACGCCTGGAACCGCGGTGGCAGGCGAGGCCGGAACGCCGGCGGCGGGCGAGACCGGAACAGGGCCTGCCGGCGTGACGTCGAGAGGGGCGGGCCCGGATGCCCGGGGGGCCTCGGCGACGCCGGAGCCGGAGCCCGGATCGGAGACGCCGGAGCCTGTAGCGGGATCGGAGACGCCGGAGCCTGTAGCGAGACCGGGGACACCCGCCAGGCCGCCGGGAACGCGTCCCTCGGCCGCCTCGATGCCGCTGTCCGTCATCGGTCCCCTCCCCATGACGCCGTCGCCGGCGCTCACTTGCCGGTCGCCCTGACGCTATCGGACGGCACCGACACTCGCGCCGCGCTCCGGGTCCTTGCCGTACGTCTTCCGGGACGATGGGGCGCGAACCCGTCCTCCCGGGGCGGCCAACGGCCCGCGACCCGCCGTTTGTTCCACATCGGGGTTGTGTATTTCGCGCGCCGGTCTCGTGGAAAGCTACTGTCGGTAGAAAGAGGGCATGGCCGGGGATCGCGAGGAAAGGGCAGGTGCATGGCGACCGTCGAGGAATGCAGGGCGGCGCTGGAGAAGCTGGTCGAGCAGTTTCAGGAGATCAGCGAAGAGGACCGTGCGAAGCACGTGGTCGAGCGCCGGCTCGCCTGCCGGATCTCCGACCTCGGCGTCACCTTCTACGGCCGTATCCACCACGACGGGCTGGATCCGTTCAAGGAGGTGCCGCCGGAGGACGGCCGTCCCGCCGAGGTCAAGCTCACGCTCGGCAGCGAGGACCTCATCTCCATGGTGAACGGCGAGCTGGACATGGCCCGTGCCCTGCTGGGCGGCCGCGTGAAGATCGACGCCAGCCTCGGCGACCTGCTCCGGCTCCGCAAGCTCCTCTGATACCTCCGCGCGTCCCGGCCGGTCCCTACGGGGATGCAGGACGCCTCCCGGCGGCCCTGCGCGCCCACTGCCCGCGACCCGTCACGATCGCCCTGGACGAGCCCGCCACCGAAGCACAGGGCATTTCAGGGCGACTGGAGCTGTCCTCTCAGCTCCTGCGCTCCTGCTGAGCGGCAGGACGCTCCCGAGCGGCCTCCGCACGCCTCCCAATACGACGTACGGGTGCTCCCGTCACATCGCCTGCGGACGTCCCCGAAGCCGGTGGCGGGCCGAGGTCCGGGGACGTCTCGTGAGGCGTGGTCAGAGGCCGATGACGGTGAGGGCGGGCTTCACGGCGTCCTCATCGGCCCGGCCGTCCCCCGCGGCCTCCCATGCCGTGGCGCAGGCGGCACGCAGCCCGTCGACGGGGTCGCCGCCGCCGTCCAGTGTCAGCTGCCGGCCCTCCCACCGGGCCGTCCAGCCGCCGCACGACCAGCCGCCGCCCTCGCGCCGTACCTCCGCGGGGGCCGCGTGCAGGCCGCCCAGATCGGCGGCGATGTGGGTGGGACGGTGGTGGGGAGCGGCGGTGAGCAGGTCGAGCGGGGTGGTCACCCCGGTCAGGACGAGCAGACCGTCCACCCCGGCGCGGGTCGCCGCCTCGATGTCGGTGTCGAGGCGGTCGCCCACGATGAGCGGCCTCCGGGCGTGCGTGCGGATCATCGACTCGCGGTGGAGAGGCGGCTCCGGCTTGCCCGCGACGACCGGCTCGACGCCGGTGGCCGTGGCGATCACCCGGCTCATCGACCCGTTCCCGGGCAGTTCGCCGCGCCCGGTGGGCATGGTGGCGTCGCCGTTGGCCGCGACGAACCACGCGCCCCGCCGCACGGCCAGTGCGCCCTCCGCGATCAGCCCGTACGACAGGGTGTCGGAGATTCCCTGCACCACCGCGGCGGGCTCGTCGAGGGCCGTCGTGACGGGTCGCAGGCCGTGGGCGCGCAGGGCCGTCCGCAGGCCCATGCCGCCGACGACGAGCACCGCGGACCCGGCCGGGACGTGCTCGGCGATGAGGCGGGCGGCGGCCTGGGCGGACGTCACGACGTCCTCGGGACCGGCCGGGACGCCGAGGTCGGTGAGGTGTTGCGCGATGGCGCCCGGCGTACGGGACGCGTTGTTCGTCACGAAGGCGAGCCGCGCGCCCTTGGCCCTGGCCTGCTCCAGCGCCTCGGGGGCGCCGGGGACGGCCCGCCGGCCGAGGTAGACGACGCCGTCGAGGTCGAGCAGCAGGGTGTCGTAGCCGTCGACCAGGGTCTGGGCCGTCATGCCCGCCTCGCGCGCAACGTCGCCTGGACCTGCTTCAAGGCCGACACGTAGTGCCGCTGGTCGGGCCGCATCGCCACGGCGACGGCCAGCGGCTCCTGGGCGGCCTCGATGTCGCCGCTGCGCCACAACGCCAGGCCCAGCCCGAAATACGCGTAGTCCTCGACGGGATTGGCGTCCACTATCCAGCGGAAACTGCCGGCGGCCTCGTCGTACTGCCGGGAATTGAACTGAGCCCGGGCCAGCGCCTCTCGAATGCTGCGCGACTCGGGCTCGGCCTGCGCGGCCCGTTCGAGAATGGCCGCCGCCGCGGCCGGACTGCCTTCCTCCAGAAGCTTGGTGCCACGGCGGAACCAGTCATAGACATCGCCGGAGGGCGTGCCGCCCGGATCGGGTGAGGAGTCGGACGCGTCGTTTCGTCCCTGGATCATCGGGTAAGCCCTCCTGCAATCCGATTTCATCAAGAACCGGGCACCGCAGCATCGGGGAGTCCGGGCCTTATGGCAACATGCCCGGTATGGAGAGTTCTGAACGGACGGGACTGGTGCTGCGTCCCTTCCGTGGCGTCCGATTCACAGTGGACGATCTGGGCGCCGTCACCTCTCCACCGTACGATCTGATCTCCCCCGAGGAATTCCGCGAACTGCTCGGTCGTCATCCGAACAACGTGGCGCGCCTGATCCTTCCCGGTGCCGGGCACTACGGCGAGGCCAGGGCCGAGCTGAGCGAGTGGCTGGCGTCGGGCGTGCTGACCGTCGACCCGCTTCCCGCGCTGTACGTGTACGAGCAGAGCGGCGTGGGATTCCTGCAGCGTGGGCTGATCGGCGCGCTGGGCGTCGGCTCGACGTCGGTGCTGCCCCACGAGAACGTCATGCCGGGCCCGGTCGCCGACCGGCTCGCGCTCATGCGGGCCACCCAGGCCAACCTCGAACCGATCTTCCTGCTGTACGAGGGCGGCGGGACCGCCTCGCGCCTCGTCGACGACGTGGCGGCGCAGCGCTTCCCCCAGATCGACGTACGGACCCGGGACGGCGTCCATCACCGGCTGTGGGCGCTGACCGACCCAGACGAGATCGCCGCGGTGGGCGAGGACCTGCGCGACCGGCAGGCCCTGATCGCGGACGGCCACCACCGCTACGCCACGTACGAGGCCCTCCGGACCGATCACCTCGGCCCGGGGCCCTGGGACTACGGCCTCGCCTACCTCGTCGACTCCACGCACTACCCGCCCGAGCTGCGTGCGATCCACCGGGTGATCCCGGCCCTGCCCCTGCAGGAGGCGGCGGCCCGGGCCAAGGGCGCCTGGCAGGTCCACGAGTTCGCCGCATTGGAGGACGCCCTGGCGGGCCTCGCCACGGCGACGGGGCCGGCGTTCGTGCTCGCCGGCGAGGGCTCTTCCCACCTGCTCACCGATCCGGACCCCCTGCAGGTCGAACGGGCGATGCCGCCCGGCCGCTCGGCGCGGTGGCGGGCGTTGCCCACCTCCATCCTCACGCTGTTCCTGCTGCCGAAGGTCTGGGGCATCGACGACAGCGAGGACGCGGTGCTGGTCGTGCACCACGACCCCCTCGCCGCCGTACGGCTCGCTCAACGGCACGGCGGGACGGCCGTGCTGATGAACCCGCTGTCGACGGCGGACGTCCTGACCGTGGCGGCGCAGGGCGAACGGGTGCCGCGTAAGTCGACCTCGTTCGGCCCCAAGCCCCGGACCGGACTCGTCATGCGGACGTTCGCCGCGGAGTGACCCGGACGCCGCCGGCGGCTCAGCGTTCCTTCAGCCGGTCGAGCACCTCCTGGATCATGCCCACCACAGCCTTGTGACGGGCGTCCGCGACCCTGGCCTGCTCGTTCACCACGTCCTCGAGATCGCCCATCCGCGTCTCGAGACCGCCCATCCGGTTTTCGAGATGGCCCATCCGCGTCTCGAGGCCCGTGAGACGAGTTTCCATACTGTCGAGCCGCACCTCAACGCCCGTGAGACGGGACTCCACACCGTCGAGCCGCACCTCAACGCCCGTGAGACGGGACTCCACACCGTCGAGCCGCACCTCAACGCCCGTGAGACGCGATTCCACTCCATCGAGCCGTGTCTCAACGTTCGTCAGGCGCGATTCCACACCGTCGAGCCGCACCTCAACGCCCGTGAGACGCGATTCCACACCCTCGAGCCGTGTCTCAACGTTCGCCAGGCCCGATTCCACGCCGTCGAGCCGTGTCTCGACGACCGTGAGACGGGACTCCACACCGTCGAGCCGTGTCTCGACGCAGTCCAGGCGCGTCTCGACCAGCGCGGTCTTCGTGACGACCTCGTCTACTTTCGTGTCGAGATCGCTGACCCTCTTGTCGAGGCCGCTGAATCGGTCGCCGAGATCGGTCACGCCGACCTCGATTCGCTCCAGCCGCACCCCCGTGTGCTCGCCGTTCAGGAGCAGCTTGCCCGCCACCCGCTCCAGCGTCGCGACCCTGCTCTCCGTCTCCGTCTCCACCACAGCCACGGACCTTACCCTTCGTCCTCGTCCGATGACGGATCGTTGACGATTCGGGAAACCTCGAGATCCTCGTCCCTCGCCGGTCGGCGGGGCGCCTGCACGTCGGCCCGCTCGGCCGGCACGACCTCGGCCGTCCGGTTCGCGTCCGGTTGCTCTGTTGCGGCTTCGCCGGAGGGCGTCCGGGCGGCGGCGTGGAGGCGCCGGGCGGTGCCCACCTCGACCTCGTAGCGGCTGCCGCCGCGCCACCACCGGCGGCGCATCGCCCCCTCCACCTGGACGACGTCGTCGACCTGCCAGCCCAGGACCATCTCGCGCACGCCGTCGTCGAACGTGGCGCACTCGATCGCGTCCGAACGCTGATGTCCTGGCCGGCTGGCCGGCCGCCGTACGGCCAGCCGCCACTGGGTGAGCAGGGTGCCGCTCGGCAACTCCCGGTGCATGGGACGCATCGACAGCCGGCCGACCAGCACCACCTCGTTGCGGTGCATGTGATCTCCTCTCCTACGCAGGAGATCACTGTCGGCGATTAAGCTGGAGCGTCGACGACCTGAACGACATTCTGTGGATGCCGGACCGACCTCGAGGTGGCCTGTGGACAACGTGACGCCGCTCGGCGGCGACGTGTACGAGATCGACACCCGCATGGCCGGGTACTCCGGAATCACCGCCGGCTACCTGATCCTGGGCGACCGTCCCTGCCTCGTCGAGACCGGCACCTCGACCTCGGCGCCCGTCGTCAGTGACGCCCTCGCCTCGCTCGGCGTCGGCCCGGACGACCTGGCAACCGTCGTCGTGACGCACATCCACCTCGACCACGCGGGCGGTGTGGGGGACATCGCGGGATACTTCCCCTCAGCCGAGATCGTCGTCCATGAGAAGGGCGCCCGGCACCTGGCCGACCCCTCACGCCTCATGGCCAGCGCGAAGATGGTGTGGGGCGACAAGCTCGACACGCTGTTCGGCAGCCTCGCCCCCACCGACGCCGCGCGGATCCGCGCCCTCGGCGACACCGGGGCGATCGACCTGGGCAACGGCCGGACCCTGGCCAGCCACTACTCCCCCGGCCACGCCAAGCACCACGTCGGGCTGCTGGACTCGCTCACCGGCGACCTGTACGTGGGCGACGCGGCCGGCGTCTACCTCCCCGAGACCGGCGACCTGCGGCCGGCCACCCCGCCGCCGGACTTCGACCTGGGGGTCGCCCTCGACTCGATCGCGCTGTTCTCGGCGCTCGGCCCGCAGCGGCTGCTGTTCAGTCACTACGGGCCGGTCGACGACGTGCCCGCGACGCTCGAACGATCGGCCGAGGAACTGCGCGTCTGGGTGGACCTCACCAAGCAGGCCCGCTCGGAAGGCCTGGACTTGGACCACGCCGTCGCCATGGTCCGCGACCGCACGCGGGAACGGTACGCCGCGCTACGGGCGGACGAGACGACGGCCGAGCAGTTCGAGCTGCTCAGCGGCGCGCCGTCCAACGTCGCGGGCATCATGCACTGGCTGGACCGCGTCCCCGACGCCTGACGCCACACCCCGAGCCCGCGTCACAGCTGACGTGGTAGACGCCGGTCGCCGCACGTCCCGCCCGCGAGCGGTTCCGTACGGCGTGGTGCCGTACGGAACCGCTCGCGTCGAAGACGGGCCGATCAGGGCTGGCGCTTCGTCCGATCGTCGGCGGCGTCGTCCAGGACGTCGCCGAAGTCGGGCTCGATGAACGCGGGGCCGAAGGCCGGCACACCGGTCGTCGCCGCGCTCGTGGTTTCGGCGTCCTCGTCCTCGTTCTCGTCGGAACGGCCACCGGCGTCGGCCGCCGTCTCGGGCTCGTCGCCACTGTCCGTGGACGTGTCCTCGTCGGCCTGGCCGGCGACGTCCTCGTCTTCGGTCTCGCCGGCCGGGGAGGCGGCAACCTCCCCAGCGAGGTCGGCCTCGGAGTCCTCAGAGTCCTCGGAGTCCTCGAGGTCGTCGACCTCGCCCTCCTCGTCCTCGTCGACCTCGCCCTCCTCGTCCTCGTCGACCTCGGCCTCGTCGAGGTCGTTCAGGTCCTCGGCGGCGTCCACGTCGTCGAGATCGTCATCGAGATCGTCGTCGGCGCCCTCGGCGAGGTCCTCGACGAGCTTGTCCTCGACGTCCTCGGTGATCTCGTCGCCGAGGTCGTCGAGCTCACTGTCGAGATCTTCCTCGATGTCCTCGATGTCATCGATCACGTCGCCGGTGAGCTCGGCGTACCGCTCGGCCGCGTCGGTCTCGCCGTTCTCGTCGAAGGCCATCGCCCGGGAGAACCAGTCCGTGGCGGCGGCCTCGTGCCCGGCGTCGGCCAGGGCGTCGGCGTAGGCGAAGGCCAGCCGGGCCGACCAGGGCTTCGGCTGGGGGTCGCGCAGCTCGGGAAGACGCTGCAGCGTGATCACAGCAGCGTCGTGCTGGCCGAGGTCGCGGCGCGCGCCGGACTCGACGATGGCCAGCTCGATCTTGCCCGCCCGGTTCAGGCGCTCGGCCTCCGGGGAACGCACCAGGTCCAGCGCCCGCTCCGGACGCCCGAGGCCGCGCTCGCAGTCCGCCATCACCGGCAGGTACTCGTCCGAGCCGTTCATCCGCCGCGCCGCGCGGAGGTCGCCGAGGGCCTCGGCGTACTGCCCCGCGTGGTACGCGGCGATGCCGGCGGCCTCCCTGACGACGCCGATCCGCGCGGCGAAGCGGCGGGCGACCTTCGCGTGCTCATAGGCCCGCTCGGGATCGTCGTCGCTCAGCGCTCGACCGGCCGCCACGAGGTGGCTGGCCACCAGGTCGGCGAGGTCGTTCGGAAGCGAGCGCAGCTCGGCCCGGGCCTCGCGGTCGAGCTCGTCCGGCGTGATGTCCGCCTCCAGCTCGGGCATCTCCTCACGCGGCTTCGAGTCGGCCGGCTTGCCGTACCGGGTACGGCTGCCGCCCCGGTCGTCGTCGCGGCTGAACGGACGCGGGCGGTCGCCGGCGCCGGGACGGCCACCGCGGTCGCCCCGATCACCTCGGTCGCCGCGGTCGCCCCGATCACCTCGGTCACCTCGGTCACTTCGATCGCCTCGGTCCGAGAAGGGACGCTGCCGGCGCTCGCCGAAGCCTGCGCCACGCTCACGGAACGGGCGTCCGCCCTCGCCAGGGCCGCGGCTGGGCCGTCCGCCGTCCCGGTCCCCGTACCCGCGAGACCCCTCACGGTCGCGGTAGGAACCGGCGCGGCCGCGGTCGTCGCCATGGTCACGCCGGGGGAAGCCGCGCGAACCGTCGCGGTCGCCGTAGGAGCGGCGCGGCCGGTCGTCGCTGTCGCGCCGGGGGCGGTCATCGCTGCGGAAGCCGTCCCGCTCGCCGTACCGCCGGTCGCCGCGCTCCGCACCCGAGTCACGGTCACGGTACGGACGACCGCCATCACGCGCACCGCCATCACGGAAGCGCGGCCGGTCGCCACCCTCAAAGCGCTGGCCCCGCTCAGGCCGGTCGCCACCCTCGAACCGCCGGTCGGGCCGGTCGGGCCGGTCGCCGCGGTCGAAGCGGTCGCGGCGCTCGCCGGACGGACGTCCGCCACGGTCGCTCCGGTCGTCGCGCGACCCGAAGCCACTCCGGGAGCCGTCTCGCGAGCCGTCACGCGAGCCGTCACGCGAGCCGTCACGGAACCCGTACCTGCCGCCGAAACCGCCGCCCTGCCCGCGCTGACGGTCGCCGCCGAAGCCGCCACTGTCACGCCCGCCGCCCTCGCGGAAGCCCGGCCGGCTCGGCCGGTCGCCGCGGTCGTCGGAGCGGTACGGCCGCTCCCGTCGGTCGTCCGACTGGAAGGGCCTGTCGGGACGGAACGGGCGGTCTCCCCGGTCATCCGGGCGGAACGGCCGGTCGCGACGGTCGTCGGAGCGGAACGGCCTGTCGCCGCGGTCACCGCGATCACGACGGTCGTCGCGGTCCCCGGACCGGAACGGCCGGTCGCCGTGCTCCCCGGAACGGGGCGGGCGGCCGGGACGGTCATCGCGGCCGCGGGAACCGTAGCCACCACGAGCGGCGTCCCTGTCGCCGTAGGACCGCTCTCCATAGGAGCGCTCGCCGAACGGCCGCTGCGGCCGCCGATCGGCCGGACCGCCTTCACGCCGATCCCGGCCGTCATCACGGGAACCGAAGGCGCGGGGCCTGTCCCGGTCGCCGTACCCGCCGCGTTCGCCCGAGCGGGAGTAACCGCCACGATCGTCGCGATCCCGGAAACCGCCGCTCCGGGACCCGTCGCGGTCGCCGTAGGAGCGTCCCCCACTACGCGCGTCACGGTCGCCGGAGCCTCCGCCCCGGCCCTGGTCGCGGAAGCCGCGCCGGTCGGAACGGAACGAGCGCTCGCCACGGTCGCCGCGATCTCCCCGGGGGGCGTCACGCCGCTCCCCGTAGCGGCCTGCGGAGCCGCCGCCTCTCTCATCAGCGCGGAAGCCGCCGGGGCGCCCGGATCGGTCCCTGCTCTCTTCGCGGTTGTCATCGCCACGGCCCGTGCCGTCGCGCCCGTCTTCTCTGTTCACTTCTGTCCTCTGTCACATGCTCGGACGGCTCATCCGTCCGGTTCGCCGGCCGCCCTCTCGCGGCCCCGCATCTTCTCGGCCGTCTCCTCAGGGCGGAAGATGCCCCTTACCCGAATCTCCCGGGCCTACCGATCTGTTCGCCACCGGTCTGTTGGTCGCGTCATGCGACGCAGCCGCGGCTTCTCTAGAAAAGCGACGAAGGCCACCCGCGGTTCAGGGTGGCCCGGCCGCTCCAGCCTAGCGCCCCCTCCCCACCGCGTGAGCCCCGGTCACACGTTCTGCCGCTCGGGGCGGTGGCTTTGCGGGGTGGGCGGCTGTGGGGGTGACGGGTTGCGGTGGTGGGTTATGCGGGGGCCGGGGTGGTGGGTTTGCGCGGAGGCGCTGGGTGCTGGGTTTGCGCGGAGGCGCTGGGTGCTGGGTTTGCGCGGAGGGGCGA